>DCIX01000038.1:0-71618 GCA_002317135.1 Bacteroidales bacterium UBA1715
TTTTTTTCTTTTCGCTGAATATCACCTATTTACAACGACGATTCCCACCATAAATCTCAACTTTTTTATAGTTTTTAGGGCTTTTTGCATCGTCTTTCACTCCTCAAAAACGTCACTTTTGGGATTCACCATGAAAAAACATGTCTTTTTTCTTCTAAAAACACACCGTTTTTAACAGGATTTCAACAATATTTTTTTGAATTTTACCGCAAGGACGTAGGCGGACTACTACAAATGTAATTCAATATATACCGGACAATGGTCGGAAAAAGACAATTCTGGATTTATCCAAGCTGCAGTCAACTTACCTGCAAGGCCTTCTGTCACCATGTGATAGTCAATACGCCAACCTAAATTTTTAGGTTTGCAACCGCCACGATAACTCCACCACGAATATTGCTCCGCTTTATCGTTGAACTTACGGAAGCTATCTACAAAACCACTTGCAACAAATCTATCCATCCACTCACGTTCTTGAGGCAAGAACCCTGATGTATCCTCGTGTTTTTCTGGATGATTTATATCTATTGGTTTATGACAAATATTGTAATCTCCTGATACAATAATATTTGGGATACTCTTTCGTAATTCATTTGTATAATTCAAAACCAATTCAAGATACTCCTCTTTCTTTTCTTGACGAATATCACCCGAAGTACCAGAAGGGAAATATGAATTTATCAATGTAAAATCTTCGAAATCCAAACGCAAAAAACGACCTTCTGCATCAAAGAATTCATTTCCTAAACCTTTAATAACCTGCTTTGGATGAATTTTCGTAAATGTTGCTACACCACTATATCCTTTTTTTTCGGCAGCAAACCAATATATTTCATAACCGAGCATACGCAAGAAATCAACATCAACTTGATTTTGCATTGCTTTTGTTTCTTGAATTTGAATAATATCTGGCATTTCAGACTCTAACCAATCTACAAATCCCTTATTTATAGCAGCACGAATACCATTAACATTATATGAGACAATTTTCATATATATATATTTCTTATAAATTATTGATAAAGATATAAAAATATAGTTACAATCAACTTTTATATTCATGTTTATACATAGAATACAATTTAGCGACAAGCGCTCCTGCAATATTATGCCATACGCTAAAAATTGCGCCAGGAACTGTTGCAGCCTGCAAAGCGAAAAAATGCTGCTGTGCCAAACTACACGCGAGTCCAGAATTTTGCATACCCACTTCGATAGACACCGCGACACACTTTTCGTGTGGTAGATGCAATAATCTACCTATACAAAATCCACATAAAAAACCAAAACAATTATGCAAGACAACAACAAGAAGCACTAATGCACCAACAGAAAGTAATTTTTCCGCATTCGCAGATACAACTGCACCAACAATTAGTGCAATTACAACCGACGACAAAGCAGGAAGAATTTCAGCAACCCGTTCTGTGAATTTAGGAAACAAGGCTTGAACAGTCAAACCTATAAGTATTGGTACAATTACAACCTGAAAAATTGAAACAAACATATTCAACATATTAACTTCTACATAAGTTCCTGCCAACAACCAGCAAATTACAGGTGTTAGAAATGGAGCAAGAACAGTTGAAACCGCAGTCATTCCAACAGAAAGTGCAAGATCACCTTTAGCCAAGTAAGTGATTACATTTGATGCCGTACCGCCTGGGCAACATCCAACCAAAATAACTCCGATAGCCAATTCTGGAGGAAGATGAAACAACTTTGATAATGCCCACGCAAGCAGAGGCATAACAGTAAATTGTGCACAACACCCTATTATGATATTTTTGGGATGAGAAAAAACAAGTTTGAAATCAACTGGTTTCAAAGTTATTCCCATTCCAAGCATTATTATGCCGAGCATCCAATTTATATAATGTGTTTTTACCCAAGAGAACGATATAGGTTCTATTAACGAAACAATGGCAACGGCCAAAACCAACAGTGCCATATATCGTTTTATGAAATTTATTATAATCATCATTATTTATGAAAACCGAGAGCAAAGGTACTATTTAAGAATTACAAACAATAAAAAAGGGCGGAGTAATACCCCACCCTAATTTTTCTACCTATTGAGTTAGTATTTTATTCAGCAAACATATTCTTATAATCAGATTTCTTGATTTTGAAATTTGCGTTTTTCTGAACGTTTTTAGCTTCACATATATATGTGCCTTTAGTTCCGTCTTCCTGAGTAGCAACACCTTCATAGTATAGACAGAAACCTTGACCAGCTACGCCCATTGTATAACGGTTATAGGCATTACCTGCGAAATCTGCACTATTTGAAACATAAGCCGTTCCCTTAAAATACAAATTGTTTGTCTTATATCCCTTACAATCATATCCACAAATAGTTTTAGAGCCAGTATTTTCCATTGCATCATTTGCAGGAAGTTTTTCTTCTATATATCTATATGCGAAGTATTGTTTTGCTGTATCCTCTGTAGAAAAACATACCATTACCGCATTTTTATGATCGATTACAGTAATCATTTTTTCTATTGCATAAGCATAATAATCAGCATCTGCATTCAAGTAATATATACATTGTAGTGTCTCCTTGTCGTTTTTGCCATCATCCACAGTCATATCCATTGTTACAATTGTGTTGAATGTATATTCATCTTCGAAAGGAACACTACTTAGAGCGACAAGCGAATCTTGCCAACTTCCAACTAAAGCTTGATAATGAGCATTTTCTTCTGTCAAACGTTTTTCATAAGCACTCAGTTTTTTATTCAAAAACAAAGTCATTTGCTTTTCTGCAACCGATTCAACTTTTTTAGTAACAGCATTAGTAACACCTTGAGTTGCTGCATTCAATGCCTTATTCAACAACCTACTTTGTGCACTTACCGACCCCATCGCAACACAAAAAGCAAACACAAGCGACAAAAACTTTTTCATAAAATTCTATTTAAATAAGAGAAGCAGACGTAAGTCTGCTTCTTGGGTAAATGTTTTAATTATTATATGCCGAAACTTCCAGAACTACTTGCAGAGCCGTCTATAGATATAGTACGAGTTCCTTCCATCTGTTTTGCCAGAATGATAACTTCAGATTTTGTTAGTTCCTCGTATTCTGAGGGGCCAAAAACAGCCGTAATTTTTGAGCCATTCAATGAATATTCAACATTTTCGTTCGCGTCCATATCTTCCAACAATTCTGCATATACTTCTTTTGCCAAGATAGCAGTTCCACAATCCTCAATCATAGTCATACCAGTAATTGTTTCGCCAGAGAATGTATAACTTGTGATTGTTTTGATTGTATATATTGAAGATTTTTCAGTCATTATAATATCAATAGAGTTAGCCGTTTCTTCCCAAGTAGTAGATAAAACAATTTCACCTGCAGATGGTTTTGGCTCATTCTCTTTTTCATCACCACAACTTGCTAATACAAAGCAAGAAACTAAAGCCATAAGAACAATAAAAAATTTTTTCTTCATAATTGTATCGTTTAATTTATTACCATACAAATATAGATAAATAACTGATTAAAACAATTTATCAAATGATATTTTTAGCATTTGGAATTCATAAAAAAAGGCGAGTAACAAACCCGCCTCAAAAATTCATATTTTCAAATCATTATTTCACCTTTGACAAAGGATATTGTACACCCGAATATTCAATCAAATCACATTTAATAGAACCGATAAGGACATCGAACTCTGCACGCAAAGGGATATGATTCGCATCATCGCTAACCCAGAAACGTACATCGTCTTCGTGGCGAAATACGCGACCAGTTTCTACAATTGGTTGGAATTTCAAGGCATTGAATGTTCCTAATTTTGTAGAAACCTTTTCCTTACCTTTAAAAATAACCTGCATTGGATATACTTCGTTATCAAAGTAAATTGTAGTCGTTAGTGTGTCGTTGTATTTCATTCCACCAAATTTAGAACGCATTTGAAACAAGGCAGAAACAATATCGTATGTATTTGCAGGAACAGTAACTTCACCTTTCTTCTTACTTGTTACCGTATTTTTTTCGTGGTTATGAGTAACAACATCATAAAATTTGTACTTATTTTCCTGAATATCACGAATAGATTTAGATGGTTTACAAGTAGTTGGATTAAAATAGCTTTCGTACACATCATTCATATCCAAAAACCAGCGAACCATTCCCACCGTTTTTGCCGTAGCCTTTGCGTGAAACTGACCATCAGTAGTTTTTTCGAGAGAAATGTGAGCCAATCCGCCATCCATCACTCCGTAAAACAAACTATATTTTAATTTTTCACCAGAGACATAGGTTGTTGTCTGTCCCATAACAACAGCACTAACTATTAGCGCGGTCATCAATACCATCAAGCGTTTCATCATTCCTTTGCTTTTTTATTCTTATGAAACAATGATTGTGCCAAAATTATTTGTTGGATTTCTTGAACATAGATTTAATCGAAAATTTCTTGCCATACATGAGCAAGCCAGAGCGATACAATGCAGAAGAACACCAAATGGCAAAAGCACAAGTCAATAATAATATCACAGCAGATAAACCAACTTGCCAATATGGAACGCCAAATGGCAAACGGGCAATCATAGCCAAAGGAGAAGTGAATGGAATTTGTGAAAGCCATAAGGCAACATAACCATTCGGATTAGAAATTATCATTGGCAATAGCACAAATGGAATTACGAGAGGCAATGTTACCGGTATTACAAATTGCTGAGTCTCAGTATCTTGATCACACAACGCACCAATAGATGCAAATATTGCCGCATATAATAAATACCCAAAGACAAAGAAGAACAAAAATGCAACTAACATTACCATCCAGTTCACGCCATCAAGTGTTTGGAACACATTCACAGCATAATCGATAGATACGGTATTCGGAGCGACTGTTTTTTGGGCAACAGTTTGAGAACCCAATGTTTCTGCAAGCTCTGGTAATTGTGAAGGCATATACGGTTCTGGGAACAAAATATACTGTGCACCCGCTATCAATCCCAATGTAAGCAAAACCCATAATGCAAATTGCAGAAGTCCAACCAAGCCAATACCAACAATCTTTCCGACCATAAACTGAACAGGTTTTACCGAGGAAATGATAATCTCCACAACACGATTCATTTTTTCTTCAACGACACCTCGAAGAACAAGAATGCCATACATCAAAATAAATATGTAAATTACAGAAACAAAAGTCAAAGCGACCATTTGTTTCTTTTCCATAGAAGATTCATTATCAACTGTTTCACCTTTTTCATTCCATTTTTGTACGCCAACAAATACAGGAGTAGAGACCTTCCCGATAGTTTCTGGTGCAACGTTTTCGTGCATCAAAGCCATATATTCGAGATCCCGTCGCAAAGCATATCCAACATAGGCTTTTAGAGCATCGTCAACCCAAACATTCGAATATAGGACAACAGAATTTGAACTATAGATATTATTGGGAATAAATAAAACTGCATCAAATCCAGAATTTTCAAACCCCTTACTTAAATCATCGACGGAGGCATTTATTACAACTGTAAATTTATATGATTCAAAATCTTGCAAAGTATGCCCAAGAAGATTTGACTCGTCAACAATTGCGACACGCTTTTCTCGTTGCTGTTCATACTTTTCGAGTAATAACGGAACAATCAAAATGCCTGCAAGCAACAACGGACCTAGTAAAGTCATTATTATGAACGACTTACTACGAACACGAGAAGAAAATTCACGTTTACCTATCTTTATAGTCTTATTCATTCGTTGTTACATTTTGTTGTTTAACTGCTTCGATAAAAATGTCATTCATTGTTGGAAGAATCGGAGTAAACGAGATGATTTTTCCAGAATTCATCAGAAAAGTCAACACATCGTTGGTTGACACATCATGAAGGATTTCTATATTGACAATAGTTTTATCCCCATCTTTTTGTTGATTCAATATTTTAAATGACGGAGTTAAGGTTGTCAATAAAGAATTGTAGTAGCCAGAAAAAACTATTTCAAATTTATTCGCAGCATACGAATCCTTTATTTCTCGAACGGAACCACTCAAAATTTGTTTAGCATTACTAATAAGCGTAATACTATCGCATAATTCTTCAACAGAATTCATATCGTGTGTAGACAAAACGATAGTTGTACCTTCCGCATTAAGGCGAAGTATTTCGTTTTTTATCACTTGTGCATTTACTGGATCAAAGCCACTAAATGGTTCGTCCAAAATAAGCAAATCAGGTTTATGAATAACTGTGGCAATAAATTGCACTTTCTGCTGCATTCCCTTCGACAACTCCTCCACTCGCTTATTTTGCCATCCAGCAATTTCTAAGCGTTCAACCCATTGTTGCAATTCCTTTTTTGCGTCTGTATCACTCATACCTTTTAGCGAAGCGAAGTACAAGATTTGTTCCGCCACACGCATTTTTTTATACAATCCCCTTTCCTCCGGAAGATACCCGATTCGTTCTACATCGGCATACGAAAGAGGGTTTCCATCAATCAAGATAGTACCACTATCAGGTTGAATCATTTGATTTAGGATACGGATGAAAGTTGTTTTTCCCGCACCATTTGGCCCCAAAAGACCAAATATTTTTTTATCAGGAATACAAATAGACACATCGTCCAATGCGATTTTGTCTGTATATTGTTTTGTAATATGTTCTGCAGAAATCATCATATATTGCAAAAATAGGAATTCAAACAGTAATGCATCTTTTTTATGTGCGTTTTTTTACAAAACACAAGATAAAAATACCATTTGACTCATTTTCAATTTGATTATTCAGAAAAAAAGGGCAATTTTGCTTAGTTAAATTTTAAAACATACAACAATGAAAAAATTTCTTGTAAGCCTTATGGCAATTTTGGGTATGGCAGTATGCTTTACTGCTTGTGGTGACGAAAATACAGATAGCGACAAATCGAATGCAACAAAAAGTGGTGAAAATCTGTATCAATCTGTAACAGACTACAATGCAGCAACAACAGATTCAGACAAATTAGTTGCAGCTGTAAAAATTCTTGGTTCATACAACGATTACAAAGAAAACCAAGGTACAGAAGGTTGGATTAAAGATTTTGCAACTGGTGCTGTTTCAGCATTAGCAGAAGAAAAGAAAGAAAATGCTAAAACTCAATTGATTGAAAAGCTTTCTGACGGTTCACTTGTAAGCGAAAGCACTTCAGACAAAGTTGTTGCTGTTGCTAATCTTGCGTCGGAATTAGGAACAATTTTCGGTAAATAGTATTTACCACATAAATATAAGCCCGATAGAAATTCTATCGGGCTTTTTTTGTGTCTTTAAACATAAGGACTACCTTTGTAGCGACAACAAATGAAACAATATGCAAACAAGAAGCAATGTTGAAATCGGGAATACAATAACACATCTTATTGGTGCTTTACTTGCAATTCCTGCAAGTTGGTTTATTATATCAAACGGATTTGAGCAAGACTTTGTTACAGGTATTTCAATGGTAATTTTCTCTATAGGAATGTTTATTTTATACTTGGCTTCATCTCTTTACCATTGGGCTACAGACGAAAAAATCAAACGATTACTCCGTCACTTTGACCACGCCAATATATACATATTGATAGCAGCATCGTATACACCAATATGGTTATGTACCGTAGGAGGAACAGTCGGAAACACAATGTTTCTTATTATTTGGATAGTTGCTTTGGCGGGCATTATTTACAAAATAATAGCATTAGGGAAATATCCTAAACTGTCACTTGCAATTTACCTTGTAATGGGTTGGTCTGTATTATTTGCCGTAAAACCAGTATTTGAGAAATTATCCCTGCAACAAATGCTATTAATACTAAGCGAGGGAATATGCTACACGGTAGGGACATACTTTTATTCCCATAAAGAAAAACCTTGGTTTCACGTTATTTGGCACATCTTTGTATTAGGAGGAACGGCTTTTCACTATGCAGCAATGATTCCTATTGCAATGGGTAAAAACTAACGAATTGTAGCAAGCTGCCGTTTTATTTCCTTCAACTCTGCTTCAACATCACGATGACACAAGTCATTGTTGTCTTTTCTTGTAACAGCAGAATAGACAGCATATTTAAATTCGTTATCGTTAATTAAAAACTTTAACGTATACACTACCCCGACACAATTTTGTGGACGATACACAACATACGCAAGTACCATTGCTGTGTCGTTGTATGAAATTTCGGCATTGTATGTTGTTATGATATACGAAGTTATTTTCTCAAATAGCTGTGCTTGAGTCATACCATCTCGTTTTACCTGTACGAAATCTCCTTCTTCCATTGCAAAAGAAGAAAACGAAAAGAACAATAATATGATTACCAAGAACCGTTTCATCATAACTAACACAAATATAGCAATTCAATTATGACAAAAAAAATCCCGACAGAGAAATTCTCCACCGGGACAAAAAATAAAAGAATGATGTTATCTTGTATGTACTGTGCTTCTTGTAGAAGCTGTTGAACGAGTGCTTGGAGCAGTTCTTACAGTACCTGTATTTGCTGGTTTATGACCATCGTTCTTTGGTGCAACCTTATGTTCTGCCTTAGGAGCTGGAGCTGCTTTATGAGGAGCAGGAGCCGGTTTATGATCATGTCTTTCATACACATGATGCTTTGGTGCAGGAGCATAATGATGTACAACAGGACGAGGAGCAGGTGCTGGATGGTGAACCACATGAGTCACATGTCTTCTTGGATATGGAGTCAAATCAACAACTACTACATTGTTACGATCTCTTTCTGTAGAAACATACATCTTATGATTTCCATTGAACGTTGCATATACAGTTGAACGATATGGAACATCTACAGTATAGTCATATAACAATTCTCTTGAATAACCTTCTGTGAAGATTTCCAAATTATATCTTCCTGAAGGCAAGTTTGTAATAGTTACCTTATTATTATAAGAGTAATATTTTTCACCATTTACATAAACTGAGAATGGGACATCAACATTACCTTTTAAGATTAATTCTGATGCAAAAATGTTTACTGAACTCAACACCATTGCTAAAATTACCATTATACGTTTCATGACTAAATCCTCCATTAATTTTAAAGTTAGACTTACATGAAATAGGTAAAGCAAACTGCGTGCCAAAATTTTAAACTCAACCTATAGTATAGGTTCTAAACCTATAAAATTTCTAAAATAATAATCCGAAATAATATGAGCCAACTTAGAATTATTACCTACTAACAAACTTATCTCATCACGTATTTGAATATGTAATTTTAAAATTGACCCTCTCCCCTGCAAATAATCATTATGTAGCTTTTTTATTTCTTCAGAATTATCATAAATATGTTCTAAAAGCCCACGATACTTGTCAAGCCATGATTCTGCAAGTTTAAAAAGTTGAATTGCAAAAGAGGCTTTTTTCTCAATACTTTCTTGAGTAAAAGCAACAGGAACCATATATAACATATGTTCACCATACTTAAACAAACCATACTGTGGGTGATAATACGTAATTGTGAAATCTTTTGACCAATAAGAAACAGACACTATCATCCCATTTTCACAGAAATCAAATTTTTTAGCCATACAAATCAATATCAAGAGTAAACACTTTACAAGTATATTGTATGTATGGATTTTGTCAAGTTTTCAAAAGAGAAAAACAGTTATTTTTCTATACAATTCTCAACAAATTCAGAGGCAAGTATTGGTTTATTACGATATAAAAACAATTCTTTACAATGAAATGTTTTTGTTTGCACGCCTGAAGAGAAGAAAAATCTTAAAATAATTTCACCTTGCTCGAATATCGGGAATGTTTCTTGAGTTACGACGATATTTGGTTCTACAACTGTTGCAATTTCCCCTTGAAACAAGGCAGTTTTTCCTTGGAATGAATAGATAGTATTTCCATCGTCAAAGCGAGAGAAATTGTCAGCCATGGTATTGAAGTTCGGATTATTCAGTGCTGTTGGAATAGATATTTCCACCTTATAAAATTGTTCAACACAACCACCTGTATTTTTAACCATAAAACGAGGATAGAAATTCACAGTCTGAAATTTTCCGCCAGAAAGAATAGGAATACCTGCCGTATTTGTAACACCAAACAATTCTATTTGCGGTCGTTTACCTTTTATATATAAATCACGAATTTCATACTCCTCCATTAAAACAGTTTTACAATCAGAGCGTTTATAAAAGCGTTTATCGGAGCACATGTGAGGTGCTACATGACTGTTTGGAACCTGAATTCCAATCACAAAATCCCCATTTGCAGAAACAACAATTTTTTCTGCATAGCAATCTGTTATTGTTGGAGTTATCTCTGTTTCAAGAATCATTCGAAGCCATTCGAACAATGAATTATCGGAAAGAGGTTCCACCGTTTTGGGAATACCACGAGAAGATTTCACACCAATAAAAATAGTTCCACCATTTGCATTTGCAAAAGACGTAATCAACGAAGCAAAAAAGGTAGCTGTTTTCTCATTACAAGAGTTCAATGCTTTTGCAGGAACATACTCCAATGTAAGCGAAGCCTTTGCCTTAAAACGAAAAGCATATTCCAATCCTTGTTGAGTAATTGCAATCATACAAACTATTTTTTCCAGAATTTTGCTGTTATATCTTCCATTTTCCCATCAACAATCCGATACATTTTCTGGTTCGTTGTTTGTTTATTTAACGGACCATCGGCACTATTATAGCCACCTAATTTGATGTAATCATAAGATGAAGCCGAAACTGTATCAGGAAGCATAGATTTTCCCGAGTACCAAGCTGTTTTAATTGTTGGGAATTGTTTCTTAACGAATAGCGAAAGAGTTTCAATTTCCTTTGGAGTGGCATCACCACCCATGAAGCATACACATGTAATATCACCTACATAAGTATTAATCAAGGCTTGTAATTCGATTTCATCAAGAACCTGTCCTACATCTTGTTGCAAATGTGGACTATGGCAACCGACACAGCGATTCGGACAGTTAGAAATGTTAATCGCCAAAGTCACTTCATCAGGGACTTCGGCGAAAACAATATCAAAGTTATAATATTTAACCATTATAGGTTCATAACCATTTGGTTATCTTTTGCATAGTAGCGTCTTCCCGCTTCAAGTTGACGAGCAGCAGAGAAATTAGACACGCGTTTCATGTAACCAATAACACGAGTTAAATAGTCAACATTTGTACTATGGCAATTAGGGCATTCCTTCAAATAACGTTTGTCAATAGTATTACAATCGTTACAAATTGTATTAGGAATATTGAAAGTGAAATAGTTACAACCTTCGTGAGTTGCCACACGCAACAAGTGGCGATATTGATCTTTAGAAAGGTGATTTTCCAAGTTTGCATGTAATGCAGAACCACCTGTTAAGTGTTCAATATATTTACGACCATGTAGACGGAACTTGTCAACGATGTTCACTGATTCATCTTCCACAACATAGAAATATGAGTTATAGCAATCGCGAGGAACTACATAACCATCTTCACGATCCCATTTTGCATGTTTCACGCCAACATTTTCAGCAGGAATCATTTCGCAGTTAAACATCATATTCTTAGTACGATATTTCTTGTTGTATGTTTCAATCAAACCAAGAACACTTTGTACGAAATCAACATATTGTTGATTATCGCTAATCTTAATACCAAGAAATTCAGCTGCTTCAACCATACCATTAACACCAATTGTCAAATATTGGCGATTGATATTAATATAGCCAGCATCGAACAAAGGAAGCATACCTTTTTCTTGCAAATTCTTCAAGTTTTCGTTGTAACCAATTTGAACCTTGTGAACCAAGTCAACAACTGATTCCAAGAAGTTCATATAGTGCATATTGTTCTTTACTGCATATTGGATACAGCGGTTCAAGTTGATAGTCAATACGCTTTTTGAACCAGTAGAAACACCACCAGCACCAAGAGTATAGCTAAATCCGTTATCTTGAATTTCATTACGCAAACGACAGCAAGAAGCTAAAGAGTCCGCATTATCACTTATATAAGTAAAGAAAGAGTGACCTTCGGCATACATTTCAGCTGTGAAATCGCCCCATTCTTCATCTTTAACATCGCCATTCTCAGTTAGAAGAGCCATAGTTTCAACAGGGAATGTAAGAACAGCTTTTGTACGTTCTTTGTTGAACCATTTCATGAAACATTTCTGTAACCAAGAAAGAGATTCCCAATGTGGTTGAGATCCATCTGGGAAATAGAACTCACCGAAAATACTTTGGAAATAATATTTATCATAGTAAGAGATATTCCAGAACACAGCTTGGAAGTTTCTTGCACCAGTTGGTTGGTTAATAGAATACACAACTTGTTCGAAACAATCTTCAATAATCTTTTGGATTGTGCGTTTTTTCAAAGACAAGTCAACAACTTCGTCAGCACGTTTATAGTAGTCTTCACCAAATTCTTTTTCGATGAAGTAGTTCATATACATAAGGAATTCGGGAGTTGCACAGGCACCGCTCAACATACTTGACACGATGAACACCATGTTTACGAAGCCACCGCAGAATGACTTCAAATTTTTAGGAGCTTTAGAGTTACCACCGACAGAAGCAGTACCGTTAAGCAACCAAGGATACATAGTAATGGAAGCACAATAATTTGCCATTGATGTTTCATCGTTCTTGTAGATAAAGTGGTTTGTAAGCATATACAAATACTTATCTGCCAATTCCTTACCATACAATTCCTTCAAACGATCCATCAACAAACGACGATTCAAACGAATGAAGTTTGACTTTGGCAATTCACCGATTAATGTTGCAATGTTCTTTTTCTCAACATTTGCATTTGCATCGTATTTAGAACCTGTAGCCGCATTCGAAGCATTACAATAACTAACCAAGAAATTCAATTTTTCACGATCGTCACGATCTTCGCTATGTTTTTGACGATACAACATATAACTTTTTGCTACCGAATAATAGCGTTCAGCCATAAGTGCAACTTCAACTTGGTTTTGAATTTCTTCAACACTCATTCCATCAGCAACATGCACACGACTTAACACACCAGCCAAGTCATCATCAGTTGCATAACTACCAACAGAAAGGAATGCCTTACTTACTGCATACTTGATTTTGTCAATCGAGAACGGTTCCTTTGAGCCATCTCTTTTTACGATTCTAATTTCCGATATTCCCATTACTATATTATTAATATGTTTTCACAAAAGGTGATACGCTCCATTCAAACCAAAGTCGGTTTTGTTACTTTTATGTGATTTATCTTCTCTATCTTTTCTACGTAAGATATATGAAAACACCTCACAAACTCGGAATAATCAAAGGTTTACCCCAAAAACATTCCATCACATTTGATGAGAATTTTGCAATCACTTTTGCATTTCAAAAGTAGAATTATTCCCCTTGATTTATTGCAATTAATTTCAAAAGTTATTAGCAACTAAATCAACATCGTTTTTATATTTTACTGATATTCTTTTTGTTGTATGGTTAATAACAATGTTCACTGCTTATATCACAAAAGTATTGACATTTTCAAATATCTAACATTCAATCACTTACAAACAAAACACTGATTTATAATCATTTATAAAAGACACTAAAAAACAAAGATTCAGTCCTTAATTCTTGGGCTCGGTACTAAAAATAAGGGATTCGGTACGATTTTCTTATTTCTGTTGTTTTAAAAATCTATTTTCGCATCGGTTAAAAACAAGAACTATTAAACTACGAAAATAGAATTATATGAAAACATTCATTGAATTATTTAACGAATCCGTACAAAACTATTGGGATAAACCATGTATTTCCTTATATGGTAACACCCCTCTTACATACGGAGAATTTGCCAAAGAAATCTGTGCATTACAAAAAATGTGGGAGAAAGCAGGTTTGAAAAAAGGCGACAAAATTGCAATTAACGCAAAAAGTAGCGTAAATTGGATGACAGCATTTATGGCATCAACAACAGGTGGTTTTGTCAGCGTACAACTTTTCAATGGATTTACGCCAGCCGACACGCAAAAATTAGTAAACCATTCTGATAGCAAAATCCTTTACACAGAAAAGAAGACATTTTCTGCTATGAATATAGAAGAGATGCCTGAAATTATTGCTGTAATCGATACAGACACATTAGAATTGTTAGCATTCCGTGGCAATTTCAACGAATTATACGAAAACAGATACACTGCAGTTGCAAACTTCACAATAGAAGATTACAAAGTTGCTGGTGCCGAAATGGACGAAATTTGTGCAATAATGTACACTTCTGGTTCGACAGGTAATCCTAAAGGTGTTATGTTGAGTGTGAAGAACTTCAGTGCAAACGTTACTATGCTTCACAGAGAACTTCCATTGGAAGCAGGAGAAAACCACTTGAGCGTACTTCCATACGCACACATCTTCGGCTTAACAGTTGATGGTATTACAACTATTTGTAAAGGTATGCACTTATGCATTCTAGGTTGTGCTCCTATTCCAAATATCTTGAAAAAAGCGATGATGGAATTACGACCACGCATTTTCTTTGCAGTGCCTCTTATCCTAGCAAAATTCACTGAATATGTACTTGGAGACTTGATTAAGTCAGAAGAGAACAAAGCGAAATTGGAAGATTACGAAAACAACCAAGAATTCTGCGAAAATTTGCATGACATAGTAATGTCTTCTCTTGGTGGTAGAGTTGAAGGTTTCTTAACTGGTGGTGCAGCAATTCCTCCAGAAATCGAATCTTTGTTGGCTTTCAAATTGAAAACACCATTTGCAACAGGTTACGGTATGACAGAAACAGCACCTGTTATTTCACTTGGCCCTCTCGGCAAATACAAAGCAAAATCATGCGGTCAAGTACCTGCTAATTATATCGACATTAAAATCAACTCTTCAAATCCTCGTTGTATTCCTGGCGAAGTACTTATTAAAGGTGACATTGTTTTCGCTGGTTACTACAAAAATGAAGATGCTACTAAAGCTGTATTCACAGAAGATGGTTGGTTGCGTACAGGCGATGTTGGTACACTTGACGAAGAAAACACATTATTCCTTTCAGGTCGTTGCAAGAACATGATTCTTACTAGCAACGGACAAAACATTTTCCCAGAAGAAATTGAAGTTGTTTTAAATGCCCAACCATTTGTTGCAGAATCAGTTGTTATACAACGCGACAGTCAAATCCACGCTATCATCGTTCCAAACGAAGCACAAATTGAAGAAGCTGGTTTCGATGCAAATGCAATAAATGCAGTAATGAAAGAAAACATTAACAATTTAAATAACATTATACCAAAATATTCTTCGGTTAACACATTCGAATTGCGTTTCGAACCATTCGCAAAAACACCAAAAGGAAGTATCAAGAGATTTTTGTATATGTAAAATATAATAGAGTCGTCACATTTCGGAAACGAAACAAAAAATTCAATATAGAAAACCATAAATATTTTTATATTTGAAGAATTGAAATGTGACGCCTTTGAGTTTTGAGTTTAGAATTTTAGAGGTTAATAAAATAAGTATGAAAAGAGTTGTTATTACAGGTATGGGAGTTATCTCCCCAATCGGAAACAGTATTGAAAAATTTAGAGATTCTTTATACCAAGGTAAATGTGGTATTTCAATGTTAGAATTGCCAGAATCTAATGACAATATTGGTATTGCAGTAAAAGTTGCTGGTCAAGTTAAAGATTTCAATCCTGAAGAATTTGGTTTGACAAAAGCCGACACTCGTCGTAGTGACAGATTTACGCATTTTGCACTTGCTGCATCACAACAAGCAATGCAAGAAAGTGGCCTTGTTGTTGGCGAAAACATTGAAGCAGAAAAACTTGGTGTATATATTGGTTCTGGTATCGGTGGTTTGGACACATTTGTAAAACAAACAAAAGTCATGACAGACAATGGTGCAAAAATGGTTTCTCCACTTTTCATACCTATGATGATTGGAAACATCGGTGGTGCAAATGTTGCAATCCGTTTTGGTGCTCAAGGTCCTTGTTTAACACCAATTTCTGCTTGTGCTACAGGTACAAACGCTGTAGGAGAAGCATTCCTTGCAATACAACGCGGTGATGCTGATGCAATTATTGCAGGTGGTACTGAAGCTGCAATCAATCCAATTGCCGTAGGTGGTTTCCAAAACGCTCGTGCATTATCATTGGCTGAAGATCCAAGTCTTGCTTGTCTTCCATTCGACATTCGTCGTGGTGGTTTCGTAATGGCAGAAGGTGCAGGTATTCTGATTATGGAAGAATACGAACATGCAATTTCTCGTGGTGCAAACATTATCGCTGAAGTTTGTGGTTACGGTCATACTTGTGATGCTCACCATGTTACAGCTCCATCTCCAGATGGTATTCCTGCTTCAAGAGCAATGCGTCACGCACTTGAACAAGCAGGTTACAAATCAGGAGAATGCTTATATATCAATGCTCACGGAACAGGTACACACTTGAATGACTCAAGCGAAACAAAAGCTGTTAAATTGGCTATTGGTGAAGAAGATGCAAGAAAAGCAATGATTAGTTCAACAAAATCAATGACTGGTCACATGATTGGTGCAGCTGGTGCAGTTGAAGCAATTGCATGTGCATTGGCACTAAAAGACGGTATGGTACCTCCTACGATTGGTCTAGAACAACCAGATCCAGAATGTGATTTGGATTATGTTCCATTGAAAGCTCGTAAAGCAGATGTTGACATTGCTCTTTCTAACTCTTTAGGTTTCGGTGGTCACAATGCTTGTGTTGTATTACGAAAATTCAAAAACTAATGAATAAAGAAGAAATAAAAAAATTGTTGCCTCACCGAGAGCCTATGCTTTTGGTTGACGAGATGTACTTAGAAAATGGTGAATCCATTTCTAAATACACCATTAAAGGCGACGAACATTTCTTGAATGGACATTTCCCTGGCATGCCTGTCGTGCCAGGTGTTATTCTTTGTGAAATAATGGCACAAGGATCATCCATATTGGTTGCAGACAAATTAGACGGAAGCGTTGTTCCAATGTATGTTGGTTTAAACGATGTTCGCTTTAAACAACCAGTATTACCAGGAGACACGGTGGAAACACACGCAAAGTTGGCAAATATTAGAGGAAATATTATATTTACTGACGCAACTGCGTATGTAAACGGAAAAGTTTGTTGTTCTGGAAAGTTAACAGTTGCATTAACGCCTAAAAAATAGTTGGATTATGGTAGAAGATATGAATAAATTACTTGCTGGTAAAGTAGCAGTTGTAACAGGTGGTGTTCGTGGAATTGGATTCGCCATTTCAAAAGCATTTGCAGAAGCAGGAGCAGATTTAATTGTAACAACAACTCGTAATACAGATGACTCAGCTGCCGCTGTAGAACAACTACAATCGTTCGGTGGAAAGGTAAAAATCGTTGCTGTAAATGTTGCCGACAAACAAGCTGTGGTTGACATTTTGCAACCAGCAATCCAAGAATTTGGTGGTCTTGATGTACTTGTAAACAATGCTGGTATCACTCGCGATGGTTTATTATTGCGTATGAGTGAAAAAGCATGGGACGATGTTATGTCAGTTGATTTAAAAGCTGCATTCAATACAATTCAAACTGCACTTCCATTTTTCTTAAAAAGAAAAGGCGGAAGCATTATTAACATTTCTAGTGTTGTTGGTCAAGGCGGAAATCCTGGTCAATGTAACTATGCAGCAGCAAAAGCTGGTTTAATAGGTTTTTCTAAATCTTTGGCAAAAGAAATGGGGCCTAAAAACATTAGAACAAACTGTATTGCACCAGGATACATTCTTACAGAAATGACTGAATTTATGCCAGAGGCTATGGTTACAGATTATGTAGGAAGAATCGCATTACGTCGTCCTGGAAAACCAGAAGAAGTTGCACAAGTTGCATTATTCTTAGCATCAGAAATGTCTTCTTATATAAACGCACAAGTTATTAGTTGTTGCGGTGGTATGAACAAATAAACACAAAGAGAATGGCAGATTTATTAAAAGGTAAAAAAGGTATAATTTTCGGTGCATTGAACGATAAGTCTATTGCGTGGAAAACAGCAGAGGCAGCAGTTCGCGAAGGTGCGGAAATAGTACTTACAAATACAGCAATGGCTTTGCGTTTGGGAACAATCAATGCATTGTCAGAAAAATGTAAAGCACCAGTAATTGTTGCAGATGCGACAAGCGTTACTGATTTAGAAGCTTTGGTTGATGAAACAATGGTGCATTTTGAAGGTAAATTCGATTTCGTACTTCATTCTGTTGGCATGTCACCAAACATTAGAAAAAACATTCCATACGAAGGTCTTAACTATGATTTTATGAATAAGACCTTGGACATTTCGGCAATTTCCTTCCATAAATTGTTGAATGTTCTTTATGCAAAAGATGCACTTAAAGACAATGGTTCTGTAGTAGCATTGTCATATATTGCAGCAGATCGCGTTGTTGGCGGATATTCAGACATGGCTGATGCAAAAGCGTTGCTTCAATCAATTGTCCGTAATTTCGGAACAATCTACGGTCGTCGTAATCGTGTGAGAATTAACACGGTTTCTCAATCTCCAACAATGACATCGGCAGGTTCTGGCATAGCAGGAATGGACAAAATGTTTGACTATGCAGATCGTCTTTCTCCTCTTGGAAACGCTTCTGCTGAAGATTGTGCAGATTATATTGTAACATTATTTAGTGATTATACTCGTGCGATAACAATGCAAAACCTCTATAATGATGGTGGTTTTTCAAGTATGATTACAAGTTCGGAAATTTTATAAGTAAATAGATTATGAAAGCATACGTTTTCCCTGGTCAGGGTGCTCAATTTGTAGGAATGGGCAAAGACCTATATGAAAGTAATGCAAAGGCAAAAGAAATGTTTGACAAAGCGAACGAAATTCTTGGCTACCGTATTACAGATATCATGTTCGAAGGAACAGCTGAAGAATTAAAAGAAACAAAAGTTACACAACCAGCAGTTTTTCTTTATTCTGTAATTTCTGCAGTTTGTCTTGGTGAAGAATTCAAACCAGATATGGTTGCCGGTCACTCACTTGGTGAATTTTCTGCACTTGTTGCAAGTGGCTGTTTAAGTTTCGAAGACGGTTTACGTTTAGTATACGCCCGTGCTATGGCTATGCAAGCATGCTGCGAAAAAGTAAAAGGTACAATGGCTGCAATCATTGCTTTGCCAGATGCTGAAATAGAAAGAATTTGTTCTACAGTGAACGGCGTTGTTGTTGCAGCTAACTACAATAGCCCAGGACAAGTTGTTATTTCTGGTGAAGTTTCTGCTATTGAAGTTGCTTGTACATTAATGAAAGACGCTGGTGCTAAGCGTGCCCTTCCACTATCTGTTGGTGGTGCATTCCACTCTCCATTGATGGAACCTGCTCGTGTAGAATTGGCAAAAGCAATAGAAAACACTGAATTTAAGACACCTATCTGTCCTATCTATCAGAATGTTGATGCATTACCTCACACAAACACTGAAGAAATTAAAAAGAACCTATTGGCACAATTAACAGCACCTGTTCGTTGGACTAATTCAGTAAAAAATATGATTGCCGATGGCATGACTGAATTTACAGAATGTGGTCCAGGTCAAGTGTTGACTGGTCTAATCGGTCGTATTCAATCTAGCAAATAGTTGTTTTTCGTTCAGGTATTATGAAATGGTTTAATCTTTCAACGCAGAATTTCCTAACACAGCATAATATCTGGCTTTTAATGGTGGCGTTGACCCTCTTTAGCACTGGCCTTTGGTCAGTGCTATTGTTTATTTTTTACCATCATTCGTGGATGGAAATTGCAATGGAACTAGTTCAATCATTGTTGCTCTATTTCTGCATCTACGAAATTTTGCACATTGTTACCAAATGGGGTAATCAAAATGGTGCATCGCAAGTCAAAATTGTATTGATTTCGTTAGCAGTTTTGGCAATAGTTTATTATCCCGTATTTAAATTGATGGTGCATTCTCAGCTTTGGATTTTGCAAATAACTGGAGTTGAAAGTATTGTAACATTAGAAAACAGATTTTTATTTAGTCACTTAATTTGGCTCGTACAGATAGTGTACGGTTACCTTACAGCATATTTTTTGCGATTTCTTTTACAGTCTCGCGAACAACAATTGGAGTTGGTAAGCCAACGAGCTGAAAATCTACAAAAAGAAGCTACCTTGTTAAAAAAACAACTTTCTCCACACTTCCTTTTCAATTCATTGAATACATTGGAAGGACTCATGAAAAACGAAAATGTTCGTGGCAAGAAATTTCTTACTGAATTAAGTAATGTGTATCACTATCTTCTACGCAATGCGAATGTTGTTACATTACAAGAAGAGTTGGATTTTACTCGTTCCTATTTATATATGACCGAAGTTCGATACGGGAAGGCATTTCAAGTTCAAATAAGCATTCCCGAAGATTGGATGGAAACTCATATTCCTGCCGTAAGTATTCAATTATTGGTTGAAAACGCTATAAAGCACAACACATTTAGCGAGGAGAAACCTCTTACAATAGAAATTAGCACAGATATGCGTCCTGACAGTTTATATGTAATTGTCAGCAACAATGTAAATCTGAAGCCATATCAGCAAGCAAGTCGAAATTCGGGAACTGGCTTAAGTAACTTAAATGAACGGTACCGATTGATGGATTTGCCAGAAATTATAATTCGGAAAAACGACCTACGTTTTTCTGTAGAAATACCAGTATTTGTATGAGAGTTGCCATTGTAGAAGATGAATTGATTGCTTCCGAATCGCTACAAGATAAAATCTTGAGTATTCGTCCTAATACGGAAATTGTTGCCACCTTACGAAGTGTGCATCAGGCTGTTCAATGGTTTGAGCAAAACGAACAACCTGATTTATTGTTTATGGACATTCAATTAAGCGACGGTCTTTCTTTCTGCATTTTTGAGCAAACAGTTGTAACTTGTCCTACCGTTTTTACAACAAGTTACGATGAATACGCATTGCGTGCCTTCGAAGTGAACTGTGTTGACTATTTATTAAAACCCGTTTCTACCGAAAAATTGGAGCGTGCCTTTGTAAAAGTTGAGCAAGGTTTGCTTTCTTCAACGACAAAACAAGACGCCCAAGCAATTATGCGTGAGCAGATTTCGAACCTGCTTGCAACCTACACTTCGGATCAGAAAGTATATCCGCGCAGTATTTTAGTACCTTCGGGAGATAAATTTGTACCATTAGAAATTGTACAAATAGCCTTTATAAAAGCAGAAATGCGAATGGCAAAATTGTACATTTTTGATGGTCGTACAATTACCCTTGACAAATCACTTGACTCGATGAAAACACAATTGGACCCTCGAGATTTCTATCGAGTAAATCGCCAATATATTGTTGCACGCAAAGCAATACGCGATATTTCCCATTGGTTTAAGAGCAAACTACGAGTGAATTTAATCATCACTCCACCGGAAGACATTATTGTTCCACCAACTTCTGCAACAGAATTCAAACAGTGGTTGACAAAATAAAAACAAGCATATAGTTTTATAAGTCAACAACATTCCATATCCATTCAATCAAATTGAATTAAACCAAAAAATTCTGGTCGATGGAAATCCGGTTTTTCACTATCAATTGGATTCCATGAAACGTAATGTTTATATTTATCGGAACCACCGCATTTATAGAAATTTGCACGAACAGAAATCCCCTTCAAATTAGAAATATTGTGTCTGAAAAAAGCTGTAAATGGTATTTCTAACACACAATCCCACGAACATGTTTTCTTTATCTCACCAATATATTGAGTCCCGAATGATGTATATCGTTTTATTTGACGTAAAACCTGCGGAGAAGCGTGTTCCTTTTCGTCTCTTGTTTTTCTAACTCCCATTGATAAAAATCCCAAGCAATTACATTCTATATTATAATAGTAATCATCTTGTCCCATAGACACAAAAAATTCTACACAAGAATCCGTACTTACCGGTCCTAAATCTTCCGTCACAAATCCACGAACATCGTCTTCAACAACCTTAAAATGAATATATATTCTATCCATTGTATACGTCATTGCGAACTGAGTTTTAGGAGAATAGTGGAAATCCTTCCAATTAACGACAGACACGGTATGATACACGATGTTATTCTTATCGTATAGATGTGGAATTTCTTGCAATGAAACATCAGAAATAGGAAGAAACGGAATATGAATGGAATTCATCATGAACAGGATATACTAATACAACGATTTAGAAAAAGAACATAAAAAAAAGCACCTAAAATTTCCATATTATTTTAAGTGCTTAATTTATCCGAGAGCCTTTTGCCGGATTTGAACCGGCGACCCCTTCATTACGAGTGAAGTGCTCTACCACTGAGCTAAAAAGGCCTTATTTGTTTTACAAAAGTACAAAATAGTTTGTACTCCATAGCGAATTGCTATGAATTTTTACTCCAATTTAACTTTTTACCAAATCCTAAAGTATTGTCGGTATATTTTGCATCAAGAATTTCGATTTGCCACAACACCTTAGGAGCCAAGGTCGCAAAAGGGAAGCGTTTGCAATAAATTTTACTTGCTTTCTTTTCCATATCGCCTTCGCACAAAGTCATTTCTGCAGAGAATTGCAAACCTTGAACTTTACCAACAATTTCTGTTTCAAGCACAACACTACCCGAAACGACTGCGTTTTTCAATACTTGTTGAATGTGTTTTGTGTCGTCGTGAGATGTAATATAGAAAGAATGCGTTTCCTCATCAAAAGCATAGAAAGCATTAAAACACCATGGCTGATTATTCTCGCATGTTGCAACCGTTATAACATGATGTTTCTTTAAAAACGCCGTTATTTTTTCTGGAAATTGTTCCATTATTCTTCGTAGATATGTTGTTCTATCAATGCTTTTAATTCATCGTAATTATGAGCTACTGGAAGTTCTGGGAACTCGTCAATTACATTTTGTGGAGGGCAAAACAAAATGCCAACTTCCGCTTGTTTCAACATAGAAACATCATTATACGAATCACCAAAAGCAATAACCTTAAAATTCATGCTTTGGAACGCTTCTACAGTATGGCGTTTTGGATCAGCTTGACGAAGTTTATAGTTTGTAATTTGTCCATCTTCAGCAATCTCAAGCGAATGGCACAAGATAAGTGGTTCGTCAAGTTGTTTCATCAAAGGTTTTGCAAATTCTGCAAAAGTGTCGGAAACAATCACAAAACGACTGATGTCGCGCAACCACTTTGTAAATTCCAACGCACCTTCGAATGGATGAATAGTAGATATAACTTGTTGAATGTCTTGTATTTTTAGATTATATTCATCCAAAATTTCAAGACGATATTTCATTAATTTATCGTAATCTTGAATATCTCTTGTCGTAAGTTTTAGTTTGTCGATTCCTGTCTTTTTTGCGACATTTATCCAAACTTCAGGCACCCAAACGCCTTCTAAATCAGAGCATACAACCCACATAACTATAATTTTAAGGCAAAGATAAAAAATCCCTTTTTATTCCAGCCTCACAGCTAATATTTTTGTATTATTGCAACAAATCAATACAATATGTCTGAAAAAATTGCAGTCTTTCCTGGAAGTTTCAATCCTTTCACAATCGGCCACAAAGCCGTTTTGGAGAAAGCATTACCGCTATTCGACAAAATCATTGTCGCAATAGGATACAATTCTGAAAAAAATACAGAAACAACCATACAAGAGAGAAAGGACGCAATTCAAAAGATTTTTTCAGGAAACAAGAAAATTTCCGTTGCTTCATATTCAACACTTACCGTTGATTTCTGCAAAGAACAAGGTGCACAATTTTTAATTCGTGGACTACGGAATGAATCCGATTTTTCATACGAACAACCGATTGCTCAAACAAATTTGCAACTTGCAGGAATAGAGACCATTTTCTTCGTAACTCCTCCTGAATATAGCCACATTTCATCGTCGATTGTGAGAGAATTACAATCGTACGGCGCAGATGTTTCAAAGTTTCTTCCTTAAAAAGCAGAAACGGCACTTCAATTCATAAATTTCGTTACTTTTGCAATCTAAAATTTAAAATAGACATGAACTTAGATTCACTTACGGCTGTATCCCCTATTGACGGACGCTACAGAAGCAAAACAGAAGTTTTGGGTAATTATTTTTCAGAATACGCACTTATTAAATATCGTGTGCGTGTAGAAATTGAATATTTCATTGCTCTTTGCAACGAAGTTCCTCAACTACAATCGGTTGACAAAAACATTTTCGAAAAACTACGCGACATTTATCGTAATTTTTCTGAAGAAGATGCTACAAAAGTTAAAGACACTGAAAAAATAACAAACCATGACGTTAAGGCCGTTGAATATTTCATCAAAGATCAATTCGACAAACTTGGTTTACAACAATACAAGGAATTCATCCACTTTGGATTGACTTCGCAAGATATTAATAACACTTCTGTTCCACTTTCTTTAAAAGAAGCAATGAACGATGTTGTTATTCCTGCTTTACAAGAAACAATAGACACATTAACAAAAATGGCAGACGAATGGAAAGACATTCCAATGTTGGCTAAAACTCACGGCCAACCAGCAACTCCTACTCGTTTGGGCAAAGAAATCAATGTGTTTGTTTCTCGTTTGAATGTGCAAATGAAGCAACTAAAAGCTGTTCCATATTCCGCAAAATTCGGTGGAGCAACTGGTAACTTCAATGCTCACCACGTTGCATATCCAGGTAAAGATTGGCATGCATTCGGTAATGATTTCGTAAAAAATCATCTTGGTTTGGAACGTTCTTTCCCAACAACACAAATCGAGCACTACGACAATCTTGCAGCATTGTTTGATGCTTCAAAACGTATCGACACAATCTTGATGGATTTATGTAAGGACGTATGGCAGTATATTTCAATGGGTTACTTCAAACAACGCATACAAAAGAACGAAGTTGGTTCTTCTGCAATGCCACACAAAGTCAATCCAATTGATTTCGAAAATGCAGAAGGTAATCTTGGTATTGCCAATGCTGTTTTTGAACATCTTGCTGCAAAACTTCCTATTTCTCGTTTACAACGCGACTTAACAGACTCTACCGTTCTTCGTAACGTTGGCGTACCTTACGGTCACGTAATGATTGCACTCGCATCATTGAAAAAAGGTTTAGGCAAAATCTTCGTCAACGAAACTGCAATCCGTGGCGATTTAGAAGACAACTGGGCAGTTGTTGCCGAAGCTATTCAAACTATACTTCGCCGTGAAGGTTATCCAAAACCATACGAGACATTGAAAGAGTTAACAAGAACAAACGATATAATTAACGAAACATCTATTGCAAACTTCATCGAAACATTGAATGTAAGCGAAGATGTAAAAGCAGAATTACGTCAAATCACTCCTTTCAACTACACTGGTATGTAATTCTAGCCTAACGGCTGACACATAGAATAGTTGATGAAATCTTTTATTGCATTGTATTTCATCAACTATTTTTTTGTTAGGTAGGAAAACATTTCAATTATAAAAATTCGTATTTTTGAAATCGATAAAAATTAAACTTAATACTTTACAATATGCAATACGGCTATTTTGATGACGAACACAAAGAATACGTCATCACAAAACCAGACACTCCAACTTCTTGGAGCAACTATTTAGGTGATACTCGTTACGGAGCTATCATTACCAACAACGCTGGCGGATATTCATTCTTCCGTTCTTCAGTTCAAGGTTGTTTCCTTCGTATAAAATTCAACAATGTTCCTCTTGACCAACCAGGTCGTTATTTGTACATTCACGATTGTGAAAGCAAAGATTTCTGGTCTGGCTCATGGCAACCAGTTGGCAAACCTCTTGACCAATACAAGAGTGAATGCCGTCATGGTTCTGCATACACAAAGATTTCATCGGAATACAGCGACATTAAGACAGAAACGTTGTACTTCGTTCCTATGGGACAAGAATTCGAAGTATGGAATGTAAAAATCACAAATACAGGCAAAAAAGCTCGTAAGTTGAAAGCATTCACATATGTTGAATTTGCGTCAAACTGGAATATGAACGACGACAGCAACAACTTGCAATACACTCAATACATCATCAAAACTGCATACAAGAACGGTTTCGTTGATCACGGTAGCAACTTGTACATGCCAGAAGATCCTGAAAACTTCCAAAACAAAGACCAAGCTCGCCACTCTTTCATCGGCGTTGTTGGAGCAAAAGTTTCCGGCTACGATAGCGATAGAAGCAAATTCTTGGGTTCATACAGAACGTACGCAAATCCTCAAGTTGTAGCAAATGGTAAATGTACAAATTCATTAACTGAAGGTGACAATGGTTGCGGTACATTACAAGTTGATGTTGAATTACAACCAGGTGAGACAAAAGAATTCTCAGTAGTACTTGGTATAGGTAAAGCTTGGGAAGAAGGTAAGAAAGCTGCTAAAATGGTTGCAACTCCAGCAAAAGTTGAAGCAGAATTCAAGAAAATCGTGAATTATTGGCATGGACGTATCGAAGGTCTTTCAGCAAAGACTCCAGATGCAGCTTTCAATAGCATGATTAACATGTGGAATCCATTCAATAACTTGATTACATACGCTTGGAGCCGTGCAGCTTCATTAATTTACCGTGGCGAACGCGACGGTATGGGTTACCGCGATACTATTCAAGATATGCTTGGTGTAATCCACAATATTCCAGAAGAAGTTGTAGATCGTTTGGAATTGATGTTGACAGGTCAAAACTCTAACGGTGGTGCAATGCCGGTTGTAAAACCATTTGCCCACAATCCTGGCCACGAAGCTCCAACACCAGAAGGCGACTTCCGTTCTGATGACTGTATGTGGTTGTTCAACACTGTTCCTACATACGTAAAAGAAATCGGTGATATCAACTACTACAACAAAGTTCTTCCTTTCTCTGATAAAGGTGAAGGAACTGTACTTGAACATTTAAAACGTGCTATCCAATTCAACCTTGACAGAAGCGGCAAAAACGGTCTTCCTTGCGGTTTAAAAGCAGACTGGAACGACTGTTTGGTACTTGGCGCTAAAGGTGAAACTGTTTTCGTAGCAATGCAATTACGCTACGCTTTAACAGTTTACATTGACATTTGTACTCGTTTGAACAAGAAAGATGAAGTTAAATGGGCAGAAGGTCATTTGGCAACATTGACAAAAACTATCGACAAAGTTGCATGGGACGGTGAATGGTATGTTCGTGCAATTAAAGAAGATGGTTACATTTTCGGTACAAAGAACGATCCATTGAACGAAGGTAAGATTTGGTTGAACCCTAACTCATGGTCAATCATTTCTGGTCAAGCAACAGGCGAACGTGCCGAAACAGTTATGAATAGCGTTGAAAAGCACTTGGCTATAAAATACGGTTTAGTTCTTTGCGATCCTCCATACGAAAAAACAGAAGCTTCTGTAATCAAAGCTCCTCTATTCAACAAAGGTATGAAGGAAAATGCCGCTGTATTCCAACACACACAAGGTTGGGGAATTATGGCAGACTGTATTCTTGGCCACGGTAAACGTGCATTCAAGAACTACAAGAATTATTTGCCAGCGGCATACAACACAAGAGCAGAAGTTCGTCAAATTGAACCATACGTATATGCACAAACAACTTGTTCTACATACAACATGCGTGCAGGACAAAGCCGTTGTCCTTGGTTAAGTGGTACAGCTTCGTGGGCTTATTTCACTGCAGCTCAATACATTCTTGGTATTCGTCCAGACTACGATGGTTTGTTAATTGATCCATGCGTTCCAGGTTGGAAAGGATTTACAGCAACTCGTAAATTCCGTGGAAAAATCGCAAACATCACAGTTAAGAACCCTAACAAAGTAGAAAAAGGTGTCGTTTCAATCACATTGAACGGCAAAGCAATTGAAGGCAATGTTGTTCCTTTCGATAAAATGAAGAAAGAAAATGACATTGTTGTTGTGATGGGATAAGAAGATAATTTTTTTAATGCAAAAGAGATGTAGCAAATTCGCTACATCTCTTTTTTCACTTATACTGTTATTATTTGTAACAAGCCAATACAATGACAAGCACTGATTTATTCAGAATATTACAAAAACTACCCGTATTAAAAGGTTGTAGTGATGACACAATCAATCTAATTGTAAACGACACAACAAAAAAAATTAAAAACAAGGAAGCAAACATTTGTGTCGCTACAATGGGGGATAAATGTAATGATATGATTATATTGTTAGAAGGTTGTGTTCACACAAGTATGTCAAACGACGACAATAAAGAAGTCATAATTGAACGAATCACAGGTCCATTAGTACTTGCACCAGCATTTGTATTCGGGAAACAAAATTTCTTTCCGGTTACAATAACAACAGTCACCTCATGCGTATTTCTACATATTGACAAGAATAAATTTCTTGAATTTATGCATCACGATACACAACTGATGAAAAACTTTGTCGGAATACTTTCCGATCGATGTTATCTTTTAACACAACGTGTACGGGAAGAAAATCTACATTCCCTAAAAGAACGAGTTATTAAATATCTAGAGATACACCAAACAATTGACAACATTCAATGGTTGGCACGATTTTTTGGAGCTGCTCGTCCATCATTATCAAGAGTTATATCTGAATTAAAAGACGAAGGTATTGTAGAACGCACTGAAACAGGCATAAAGCTAAAAAAATCATAAATTTTTCAATAGTGTAACATTTGTTACACATTTAGACTTTTTCCTATCATATTTTTGAAAAAAATTTTCAAGAAATGACACACGGAAGAGAAATCATTGCAATGTTCAAAGAACAAGAGTACAATAAAGAAACTCTTGTACAAGCTATTATTGAAAAATACGGAGAGAACGAACGATTCTACACTTGTAGCGAAGAAAATTTAACTGCAAGTGGTTTGGTTGATTTTTTCATTAGAATGAACAAATTCACGCCTACTAACAATGGGTTTAAAGTAAACACTTGCGCATGTGAAACAAAATAAATAATCTGCGTATGAAAATCTATTATGTTCTTGAATACATAGAGAGAAACAAGAACGGAAAAATCTCTATTGTAGAAACGAAAAAAAATGTTGACCATATATATTTCTTTGCTTCACGAGAAGCGGCAGAAAAGCATTCTCAATTTATTTTAGAAAATTGGTATGAAGCAAGAAGCAAAAACTTGCAAGATTTAGAAAGCAAACTTATAATTCCTCGAACCGTTTTTGAGGAAAAATATCTTTCTTATCCTATTGATTTCGTTCCTGATGAAGATGCCAAATACTTGGGAGACAAATTGAAAAGATTAGCAAACAATATGTATCGTCATCGTGCCGCGATGGAAGATGAATTTCTTGCTTATTTAGGGATACCAGGAAAACGACAAGCTATAAATGATGAATTGACTTATTTAGGAGAAATTTATACGATTGAATCAAACGAATTTCTTCTCAAAACTACAATACAAGAAATAGAAATAAGAAATGAATAAGCCCAAAATAAAAATAACAATAATTGATAGAAAAGGTCCTTGTGGATGCCATAGGGGACATAAAATTGGGGATTCCTTCGATTTCGATACAGAAAGAGGTAAGATTTGTCCAATGGCAATGCATATTGCATTTCCCTACATAGATATTTTACGATATGGCGGAGAGATTCCGAAACAACCCAAAGGAGTTGCCGTATTTGCTTGTTCCGATGTAGAAACATTAAATGTATTCAAAATTGAACGTATAGAGGAGTAACTCTACGATTTTTATCAATAATTTGTCACTGAAATGTGTACCTTTGTGACAAATACGTTATGGCACTTTCTAACATAGAAAAACATTACAATAAGCATTCGGAAGACAAACGATTGCTACGTAGGCACGGCATTGTTGAGTTCGAAACGACAATGTATCACTTGCATCGTTTCCTACAACCAGGTAACTCTATTTTAGATGTTGGAGCTGGAACAGGGCGATATTGTTCTGCATTAATGGCAGAAGGGTATCAAGTTAAAGCCGTGGAACTTGTTCGCCGCAATATCGAAATGTTTTTACAACGAGAGCCTACGGCCGATGTGATACAAGGCGATGCCAGAAATATGTCTTCAATTCCGACTGCGAGTGCCGATATAACTCTTTTGCTCGGTCCATTGTATCATCTTATTGGCGATGACGAAAAGGTAAAGGCGTTGAACGAAGCAAAACGCGTAACAAAGCCAGGCGGTTTGATATTTGTTGCCTACTTAATGAACGAATACAGCATCCTATCCTATTGTTTTTTGGTATTCGCCCAGACTACGATGGTTTGTTAATTGATCCATGCGTTCCTGGTTGGAAAGGATTTACGGCAACTCGTAAATTCCGTGGAAAAATCGCAAACATCACAGTTAAGAACCCTAACAAAGTAGAAAAAGGTGTCGTTTCAATCACATTGAACGGCAAAGCAATTGAAGGCAATGTTGTTCCATTCAGCAAGATGAAGAATGTGAACGAGGTAGTTGTTACAATGGGCTAATGATAATTATGAATCAAGAGTTAAGAAGCTCTTGATTTTAAAGATAGGGAGAGCAAGGGGTTTGGGCTTCTTGCTCTCTTTGTTTATGGAAATTGTGTATATTTGCAAACTCAATTACAATGGCAGCATGGAAAGAACACCTCGAATATTTCAATTTGATGATCATAAAGACTCAACATTTTTGCTGGGTACTTACAGAGCAGAGAAAAACCAACTAGATTGGATTGTTGGTAAGAATCCTCAACGCTATGAGATGTTGTACAATATACGATACAATGAAAATATTTTTGAATCAAGGGAAGGTGGCGTTCTATCTGGATTTAAACCAGATTATATAATTGTCTATAATCATGAAAATCTTTCTGAAGGTTGTCATGTGTTTCCTTGCGTCTCTTTCACCAAAAAGAGCGAAGAGGAGATGAGTTTATTGGCGTATCCCTCTCCTCAAGGGAACTATATTGTTTATCTTTTAGGGGAAGAGCTTATTTCCGATTCGATAAATTTAGAAACACTTATAGATGCAACAAAAGGAATGCGCTCAGTAGAGAATGCACCAGTCTTAGTAAAAGGAGATTTGATAACTCTACACATCGATTCTTCAAAGAAGCCAAACTCTCCTTTGCGGACAGAACAAAAGAACTTGGTACGTTTCATAGATCTGTTTGCGGGAATAGGGGGAATACGAATGGGGTTTGAGAGAATTTTTGAAGAGAATGCAAAGACTGTATTTGTTTCTGAATGGGATGTTCCTGCACAAAAAACCTATAAAGCAAATTTCAAAGATAATTTTGAAATAGCAGGAGATATTACTGCTATAAAGGAGAAAGATATTCCTGCCTTTGACATATGCTTGGCAGGATTCCCATGTCAAGCTTTTTCAATGGCAGGCAAGCATCAGGGATTTAATGATGATTACAAGGGGCGTTGTCGAGGAACCCTGTTCCTTGATGTGGCTCGAATATGTGATTATCATAAGCCTAAAGTCATATTTTGCGAAAATGTGAAGGGCCTAACAATTCACGACAAGGGGAAAACCTTCAAAATTATAAAGGAAACCTTTGAAAAATTGGGATATAAGGTTTTTGCTCAGATATTAAATAGTAAGGATTTTGGTGTACCTCAGCAAAGAGAACGCATATATATAGTATGTTTTAGAAATGATATCGCACCAGAATCATTTGTTTTCCCAGAAGGTTCTAAAATACCAATATGTATACGAGATATAATGGAAGATGCGCCTATTGCATCGAAGTATTATTTGAGCGACACTTATGTTAATACGTTGAAGGAACATAGAGCACGACATGAAGCTGCAGGACATGGATTTGGTTACATAATTAGACCTTTGGATGGGATTTCGGGTACAATAGTTTGTGGCGGAATGGGTCGAGAGACAAATTTAATTATTGATCAAAGAGAACATTCTATGATTCCGACCACACATATAAAAGGGAAAATCAACGAAGAAGGCATTAGAAAAATGACACCTAGAGAATGGGCTCGCTTGCAGGGGTTCCCAGATGACTTTGTGTTACCCTTATCTGACGTGCACTTATATAAGCAATTTGGCAATAGTGTCACTGTCCCTGTAATCGAAGCTATTGCAAAACAAATATATAAAGTATTAAAAGACTATGGCAAATAAAGGGGAATGGAGTGAACTATACGCTCTTTTTCAATTATTAGGAGAAGGAAGAATACATGCCGGAGATGCTAAATTGAATAAATTAGCATCTCCAATCTACCCGATTCTTCGTGTGTTAAGAAACGATATTGTAAATGATTTCGAAATTGATTCTATCAGAAATGTTATCATCACTCATGGAGGTTTGAGCACTACTATCCCAATGGGAAACTTTATACATGAAGCAGCCTCTCTGTTAAATCATTTACAAATGAACAAAGGTAGAAGTTTTAACATTCCACCTACACAAGCATTTATGAGCAGTATCGGAATATCAAAAATAAAGGCTCCATCCACAAACAAAGCAGATATTGAATTGGTCATTCACGATCCTGTAACTAGTATGGTCAATCAACTCGGATTTTCAATAAAATCTCAGTTGGGGAGTCCTTCTACACTGCTAAATGCATCTGGTGCAACTAACTTTGTTTATAAAATCGATGGCAATATGACAGCCACTCAAATGAATAATATCAATAGCATACCAGATCACATGAATCGTGTAGCAGCAATCTTTAATTCAGGATGTACACTAAAATACGATCATTTAGATAACTCTCAGTTCCTAGCTAATTTACTATTCATTGCGTCTGACCTCCCAGAAATATTAGCAGAATGTTTGATTGAAGATTCTACAACTACAGGTAGTGATCTTTCAACCATATCAAACAAAATAGCAACTGCAAATCCATTAAATTACCCTACCTCTAATTTCATCAATATCTATGAAAATAGAATGAAGCAATTATTAATTGCTGCTGCATTAGGTATGGTCCCTAGTAAGCCTTGGAATGGTTATTATACTGCTCCTGGTGGTTATATTGTTGTTAAAACAAACGGAGATGTGATTTGCTATCATTTCTACAATAGAAATCTTTTAGAAGATTATTTGTATCATAATACAAAATTTGAAAGAGGGGGTCGGCATAAGCATGGCTTTGGTGAAATTTACCAAGAACAGAATGAATTTTACATAAAACTTAATTTGCAAATTAGATTTTTAGTATAGTTCCATTCAGCAAGATGAAGAATGTGAACGAGGTAGTTGTTACAATGGGCTAATGATAATTATGAATCAAGAGTTAAGAAGCTCTTGATTTTAAAGATAGGGAGAGCAAGGGGCTTGGGCTTCTTGCTCTCTTTGTTTTTGTATCTGATGGTCGATTCGCCCATTTTTTTGTAACGAAGTATATAAAAAGTAGATATTGCATATTCTATCATGCAAATATTGCCAAAAACTGCATGCTCTATCATGCAATTATATATATTTGTGGGAAATTTTACGTTATGAATAATCTGATTGAAACATATAAATTACTGATTGATAGAGTAAACATTGATTTTGTGCGTTATCTACACAACAAAATCAACTGGAAAAACAGGTTAATAGCCATCTTAGGAGCACGCGGAGTTGGAAAAACCACATTGGTCCTTCAGCATATCAAAATATCCAATGACGTAGAACACTCACTTTACGTTACCGCAGATGATTTTTACTTCACAACACATAGGTTGTTTGATTTAGCTAAAGAGTTTTATCAGAATGGAGGGAAAAGACTGTATATTGATGAAATCCATAAATATAGTGGTTGGTCTGTTGAGATAAAGAATATATATGATCTTCTGCCTGACTTACAAATCATTTATACAGGATCTTCAATTCTCGATTTGGAACAAGGAGGAGCTGATTTAAGCAGAAGAAAAGTGGAATACCATCTAAAAGGACTCTCATTTCGAGAGTACCTTAATCTTATTTTGCATTTAGACCTTCCCACTTATACATTGGAAGAGATAGTGAAAGGAAACGTAAAATTTCCTTATACGGAGTATCGACCATTGGTATATTTCAAGAAATATCTGAAAACTGGATTCTATCCATTCTTTTTGGAGTCGGACGATTACACCATCCGACTTAGAAGTGTACTAAAGCAAGTAGTGGAGTTTGATGTGCCAACATTTGCAAAAATGAATGTCAGTTCAAGTGCCAAGTTGAAAAAACTGCTTTATGTGATTGCGCAAAGCGTTCCATTCAAACCCAATTTCTCTGTTTTAGAAAGAGAGTTGGGAATATCGAGAAACGCACTGCCAGATTATTTCATGTATTTGGAAAAAGCGCAGTTGATTACCATGGTGAGAGAGAAAGCCACTGGCATTAAGATATTAGAGAAAATAGATAAAATCTATTTAAATAATCCCAACCTATCTTACGCACTCACTGATGGCGAACCAAATATCGGAACAATAAGAGAAAACATATTTATCCAATTTTTACAGGATTTATATCCGATTGTTTCCTCACCATCCCAAGCAGATTTTTTAGTGAACGGATATACGTTTGAAGTAGGAGGGAAAAATAAGACTTCACGTCAAATCAATGATATTGAGAATGCTTATCTTGCCAAAGACGACATCGAGTACACCAGTATGAAAGAGATTCCTCTTTGGATGTTCGGATTCCTTTATTGAGATCTGGTGCGGCGAGATTTTTGCAGAGTTGCCTAAACGAACATACAACTGCACTTTCTTCAAACGTAGCCATAGAGGGACAAACTGGGACAACCAGGTAAAACAAAGGCTCATGAGATGATCTTTGATCGTTTAAAATCATCGTCTCCTCAACAATTAATATTGTTTTAACAGACTTCTTGGAAAGAGAGAAGACAAACGACTGCCACGAGTGCAACAGAAGAAAGAGTGATAAATAACCCCGCAGTTCTTACAAAACATCGGGCGGTGAGACCAATTGGTTTCGCCGCCGACGTGGAGTGGCTTATCCAAAACGACAAAAATGTCTTGAGTCGCCTTGAAGGCAATATCTACTGAAACCTTTCTGCATGTCACTAAGCAATAGCGATGAAATTTTCTGTCGCAAGAATTATAACTCAACTATGCACAAAAATTTCAAACCAATCACTACCTTTGCAATATGGCATTGACGAATATAGAGAAACACTACAACAAACATTCTGAAGACAAACGATTGCTACGTAGGCACGGCATTGTTGAGTTCGAAACGACAATGTATCACTTGCATCGTTTCCTACAACCAGGTAACTCTATTTTAGATGTTGGAGCAGGAACTGGGCGATATTGTTCTGCACTAATGGCAGAAGGATATCAAGTAAAAGCCGTTGAACTTGTCCGTCGGAATATTGAAGTGTTTTTACAACGTGAACCAACTGCTGATGTTGTACAAGGCGATGCCAGAAATATGCCATCTATACCGACAGATTTAGCGGATATTACTCTATTGCTTGGCCCACTCTATCATCTTGTAGGTGATGAAGAAAAAATAAAGGCATTGAATGAAGCCAAACGAGTAACAAAACCAGGCGGTTTGATTTTTGTTGCCTACTTAATGAACGAATACAGCATCCTATCCTATTGTTTTGACGAAGAAAGAATAGAAGATTTATTGGCACGAGGTGTTGTTGATGAAAATTATCATGTTCAAGTGCAAGAAGGTGAATTGTATGATTATGTCCGATTGGAAGACATCAACCGATTAAACGAAAAAGCTGGTTTGGAGCGAGTTACGATTTTCTCTCCCGATGGTGCGGCAGATTACATGCGCACACGTATCAATCACATGAGTGATGCAACATTTTCACGCTTCATAGAATATCAGAAATGTATATCTGAACGCCTAGAACTTATTGGTGCCGGCAGTCACGTTGTGGATGTAGTTCGAAGCAAATAACTACATTTTATTCTGCATAAATATTCATTTCGCATTTATCACAATCGAATTCTACACGAAAACGATGTGAATTATCGGACAAATAGATAGATTCCGCATTACCTTTTTTACATGCTTTCATTTGATAGCGAATGCAATATTTTGTAGTCATAAGCGGCACATTCAATCTATGTTCCAGTTCAAATGCACGCTGAGTAACCTCAACACCATGTCGTTTATAGAAATCTTGAGATTTTTTATTTGCGACATTCAAGCGATAATCCAAAGGTTCACTTAACGGATATTGTAACTCATTTTTTGTAATTGAATTTGTTTTCTTTACTTCAAATGAAGAAATTATGTTTTGTCGCAATTGTTCACACAAATTACGGCGTAATTCATTCAGTTGGGCTATTGGAACAAATGGAACTTGTTTAAAATCAGCAGAAAACGAAGCCACTTCAAATATAGTATCCCCCATTTTCAACATTTGCGTACGAAGATTTGAAAGAGCCATAGCCTCATTCTTGGCAAAAGCAACTATTGGATAAGCTATAGTTGCTTTTTCTCCTGAAACAATCGACATTTCTGCAAACATCTCGTTTCCTTCCACAGAAAAATTCAAAGAAACAGGGATTTTTCTACAAGTTGAACTTTGCTCTAATTTCTTTTGAAATTCTATATCAAAATTCCGCCAAATATCCGTTCCTACCGGCACATGAATGTTTTTATTCAACGAAATCAATTGTCCATTTACCGAATTCACTTGCACACCAGTCAACTCATTTTTTTCATTGAAAAAGCATAAACCATCACCGTTATGCAGAGTAATGGAAGACTTTATGCGTATGCTGTTTTTTCCTCGCTGATTACCCTTTTGTTCAAACGATTCGGTTACCTTACCAATATATTCACCCTGAGATTTTGGGGAACGGATATTCGCAATATCGCCATGTCGTTTTTCCACAAAATAAGTCGTAAAGCCACGAGAAAAAGTTTTTTCTATATGAGGAGCAAACGAAAATGACTCCAAACCATACGAACTTCGTTGCAAATCCTTTCTTTTCACAAGAACCGCATCAATTTTTTTACGAAGCGTTGCAGTTACATTTTTCACATAATCAGCATCCTTCAAACGGCCTTCGATTTTGAAACTAGAAATTCCCGCATCTATCAATTGCTCCACATAATTACCAAGATGTAAATCCTTAGTGGAAAGAAAATAGCCCTGTTTTTCTTCGCCAAGACCCTGCAAAGTATATTTATGTCTGCACATTTGCGAGCATTCGCCACGATTGCCACTACGTCCAGTCACATGTTCGCTCATATAGCATTGTCCATTATAACAAACACATAAAGCCCCATGTACAAAGTATTCTAAAGGTACTGTTGTTTTTGATGCTATTTCTTTGATTTGTTGTAGATTCAACTCTCTTGCTAAAACAACTTGTGAAAAGCCAACTTTTTCAAGAAAATCAACCTTTTCCGCTGTTCTATTATTTAACTGCGTACTCGCATGAATTTCTATTGGCGGCAAATCACATTCAAGAAGACCAAGATCTTGAATTATAAGCGCATCAACATGGATTTCATACAATTTCCCAATCAATGCAACAGCATCATCCAGTTCATTATCATACAAAATTGTGTTGATTGTAACATACACTTTTACATGAAATTGATGTGCATATTCCACCAACTTTGCGATGTCGTCCACCGAATTTGAAGCAGCTGCACGCGCTCCAAATGCTGAGGCACCGATATACACCGCATCAGCACCATGGTCTATGGCAGCAATACCAACGGCAAGATTTTTTGCCGGAGCAAGTAATTCAATGAATCTCATAAATTAGAGCATTAGCATTGCAGAAGGAGAGATATGTAATAATTCACAAAGTTTCCCCGCAATCCGCAAAGAAGGTTCTGCTTTACCTGTTGCGAAATCACTAATTCGAGATGGACTTATCCCAATTTTTGAGGCAAGATCTTTCTGAGAAATTCCAACCTCCTCTATGCCATCGCTTATCAATTCTGCAACTGTAGGTTTTTCTATAGGGAAATGTTCTTTTTCGTATTCTATTACGACATCTGATACCATAGAAAGTTCCACCACAATAGGGTGTGTTTTTACCATAGACTCATCCACAAGTGGAAGCAATTCCTCTACTCGATTACAAGCAAATTCATATTGTTCTTTTGTTATTTTTCCCATATTGCTCTATTTAAATTGTTGCACAATCTATTGAATCATACTCTTCGTGAGTTCCAACAAAACGAATAAAAATATAGCCCATCACAAACTTCACAACCACCACCAGCCTATATTTATTACCATGAATATTAAATACATAGTGTTGATTTCCGACATAATCAGTTGCAGGAAAATTTTCTCGAATGTCTGAAAAATTCCTCCATTCTGCTTTTTCTGCTATTTCATACCATCTTTCTAATGGTATTTTAGAATCTTCTCTACCTTTGGTTTCAAAGAACTCTTTTAGTTTACGGTGTGAAACAATTCTCATTTGCGGTTTAAAATTTATACAAAAATAACAATAAATTTTATATCTTAGAATTATTCAATAATTTTATTTTAATTTTCAAAATTTTATACTCATACATCAACGCTAATGGAGGCAAGGGTCTGCTCTGCCCAATATAATACGTAGAAAATATCGTTTATGGGATAAAATGAGGCGTATGGCCATACACCTCATCGCAAACAAGAGACCATTTACTTCACTTTTATCTTCAGAGTTCGCAAATAATCCTTGTGTTCTTGCGAGACACGGAAACTTTCTATTGCTTTCTGTATTGCTTTATTATGCACAGAACGAGAGAAAACTTTTTCTTCAATCAATGGCAAAGTCTTATCGTAATATTTTGCCAATGCTGTTGCCAATGCCCATGCTTTCATCATATCAACATAATACTCGCCGTCGCGAATTGTTTGCAACATTCCCAATGTGTAATCGACATATTCATCGGTTAAACCGTATGTCATAAGAACATCACCGAAAAAGCGACGTTCAAATTCCGTTCCCACCGACTTAAATTCCTCATAGTGTGCAACAACGACCGGAAAATGTTTTGAAAACTGTTTTAAAGAGCCCACAAATGTATCATTTGTTGCCCAATTGTCTATATATGGAATATGACTATCAACTTCTTCCAATAAAGAGTCTATATCTGTTTTATGTAAAGCAATACACAAGCCACGAAGCATAACTTCTTCGTATGTTTTCGGTTCTTGTCGTATAAATGCAACATCGTCTCCATTCTTAACCATTTGCTTTGCCAACGCACGCATATCAGGATTCGAAACGCCAAGAATTGGATATTTGGTCGTTGTTAATTTTTCGGCGAATGCCTTCAATTTCGGAGAAGACAATTCATGCAATTTTTCTATGATTTCTTGTGGAGACATAGTCCTTCTTTTAAATAAGAAGGGCGGAGTTAGTTGAACCCCGCCCCGACATTTATTACATTACAATGTTAATGATTTTTCCAGGAACGACGATTACCTTCTTTGTAGGTTTTCCGTCCAACCATTTTATGGTTCGCTCGTCCGCCATAACAGTCTTTTCGACTTCTTGTGGAGTTGCTGTTTTTGGGAACTCCATTTCGAAACGACGTTTTCCGTTGAAAGAGACAGGATAAATCACATTTTCGTCAACCAATTTAGATTCATCGCACACCGGCCATGGTTCGTATGCCATAGATTTTGTTCCGCCATACATTTGCCACAACTCTTCAGCCAAGTGAGGTGCAAATGGTGCAAGAACTTTGAAGAAATCCTTTGCAACATCTTCCGAAACCTTACCTGCTTTATAGCATGCATTTGTGAACACCATCATTTGAGAAATGGCAGTATTGAAACGAAGATTTTCAATATCGTCGGCAACTTTCTTTATTGTTTTATGAAGTTCTTTAACAACAGAATTGTCGTCTTTCAAACCAGCAACAACATTTTCTTTTTCGCTGAAGAAACGGAACACACGCGATAAGAAGTTGAACACACCTTTCACGCCACTTTCAGCCCAAGGTTTCACAGCATCAAGAGGTCCCATAAACATTTCGTACAAACGAAGACTGTCGGCTCCATAGTGAGCAATCACATCGTCTGGGTTTACAACATTCTTCAACGATTTTGACATTTTTGCCACAATCTGACGAAGTTCTTCGCCAGTTTCTTTGTGGAAGAATTTGCCGTCTTTTTCTTCGACCATGTCCGAAGTAATCTTTGCACCCGCCATTGTTTCGTAAGCAAAAGCCAAAATCATACCTTGATTGAATAACTTTTGGTATGGTTCATCGGTATGCACAATGCCCAAATCGAATAACACTTTATGCCAAAAACGGCTATACAACAAGTGAAGTACGGCATGTTCTGCACCACCTACATACAAATCGACTGGCAACCAGTAGTTTTCTGCCTCAACCGAGAAAGGAGCTGAGTCATTTTTAGGATCAGCATAACGTAAATAATACCAGCAAGAGCCTGCCCATTGTGGCATAGTGTTCGTTTCGTAACGACCCTTACGACCGTTAGCATCTACTACAGTCAACCAATCTGTTGCATTTGCAAGTGGAGATTCACCCGTATCGCTTGGTTCGTATTTCGAAAGTTCAGGCAACTGGTGAGGAAGATTAGCCTCATCAACAGTAGAAACTTCGCCATCTTCCCAGTGAATAATAGGGAATGGTTCACCCCAATAACGTTGACGGCTGAACAACCAGTCACGGATTTTATAATTCACTGTTGCTTTACCGATTTTATTTTCAGTCAACCAAGCAACCATTTTGGCAATAGCATCTTTTTTATTCAAACCATCAAGGAATCCCGAATTTACATGAACGCCATCTTCTGTCCATGCTTGTTGTTGTACATCAACTTCTGATTTTAGGACTTCGATGATAGGCAAGTTAAATTTCTTTGCGAATTCCCAATCACGGGTATCATGAGCAGGAACAGCCATAATCGCACCTGTTCCGTAACCCATAAGGACATAATCGGCAACCCAGATAGGAATCAAAGTACCATTTACAGGATTCTTAGCATAACGACCTGAGAAAACACCTGTTTTTTCCTTCGCTAATTCTGTTCTATCCAAATCCGACTTCATTGAAGCCTGTTTTCTATATTCATCAACAGTAGCTTTTTGTTCTGGAGTTACAATTTGTTCTATCATTGGATGTTCTGGTGCAATTACCATATATGTTGCACCGAACAATGTATCACAACGAGTTGTATATACAGTCAATTTTGCATCAACGCCATCAAGTTGAAAATCAACCTCAGCACCAGTAGAACGACCAATCCAGTTACGTTGCATATCTTTCACACCAGCAGGCCAATCCAAGCCATCAAGACCTTGAATCAAGCGTTCTGCATAATGAGGAATACGAAGCATCCATTGTTTTAAGTTCTTACGATTAACTTGGCAACCACATTTTTCGTGAGAGCCATCGTTCAAAACTTCCTCGTTAGCACAAACAGTCTTACAGTTCGGACACCACCAAACTTGTGCGTTATCGTAGTACGCAAGTCTTTGTGAATTAACATATTCCGTAACTGCATCTTTTCCTTTTGCCTTAATATCTGCCGGAATTGGCAATTCAGAAATAGGACGACCTTTTTGTTGTTCCTTATCAAACCAAGTGTTATATAATTTAATAAATATCCATTGTGTCCATTTGTAATATTTTGGATCAGTCGTATTGATTTCACGATCCCAATCGTAGCTCAAACCCAACGCTTTAATCTGACGACGGAAATTGTCGCAGTTTTTCTTTGTTGTAATTGCAGGGTGAGTACCTGTTTGTATTGCATATTGTTCAGCAGGAAGACCGAATGCATCCCATCCCATAGGATGAAGCACATTGAAGCCTTTCATTCGTTTGTAGCGACTCATAATATCTGTTGCCGTGTAGCCTTCTGGATGACCAACGTGCAAACCAGCTCCCGATGGATATGGGAACATATCAAGTGCATAAAATTTAGGTTTAGACTTGTCTAATTCTGTTTTGAAGGTTTTATTGGTTTCCCAATAGTCCTGCCATTTCTTTTCAATTTCGGTAAAATTGTATTCCATAACAATTATTTGTAAAATCTTTGCGAAGATACGATTTTCAACGAATAAGTAATTGTAAAAAATTTTTTTTCATACATCAACGAAAAGTATTCATATTTTTACTACATTTGTTCAGCCAAACAACATGAAAAATGAGTTATAAATCAGTCGCGGATGTGATTGCTATGTTACAACAAAATGGATTTACGCAAGTTAGCCAACGAGGAAGTCACATTAAATTTAAGAAAGGTGATAAAATAGCAATTGTGCCCAACCACGGGAAAAAGGGAATTGAAAAAGGAACGTATTTTAGTATTTTACGGCAAGCAGGTTTAAAATAGGAGGATGTATGTCAATAGTAAAAGTAATTGTAGAATATGCAGGTAATAATCTAAGTGCATACATACCCAATGCACCAATTATTACTACAGGGAAAAATTTGGCAGAAATACGCACAAATATAAGTGAAGCCATTTCTTTATACTTGGAAGACAATCCTTCACCTTTAGAAATGCTTGTTGGAGATTATCAAATTGAGTTACAATTAGATGCAGCAACCTTCATAAACTGTTATAGTGGAATTTTCACAAAATCCGCATTGAGTAGAATTACAGGAATTAATGAACGACAAATATGGCACTATGCCGCTGGTATGCATAAACCACGCAAACAACAGGTTAAGAAAATTCAAAATGGAATAGAACAGATTTCAAAAGAATTAGCAGAAATCAATATTTGCTGTAAATAAAGTCAAGTGTTTGGACAATACGTTTATTGTTTTCGTTCAAATACAATCCTTTTTCGTGCAAAGAAGTTGAAGAAGAAAACGACAACTTGTGCTATTGTATTGCTTATCAAGAAATACACTCCCAACTTATTGGTAAGCAGTGTAGTTATAGCCACATTTATACCCAAACCAACAGCACCAATTGCCGTAAACAAAACAAATTGGAACAAATTTTTGTCTGCTTTCTTTTCTACTTTATGGAACACCCAGATGGAACTCAAAGCATAATTAACCAACCCAGAAACCAAAGAGGCAATAGTTGTAGAAACCGCAAGATATTCTGCCCCAAACAAAAAGTCATTCAAAAGCCATAACACAGCGATATTTACACAATATCGTACACCTTCAACCACAACATTTCGAAATAGTTGTACTTTTGTATCTTCTGTCTTTCCGAAGAAAAGGTTTGGTTTCATTCGTAAGTTATTCAACAAGTCCGAGTTCTTTTCCTTTTTCCATCATAAACGCGTATGCTGCTTCATGATTGTTGGCTATAACTCCATCGAGAATGGCTTCACGAATTGCCAATTTAATTTCACCTACGATTTTTGACGGCTGAATGTGGAATGTTTCTATAATTTCCTCGCCACTAATCGGTGGTTGCCAATTACGCAAGGCATCTTTTTCTTCTACTTGTTTTAACTTTTCGCGAACGAGTTGGAAATTGTCCAAGAACTTCTTGACTTTCATCTCGTTTTTCGATGTGATGTCCGCTTCGCAAAGTAACATCAAATCATCAATATCGTCTCCAGCATCGAACAACAGACGACGTACTGCCGAATCACTCACAATGTCGTCTACCAGTGCAATTGGACGCAAATGAAGTGATACTAATTTTTGCACATACTTCATTTTCTCATTCATAGGCAATTTCAGACGACGGAAAATATCAACAACCATACGAGCACCTACAAAATCATGAGCATGGAACGTCCATCCTATACCTTCGACAAATTTTTTCGTGCGTGGTTTTCCAATATCATGCAACAACGCCGTCCAGCGCAGCCAAAGGTTGTCGGTATGTTTAGCCACATTATCAAGCACTTCCAATGTGTGCAAGAAATTATCCTTATGTCCACAGCCATTTACAACCTCAACACCCTTTAGTTTCGTAAGTTCCGGAAATATCAACTCCAACAATCCCGCTTTATCAAGAAGCAAGATACCTTTCGAAGGAGTTTTCGTCATAAGGATTTTGTTGAATTCATCCATATTACGTTCCATCGAAACAATAGAAATGCGTTCACGCATACGGCGAATGCCCTCAAATGTCTTTTCTTCAATGGTAAACTGCAATTGCGATGCAAAACGGACAGCGCGCATCATACGGAGCGGATCATCGGAAAATGTTATGTCTGGATCCAGCGGCGTACGGATAATTTTATCGTGCATATCCTGCAAGCCATTAAACGGATCGAGAAGCTCTGCAAAATTCGCCTTATTGAGCGACAGCGCAAGTGCATTTATGGTAAAATCACGACGATTTTGATCTTCCTGCAAAGTACCCGCCTCTACATGTGGTTTACGGGAATCATGAGAATACGACTCCTTGCGAGCGCCGACAAACTCATAGTCATAATTTTTATACTTAAACATGGCGGTGCCAAAGTTCTTGAAAACAGAAACCGTCAGTTTTGGAGAAATAGACTGTGCTGTTTTTTGTGCCAACGAAATACCATTACCCAAAGTAACAATATCCACATCGTGATTCGGACGGCGAAGAAAAATATCACGTACAAAGCCACCAATTACATAAGCCTGTATTCCTTCGGAATCCGCTATGTCCGAAATTTTCTGCAAAACAAAATCGTGTAAGAACTCTTCCATCTTCGTATAAAAACACGGCAAAGATACGAAGAATTGTAGAGATGCAAGATTGCACAACTCTACAATTTTCCCTTAAAAATATTACATTTGCATATCGCTCAAATGTTGGAATTGGTAGACAAGCATGTTTCAGGAGCATGTGCCGCAAGGCATACGGGTTCGAGTCCCGTTCTGAGCACAAAAGATAATACCTTTTTTACGAAAGATATAATCTTCCATTTTAATACAACATAAGAAGTTAGCCTATATTTGCTATTTTATCTGCTATATATTTAGCAGTAACAAAACCACAATATTTGTCTGCACCAGCATACAACAGTCCGTACACTGTATTTCCTTCCATCAACGGGCTTCCGCTTGACCCCTTGTACAGAATAGGAGACATTTCGCAAATAAAAAGATTGTTTTCATATTCTGTATTAACAATCTTTGCAGTACTTGCGACAGGTTCCATATACATGGACGAAATTGGTTTTGAAAAAATGCCTGTACCATGAGGAGATATTGGCTCTTGAGTTACAACCTTTGATATATAACTTTCACAAATCAAGTTATTTGTCTGCGTAGGTAATTCCAGAGCTAAACGCAAAGGACTATTTATACCCTCAAACTTAAAAACACAAACGTCACCACCATACCATGGCATATCATCAGACCATGAATCAAACACAATTGCATCCTTGGCATTCAAGGTATATTTTCTTCCATCAAAATGAATACAAAAATCCTTTTTCTCCTCTACGACATGACCTGCAGTAATAAGGTAATTTCCTACAAAGAACCCAACACCACAATCAACAACATCACCAATAGTGACTATATATTTTCTATTATCCATACCAAATATAATTTTATGAATTATACATGGTTGAAAGCAAATGTCAAGATAAAGTAATCCTTGTTTTAGTGGAATATAGTCTCTGCCTACAATCTTGACGGAACTCCTGCTCAATTGCCTTACTGTCTTAATCCTTGTTTTTGTGGAAGTTATAATCTGACTTATTCGGTTGATTTTGTAAGAAATACTATAGAAATGAAGAGAATTTTCGTTTTAACATGTCAGCTAAATTTCAACATAGCAAACATACTAATTTTCTGCAAGTTACAAACATCACAGCCACTTTTGCAAATTAATCTCTTAATTGTCCCCCCTCTTTTCACTCCTTCTCACAATGCAAATACTCAGCTCATAGAGTAAGTAAATCGGTAATGCAACTACAAATAGTGTAAAGGCATCGGCTGTTGGGGTTATAATGGCGGCAATAATGCAAATTGCAACAATTGCATGACGACGATATTTTCGCATCAAATCGGCTTTAATAAAGCCTAAACGAGCTAAAATCCAGCAAAGGATTGGTATTTCAAATAAAATTCCCATCAATAAACAGAGAAGCAACAAGGTTCCAATATACGACGATAAAGAAATGAAGTTTACTACTTCTGCACTCACTTGGTAAGTTCCTAAAAAATGGAAGGTTAATGGAAAAATGAGAAAATAAGATAAGGCAAGTCCCAATATAAACATAATATAGCCTGCACCTACGGCTTTTACCGCCACTCGTTTTTCTGTGGAATATAATGCAGGAGAAATAAAGCGAAATAATACAAACAAGATGTATGGGGACATCAATAATGTACCTGCGAAAAATGAGATTTTCACATGAATCAAGAATTGCTGAGCTAATTCCGTATTAATTAAATTCACGGAGAACGAATCTACCTCAGCGCCAAGCAATTCGAACAATCGATATGTAACAAAATCGGCATTTTTAGGGGCAAGAACGATTGAGAACAACAAGTCCTTGAAACAAAACGCCAAAAGAGAGCAAACAATTATAGAAACACCTATGCGAACTATGCACGACCGCAGTTCATCTAAGTGTTCCCAAAACGAAAGTTCGTTATTGTTTGTCGCTGTCATTCTTTTCTGCTGGTTTTTCGCTGCTTTCGTCTATGCCGTTCATGCCTTCTTTGAAACTTTTCACACCTTTTCCAAGGCCTTTCATCAATTCAGGAATTTTCTTACCGCCAAACAAAAGCAATACAATAATTGCAATGACTAATATTTCTTGAAAACCTATAGAACCTAAAAACAATAACATAATGATAACTATTTAGTGATTAGTTTTTAATAATTAGTAACAAATGATTGCTAATCGTACACCAACAAAATTATATCTTTTTATTTTCTCATTCGTAATTCTTGCACAAATTCTTCAATAATTGGGAAACAGTCTTCGGCAGAATTACAATCTTTCACACGTTTTTCCAACGGACACCAATCTGTTTTTGCGTTGTTGATGATATGGTCAACTTCCGTATCGTATGTAACATGTACTCCGTGCGATTGCAACATTTCCTTTGCTGTCGTACTAATCGTATGCGTAAAAACTTCCGAAAATCCACCTAATACAATCAGCGATGCGGCTCCTTTACCAATAACTTTATCTGCAATTTTCGCATTCTTCAAAAATGAATCGTGGGATTTAACTAAATCGTACAAATCCTGCACGCCTTTTTGACTATAAGTACGAATGTCACCTTCATTTTCTATCACACAAGAATAATTGCCTTGATCTAATTTTTTGATTAGACCAGCCATAACGACTGCAGAACCTAAATCTGCCCCATTTCGTTTCAATGTTTCCACAAAGTTATCTATGCGATGCATTTCCTTTGGAATATCAATTCGTTGCGGACAATGCGAAATACATTCACCACAACCAATACAGTGATTTGCCTGACGTAGCTTGGGTACACTTCTATCATATCCTACCAAGAATGCTTTTCGTGCTTTTGCATATTCCGGATGCTGACGATCCTCCTGTACTGTTCCTTCATTCAAACATTTATTATAATGACTGAAGATTCCAGGAATATCCAATCCATACGGACAAGGCATACAATATTGGCAGGTGTTACATGGCACCATAGGATAATTCGCATAGATTTCTGCTATTTCCTCCAACAATTGATATTCGCTTTCATCAAGTTCCTTCAATGGGGAATATGTGCGAATATTGTCCTGCAAATGTTCCATATAGGTCATACCACTCAACACCGACAATATATTTGGCATAGAGCCGGCAAAACGGAACGCCCACGATGCTATACTTGCTTGTTGATCCTTTTGTTTCAATAACTTTGTTGCATGGTCGTTAAGATTCGCCAAACGACCACCCAACAACGGTTCCATTACAAATGCAGGGATATTTCTTTTTGCCAATTCACCATACAAATATTCCGAATTCGTATTTCCCGGATTTATCTGTTTCGCATGCTTCCAATCAACATAACTATGTTGAATCAACACAAAATCCCAATTAATTTCTTCGTGACGAGAAAGCAAATAATCAAAAATACGGATATCGCCATGGTACGAAAATCCCAAGTTCTTTATTCTACCAGCTTTACGCTCTTCTAAAAGAAAATCAAGAATACCATTATCAATGTAACGAGCTCTAAAATAGCCCATTGCATCTTCACCGCCACCAACGGAATGCAATAGGTAATAATCCAAATAATCGACTTGCAATTCCTTGAAAGAGTTGTAATACATCTCCAAAGATGCCTCACGAGTGAATACACCAAAATTCGACAACTTTGTCGAAACCAAAAACTCACTTCGTTTATGACGACTTAATGCTATACCTAACGCCTTTTCCGAGCGACCTTGACAATATGCAGGCGATGTATCAAATAAGTTTACACCATGCGCTATCGCATAGTCAACCAAACGGTTTACTTCATCCTGATCTATTGCATTTTCGGAATCTTCACGACCACTTACACCTTTTACCGTAGGGAAACGCATACAACCATATCCCAAAAGCGAAACCTTTTGTCCGTGAGAATCGGTTCTATATGTCATTTTATCTGTTGGGACTTCACCCAAAACAGATTCTTCTGTTGCCGAATTTTTCGAAGAACAACCAGTCAATACCGTTGCTGCCGTAGCACTTCCTATACCCAAATATTTTAGGAAATCTCTTCTATTCATTGTGTTTTCTTTTTTCATAGCAGTTTATATTTCTCGTTGCACTTCGTTTCCTTCTACATATATCGCACTCAATGGGCGTGCAGGACAAATATATTCACACTCACCACATCCGATGCATCGTTCAGTATTTACAACAGGTATCTTTAAATCGGAATCTTCTCCGTTTTTATTTATGAGAAGAATTGCTCCTACAGGACAATTTCGTGCACAAGTGCCACACTTCACATTATCCGTTTCCACAATACAGTTTTCCTTCACCCACACTGCGTGTCCAATTTGAATTGACGACTTCTCTGCCGGAGTAATCTTTTGTATTGCTCCCGTTGGACAAACTTCCGAACAACGTGTACATTCCGGACGGCAATATCCGTCTTCGAATTGCATTTCTGGCTGCATCAAGTTTTCTAAAGAATTTGACGGACGCAAAACCTTATTCGGACAAACAGAAATACAAAGTTGACAAGCAGTACAATGATCAGAAAAATGTTTTACACTTACTGAACCTGCAGGTTTTGGACCAACAGTTCTTGTTGGAATTTTTTTATCTTGAATAACAGCAAACCCGCCATCTACTTTCTTTTCTTGTGCTTTCACAACCGTGCCAACTGTCGCCATTGCAGCAACCGTTAAAAACGCACGCTTTGAACTATCTTGCGGTCCTGCTTCTACAATAGTTTTCTTTCTGCGTGTATATGTCATTGCACCTCTATTACACGTTTCAACACAATCAAAACAAGTTACACAACGACTATAATCAATCTCGTGCTGTTCGCTGTTGATACAAGCAGTCTTACATTTACGGGAACATAATCCACAACCGTTACATTTCTCTGTATTGATTACAGGTTTAAATATAGAATACTGTGCAACAAAACCTAAGATTGAGCCAACTGGACAAACCGTATTACACCAAGTTCGTCCGTTTTTCCAAGCAAGAATTGCCAAAACAATAAGTGTTACTACAGCAATAACCAACGAAGAAATACTTTTTACCCAAACATCTACCGAATAAAACAAATAACTGTCCATCCGTTCTGCCAAATATGCTAATCCATTGTTTGCATACAGATAAATCGGAGCTAATAAATTTGCAGCGATACGACCAAAAGCACTATACGGAGCAATTACATGTGCTACCACACCTACGCCCGGAATCAACATACAAGCGACAAACAACACAAGCGCTACAATTCGAAGCACTTTTTTATTGTTTGAATATGAATATTTATATTTGTTTTTCTTGCCCAACTTTCCGAACCAAGCAAATACATCTTGCATAATACCCAAAGGACAAATTACCGAACAATATAAACGGCCAAATACAAAAGTAAGCAACAACAAACCTACAACCACCCCAACATTTAACGCTAAAACTGCTGGTATAAATTGAACTTTTGCAAGCCAACCAAAATAGGAATGTATAGTTCCTGTAAAATCTAAAAACAGCATTGTCACTAACGACAAAAGACAAATCGCTGTTATTATTCGTATTTTTCGTAACATATTTACTGCTTATTATTTTGTTTCAAATTTAACGAAATTCCACCTAAAACAGTTGTTTTTGGCAACGGATATCCCAACATTGTTTCATAATTCCCCGAACATATTGCCTGTTCCACTTTGCAAAATACCGAGAACCATTTATTTATAGGACAAGATACCCTTGCATCCAATAAAGCAAACGAAGTATTTTGTTCATTATCGCCTGTCGCCAAGCACATTTTATCTACATATTGAGCACCAACATTTACAGTATATTTGGGTTGGTAGAATGTTCCTGTCACTCCTATTTTTTGACACATTGCACCAACTATAGGATTTTCCTGATGCATATAGCTATAATTTCCCTGTATACCAAACGATGCTTTTCTATATTCTGCAGAAACTTCGACACCACAATTAGAGAACTCACCCGAATTCATATTCTTTGGCTTTCCTTCTACAACAATAGTTTCTATCATATTTTCTCCTTGCGTATAGAATAATCCTATTTCAACATCATAGAAAGAATGTTCTTTTTCTTTATACAGATTCCAACTCAAATCATAACTATTACAATGTTCTGGCAACAAGTCAGGATTTGCAGAACCATACATGAACCACTCTCTCATATTTGGGGTACGGAAGCCTTTTGAATAATAGAATGCAAGGTTTCTCCATTTCACATCTACTTCAGGTATCCATTCCATACCATATTGTTCATGATAATCTGCACGAACTCCGGCATACACCCTCATAAAATCCCTAAACAAAGCAAATCTTCCATTTGCCATTATATAACCAGCGTATTCTGAGAAAGACACATTATCGGCATAGTGTTCTGTCAGTGGATTTCTATATGCATCCCCACCATACCATTTTAGATTTACGCCTGCCGTAATGACCTTATACAAACTCTCTTCTATATCAACGCCACACAAGTAATCTTTAGAGTGAAACAAATATTCTTGCGCAGGTGCACCTACTTTATGACCATCATTTATCGTATGCTTGCCATAATTATAATAGAACTTGGTAAATCCCGAGAGCCAATGATAATGACCACAAGAATATTTACCATGTTCCAAAGAAATTTCTGAATTTGCTCGCAACACATCGGCATGACAGTCCAACAACGGAGTTTCAACAGTTCCCGGCATATCTATATTAAATTGAGTAATATCTGCCACTGTCTTAAGTCGCAAATTCCCAATTAACCTAATTGATGCATTCACCAAACCATTATGCGATTCATATTCCGAATTTTCTCTATAACCATCAGAATGAGAATAATTGGCTCCTGTAAATAAAGTAAATCTACCATTTTTATATTCATCACTTACTGAAAAATTCGTTGTTCCATACGAACCTACACTTGCATTTGCGTGGAAAATTTCATTCTTGCCCGACTCCCAAATATTCGACGAACGTGTTGTGATGTTCATTACTCCTCCCATTGCATTCGAACCATATCGAACAGAACCAGCCCCTTTCTCAAAAGATACCGATTCTATATTATTACTCATATAGGTATCTGGCATAGGATGTCCATAAATGGCAGCATATTGTGGATGTCCATCTAAAACCACTAAAATTTGTCCTTTTTTACTTGAAAATCCTCGGTAAGAAATATTCCCTGAACCACCGCTCGAAACGCCATAGCCTGCCACACCTTGTTCATTCACAAACAAACCAGGCACATTTTTCGTAAGTAATGGCATAATTGATGTTTCTGAACTTTCCTCTATCTGATTTCGACTTATTACCGTTTCTGGTTTAGGCTTCGATGACATTTTAGACCACTTTATAACTTGTGGCACATCCACCATCATCGGTTCTGTTTCTTGCGCTAGCGAACAAAACGAAACAGCAAAACCGCATATCAGGGTACAAATTTTCTTCTTCATCTGCATTTTCTACAACTGGTCAAATGTATAAAAATCTATATTTGTTTACGCCATACAAACAAAAAAGTCTTGCAAGCATTCACCTACAAGACTTTCACTTTTGTTTAGTAGCGGGAGCCAGACTCGAACTGACGACCTTTAGGTTATGAGCCTAACGAGCTACCAACTGCTCTATCCCGCGATGTAATTTCGTGGTGCAAAAGTACAAATATCTCTATACAATGCAAATTTTTTTATAATTTTTTTCACCACTCCCATCTGGTAGTTTCAGGAACAAAATAATTGCCAATCCTAAAATCTATATGGGCCTTATGTGCTTGGCTTAGCTGATGCTTACGCATAATACGATACATTTTGCCGTCTTTTATAAAATAAGCTCCTGTTTGATGGAAACGAAATGGGACGTTCTTTTCCATACATTGTCTTCGCAAATCTAAAATCCAATCATAATTACAAGGACGGGCATTAACTCCCGATTCTCCTCCAACCGAAACTTCTTCTATAGTTTCATCCAAATACTGCAATATGTCTATTCGTTCCAATAAAGGTGCTATAGTTAAAGACTTGTGTTTGATTGGAACTGATTTAAAAATAGGCAATCTATAACCGGCCATTGCCTGATTCTCTATAGTACAACCAACCATTACATTCGGATAGCCATCACCCCAATCTGCAGGAATACAATCCATAAATCTATCTATCCGCTTGGTAAAGAAGTAAAACATACAATCACGCCGTTCACGTATCATCGCCCAACAATCAGGACGCCACACATCTGCATCTTGCAGAAGAAAATCGGACGTAAAACAAGTTAAGACAAGTTTTCCTGACGAAATTTTATATGACTTATCACGCTTGCGTTTTATTGGCAAATCAAAATTAGCTGTTTTCCGAACAATATTGCTACCAACCTCACAACCATACATTTCATCTTGCCTATATACATAGCAATATTTACATCCGGGACTTACCTTCGTACAACCATGCCACGGATTCCAATCAGCATATATGTTCCAATTATCTGCCATACAAAAATAAATAGAGACGATGCGAACATCGTCTCTACATATATATTGTCATTTTTATTTTCTTATTACATCAAAACAGACAAAAAACGCGCTCTTGCACCGTCAACTGTACGAATTGCGTGAGAAATAGATGAATTAAAGAATACAGTGTCACCTTCATTCAAGACAACTTTTTCATCTTTAAAATGAACTTCCATTGTACCATCTATCACATACAAGAATTCTTGTCCTTCGTGAGAACTAAATTGTACATTTTCATCACTTGCATCGGCTGTAACAATAAAGAAATTCGCTTTCTTTCCTATAAAATCAGAAGCCAATGCTTGATATTTATATCGTTTATGACGTTCCACACTCACACCATCACCACGGCGTGTAACTGTATAGTTTTTTTCTGTTGGACCTTCGCCTGTCAACAATGTAGCTATATCTACATTATATAATTTAGCGATTTTTAAAACAGAACTAACAGGAATATCAATCTGACCAGATTCAAAATCTTGATATTCATATTTATTTATATCCAATTTCTTAGCAGCTTCCTCTGCACTCATTCCACAAGCCTTACGCGCTGCAATTATTCTTTCTGCGATTTCTTCTGTTTGTTCTCTCATAATAGTATATTTTTATTTGGTAATATTTTTACAAATAGATTAATAGCAAATATAAAAAAATCTCCTACCATAAAGAAATGGTAGGAGAAAATATTCCATGGATTTTTCTGAAGGAACTATTCTTTAACAATATTCTTTACTTCAACATTACCGCCTGCATAATGAATCCTCACAGCATACCAACCTGGTTGCAAAGACGAAACATCAACACATTGATCTGAAGAACAAAGAACTTGTCGTCCCATAACATCTATTATTGTAATTTCAACTATATCAAATCCTTGTACTGTTATTTCATTTTTACAAGGATTTGGGAAAATCGAAGCCGAAGGTTTTTCTACTTCATCACAGGCAAGCGCTACACGTTCCTGGATTTTTAAATTATCAATAGCCCAACCCCAACCGAAATTTGTAGCATCGGTTTGAAGACGGAAACGAACGTATACGGTATCACCAGTACGAATATATTTATTCTCCAATAAATTGATTGTATGAGACTTATACAATGTCGAATCACCAACAGCTAAACTATTTTCGCTATCACCATCGGTTTTTGTAGAAGAATAAAATCTTGTCTTCCAACCTGCGAACAACTGAGAATCCCAACCTTTTTTACCCAACGCATACCATTCACCATCAAGGCTTTTTGCTGCCTCTACTATCACATAATCCCAAAAGCCAAAAGAACCATATTCAATACCAGCTTTTCCTGGTTCAACAAGTGCAACCTCGTCAAACGAAATCACTGCTGGACTTGACGCAACTACAATTGGTCGTTTTAAAGTAGCTGTATACTGATTGTACTTTCCATCTGCGCCACTGTTAGCGTATGGATGAGCCGAATGTAAGGCCTTATTTGCAAAACCAGTTTCTTGTTTTATAGAGAATTTATCGAATGAAAAATAGTTCGCAATTGTATCTGATTCAAAATCTGTCACAAAATAACGAATTGGCGTCTGTGCTTCTTCTACAATCACTGTTTGCCAAGCTCCGACACCATTGTTTTGATCATAATATGTAGTATTTTGTGCAGCATCCATCGCAAATATTCTATAACGAAGTTCGTCACCTACAGTCAAACCATCAATCAATGGAATGACCGCAGTAGCGACATCACCTTCAAAATTCAATGGAACACTTAACGTATCTTGTCCGAAATTGTACTCCACAATAGCCTTTTCAATAGAAAAATTATCGGTAATAGTCGCAATAACCGTCAATGCATCCTTATCTATTGCAATAGAAGTAACTGGCGTATGCTCAATTACTGGCGATTCTACATCGTCGCCAAAGAACACGGTATTCCACGCATACGGGAAATTTCCAGGGACTAATATTGTATCTTTAGCAGAAGTAACTACTTGTACAGCATACGAAATGGTATGATCGAATGCCAATGCCGGAATTTCAGCAGACAAAGAATTGTAACCATCCGTCAACGTCCCTGTTGCAGTCAATTCTACTTGATGGTTTCCACCATCAAAAGAATACAGAACTTTCTGATTATCTGAAGTATACAAACTATCCTTTACTAAAAATGACACAGTAACTGGTAAACATAAATCTGAATTATTGGCAATTGGTTCTACAGAAATAAAATAGTCGGTCCAACCTAAATCTGCAAGCATTGCAATTGTTGCCACATCTGGTTTGCGGAACAAATCTGCAGAGCGAACAACTGGAGTCATCATTTCATAACCTGAACCAGTTGGATATTTTTCTTCGTGTAAGTGATATGCCGTAGAACCACTATTGAATTTTTCTGGAGCATATAATTGCAAATGTTCACCACAATATGCTTTTGCAAACTGACCTCCCCAAAACAATTTATCGCTTGTAAGCAAATCATTCTTTATAGAGAAGCCATCAACTTTTTTCGATACAATCGGATTCATTACCGAATCACAAATGAACATATCGTAGATTGTAGGTGCAGGGAAATCACTTGACGTAAGCGTTTCTTCTGTAATGTTACCAATCAAACCTAAACCATGTGCAAACTCGTGCATCAACGTAGTTGCCAAATCATATTCTTTTTCTGCAGGAGCAGATTCTGTATCAACATGCCAACGAATATTTTTATTGATAACAACCTCTATATCAGCATCATTACCATTCAAATTTTTGCGTTGTATTTTTTCTGCCAAAGCACACGGATAATAGATTCCGTTGATTGCATAATAATTTGTCGGTTTCGCATACGCATTTACATTTGACTTCAATTCTTGCCACGAAACAGAAACACGGATAGTCATATCCGATGAGACATAATTCGACCAACTTGTCGCACAATACGACACAACATTCAAAATCGAATCAGGAACTTCCTTGCCCGAAATCTCAAATGTAGTTTTTGCAAAACTCTGTCCTACAACCGTAAGTCCGAGTAAGCCTGCAATAAAGAATTTAAATAAACGAATCACCTTTTTTAAATTTAATATCATTGACAAACTGACGAATCTTTTGTTCATCTTCGCGTTTACAAATCAACAATCTGTCTGCTGAATCTACAACAATAAAGTCTTCCAATCCATCAATTACAGCAAGTTTTCTATTTGGAACAGAAATCATACAGTTCGACGCATCATACATCATCACATTCTCGCCAATAACTGCATTTTGTTTCTCGTCTTTTTCTGCATTATCGTACAAAGCGCCCCAAGTACCCAAATCGCTCCAGCCAAAACTTGATTGCAACACGAATACATTTTCCGCCTTTTCCATAATTCCATAATCGATAGAAATATTTGGACAATTAGCGTAAATATCGTCAAGTACAAACAAATCAGACTGAACATCGAACAATTCGTAAACCTTTGGCAAATATGCTTTGAAAGCGTTATCGATAGCCTTAAGCGACCACAAGAAAATACCCGAATTCCAGAAGAAATCACCGCTTTTCAAGAAAACCTTAGCCATTTCCAATTCTGGTTTTTCTGTAAAGGTCTTTACTTTATTGATTTTGCGGGCATTGATTTCATCAACTTCCTCACGCAACTGAATGTAACCATAACCAGTATCAGGACGAGTAGGTTTAATACCCAATGTCAACAAAGCTTCATTTTTTTCTGTAAACTCCCAACCCGACTTCACAGTATCCAAAAATTCTTCTTCGTTAAGAATCAAATGGTCAGAAGGAGTAACAATGATATTCGCATCTTGGCAACGCTTACGAATTTCGTGGTTTCCATAGGCAATACATGGAGCCGTATTCTTACGAAGTGGTTCCTTCAAAATTTGATATGGATATAGCTCTGGAAGTTGTTGTAACACCGTTTTTTCATATTGTGCATTCGTCACAATATAGAAATTTTCCGGCGGACAAATCTTCTTCATACGCTCGTATGTAAGTTGAAGCAATGTCTTTCCAACTCCCAATATATCAAGAAATTGCTTTGGTGTTGCTGATGTACTTAATGGCCAAAAACGACTTCCAACGCCACCAGCCATTATCACACAAAAATTGTTATTTTTCATAATTGTATCTTTTTTGTTATGCTACAAAGATACTGAATTCTATTGAATTATTTAGGATTATATTTCGCCTTACTCATAATTTCTTTCGATGACTGTATCGAAAACAAGTCTTCGAGCGTAACCTGTGGGTTATTTTTCATATATGATTCAACAATCTTATATCCTAACCATTGACCGATACGAGCAGGTGAATCTTTGGTAAACACGACAGTAAACGGTCCATCATCCAAAAAGCGTTTTTGTACCATTCGATCGGTAGAAAACAATACATTATCGGTTCCAATGAAAAACTTCCAAAATTCACCTTCCGATTGCTCGCAAAAATCCAATTGTTTCTTTGTAAATCCCCATAACAATGTATCTGGTTCATCGGGGAGCATACATTTCATAAAATACTGATATCTACCACATTGAATCATACCTGCCAACAAATAATCTTCCTCGAATGCACCTGAAAACTCACCTTCAGCAACAGCACGCATCAAATCGGCAGGAATTTTCTCTGGATTCAAATTTCGGCGTATATACGACTCCATATTCACCGAATTATAGAACGAACATTGGGAGCCTAAATATTTATCCAAACCAATTGCAACACAGCCAGAATCTATTAACATTGAATAATTTACGCCAGAAATCATAGTATATAATTTCGGCAATTCTTTATTCGGGAAATAATACTTATAGTATTGGAAAGCGTGTTCAATCTTTGAAACTAAAACAGACTTATTTGCCAGCAATACACTATCGCCTAAGCGGAATAATTCCGCCATCCATTCATCATGCACAAACTGCTGTGCTACAACAACATCCGGTACGCTGTCGGCAATCATCATAGTACGGCGAATATCTTGCAAATACAAAGATAAAAACTCACCATATTTTTGTTGCAGAGCAACATATTTCTCAGCAGTTGGAGTCGTTCCTAAATCTTGTATATCTGTATGAAACGGCACCATTTCTACAGACACAGAAATATCCGAAACCGGTTTGTGATACGGATTTCTGTCGCACGAAACCGCCAAAAGAGCGATTATTGCAAATATGAAACAAATACGCTTTTTCATTTTGCTTGTTCTTGCTGTTGTTTTAATAACGCTTCTTGTTCCTTGCGTTTCCGTCTTTTTTCCAAATGGACAGCCAATTTTTCCGGAGTCGTACTCCAACGCTTGTGCATCCAAATCCATTGGTCAGGATATTCGCGAACGATTGATTCAATTATATTATTGTGAATCTGCGTGTTATGTTTTATATCATACTCTTTGTCACCGGTAAGTTCAAGTGGAACTTCAGGCAATATTTTAAACAAATAGCTATCATCGTCTTTACGGATTGTAGCCATTGGAACTATGGCTGCACCACTATCCATAGCCATTCTCGCACAACCAAGTGGAGTATATGCAGGATGACCAAAGAAATCCAAAAATTCGCCTCGAATATTCAAACTGTCCTGATCTATCATAATTATCATACAGTCACCATTTTTCAAAGCCTCAATCAGCTTATCGTAGCAATGATCCTGACGAGAGAAATTCTTCATTCCCCTTGACTCTCGTTTTTCTATCATAAAACGATTCAATGCCGGATTTTTTATTTTACTACTTACCGCTGAAGTTTCATATCCTAAAATTGGAGGAAGAATTGCCGAAAATTCCCAACCACATGTATGAGGAATCAAACATAACACACCCTTACCACGCTCGTATGCCGCCTTTAAATGTTCCTCGCCTTCAACTTCAAAATGTTCAAGAAATTCTGCACGAGTTTTTTTCTTCGACCACCATGCATAGTCCGTAAATGTCTTCGTTAGATTGACAATAATGCGTTTCCCTATCTCGTATTTTTCCTTCTCCGACAAACTATCGCCGTACCCAATTGTTAGGTTTGCGATAATGATTTTATGCATCTTTAAGAAAAATGGGTACACCATTTTCGCAAGCAATCCGTGCCATTTCAACGCAAGTTTACGAGGGAACACAAATCGTTCCATACACAACAGATTCACAGAACAGTATAGCAATCGATTGCGAACAGGTCTAATTATGTATTTTTTAAGAATCTTCTTTCCCATTCTTTCGTTTTAGCGATGCAAAAGTAAGAATAAATTATGGGGAAAGGAAATGAAACTGCCAATAATTACCGACGAAACAATCGTTCGTAATGAATTGGAGATGTCGGAAGATTTGCCGCAGACTTATCACGAATCGGCGTCATAAAATCCTCACCGTAAATTGTTCGTAACCATTGTTCTGCCTTTACTGGCATATAAAACTTATTTCCACGAAATTCGATTTCTTGTAAATCTGATTTTTCGTATTCCCAGATTACGCAAGGGAAACCATCTGTTCGATTTGCCTCCTTCCACTCTTTTGTTTCATGTCGGCGACCTACATACGAATACATCGTGTTTTCATCTTTTTCAAATTGATAGAAAACGTCTATCTGCACACCTTTATATTCATATTGATCTTCGGTAATTCGTCCAGTTTCTTTCACATAAAACTGACGTTTTTTCGAAAATCCATAGGAAGCCATAATTTCATCTAAATTTTCAGGACGTTCCGAGTACAAAATACCTACATCCAAATCAAAATCATAGGGAATAAAATTCTTTTCACGGAAAGCTCCCAACAACGTTCCAAAAGCAAAAAACATGTGTGCACCACAGCTTTCAAAAGCCTTATTTGCCTGCACTAAAGTTTCTAAACCATATTTCAAAAACCGTTTTGCCATTTTCTTATTTTCCCACTTGGTAAGTAGTTTCACAAGAGAATGATACAACCCTAATTTTTGCGATATAGAAACAATACAATCTCTCATTTAAGCCTTCTTTCTTGCTATAACGCGCATAAAAGTTTCATCACTACCATTAAATGGAGCAAAACCTTTATCTTCTTTCGCCAATTCTAAGACGAAACCTTTCGATTGTAACTCTTCGGTAAACACATCGAAATGTAAGAAACGACGATAATGATTGTCCAATACGAACGCATCTGGTTCACCTGCGACAGGTTCGCCTACTTTATAGATTTCATTCTTTTGACCTCGAACTTCTATACAAAAAACGCCATTGATTGCCAAGCAATCATACGCCCAAGCAACGACACGATCTTGTTCCTTCTTTGAAATAGAATGAAGAGTAAAACGAGAATACACTACATCGTACTGCGTATCTTTGGGCAAATTTGTAAAATCGCCACACACAAATTGCAAATTCTGTACTTGGGAATATCTTTCCTGCAACATTTCTATCTCAGTCGTACATTGATCCACAGCCAAAACAGAATATCCATTTTGAGCAAAATATGTTGCATCGCGACCATTTCCACATCCTAATTCAATTAGTTTTTGTGAAGAAACAGACACATTTTTCACAACATACTCGGCAAAAAGAGATGGCGCAAATTCAGCATTTTGTTTTGAATAGAACGACTCCCAATAGTTTTTGTCCATAGCAATTATTTTTCACAAAGATACATTTTAATTATGAATGTTTGATTCTACTCGGCATCTTTCGTAAATTTTGGAGAAACATTTATTCTACATTGCTTTATTTCCTTACGATACTGAGTATTTTTTCCACAAACACATTTGTCAAGTAAAGCATAAAAATCTTTGCTATGATTCATATACACCGTATGACATAATTCATGTAAAATCACATAGTCAATCAAATGATATGGCAAAGTCATAAGAAACAATGAAAAAACAATATGTTTTTTTGAATTACAGCTACCCCAACGTGTCTTTGCGCTTGAAATTTTCACACCAGAATATTCAAATCCATGTTGTTGCGCAAGAACTGCTATCCGCTTTGACAGATAATCTAAAGCCTCTTTACGTAATGCTTTTTGTATTGCAGCTTTTATAAAATCCTGAACTTGTTCATTTTCCACAGCAACGGATTGAGGAACAAATAATTTTATAGCATCACGAGTAATTGAGCCACGCAAATTCGTACCTTCATCACGAACAATTTCAAGATTACGGAAATGTGTTATTTTCTCCTGACTTTCAATTATCTTTTTTTCCGAGACTAAACGAGCCTGCTGTTTTTTTTGTGCAGCAATTATCGCATCTTTTTCCCGCAACACAAAAGCTTCTGCCAATGCCAACAGAGCGAAATATGGTACAATAACATATACTTCCCCATTCTTTATCCGTATACTAACACGACGACTACCTTTCCGTTTTTGGAAATGCACGACACCTATTTCCGGGAAAAACTTCTCCTTCATCACTTTTGATACGACAAGACATACCTGTCTCGTTTCGAAGAATCTATATCGTTCACATTCACAAGGATACCAGTTTCTTCTACAGCACCAAATCCTTCATTTAACGAAGTGCCAAACACTTTCATCGTTCGACTTAACTGAATGTAAGAATTTACCAATGGCGGAATTGTGCAGTTGCGTTCACGCACTACTTTCGACAAGATTTTATAATCTTCCTCAAATGAATCTCCAACAAACACCGATTGTAATTCTTCTATATTATAATGATAATCAAGCCGTTGCTTGGGAATCACTAATTGTTCTGTATCGGAAAAATACTTATTCATAAAGAATAAGATATAATCACGAGCAAGTTTGTCGTAACTCAAATACATGGTCACTTTTCCAAACAAATATTGCACCGACGGATTACGGGCAACAACAGCACCAATTCCTTCCCATAAATTATCGAGGACAAATACACTTTTTTTGGCGTCACCACCAACCATAGACTCATCATACACAAAAGAACGGCCCAATTCTATAGTTACCGGCATATATTCTTTTTTGAACTTCTCGGAATAATCGAACAATTCAGCTGTCGCCAAATCGTAAGTTCCATCAAGATTGCGGGCGTCATCACAAACAATATACCGATAGCCGCCAAGAATCTGCTGACGTTCCGGATTCCAAACCACAATCTGGTCAGAAGCATGCAGCGGATGCACGTCAAATTCATCTATATCAAAGCTTAATCCTGTTCCGCCACCAGCACGACGAAAAGCCAATTCACGCAAACGACCAATTTCACGCAACACATGAGGAGCATTTGCATAATTAACCGTATAGATTTTATTTCCACCAAAACGAGCATCACGCAAAAAACATTCCTGCGTCAATTCACTTACAAGTAACTCTCTATCAATCGGTTCGATTATTGGTTCCATTATTTTTGTGGTAAAGAATATACTATTTGTTTAATTTCATCTGCCCATTCCAAATCCGTTTTTTCGGCAGTTAGGGTTGTGTATGGTATTGGTTTTCCGAAATAAATAGGAAAACTTTCATTTTTATGTTTATAGAACTCATCAACTAAATACAACTGTTCTATGTTTGTTTTGATTCCTAACTTTTTACGCCAATGTGCTAGATTATAGAAAAACTTTGAATTTTGTCCGCCAATAAACACTGGAATTATATCCCGTTGATAGCGTTTTGCATACGCCACAAACGATTTTTTCCATTGCAAATCGGTGATTTTCCCATCAATTTTACGAGAAACCAAACCCGCAGGAAAAATAATAAACTGAGAGTCCGACGATAATGTTTGATTCAACACATCTACATATTCTGGTTTATTTCGCCCAAAACGATTAATCGGAAGAAAGACATCCTGAACATCAGGGACATTCATAAGCAAATCGTTCACCATCATTTTCACTTCTGGAAACATTTTTCCAACAACCGACATAATCATAATGCCATCGGGACCGCCAAAGGGATGATTCGCGACAAAAATAAAACGTCCTTGCTTCGGAACATTTTCTTGGTTGCGAACATCTATCTGAATATTATTGACTTCTAAATATTTGTGGAATTTCGGCACTCCAGCAAGACCAGAAACTGCCACCAAATCGTGGTTAATTTCATCTTGATGTAATACCCGTTTAAAATATCGAATAACAAAACGAGGCAACTTATTATATAATGAAGGAGCCTTCGCCTTCAATATTTTCTCAATGTTGATAAATTCCTGCGTTTCGTCCATTGTAAACTTTTTGACAAAGATAGTTTTTTGAGATAAGATTACAAATACGAAAATAGACGTAAAAAACAAAAGCCATTTCAGAAAAAAAAGTTATCTTTCGCCCACAAAAAATTGAATGTTTAATTTTTAAAAATTACCTAATGAAATACGGTTTTTTCGATGACGCAAACAGAGAATACGTTATCACAAATCCTAAAACTCCTTATCCATGGATCAACTACCTTGGAAACGAGGATTTCTTCTCTCTAGTTTCTAACACTGGTGGTGGTTACACATTCTACAAAGACGCTAAATTCCGTCGTTTGACTCGTTACCGCTACAACAACGTTCCTACTGACGATGGAGGAAAATATTTCTACATTAAAGATGGTGATACAGTTTGGAACCCAGGTTGGAAACCTTGCAAAACTACACTTGACAGCTACGAATGCCACCATGGTATGAGTTATACAAAAATCAAAGGTGCTAAGAATGGTGTTGAAGCTGAAGTTCTTCAGTTTATTCCACTTGGCTTCTGGGGTGAAGTTTTGAAAGTATCTTTGAAAAACACAACTAACGAAACTAAGAAACTTAAGTTTTTCTCTTTCATAGAATGGTGTTTGTGGAACGCTTCTGACGATATGGAAAACTTCCAACGTAACTTCTCTACTGGTGAAGTTGAAATCGAAGGTTCTGTTATCTACCACAAAACTGAATTCAAAGAACGTCGTAACCACTACGCATTCTATTCAGTAAACACTCCTATCCAAGGTTATGACACTGACCGTGAATCATTCATCGGTTTGTACAACGGTTTCGATAGTCCAGATGCAGTATTCGAAGGCAAACCAAGAAACACTGAAGCTCACGGATGGTCTCCAATCGCTTCCCATTATATTGAAGTAGAACTTGCTCCAGGTGCAAGCAAAGATTTCATCTTTATGCTTGGTTATGTTGAGCTTCCAAAAGAAGAAAAATGGGAAAGCAAATTGGTTATCAATAAGAAACCTGCTAAAGCAATGATTGCTAAATATGACACAGTTGAAAAAGTAACTGCTGCTTTCAATGAACTTCGTGCATATTGGGATAACTTGCTTGGCAAGATTACAATCAAGTCTAACGACGAAAGACTTGACCGTATGGTTAACATCTGGAACCAATATCAATGTATGATTACATTCAACATGTCTCGTTCTGCTTCATTCTTCGAATCAGGTATCGGACGTGGTATGGGCTTCCGTGATTCTAACCAAGATTTGATTGGTTTCGTTCACCAAATTCCAGCTCGTGCTCGCGAAAGAATCCTTGACATCGCAGCAACTCAGTTCGAAGATGGTTCTTGCTACCACCAATATCAACCTCTTACTAAAAAAGGTAACTCTGCTATCGGTGGTGACTTCAACGATGACCCACTTTGGTTGATTCTTTCTACAACAGAATACATCAAGGAAACTGGCGACTTCTCTATCCTTGACGAAATGGTTCCTTTCGATAACGATGAATCAAAAGCAAAAACTCATTTCGAACACTTGAAGATTTCTTTCTACCATGTAGTTAACAACCTTGGTCCTCACAACTTGCCATTAATCGGCCGTGCAGACTGGAACGACTGCTTGAACTTGAACTGTTTCTCTGAAGATCCTAACGAATCATTCCAAACAACAGGTAACAAGAAAGGTAGAACAGCTGAATCATTGATGATCGCTGGTTTGTTCGTAATCTACGGTAAGGAATTCGTTAAACTTTGCAAGCAAATCGGTAAAAACGACGAAGCTGCCGAAGCTCAAAAACATGTTGACAACATGATCGAAGCTGTTAAGAAAGACGGTTGGGATGGCGAATGGTACTTACGTGCATACGATTACTTCGGACGTAAAGTTGGTTCTAACGAAAACGAAGAAGCTAAAATCTTCATCGAATCTCAAGGATGGTGTACAATGGCTGAAATCGGTAAAGAAGAAGGCCTTTGCGAAAAAGCACTTAACTCTGTTAAAGAACGCCTTGATTGTAAATATGGTATCGTATTGAACAACCCTGCATTCACTAAATACTATATTGAATATGGTGAAATCTCAACATATCCAGCAGGTTACAAAGAAAACGCAGGTATTTTCTGCCACAACAACCCTTGGATTATGATTGGTGAAACTATGATTGGCCGTGGTGATCGTGCTTACGAATACTACACTAAGATTGCTCCAAGTTTCTTGGAAGACATCTCAGACCTTCACAAAGTTGAACCATACGTATATTGCCAAATGATCGCTGGTAAAGATGCATATCGTCCAGGTGAAGCTAAGAACTCTTGGTTGAGTGGTACTGCAGCATGGAACTTCTATGCTATCATCCAATACATCCTTGGTTTGAAACCAGATTACGATGGTATCTCTATCAACCCTTGTATCCCAACTGCATGGGACGGCTTCTCAATGACTCGTCAATTCCGTGGTGCTACTTACGAAATTACAGTTAAGAACCCTAACCATGTAAGCAAAGGTGTTAAACAACTTATTGTTAACGGTAAAGAAGTTAGCGGTATCGTTGTTCCAATGCAAGAAAAAGGTACAACTAACAAAGTTGAAGTTATCATGGGATAAGATAATGATTAATAATCTAAATAAAAAATCCGTTAGAGTTTTCTAACGGATTTTTCTATTTTATGACACTCTCAATAATTTCTTGTATGAATCATAAAGATATACAAATGACTGTGGCGCACATTTTATTCCGATACATGACAAGGGCTTAGGTTCCTTTAATTTTAAAAAACTCTTAATTTTAATAGCATTTGCTTTCTCTCTTCCTCTAAAATAGGACATGAAAAAATCTTTCGTAACCCCTGAATGTTTGCTTGTTTGCTTCCAAATAGATTCAGGAGTGTCTGTAAGAACTCAGCCACAACTGGATCTTTCAAGAAACTTTTCACATCATCTTTCAGCGGTGCAGTCACTTGTAACATTTCAGCCACCACAGCGTCTTTCGCAGGAGATTGCTGCAGACGGTGATAATATTGTGAACCGACGTTGCGTGCCAATGTGCGCACGCTCCACATTTCACGCGAAGCCTCCTGCACATACCAATAGCGGGCATCATCACTTGTCACCGACAACAAAGTCCTATAATGTGTCCATGTGAGATTTGGCACTCGCGAGTGCCAAATCTCTAAGTCTTTAAAACTCAAATAGAACTGACGGTAATCACGAAGGTTGCGTGGCGAATATCCTTTCGGATAAACTGCTGTTAATTCTTTCGACAAAAAATTGATTAGTCCCTTGCCATATTCCGCCCGTTTCTCGCCATTTTGCTCTTCCTCAACAATTCGTCTTCCCACTTGCCAATATGTGAGTACTGTAATCGTATTCACATTGTGATAAGCCGTTTGCAGACCTTTTTCTACAATCGTCCGTATATCAGAAACCAAGCTATGCCTTTGAGTCTATGATTTCGTTTTCTTTCATTGCTTCATTTTCTTATTCAATATTTCAAGCAAAGTGCAAATCTCAATATTGCTATTGCCCGAAAGTATCGCATTTATTTTTTGCTCCAACTCTGACATACGTTTTTTGTCTTTTTCTGGCAAAATGTAGGTCTGTGTCCTGACATTTGTTCCGTTGTTCGATACCATGTCGAAAGAATAAGCCACATCATTATCTGCAACTGTTTTCTTTGATATGTCGGCATATTTTTCACATTCGCGGAAAAGGTAAATCAAATCGTCTGCCAATTTATCTTCCTCTTCATCGCGAAGTGATTCCTGTTTATGTACCCAAATAAGGATAACAAATGTATTTTATTTGCCAAATCTATTTTGGACATACCTTTTTCTTGTAATGTACGTGCAATTTTATCGGAAATTGCAAACGACAAATCCAATTTACACCTCTGATTATAAGGTATATTATTTAAAGACTCTTCAAATAAATCACTCGTTTTCATAAACACTAACTTGTTTTCTTTTTTCCTTTGTGCTGCTTTTTTGCAAATATACATATTTAACTTTAAAGCTAAATATTTTCTATTTTTTTCACAGCCTATACAATATTTGTAACTCACTCTTTTCTATATTCTTAAGGCTTTTTCATAAAAAAAAAGTACTTTTGCGCCGCAAAAACTAAAAAGACAATGGCAAAAATTACCAAAGAAGCTGCCTTAAAATATCACTCAGAAGGCAGACCGGGAAAAATCGAAGTGGTTCCTACTAAACCATATCGTACTCAAACAGATTTATCATTAGCATACTCTCCTGGCGTTGCAGAGCCTTGCCTTGAGATTCAAAAAAATCCTGACGACGCATACAAATACACCGACAAAGGAAACCTTGTAGCTGTAATCTCAAACGGTACAGCCGTTCTTGGTCTTGGTGACATTGGAGCTCTTTCGGGCAAGCCTGTAATGGAAGGTAAAGGTCTTCTATTCAAAATTTACGGTGGTATCGACGTATTTGATATCGAAGTAAACGAAAAAGATCCTGACAAGTTCATCGAAGCGGTAAAAGCTATCGCTCCTACATTCGGTGGTATAAACCTTGAAGATATAAAAGCCCCTGAATGTTTCGAAATTGAACGTCGCCTTAAGGAAGAGCTTGACATCCCTGTAATGCACGACGACCAACACGGAACTGCAATCATTTCTTCTGCCGGTCTTATCAATGCACTTGACGTGAACGGCAAAAAAATTGATGAAGTCAAAATCGTTGTAAATGGTGCCGGTGCTGCTGCTATTAGCTGTACTAAACTATATGTAGCACTTGGAGCGAAAGTCGAAAACATCGTAATGCTTGACTCAAAAGGCGTTATTACAGACGATCGTCCAAATCTTACAGAAGAAAAGAAATTCTTTGCAACTTCTCGTCGCGATGCACACACTTTGGAAGAAGCAATCAAAGGTGCAGACGTATTCTTAGGACTTTCAAAAGGAAACGTGCTTACACAAGACATGGTTCGTTCTATGGCAAAAGATCCTATCGTGTTTGCCCTTGCTAATCCTGTTCCAGAAATAACATACGAAGAAGCAATGGCTTCAAGACCAGACGTTTTGATGTCAACCGGCCGTAGCGACTACCCTAACCAAATCAACAACGTAATTGGTTTCCCTTACATTTTCCGTGGAGCATTGGATGTTGCCGCAACTGCAATCAACGAAGAAATGAAACTTGCAGCTGTACGTGCCATTGCTAACCTTGCAAAAGAACGCGTACCTGATGTTGTAAACAAAGTATATAATGTAAACAACTTGACTTTCGGTCGCGATTATTTCATTCCAAAGCCAGTTGACCCACGTTTGATTACCGAAGTTTCTACTGCTGTAGCGAAAGCAGCTATTGAATCTGGCGTTGCTCGTAAGAAAATAGAAGATTGGGATGCGTACAAACTTCATCTTAAACAACTTATGGGTTACGAATCGAAACTTTCAGCTCAATTGTTTAACATCGCTAAACAAAACCCACAAAAGGTTGTATTTGCCGAAGGTATTCACCCGAACATGCTTGCTGCTGCTGTTGAATCCAAAAACGAAGGTATTTGTCAACCTATATTGTTGGGCAACAGAGAAAAAATCAAAGAAATTGCAAAACAACATAAACTAAAACTTGATGGTATAGAAATCATCAATCTTCGTGAAGACAAAGAGGCTTCTCGTCGTGAAAGATTCGCAAAAATCCTTGCAGAAAAACGTCAACGTAATGGTATGACATTCCAAGAGGCTAACGATAAAATGTTCGACCGCAACTACTTCGGTATGATGATGGTTGAAACAGGCGAAGCAGATGCATTCATTACTGGTATCTATACTCGTTACCGCGATACTATTCAAATTGCAAAAGATGTAATTGGTATTCGTGAAGGTTACAACCATTTCGGTGCTATGCACATTCTTAACTCAGAAAAAGGTACATTCTTCTTGGCTGATACACTTATCAATCGTAATCCAGACGTTGAAACATTGGTTGACACGACAAAACTTGCTGCACAAACAGTACGTTTCTTCAACAATGAACCTGTTGTTGCTATGTTGTCATACTCAAACTTCGGTGCAGACGAAACAGGAACTCCAGCGACGGTACACCAAGCAGTAGAAATAGTTCACGAACAAATGCCAGAACTTGACATTGACGGCGAAATGCAAGTAAACTTCGCTATAGACGATGAACTTCGTGACCGTACATTCCCATTCAACCGTTTAAAAGGTAAAGTGGTAAATACACTTGTATTCCCTAACCTTGGTAGTGCAAATACATCATACAAGATGTTGGCTGCAATGAACAAAAATGTGGAGCTTATCGGTCCTATCCAAATGGGTTTGAACAAACCAATTCACTTCATCGACTTTGAATCATCAGTCGACGACATTGTGAACATTGTTGCCGTAGCTGTTATTGATGCTGTTACAGAAAAACAAAAATAATAGCTAAGACCGAATAGTCTTTTCAAAACAAAAATCCCCGTTCTGAAAACAGGACGGGGATTTTTATTATGAATGTATTGTTATTTTATGGAATAGCAGTAAACACGTTGTCAACGCCTTCTGTCTCGCCGTTAAGGGTGTTATTGTCATAGATGTTACCCTTGCCACAGATCTCAAACTTCAAGCCTGAAACACCACCTACGAAAACATTTGACCAATCGCGTGAGTAGATCCACTCGTCGTCAACTTCCTCTTCTTTGGTTGTTGTAGCTACTTGCAAACCATATTCCTTGGCGTTCTTAAGTGTAATATTCTCAGCCTTAAGCACTGCATCAGCATAGTTATCAACTAACAAGCAATATTCATTTCCATCGCTAATGATCACATTCTTAAAGATGCATTCATCTTCTTGTGAAGCATACAAAACACCTTTCCAGAAACCTGCTTTGTTCTCCAAACCGCAGATTGTTATAGGAGCGGCTTCTGTTCCCTCAAGTTTAACTACAGATTCTTCACCAATTCGGAATTCAGAATTCTTGGCAAATACAATTGTAGTGCCCTCCGTAACCGTCATCGTACTTCTTCCGGCAGCCCAGAAGCCATCAAAAAGGTAAGGAATACCAACATTATTAAGAACAAGTTCTTCATTCTCTGTAAGGTCACCATGCAAAAGGATATAATTCTTGCCGTTGTCTTCAAACTTATTTCCTTTACCCAAGCCATTAACCACCATAGTTCCCAAGTTCATTGCATAACCATTCACATTCTTGATTGTATTGTTCTCAAATGCCTTCAAGTTTTTGCCGTTGTCGTAGATTGTACTTACACCATCGCCTAAACCGCCATCAATAGTACAATTCTTTACAGATACTGCGCCATCCAAGTGCAAACGCAACACGCCGCCATCCTCTGATGAGCCACCATTCTTCAAGATGACATACTCCATTTGGTTGTCTGAACGGTTAGAGTGATACTCAATGTATCCCCAAGAACCCTTATTCTGATTGTTCACTGGGCCAGTAAATGTAATTGGCTTCTCAGCAGTACCTACCATCTTCAAACCAGCGTTTTCGGTAACAGTAATGCCACCATCTACACCTGTAAACGCAATGGTTACACCTGGCTCGATGGTCAAGCATGCGTTGCCTTCAATGTAAAAATAACCATCAATAATATAGTCGATTGGCAAACCAAGGTCTTTTAATGTTTTGTTTTCGTTCATAGATCCCGACAGTGTCATCGCATCGTTAATGTCAGTAACGTCGCTGCCGTTTCCGCCATTGCCTGCTCCTTCTGCAAAAATTGCAATTAAAACAAGGTCCTTTGTAACAATAAGTTTTCGTGGGTTTTCAGTGTTCATATCATTCCACATAGAGAAATGATAGCCCTCATTTGCCGTAGCATACAAATTCAACTCAGTGTTTTCTTTGTATTCACCGTCAACATTGGCAACAGAACCCATTTTTGGATCATTAACAGTTACCGTGACCGAATATTTTTCTTCCTTTGTACAGCTACTAAAGGCTATACACCCAGAAAGCAGGGCTACAGCGATAATTTTTAATTCTTTCATTTTTTGTAAAAATTTGGTTAAACTTTACAAAAAAAAAAAAATGAAGTAGATATACAAATTTTACTTTATATTTTTTACATTATATATAATGTATCACATTTACTGTGCATTTTCCAACACAACAACCTTAAATTCAGAATTGATTTCCATTGCATCTGGTTGAAAACCATCTAAATCTTCTATAATAAATGTAACTATTCCATTTTCATATTCATAGCGGATATTTTCACCAACAGCAACAGTTTCACCTTTATCGTTCTCATATAGATACGGATACACATACGGAAGAATATTCCAAGAACTTGCATCTTCTTTATAGGTAAACCAGAAATACGCAAGCACAGCACCATTTTTCATCACCTTATCGGTGATATCTGCATTATTACATTCAACATATAAATATTTACGACCATCGTCATAATAGCCAACTTTCCAATCGGAGCCCTTAATCAAATACTCCGTTGTGTACATTTGTGCTCCATATTCATTATGAGTGTGATGTTCTTCTGTTACATAATATTCTTTTGTAACATATTGTTTTTCACAACTTGTAGATACAAATAGAGAGGCAATTGCCAAAGAACTCATCAAAAAAAATCTAACCTGTTTCATATCCTATACCATTTAAACATTTAACAAAATCTCATTTCCAAAAATAAACAAAATTTGTGCCACAACTACAATAATTGATAATTGATAATTGAT
>DCIX01000038.1:71706-74459 GCA_002317135.1 Bacteroidales bacterium UBA1715
ATAATTGATAATTGATAATTGATTTATACGATTTTTTTATATTTTCACAAAAATTTATTTCCAAATTTCTACCTCTTAATCCATTTTCTATGTCTTCTGTTCAAATTCAGCGATTATTTTGGTTACTCGACACAATCAACACATTCGAGCCTGTTACATTCAAGATGATTGACAGCCAATGGCAGGCAAGTCAATTAAATAACACCTGTGCTGAATACGCAACAAGGACATTCCGCGACCACATCGACGCTATTCGCGATTCATTTGGAATAGAGATAAAATGTAATAGCAAAAACGAATACTACATAAAGCGTGAAAAAGGGAACCCTACCGTAGATTGGCTTATGGAAAGTTTTTCAATTTCCACAATGACAAACGAGGCACAAAACTTAAAGAAACTGATTGTGTTAGAAGAAGTTCCATCAGGAAACAAATGGCTGACCATAATAATGCGGGCAATGCGTCAAAAACAATGCCTACGCATAACACACCAATCATTCAAAAAAGACACACCAACCACACGCAACATGGAGCCCTACTTCATACAAATGCACAATCGTAGATGGTATGTTTTTGCCATAAACAAAGCCGATAAAAAAATGTTTACGCTTTCTCTCGACAGAATCAATAACATTGAGATGCTCGAAGAGAGATTCAAAATTTCAAAGAATTACAACCCTAAAAAATACTTATCAAAAGGCTATGGAGTTTCAATATACGACGACATTGAACCAGAAATCGTAAAAATAAAAGCAACTGGCTATGCACCGAAATATTTACGGTCATTACCATTACACGAAAGCCAAAAAGAGATTGAAATCAACAAAGAATATTCAATATTTCAGCTAAAAGTACCTGCTGTAGATGAATTTTTCCTTGATTTACTACATCATGGTCCTTCTTTAGAAATCATAGAACCTGCACACTTTCGTGAACACTTCAAGAAAATCGTAATGAAATTGGCACAAAGATACGCGAAATAAATATTACGTATTCTAAATACATTATTGGTTTAACTCCCAAAAACAAAAAAAGCAACTCGCTTTAAATCAACAAGTTGCTTTGAAAAGGTGTTGTCGTACAAGGATTCGAACCTCGACTAACTGGACCAAAACCAGTTGTGCTGCCATTACACCATACGACAATTCCGTTTTGGTGCTGCAAATATACACCTTTTTCTTATTGTGCAAGAGGTTTGATAGATTTTTTTGCAGAAATATCTATTAAAGACTAAAAAATTTCGGATTTTGGTTTTCAATCTCAAATAAGTATCAAAATATTTTATATTTTTGAAGGCTATTAAATAGCAGGTAATGTATAATTAAAATAAAAGAAAAATGATTTATTCAAACGAAGTACAACACATGTGCGTTGTACAAAAAGGTCCAAAACACGGACCAGCTCCAATTCCAGAAGAAGGAAAGTGGGTAAAAGCACATGAAATCAAAGACATTTCTGGTTTCACTCATGGTATTGGATGGTGTGCTCCACAACAAGGTGCTTGTAAACTATCTTTGAATGTTAAAGAAGGTGTTATCGTTGAAGCATTGGTAGAAACTATCGGTTGTTCAGGTATGACTCACTCTGCTGCTATGGCTGCAGAAATTCTTCAAGGCAAAACATTGTTGGAAGCATTGAACACAGACTTAGTTTGTGATGCTATCAACACTGCAATGCGCGAATTATTCTTACAAATCGTTTACGGTCGTACACAATCTGCTTTCTCTGAAGGTGGTTTGGTTGTAGGTGCTGGTTTGGAAGACTTAGGTAAAGGTCTTCGTAGCCAAGTAGGTACTTTGTACGGAACAAAAGAAAAAGGTGTTCGTTACTTGGAAATGGCAGAAGGTTACATCAACAAAATCTTCTTAGACAAAGACGACCAAGTTTGTGGTTACGAATTCGTTCACCTTGGCAAATTCATGGAAGAAATCAAGAAAGGTACTGATGCTAACGAAGCATTGAAGAAAGTTACTGGTACTTACGGTCGTGTAACTGCAGAACAAGGTGCCGTTAAATCAATTGACCCACGTAAAGAATAGGAGATAGCATTATGATAAGAGAAGTAAAATACGAGTCTCAAGACCGTCGTGAAAAACAAGTAAACGCAGCATTGAACGCTTTCGGAATCAAGGATTTGGCTGAAGCTAACGAAATCTGCGAAAAATATGGTATCGATCCATACAAAGCTTGCGAAGAAACTCAACCAATCTGTTTCGAAAATGCAAAATGGGCATACGTAGCTGGTTGTGCTATCGCTATTAAAGATGCTGAAAAAACTGGTGATAAAAGCGCTGTAAAAGCTGCAGAAAACATCGGTATAGGCTTACAAGCATTCTGTATCCCTGGATCAGTTGCTGATGATCGTAAAGTAGGTCTTGGTCACGGAAACTTGGCAGCTCGTTTGTTGAGCGAAGAAACTCAATGTTTCGCATTCCTAGCAGGTCACGAATCTTTCGCTGCTGCTGAAGGTGCTATTAAAATTGCTGCTAAAGCTGACAAAGTTCGTAAAGAACCTCTACGCGTTATTTTGAACGGTCTTGGTAAAGACGCAGCTCAAATCATCAGCCGTATCAATGGTTTCACATACGTACAAACTCAATTCGACTACTATACTGGTGAAGTAAAAGAAGTTAAGAGAATCGCTTATAGCGACGGACCACGTGCAAAAGTTAACTGCTACGGTGCTGACGATGTTCGCGAAGGTGTTGCTATCATGTGGAAAGAAGGCGTTGATGTATCAATCACTGGTAACT
>DCIX01000038.1:74484-137330 GCA_002317135.1 Bacteroidales bacterium UBA1715
CAACTCGTTTCCAACACCCAGTTGCTGGTACTTACAAAAAAGAAAGAGTATTAGCTGGTAAGCCATATTTCTCAGTAGCTTCTGGTGGTGGAACAGGTCGTACATTGCACCCAGATAACATGGCTGCTGGACCTGCTTCATACGGTATGACTGACACAATGGGTCGTATGCACTCTGATGCTCAATTCGCAGGTTCTTCTTCAGTTCCAGCTCACGTTGAAATGATGGGATTCCTAGGAATTGGTAACAACCCAATGGTAGGTTGTACAGTTGCTTGCGCTGTTGACGTTGCTACAGCATTGGCAAAATAATTTTTGAATTAATACAAGAAGCCCTTCCCCATTTTGGAGGAGGGCTTTTTTATTATATTTTATCTTTGTATAAACATGAAACTACGAAGAATTACAGAATCGCAAGCCGACAAGATTGCCCTAAACGACATGAATGTTGAAGCTTTCCCAAAAGAAGAACGCATTCCCACCCCCGTACTCATACAAATGGCACGCGATAAGGTCATTGATTTATTTTTAGCGACCGAAAACAACGTAATAATCGGATTCTTCGTAACATTTCCTAAAAATAATTGTGCATATTTATTCTACTTTGCAATAGAAAAAACACAGAGAGGCAAAGGATATGGGACAAAAATGCTCCATCTTCTACGACAAACATACAAAGGCTATCATATTGTGCTTGATATGGAAGTAGTTGACGAAAACGCAGACAATTATCAACAACGAGTATCCAGAAAATCATTTTATATCACAAATGGAATGAATGAAACTGGATATTTCATCTCATATATGGGGATGACCTTTGAACTTCTATGTTCTGACACGCCATTTCAAAAAGAAAATTTCCAAACCGTTCTTAATCATATAGTTGAACATGCAAACCAATCTGGTAGAACTGTTTTTAATCCTGTAATTCATCCTAAAAATATGAAAACTGTCAATATAGGTAACGACGCTTTCGAAGAATTATATGCAGAAAATATTGTTGCCGAACAGGTAAGTCAATCGGCAAAAACAATTGCAGCACATTTCACTAAAAAGGAACTACAAGAGAATGTTGTTTTTTTAATTCTTGCGAATGGTGGAAACTGGTTTGCGGAACGATTATTAAGTAAATATGATTTTCCTATTCATTCAGAATACGCATTAATAAAATCATACGAGGACAATGCTCAATCAGAAATCAATGTAATTTCCATACCATCGGATGCTTGTTTTTCTGGTAAATCTGTTATTGTCATAGACGACATTCTTGATTCAGGAAAAACAATGCAATGGGTATTACAACACTTAGGGAAATGCGGAGCTAAAGAAGCATGTTGCGCCGTTCTTTGTAAACGAGAGGGAAATCCAATGCAAACCATAAACGCTCCACTCATTGTATCAGGGAATGCATGGATTGCCGGTTGCGGAATGGACACAAACCACAAAGGCAGAAATTTACAAGCTATTTATAAGAAATTATAGTTTAGGAGCAACAAACAATGTTCCTAAATCTTTACCTTCAAGAATATCAAATAAGATTTCTGGTTTATCACCATTAGCAATAATGGTATCAATACCATCCTTTTGACAGATATTTACAGCAGAAATTTTTGTAGCCATTCCACCTGTACCGAAAGCAGTTCCTGCAGAACCAGCGGCTTTCGAAACTTCATCAGTTACTTCGGTAATCACAGAAATACGTTTCGCGTCAGGATTCTTGCGAGGATCTTTATCGAAGAAACCATCGATATCCGAAAGGATTATCAACAAATCTGCCTTACATATTGAAGCAACCATAGCAGAAAGCGTATCATTATCACCAATAACAATTTCGTCAGTTGCAACGGTATCATTTTCATTTACAATTGGCACCGCTCCCATTTCAAGCAGTTTTGCAAATGTATTTTCGGCATTACGATGTTTTTCTTCACTTGTAATCACATCGTAAGTCAATAATATCTGTCCGATATTAATGGAATGAACCGAAAAGAATTTTCTATAAATTTTTGCAAGAATAGCTTGACCAATTGCAGCCATTGCCTGTTTCCCAGGAATTGTACTTGGACGTTTACGCAAGCCCAATTTACCAACACCGACAGCAATGGAACCAGAAGAAACAAGTACAACTTGTTTTCCTTGCGATTGCAGTTCTGCCACCACATTCGTAATGTGTTCAATACGACGAAGATTTAATTTTCCATTAGGAAACGTTAAAGACGATGTTCCAATCTTAATGACAATGCGTCGTTTGTCTTTCAAACACTTTCTGTAATCCATTTCTTGCAATAAATATGGCGACAAAAGTAATAATAATTCATTATTATGTATGCTTTTATAGAAATAAATCACAGATACAATATCCTAACGGAGCAACGTAATTTCACTCCGTAGAAGCAATATATTGGTAGAATACGATTTAATTACAATTCTTCTGCCTGTTACAGGCACGCAGCAAAATAGAAAACCCCTTTCGTCACAAAAGACAAACAATCTTTTACACCCCTAATGCAAAATATTTTCATTGCAGTTGTGCAAAACTATTGCATTTTACACGCTCGCAATTTATTGATAATCAAATAAATACAAACGCCAAATACAAACAAACATGAAAGTTATTAACAAAGTGGGAAAAAGTGGAAGAAAATGTCACATTGTGGGAAAATTGTACTTAATTTTACAGCGATAAAAAATTCAAAAACTGTAGATGAAGATTTTCATTGGCGAACATACTGGTAAGATTGACGTGAAAGGCCGTGTACCACTGCCTTCGCAGTTAAAACGCCAAGCCGGCGAAGGCGAGGAAAACGCTCGCTTTGTGCTTAAAGAAAGCATCTACAAACAATGCTTGGAACTCCATCCTATGGATTCTTGGCAAGCAATGATGTCGCAACTGATGAAAAAAATCAATCCGTTCGACAAAAAACAAAATGCATTTTTAACAAACTTCAGTAGAGGAACATCGGAAATCACATTAGATTCTATGAATCGACTTTTAATACCAAAAAAACTTTCAGATTTTGCTGGTTTACAAAAAGATGTGGTTTTTCTCGGTGTTGGAGGAATCATTGAGGTATGGGACAAAGCTGTTTACGAAGCAAGTCAAATGTCTCAAGAAGATTTCGAGCAACTGGCAGGAAATATTTTTGGTGATGATTTTAAACTGTTTGAATAATGGCAGAAAATTATCACATTCCTGTGCTTTTGAATGAATCCATCGAAGGACTCAATATTGCCGACAATGGTATTTACATTGACGCAACATTTGGCGGTGGCGGACATTCGCGTGCAATCGTATCAAAATTAAAAACAGGACATTTGTTTGGTTTTGACCAAGATTCCGACGCAAAAGCAAACACCATTGATTCAGAAAACTTCACATTTGTGTACCATAACTTCGCTTATGTGAAGAATTTTATGCAATACTACAACATTCCTGCTGTAGACGGTATTCTCGCTGATTTAGGCGTATCTTCACATCATTTTGACGATGCACAACGAGGATTTTCGTTCCGTTTCGATGCTCCGCTCGATATGAGAATGGATAGATCGGTAAAGAAATCTGCATACAATATTATTAATGAGTACGACGAGCAAGAATTAACGAAAATCTTCAAAATGTATGGAGAAATCGCAAACGCACGTCGCCTTGCTCAAGAAATAATTTCGAATCGGACTGGCGCTCCTATAAAAACGACAGACGAATTGAAAAAAATAGGACAAAAATTCTGCAATCCACAAACCGAGAGCAAATATTTATCACAAATATTCCAAGCTCTTCGCATCGAAGTAAACAACGAAATGCAAGCGCTTCAAGAATTTTTACAAGGAGGTTTATCGGTATTAAGACCAGGCGGAAGATTTGTTGTCATTACCTATCATTCTTTGGAAGACAGAATGGTAAAAAACTTCTTCAAAACGGGAAATATAGAAGGAGACGTTGACCAAGACTTTTTTGGAAATGTTAAGGCACCATTTACCGCTGTTTCTAAGAAAGTGATAGTTCCAAGTAACGAAGAAATTCAACGCAATAATCGCGCACGAAGTGCCAAATTACGAATAGTGGAGAAAAATGGCTGAGAAAAAGGGTTCCATAGTAGGCAAATTTCTTAACGGGGAGATCTTAACAGCAGATGTCCTAAAGAAATATATACCAACAATTTCAACTATCGTGGTTCTTGCACTTATTTATATAACATACGGATATAGTATCAATTTTATAGAACAACAAAATAAAAGTTTAGAAAAAGAAATAAAAAACTTAGAAGCAATACAAGCGTCAACTGTTGCTGAATTCAATAACAAAATGAAATACATTAGTTTACAGCAACAAATTGAAGAACGCAATCTTGGATTAAAAGAAGCAAATACACCTGCATTTACAATTTCGGCAAATGGCAAAAGATAAAAAAGACATATTAAGTAGAATTCGCACCATGTATATTATTATACCTGTGCTTACTTTTTTCTGCTCTATAGCCATCTGCATACGAGTTTTCAATATACAAGTAAAAGAAGGTCCAGAATTAATTCGAATTGACAGTACACAAAGCATAAAAGTAGTAGAGCCGAACCGAGGCAATATTTTAGACCGAAAAGGTCGGATTTTGGCTAGTTCTGTGTCGGTATATGATATTTATTTTGACCCAAGAATTGCCCATTTCAAGAAAAATCCTGAATTGATACCAATGTACAAGGATTCAATTATTACAGGACTTACTAAAATATTTGCTGGAGACACAAACTATAGTTACAGCTATTTTTCAAAAAGAATCAATGATGCCATTCGAGAAAATAGAATGAAAAAAATCAACAAACAGGCAATTGATCACAGAAAATTATTGGCTGTAAAGGAATTACCTCTATTCCGAAATGGTGCGTACAAAGGTGGATTGACCGTGAACACAGAAAACAGTCGAGTATATCCGTATGGACGAATGGCACAAAGAACAATCGGCCGTATTTACGAAGATGGTATTCATGGTAGAAATGGTCTTGAAAAGTCATACGATTCATATTTATATGGTACAAAATCCGTTGACGAAAACATTGACGGCAGCGATTTAATATCAACATTAGATGCTGACATACAAACAATTACACACGAAGAACTTACAAAAAGACTAAAGGATTATAAAGCTGAATGGGGCTGTGCAATTGTTATGGATGTAAAAACCGGAGAAATTCTTTCAATGACAAACCTATCGCATAATGCAGATACTGCAGACAAAGATTTCTACGAAAACATGAACTATGCCGTTTCGCTTCACTGCGACCCAGGATCAACCATAAAGTTGACATCGTTAATGATTGCATTAGAAGATGAATATGTGCAACTAACTGATAGCATTGAAACAGGAAACGGACAGGTTTCTTTTGTTAACGGACAATTAACCGTAACCGACTGGAAACATGAAAAAGGTGGATTCGGGAAAATTCCAGTTAAAGAGGTCTTCGCTCAATCTTCGAATGTTGGCGTCACTAAAATCATTGATAAACACTATGTTAAAACAGGTCGTGAATGGGATTATATCCATCGCCTTAAATCAATGAGCATAGGAATGCCTTCTGGCGTTGACTTGGTTGGCGAACCAAAGCCAAAGGTAAAAGATCCAAGTTGTACCGAAGGTGCAGAAAGATGGAATCCGAAAGGAGTTTCGCTATTACAGATGTCGTATGGATATGAGATAGAACTCACTCCATTACAAATACTTACGTTCTACAATGGCGTTGCAAACGATGGTAAAGTTATGCGTCCACATTTAATGAAAGAGATTCGCCAAGGCAAAAAGATTGTAAAAGAATTCAAACCACAAATAATTCAAAGTTCTATTTGCCGAAAAGAAACGCTTGGAAAAGCTAAGAAAATGATGGAATCTGTTATAGAAATAGGGACAGCAAAAAAATATGCAAGTAACTACTATAAAATAGCTGGAAAAACAGGATCGGCAATGACCTTTGAAAAAGGTAAATACAACAAAAACAAGTGGCGTGGTTCATTCTGCGGCTACTTCCCTGCCGATAATCCCAAATATTCGTGCATTGTAGTTATACAAGGTCGCGAAAACGGAGAATATGCTGCTGTTGGCGTGTTCAAAAATATTGCAGACAGAATCTATTTCCTTGACGATGAATTGCGTAACCAACGAATTTCCGATACTGCATCGATTGTTGCCGACCTACCAAACAGCAATGGATATGGAACAGATTTCACATCTTTATTTTCGCAACTTTCTATCCAAAGCAATCCTATCACGGTTCCATGGATCCAGTCGAAAATGACAAGCAATGTGGCTAAACATGCAATCATGGAAATGAAACGAGGAATCGTACCTAATTTCGAGAAAATGGGACTACGCGACGCTTTATTCATTGCCGATAGCCTACACATTCCTGTTACATACAGCGGGAACGGAAGAGTGTACCGACAATCCATAAAAGCAGGAACACCATATACATCAGGAGACATAATAGCATTAATATTAAACTAATGACAAACAATAATTTACATAGTATTTTACAAACTGTTGCAACGAAACAAATTGTTGGTACAACCGACAAACAAATTGTTGCCATAGACACTGATTCACGAAAAATTTCCGACAACATGGTTTTTGTCGCTGTTCGTGGTGTCGCTATTGATGGTCATTCGTTTATAGCGACTGCCGAACAACAAGGGGCAACAGCAATTGTTTGCGAAGAACTTCCTGAAACACAAAATCCTGCAGTTACATACATTGTCGTTGAAAATTCCATTATTGCTTGCGGCGAAATGCTTCGTGCTTTTTATGGAATAGATTTCAATAAACTACAAGTTGTTGGTGTTACAGGCACAAACGGGAAAACAACAACAGCGACATTACTGTATAAAGTATTCTCAGCATTAGGACATACTTGCGGACTTCTTTCTACCGTAGTTAACTATATTGGTAATCAAGAATTTGCATCAACTCATACAACACCTGACATGGTACAATTGTATGGTTTATTCAATAAGATGCAAGAAGCTGGTTGCGACTTTTGTTTTATGGAAGTAAGTTCACACGCTATCCATCAACATAGAACTGCCGGTGTTGTATTTACAGGTGGAATATTCTCGAATATTACCCAAGACCACTTGGATTACCATAAGACATTTGCCGAATATGTACGCGTGAAGAAGTCGTTTTTCGATAATCTCCCTTCGTCGGCATTTGCACTTACAAACAACGACGACAAAAACGGCAACATTATGTTGCAAAACACAAAAGCACAAGCACATACATACTCGTTGAAAAGTATGAGTGACTTCAAATGTCGCGTTTTGGAACAAGAATTTAACGGTATGTTGTTGAAAATCGATGGCGTAGAAGTATGGGCTAAATTCATCGGCTATTTCAATGCCTACAATCTTTTGGCAGTATATTCAACAGCAATGTTGCTTGGTCAAGACAAGCAAAAAGTGTTGGAAATCATTAGCACATTAACTCCTGTTGCTGGTAGAATAGAATTCTTCCGAAGCAATGAAGGCGTTACCGCTGTTGTTGACTATGCACATACACCAGATGCTTTAGAAAACATACTTTCTACATTGAAAGAATTGTGTCCAAAAGGAAACAAAATCATTACAGTTGTTGGTGCTGGCGGAAATAGAGACAAGACCAAGCGTCCTATTATGGGAAAAATTTGTGCACAATTGAGTGACCAAGTAATTATAACGGCCGATAATCCACGCAACGAAGAGCCTGCCGACATTGCAAATCAAATGGTCGAAGGTATTGATTCACAATATCAACCAAATGTATTGACAATACTCGACAGAAAACAAGCAATAAAAACAGCCACAATAATGGCTCACAAAGGCGATGTTATTCTTATTGCCGGAAAAGGTCACGAAACATATCAAGAAATTCAAGGTGTGAAACATCACTTTGATGACAGAGAAGTAGTTAAAGAATTTTTTAATCTGAAATAATATGCTATATCATTTATTCACCTATTTAGATCAGTTCGATTTCCCAGGAGCGGGCGTATTCCAGTATCTATCGTTCCGTGCTGGTTTTGCATTCATTACAGCATTGTTAATTTCTATCTTTTTCGGTAAGAAAGTAATTGAATACTTGCAAAAAAAGCAAATCGGAGAAATAATCCGTAACCTTGGATTGGAAGGCCAAATGCAAAAGAAAGGCACACCAACAATGGGTGGTATACTTATTTTTATTTCAATCATAGTTCCAACTCTTTTGTTTGCGAACCTAACCAATGTGTACATTCTTCTTATGCTTTTCACAACCATTTGGTTCTGCATGCTAGGCTTTATGGACGACTATATTAAAGTGTTCAAAAAGGACAAGGAAGGAATGCCTGGTCGCTACAAAATCGTAGGACAAGTGATTTGTGGTTTAGCTGTTGGCCTTACCCTATTCTTCAACGACGATGTTGTATTAGTACAAAAAGCCAATGTGATTCAAAATACGCAACAAGAATATAGCACAGAACAGATTGAACATACACGCGTGGAATTGTACGGAGAAAAATCAACAAAAACGACTATTCCATTCGTTAAAAACCATGAGTTTGATTATAAATCAATTGTTAGTTTCTTAGGTCAAAATGCCGACATTTTCGGTTGGATTATATTTGTTTTCATTGTAATCTTCATTACAACAGCCGTTTCAAATGGGGTAAATCTTACCGATGGACTTGACGGGCTTGCCACAGGAACAACGGCAATTGTCGGGGCAGTTTTAGGTATACTTGCCTATCTTTCGGGTAACGTTATTTACTCGAACTACTTGAATATTATGTACATACCATATTCAGGTGAGTTGGTTGTATTTGCCAGTGCACTTTTAGGTGCAACAATCGGATTCCTATGGTACAACGCATTCCCTGCACAAGTATTCATGGGCGACACTGGCAGTTTAATGCTTGGAGGAATCATCGGCGTATTTGCAATCCTTATTCGCAAAGAATTACTTATCCCTATTCTATGCGGAATTTTCTTGGCAGAAAGCGTTTCTGTGATTTTGCAAGTATGGTATTTCAAAAAAACGAAAAAGAAATTTGGTGAAGGACAACGATTGTTCCTTATGGCTCCATTACATCACCATTTTCAGAAAAAAGGTCTACCTGAGTCAAAGATTGTTGCCAGATTCTGGTTGGTAGCTCTTATGTTGGCAGCGATAACATTGGTAACATTAAAATTGCGATAGTTTACAAAAATGAAAAAAGATAATTTCATAGTAATCCTTGGTGCCGCAGAAAGCGGTGTTGGTGCAGCCATTCTAGCAAAAGAAAAAGGATTTGATGTGTTTGTTTCCGACAATGGAACAATAAAGGAACAATACAAATCAATGTTGATTGAAAACAACATTGACTTTGAAGAAGGTTCACACAACAAAGAAAAAATTCTTCAAGCAAGCGAAGTTATAAAGAGTCCTGGAATTCGTTCCGATGCTCCACTTGTGCTTGAACTATTGGCATTACAAACTCCTGTAATTTCTGATTTGGAATTTGCGGCACGCTATACTAACGCAAAATTAATTTGTATTACTGGTAGTAACGGTAAAACAACCACTACCCTTCTTACTTACCATATTCTAAAACAAGCAGGTTTAAATGTTGGTCTTGCTGGAAATGTGGGAAAAAGTTTTGCATTGCAAGTTGCACACAATAATTACGACTATTATGTATTGGAAATCAGCAACTTCCAACTTGACCACATGTACGATTTCAAGGCCGATATCGCAATTCTTTTGAATATTACCCCTGATCACTTGGACCGTTACGAGTACAAATTCCAAAACTATATCAATTCAAAATTCCGTATTCTACAAAACATGCAGTCAAACGACACATTCATTTATTGTAGCGACGACCAAATTTTAATTGACGAAATCGGTAAAAGAACTATTGACGCCGAAAAAGTTGCTTTCACAACTACAGATGATCAATCAAAACAAGGTTATTTGAAAGACAACACTATTTATGTTGACTTGTTGGATAAAGATTCATTCTCTATTAGCATCAACGACATCCAACTTCGAGGAAAACATAACTACGGAAACTCAATGGCAGCTATGCTTGCTGCAAAAGCAATAAACATTAAGAATGAGAAAATCCGCGAAAGCCTACAATCGTTCCAAAATGTAGAACATCGTCTTGAAAAAATGCCATTCCTTGTAAAAGGCGTTGAATTCATAAACGATTCAAAAGCAACAAATGTAAACTCTGTTTGGTACGCACTTGATAGCATGACAAAAAGAACTATTTGGATTGCCGGCGGAACAGACAAAGGAAACGACTACTCTGAATTATTCGACTTAGCAAAAGAGAAAGTAAAAGCATTAGTATGCTTAGGTATTGATAATGAAAAACTTAAAAAATCTTTTGGAGATAAGATTGGAACAATTGTAGAAGCAAAAAGCATGAAAGAAGCTATCGAAAAATCATTCCAACTTGCCGAACCTGGCGATGTTGTATTGCTTTCGCCTGCTTGTGCAAGTTTCGACTTATTCAAAAGTTATGTAGATAGAGGTTTACAATTTAAACAAGAAGTACGCAATCTATAATGGACAACTGGAAAGAGGACATAAAAAAATTCTTTGCCGCAAAAGGCATCAATTCCTTTGGGGACCTATTCATCGGTAACACGGTGATATGGGTTATCTACGTGGTGTTGAGTGTCATTTCTATTGTTGCCGTTTACAGTTCCTCTGGCTTGATTGTTTTGAAGAACCATAGTTCTTTATCTATTTTCATAAAACAATTAAGTATTTTATTTGGTGGTTTCATTACAGTTATCTTAACATCTCAACTCGTATTCCGATACAAACCAGGAGTTTTGAAAAAACTATCTCCATTCTTTTACGTTGTAGCGATTATCGGTCTATGTATGACATTTTTCAGTGCTTTTTCAGCCGAAATCAATGGAGCAAATCGTTGGATTAGTATATTTGGAGTAACAATCCAACCAAGTGAATTTGCAAAAGTTGCATTAGTGCTTCTCATTGCCCGCATTTTCGACAAGAATGAGGAAAACGTCACAGACAAGAATAAGGTCTTGTACCCAATGTTAGGCTGTGCTGGACTTATGGCCGGAATCATCTTGATTTCAAACTTTTCAACTGCATTATTTATAGCAACCATAACATTTGTTATGATGCTATTAGGAGGTATTCCTTTTAGACAAATTAGTGCACTGATTGGAGTTGGACTAATCGGTGCCGCAATCATGGGTGGTATCATACTAAAAAAACCAGATATATTCCCTCGTGGAAAAACATGGCAAACGCGTTTAATTACATACGCTCCATTTCTTGCAGAATACACAGACAGTTATGTTGTAGGTGATGGAGAAAATACGCAAAGTACAAAACCAACTGGCGATAACTATCAAATCACTCAATCAAAAATTGCGATTGCAAAAGGCTTCCCATTTGGTAAAGGTCCAGGTGGTAGCGAACAACGCTTTAAACTTTCGCAAGCATATTGCGACTTTATTTATGCTATCATAATTGAAGAAACTGGTTGGTTAGGAACCATTGCAATATTGGCTATATTCTTCTGGCTGAGCGTACAAGCACTGATTATCGCCAGAAAAATACAACATACATTCGACACGCTTGTCGTGCTTGGTTTATCGTTTGTAATGACTTTCCAAGCATTCATACACATGATGGTGGTAGTGGAATTATTCCCTGTAACAGGACAGACATTGCCAGTTATCAGTGCCGGTGGTACTTCCCTATTGTTCATCAGCATGCAATTCGGTATCATTCTTGGAATGTCGAAATACGCTGAGACAAAGGCTGCGGAAAGAAAAGAAAGTGAAAAGAAAACAAAAGTAGAACAAACTAATAATTAAAGATATGAAAGTACTTATTAGCGGTGGTGGAACTGGCGGACATATTTTCCCTGCAGTTAGTATAGCAAATGCTCTACGCGAAATCAATCCGGACTGTGAAATTCTTTTTATTGGTGCAGAATCACGTATGGAAATGGAACGCGTTCCTGCTGCGGGTTACAAAATTGTAGGCCTACCAATTCGTGGCTTCGACCGCCAACATATCTTGAAAAACATATCTGTTCTATGGGACTTGTGGAAAAGTATGCGTAAAGCAAAATCTGTCATCAAGGAATTTAAACCAGATGTTGCTGTTGGTGTTGGTGGCTACGCAAGTGGTGCTGCAATGAAAGTTGCCGCTAAACTTGGAATTCCTGTTCTTCTACAAGAACAAAACGGTTTTGCCGGCGTGACAAACAAACTATTGAAAAACGATGCAAAGAAAATCTGCGTTGCCTACGAAGGAATGGAGAAATTCTTCCCTGCTGAAAAAATAATCCTTACTGGTAATCCTGTTCGTCAAAATCTTGCTGGTGGCGACAAACAAGAAGCATATAAAGAATTTGGATTTTCTCCAGAAAAGAAAACGCTTTTAATTATTGGCGGAAGTCTTGGCGCACGCACTATCAATAACAGTGTTATTGCTCACCTACAAGAACTAATAGATAGCGACATCCAAATTCTATGGCAAACAGGTAAAGGTTATATTGAAGCGGCACGAAAATCAGCAGAACCTTTCTTGTGTGACCGTCTAAAAGTCACAGACTTTGTAAGCCGTATGGATTTGGCTTACGCAATGGCAGATGTGGTGATTTCTCGTGCAGGTGCAAGTTCTATCTCTGAGCTTTGCCTACTTGGCAAACCATCAATTTTGGTGCCTTCACCAAATGTTGCCGAAGATCACCAAACACATAATGCTATGGCTTTGGTTAACAAAGATGCTGCAATTTTGGTCAAAGATGTTGATGCAGAAAAAGATCTTGTATCTACTGCCCTACAACTAATTGGCGACGAACAAAAACTTACCGATTTATCAAAAAATATTTTGACTTTGGCACAAAAAGATTCAGCAAATCGTATTGCCAACGAAGTTATCTCATTGATAAAGAACAAATAGAATGACAAAAAATTATTATTTCATAGGAATCGGCGGTATTGGTATGAGTGCGTTAGCACGCTATTTCAACCTTTGTGGTGCAAAGGTATATGGCTATGACCGTACTGCTTCGGAACTAACAAAAACATTAGAAAACGAAGGTATGCACATTCATTATGTGGATTCTATCGATGCTATTCCTGCTGAAATAAAAAGTAACAAACAAGATACAATTGTTGTTATCACTCCTGCTATTCCAAAAGATAATGCCGAATACAATTATTTCTTGGCAAATGGTTATACCATTCTTAAACGAGCAAAAGTTTTAGGATTGATTTGCGAAGACAAGAAGACTATCGCCATTGCAGGAACACACGGAAAAACCTCAACAACTACATTCACAACATACTTGATGAATCAGTCTTCGAAAGGAACCAACGCATTCCTTGGAGGTATTTCAAAGAACTTCAATTCAAACTTCGTATTCGACGGCAATTCGGATTTCATAACTGTTGAAGCTGACGAATTCGACCGTTCTTTCCATAATTTGTATCCATCTACGGCAATCATTACTGCAATGGATGCTGACCACTTGGATATTTACGGAACTCACGAGGCTGTGATTGAGTCGTTCTATACATTTGCGTGTCAGATTAAGCCACAAGGCACACTTATTCATAAAATTGGACTTAATTTTGAACCGATACAAAACGACTTACAAAAGAACAATGTAAGCATATACACATACGCTCTACAAGATGAATCGGCAGATTTCTATATGAAATCAATCGAAATAAAAGATGGTGCTTTTGTGCTTTGTTTACATACTCCAAACGGCGACATCGACAACATTCATTTCGGTTTGCCAGGTAAAACAAATGTTGAAAATTTCGTTGCTGCTTCTGCAGCTTCGCTTATCAATGGTGCAACTGCCGATGAATTACGCAACGCAGCAGCAACATTGCAAGGCGTTGTTCGTCGTTTCGATGTGCATGTTCACACACCAAAAGTTATCTACATCGACGACTATGCACATCATCCTGCTGAACTACAAGCATGCTTTGAGTCAATTCGCGAAATGTATCAAGGAAAGAAAATCACCGGCATTTTCCAACCACACCTATATACAAGAACTCGCGATTTCGCACAAGAATTTGCCCAAAGTCTTTCATTGTTGGATGAGTTGATTTTGCTTGACATTTATCCTGCACGAGAATTACCAATTCCAGGTGTTACATCAGAAATCATTTTCAACAATGTGACTTGCAAACAAAAAGAAATGTGCAAGAAAGAGCAATTGATAGAACTATTAAATACAAAACAACTTGAAGTCGTGCTTACCGTTGGTGCCGGCGACATTGACCGTTATGTTCAACCAATAACTGAATTATTGCAAAACAAAGGAAATGAATAAAGCAATCTTGTCATATTTACCCCTCTGCGTCATTTGCATTATTGCAATTGCTTGTGTTTCGTTCTCCGAAATCAAGCAAGCAGATTTGCTTTGTTCAAATGTAGAAATTTCTATTGCCGAAAATCCACATCATTCTGCCCTACTCAATATTGACGATGTATATGCAGACCTTAATTCAAACAAGAGCATGTATATCGGACAAAACTTGCAGTCAATCAATATTAACGAAATGGAAGCAACATTATTAAACGATCCAACTATTATTGATTGCGAGACTTATTTTAGAATGAGCGACTCAACCATGGGCAAAAGCATCCTTTGCATAGACATACAACAACGAACACCAATCATGCGTGTATTATCGTCGAAAGGAACGTTCTATGTTGATGAAAATGGTATTATGCTTCCACTTTCCAAATGTGGAAGTGCACGCGTGTTGGTTGTGTCAGGAGATATACACAACGACTATCAGGCTGGAGTAAACATTTTTGACCAAGAAGAGTACAAAAAACTACAAGATGTTTTCACTTTAGTTACAAAAATCCGTAACGACAAATTATTACTTCCACTTATTGAGCAAGTTGCCGTTACATCACAACAAGAGTATATTTTAGGGACAAAGATAGGTCCATCTACCATAGAATTTGGCAGTAACTCCAATATCGACATTAAATTGTCACATATAAAGGCATTTTATACGTCGGAAAAGACTAAGGAGAATTGGAACAAGTACAAATCTATATCCGTAAAGTATAAGAATCAAATTGTATGCACAAAATTTTAATATAAAAAAAGTATGGAACAACAAACAAAAACTATCGATCCAGCAAAAATGTTTGCTGCAATTGATGTAGGAACTACAAAAATCGTAGCACTAGTAGGCTACAAAGATGAAAAAGGAAACATTGCCATTCTAGGCAAGAGTAACGTGCCTTCGGAAGGTGTTTGGAGTGGTGCGGTTACACACATTGCAACTGCAACGCAGTCAATTGCCCAAGCAATTAAAGAAGCAAGTGAAGAAGCAGGATTCTTCCCAGACAAAGTAGTGGTTGGTGTGGCAGGAAAACATATACACACGCTACCTTACGGTGTACAAAAAAATCGTGAAAATCAAGACGAAGCGATTACAGAAGAGGAAGTTGAACAATGGAGAAACGAAGCAAGAAATATCTGTTTCGGTGCCGATGAAGAAATCATAAACATTGTTGCACAAAACTATGTTATTGACGGCCAACCATTCATTAATCCAGTTGGAAATTCTGGTAGACATATCGACGCAAATTATCAAGTAGTTTTGGGGAAAATAAATGCACTTACCCAACTACGCAAGTGTGTACAAAATGCTGGAGTTTCAATCATTGAAGATGGTCTATATTTAGAACCATTAGCATCGTCAGATGCAGTTTTATCGGAAGACGAAAAGAAGCGTGGCGTTGCCCTTATCGATATGGGTGGTGGTACGACTGATATCGCTATATTTAAAAATGGTGCTTTGTGCCACACAGAAATAGTACCTTTTGGTGGAAATCTTATTACAAAAGATATTGAACAAGCATTCAGCATTTCTAACACGACTGCCGAAGAAATCAAAGTTAAATATGGCAACGCTGTTAGAAGCAACTGCACAAATCAAGTACTTGATTTATCGAATGGATATGCAACACCACAATCGCAAATCCATGTAAGTTCATTAGCAGGTGTTATACAAGCACGTGTGGAAGAAATCCTTGACAGTGCTGCATATATTATAGGAACTTCTGGCTATATAAAAGGATTAGAGGCTGGTATCGTTGTTACTGGTGGTGGTTCGAAACTACAAAACTTTGAACAATTGCTATCGTACAAAATTCCTACATTGTCTACACGAAAAGGCTATCCTGTAAATAAAATAGTTTATTCTAACGCTGGATTTTTCAATGATCCAATCTACTCAACAGCAATTGGTTTGCTTATGAAGTCTTGCAAAGCATGGGAAACTATAAATAAAGTTCCTGAAAAAATCGAAGTTGAACCAGAAGCACAAGAAACAGACGCCGAAACTAAAACTAAAGAGTCCAAAAGACCTTGGTGGACTGTAGTAACGGATAAATTAAAGGAAAAACTTACCGACATCGTTACAGACGAAGAGTATTAATAACTACAAACCACATAAAAACATACAATTATGGATATAACAACACAAATAAACTTTGGTGAATCAACCCAAGCCGCATCAATTAAAATCATTGGTGTTGGTGGTGGCGGCGGTAACGCAGCAAACCGTATGTATGGTAAAGGCATTACCGATGTTGATTTCCTTATCATCAATTCCGATGAACAAGATTTGGTAAAAAGTCCTATTCCTACAAAAATTAAATTGGGAAATGGCCGTGGATGCGGAAGCAATACAGAAAAAGGCGAAAACTATGCAAAAGAAAAAAGTGCAGAGATTGAACAAGCGGTAGAAGGTACAGAAATGGTATTCATCACAGCTGGTATGGGTGGTGGTACAGGAACTGGTGCTGCTCCTGTAATTGCAGAAATCTGTAAGAATAAAGATATTCTTACTGTAGCCATTGTAACTTTGCCATTCAGTTTCGAAGGTCCAAACAAATATGAAAGTGCACTTCGCGGTATTGAAGCTCTTCAACAAAATGTTGACGCATTGCTTATCATCAACAACGAAACACTTACCGAAAAATATGGCGATTATCCTATTCTGCAACTATTTGAATTTGCCGACGACATTCTTGCTGTTGCTGCACGAGGTATTTCCGATATTCTTCAAAAAACAGGTTTCCGAAATGTTGACTTCGAAGATGTGCGTGCAGTTATGAAAGACAGCGGTATCGCCGTAATGTCTGCCGGTTCAGGTAGTGGGGAAAATCGTGCTAATTATGCAATCGACGAAGCACTTGAAAGCCCATTGTTGAACAAAGCCGATATTCGTGGAGCAAAACAAATCCTATTAAACATCAGTTCTTCAACAAAAAGCCCATTGACAGGTAACGAAATCAAGATAATCATGGAACGTATCCGTCAAAAAGCAGAAACAAATGTAAACATTACTTGGGGTTACATTACTGACGAAACAGATACCGACGATGAAGTTAAACTTACATTGATTGCTACTGGTTTTGAAATCTCCGATCTTCCAGAATTGAAGAAACCAGAAGAACCAGAAGTTATCAAGGTTCATGCTAAAGAAACGAATCCATCAAATGTTCAAGAACAAGTTAATCCACAAGTGCAAAATAATTACAAACCTGGTATGCAAACAGAATTAAATCTAAGCACGCCAGAAATAAGCACTACAAAAACTATTGACTATGAACAAGATGTACGCCAAAGTGAAGATATAAGTAAACTTGAGAATGAACCTGCTTATTTGCGAAAACAAAGAATGGCACAGCAACAAGCAACAGAAACACTTGAGCAGCCAATTCAAAGCACAATAAATGAAGTTATCGCAAACAAAATTAATGGTTCGGAAGCGACTCGTTTTTCATTGGGAAACGATGATAAAGGTATTTATATCAACGAAAATAAGTTTATAAATAAAAACGTGGATTAGTTCCTCCCGTTTTAAGTATTGAAACATACTTTTTGCCCGAAGGCGTGCATCCTTCGGGCTTTTTTTTTATGTTTGCGAAAACTATTACACATTGAGAAAGACATTTGTAACGAATCTGGTTCTATTGTTATTCCTTAATCTTTTGGTTAAGCCATTCTATATTTTTGGAATAGACAGGACCGTACAAAATGTCGTGGGAACAGAGACATACGGTGCATACGCCGCAATGTTCAGTCTATCCATTATTTTCAATATTATACTTGATATGGGTATTGCGAATTTCAACAACCGAAATATCGCAAGAGACAATTCCCTCCTGCCACACTATTTTTCTAGTATGGTGGTTCTAAAAGGTATTTTAGGTCTTGTATACTGCTGTATTTTGGGAATTGTTGGAATTTGTCTCGGATTCAGCAAAGAACAATTCGGCATTTTTGGAGTGTTGGCATTCAATCAGTTTCTCTTGTCTTTCCTACTCTATCTGCGTTCAAACATTTCTGGGCTCTATCTGTACAAAACCGATAGTTGTTTTTCGGTTATAGACAGAATACTTATGATAAGCATTTGTGGATTTTTACTTTTCACAAAACAAGATAGTTTTTCCATAGAATGGTTTGTTTATGCACAAACAATTTCGTATGCTATTCCTTGCATTATTGCTTTCATTATCGTTTTGTTGAAGGCGAAGAAATTCACCTTTTCTTTCGATATAAAGTTCTTAAAGAACATTATCAAGCAAACATACCCATACGCATTACTTTCGCTTCTTATGGGGCTTTATACGCGTGTAGATATGGTTATGATAGAACGCCTTCTTCCCGATGGAGCTGAACAAGCTGGCATTTATGCACAAGCATATCGAATCCTCGATGCAGTTAGTATGTTTGCCTATCTATTTGCTTCACTCCTATTGCCAATGTTTTCGAAAATGATTAAGAACAACGAAGCAATGGGACAATTCACAAAGTTCTCTTGTTTGTTATTGCTGTTGCCTGTAACCACATTTGTAATCGCATGTTGCTCATATAGTTGGGATTTAATGAACCTCATGTATCACGAGAATTATGACGCTTCGTCACATATATTCCAAGTTCTTATTATTGGATTCATACCAATTGCATCCACATACATTTTCGGAACATTACTTACGGCAAATGGTAGTTTAGGCGTGCTAAACAAAATGGCATTGGTCGGAATGCTCTTCAATATAATCTTTAACTTTATTTGTATTCCGTTATATGGAGCTTGGGGTGCCGCTGTTGTATCTGTTGTGACACAATTCCTAACTGGAGCCATACAAGTAGTCCTTTCTTTTAAATACTTTAACTTTCACCTACACAAAAGCGACTGTTTAAAAATCACAACCTACATAACTTTGAATATTTTACTATTCATTTTTGCAAAAGAATGGCTACAATGCTCGTGGATTTTCACCATGTTGATATTATGCATTATTGGCTTTATATCTGCTTTTGCATTACGAATCATCCGTATTTCAGACATCGTAAATATTCTCAAAAACGAGGACTGAAAATAATGATTACTGATTAGTGTTTAATGATTAATAAAAAAGTCACTGATGAATATCAGTGACCTTTTTATGGATGCTTGAAGATACTTTCTAAAATTGTTTCAATTTCTCCACTAACAATTCATTTTCTTTCGCTGTACCGACAGTGATTCGCAAGCAATCAGCACATAGTTGTACCTTAGTTCTATCACGAACGATAATGCCTTCTTTCACAAGATAGTTATATACATCGTGTGCCTTCTCCATTTTTACCAACAAGAAATTCGCATCACTTGGATAAATTTTCTTAATAGAAGGAAGTTGCTGTAAATCGAATATAAGTTTCTCACGAGCAACAAGAATTTCTTCTACCAAAACATCTTTTTGAATTGCACATTCCGAAAGAATTTTACAAGCATAGGCTTGTGTCATTCCATTCATGTTGTATGGCAATTTTATTTTATTGATTACAGCAATGATTTCTTTCGAAGCGAACATCATACCCAAACGGCAATTTGCAAGTCCCCAAGCCTTAGAAAATGTTTGTAAAATGACAAGATTTGGATATTTGTCAAGTTCTGGCAACCACGAATATTCCGGGCAGAAATCAATATATGCTTCGTCAATCACAACAATTCCTTTTGCAGCTTCAATAACCTTACGGATTGCTTCTCTGTCGTATAAATTACCAGAAGGATTATTAGGCGAGCAAATCCATGTCAATTTCGTATGGTCGTCCATTGCTGCAATGACATTGTCTGCCTGCAACTGAAAATCTTCCGTTAGAGGAACTTCTTTACATTTGATATTATTTATTTCTGCCGAAACGCCATACATTCCGTATGTTGGCGGACAAACAATAGCATTATCTACGCCAGGCTCACAAAAAGCTGTGTATAAAAGACCAATACCTTCGTCACTACCACTTCCACCAAGGAAGATTTGTTCGATTGGCATTCCTTTTATTTTCGAAACAACTTGTTTCAATTCATATTGATATGGATCAGGATAACGGTTATAATTTCCATTTCCTACTGAACCAAATGAATTTTCATTTGCATCAAGATTTACCAAAGCAACACCTTTGAAATCATCGCGGGCAGTTGAATATGGAGTTATATTTTTTATATTGTTCCGAAGAATTTCGGATAATGTAAATGTAGAATCTGCCATACTATAGATGTGTCTAATTAGATAGACAAAAATATAAAATTCAATGGAGATAGAATATGTTTGTGGTTCTATTTCTAAAGAATCGCCATTTCAATAGAAGTCTTTTTTTTACATATACTTGTCCATCAGCAAAAATTCGTGCAAATGTACTTGCTGAATGCCTGGATACTTATCGGTACATGGGAACTCATCCATTGAGACTACATATTTAGGATAATTGTCGTTGATTGACGCTAAATTACCAAACTCCCGGTCTATGGTCTTGTCTGATGATAATAGGTAACACACTTGAACGTATATTTTCCCCTCGTGGTTTTCTGCGACAAAATCAATCTCTTTATCCTTCAACCTACCTACAAATACTTTATACTTTCTGGAAAGTAACTCTTTGAAAACTGCATTTTCTATTACTTTGTTAATGTCCAAGTTTGGGTTCACATTCGTCAATACATTTCTAATTCCAAAATCTTCGAAATAGTATTTCTCCCCAATCTCAAAAATTTTCAACCCTTGTAAATTCAATCGTTGTACTCTATGAATTAAGAAACTAGAGCATAAAGCGTTAAGATAATTCTGTACAGTTGGAACCGTCATATCAACCTTTTGCGATTTAAGGTAATCGCAAATATTTTTGGCTGAAAAAGTTGATCCTACGTTATCGGCCAAATATTGTATAAGTCGCTCTAAAAATGATATGTTTTTAATCTTGTACCTCGATACCAAATCCTTTAAAAGAATGGTTGAATAGATGCTTTTTAAATATTCAGCAATAACATCATCGTTTTTAGGGAGTTGGTAAATAAATGGCATTCCTCCATATTTCAAATAATCTTTTAACGATTCGGTTGACGACTTGGTTTGGTTAAATAGAAGGTACTCTCTGTAACTCAACGAGTTGATGTTGATTGATATATATCGGCCCGACAAATGTGTAGCCAAATCTCCACTCAGCATATTTGCATTACTTCCGCTACAATATATGTCGCAATTAGCCTCGTTAAGCAAACTTCTTAAAGCCAGTTCAAACTCACTTATTTCTTGAACCTCATCCACAAACAGATAGTTAGACTCTGTTGTTAATCTTTCTACTACATAATTATAAAGGTCTGCCGATGTTTGAATGTTGCTAAACTCAAACTTTTCTTTGTCAACATATATAATATTTGCCTTGGGATTATTCTCTCGAATAACATTGGCTACCTGTTCCATAACGTAGCTTTTGCCTACTCGCCGTTGTCCAACAAAAACTTTGATAATGTTCTTATCTATAAACGGAAGTACTCTTGCCATGTATGACTCTCGTCGTATGTTTTTTTTCTCACCCATAAATTCTCGTACAATAAGTTTTAGCCTATACTTTAAACTTCATGCAAAGATATAAAAAGGTTTCGTCTACACTTTAAACTTTTGATAAAATTATAAAAAGTTTTCGCCTACACTTTAAACTTTTGACAAAAAAACTGAAAAAACAACAAAAAAGCCTCCGTTGGTGGTGGAGGCTTGAGGAGGATTGGCTTACTTCAAATACTTATCCAGCATAGACTTTTTCCTATCTTGGCAAGTTGCCATTATAGCTTTGGCATCTGCTATTTTCTGTTCTTTGGTATAATTTATATTATTTATTTTCAGTATGTTATGTTTTTAACATCAGATTTTCTAATTCCAAAATTATTGTTAAAGATTTTTGTCCACCAAATTACATCAAGTTGATTACTTCTTTCTTATCTCCTGTAATCGTACCGAAACTGCATTTTTATGAGCATCAAGCATTTCTGCTTCTGCCATTGTTTCGATTGTTGGGCCAAGTGTTGTAAGACCATCTGTATTAATTTCTTGGAATGTAATTTTACGAATAAAACTATCCAAAGAGACACCGCTATATGCTTTTGCATAGCCATTTGTCGGCAACGTATGGTTTGTTCCCGAAGCATAATCACCTGCACTTTCAGGAGAATAATTCCCTAAAAATACCGAGCCTGCATTTACCACATGTTTTGTAAATTCAAATGGATCTTCAACCGATAAAATCAAATGCTCTGGAGCATATTCATTCATCATAGCAACCATATCTGCTTGGTTTCCAAGAACAACAATCTTACTATTTGCAACCGAAGCTTCTACAATTTCATTTCGTTGCAACAACGCTTTTTGACGCTCTACGGCAGCCTTTGTTTCTTCTGCAATACGATTCGATGTTGTAAGTAGAATTGCCTGACTATCTCTCCCATGTTCACATTGCGACAAGAAATCGGCAGCAATAAATTCTGGATTCGCACTTTCGTCGGCAACAATCATAACCTCAGATGGACCGGCTGGCATATCAATAGCTACACCTTGTGTGCTTACCATCATTTTTGCCTTCATTACGAATTGATTTCCTGGACCAAATATCTTGTATACTCGAGGAATTGTTTCCGTTCCGTATGCCATAGCTGCAATTGCTTGTGCACCACCAACCTTAAAGATTTGCGTAACGCCAGCCTGCTTTGCTGCATATAAAATAGCAGGATGTATAGAACCTGTTTTTCCTTCAGGAGTACATAAAACTATTTCCTTACAACCCGCGATTTTCGCAGGAATTGCAAGCATTAAAATAGTAGAGAACAATGGAGCCAAACCACCAGGAATATACAAGCCAACTTTCTCTATTCCAACACTTTTTCTCCAGCATTTTACGCCATACATTGTTTCCGTAACACAAGGATATTCTTTCTGACGTTCGTGAAACTTTGTAATGTTTGAGATTGCAACTTTAATTGCAGCCTTCAATTTATCAGAGACAAGCGATTCCGCAACAGAAATCTCTTGTTGGGAAACCTGCAGATTTTCAATATTAGGATTGTCGAACTTACGACAATATTCAAGAACAGCCTTGTCACCATTTTCACGGACATTTTCAAGTATGCCGGCAACAATTGGTTCAAGTTCCTTATTATCAAACAATGGACGCTTTAAGATTGACGACCATTCTGATTTATCTGGATTTATAAAAAGTTCCATAGTATCTACACTAGTTAAATCTAATTTTTTATTTCTTTTTCCAAATAAGATAAAATATATCGTGGACTTTGAAAATACAATCCTGTTTTTGGGTTATTCAATAAAACACGTGTCTGTGAATTGAACCATATATCCATAGCTTCATGCATAGAATAATTAGCTCCATTAACAAGCAATGTAATTACATCTGCAGTTTGATGTTCAACCATATAATTGAAATCGCTCAACGAAACTTTCATCTTATACTGAGTTTAGAAATAGCCTTTTCTGAACAAAAAGCATATTGATAAGTTATACCTTTCATGTACTGCAAACGATGTAAAAATTCTTCAAAAGAAATATAACCGTCTTTCAAATTCATGATTTGTCTTCCGACCCTGTCATTTGCAATAGGTCCAAAAACAATATCATAATTATGTATCTTCTCATTGTTTTCTTCATCTCTGTTTGCAAATATAAAACGAGCCCATTCTTCGTCATATTCCTTGAATATCTTTATATGTAATGAAGAGTCTTGCAAAATGTCATCAGAACATTCATATTCATTTACAACAACATCTCCACCAAAAGTGTTTGATTTGTAAGTTGCCATCTCCTGCGCTTGTTCTTTATTGTCAGAAAGATAAAAAGCTAACCCAAAATCTTTATTTGGTAATGACTTTGATAAATCAATATCTTTAATTACAACATTAGAACCATGATACAGTTTCATAATTCACCTCCATTTTTTTTACAAAATACAACTAAACTATCCACCATATCTGCAAAGGATAATGTATGAAGAATATTATAATGCTGCTCCACATATTCCACTCCTTGATGACTGCTTATATATTGATAAGCTTCAATAGGAGTCAAATTAAATTTGCGTGCAAACAAATTTAACAACATTAAAAAATATTCTATCTTATCCCTTATCATGTACGAACTAATTTCTTTTTGTATTCTCAATAACCGACATTGCAGTAGAAATCACACTACTTACATCAGTCATATTTTGAGGAATAATCATTGTGTTGTTTTCTTTTGCCAATTTGCCGAACTCGTTCAAATATTGTTCTGCAATACGCAAATTCACCGCATCTTTTCCGTTTTCCGTACCAATTGCAGTAGCAATTTCACGAAGACCATTGGCAGTAGCACGAGCAATTTGTTCAATTTCGCTTGCTTTACCAGCAGCTTCATTCACACGGCGTTGTTGTTCACCTTCGGAACGGGCAATCAATTCTTGTTTATCGGCATTGGCAACATTTATTTTTGCCTGCATTTCACCTTCTGACTTTGCGATCAACTCTTGGCGAGCAGCTTCGGCAGCATTGATTTTTGCTTGTTTTGCACCTTCAGATTCTGCAATGATTGCACGTTTTTCACGTTCTGCACGCATTTGTTTTTCCATAGCATCTTTAATGCTTTGTGGAGGAGTGATATTTTTCACTTCGTAACGGGTAATCTTTATTCCCCAAGAATCGCTCGCCTTATCAACAGCCGAAACAATTACCGAATTGATAGAATCGCGTTCTTCAAACGTTTTATCCAATTCAAGCTTACCTATCACACTACGCATAGTAGTTTGTGCAAGTTGTATTGATGCAAATCCATAATTATCAATACCATACGATGCCTTTTGTGGATCCATCACTTGTAAGTACATAATACCATCAACCTCAACGGAAATGTTATCACGAGTAATACATGTTTGCGAAGGGACATCGATAGCTTGTTCTTTTAATGAATGCTTGTACGAAACCTTGTCGATAAACGGAATAATAATATGGAAACCAGCAAGAAGGGTTTCGTGGTATCTACCAAGACGTTCTACAATATACGCCTCGCGTTGAGGCACAATTTTCACGCTTCCTGTCAATGCAAGGAAAGCAACTACGCATACAGCAATTAAAAAGACTTCCATAGTATTATTGTTTTTGAACTTGTAATGTTATGCTTTCGTGCGAAATAATCAGCACCGTATCTCCTGTATGAATTTCATCGGACGAAGTTGCCTCCCAACCTGTTCCTTTGAATTCAACCTTTCCGCGTCCGTTTTCAAAATCAGAAAGTGCAACCGCTTGTTTACCAACATATTCGTCTGCTAATTCATCTGTACTATTCGTTGTTTTTTGGAAGAACTTCTTTTTCAACATTTTTCTGAAAACCAACAACGAAACAACTGAAATTACGCCAAAAACGATTAGTTGTAATTCTATAGGCATTGTAGGTAACAACCAAAGACATAAGCCAGTTAGAACAGCTCCACAACCAAAGAAAACGACAATAAGACCTGGAACAATAAGTTCCAAGCCTATGCCTATAACGCCACACAATAACCAAATTGTAACCGGACTCATTTTTCTATAAAATCATTTGTTCAATTGGGACAACCAAAATTCCTTGAGCACCAGCTTCACGAACTTTTTCTATAATTTCCCAGAAATCATCTTCGTTGATTACCGAATGAACAGAGCTCCAACCTTCTTCTTTCAAAGGCATAACCGTAGGGCTCTTCATACCTGGCAACAATTGTGCAACAGCTTCAACCTTTTCGTTAGGCACATTCATCAAAATGTATTTGTTTGTTTTTGCACGATTAACAGATTCAATACGAAGCATCCATTTTGCAAGTATTGCTTGTTTTTCAGCAGACAAGTTTTTGTTACCAATAAGTGCAGCTTCTGATTTGTAGATAGTTTGTACCTCCTTCAAACCATTGCTTAACAATGTTCCACCAGACTCAACAATATCACAAATTGCATCAGTCAAGCCAATAGTTGGAGCGATTTCTACCGAACCACTAATTTCGTGAATTTCAGCATTTACATTATTTTCTTTCAAATAACTTCCAAGAATTGTTGGGTATGAAGTTGCAATTCGTTTACCTTCCAACGAGTGAATGTCTGTATAATCAAATGCGTTAGGAACAGCAATAGAAAGACGACAACCTGCAAATCCAAGTTTTTTAATGATGTTTACATCTTTGTTTTGCTCATCGATTTCGTTCATTCCCAAAATACCGAAATCAGCAACACCATCGGCTACATAACCTGGTATATCGTCGTCACGAAGGAAAAGAATTTCCATTGGAAAATTAAACGCTTGAGTTTTTAGACGGCTTGAGTTTGATACAAACTTAATACCACAGTTTTTTAGTAGTTCGATTGTTTTTTCGCTCAAGCGACCTTTCTTTTGAATCGCCAATTTGATTACTGTTTGTTCCATTTTATTTTTAGTTCATTTATTACTTAAAAAAAAAGGCTTGCCTGAAAGCAAACCTCTTATAATTATGCATTCAGTATAGTTCCAAAATTATATTGAATGATGATGTATCATATTGTTTCTTTTATTTTTTGCAATAATACAAAATAATTGAGAATTGACAATTGACAATTGACAATTATATTGAATGGTTAGTGATAAATGATTAATTAACTACAACCTTAAATGTCTTGTTGCCTACAATCACAATATACACGCCAACTATCTTCACAGGAATTTCTGCCGCAACACCTTCGAACACTTTCTTTCCGGTTGCTTCGCAAACTATCACTTTTTGATTACCAGCATTTTCTACAATAATTTCCATCCTGTTGGCATAAACCGTATAATTATTTTCTGTAAAATCTGCGACAGCCGTTCTGTTTTCTGCCTCTGCAATGTTGGAAATTGTGATTACAAACGGACCACCTTCGGCTTTCATCAACGGATCGTTTATGTCTATCACGTGAGGTAGTTCAACATACGACCAGCAAGAACAAATTTATCACCATATAAATCACCACAGTCGTCAATCATACCAAATAGTTTGATACTACTATATTTTGCAGGAGATTTTTTCAATTCCAATAGCCAGTCGGAATTCTGCTGAAACACATATATAGGAACATGCCTTTCCAACAGTTTTTGCGGCAAAGACATAACAATCTGCTGATTTTTCTTAGAATCATCATAACAAATTGCAATTGTAAGCAATGCACCTTGCTCTTCTTCCCATGTTTGCAAAATAGTCTGCACGACAGAAGAATCCACATCTGCGTGAACAAAATTCCATTCAATATCCATAAAATCATCTTGCGGAACATATTTCTCTACATCCACAAAACCATCATCAATCACTTTAGAAAAGGTATAGTGAGAACAATCTAAAACATATTGATACTTTGTTTTTATCTTGCTCCAATAATCCTCTGCACGACTATCAATAAATGTGATTCGAGTCTTATGAGTTTCAAAATTTGGATAATGGGATACCAATGCAGCAATTTTTGCCATCGAACGGCCCATTTCTGTCATCCCCACAATAACGAAATGAACAAATTCGTTTGAGTTTTCACTTATGCCATTTCTATCAAGCGGTTGGAACATTTGCGAACCATATCTATTATCAACTAAAACCTGCCGTGCAATCAGCTCCATTTTACCAAATGGCACAAAATCCGTGTACTTTCCTATAGTACTGGATTCCAAACTGTTAGACAACTTTTCGATTTTATGATACATTTCGCATGTTAATCTTTGTAAAGATATAGATTTTCTCTATTACTCAATCTTTTTTCTCAAAAGTTTAATTCGTAACATAAAATTTATTTTTATGATACTGAAAAGAACAATAAGGATTCCGAAAACATCTTCGCTTATATAGAAAAAAGTAGTACGCCCCATTTTTGCCACAACACGAGCAAAACAGTAAACCGCAATGCACGGCCAAGCAACATCCAGCAGGCAGATTTCGGGAAAGATATTTTGTAAAAGCCAAGCGAAATTGCAAACACATCGCCAACTATCGGCAACCAAGTAATAAAAGCAAGCAAAGCCCCCCATTTGGCTACAATATGTTGTTGTTTTTCCAACTTCTCACGACTGACCTTTGCCCAACGTTCTATCTTATCCATATTCCCTAATCTGCCAATATAATAAGACGTAAGACCACCAAGCCAATTGCCAAGAGTTGCCAGCAAAAGACACAAGAAGACATTCAAGTGTATAGCAATACAACCTACAAACAACGCGTCGGCACTAAAAGGAACTATTGTTGAAGCTAAAAATGAGCCTATAAATAATCCTATGTATCCTGCTTCTTGTAACATATATTATTCAACCCATACAAGTTGAGCACCATTGCTATACGATATTCTCTGTTGGTCAAGCAAACTTTTCACAACAGCCTTTACTTGATTTTCGTCAAAAGCAGGCAACAAAGTAACTAATTCAGAGACAGTTACTGGTTTTGTCTGTGTTATTTTCTGAATTTCTTGCGAAATAGCCTGCACAGCAATTTCCTGTTTTTTCTTACTCGCACAAGCATCACAATTGCCACAAGGTTCAGCATTTTTTTCACCAAAATATGCAAGCAACTGCGTACTTCTGCATACCGATTTAGTCGTGACAAACTGAATCATGGCAAGCAATCGTTTTCGTTGCCTTTCTTTCAATTCATTGATTTTCTTACCATTGAAAACAACTTCGTTTTTCGGTTTTCTGTCTTTCAAAAATGTTACAAATGGTTTCTTCGACGCAGGAAAATACTCCACAACTTCCATATCGGCAAGTTTCTGCAATTTTTGCACAACCAATTCCACAGAAGAATTTGTTTCTCGTGCAATTTCCTCTTCGTTTATATGTACCGCATCGCTAAAGATTCCCGTATAATTACGCATCAAGTATAGTATTACAGAAGAAAAGGCAGGAAGATTTTCCTGAAACTCATACGCATCGGTATGGCCTATTACAAATTGCAATTTTGACTGCACATCGTCGCGGTCACCCATGGTAATAAAGCCTTCGGATTCCAATAATTTTAGACAATTCAAAGCATGCATCGGAGGAATTTGATATTGCTTTGCAAAATCCATAAACACAAAATCACGCGTTCTTCCCGTTCCTTCATCTATACCAATCTGACAATAAGTACATACCATATCGTACACATCACGAACATTGTCCAAAGGGGGAAATTTCTTTTCAAAATTGTCTTTTAGTGTTTGAATATCCGCATCATTATAAAAAAGAAACGCTACAGAATCTTTTTCATCTCGACCAGCACGACCAGCTTCTTGAAAATAAGCTTCGATAGATTCCGGAATATTCAAATGGACAACAAAGCGAACATTTGGTTTATCTATACCCATTCCAAAAGCATTGGTAGAAACCATAATCGCATCGGGAGCTTTCATCCATGCTTCTTGTTTTTGTACGCGAGTTTTCGAATCAAGTCCACCATTATAAAAGTCTGCATTGATTCCGTGTTGCTGCAAGATTTGCGCTATTTCCTTCGTTTCGCGACGAGTCTTTACATACACGATGCCTGTACCCTTGTACTTGTTGCACATTCGTAACAAAGTGCCAATTTTGTCGTGCACTTTATAGACATTGTATGTAAGATTTTTACGAGCAAAACTTTTTACAAAAACATTCTTTTTTGCAAACCCAAGTTTATCTTGAATATCGGCAACAACCTCAGGAGTTGCCGTAGCTGTTAATGCCAATATTGGTACATGAGGAAAAAGTTCACGAACCTTTACAATCTCCAAATACGAAGGGCGAAAATCATACCCCCATTGCGAAATACAATGCGATTCGTCGATAGCGATAAGATTCACATTCATGAGCGTCAACTTTCTCCGAAATGCTTCCGTCTGTAATCGTTCCGGAGAAATGTACAAGAATTTGTAGTCACCATACATACAATTTTCAAACGTCAGCTGCATTTCCTTGTCCGACATGCCCGAATAAATTGCCGCCGCCTTAATATAACGACGTTTTAGATTATCGACTTGATCTTTCATCAGAGCAATCAACGGAGTGACAACTATACAAATTCCCGGTTTAGACAAAGCGGCGACTTGGAATATCACAGACTTTCCACCGCCCGTAGGCAATAGTCCGAGAGTATCCTTCCCGCTACAAACACTTTGAATAATTTCTTGTTGTAGTGGTCGAAATTTTGGATAACCCCAATACTGTTGTAATATCTGTTCGTATTCCGTCATTTTCCGTTATGTTGAGTGCTGCAATATACGAATTTTATAAAAAAGTAGGGGCAGGATTGAATCCTGCCCCTACAATAAAATCTATTTGTCGTTATTGATTATCGTTTCATAAATTGTTTAGTTTCAACAGTATTGTCGGCGTATTGAATCTTAGCGAAGTAAACACCAGCCTTCAAGTTAGAAACTTCAAGAGTTGCTTCTGTTGCCTCTACATTTGCAACAAATTGTGTTGCACCCGCAAGACTAACAATTGCAATAGTTTTAATTTCCTTACCAGCAGTGAATGTAATTTCATTTACGCAAGGGTTTGGATACATGGCCAATGCTACATCTTCGGCATCTTCAATACCAGTTTCTGTACCAGCATTTGCAAATGCTTCCTTGAATGCTTCGATAGCTTCTGCCAACAATCTTGCTTGAGTGTTTACATTAGATTGAACATGAGTTTCTTTTTCATATTCTGATTTTGCATTGCTCTTACGAGTACAAAGTTCAATGTAAACAAGGAAGTTCACAGAAGGATTTCTTGTATTATCCAACAATGAATCTGCTTCAGAAATCAACTGAGCCAATTCTGTAATATCTACAACCTCAACAACCGGGTTCTTAGATCTTTCGAAATTAGCAATTGCTGCAATCAAAACAGAAACTTCACCGTTTACAGTTGTTTGATCTGTAGAATTTGCATTAACTTCGTTTGCATAGTTGATTGCATTCGACAACGTTGCAACAGCGTATGCAGGATATTGACCAGAACCATCACCAGTATTGCCTTCAGCTTTAGCAAGTGCTTCGTTTGCCAAACCAATTTGGTAAACCAATTGTGATTTGTCAACTGTAATCATAGAAGCCTTGAATGCATCTACAGCCTTTGTCAAAGCAGATTTTGCAGCATCAACTTCAGATTGTGAAGCAGAAGCATTCGCTTCAACAGCTTGAGCAGTTGTAATAGCAGTCATCAATGTTGCTTTTGAACCAGCAGGATAGTTACCCTTATTGCCACCTTCTACAGCAGCATTATACAATGCATTAGCATTTGTAATAGCTAATGACAACGAAGACTTATTAACGGTAACCTTTGCCTTATTGAATGTTTCAATAGCAGCACGCAATGTTGAAGTTGCATTATCAATTTCTTGTTGATTTGCAGAAGATTTGTCGTATGTTGCTTGTGCAGCATCAATTGCATTTTGCAATGTTGCGATTGCACCAGCTTTATATTGACCATTACCTTCACCTTCTACAGCAGAACCAGCAGCAGCATTTGCATCAGCAAGAGCGCTTTCCAAAGCGGTTCTATTGATTGAACTTGGATCGAATTTAGAAGCCAAGAATGTATCAATAGCTTTCTTCAATGTAGTTGCAGCTGCATCAATATTCTTTTGCGAAACAGCATCTGAAGTTTCAACTTGTTTAGCAGCATCGATAGCGTCCAACAAGATATCTTTTGAACCTACCAAATACATACCATCTTCATAACCTTCTTCTGCAGAATCATAGTAACCTTCTGCTTGAGCAATATATGTTTCAAGAGTTGAGCGATCAACAGAGATAGCTGCTTTTTCGAAATCAGCAATTGCCTTATTCAAAGCTGTTACCGCATTGTCAACAGCAACTTGTGTTTTAGCAGTCAATGAAGCTTCAGCAGTTGTTATTGCTTTAGTCAAAGTTGTAACTGCCGATTGTGGATAGTTGCCTTCAAGTGTTCCAACCACTGCATTATCAACAGCAGCTTGTGCTTCTGCAATTGCAGTGTAAAGAGCATCGTAGTCTACGATTTCTGGCAAGTCTAATGCTACACCAAGAATCTTAACTTCGTCAACCCAAACCTTACCAGTTTCACCATCAGCTTCTTGAACTTTCCATTGACATTTTGTCAATTGAGCCAAATCCCAAGTAACTTGTTTACCCCAAGTATATTGTGCAAGGTCGTCCCAAGACAATTCAACTTGTTGCCAAGTAGAAGATGCCGGCAAATAAATATAGTAGTCACAAGCATCAGCAATTGTTGTCAACTCAACTTCGAAGTAAACTGGGCTATCGTTCTTCATCCAGAATGAAATACCAGTAGAACTAGTCATATCGAATGCAACGCCAGCAGGATCTGCGAAGTTCATACCCATACCTACGAATGGGCTATAACCAAGCGCCTTAGAACCTTCCAAAGTATATTGCATCATAGCAGCTTTACCTGTACCATTATATCCAGGTTCTGCCATAACGAATGGTTCATCTTCTGTAGATTTTGGAGTGATTACAGAAGAACCACATTTCTTAGGATCATCGCTTGCCGTATTGTCATCGAAAGAGAACCAATATGTTGCCATATATGTCATATTCTCTTGAGCCATATCAGCATTGAATATCAATGTTTCATTAGCATTGATTGCTTTTGCGAATGTTTTTTCTGCAGCCTTCAAAGCACTTACCGCTTCATCTATTTCATCTTGAGAAGCAGAAGCGTTATCGAATACTGTTTGAGCCGCATCAATTGCTGTCTTCAATGTTGTTTTTGAGCCAGCCTTATATTCACCGATGTTTGTACCTTCTTTTGCAGAAGCATACGTTGCATTTGCAGTTGCAATTTCAGCAGAAAGTAATGCATCATCAACTACATTGATTGAACATGTTGCTTTAATATAAGCATCTTCGGCACTTGCAGCAGTGATTGTTGTTGAACCAGCAGAAACGGCAGTCACAACACCATCTTTTACTGTTGCAACATCTGTTTTACTTGAAGTCCAAACAACTTCTTGTACTGTTGCATTTGCAGGCGAAACTGTTGCAGTCAATGCAGCAGAGCCACCAAGTCTAACTATTGCAGATGAATTATTAAGAGCAACTGCTGTAACAGCAATATTCGAAACAGTTACAACACATTTTTCAGAAGTAATATCTGTACCATCTGTCGATGTTGCAGTGATATGAGCAGTACCTGCAGAAACAGCAGTTACTTTACCTGTGTTATCAACTGTTGCAACAGCAGGTTTGTCAGAACTCCATTCAACAGTTGTTGAAGCACCAGCTGGCAATACAGTTAAAGCAATTGTACTGCTTTCGCCAACAGTCAACGACAATGCGTTGTCAATAATAATATTTGTAGTAAGGATATCTGTAACAGTAACTTCACAAGTTGCAGTGAATTCACCATCAACAGTTGTAACTGTGATAGTTGTTTTTCCAGGTTGTTTCAATGTTACCACACCATTTGCAACAGTAGCGACAGTTTCATCTGAAGAAGACCAAGTAACATCCTTAACTGTAGCAGTTGAAGGAGCAACTGTAGCTGTAAATGACAATGTTTCATTCATTGCGACTGTTTTTGAACCTGCAGGAGATAATGTAACACCTGTTACCGCAATTGTGTTAGCTTTAACAGTTACTTCACAAGTAGCAGTTTTTGCACCATCTTTTGTTGTTGCAGTGATTGTTACTGTACCAGCAGAAACACCAGATACGATACCATTTGCGACAGTTGCAACCTTATCGTCAGAAGTTGACCAAATAACAGTCTTATCAGAAGCATTTTCAGGAGCAACTGTAGCAGTTACAACAACTGTTCCACCAACAGAAATTTCTGCTGTTGTTTTATCGACTGTAACACCTGTTACAGAAATTGCGCTTACTGTTACAGTACAAACATCAGAAACAGTTCCATTCGAGTTTTTCGCAGTGATTTCTGCAGTACCAATTCCAACTGCAGTTACAACACCATTTACAACAGTAGCAACTTTATCGTCAGAAGATGACCAAGTAATTTTGTTATCAGTTGCTTCAGCAGGAGTAAATGCAGCTTCCAATTGAACAGGATCGCTTTCCATTGACATTGACAATGTTTTTTCCGAAACAGTAATTGTTTCGATTGCGATATGTTCAACTGTTACTTCACAAGTTGCAGTTTTTGAACCATCAACAGTTGTAACAGTGATTGTTGCAGTACCAACTTTCACACCTGTTACAACACCGTTGGCATCAACAGTGGCAATTGTTTCATCAGAACTTGACCAAGTCACAGCTTTATTTGTTGCATTTGCAGGAGTGATTGTAGCAGCCAATGTGCTTGTTTTACCAACATATACTGTTGCTGTTGCATCCAACGATACGCCTTCAACAGCTACCGTGCTTGCTACCACAGAAACAGCACATTCAGCCTTGATTGTTGGAGCAGCAACCGAAGTTGCAGTAATAGTACATTCACCTACACCAACAGGGGTTACAACACCATCAGCAACAGTTGCAACTGATTCATCAGAAGATGTCCAAGTTACAGTTTTATTTGTTGCAGTTGCTGGAGCAATTGTTGGAGTCAATGTTTGAGCTGCATCACCAAGAGTGAAACCAAGTTCAGTAGCCATTGTGATACCTGTTGGCAACACATCTTCTACTGTTACGGCACATTCACCTACAACAGCACTACCATCATTTGCAGTTGCAGATATTGTACAAGAACCTGCTTTTACAGCAGTTACATTTCCTTCAGCATCTACTGTTGCTATTGTTACATCAGATGAAGCCCAAGTAACTGTTTTATCACCAGCATTATCTGGTTTCACAGTAGCTGTCAATTGAGCATCTTCACCAACACTCAATGTTTTTGTTGCAGGAGTGATAGTGATTGTAGCCACAGGAACTGCAGTTACTGTAACTTCATATTCATCGAATTTAGTAGCATCTTCTGTAGAAGTTGCCTTAATTGTAACCTTACCTGTAGCGACACCAGTTACAACACCACCAGTTACTGTAGCAACATCATCATCAGAAGATGTCCATGTAACTGTTTGAGCTGCAGAAGCAGGAGCTACAGCAGCTGTTAACGAAATAGTTTTACCTACTTGTACAGTTGTTTCTGTTCCTGAAATTGTTACATCTGTAATGGCAACACCAGTTACCGTTACCGCAATTGTAGTTGTAATAGTTTCGTCAGCTTTCGATTTCACAGTAATTGTTGCAGAGCCAACACCTACAGAACTAATAGTAATTGTATTACCACTAGCAGAAACAGTTGCAACGTCTTCGTCAGAAGAACTTACCACAACATCTTGACTTACAGACGCTGGAGCTACTGTAGCAGTTACAACCTTTGAATCACCAAGTTCAATAGACACTTCCGATTCATCAACTGTAACATCTGTTACAGCTACATCTTTAATTGTAACTGTTACCGATTTCTTAACTGAACTTACTGCAGTGCTTGTAGCAGTAATTGTAACTTCACCAGGAGCGATACCAGTTACCACACCCGAAGAAGAAACTGTTGCTTTGGTATTATCAGAAGAAGTCCAGGTTAAACCTGTTTCGGTAACACCTACCGGGCTGAACGTTGGAATAATTGTAGCCGTTTCACCAACCGTCACTTCATAAGCAGTTTCCTCAAAAGCAATTGCAGTAGGTTTTACAGCAGGAGCAGGAACTTTTACTGTGTATGTTGTAGAAACATTTTGGTGCATTTTTGCACGAGCAGTAATTGTAGCCTCACCATATCCAACACCAATTACGCGACCTTTATAGTCAACTTTTACAACTTCTTCATCAGAAGAAGACCAAAACACAACAGGATAAGATGCATCCTCTGGAGTTGGAGTTGTTTCTAAATATAATGTATCTCCTACAGCCTTACTTGCAATTGGAATTTTTAGAGGATCAATATTTGCCGCACAATCATCATCTGCTAAATCAGAATCTGAAACAGGAGAAATTTCCAAACCAGTTAATGCAACAGGAGGCATACCTAAGATATGAACTTCATCTATCCAAATATCGCCACTTGTTCCAGCAGCTTCATAGTCTGTAGAAAATTGCCATTGTAGTTTCAACACATGTTTTGCTGAAAAATCTATAGCTTTACCCCATGTAGGCTGAGCCAAATCTGCCCATTTCACCGTTATCTTCTGCCAACTTGCACATGCAGGGACATCAAATTTATGGAAGCAATAATCGGTTACTTCTGAGATTATGACTTGGAACATACATTTAGGACCTTTATACCAGAATGTCACACCATCACCAGTTGACCAGTCCATAGAACTTGTTTCTACATCATCAACCCAAGTACCGATACCAACATAGGCAGGGTTAGTCCAACTTGCAGCCACATTACCATTATATGGAGTATAATTAGATCCTAATTTATATGTAGCATGAACAGCATAGCCAGAACCATCATAGCCTGTAGATTCCATTTCCAATGGATTTTCTTTTCCTGTCAATGGAGTTATGGAACTCTTTGTACCTGGTTTTGCTGCAGAATTTTGGTCTGGAGTATCATTAAATGTAAACCAAATACCGCCCACATTATTAAACTCATTTCCATCTTCACAATCATCAAGGATAGTTTCACTACCATCAACCATATTCAAGACTTCAATTTTAGAAAATGCTTCCAAGACTGCATCATCTGAAGACTTAATACTACCATTACCATTATAACTCAAAGTAACTGTTTGTCCAGGTTGTGGACCTGCAGACAATGTCAACACAACAGTCTTATCACTATTTGATTTTACACCACTAATAATACCCGATTGAGCAGTACCATTATAATATACTGTAAAATTAGATCCAGAAGAAGTTCCCGAAGCCATTAGTTTCGACATGTTCAATGTAAGCTTATAGCCATCACTTTTATTTCCAGTAACCGCTGCTGAAGAAACAGAAGGAGGGAATACAAATCCTGAAGCACCAGGAGCCCAGAAGTTACCTGTCATCACAAACAATGTAATACAACGAATTGTTGTATTAAAGTACACATCTACATCACCAAGACTAGCAACTGCAGCATAACATTTATTCAAACTGCTTTGTGCATCTTTCGATGTCATTGTTGGCAACGCCAATGTTGTGTATGAACCATTCACATACGAACCACTACCTGGGTTAGACACATTACGATTAGAGAAAGGACCTTTCAATTGGTTTTCGTATCCTTTTACGAAATTTATCAATTTTCCATTGATATCTTTTGCACCGGCAGAGCAAGAAGAGCCATGCCACAAATAGTCAATAGCCATACGCCAAGGGTTACGACAAGCATCAGCGCCATAACCTTGCGCACCAGAACCAGTATTACCACAAGTATTTTCCGTACCATTGTTATCACACCAGTTACTTACCAAACCTGACGTTGCATTTCTGTTAGCAATCAACACCTTATCAGAAGCCTCAACTGCAGTTTTACCCCAGAATGTACCATTGTCTGTATCAACTTTTGCAAACTCTGTATAATAACCAGGAGCAAAATAACTTGGGTTACGACAAGTATTGGTATTACCCCACGCATCACCATTCAATGTTTGACCATCAGAGCCCATTTCTGTTCTCTTAATAGTTTGGATAAACGATTTTGCTGTTGCACCGTATGATCCACCCCATTGTTCAGAAGCGATTACAAGCGACATAGCAACGTCAAGTTCGGCATCGGTAGCACCATTGGAACCAGAAACGCCGCTACAGCCGTTGATTTTCCAGTTCATGACACCATTGCCATTCGAGTTAGCCTTGTAATATGACCACAAACCATCAAACAAGTCTTTGTCATCGGCATACACAGAAAGCACCATACCGTATGCAATACCTTCAGACACAGTAGAATAGCTATCATCGAATTTCACACGATAACCATTACTACATTTTTCTACATAGGCAGTCTTCCAAGCATTATAAGCTTCAGCTGCCTTTTGAGAACCACCATAGGTACCACCACTTGGCAAGTTCGTTGGCATAATACCGTAGTTATACTGCGTATTACTACCGAATGGAACTGCACCACCACCAGTATTGATACCACCAGCAGCAAAAGCACCATTACATAACATAACACTCAAAATAAGAGTGAGAATGTTTACAAAATATTTTTTCATAATCTTTTTATAGTTTACAATAAAATGTCGGTAAAATTACAAATAATTTCTATTCATATAGACAATTTTGTATAGAAAATCCCTAAATATCGGAATTATAAACTTTAATATTGTTCTTTCTTGCTTCAGGTCAAGAAAGAACCAAAGAACCCCGCCGACCACCTGCTTCGCTACAAAAACCCATAACGCGCGCAGCTGAGTCGGGGAAAGTTCTACTTTATATGCTACTTAGGGATTATGGATGAAATAAATCGACTTCACGAATGAGCGTTAAGAAAAATGACGGAATGAAGCGTTAAAAAAGCTTGCTTTGCGGCGCCGGCTTTGTGCGTTGGCGCAAAGTCCCAAGATTTTTAGCGGAATGCAGTCATTTTTTAGCGAAGGCGTGGGTCGATGGCGTTCTTTTGGTTACTTTTCTTTCGCTATTGAAAGAAAAGTAACAAGACTATTCGGTATTGTTTTCGACTATTTGCAAGACGGAAGTATATAGTTCCGAAATTATATTATCTCCAATATATATTGTGCGATTTTTTGTGAAGCACCTTTGCTTGCGTATAAGAAATCTTGATTTTTCTTTCCCGCATCTTTTCTAAAAGATTCGTCTTTAGCCAAGCGAGAAAGTATATCATAACATTCAGCTTCGTTAGAAACAGGAAAACCGCCTGCTTTTTCTTTCAATTGCATTGCTTCATACGAATTTACATGCTTTGGTCCATACACAACAGGATTTGCAAACGCCGATGGCTCTGCAACGTTATGTACGCCTGTAGAGAATGCTCCACCAACATAAGCAAAATCAGTATTCTTATATAGTTTTGCAAGCATACCTATCGTATTGATAATTGCTACACGACAAGCGGTTTTTCCCGAATCTTTCTTTGAAAATTCAGAATATCGTTCCGTCGCAATGCCTTCTGCGGCAAAAGTCTGTTCTATTGCTTGAATATGAGATTCATGTAATTCATGAGGAACAAGAAGTAATTGTAAATTATCGTTTTCTTTAAATACCCGTAGCAATGCAGGGAATAAATGTTTTTCATCAGCCGGCCACAAGCTACCACCGATAAACGTAACAGGAAGTGGATTTTCAAATATCTCAACATCAGGTTGTTCCTTCACCGCTTCTGCCTTTGCTATAATCTGATCATAGCGAGCATCACCAACAACTTCCAATCTATCTTCAAAAGGATAGATATTCAAGAAACGTTGTTTGTAATCTTCCGAAACAGGGAAGATATACGATATATATTTATAAAACAAACGATTAACAACAGCACCAAGTCCGCTATAGCGTTTTGAATCCTTAGCCAATTCTGCCGAACAAAGCAAAACAGGAACATGTGCCCAATGTGCGGCAAGCAAACTACCAGGCCAGATGTCATATTTTGACACAACCCAAGCCTTCGGCTGTATTCTTTTGAAAAACAAATAGTTTGCAAAACAAACATCAAATGGTAAATATATTGCACAATCAACATCGTCTTTTTTTGCATGGTTCATTCCCGATGGCGAGAAGAACGAAGCAAGTATAACTATTTCAGGATGAGATTGTTTCAATGTTTTTATAATAGGAATAGACTGTTCCCATTCTCCAACCGAGGCACTATGAAAAAATACGATGGTATCGTTTGCATGCTCTTTTGCAAATTGACGAATACGTTTTGGTTGGGTAAGTCTTCCTTTCAATCCATCACGCATTTTTGTATTAAAAATTGCGCCAATGCAAAAAACAGGAATGAATAGAAAAATGTAGCCTATCGTATAAATGAACAAGAATAAATAAACCATAATACTTTTTAAAACATATAGAAACACTCTACAGAACATCTCTACCATGAAACATTTCACAAAAATAATCTTTATTTTACAAATGCAGACGTATCCTTGCCATCAAAATACGAACGGATTTTCTTTGCCTTATCGGGACCAACAACTAACGACAATTCTTCTATTGAAGCAGATTTTATGGCAGAAATTGCCTTGAACTTTTTGAATAACAACTCAACAGATTTGGGTCCTACTCCTTCTATATTTTCTAATTCCGAAGAAGTAAAATGACGCGAACGCTGATTTCTATGGAAGGTTATACCAAAACGGTGAGCCTCGTCGCGCATGTGTTGGATTATTTTAAGCGTCTCACAGTTTCTACTTAAATATAAAGGTATAGGATCGTTTGGAAAATAGATTTCTTCCAAGCGTTTTGCCAAGCCAATCAATGGAACTTTTCCAAAAATCCCCATTTCCTTAAACACTTTCACTGCCGAGCTCAGTTGTCCCTTTCCGCCATCGACAATCACCAACTTTGGGAGTTCCTGTCCTTCGTTCATAAGGCGAGTATAACGACGAGTAAGGATTTCTTCCATCGAAGCAAAATCGTCTGGCCCAACAACTGTCTTTATATTAAAATGGCGATAGTCACTCTTGCTTGGTTTTGCATTTTTAAAGACCACACACGATGCAACAGGAAACGCACCTTGAATATTCGAGTTATCGAAACATTCCATGTGAGTCGGAAGTTCATCAAGTTGCAAATCACGACGCATCATTTCCAGAATTTTCTGCGTATGCAACTCTGGATCAAGACGTTTCATCTGCTTCAACTTTTCTACCTTATAGAGATGAGCATTTTGTTCCGACAATTTGAGTAGTTGCAACTTGTCTCCTCGTTGTGGAATATGGAATTCTACTCCATCAAGCTGAAAATCAGGTTCAAACGGAACGATTATTTCCTTTGCATCACTCTGAATATTTTGACGAATTTCCGTAATCGCTATTCCCAACAATTCTTCGGGAGTTTCATTCAATTGTTTCTTGATTTCCAATGTATGTAATTGAACAACAGCACCATTCACAATTTTCAAAAAATTAATGTAGGCAGAATCTGTGTCGTCCAAAATGGAATAGACATCTATATTGTTGATACTAGGGCTCACAATTGTTGAATGACTTTGGTATCGTTCCAATTCCTCCAATTGTTCTTTTACCTCTCCAGCCTCTTCGTAACGCATTTCCGAGGCATACTTCAGCATTTTATTTTTAAGGATTCGAATTACCTCGCCAATATTACCCTTTAGAATATCCTTGATATCGGAAATTGACTGTAGATATTCCGATTCAGACTGTCTTGCTACACAAGGAGCATTACAGTTTTTTATATGGTATTCCAGGCATGTATTGAATTTTCCTTTTGCTATATCGCCCATGTTCAATGCCAACGAGCAAGTACGCGGTTTGTAGAGTTGCTTCACCATTGCGAGCAGATTTTTCGCCATTTTCACATTGGCATACGGACCAAAATACTGCGAACCATTTTTTACAAGATGACGAGTCATAAAAATCCGTGGAAACGGTTCGTTCTTTATGACAATCCATGGATACGTTTTGTCATCTTTCAGCAAAACATTATAACGAGGTTTGTACTTCTTAATTAGGTTATTTTCAAGCAATAACGCATCTTGTTCACTCGCAACGATAAAGTGTTTTATCGTAACAATTTTACTTACCAACACTCGCGTTTTGGGATGCGTTTGTTCTTTATTAAAATACGAAGACACACGGCGTTTTAAATTCTTCGCCTTACCAACATATATTAGTGTATCATTCTTGTCAAAGTACTGATACACACCAGGATTCGTTGGCAAGGTAGCCAATTGTTCCTTTATATGTTCGATTCGTTGTTCTTCTTTGGTTTTCATTCCACAAATGTAATGGACAATTGATAATAGACAATTGATAATTCAATTTTTATGACATATTTTTCTTTCTTACAACACGTAGAGACGGTGTGCACACCGTCTCTACAATTTAATGATTTAAATGCCGTATGGTTAGATTTATCAAATCTTCGCCGTCTTGTTAATAACTTTTTAACAATTCTATATCAATACGTTAGGGGCATTTACAGGTAGTGACAAGAATAATGCAGAAAAAGACGTCAATTTATTTTGTAATTTTGGGGTCTAATGTCAAAAGGTGAAAGACAATGGGAAAAGTAATTGCAGTAGCGAATCAAAAAGGTGGTGTAGGTAAAACAACCACAAGCATAAACTTGGGTGCAAGTCTTGCTGTGCTTGAATATTCAGTATTAATCGTAGATTTCGATCCACAAGGAAACGCATCTACTGGTCTTGGTATAGATGTACAAGATAGAGAATTAAAGGATGTCTATCAGTGCATTATGGGAGATTGTACTCCACAAGAAGCAATACAACCATACGCCGACGAAAGTCTTGCTAAGTTGCACATATTACCTGCAACAATAGACCTTGTAGGTGCAGAAATTGAACTTGCAAATAAGGAAGATAGAGATTCATACCTCAAGAAAATCATCGACCAAGTTCGCAACAATTACGACTTCATCATTATTGACTGTACGCCATCATTAGGTATATTGACTTCGAATGCACTTACAGCTGCTGACTCAGTACTTTTGGCTATTCAATGTGAATATTTCGCTTTGGAAGGACTTTCTCAACTATTGAATACAATCCGTATTGTACAAGATAATTTGAATCCATCTCTTACTATCGAAGGATTCCTTATCACAATGTTCGACGTTCGTCTAAAACTTTCGACACAAGTTGTAGAAGAAGTTCAAAAGCATTTCCAAGATTTAAAATTCGAAACAATTATTCAACGAAATGTGAAGTTAGCCGAAGCACCAAGTTTTGGTAAACCAGTTATCGCATACGATGCTAATTCTGTAGGTGCAAGAAACTATATGAATTTGGCTCGAGAAATATTACTTAGAAACCACTTACCAGAAACAAAACAATAATGGCTACAGAAAAAAAAGCATTAGGTAAAGGATTAGACGCACTTCTTGGCAAACAAACTGTTACAGAGAAGGTTGCAAGTCGTCCTGGCGTTTTTGAACTAGAAATTTCAAAAATCGTTGCAAATCCTGACCAACCACGAAAAACCTTTGACGAAGCTGCTCTTCAAGATTTGGCTGCTTCAATCAAAGAATTGGGTATAATCCAACCAATAGCAATACGCGAAAGCAAGACGACTGTTGGTTCATACGAAATTATCTCTGGTGAACGCCGTTTCCGTGCTTCGCAAATGGTAGGCTTAACAAAAATACCTGCATACCTTCGTAAAGCAGATGACGAAACAACTCTTGTAATGGCTTTGGTTGAAAATCTTCAACGCGAAGATTTGGATCCAATTGAAATTGCAACTACATATCAACGACTTATTGAGGAAGGTAAACTTACTCAAGAAGAAATGGGTAAAAAAGTTGGGAAAAATCACGCAACAATTGCGAATTCTCTCCGTCTTTTAAAATTACCTCCAGAAATTCAAACTGGACTTATCAATGGCGTTATTTCCGAAGGTCACGCAAAAGCAATTCTTTCGTTAGATAACGAGGCGAAACAACGAGAACTATATACAGAAATTGTTGACAAAGGTTTATCCGTTCGTGCTGCTGAGGAACTTTCTCGAAAAAAGAAAGACAGCAAAAAGGTGACAAAAACCTCTAAATCGTTGGAGCAAAAAGAAATGCAAGCAAAACTTTCCGAGAAACTTAAATCAAAAGTTTCCATAAATGTTACTCCGAAAGGAAGCGGAAAAATTTCTATTGCTTTCAAGAATGCACAAGGAATGAACGACCTTATCGCATTATTAGAGAAAATCTCGTAACGAATGCAGAAATCATTTCTCATCGCACTATTGTGTCTGCTTACATTGCACATCTCGGCTCAACAAACCGACACAGAGGAGACACAGCCTTCAAACAGCAATGCTTCTATTGTCACAATAGAAGCACTACCTGTAGAAGATAGCGTTGCAGAGAAAAAACATTCACCAAAAACAGCCGCAATTCTTTCCACAGTATTGCCAGGAGCCGGACAAGTGTATAATGGTTCGTGGTGGAAAGCACCTATTATATATGCAGGCTTTGCTGGCATTGGATATGGTTTATATTTTTATCAAGATTACTACAAGTCATTTAAGACTGCCTACAACAACTACAGAAATCCGTATTTAGCACAAGGATTAACGCCCCCAACCGATACGGTTCTTACCGTTCGCGGCGAGGAAGGCTACTCTCCTATCAATGTACAACAAGGGCGAGATTTTTACAGAAAATACCGTGATTTATGCATATTCGGTATTGGTGCTTTATACATTCTCAATATTCTTGACGCATACGTCGAGGCACATTTGTTTGAATTTGACGTATCGGACGACCTAACAATTCAATGGCAACCGACGTTGTATCCTGTATATTCGGCAAACACGAAATTTTCTTCGGGAATACGACTATCTATGCAATTTTAGCGAATAATTGTATCGCCACCTTTATAGGATTTCACTTCCATTCCATTTTCGGAAAGAACAGCGTATGTTGAATTCCAAATCCAATTTCCAAGATTGACATATCGAGAACCAGGCGCGATCTCTCTATCGGCAGCAACATGGCGATGACCAAACACAAAATAGTCATAAAATTTTTCTGTAAGGACATCTTTTGCATATAGCACCAAATATTCCTTATCGTCACCGCAATAATCAGGTAATTGTTTTTCCGGAGCACGTTTGGCACGCTTCTTACGATTATGTCGTGACCACGCACGGCCAAAACCATACGCCCAATTGGTTGGGACAAACGAGAACAAAAATTGAAGAACAGAATTACTAAAAAAAGCGTTCAAGAAATTCATACCTTTATCGTATGATCCCAACGCATGTCCGTGATGAATATAGAGTTTCTTTCCAAAATATTCACGAACAATTGGTTCCATATAAATAGTCGCACCTATTTCCCGAGTCAAATAGTCGCCATACCACATATCGTGGTTTCCTCGGAAAATATTGACAGGAATACCGGACTCAACAAATTCAGCCAATTTTGACAAAAAACGAATATAACCTTGTGGAGCTACATACTTATATTCGAACCAAAAATCGAACACATCACCTACCAAGAACAATTCTGCACAATTCGGTTTAATCTCGTCAAGCCACTTGATAACCAAAGCCTCACGTTCCGCACTTTCCTCTTCTGTAGGAAAGCCAAAATGAAAATCCGATGCAAAATAAATATTCTTCATAGTTGCAAAGATAAGGAATTTGGCAATGGATAATTGACAATTGACAATTAAATGTTACGAATAAAGAACACCAAATAAAGACGTATCGCATACGCCCACATAACGGTCTATTCTATCAAACGCAACCGCGTAAGACCGCTTTTACACCCCATTATACATGTTGTTGGAGGTAAACAATTATTATAGCAAATTGCATAAATTATCAATCGTCAATTGTCAATTATCAATTAATATTTGTACCTTTGTATGTCAAAAAGCAAAAAGAAATGAATAAAATTATCAGAAAAAAAATGCTTTCCGAGAATGTGGCTGAGCTTGAAGTAGAAGCACCACAGATCGCGAAGAAAAGAAAAGCAGGTCACTTCGTTATCGTTCGTTTCGATGAAAAAGGTGAACGTATACCTCTTACAATCTCAAGTGCCGATGTAGAAAAAGGCACAATTACTCTTATCCTACAGAAAGTTGGTGTTAGTACAAATAAAATCGCTTCTCTAGAAGTTGGTGACTATTTGCACGATGTTGTTGGTCCTCTTGGTAAAGCAACTCATATCGAAAAATTCGGTACTGTTCTTTGTTGTGGTGGCGGTGTTGGTGTTGCTCCTCTTCTACCTATCGTACAAGCAATGAAGGCTGCTGGCAACCGTGTAATTTCTGTATTGGCTGCTCGTAGCAAAGATCTTATCATTTTGGAAGATGAAATCCGTAAAAGTTCCGACGAAGTTATCATTATGACTGACGATGGTTCTTACGGTCAACAAGGTGTTGTTACCGTTGGTATGGAACAAGCTATTAAGAAAGAAAAAATCGATTTCTGTATGGCTATCGGTCCTGCTATTATGATGAAATTTGCAGCATTAAAAACGAAAGAATACGATATTCCTACATACGTTAGCTTGAACACTATTATGGTGGACGGTACTGGTATGTGCGGTGCGTGCCGTGTTACAATCGACGGAAAAACTAAATTCGTATGCGTTGATGGTCCTGAATTCGATGCCCACAAGGTTGACTTCGGCGAAATGATGATGCGTATGGGTGCTTACAAAGCTGAAGAAAAAGCTGCATTAGATAATTATCTACAAAACAAATAGGAGACTGGTACAATGGAAAATCAAGATTTTATAAAAGAACAACGCGCACAAGCTTGGCGTGAAGAATTACGCAAGAAAATCTCTGCGAAAGATCGTTCAAATATGGATCGTGTTTCTATGCCAGAACAAGATCCTATCGCTCGTAGCAAAAACTACGAAGAAGTAAATATGGGTATCACTAAAGAACAAGCAATCGCTGAATCTCACCGTTGCTTGGACTGTGCAAATCCAACATGTATGCAAGGTTGTCCTGTTGGAATTTACATCCCAGGATTCATTAAATGTATAGAAAACGAAGACTTCCTTGGTGCTGCCAAGGTTATTAAGCAAACAAGTGCTCTTCCTGCTGTTTGCGGTCGTGTTTGTCCACAAGAAAAACAATGTGAATCTCAATGTATTCACTTGAAAATGAAGAAACCTGCTGTTGCAATTGGTAACTTGGAACGTTTCGTAGCTGACTACGAACGTGAATCTGGACAAATGTCTTTACCAGAACTTGCTCCAAAGAATGGTTTCAAAGTTGCAGTTATCGGTTCGGGACCTGCTGGTCTTGCTTGTGCTGGTGACTTGGCTAAAGCTGGTTGCGATGTAACTGTATTCGAAGCATTACACGAAATTGGTGGCGTGTTAAAATATGGTATTCCAGAATTCCGTCTTCCAAATAGCATTGTTGATGTTGAAATCAACAACTTGGAAAAAATGGGCGTTACTTTCGTTAAAGACTTCGTTGTTGGAAACACTGCAACAATCGATGATTTACGTGCAGAAGGCTTCAACGCATTCTTCGTAGCAAGTGGTGCCGGTCTTCCAAGATTCATGGGTATCCCAGGAGAAAACTACACAGGTATTCTTTCTTCTAACGAATACTTAACTCGTGTAAACTTGATGAGTGCTGCAAAACCTGAATTCGACACTCCTACTTTCTTCGGTAAGAATGTTGCCGTTATCGGTGGTGGTAATACTGCTATGGACTCTGTTCGTACAGCAAAACGTCTTGGTGCAGAAAGAGCAATGATTATCTATCGTCGCTCTCTTGATGAAATGCCAGCTCGTAAGGAAGAAATTCACCACGCACAACAAGAAGGTGTTGAATTCCTTTGCTTGAACAACCCTATTGAATATTTAGCAGACGAGAAAGGTCATGTAAACAAGGTTAAAGTTCAAAAAATGGAACTTGGCGAACCAGATGCATCTGGACGTAGAAGTCCTGTTGCCGTAGCCGGCTCTGAATACGAAATCGATGTTGACTTGGTAGTTGTGAGCGTTGGTGTATCACCTAACCCACTTATTCCAAACAGCGTAGAAGGCCTTGAAATGTCTCCAAAACGCACTATAGTTGTTAACGAATCACAACAAAGTAACATTTCCGACATCTTCGCCGGCGGTGACATTGTTCGTGGTGGTGCAACAGTAATTCTTGCAATGGGTGATGGTCGTCGCGCTGCTGCAGGTATTATGGAATATTTGAACAGTAAGAAATAAAAATTTACCGTTTGTTTTTTTGATGAGATGCCATGTTGCGAAATGTGGTGTCTCTTTTTTTTGTACCTATATGAAATGAGACGATACACAAATCGTCTCAATTCCCTTTCGATAATATATTATTAAAAACAAAAGCGCTGAACCAACGATTCAGCGCTTTTGTTTGTTATACTACTATAATGTTGTTATTGTAAATTCATTTCGGCAGAAAGCTCTCCGGCACGTTTAATGGCCTTACGAATGTGATCGTGTACGTTATCTTCTCCGACAAGATTTACTAAGCCTGCTTTTTTCAATGATTTCATAACAACTGGATTTACACCAGAAAGTATTACTACACGACCGTCTGCTAAAGTATTGCGAATAAACATTTCCAAGTTGTGCAAACCTGTTGAGTCAATAAAAGATACTTTACGCATACGCACAATACGGATAATCTTATCGTTATGTTCACGAGTAATTTCATCAAATTTGTTGGCAATACCAAAGAAGAATGGACCATCAACTTCATACACTTCTGTTCCTGCAGGAATTATTAATTTTTCGTCAGCACCTTCACCATCGTGGTGGATTTCCATTTCATCACTAATAACAGAGATGTTGGTACTTTCCATAATACGCTTCATAAACACTACAATTGCCATCAACAAACCAACTTCTATAGCAATAGTAAGATCGAATAGTACTGTAAGTAGTAATGTAGTAAACATTATAGTTGTACTCATACGCGATTGCTTGCAGATAGCCACAATTGAACGCCAGCCACTCATATTGTAACTAACAACAATAAGAACACCTGCCAAACAAGGCATTGGAATAGCACCTACAAGTGAACCTAAGAATAATAACACAAGCAAAAGAACTATGGTATGTACAATACCAGCAACTGGAGTACGACCGCCATTGTTAATGTTTGCCATAGTACGAGCAATTGCTCCTGTAGCAGGAATACCACCAAAGAATGGAACAACAAGGTTTGCTACACCTTGAGCTATAAGTTCGGTGTTAGAATTGTGTTTATCACCTATTACACCATCAGCAACCATTGCCGACAATAATGATTCTATCGCACCAAGCATTGCCATAGTAAATGCTACAGGCAAAAGCATAGTAATTGTATCTAGTAAATTGCCATCACCATCCATTTTTGGTACGCTAAGCGATGGTAGTCCTTCAGGTAATTCATAAAGGTCACCAATTGTTTTTATGCTGTCGATTCCTGCATAATTGCGAAGCACCCAGCAAACTATTGTCATAATAACAATTGCAAAGAATGCTCCTGGTATTTTCTTGCTAATCTTAGGTGTAAGTGTAATAATAAGAATACTTACGATACCTACCGCAAAAGACATCCAATTAATATCCGAAATATGGTTAGCATAGCAAGTCCATTTTTCAATAAAGTTTGCAGGAACACCTGTAATACCCATACCAAAAAGATCGTTCATTTGAGTTGAGAAGATAGTGATGGCAATACCACCGGTAAAACCAACAATAATAGGATACGGCATAAACTTAATGACACTACCAAGTTTTACTACACCCATTATAATAAGCATTATACCCGTCATAATGGTTGCAATAAGCAATCCATTAAGACCGTATTGTTGAATTACACCGTAAATAATTACAATAAATGCACCAGTAGGACCACCAATTTGCACCTTAGTTCCGCCCAAAGCCGAAATGATAAGACCAGCAATAATCGCTGTTACCAAACCTTCGGTTGGACCAACACCCGATGCTATACCGAACGAAATAGCAAGTGGAATTGCAATTACACCTACAATAATTCCAGCAACAATATCGGTAGTAAATTGTGCACGATTAAAATTACGAAGTGTTTCAAAAAATCTTGGATGGAAGTCAATAGTTTCTTTTACCTTCATTTTACCTCTGTTTTATAGACCTTTTAACGGAGCTTACTATTGGCATAGATTCACTCCAAAAACGCGGCAAAACTACACAAATTTTGAAATTAGCAAAATGTATAAAGATAATTATTTTTCAGTTACTTAAAAAGAAAAATATACCTATTCATATATTTTATGTAATAGCAACGTTTTTCTACGGAATTTCTCTATTTTTACCCAGTTTTAAATATGAAACCATCTATTTCTCTCATAATAGCGTTCTACAACGACATTCTATGGCTCGAAATGATTCTTGAGCAACTGAAAATGCAGACATTCAAGAACTTCGAAGTTGTTATTGCGGACGATGGTTCCAAAGCGGAAGTGGTACAACGTATCAATCAAATAAAAGACGCCTATCCATTCCCTATTCAACATATTTGGCACGAAGATTTAGGTTGGCGAAAAGACATTATTCTAAACAAAGCCGTGGTTGCTTCGCAGGCAGATTATATAGTAATAATTGACGGCGATTGCATTCCACATAGAAAATTCCTACAAGACCATTGGGATTTTAAACAAGAAGGAACCATTTCTGCCGGACGACGAGTAACATTGCCAAAAAAAATCAGCGATTCATTGACCGTTGAAAAAATCAACAATAAGATTCTTTCACATATTACCTTGCGCATTTTATGGGCTGGTATCGTGAAGGAAGTACGCCATACGGAAAACATAATTAGAATTCGCCCAATATGGCTCCGAAAAATGTTTTTAAAACAAAGAACTCATGGTTTGTTAGGTTGTAATTTCGGCATTTACAAATCTGATATCCTGAAAGTTAACGGCTTTGACGAACGATATCTTGCTCCTGCTACTGGCGAAGACACCGACTTGGAAGCACGCCTAAATAGAATTGGCATCCGTGCTCATGTTCACAAGCATGTGATGACACAATTCCACAAAAATCATCCGCTATTAATGAATAGATGGGAAGCCGATAACGAGAAAATTCTACAATATAATAAGGACAACAATATCAGTTTTACCCCTTGGGGCATAGACAAATCAAGCCTTACAGATTCTCAATAACCTCGGCAATTGCCCGATGTAAATTTTCAACCGCAAGCGCAATATTCCATCTGGATTTATCGCGTTCACCAACCGTATTTGAAACAGTACGCAATTGGATAAATGGAATATCTTCCTTAATACAAACATAATGTACATAGGCACCTTCCATTGTTTCGACAGCAGGATGAAATTTTTTCTCAAGCATCGATATTTGTTCTGGCAACGACGAAATTGTTTGCGATGTAACTCCAATAACCTTCGGGAACGCAGCTACATCGGTATTTGTTGCAACAAGTTCTCCTTCCGTAAAAGGCGACTTATGTGAGCTGATTAACTTCATTTCAAAACCAGTTTTCCATTTACCTTCTTCAAAAACACCAAAATCAGCAAAATGATCTATCATTACATTGACAGTTTCACCAATTTCTAATGTTTTGTCAAACGTGCCACATATTCCCGCATGTATCACAAAATCAGGTCTTTGCTCGCAACAATATTTCGTCACGTTATACATAGTGGCAAATCCACCTATGCCAGAAACCAACACAGAAACAGTGTGTTCTGTATCTACCGAAAAATTACGAGCTTCGAGTTCCGAAGGGAAAACTACCAAAATGTTCATCGCTGTTTATTTAGAAGATATAACTTGCTGTATTTTAGAAATACAGCGTATGCTGAATCTGCACAAACTATTAGACCAGTAAATCCATCTAAAAAGCCAAGTTGGAAGAAATACATTCTCACAAAACGCCACAACGGTTGAAACAAAATTGCAAGAATTGAGGATTTTTTCCCTTTATTGAACTTAGCTTGTGCCGAAAGTGTGGAGAATTTATTAACCTGTTCAATATGTTGTTCGATTGAATGAAACGAATAATGATGCATATTTCCCGAAAGTCTAACAACTGGTATTTGTGTTTCAAACGACAACAATTCGTGAATTTCTCCTTTCCATTTCGCCAAATCTTTCTGCCACAAACGAACACGATAATCGTGATTCCAACCACAATGGTTTACCGGTTTTCCACAGAAATAAGTAAGTCGATTAAAATCGTATGCTTTTGCTGGAAATCCAGCATTTTTTTCTTTCAAAATAGACTGAATCAAATCTTCAGACAAAACCTCATCAGCATCTATCGACAAAATGAAGTTATTGTTTGTGAGCGAGTTAGCATAATTTTTCTGTTCTGAATATCCTAACCATTTTTGCGACACAAAATTCACATTGAATTTCTTGCAGATTTCCTCTGTTCTGTCGGTAGAAAGTGAGTCAACAACAATAACTTCATCGGCGACCGACTGAACTGACGCTAAACAACGCTCAATATTTCGTTCCTCGTTTCCTGTGATTATGACAACTGAAAGTTTCTCCATTTTGTGCTTTTTACAAATGTACACTATTGTTCCTGACTTACCGGAATTTTGTCAAAATAATTGGCCATTATCAGCTTATTGGAAATATAATATGCCGAATCCTCCGAAATAGTCCGTTCTCCGCCATTGAACAAATTTATACCAAAACCGTTCCAATACGAATCCTGCAAATACGTTATATGTAGAAGTGTTGGGAATATATCCATTTGATAACAAGTATCTTGTATAAAAATCCTACTCTTTTGATCCGAAACAATCAACAATGGACAAAAGGATTCTTCTGTTGGAATTGGTAGTTTATATTTTTCCACAAAACCCGTATACGACTGCCATTTATAGGGTTTAAAGATTGTGTGGTCACCTGTTATCACAATATTTGAATTTGCGAATTGCTGATTGTTCAAAAGTTTTGTCAAGAAAATATTCAAGCAACTGTCGGTGTAATGCAATGCATGAAGATATTTTGCAAGTTCCTCTGGCATATCATTTTGAAACACAAGATTATCCGTTGTCTGTATTTCGAAAGGTATATGCGTAGAAAACGTAAGAATCTGCATACACACTGGCGATTCACAGGAATCAAGAGCTTGCGTTGCCAATGTAAAGATTTTCGCATCGTTTAGCCAAGCAGAATCACCCGCTACAGAATCATTTTCAACAAGTTTCTTATAACCATAACGAGAATTAACAACAGGCTGATTCCATACATTCGGACAAGGATTTATCGTGCAACTCGACTTAAAATATTGTGCAATATTCGGATAAGTATTTGTTCCGTATGCCATACAAGCCACACTTGACTGCGTAGGAAGCAATCCGGTATTTATAATCAACTGTCCGTCACCTGAGACACCTCGTTTTACTTGTGATTTACACCGTAGCGCAACCAACGACGCCTGTTTAGCGAACGAATTCAATGTAGGCGTAATCTCCACGCCATTACAATCGGTCAAATTCAAGGGCCAACTTTCAAGACTTTCTATAAGAATAATGAATAGATTCTCGTTTGCCTTTGGCTTAACGCTAGGAATACAAATTCTATTTACAACCAACGCAGAATCTTTGCTCGAAAACTCTATGTTCTGATTTCGAAAGTTCTTCTGATAGATGTGATACACAAACTGCGCTGGGAAATAGTGAATAATCGTATTCTTTTCTATATAATCTTCCATTCCACGCCAATGGTTTCCCTCTGCCTTATACTTAGCATCACGGAAGAAAATGGAATATTTACCATATTTATCATATATTTCTTTTTGCTTATGTTTACTATGAAATGCTGCGACTTCTCTTCTAAATTCTAAATCAAAAAAGTGAAATAAAGCAACGAAAAACAGACAAATAGCAAATGCTTTCCTATTCCGTTTTTTCCCATCTTTCAAGAACCATACGCAAAGGGCATAAACAACTGTAATTCCAAGAAACACAAACGATTGCCAATCGACATAATTCCATACCGACGACCAAAACCCATCCATATTGTCGGCAAGTAAGATGGTTTCCACATTAAGCATCACACCATTCGCCTTGAAATAAATGAGGTTGGAAATTGCCCAAACATCAACAAGAACCGCCAACGCAATTGTCCACCATCTCCGTTTTGTTACATGGATAAAAGCGGCAAAAAACAAAGCAGGAACGAGCTTACTGAAATAGATTATCTGTGAAAAATCGTCTACACCGAAAACAAAAGCGTGGAAACATACAATTTTTGCATACACGCACACAAAGAACAATAGGAAAATTGTTGTAGTTGAGTGAATACCGTTTCGTAAAGACCAGTTCATCTATAGTGTGCAAATAAATTCTTCGACTTTCTGTAAGTTCTTGTCTTTGTCGAAGTTATCCTCAACAAATGTTCGTGCAAACTCGCCCATTTCATTACAAAGTTGTTCGTTTGCAATGAGTTCCATGATTTTTTCGGCAAATAATTCTGTATTGTGTAATGGTATTAGAAAGCCATTCTTTCCGTCACAAATTAGTTCTGGATTGCTACTCACATTGTAGGCAATCAATGGCAGATTGTATGTCATTGCTTCCGCCAAAACATAGCCAAAACCTTCCCACAACGAAGGCAATACAAACAAATCCAACGAAGCATAAAAATCACTGAGATTTGCCTGAAAGCCCACAAACTTTACAAAAGCACCCAGATTTCTTGCATGGACTTCCTGTTCTAATTGTTCACGAAGACTGCCATCACCAGCAATTTTTATTTGGAAAGAAAGATTCTTCTTTTTTAAAATATCGGCTACAGAAATAAGAGAAGACAAATTCTTTTGTGGCTCAAGGCGACCTGCAAAACCAATAGTAAACACCTCATTACGAGCTTTTTCCCTTGGGGTAGGAATAGCAATTCCATTATATAGAACCGTTATTTTATCCGCATTAAACAAATTCGGATTGTTTTGTAGAATCGTTTTCTTAGTCGCTTCAGAATTGGCTATAATATCCGTCACAATATGCGAGAACAAGAAGCGATTCGACCAAGAATTCTTCACCGGAATTGCACTTCCACGACGATAAATTATATGCGGAATTTTACAAAATTTCGCCACTATTCCTGCAATTTTAATGTCTATTGGAAGGCAAAGGATTATAGAATGTATATTTCTCTTTTTAAGAATGGTATAGGTTTTTATATACGCGAACGGATTGAGAAAACTAAGATTGCTATACCGCACCGATTCTGTTTCTATCTCGCTTGGAATACGTTTCAGCAATTCTCCGTTTTCGTTTCCGCACACAAGAATACGATATCCTTTTTCATGAAAAAAAGAAGCGGCTTCGCTATGCCATTTTTCTCCTCCTCCCCACGCTTTATGCGTATTGAAAAAGCATATTTGTTCTTCGCTTTTGTTCATCTTACTTTCTCACAAAAGTTTGGAATGAATAGTCGTATTCATTTTTCTCATCAGCGAAATGATGTTCTTCCGAAACAAGTTCCCATTGCATCAAATCAATTTCAGGAAAGAATGCATCGCCTTCGAAAGAATGATGTACACGCGTTACATACAAAGTATCAACCAATGGCAAAGACGCTTTATAGATTTGCTCGCCACCAATAATAAATGCCTCAGTTTCATTTTTAATCTTTGCCACAGCCTCATCAACAGAATGTGCAAGAATTCCGCCTTCTGGCATTTCATAGTCATTATTTCTCGTAATTACCACCGATGTTCTGTTTGGCAACAATCGTTTTCCTAACGAATCGAATGTTTTTCTTCCCATAATAATATGATGACCCGTAGTTGTTCGTTTAAAAAACTGCATATCGCCCGACAAGCGCCATAACAACGCATTGTCCTTGCCTATCACATTATTTTCGGATATAGCGACTATAATAGAAACCTTCATACTATTTATTTTCTGGCATATATGTCAACAAGGTTTTGTACAATTCTGGATAGAATGTTTCCAAAGAAACGAATTTCCCATTTGTATCCATAAAGCAATGAGAACTAGTTCCGTTTGCAACAACTTTTCCTTCGACAGTCATGGTATAACCCAGCACTAACTTAAATGAAGAACAACGCAAAACAGAAACTGCAATTGCTATTTCTTGTGCAAATGTCGTTGTCTTTTTGTAATCGCAAGTAACGCCAACTACAGGAGAGACCAAGCCATCAGCCTCCATTCTGTCAAAACCATATCCAACTTTTTCAAGAAAATCTACGCGGGCTTCTTCCATAAAACGGATATAATTTGAATGATGCGTTATTTGCATCTTGTCTGTTTCATAATAATGAACTTTGTGAATATATGGTTCCATCATCTATATTTTTATCGTTTTATATTGGGGCCTATATAATACGCCCTTACATTTTTTTGAGGGGACAAGATAGAACCGTTGTCCCTACAATTAATTTATACCGAAACCTCTCCTTTTATTGCAGGATGTGGATCGTAATTCAAAATTTTTATATCGTCTATCGTAAAATCGAAAATGTTTGTAATGTTAGGATTCAATTCCAATGTTGGCAATTGACGTGGTTCACGACTAATTTGCAACTTACATTGTTCCACATGATTATTATAAATATGGACATCACCGAATGTATGAACGAATTCACCAGCCTGCAAGCCACACACTTGTGCCAACATGTGAGTTAACAACGCATACGACGCAATATTAAACGGAACGCCCAAAAACAAATCCGCACTACGTTGATATAATTGGCAAGAAAGTTTACCGTCAGAAACATAGAATTGGAACAATGTGTGACAAGGTGGCAACGCCATATCTTCAACCATTGCAGCATTCCAAGAGCTAAGCAATAAGCGACGGGAATTAGGGTTATTTTTTATTTGATCAACCAACTGTGTTATTTGATCAACCTCGCCACCATCGTATGTTGGCCAATGACGCCATTGGTAACCATACACCGGACCAAGTTCACCCCATTTTTTCACAAACTCAGAATCTGCGTCTGCATTTTTTATCATTTCTGCAAATTCCTCGATAGATTCTCCTTTGTATTCAGAAGATTGCTTGTATTCCTTATATGGCCAATCGTCCCAAATATGTACGTTATTGTCAACCAAATACTTGATATTCGTATCGCCTTTCAAGAACCAAAGAAGTTCATGAATAATGCCACGAGTGTACACTTTTTTTGTTGTCAACAAAGGAAAACCTTTTTGCAAATCAAAACGCATTTGATATCCAAAAATGCTCGTAGTACCTGTTCCCGTACGGTCAGCCTTACGTGCTCCTTCGTCAAGTATCTTTTTAACTAAATCAAGATATTGTTGCATACTAAAAAAATCTATTTTTGCAAAGATAGAAAATTCATTTCAATGAAAAGATTGTGCGCCATAGTTTTATTTCTACTCTGTGTCAACGGATTATTTGCACAATTCTATAACGGAATGAACCAAGACTTTGGCAAGAATCGCATACAATATGACGAAAAATTTTGGCTGTATCTCCGACACGACAACTACGACGTGTACTACGATAAAGCGGGCAGGCAGCTTGCCGATTTTGTTTCCAAACATGTTGATACCAATTATGCTGACATAAAAAAAACTCTGGAATTTGAATATTCCCGCCGTATCGTTTTTATTGTGTACAATACTTTGAGCGACTTCCGTCAAAGTAATATTGGATATTCAACTTCGGAAGACGACTACAATGTAGGCGGAACAACCCAAACGATAGACAACAAAGTCGTACTATACTACTCCGGCGATCATAACGACTTGATTCGACAGATTCGAAAAGGTATCTCCGAAGTTATGCTCAACGAATTTCTTTTTGGCATAGGCGTGTATCGACGTATCTTGTCGAACACTACTCTTTCGTCATATCCGGAATGGTTTTTCGATGGTCTTACCGAATATTTTTCTCATAGCTGGACAAGCGACAAAAAAGACTATATCGAACAACAACTCAGTCAAAAACAATACACCAAAATATCACAACTATATGGCGATGACGCCCGCATTTTAGGTGAAGCTGTTTGGTTCTATGTAAATGAAAAGTTTGGCGAAAAAGCAATCGCCAACATTCTTTATATGAGCAAACTAACAGATGATATTGATGCCAGCTTCCAATATGTAATTGGGAAAGATTTGCAAACAGTCTTGCAGGAAATGCACTATTTCTTTTCTCAAAATACAAACGAGACTATAACCGCAAACACATCTATTCCAAAACGACTTGCCAAACAAGAAATTTCCAACTTCGCGATGCAACCACAAGCGAAACAACTTGCCTTTGTCACAAACAAAAAAGGTAAAGCAAAATTATGGGCCTACGATTACAGTACGGACAAATGTAAAAAAATTATGAGGATAGGTTCTGAAATAGAACAAGTTACAGACTATCGATACCCTATTGTGCAATGGCATCCAACGGCAAATGCGTTGGCTTATTTCTATGAAAAGCACAACCAACTTTGGTTCACCATCTATTCAACAGACACGAAAGACAAAGTCACAAAAAAGTTCCATCATTTCGAACAAATTCTTGATTTCTCGTATGCTCCCGACGGGCGTTCCATTGTGTTTTCGGGCGTACAAGCAGGACAAACCGATTTGTTTTCCTACAACATACAAACATTTGAAAACGAGCAACTAACCAACGACAAAGCTGACGAACGACACCCGACATTTATTCAAAACGGCAATGCTGTTTTGTTTTCTTCGAACCGTGCAGACAACGATTTACAAAACGTAAACCAAGACATACAAAACAATTATGATCTTTTTATTCTAAGAAAAGATTCGCTACAACGCTTACCTATTTCTTCTGCAAACGAATGTAAGCCGCTGGAGTACACAAATGGTAAATACCTCTATTTGTCCGACATCACCGGAAAATCACAATTATATGCTATAACAACCGACAGCACAATCAGCTATATCGACACTGCCGTACATTATTCGTATTCCAACAATCATTTTGTTGTAAAACAACCTACATTCAATATAAACGATTTCACATACGCAAATGGAGCATTAGTGCAACTTGGGAAAAACAAGAAAAAGACAGTGATAAATACCTCAAGTATTTATGAGAAGAATTTCGCTCCTTTACAAATAATCGATAGTTCAACATTTGTAGAAACAGAAAATCCTATACCTGCCGACACACTACGTGACGAAACTCACGCCGGAAACTTGTATAAAACAAACTTCTACATTAACAAATTAGTAAATCAGCTTGACTTCAGCTTTGTAAACACTGGTTACCAAGCATTTACAGGACGAGAATACGACTATTCTCAAAACCTTAATGTCTTATTTAAATTAGGAATAATTGATTTATTCGAAGACTATAGACTCACCGGCGCATACCGATTTACCGGCACATTCGGTACAAACGAATATCTCATTTCACTCGAAAACATCAGCAAACGACTTGACCGACAATATATTTTCCACCGTCAATCGGCATTGACATACGACAATAGCGCCACATCATTGGTCAGAGCGCAAGACAATAATTTCTTGGCACGATTCACCTACCCGTTCACGCAAACGCAATCGATTTCGTTCGACCCGAACATTCGCTACATTCGTAATGTAACCTTGGCAACCGACATGAACACATTGACGAAACCAACCTCTGACGAAATTTGGCTCGGACTTTCGTGTAATTACGTATTCGACAATGTACGCAAACGCGACCTAAATATTTACAATGGAACTCGTGCAAAAATCTTTGCCGAAACATTTGCTCAAGCAAATAGCGAAGACTCTTATCTCTGCGTTTTCGGACTTGATGCCCGCCATTATCAAAAGATTCACCGCAATATGATTCTTGCTGCAAGAATCGCATATAGTTCTTCGTTTGGAACATCTCCACTACTGTACTATTTAGGTGCAGTTGACAATTGGCTTAATTTGTTCGGTAAACACGAAACATATAATTCAGCAATACAATATGACCATACCATAGATTGGGCATATCAAGCAATAGCGACAAACATGCGCGGATTTTCGCAAAATATTAGAAACGGTAATTCATTTGTCGTTGCAAACATTGAATTTCGATGGCCGTTTATTCAATATTTTAGTACCAAACCTCTTCGCTCCGACATTTTCCGTAATCTACAGATTATTGGTTTTGCAGATGCCGGCGGCGCTTGGAGCGGCTTCTATCCTGGACAAAAAGAGAACGCCTACAATTACACAATCATAGACAAACAACCTATCTATGTAAAAATCGACGAAATGCGACAACCATTTGTCTGCAGCTATGGATTCGGATTCCGTACCCGCCTTTTCGGCTACTTTGTACGACTTGATTTCGGCTGGGGATACGACGAAGGCAACATACAACAAATGAATCAATTCTCCGTAGGAATGGATTTTTAGAGAGTGATTAATGATTAATGGTTAGTGATTAATTATTTTTTACTCTTTCTTCGATTACAATCTCTGCAAAGCATTTGACAATTTGCTTCTATCGTACGACCGCCCTCAACCCAAGGGGTAATATGGTCTGCTTCCATTTGCTCTATTTCAAAATGCTTTCCACATATTTTGCAAACACCTAATTGTTGCTCGTAAACACTGCGTTTAATATTATCATCAAACGCACGAATTCCAAGATGATGTTCATCGTCATCGAGCACGTACCAATATATGCCAGATCTTTTTTGCACATCGCTGTCTTTCATCAAACGGGCAACATTGGCTTCCAATTCATTGGCATCTAATTTTGCATCTTTATATTTGTTATAGATTTCGCCCCAAGCAACTTGTTTCATTTCCTTGCGTTTTTTGGGGAATTTCGCTTTTACCCAACTCATTACATTCTGGAAATATAGCCATAAATCATCTGCGTTTGTATCGTGCTGATGTTCAGCCATATATTTCTCAATTTCTCCATTATTCAACCAACTAATTGCTGTTTCTAAATAATCTTGACGGATTGGAGAACCAGTCATATAATCGCTGCCTATTTTGTAAGCCACACATCCTGTTTTGCTAAATTTCTTTTTTGCCTCCGTAACAAATGGTCCGGCATACACTGCGTTGCGGATTTCCTGGTCGGTAAGTTTTTCGCCTGCAATATTTATAGTGCGAAACCAATCAAGTTTTTCGCTATCACTTCCGTTACGGCAGATATACACCATCAGCTGATAGTCCTTGAATTTTTGCAGTTCATCGGGAGTAAGGTTTACGCCACTCTTGAGCGTGCCATTCCAATCTACAATGAAATTACCACTCAAAAATTCGCAAATACTCATGGTACGTTGTTGACCATCGAGCAGCTCGTATGTTCCATCTTCGTTTTCTACCCAATACATTACATTCAGAGGAAAATCCTTACGAATACTCTCTATAACTGCCTTTTGCTGTTTTTCGCTATACACAAACTCGCGTTGGTATTTTGGGCGTATGTTTAGTTTGCCACCATAGCCAAACACGCCTTCTTCTTCGCTATTGCTAAATCCATAAAATAAATCGCCTATGCGAATTGGTGTTAATTGTATTTCCATAGTTCTATTGTTTTTTGCGGATTATTATTCGTTTATATAGGCCGTTTCCTTTAACAACGGGAGCATCATATCTTGTATGAGGAAGTTTGATATAATCAAGCATTCCATCTCCGCCTCTATCTGTTGTCCAAATCAACTCAAATTGTTCTGGATTATATTTATCCATAAAAGTAATCGGCACTCCCATATATCCAGAGTAATCAACAGGTATGTTCGCTGTTTTGCTTACCTCTATAGCATCGTAATTATCGTACTTTGGATACTCTTCCGGCGAATATGTTTTGTATAAGTCCATTTCTTCATGACGCTTTTTTATATCAAGGTTAGTGTACCAGCAAATATTTCCCATCGAGCGCCATTTTTGTCCTGTTTCGTCAATCCAAAAACGATTGCTTTTTTCTTCGTAATCCGATGGAACTTGAAATGCACTATATGACAAACAACTGCCCAACCACAATTTATTTTCCTTAATCAGTTTAAAAATCTCTTTGTAGGTAATTGCGTTCATATTACCAAGTATCAAAAAACATTTCCCATACTCGACCAATTGCGCTACATACTCACGAAACAACGAAAATGGAGGATTGGTCACCACGATGTCAGCTTCTTTTAGTAATTCAATGCATTCTGCAGAACGAAAATCACCGTTGCCTTGCAAGGTAGTCAACACATTCTTGTCGTTTTTTATCAACCACTCTACATCGGCAAGATCGGTGGCGCCATCGCCGTTTGCATCAGGAACTTCGGTAATAATAATTTTGTGTGGAACTCGCGTTTTTTGTGGTTTGCCATAAGGTTCATCAGGTTCAAATAAACTCATTTGCGTGTCTGCCACAGGCGAACCATTGTAGCAAGTAGCTATCAGTTTTTTTAATCCAAGCGAATTAAAATTCAGGGCAAAATATTTGAAAAAATTACTTTCGTACGGATCGTCGCAATTGCAAAACACCGTTTTGCCAGCAAAGTGCTGTTTGTAGTGTTTTAATTCGTTTGCAATATCACTTAATTGCGTATAGAATTCGTCCTTTTTCGCCTTATTTGCTGCGTGTAGGTTGCTGTTTCCTGCCATGATTGATAGTTTGCACGCACAACCATCAATCAAAATCGGGCAAAAAGAAAGGCGCGAACCTTTCTACTCACATTCACGAGGAGCGTCGGAGAACCCCGCCTAACTTCATAGAATAGCCCACGCCTTAACGACGAGGCATTACTAAATGAAGTTAGTACGGCAGCGATGCTTCCGTGAATTTGCTTTATCCGATTATTCTAAACAACCAGTTTCCGACGCTTTTTGTTTGAATGTGAATAATAGCTAATGCGTATGTTAAACGTTATTTATTTCTGTTTCGTTATATATTTTATTTGTTGCTCAAAGATTGTAAAATTTCTATAAACTTCCAAAACTCTATTTTTTGAAGAAGTATAACTCTTGACATATTACAATAGTAATTTTGGCATTGACATTGCCTGACAAGGCAATAATTCAGTAACCCGGGACAGAGTCTCGGGATAACACGACACCATCACAAAATGGCTGAAAGCCATTACA
>DCIX01000017.1 GCA_002317135.1 Bacteroidales bacterium UBA1715
AAACCGATAGTTGTGGTGAAGTAATTTTCAGGAAGTACCTACATTATGGTAAATATTTATAAGAGGTATTTTTAGTAAGGTGATTTGTACTACAAAACGCCCCGTCATTACAGGCAACACTTGCAAACTCGTTTCACACTCAATATTTTGACTGTTAAGCCAAGATTAAAGTACATAATACCGTAGATTTTTATTGTGCAAACAATAATTTTGAAAAAAATATGTTCAATGAGTAGTTTGATTTTGTAATTTCGTTCGGTTTTTTGAAACATAATAAAAAAGCAGTACTATGGCTGAAAATATAGCAAACAACGGTGGATATCATATCGATATAATGGAATTGAATAATAGAATCCAGCAAGAAAGTGCATTTGTTGATGTGATAACAAATGAGATGCAGAAAGTTATTGTTGGACAAAAGGAGCTAATCGAAGGTTTGATGATTGGTTTGTTGTCAAATGGAAATATTCTTTTGGAAGGTGTTCCTGGTTTGGCAAAAACATTGGCTATAAATACTTTGGCGAAGACAATTGATGCTACGTTTAGTCGTATTCAGTTTACGCCGGATTTACTTCCAGCTGATTTGTTGGGAACAATGATTTATAGCCAGAAGAATGAGGACTTTGTTGTGAAAAAAGGTCCGATTTTCGCGAACTTTATTTTGGCGGATGAAATAAACCGTGCTCCATCAAAAGTACAAAGTGCTTTGTTGGAGGCTATGCAAGAACGACAGATTACAATTGGATCAAATACGTATAAATTGGAGGAACCATTCCTTGTGATGGCAACGCAAAACCCAATAGAACAAGAAGGAACATATCCTCTTCCAGAAGCACAGGTTGACCGTTTTATGTTGAAAATCGTTGTTGGTTATCCAAAGAAAGAAGAAGAACAATTGATTATTCGTCAGAATTTGCAAAAGATTTATCCTGTTGCAAATCAGGTTGCTACAACCGATGCGATTATAAAAGCTCGTTCAATTGTTTCGGAAGTGTATATGGACGAAAAGATTGAAAAATATATAGTAGATATTGTTTTTGCTACTCGTTATCCAGAGCAATACAAATTGGAAGAACTAAAACCGTTCATCAGTTTCGGTTGTTCTCCTCGTGCGGGAATTAGTTTGGCAAAAGCAGCAAAAGCGTACGCATTTATCAAACGTCGTGGTTATGTAATTCCAGAGGATATTCGTGCGGTTTGCCATTCTGTGCTTCGTCATAGAATTGGTTTGACTTACGAAGCGGAGGCGGAAAATGTTTCTACGGAAGACATTATTACGAAAATCGTAAATGCTGTAGATGTTCCATAATAGAGATTTTTAAATGTAAATTTGTAGGCTGTATCGCATACACTCAATTGATAAATAAATTTTCAATTACAAAATTGGAAGCAAGCGAATTATTAAAAAAGGTCAGGAAGATAGAGATTAAAACGCGTGGTCTCTCGCAAAATATTTTTGCTGGAGAGTATCATAGTTCGTTTAAGGGGCATGGTATGGCTTTTAGTGAGGTTCGCGAGTATCAATATGGTGATGCTATTCGTGATATTGATTGGAATGTGACTGCTCGTTTAAATAAACCGTATGTAAAGGTTTTTGAAGAAGAACGAGAGTTGACGGTTATGCTTTTGATTGATGTCAGTGGTTCGCAGGGCGTTGGTTCACGAGTGAGAATTAAGCGTGAAATGATTACAGAAATAGCGGCGACACTTTCGTTTTCGGCAATTCAGAATAACGACAAAATCGGCGTATTGCTGTTTTCTGATAAAGTGGAAAAGTTAATTCTTCCACAAAAAGGCCGCAAACATATCCTTAGAATTATTCGTGAATTGCTTGAATTTGAACCAGATAGTAAGGGGACGGATATTCCTATGGCATTGCAATATTTTACGAATATGATAAAGCGTCGTTGTACGGCTTTTGTCATTTCTGATTTTAACGATAAACATTCTTTACAGGATTCTTTTTCTATAGCCAACCGCAAACATGATGTGGTTGCAATTCGGGTATTTGATAAAATGGAGGCAACGCTTCCGAATGTCGGTCTTATTCGTATGGTAGATTCCGAAACGGGATTGCAAAAATGGGTAGACACAAGTAGTACGCAAATCCGGGCAATGTTTGCAAATAATTATAATACACGACTACAAGAATTGAATGAAGCGTTCCTAAAATCAGGGATTGAACATACTTCTATTCCTTGTGATGAGGATTTTGTAAGACCATTAATGAATTTGTTTAAAAGTCGTCATATATGAGAATTCTACAAAAATATATTGCTTTCTTTTTTGTACTTGTCTGTTCGTATCATACGGTGGCACAGTCAATTACAATTGATGCAAGTGTAGATTCTTCGCAAATGCGTATTGGTGAACAAAGGGAGTTAACTGTTTTTATAGAATATGACCAAAAGGGAACTTTGGTGTTGCCTCAGTTTGGAAAAGAATTGTCAAAAAATATTGTAATAGCAGATGCATTTGCTTTTGACACCGTTCAGGCTTCTGATAAAAATAAAAGGAAATTACAGACGAGTATTCCAATAACTTGTTTTGACGAAGGTGAATACTCATTTGTCGTAGGTCCATTTTTATATGGAATGGATACTGTATGGTCTAATCCGGTGCAATTATCAGTGCAAACAGTTGCTATTGATAGTTCAACAACATTACAACCACTGAAACCGATACAAGTTCCACAGTATTCATTCAAAGATTATGTTTCTAAAATACTAATCGGACTTGCAATTATGCTTGTTGTAGCTTTGTTGATTTTTGCAGTTTGGTATTTCTGGAAAAAACGAGAAAAGAAACCGTTTATCTCGAAGAAAGAATATACGGAAAAAGCGGATGTTAAGGCTTTGCGTGAATTGGAAGAATTGAAGTCACTTAATCTCTGCGAAAAAGCAGAATATAAGTCTTTCTATACAGAATTGACTAATATTTTGCGAGCATATTTCGGCGAAGTGCTTGATATAGATACATTTGAGAAAACTTCTGATGAATTAATTCAGGAAATAATGACAAGCGGAAAGGTTCCATTGGCAGTTATTCAAAATTTACAAATTATTTTAAAAGAAGCTGATTTTGTGAAGTTTGCAAAACATAAACCTACGGTAGAAACAGGTAATCTACATTATGGCTTATCGTTGTTTTGTGTCAATGAAAGTAAGCATTTAATTGAACGCATATCCGAAGAGAAATGAAAGAAGCATTGACAAACATTCCATATTTTGTGTACGAGAATTCAGAGTATTTCTGGTTATTCTTGTTGTTTGTGCCTGTCATTGCTTGGTATATTTGGAAACATACTGATTTGTTTGCTCACATACGATTTTCGTCTTCGCTGGATGTTGAGGTGCTTCCTAAAACTTGGAAACAATACTTCGTACACTTCCCGTTTATTTTGCGTCTGTTAGCATGTGCTTGTATCATAATTGCTTTGGCTCGACCGGTTTCTGTTGATACATATTCGGATTCAACTACATACGGTGTTGATATAGTTTTATCTATGGATGTTTCTTCGAGTATGTTGGCAATGGATTTGAAATCGAATAGAATAGAAGCTTCAAAAGATGTTGCGGCAAATTTCATAAACAATCGCCCGTATGATAGAATGGGACTTGTCGTGTTTGCTTCGGAATGTTTTACGCAATGTCCACTAACTACCGATCATGTTACGCTATTAAATTTACTAGATAATCTTGAATGCGGAATGCTGGAAGATGGAACGGCTATTGGTATGGGATTGGCTCTGGCGGTAAGTCGTTTAAAAGATAGCAAGGCTATTAGTAAAGTTATTGTTTTATTGACCGATGGCGATAACAATAGTGGAGAAATAGAACCGTTGACTGCCGCTGAACTTGCAGCAAAATATGGCATACGCGTATATACTATAGGTGTAGGAAGAAATGGCGAGGTTCCATATCCAACGCAATTCGGAACTCAAATGATTCCAAATACATTTGACGAAACAGCATTGGTAAAAATTGCAAAAATGACGGATGGTAAATACTTCCGTGCAACAAATAAAAAAGAATTGGTAAAAATCTATGAAACAATCGATTCGCTAGAAAAAACGAAAATTGAGGATTATAAATTTACTCAGAAAAAAGATGAATTTATGCCATTCGTTCTTTGGGCACTTGTGTTGTTGCTTATAGATTGTATTTTGTCTCAAACTATTTGTAAACGATTTCCATAATGATGAATGAGGCTGTTTTCCGATTTGCTTTTCCTGAACACTTATACGCATTGATAGGTGTTGGAATCCTTATTGTCGTATGGACGGTGTCTTATTACATAGAGCGAAAACGATTGTCTGCTTTTGCCGATAAAGAACGATTGTCTGTGCTTATTCCCGATTATTCGCCATTCCGAAAAATCTTGAAGTTTTCATTATTTGTATTTGCCACAATCTTCTTTATAATTGCTTGGGCACGACCGCAATATGGAGTTAAAAAACAGACGGTAAAGAAAAAAGGAGTGGAGATTGCTATTGCTTTGGACGTCTCGAATAGTATGCTTGCCGAAGATATTAAGCCAAACAGAATTGAAAAAGCAAAGTTTTCTATCCAACGAATAATAAATAAGTTGGACCAAAATAAGGTGAGTATCATCACTTTTGCAGGTGATGCCTACATTCAATTACCGATGACTACCGACGTTGGTGCTTCAAAATTGTTCTTGCAGAATATCAATACGAATATGATTGATAAGCAGGGTACAGCAATAGGGGCAGCTATTTCTAAATGTATGCGCTCGTTTTCAGGAAATGAAAAAACAGCAAAAACTATTATTGTGATTAGCGATGGAGAAAACCACGAAGACGATGCGGTTGGAATGGCAAAACAGGCTCTTGAAAAAGGTATAGTTGTTCACACAGTCGGTATGGGTACTGTTTCAGGGGTTCCTATCCCAATGAAAAATCAATATGGACAAACGCATTTCTTGATGGATAGAAATGGTAGTCCGGTTACGACAAAATTGAATGAACAAATGTTGCAGGAAATTGCGTCAGCTGGTGGTGGTATCTATTCACGTGAGGAATTTTCTCCAATTTTGCGTGCGTTAGATGAAATGGAAAAAAGTGACTTTGAATCCAAAGATTTCTCTGTCTATAATGAACGATTCCAGGTCTTTTTATTGTTGGGACTAATTTGTTTATGTATAGACTTCTTTGTTTTAGAACGCAAAAATCATTGGTTAAAGAATATAAATATTTTCAATTTGAAAATAGGAACAAAAAAATGAATGTAAGGCAACATATATGTCTATTGTTTGTACTGCTTTTGTCGGGTACTTGTTTCTCACAAACGGATGTGCGTCCGCTTATTGAGAAAGGTAATTCTTTTTATTCAAAGGGAGATTATCGTAATGCAGCAGTACAATATAAGCACGCGTGTCAGTTGGATTCGACTTCGTTTGATGCATGGTATAATTTCGGCAATTCGTTATGCGAAATGCAGAAATATATTTTGGCAACAGAGGCGTACGATAGAGCGTTACGTTGTACAAACGATAAAGTGCAGAAATCCAATATTTTCCATAATATAGGAAATTCCTATTTTCAACAAAAACAATATGAAAAAGCACTCGTCGCTTATAAGCAATCGCTTCTTTTGAATCCAAAGGCGGACGATACGCGCATAAATCTTGCTTTGACGCAAACTGAATTGAAAAAGCAGCAAGAAGAGGCGGATAAAGATGAAAAAAATAAAAAACAGGACGAAAAACCGAAACCGACAGAGTTCGCAAAAGAGTGCTTGAAAAAAGCAATGGACTTGGTTGCAAAAGGTGATTTTAAAGGAGCACTAACTGTGTTGGAGGATGGATTAAAGAAGGATAAAACTGTTGTGGAATATTCTGAAATCATTCAAAAATTAACAGGAATAGTGGGAATATTACAAGAAAACGAATAATGAAAAAGATAGTTGCCATAGTAATTTTTTTCGGAATTTTTGCGACTTGTTTTGGACAAAAAACAGCACAGGAATATTTTACTGTTTCTTCGCAGTTGTACATTGCAAATCAACAAGAACAAGCACTTTATTTAGTCTCACGAGGTTGTGAATTGTATGAGTCGGATTCTTCTCTTGCACAATTAAAACGATTGATAGAAGGGAAAAACGATAATAAGAAAAATACACAACAACAGAATAAAAACGATAACAAAAACCAAGACGATAATAAAGATAACGGACAAAACCAAGATAATCAGTCTGGACAAGATGGCAATGACCAGAAACAGCAACAAAATCAACAAAAAGGAAATCAAAACGAACAAGGTCAGCAGGGAAATGACCAACAGCAATCACAAGGAAAACAATCCGAAGCGAATGGTCAAGATAAAAAAGAAGGCAAAGGACAAATTTCCACTGTGCAGGCAGAGGCTTTGCTCGATGCAATAGAAGGGAATGATAAGGCTGTACAACAACGAATGATGCAGCAACAAAAGAATAAAAAGAAAAATACCTATATAGATAAAAACTGGTAATGAAACGATTTTCTATATTATTTATATTATTTCATTTGTTTGTATTTGGCGCCTTTGCACAAGATATAACTATTACTGTAAGTGCACCAAAGGTTGTGGAAGAAGGTGGATTATTCCATATTCGGTACTCTATTAATACAGAACCGGGAAATATGTTTTCTATAGAAACTTGTAATGAAATACAAGCTTCTGGTCGTCCGCAGACTGGTTCAAGCAGTAGTATTAGTATTGTAAACGGACAAATGTCTAAGTCATATACTTATACGGAAACAAGACAATTCCGTGCCTTGAAAAAAGGTACGTATTCAATACCAGTTGCGAGTGTGAAGATTGATGGCAAAACATATAAGAGTAAGGCACAAACTGTTGAGGTTGTGGACCGCTCTTCTGGTGTTGCAAGTCAAAATAATCAACAAAGTAGTAGTAATACTTATAGCGGTGGACAATCGGTGCCAACGGATGAACCGAAACCAGCTTCGGCAAGCGATGAGGTTTTTGCACGAATATTTGTAAATAAAACTTCTGCCTACATTGGAGAACCAATCTTGGCAACTATAAAATTATATACGCAAAAGGATATTACGAATTTGGAGAACTATACATTCCCTGATTTTAATGGTTTCTATAAACGTGTATTGGAACAGCCGCAAAAGTTGGAATACAAAGAGGAAACAATAGATGGAAAACAATACTATTCAATTCTATTTCAGCGCATTGTAATCTTCCCACAAAAAGAGGGTAAAATGACCATTTCTCCGTTTAAGGTTAGCTGTGATATTGTTTCTGGATATGTCTCAACTGGTTTTTGGGGATTTGGACAACGAAAAATAGAACGTCGAAATGTTGAAAGTAAGCCTGTTACTATTACGGTGAAACCGTTCCCTGCTGGTAAAGATGCTTCTTATACCGGTGCTGTAGGAAAAATGAGTGTATCATCGTCAACGGATGTGACGAGTATTCCTGCAAATGAAGCGTTTGCATTTAAGGTTGTCGTAAAAGGAGAAGGAAATCTGTCTTTGTTGCCAAAACCTGTTATTACATTCCCACAAGATTTCGAGGTATATGATCCTAAGGTAACAGATAATTTTTCGATTACTTCAACTGGTGACAAAGGTTCTAAAACATTTGAATATGTGGTCATTCCACGCCACGAAGGTAATTTTGAAATTCCAAGTGTGAAAATGCAAGTTTTTAATCCTGAGACAAGAACATATACAATGTTGTCGACAGAACCAATTTCGATTACTGTTACAAAAGGAACAAGTTCTGGTGGTGTTGTTTCAAACTATTCTCCGGTGACTAAGGAGGATGTGCAATTTGGAAACGATATTCAATTTATAAAAACGGGAGATTTACATTTAGAGGAAAAACATTCGTACTTCTTTAAAAGTCTATTCTATTGGTTGTTAGTCGTTCTTTCTCTGCTTGCCACAATCATTGTGATTCTGTTGAAACGTAGACAGATAACTATGCAGAGCGATGTGTCTTTGATGAAAAATAAGCGTGCTAATAAAGAGTCACAAAAACGATTGAAAACAGCTCGAAAATATCTTGACGAAAACAATACAACTTTGTTCTATGAAGAAATCGCGAAAGCGTTGTGGGGGTATGTCGGTGATAAGTTCTCGTTGGAACAAATTGATTTGACTACAGATAAAATAAAAGAAACATTGGTTCAAAAAGGTATCGAAGATTCTATTATAGAAGAATTGATACAAGTAATTCACCAGTGTGAATTTGCCCGTTTTGCTCCATCTTCGTCTGCTGAAGGTCGTGAACAGTTGTATTTACAAGCAGCTGAGGTTATTCAAAAATTTGAACAAAAAAAGAAATAGTGATGAAGCGTATATTCTCTCTCATATTAATGATGATTGTGGGCATAGTTTCGAATGCTCAAACTATATCGGAACAAATAAATGACTTATATAAGGCAAAGGAATACAAACAAATAATTGATATTTGTGAGCAACAAATTTTGTCAGGAAAAGAAAGTGCTTATCTATATTATAATTTAGGAAACGCATATTTTAAGGATGGAAATACGTCGAAGGCGATTGTGAATTATGAGCGTGCTGCATTATTGGATCCTAATGATTCAGATATAAAACATAATTTGTCTTTTGCATACGCTCAACAACCGGATAATATTGAGCATTTGTCGTTGGGATTTTTACCGCGTGTATATCAACATATATATCGATTTTGTTCTGTTGATGTTTGGGCAGTAATGAGCATATTTTTCTTGATAGTTTTATGTGTTTCTCTTTGTTTGTTCTTGTTTGCAGAGAAATTACTCCTTCGAAAAATATCGTTGTTTGTGATGGTTGGAGGCTTATTCTTTGGTGTGTTATCTTTCGTTTGTGCGCAATCAAGACATTCCGAATTGACTTCTCACGAGTATGCTGTTGTAATGGAACCAACAATAGGCATAAAAACAGAACCAATGACGACTGCTATGGATTTGGCAACTATCCACGGAGGTATAAAGGTGAAAATTGTGGATGAAGCTTTTGGTTGGTACAAAGTTATGCTTGGCAATGGCAAGGAAGGCTGGATTCTCGCTCAATATGTAGAGAGAATTTAATCCTATTTCTCAAAAACTCGTATATAATCAACGAACATTGTATCGCTAAAGCCTTTGTCGGTTGGATAATGGCTTTTACCACTTACGGCAAGATTGAAGATAAGTCGTACAGGATCAACAATCTCGTGTTTTTTTGTTTTTCGTATTTTCTTCCCGTCAACATACCAGATAATAGCATCCTTGTTCCAGGCAATAGCATAGGTGTGCCAATCGGTATAACTGAATTTTCGTAGTGATTTTTGTTTATAGTAAATGTTTCCGTCAGGATATGTGCGGTGTATGTTTGTTGTAATCACATTCTCTGGTTTGTATCCAAGCATTTCAAATATGTCTATCTCGGCTGCATTTACATAATTTTTTGTCTGTTCGTATGTCCAAAATGCTGGCCATAAACCAAAACGATAAGGCATTTTTATTCGTGCTTCAATGTAACCATATTGAGTGGCGTATGCTGGCTTGGATTCTATCCAACCGCTGATAAAATTGTGAATACCAGTTTTACAAGGTCCACAACTTCCGGGGTTGCTTGTTTGTATATTTTCGGGGCAATCAACAATAGTGTCTTGGATGACAATACATAAACTCCCGTTTTTGCAAAAAACTTGTTCTTTTTTGTACAGTTGAGGCTCTCCATAGTGGTCGCTGTAGTCGGCTATTGTCCACATTGTTGTATTAAGGCTGTCGAATTCATCGTGCCATAACAGTTTTCTGTTAGAATTCTCTATAATTTGTGCGGAAGTCGATATTTCTAGAACTAAAAGAGTAACAAATGCAAAAAAGTGTTTCATAATGGTATTTGTAAATAAAAAAGGGAATCTCAATAAGAAATTCCCTTTATGTAATTGAAAGACAATGGTTATTTAACTTCCCATGTGTCGTTTGTCATAAGCAATTCTTCGAAGTTGTGATATTTCTTCATACTTGAAACTTCTTCGATTTGTGCTTCAACAGCATCGTTGTATGTAGGAGCTTCAACATCACGAATTACACCAAGTGCAATTGGGAAATCTGGACCTTCCATCAACGCTAATTTAAGTTGAAGAGTATTATCTTCGCAGTGAGCATCGTGAACAAGGATGTCGTCCATTGTGTAGCCATCTTGACCAATAGTTACCACTTTAATTCCGAATCCATCTTGAACAAGACCTTTTTCGTTGTTTTCACCGAAAACCATTTTTTCACCGTGTTTCAAATAGATAGCATTTTTCTTTCTATCATCTGGTTTGTACACACTTGCGTGAGTTCCGTCGTTGAAGATAACGCAGTTTTGAAGAATTTCGCAAACTGAAGCACCTTTATGTGCTTGTGCAGCTTTAAGGATTTCTACTGTACCTGCAGCATCTGTTGCAACGGCTCTAGCGAAGAAATGTCCGCGAGCACCAAAGCAAAGTTCAGCTGGACGGAATGGATCTTCTACAGTTCCGTAAGGAGATGATTTACTAACAAATCCACGTGGAGACGTTGGAGAATATTGACCTTTAGTCAAACCGTAGATACGGTTGTTCAAAAGAATCATATTCAAGTCGATATTACGACGATTTGCGTGAATGAAGTGGTTACCACCAATAGCTAAACCGTCACCGTCACCTGATACTTGCCAAACTGTAAGTTTTGGGTTTGCAACTTTACAACCAGTAGCGATTGCTGCTGCACGACCGTGGATAGTGTTCATACCGTATGTTGCCATGTAGTGAGGCAAACGGCTTGAACAACCAATACCTGAAATTACAGCTGTATCTTGTGGAGCAATTCCGATTTCAGCCATTGCTTTTTGCAATGATGCCAAGAAAAAGTGGTCGCCACATCCTGGACACCAACGAGGTTGTCCTTTTTTAAAATCTTTAGCTTCGTATGTCTTATTTTCCATTGTAGTGTCCTCCTATTTGTTATAAATTTCAGTGAAAGAAGCAACTAAGTCTGCTACAGCAAAAGGTTGTCCTTTTACTTCGTTGAATTGATATGGTACGAAGTTGTCAACTTTCATTCTCAACCAACCTGCAAATTGTCCCATGTTTTGTTCGGCAACAACCACTTTCTTATATCTCTTAAGAACTTCAGCTGTATTTTTTGGAAGAGGGTTGATGTATTTGAAGTGTGCTAAAGCAACTTTCTTGCCGTCAGCTCTCATTTCATTCATTGCAGCATGTAAGTGACCGTATGTTCCACCGAAACCAACAATCAACAATTCAGCATCTTTGTCACCGATAACTTCTACATCAGGAACTTGGATTTTATCAATCTTTTCTTGACGAAGTTTAGTCATCAAATCGTGGTTCTCAGGATTTGTTGAAATAGCTCCTGTTTTGTTGTCCTTTTCCAAACCACCAAGAATATGAGTGAAACCTTCTGTACCAGGAACAGCCCAGTAACGTGAACCTTCTGCATTTCTTTGATATGGAGTCCATGTGTCTTTCATTTCTGGAGTTACGTATGGAGGATTGATTGCAGGATATTCAGCTAACTTAGGAAGTTTCCATGCAGCAGAACCGTTTGCTATATATGCGTCTGTCATAAGAACAACTGGAGTCATGTGTTCCAAGGCAATTTTACAAGCCATGTAGGCAGCATCGAAACAGTCAGTTGGAGAAGTAGCAGCAACTACAGGCATTGGTGATTCACCATTTCTACCAAACAAACATTGAAGTAAGTCAGTTTGTTCCGATTTTGTAGGAAGACCAGTTGCTGGTCCACCACGTTGAACATCAAGAACGACTAATGGAAGTTCCATGATAACAGCCAAGTTCATAGCTTCAGATTTCAAGCAGATACCAGGACCTGAAGTAGATGTACATGCTAATGCACCGGCAAAAGCAGCACCAACTGCAGATGCACAACCTGCGATTTCGTCTTCACATTGAACTGTTGTTACACCAAGAGATTTGTGTTTTGAAAGTTCGTGAAGTACATCTGTTGCTGGAGTGATAGGGTATGAACCTAAATATAATTTCAAACCTGCTTTTTCTGCAGCAGCAATCATACCGTATGCTGTAGCTTTGTTACCTGTAATATCCATATAGCGACCAACTTTCTTTTCTTTAGTCTCTATGCGATATACATTTTGTGCTGTTGAATGAGTGTTATGACCATAGTCATATCCTGCTTGAATTACAGCAATGTTAGCTTCTGCTACGCCAGGTTTCTTGGCGAATTTTTCTTTTAGGTAGTTGAAAGCAATTGTTGTATCGCGATCGAACAACCAGCAAACAAGTCCAAGCGCGAACATGTTTCTACATTTCACGATTGATTTGTTGTCCATGCCAGAATCTTTCAAGCATTCTTTTACCATTGTTGTAAGTGGACATGCAACAACTCTATCTGGATCAATGCCCATTTCGCCAAGATAATCTTCCGATTGGAATTGAGCTTTCTCTAAATCTGCTTGTTTGAAACTATCAGTGTCGATAATGATAGTAGCATTGCTCTTTGCATATTTATATTGCGTTTTTAGCGCAGCTGCGTTCATTGCAACAAGAACGTCACATTTATCACCTGGAGTGTAAACTTGGTCAGCACCAATATGTACTTGGAAACCAGATACACCTGTTAAAGAACCCTGCGGGGCACGGATATCTGCTGGATAGTCAGGGAAAGTACTGATACTGTTACCGACAGTAGCTGAAATTGTGGAAAAAATATTTCCCGCTAACTGCATTCCGTCACCGGAATCTCCTGTGAAGCGAACAACGATGTCGTTCACATCTGCCACATTTTGTTTGTTTTCAGTCATTGTTGTTTGTTTTTAATTTTGTAGCAAAGTTACATTTTCTTGTTTTAATTTGAAATATAATTGTCCTTTTTTTTTGATTTTTTTGAATCAAAACAGTGTTTTGTTATAATAATATGTAATTAAAATACATCTTTATTGTTTAAAATTGTAATGAAATGCTGTATTTTGCTTTTAAATTGATAGGTGTTTCGATTTTTCTTTAAAAAACTACTCTAGTGTACCTATTTTGAAAAAAAACGGGTTGTTCGCATTGTTTGGTACGGGATTTGCGTATTGAAAAAATCTATCAAAAAAAGATTGACAAACGGTTCTGTAAATCGTATATTTAGAAAGTTTTAATTTTTATGTGTTATGCTGGAATATTGTTATGAAATTTTGACAAAAATGAGTTTTGATAAAGACTTGTTTTGTAAGGAGTTTAAGAAATGTCTCGGCTACTTAACGCAAAAAGATGCGGAGACGTTACGGATGTGGGCCAAAGAAAATTATGCGATGTTGTTGCAAGGAGCAGCATAATAAATTTGGTATGAAACTCCTATTTAATTATTTGTTAATAATTAGTTGTTGCAAGGACGCATTCGTTCTTGCAAAGCATTACATTTGCAGAAAAATATCACACAATGATAGAAATATCATATTCTGCAATTGAATTTTGGTTTTGCACATTCTTTATTGTTGTTGCAAGCATACAAATCTTATATTACATTTTCTTCTATTTTAGAGTTTGTTTTATAAAGCGTAAAAAACTACCTGCTGTTCCTACGGTTGCGGTTTCGGTTATTGTCTGTGCAAAAAATGAAGAAGAAAATCTTCGAAACTTTTTGCCTCTTGTGTTGGAACAGGATTATCCTGATTTTGAGGTGATTGTTGTTAATGATTCTTCGGAAGACGATAGCGAGTATGTGTTGAATGATTTACTTGCTAAGTATAAGAATCTCCGTGTGTCAACAATAAAGAAAGACGAACGTTTTTCGCATGGTAAAAAGTTGGCTATCACCGTCGGTATTAAGGCTGCAAAGAACGATGTTATGTTGTTTGTTGATGCAGATTGCAGACCATGTTCGTCTCGTTGGTTGTATTTGATGCAGCAACAGTTCCGTGATAAGAAGGAATTGGTTCTTGGCTATGGTGCATACGCGCCGAAAAAAGGTTTATTGGACAAACTTGTTCGTTACGATACTTATTCTATTGCGGTGAATTATATGTCTTTTGCACATGCTGGTATTCCGTATATGGGCGTGGGTAGAAATATGGGTTATACTAAAAATGTATATAATCAAAGTAGTAAGTTTTCTGCACATTATCATATTATGTCTGGTGATGATGATTTATTTGTTTCTGAAGTGGGTAATCGTTCTAATACAACTATGATATTGGATCGCGATAGTTTTACTATGTCAGAACAAGTGTCTTCGTTCCGAAATTGGAAATTCCAAAAAAGACGCCACCTTACAACATCTCCAAGTTATGGTTTCTTTGTAAAATGTTTGTTGGGATTGGAACCATTCTCTCGTGAAATGTTCTATTTATGCACTTTGCTATTTTGTATTTTCTTACCTACAACAATGAGAATGCCAATCCTTATTCTGTTGGGGGTACGAATGTTTTTATTCTTTTTAATCTCTTTTTTGAATTTGCGACGATTTAAAGAAAAAGGCTTGTGGTTGTTTACGTTATTATTTGATATTTATATGCCTATACAAATAGGTTTGTTGCATATTCAAAATATAATCCATCCTTTTAAAAGACAGTGGTAATGAATAAGACATTGTACGAATACTTCCCTGATTTGACAAAGAAACAATATGAGCAAATTGAAACTTTGTGCGAATTGTACAAGTATTGGAATGAAAAAATAAATGTGATTTCTCGAAAAGATATCGATAACATTTTCGAGCATCATGTGCTACATTCAATGGCTATTGCTAAGTTTTTTGAATTTAAACAAGGTAGTCAAATTTTGGATGTTGGAACAGGTGGTGGTTTGCCTGGTATCCCGTTGGCAATCTTGTTTCCGAAGGTTCAATTTACTTTGATAGATAGAATTGCAAAGAAAATCACTGTTGCTTCAAATATTATTGAAGAATTGGGATTGACAAATGTTACAGCACAACAAAAAAGTGTTGAAGAATTGAAAGATAAATATGATTATATCGTAAGTCGTGCGGTAACTGCTTTCCCTGATTTTTACAAGATGGTAAAGAAAAATGTGAGTACAGTTGTGAATAATTCACTTTGCAATGGTATCATATATATAAAGGGCGGTGATTTTTATGAAGAAATGGCTGGTTTCAAGAAATATCACATTTATCCAATCAGTGCATATTTCACAGAACCGTTTTTTGAAACAAAAAAAATCATTTATTTGCCAATTGAACCATAAAAAATTTTTTTATTAAAATAAATCGTGTACTTTTGCACACCGATTTACAGAATTAAGTAGAACTAATAAAAACAACGATAAGATGAAACGTACATTTCAACCTTCAGTAAGAAGAAGAAGAAACAAACACGGTTTTAGAGAAAGAATGTCTACAGCTAACGGTAGAAAAGTGTTGGCTGCACGTAGAGCAAAAGGTAGAAAAAAATTAACAGTATCTGACGAATTCCGTCACAGAAAATAATTGAGTCTTTTCAGTTTCTACTGAACATATAAAGTTTGCAAAAGCGTGTCTATGTCTATAGATACGCTTTTTTATTCTTTGTGAAAAAGGTTCTCTTTTGCATAGTATTTGCCTTTTTAAGTGTCTTTTCTGTCGCTCAAGGAAAGGATAATGCAAATCAATTGGCCCTTTTATATTATTCTCAAGGCGAATACGAAAAAGCTGCCGCTTTGTATCAAGATTTGTTTGATCAAAGCCATACGCAAATCCATTTTGACTATTTGATTCAGTGTTATTTTGCCCTACAGGATTTTAAACATGCTGAATCTATTGCTACAGAGCAGGCTAAACGCTTTCCTAAAAATGCTTATTATCAGGTAAAACAGGCGGTTGTACTAACTAAGGTTGGAAAGAAAAAAGAGGCAGACGAAATCTATTCAAAACTGATAAAAAAATCGTCAAAGGACTCGTATGTTTGTTTGGAGGTTGGTAAGGCTTGCTTGGACAATTCTGTTGATAGTGTTGCGCGAATTGTCTATGAAAACGCCCATTCGCAAAATCCCGATGATCCTATTGCTGTTCAAAATCTAAGTGGCATTTACTTGCGTGCAGGTGACTATGCGAAAATGTCGGATGCATACATTACCTTGTTGAAAAGCAATTCCAACGAATTGGATTTTATTGAAAATCAGTTACAATATGTTTTATATGAGCAAAAACAATCTTCTTTACGCGATGTGCTTGTAAAAGATTTGGAAACTGTCATTGCAAAGCGGAAAGACAATGTTGTTTTTCGAAAGTTGTATATATGGATTGCAACACAGGAAAAAGATTTTGCCAAAGCAATAGAACTCGCCAAGGATTTGGATATAGAACAAGATGAAGATGGCGAACGCTTGATGGAACTTGGCAATATTGCATTGGAAAATAAAGCGTTGCAATATGCAACAGATTGTTTTTCGTATGTTGTGAAAAAAGGACCTATGGCCGATTATTATGTGGATGCGGTAAAAAAACTGCTTGAAACATCGTATGTGATGGTTTTTCAATCTGCAAAACAACCGGAAATGCAGCAAATTGTAGATTTGGAACACGAATATCAGCGTGCCTATACAGAATTGGAACATACTTCTTCGCAGGTTGACTTGGTGAAAAATCTTGCTCATATTCAGACATTTTACCTTAATAAAGCGGATTCGGCAATCGCTTTGTTGAAGAATATGATTGAAAATCCAAATTCCCAAAACAAAAAAAGTGTCCTGGAATTGGAATTAGCTGATTGTTATTTGTTTTCTGGAGATGTGTGGAGTGCGAATATGGTATATGCTTCAGTTGCAATGCGTTATAAAAATAATGATGTCGGTCATACTGCACAATTGCAACAAGCAAAAATTGCCTATTATATGGGAAACTTCTTGTATGCTCAAGCTTTACTTGATGTCTTGAAAGGTAGTACAAGTAAGTTGATAGCAAATGATGCTCTTTCGTTGGCACAATTGATTTCCGATAACATTGCTCTTGATACGACAACAACGGCAATGGAAATGTTCGCCCGAGGTGATTTGTTGTTATATCAAAGAAAATACAATGATGCAATTCTAAGTTATGATTCAGTATTGACGAATTTTCCGCACCATACTCTTGAAGATGAAATACTTGTGCGTAAGGCTACTATTGCTCAAACTTTGTTGGACGAAGAGAAACGCATTGGCTATTTGCAGGAAATAGAACAAAAATTCCCGCTCGAAATCTATGCAGATTGGGCGTTATACGAAATGGCTGTATATTTTGAAAAAAATGGTGACGTAGATAAGGCAAAAGAAAAGTACAAGAAAATCGTTACAAATTATTCGAATAGTTTATATTCGCCAATTGCCCGAAATCGGTATCGGGAGCTTGAAAAGAAATAACGGATTATGCAGATTGCAGTTGCTATATTAAATTGGAATGGGAAATCGTGGTTGGAGAAATTTCTACCTAATGTGATAGAAAATTCTCCGGAAGCTGTTGTGTATATTATAGATAATGCCTCAACGGACGACAGTGTGTCGTTTGTGAAGACATCTTTTCCACAATGTCCAGTTATTGTGCTAGACGAAAATTATGGCTTTGCCGAAGGCTATAATAAAGGCTTAGCTCAAATCAATGCTGATTATTATGTGTTATTGAACTCCGATGTACAAGTCGGGAAGAATTGGATTGCTCCAATTATAGGCAAGATGGAGCAAAATCCTATGCTTGCTGTTTGTGCACCTAAAATTAAGTCGTTCACCAATCCAGAAATGTTTGAATATGCTGGGGCTGCAGGAGGTTTTATAGATAAGTTTGGTTATCCTTTTTGCCACGGACGTTTGTTTGATGTCGTAGAAAAAGACGAAGGACAATATGATACTGATTGCGATATTTTTTGGGCTTCGGGTGCTGCGTTGTTCGTAAAATCGTCAGTGTATCAGCAACTTGGTGGACTTGATAAGGATTTCTTTGCACACATGGAAGAGATTGATTTTTGTTGGCGTGTGAAGAATGCTGGCTATTCTATACAGTATGTACATGATTCGGAAGTGTTCCATGTTGGAGGTGGCTCATTGCCAAAAGAAAATCCATTTAAGACATTTTTGAATTTCCGTAATAACTTATATATGCTTCATAAAAATCTTCCAGATAATTGCTATAAGCAGATTATATTTAAACGAAGATTATTGGATGCATTGTCGTTTGTGAATTTCTTGTTGCATGCAGATTGGAAAAATGCAAAAGAAATTCTGCACGCTCATAAGGAATATCGCTGTGCGATTCCGTTGTTAGAAGAAAAACGTAAAGTTATTGGTGAAAAGGTGCTTCACACACAAATCTATCCTCATTCTATTGTTTGGGATTGTTTTGTGAGAAGACGAAAACGAATTCTTTTTTAGTTGATATGTTGGAAGAAAAACGAGTTATACAGAAGACTTTAGATGGCTCTACTACATTGTATGTCTATGAGTTAGACGAACACTATCATTCTACGAATGGCGCAATTCAAGAAGCGCAACATATTTATATAGAAAAGGCATACAATTTTTCTTCTGTGGAAGTCCCTGTTGTTTTTGAGGTTGGCTTTGGTACTGGTCTCAATACATTGATGACTGCTCTTGAAGCAGAAAAGACCAAACGAGTAACTCATTATGTGTCAATAGAAAAATATCCGTTGTCGGCAAACGAGATTACTCATTTAAATTTTACTTCGTTGTTTGGAAATCAGAGTGAACAGTTGTTTGCGAAGATTCATAGTTGCGAATGGAATAGGGAATGTCAAATTTCCGAATATTTTTACTTGACAAAACTTCAGGCTGATTTAACGAACTTACCCGAAATTCCAATGGCGGACGTTATTTATTTTGATGCTTTTGCACCAAACAAACAAGAATCAATGTGGTCGGAAGACATTTTTAAGCATTTGTTTGCACACATGAATGTAGGAGGAGTGATGACCACCTATTGTGCACAAGGAAAAGTTCGAAGAATGCTACAATCTGTAGGGTTTGAGGTGGAAAGAACCGATGGACCAATAGGTAAACGGGAAATGTTGCGTGCAACAAGAACACTATAACTCTAATTCGCCAGCTCCTTGGCGAACAATTTCAATATCATCGTTAGAGCAGTCAACAATAGTAGAAGGTACATTTTTCCCCATTCCACCGTCAATTACTGCATCGACAAGTTTGTCGTATTCATCTTTAATTAGTTCAGGGTCAGTGTGATATTCTAGAATTTCATCGTTGCTTTTAACCGAAGTTGTTAGGATTGGATTCCCTAGTTCTTTTACAATAGCTCTACAAATATTGTTGTCTGGAATACGAATACCAACAGTTTTTTTCTTGCTTTTAAATAATTTGGGAACATTGGAGTTCGCATTCAATATAAATGTAAAAGCACCAGGAAGGTTGTGTTTCATCACTTTAAATACGTGATTGCTGGTTACTTTTGTGTATTCGGACAAATTGCTTAAGTCATAACAGATGAAAGAAAAATTCGCTTTCTCTAGTTTTATACCTTTAATTCTTGCGATTCGCTCAACAGCTTTTTGATTTGTAATGTCGCAACCAAAACCATATACAGTGTCGGTTGGGTAAATAATAACACCGCCGTTACGAAGAATCTCTACAATTTGTTTGATGGTTCGCTCGTTTGGATTTTCGTTATATAGTTTGAAATATTCGGCCATATAGAGAAATAAAAAAGGAGTAAGCGACTTGTATCGCACCGCTACAACCGCCTACCCTTGCTTCCTTCCGGATCTGGGGGGGTTCAGCAGGAGCTGGTCGTACAAGACTTACCCCAGTGCAAAAGTAGTATATTTTTTGAGAAAAAGAAGAGGAAAGGATTTTTTGTTATGTATGCACGATTATTTTCTGCTTTTTGCCTTTACAAATTTTCAAAAATGAGTACAATAGTATAAATGTTCATATTTGCTTATTAATTCTTCTAAAAATTAACAAAATTCACTCTCGGTTCGTTCGTAATAAAATACTATCTTTGCAAAAAATAAAAAGTACATAATCATGGCAGAAGCTCAAGATCTAAAAGCTTTAAAAGCAGAAAAACAGAAAGCGTTACAGTTAACGCTTGACAAAATTGACAAGTCGTATGGTAAAGGTGCCATTATGAAACTTGGTGATCATGTGGTTGAAAATTTACCTTGTATTCCTTCTGGTTCTATCGGATTGGATATGGCATTGGGAATAGGTGGATATCCTCGTGGTCGTGTTATTGAAATTTACGGTCCAGAATCTTCTGGTAAAACAACGTTGGCTATCCATGCCATTGCTGAAGCACAGAAAAAAGGTGGCTTAGCTGCATTTATCGATGCAGAACACGCGTTTGACCGTTTCTATGCTGAAAATTTGGGCGTAGATGTTGATAATCTATATATTTCTCAGCCTGATAATGGGGAACAGGCTTTAGAAATTGCAGATCAACTAATTCGTTCTGGCGCAATCGATATCATTGTAATTGACTCTGTTGCTGCTCTTACGCCAAAGGCAGAAATCGAAGGTGATATGGGTGATTCTAAAATGGGTCTTCATGCACGTTTGATGTCTCAAGCATTGCGTAAGTTAACGAGTGTAATTGATAAGACAAGCACAACGGTTATTTTCATCAACCAACTACGTGATAAATTGGGCGTTATGTTTGGAAATCCAGAAACAACAACTGGTGGTAATGCTCTAAAATACTATGCATCAGTGCGTTTGGATGTTCGCCGCGTTGGACAACTTAAAGACGGTGATAGTATTATTGGTAACAGAACTCGCGTAAAAGTTGTGAAAAATAAAGTTGCGCCTCCATTCCGTAGCACAGAATTCGACATTATGTTTGGCGAAGGTGTTTCTATTATCGGTGAAATTATCGATATGGGTGTGGAATTGAATGTTATCAAGAAAAGTGGTTCTTGGTTTAGCTACGGCGAAACAAAACTAGCTCAAGGTCGCGATGCTGTAAAAACACTATTGTCGGATAACGAAGAACTTCGTAACGAAATCGAAGCGAAAATTAGGGAAGCGTTAGCGAACGCATAAAATATTTTTTTGAAAGGCGTTACATCTTGCTGACTCGTATTCGCTGATTTGTGTAATTCCTTTCCGTAATGAACAGGCGGTTCTGTTCGATAAAATAATGTATATGGGATTATACGATGAAGCAGGCTTGCTATCGAATGAGGTATTGCAAGCTATTAAAGAAATGGGCTTTGAAAAACCAACAGATATTCAAAGTCAAGCTATTCCTTTCTTGTTACAAGAAAGTCGTGATTTAATTGGGTTGGCTCAAACAGGTACTGGTAAAACTGCCGCTTTTGGTCTTCCTATTATTTCGCAAGTAGATTACGAGAAATCATTGCCACAGGCATTGGTGATTTGTCCGACTCGTGAGTTATGTCTTCAAATAGAACGTGACTTGACAAATTTCGGTAAATATCTTCCTTTGCAAACAGTTGCGGTGTATGGTGGTGCGGATATTGTTCGCCAAATCAAGAAAATTCAGGCTGGTGTACATATTGTTGTCGCTACTCCTGGTCGTTTGGTCGATATTATCAAGAGAAAGAAAGTTGACTTGTCGCAAGTTCGCAATCTTGTTCTTGATGAAGCTGACGAAATGCTTGATATGGGATTTCAAGAAGATTTGGATACAATTCTTGAACAAACTCCACAAGAAAAACGTACATTGTTGTTCTCTGCAACAATGCCAACAGAAGTTCGCAGAATTGCATCGAACTATATGAACGATCCGTTCGAAATAACGATAGGTACAAAGAATTCCGGTGCCGTTACGGTTTCTCATCAAGCATATATTGTTAGCTCAAAGAATAGATATATGGCATTGAAACGAATTGCCGATTTCTATCCTGATATATATGGAATCGTGTTCTGTCGCACTCGCGAGGAAACGAAGGAAGTTGCCGACAATTTGATGAGTGATGGCTATAATGCCGATGCACTTCATGGTGACTTGTCGCAAGCGCAACGCGACTATGTGATGAAAAAATTCCGTAACAAGAATTTGAACATGTTGGTTGCAACCGATGTTGCTGCACGTGGTCTTGATGTACACGATTTGACTCATGTTATAAACTATTCTATTCCAGACGATTTAGAAACATATACCCACCGAAGTGGTCGTACCGGTCGTGCGGGAAAAGAAGGTATTTCTATTTTGATTGCCAATTTGCGCGAAAAGAGTAAGTTGAAACGAATAGAACAAATCATCAAGAAAAAAATTGAAGTTAAGAAAGTTCCTGGTGGACAAGAAATTTGTGCAGTACAATTAAAAGAATTGATTCGCAAAGTGTTGGCAACTGACGTGAACGAAGAAAAAATGAGCGAATTGCTTCAACCTATTCTTCATCAATTTGAAGGAATGTCTTCAGAAGAAATCTTGAAACGCTTTGTTTCGTATGAGGTTAATCGTATGTTGGAATACTACGATAATGCCGCAGATATTAACCTTGATGTCGAAAAAGAAACAGAACGTAAACGCGATTTGGAAGAACGCAATCGTAGCAGAAACGAACGTCGTCGTGATAGAGATCGTGATGGTGGACGCCGGGGCGATAGAGAGGAACGTCCACGTAGAGAACGTCGAGATAGAAAAGGCGGTCGTGAATCAGGTGGTAATTACACTCGATTTTTTATGAATATTGGTAAGAAAGAATCGTTGGATCAATCGAAGTTGTTGAAGTTGTTGAATGAACACGCTAACGATAGAGATATTCGTTATGGTGCAATCGACATTATGCGTTCGTTCTCGTTCTTCGAAGTTGAATCTCAATACACCAATAAGATTTTGACTAGTTTGGCAAATGCGAAATACGAAGGTATGCCAGTTTCTGTTCAAGTTGCCGAAGCACCAAAACCAAAAGCAGAAGAGATACCTTCACGCAAACGTGATGATTTTGGTGGTTCACGCCGTGATTCGCGCCGTAAAAAAGAATTTGGTGGAGATCGTCGCGATGGAAAGAAACGATTCGATAGAGATAGAGGAAACAAAAAAGGCCGCAGACGCGATTTTTAGTTTTTTATATTTGTATTATGAAACAGGATTTATCACAAATAGACTTACAAGAATTTTCATCTGCAATAGAAAATGCTCTGAAAATGACTTCCATTGAAACTAAAATAGTATTGCTGGAGGGGTTGATTTCTCGTTTTAGGGAAAATATTATGGATATAAACACTTCTAAGATCTATAATGATGGTAGTCTAATTTTCTGCAATACTTGGATTGTTACAAAGCCTGTGTTTTTTTATCAAGACTATAGTTTGTTGACGGATGAACTCATTAAGGTGAATTATAAGGTCGAAGTAGAGAGAAAAGGTGTGTTTGAATATACTCCGATTTTTCTGTTTCGCGAAGAAAAAGAACTTAAGCGAGAATATTTGTTGTTTGCTGCGGTAACAAATGAATTGATTCGTCTTCGTAAACAAAAAAAAGGAAAGTGGAAGGGAAAGGTACATGTACCTATGGAGGATTCAAGTCCCTTGATTCTAAATCAGGAACAAGAGGATAAGGTAATTGAGTTGTATAAGAAATATTGGGAGTTTGGTATTAATGGCGTAACAAGGTACCAATATGTGACAATGGTTTGCAATTTTAATTTGTCTTCTTTAAATGTAAGTAAGCAAAAAAAGAAACTGTATAGTCTTGTAAGAGAGTTGTGTGAAGTTTTGGGCGATTCTTGGGGAGAAAAAACAGCTTTCAATACGACAAATGGTGAAAAGGATTTAAAGTCAATAAAGAAAAACTACTACAATTTTTAGTTGCGTTGTAGGATTTCTCGATTGACTCACGGTTTTCCACAGATTTTTATAGATAATTTCACCCCATTTCTTTATTGATAGGGGATTCGTACTCTAAAATTTCTCAAAATTCACATTTTCCCACATTTGTTTTTAGGGATAATTGCGTATGTCTTTTAGAAAAGAAGTATAACAATTAACTAAAAATGAATTATGAAAAAAGTATTGATTTTTGTATTGTCAATGACTGTGATGACATCTTGCTACACAACATGGACAACGATTGGAAACTATGAACAATTGGAAAAACAAGGATTAAAATCCTATCAGTATGACCAAAAGAAACAATTTTATTTATTTGAAGTGTTGCCTTTGGGACACAGTCATGCGAAAACACCAAATGAACCTTGCGAAGTAATAAGTAAATTCAAATTTATAGACTTTGTTATTCCTACAATTACTTGTGGTGTTTTAGGTAGTCGTACCGTAATAGTCAATGCTTTGGAAGGTGGTTCTAATTATAGTTTAGAAGAACCTGTGGTCGTAACAAAAGAAGAAAAGGTGGCAAAACCATCAAAAAGTAAAATAACCTCAAAAGAATCTGCATCTGCTGTGGAAGTAGAGCAAGAAGAAGTCGCTTCGCCTATGAAAAAACAAGAAGAAAAAATAACACAAATTACACCGTCAACATCTTCTATGGTTACAATGACACAAAATTTGAAAATAGGAGACAGGGTTGTGTATAAATTGAAGGGACAGTGGTGGTATTACGCAACAATTACAGTAATCTCTGGTGATACTGTTACGTTGGAACTGCAAAATGGGGTTGTTACGGAGAGAACAGTTAGCGATGTTATGAAGGTTGAATATTTGAGATAACTCGTTGTGCATTATTATTGGAAACAAGATTTTTAGTTGTTGATTCGATGGTTCGAGTGTAATTTGCTGGTGTAATATTGAATTTTTCTGTACGGGACTTCAAGAGTGATGTTGCTACTTGAGAAAACTTTTATCTGTACCAGCTTCGTTACATACTGGAGAAACATCAAATACGATAATGGTAGATAGGTTTTCTATTTGAATAGTTCGCTTGGGGTTATGGATAAAAATTCTTCAGGTTTCATTCCGCCTTCACCAACAATAAATGCCAGCAGTGTGGAAAAGCGTTCTTTAAATCGTTTCGGAATTGTTTTCTCTTATACATAATTTATAAAACACAAATAAAATTCAGACTATATTGCCTAATAAACCAGATTTTCTTATTTGTGGTAGTGTCTAAAAACAAAAAAGCCTCAACATTTCTGTTGAGGCTTTGCTCCCAAAACTGGACTTGAACCAGTGACCCTCTGATTAACAGTCAGATGCTCTAACCAACTGAGCTATTTGGGAATTAGTTTTGCTCCTAAAAAGCAGTGCAAATATACGAGGATTTTTGAATAAAAAAATATATTTGCAAAAAAAATTACAATGAAAGCAATAATTTTTGGTAGCATCGCTTTTGATGCGATAGAAACACCGGTTGCAAAGACCGATAAAATCATTGGTGGATCGGGTACATATATCTGTTTTTCTGCTTCGTATTTTGTTGAACCTCAGTCTGTTTGTGCTGTTGGATATGACTTTCCTGAAGAGTTTATCAAAAAATTAGAGGACAAAGGTGTTGATCTTGCAGGTATGCAAAGAAAATCAGATGAAAAAACAATGTTTTGGGCTGGTCGCTATTTCGACGACATGAATCAACGCGAAACGTTGGTCACTGAATTGAATGTTCTGGAGAATTTTAAGCCAATTCTTCCGGATTCATATAAAGATACGGAATATGTAATGTTGGGAAATCTACATCCTGCTTTGCAACGTAGTGTTTTGGAACAAATGAACAAGCGTCCAAAGTTTGTTGCATTGGATACCATGGATTTGTGGATGAATATCACAATGGATGAATTGAAGAAAACAATTTCTATGGTCGATATTATTATTATTAATGATGAGGAGGCTCGTCAACTTTCTGGTGAACGCAGTTTACCAAGGGCTGCAAAAGTAATTTGTGCAATGGGACCTCGCTATGTCATTATAAAGAAGGGTGAACATGGTGCAATGTTGTTCAATTCCGATAAAGTTTTTGTCGCTCCAGCTTTGCCTCTTGATAATGTGGTCGATCCAACTGGTGCAGGCGATACGTTTGCTGGCGCATTCTTGGGATATGTTGCTCAACAAGATAATACCGATTTCGAAACAATGAAAACGGCAATGATTGTTGCTTCGGCTATGGCTTCGTTTACGGTTGAAAAAATGGGAACGGAAGCGTTGGAAAATCTTACTGCCGATAAAATCAAGGAGCGTGTTTTGAAGTTTAAGGAACTTACAGCGTTTTCGTTGTAGTAATATATAAGATAATGAAAAGAAGGAATAGGAAGGCTTGCCCTTTCTGTTCCTTTTTTGTAGTGATACACCAAAGCAGTTTACTTTTTATTATTCCTTGAGTAAACATTTTGTAATGTTTTTGTAAAGTGTTTGTCATATAAAAAATTAGTCTTATTTTTGTAGGTGGAATAAATTTTTGTAAAAATGTATATAAAAAGATTTTTTGCGTTTGTTTTTGTTGTTGGATTGTTTTTCTCTTGTACTCCACAAGAAGGTAAAGGTGGTTTAGCTTCCATACAAGGTAAAGTGATGATGCAAAATCTAAATGCAATTTCAGAAAAGTCTGGTGATGCCTATCCAGCAACAGATTGCAATGTGTTTATTGCGTATGGAAACACTGCATTCTCCGACGATAAAGAAGCAACAGGATTCGATGGCACATATCAGTTCTCAAACCTTACAAAAGGTGATTATACGGTATTCGTTTATTCGGATGACTCTGTTTCTAACTCAAAATATCCAAAAATCGTTTTGTCGCAAAAAGTGTCTTTGGATTCGAAAAAAGACGAAGCAACTGTGCCTACATTTACTGTTTACAAACATGTTGATTATGACAATGGTGGGGGTGTTGTGAAGGGTAATGTCGTAGAACATCGATATAGTGGTTCTATAGAATTATATCAAAAACCGGCTCAAGATGCCGATGTGTATTTGCAATTTGCAAACGATCCTGAAATTTTGGACCGAACTCGTGTCGATGGCGAAGGTAATTTTACTATACGCAATTTAATTCCTGGAAGTTACCGATTGTATGTATATAGCGAAAATCAAATGGCTGGTGCAGATTCTGTATGCTATCGCTCGTTTACTATTCAAGAAAATACTTCGGTCGTTTCTCTTGAACAGATTGATATTAAAAACTATTAAAATAAAAGGATATGAAATTATCGCATGTACTTGTTTGTTGTGCTGCAGGTCTTTGTTTTAGTTTGACTGTGTCTGCACAAACAGGAGAAGTGAAAACGAAAACTGTCTATGAAATTGATTCAAAAGGCAAAAAAATCCTTGACTCAAAAGAAGAACGCGATGATCGCGGTCGTGTGGTAAAAGAATACTCGTATGACGAATATGGTGAATTGAAAAAATACTATACATACGAATATAAAGGCAAGAAAGTCGTTGCTGAATATGAATATAGTGCTTCTGGAAAATTAAAGGAAAAAGCTGTATATCAATATAATGATAGCGGTAAGCGTATTGCAAAATTATATTATGACGCTAACGGCAAACTTCTTAAGAAGAAAGTGTACGAATATACTTATTACGCAGAATAATGCTTGATGAAATTCAACATATAGTTGATTCAATGCGTCCCATTTCGCTCGACGAGATGGATTCGGTGAAGTTGCAGAATAGAACGGACACAAAATATGTGTTCAGTAGCAAGCAGTTACCAGATGTTCTGTCTGAAATTGCTCCGAAATATGCGGCCTTACATATAAATAATACGCCATATCAAGATTATAAAACGGTTTATTTCGATACGGCAAACGATCAGATGTATATCGATCATCAAAATGGTAAGTTGAATCGCTATAAAGTTCGTCATCGTACGTATTTATCAACTGGTGCGGAATTTCTTGAAGTCAAGTTTAAAAACAATAAGCGTCGTACGAAGAAAAAACGTGTTTCGTTTCCTGCATCGGCTCCGCTAACGGAAGCGAATGTCTTTCTTGAAAAAAATTGCCCATATCCGGCAACAGATTTGTTCCCAAAAACTGTGGTGGAATATACTCGCTTGACTTTAGTTGACTTGATTCATGGAGAGCGTTGCACTGTCGATACGAATTTAATGGTGACAAATTATAAGACAGGAGAAAAGGCTGACTTTAGTCATATTTGTATTATTGAATTGAAACGCGACAAATGTAGTTCTGTGTCGTATATGCAGAGTGCTTTGTTGAAAAACCGCATTTTTAAACGTGGTATGAGTAAATATGCGATAGGAACGGCTGTCGTTTACAAAAACATTAAGAAAAACAGATTCAAAAAGAAATTACGATATATTGAAAAACTAAAATACTTTAACAAAAACTAATATGGAACAAGAATTTTTTGGAATAGCATTGATTGATGCTCCATCTTTTGCAGAATTGATAATTCGTTTTGTGTTTAACTTTTTGATAATCTTTATTATAGGTAGATGCTTATATTATCCAGCAACAAAACGAAGAGATTTCTTATTTACCTACATTTTGATTTCGTCTATAGTATTCTTGCTTTGTTTCTTGCTTGGTAATGTTAAGATTCAAGTGGGTTTTGCTCTTGGTTTATTCGCAATCTTTGGTATCATCCGTTATCGTACGGAACTTATGCCAATCAAGGAAATGACATATTTGTTTTTGGTCATTGGTGTTTCGGTAATCAATGCGTTGTCGAATAAGAAAGTTAGTTATGCTGAATTGGTGTTCACTAACTTGGCAATTGTGATGGTTGCGTTCTTCCTTGAAAAAGTATGGATGATTAAACACGAATCTCGCAAGCGTGTGAAATACGATAATATTGCGTTGGTGAAACCAGAGCATTATGCTGAACTAAAAGCTGATTTGGAAAAACGCACAGGTTTAAAAATTGAGCGTTTCGAAATTGGTGATATCAATTATCTAACAGATTCTACATGGATTCAAATCTATTATTATGAACCAGATAATAGCGAGAATCTTATGTCTGATGTGCACGAATCATAGAGCATGAAGCGCATAGCGTTCATATTTTTAAGTATCTTCTTTGCAGGATTTGCTTCTGCACAAAGTCATTCCTTTGAACTTTGGACTGGACTTGGTGCGTCGGTAGATGTTTCGAAACGATTCTCTCTTGATTTTGAGGCAGAAACACGCTTTCAACAAAATTCGGCTCTACTGAAACAAGGGAATGCTGAACTCGGTGCACGCTATAGCATTACAAAGCCTGTATATGTTGGTATGAGCTATAAGTTTACCGAAAAATATAGAAAGAACGGCTATTTCCCAATGCATACTGTAGCTGCTGTTGTTGGATACAAAAAGAAAATAGATGATTTTCGTTTTTCAATACAAACAAAGTTGAATGTTACGAAGAATATGTATGTGAAAAATGGCGAAGGTCTTCAACCAGAAATCGTTGATAAAAATAAGGTGAAGGTTGCTTATTCTCTTTCGAAACATATTCGTCCGTCGCTATTTGTAGAAACGTATCATCCAATTGAAGCAGGTAGTCGCTATCATATTGCTACTGTGAAATACGGTGTAAACTGTGGTTTTGAATTCAAGAAAAAATTAGGCTTGGATCTTGGCTATATTTTCCGCCAGGAAATAGATGACTGTCAAACATTGTCAATCCTGACAATTTCATTGTCTAAAGAATTATAACCGATTTGTTTTATGTAAAGACGCGATAATCACGTCTTTACAGGTTTCTGTATGAATATCCGTTTATTGATTAAAATAGCGTCTCTTTTTTATTTGTAGTACAAGATAGCACGTTCTTGTTTTTGCTCACGGTGACTCGATACGGTTCTCTTGAAAATCCAGTTGCCTTTTTCGTCAAATCCGTATGTTACAACAGATGAATCTTGTGCACCTCCCCAATAAGAAACCTCTGAAATGGCAAGGTCCACACCGTGAAAATTTTTGTAGTATGTTTTTGACATACATTCATCTCCAATAGTTTCGGTACACGATACCAATTCATTGTTCTCGTTGTATTCATAGTTGTATTCACTTGCATACGCGCGTATGTGTGAACGGATTTTTTTGCTGTTTTCGTCATTAATTGGTTCGATGTGTTCGTTGTAGGTGTATCGAATCTTTTTAGTCATACGATTTTGGTCGTACTCATATTCTTCCATAGAAAGAGTATCGTTGTATGTTGTAAGGATGATTCCCTGTGTTCTGTTGTCGTTTTTGTCATATTTATATATGACTTTTTTCTGCAAAGTTCCTTTTTTGTCGTATTCTCGAATTTCTGTAGGAACAGTGTTTTTGTATGTGAATAATCTCTTGATTTCCAATGAATCACCGAGGAATATCTTTAACTCGGTTGCATACATTCCATCATATTTATAAGAGAATAAGCGACCGCCATATCGTTCCGATAGGATTAGTCCGTCGGTATTGAAACGGATGCTGTTTCCGTTTGTGCTTTCATTTCCTTTATATTGAATTTGTCTTACTTTGCCTTGTACTTCGTAGGCTTTCAAATCTGTTTCCATTTCTTTCTTTGCACAAGAAAAACACAATAGAATGCTTAAAAAAAAGGTGTAATAGCGTGTCATATCAATTTATTTCTGCAAAAATACGCCTTTGGTCTCAATTTTATTGGTAAATTTGTTAAAAATATTTGCATGGAATTTTCTGTTGGAGTCTTAATTGTTATAACTCTTTGCATTTTATTGACAGGAATAGGGAAGGGAGGCATTGTTGGTGCAAGTTGTGTAACTATACCTGTGTTGGCCATGTGTATGGGAGGACAGGAGTCGGTTGGTTTTTTGTTGCCGATTTCGCTCGCAGCATCTTTCCTTTCAGCAATTCGTAATAGAACCGACGTTAATTGGGCGGCGTTGATGAAATCGTTGCCGTGGGCTATCTTGGGTATTGGAATTGGTGGCTATGTCGGGATGGTTCTTCGGGAAGAAAAAGAAAGTTTTTTTATTCTATTAGCATTAGTCATTATTGTTGGATGCACAATCACTATAATTCAGCACTTGAAACACTCGGCATTCCGCGATCCATTTGGTATTAGTTATATGCTCTTTGGAATTTTGGCGGGATTTGCCGCAATGATTGGCAATGCTACTGGTCCAATGATTTCCACATTATTTTTGTTACAACGATTCCCTAAAAAACAAATTGTTGATACGCATGTCTGGTTTTGTTTTATAACAGATGTTATAAAAGTTCCAATACATGTATTTTGCTGGAAAACAATAACTTTTGATTCATTTATGTTGGATTTATATATGGCTCCAGCCATGGTTGTAGGGGTTTTTGTTGGTTTTTGGCTAATACGTGTTTTGAATGAAAAAATCTACAAAAACACCGTAATAACGCTATCTTGTATTTCTGCATTGGTACTTTTGCTTCAAAGTATATTCAAATTGGTATAATGCAGAATTTTAATTAGTTTTGCACAAAATAATAATAACATGGTTTTACACGGTTTAGATTTTGCAGTGATATTCCTATACATTGCAGTTTTAGTTTTTATAGGTTTTTATTTTAAGAAGCAAGCACAAAAAGATAAGTCTTCGTACTTGTTGGGCGGACGTTCAATGCCATGGTATATGCTTGGCTTGTCGGATGCTTCGGGTATGTTCGACATTTCGGGTACAATGTGGTTGGTTACAATCTTGTTTGTGTATGGTTTGAAAAGTATATGGCTTCCATGGTTGTGGCCTACATTCAACCAGATATTTCTTATGATGTTCCTTTCTGCTTGGTTGCGTCGTTCAAATGTAACCACTGGTGCAGAATGGATTGAAACACGTTTTGGAAAGGGTAGAGGCGGTGTCTTATCGCATTGGGTTGTTGTTTGTTTTGCCTTGTTAATTGGCTTATCAATGTTGTCGTACGGCTTCGTTGGTTTAGGTAAATTCTTGACATTATTCATTCCTTGGGATTCTGTTTGTTCGGTATTAGGACTTTCGGTTGATTGTATTCCAGAAATGTATATCCCACATGTGTATGGAATCTTCTTCACGATTTTCGCTACATTCTATACAATTTTAGGCGGTATGCTTAGTATTGTGTGGGCCGATGTGGTTCAATATACGATAATGACTGTTGCTTCTATTGCAATTGGTATTATTGCAATGTACAATGTAAGTCCAGAAACATTGCAGGCATTAACTCCAGACGGTTGGAATACGCCATTTTTCGGTTCAACGCTTGACATAAATTGGACCGATAAATTGCACGAAGTGAATTCAAAAATTGCCGAAGATGGTTACTCGTTGTTCAGTTTATTCTTTGGATTTATGTTTATGAAAGGAATCTTGGTAAGTATGGCAGGACCTGCACCAACATACGATATGCAAAAGATTCTTGCGAACAAAACTCCACAAGATGCGTTGAAGATGAGCGGTTCCGTTTCTGTTATTTTGAATCCAGTTCGTTATTTCATGGTATCTGGTTTCGCGATTTTGGCGATTGCATTTTACGATGATTTGAATTTGTCGGTAAATGGCATAATTGACTTTGAACAAATTTTGCCTGCGGCTATGGTGAAATTCCTTCCTGCCGGTTTGTTAGGACTTTTGTTGGTTGGACTTTTGGCTGCATTTATGTCTACTTTTGCAGGAACATTGAACGCTGCACAAGCATATATTTCTAACGATATTTATTTGAAGCATATAAACCCAGAAGCAACACCAGAACAACAACGTCGAATCAATTATGTTGTAGGAACTTGTGCTGTTGTTTTCAGTACAATCTTAGGATTGACTTTGAAAAACATTAACGAAATCTTACAAATCGTAACAGGTGCATTCTATGCAAGTTATATGGTTTCGAATATTCTTAAATGGTATTGGTGGCGTTTCAATGGCGAAGGGTATTTCTGGGGAATGTTGACTGGTATTCTTTCTGGTGTTGTCATTGGTTGCATACAATTGTTCTGGCCAGAAGTGATAACGGAAAACTTCTCGTTTATTCCAACAAGCTTGATTTCTTTGTACGCATTCCCAGTTACATTGGTGATTTCGGTAGTTGGTTGTGTATTAGGAACATTCTTGACAGCACCAACAGAAGAAGCAACATTGAAATCATTCTACGCAAATGTTCGCCCTTGGGGATTTTGGGAACCAATTTGCAAGTTGGTACAACAAGAAAATCCTTCATTCAAGAAGAACGATCGTTTCTTTAAAGATATGGCAAACGTTGCCGTTGGTATTATTACCCAAACATCGTTGGTGGCAATGCCAATTTGCCTTGTAATCCGCAATTGGATGGGATTTGGAATAGCGGTTGCTATTATTGCGATAGGTGTTACTATTTTGAAGAAAACTTGGTGGGATAAGTTGGATGAAATTTAGTTTTTTGTAAAAAAAGTCGAAGATAGATTTTGTCATGTTCTGTGAATTACTATCTTTGCCGTACCAAAATATGGAGGTCCGGTAGCTCAGCTGGATAGAGCAACAGCCTTCTAAGCTGTGGGTCGCGCGTTCGAATCGCGCCCGGATCACGTAAAAAAGCACTTACTATTTTGTAAGTGCTTTTTTTTTAGGTGCAAATGAAGACTTTTTCGGCATTATGTACTTTAAATTTGTAAAAAATATATTGTAAGGGTGTGCAACCCCTAACGGGGTTGTATTCATATAAATATCTATATAGGCTACAGATATGAAAGCCCTAACGGGCTTTTTACGAAGAATCTCCACATAAACCAAATCTCCCCATAGGGGATATATATCTGTAGCAGCAATATTCTCCAATCCGTTCAACAACCCCATAGGGGTTGCATTGTTTTTATGATTGAGGATTTTATAGAAAATGAAAGAGTTTCTGGAAAACGACATAGCTCTACAAGACTAAACTGGATAATTCCAATGTTTTTCATTTTTGTTTGTAACCATTTTATAATAAATTTTTGTCATTTCAGTGTTTGATATTGTAAAATATACTAATTTTGCACAAGAAAATTTTGAAAATGAACACACAATCTGTATATACATCATTTGTTGGTAAAGTACTGGTTCTTATTGTATTTACGCTATTCGCATGGGGAAATGTGTGGGCGGAAACTATATTGAATACTCGTTATAATAGTACTACAACTATTTCTGGTGATGCAAAAACATTCGAAAGTCTCAATTGGTTTGGTGGTACTGATTATGATGATTTAACGATATCAGGATCATCTACAATTGTGGTTATTACAGGTGATTTAAAGCTTAATGGAAAATTAACCCTTAAAGAAGGTGCAACTTTAATTGTTCACGGAAATGTAGAATCAACAAAACATGGTTTGTCTTCAAGTTGGATTCAGCTACAAGACGGTTCAACGATGATAATTGAGGGTAATTTAACATTGGATGATCAGCTGCATGTTGATGCTAAATCGTTTTTGTTAGTAAAAAGGTTGTTGATTGCTAATAATAATTTGTTGTATGTTGAATCTAATTCCAATCTTGCTGTTCTTGGTTATACAAGTGCAACGAGCCAGATAAAAACAGGTGCTGCAAGTGATAAGGAAATAATACATAAAAACGGTCTTACAAATTATGCTAATGTTTCGGATGTTTATATAGAAGGATCTAAAAATTATAATTCACCATCTGTTTTAAAGAAAGCAAAAGATTTTTTACAAAATAATGCTTCCCTTCTCCCAATCTCTCTAACCTCTTTCATCGCTTCCCAAAATGGTGAAGAAATAGAAATTGCTTGGACAACAAATTCTGAGGTGAACAACGATTACTTTACTGTTGAATATTCTATAGATGGTGTTTCATTTAAAACATTAGAAACTGTTGCTGGTTCGGGAACAACTTCGGAAGTAAATGATTATGCAATTACAACAGAAGCTTCTCGATTCAGTGGTGTTGTATATTTCCGTCTAAAACAAACAGATTACAATGGCGAATATTCGTACTCGGATGTGGTTACCCTTGCGGTAGAATCTTCTAACGAATTGTATGTCTATCCAAATCCTGCAGTAGAATTTGTGTCTGTTTCGGGAACGTATAAAACAGCTATTGTACAAGATATGTTTGGTAAGAAAGTTGCATGTGCAACCAACGGCGAGCAAATCTTTGTCGGCAATCTTTCTGTCGGTACCTATTACATAGTTGTTGCAACAGAAAATGGCAAGAAAGTTCTTCCGTTTGTGAAAGAATAAAAAATCAAATCAAATTTCAATTATCGTTGGGGCGTATTGCATACACCCCTGTTGTTTCCTCCAAAGAAGTACCGTGTAGGGCCGGTATTCTTTTATAATTAGAGAGTGTGTGTAATCTTAAAATTGTCTGTTTTAACTTTTGAAAATGGCGATTGATTTTTGATTTTTGTCGTTTCGGAAAAAGTTTTTTGACTCTAATTCTGTGTTTTTTTTGAATCGTGTATTTTTACGTCGTAGTTGATTTTGCATCAGTGATGTTTTTGTTGAGAGATTGATGGTGTAATGAAGAAAATCTATAGCATATTATTCATATTGTTTTGTTCTTTGATTTGTGTTGGACAGATTGATGGGAAGAGTGACTATACAATCAACAATGGTTTGACTGTTGTTGTAGAAGGAGACTTGATAATCAACAATTATGTGCAAATCAATATTAGCAACAATGCTATTCTTGTGGTTAAAGGAAATTTGACAATAAAGCCAAATGCAACAATAAGTCTTTCAAACAATGCTAAGTTGATTGTAGGAGGAAACATGACTCAAAAATCTGATGGTATCTTGTTAGGTTTGATAACGACTACTACCGGAGATGTTAATGCAGACAACAACGCAAAGATTATAGTGTTCGGTGATTATAATATTGAGAAATATAATGGAAGATATGAGTCTTCTTCGTTGCCCTCAAATTCAAAAGCAGAGATTTATAGCAATGGAGGAAATTATGGAACTCTTGCATCAAATAATCGTGACGTAGACGCATTGAATGAAACATTAAAAAAACAAGCATCGATACTTCTCCCAATCGAACTAACTTCCTTCACCGCTTTGCAAAACGGTGAAGAAATAGAAATTGTATGGACGACAAATTCAGAAGTGAACAATGATTACTTTACTGTCGAATATTCTGTAGATGGTGTTTCGTTCAAAACATTGGAAACCGTTGCTGGTTCGGGAACAACTTCGGAAATAAACGAATATGCAATTTCTGTAAATGCTTCTAATTTCAGTGGTCTTGTATATTTCCGTCTAAAACAAACAGATTATAATGGCGAATATTCGTACTCAGATGTTATTGCATTACAAGTAGAATCTGCAAATGCAACGGATTTGGTCATTTACCCAAATCCTGCTACGGAATATATAACAATCTCTGGCGCGGTTACATCTGCCTTTGTAAGCGATATGCACGGCAGAAGAATAGCAGTTCCACAAACATCTGCAAATACATTCAATGTGGCAGGTTTATCTGTTGGAACATATTATATGGTTGCAACCACCGAGAATGGCAAAACGGTGTTGCCATTTGTGAAAGAATAACAAATAAAAATGGTCATTCGTAGGGGCGTATTGCATACGCCCCTACGGATCGTTTTGGGTGAATGTAATGTGGGTTGTATGAATTCCAAATAGGGTTGTTGTACGATACGCGTCCACAATTATTGTATTTGTTCCGTTTTGTTTATGGTTGTTGATGAAAATAAATTTTTCTGGAATTTGTTGATTTGTTATGTTTGCAATACGCAAACCAAATAATAAATATATGCCACAAAAATACAATAGAAGATCCATTCGTTTGGTAGGGTATGATTATTCGTTAGACGGATTGTATTTTATCACCATTTGTACAAAAAATCGCCTACATCAATTTGGAGAAATAATAAATGGTGAGATGATTTTGAATGATAACGGTAAGATTGCATTGCAAGAATTGAAAAATACAGAAAAGATAAGAAATGGTGATGTTATATTGCATTCACATATCGTGATGCCTAATCATGTTCATTTTATTTTGCAAATCGTGAATCCTTGTAGGGGCGTACCGCGTACGCCCATCGCAAATAATGATGGGAATGTGGGCGTATGCAATACGCCCCTACGGTCGCCATCAAAAACGGTTGGTTCAATTGTTCGTGGATATAAATGTTCTGTTTCGCATCGCCTTGGTTTTTCTGTCTGGCAACGCAATTATTTTGAACATATAATACGAACATCGAAATCGTATGAAATTATTTCGAATTATATTCTATCCAATCCATTAAAATGGGATACCGATTGTATGAATGTATTGCTTGTACGCCCATCGTAAATAATGATGGGGATGGGGGCGTATGCGATACGCCCCTACGGATTTTCTTTTGTAATTGTAATGTGTGGGCGTATGCAATACGCCCCTACAAACGGCAATTAAACATTAATCATTAATAACGAATCTCTATTTCATGCTTCTCGCTTCGGTTCTTCCTTCGATATAATTAATGAAGGCATCGTTTACCAATTTGTTGCCACCAGGTGTTGGATAATTTCCGGTGAAATACCAATCGCCACTAAAGTTCTTGCACGCTTCGTGAAGACCTTCGGTTTTTTGATATACGATTTCGATTGGAGTTGTGACATCGCTTGGTGTAAGAAGTTCTGCGATTTTTTTAGAAATCTGCTCGTCGGTAAATGGTTTGTAGATTTCTTTTACATGATTGATTATCTGTTCTTTAGGTAGATGTTGCTGTGCTTTTGCTTTCTTGTAGGCTTCTTCTACAATGTGTTCTAACCCATTGTCTTCTATAAGGGCAATCGCTGCTTTGAATGCAATAAATTCACCCATACGCGACATGTCGATTCCGTAGCAGTCTGGATAACGGATTTGTGGAGAAGACGATACGATTACGATTTTCTTAGGATGTAATCTGTCAAGAATGCGTATGATGCTCTGTTTCAATGTCGTACCACGAACAATACTATCGTCAATAACAACAAGATTATCTTTATATGGAACAATGCTACCATAGGTAATGTCGTACACATGAGTGGCTAAATCATTACGGCTATTGCTTTCGGTAATGAATGTGCGTAATTTTATGTCTTTTATAGCAACTTTTTCGGAGCGTATGCGTTTGGTTAGAATTGCATGAAGATCTTCTTTGGAAATATTTTTCCCTTTTGCTAAAATTTCTTCTTCTTTCTTTCTGTTCAAGTTTTTCTCAAATCCTTCGAGCATACCATAGTAGGCAACTTCAGCTGTATTTGGAATGAATGAAATTACCGTGTTGTCAATATCATTATTTACAGCTCGTAAAACGGCAGGAACAAGGTTTTCGCCCAAACGCTTACGTTCTTTGTAGATATCGGCATCGCTACCGCGTGAGAAGTAGATTCGTTCGAATGAACAAGCACTTTTTTTATGTGCGCGAACGATTTGTGTTGTTGCAACTTCGCCATTCTTGCGAATAATGATAGATTGACCAGGTTGTAGTTCGTGTACGTCGTTTATGTCGGCATGCATAACTGTTTGGATAACAGGGCGTTCAGAAGCAACGATAACAATCTCGTCGTCGGCATAGTAGAATGCAGGTCGAATTCCCCATGGGTCGCGAACGGCAAATGTTTCGCCACTACCAGTTGCACCGCAGATTACAAATCCGCCGTCCCAATGTTTTACCGATGACTTGAGTACATTCTCTATCTTGATATTGTTCTCAACCTCTTGTGTTATATTGTAACCTGATTTTTCTTTTTTACTTACAGATTGATAGATATGTTCAGCTTCTCTGTCGAGTCTATGGCCAAGTTGTTCCAATAAAATGAATGTGTCGGCATAACGTCGTGGATGTTGCCCCGATTGATACATCATATCAAAAACTTCGTCCACATTGGTGAAGTTAAAGTTACCACATACTGCCAAATTCTTTGAACGCCAGTTACTTCTACGCATAAATGGGTGAACATACGAAAGACCGGAACGGCCAGTGGTACTGTATCGAAGGTGACCTATATATATGTTGCCGGCAAATGGAAGGCTGTCTGCAGCATATTGTGCGTCGTGTAGTTGTTCAGAAGGTATGTTTTCGTAGTTCTTATGAATATTTGCGAAAACTTCAGAAATGGCATTGGTTCCTTCAGCACGTTCACGAAACATGAATTCTTCGCCAGGATTTACATCTAATTTAACACAAGCCGCGCCAGCTCCTTCCTGACCACGGTTGTGCTGTTTCTCCATTAGTAAGTATAATTTGTTGAGTCCGTACATCCATGTACCATACTTGTTTTTATAGTAATCAAGAGGCTTGAGAAGGCGAACTATGGCAATACCACATTCATGTTTAATAGGTTCCATATCTTTCTGTTTTTTGATATTGCAAATATAAATTGCTTTTGTGATAAATTTATACGAAAAACTCGTAAAATCTTACATTTTTTAATTTTTTTCTTGAAAAAACTTGTGAATTGAAAGAAAATAGTTGTTACTTTGTATCGTCAAACAGAAAGTACAAAACGAAATACGATGGGAGTAGTTAATAAGAACTTTACAAAACTGAATGAAAACTATTTGTTTTCGGAAATTGCACATAGAGTGAGAGACTTTAAAGCGGCAAATCCTGATGCAAAAGTTATTAGTTTGGGTATTGGCGATGTAACTCGTCCGTTGTGTCCGGAAGTTATTAAAGCATTGCATTCGGCTGTAGATGAAATGGCTTGTAAAGAAACATTTCATGGCTACGGACCAGAACAAGGCTATTCTTTCTTGATTGAAAAGATTATTGAACACGACTACAAATCTCGTGGCATTAAATTACAACCAAGCGAAGTGTTTATTAGCGATGGTGCTAAGAGCGATTTGGGTAACATTAGCGAATTGTTCGATAATGGTAACTTGGTTGCTGTAACCGATCCTGTTTATCCAGTATATGTTGATACCAATGTTATGGCAGGTAGAGCAGGAGAATTGGATGAAAATGGTTGCTGGAATAATATTGTGTATCTTCCTTCTACTTTAAAGAACGATTTTGTCCCAGAAATTCCAAAAGAATGCCCAGATATTATATATTTGTGCTATCCAAACAATCCTACGGGAACGACATTGTCTAAAGAGGCTTTAAAGATGTGGGTTGACTACGCTTTAAAGAACAAAGCAATCATACTGTATGATTCTGCGTATGAGGCTTTTATAACAGAAAATGATGTTCCTCATAGTATATACGAGATTAAAGGAGCGGAAAAGGTGGCGATAGAATTTAGAAGTTTCTCTAAAACAGCGGGCTTCACTGGACTACGTTGTGGTTATACCGTAGTTCCAAAGGGTGTTGTCGCAAGTGATTCGGAAGGCAATGAATTCCAATTGAATCATTTGTGGAATCGTCGTCAATGTACGAAGTTCAACGGAACTGCTTATATTGTACAACGTGCTGCTGCGGCAATTTATTCGCAACAAGGTCAAAAAGAAATCAAAGAAACTGTATCATATTATCTAAACAATGCGAAAATCTTACGCGAAGGTCTTTCTGAACTTGGATATCAGGTGTATGGTGGCGTGAATGCTCCATATATTTGGTTAAAAACACCAGAAGGATTTGGTTCTTGGGAATTTTTCGATGCGGTGTTGAATAAATGCCATGTAGTGGTAACTCCAGGCGTAGGATTTGGACCAAGTGGAGAAGGATATGTGAGACTAACTTCATTTGGAACGACAGAAGATTGTGTAGAAGCAATAGAAAGATTTAAAAAATTGTAAAAAAACAAACGGTGTATTAATTATAAAATTTAACTTATGTCAAACTTAAGATTTCAAGTAGTAGGCGAGGCTTTTAAGAAAAAAGCAGTAGCTGTAGAAGCTCCTGAGTCAGTAACATCGGAGTACTTCGGTAAGTATGTGTTTGGCCGCGAACAAATGGCTAAATACTTGTCAAAAGAAACAGTTAAGAAAATTCGTGACGTAATTGATAATGGTGCGACATTGGATAGAGACATTGCGAACCACGTTGCTGCTGGTATGAAACAATGGGCAATGGAAATGGGTGCAACTCACTATACTCACTGGTTCCAACCATTAACAGACGGAACAGCAGAAAAACATGATTCATTCATTGAATATTCAGGTGCTCCAGGAGAAGGCGTTATCGAAGAATTCTCAGGAAAACTATTAGCTCAACAAGAACCAGATGCTTCTAGTTTCCCAAGTGGTGGTTTGCGTAACACTTTCGAAGCTCGTGGTTATTCAGCATGGGATCCTTCATCTCCAGCATTTATCGTTGACGATACACTTTGTATCCCAACTGTATTCGTGTCTTACACAGGTGAAGCTCTTGACTACAAGGCTCCTCTTTTGAAGGCATTGAATGCTGTAAATAAAGCAGCTGTTGACGTATGTCACTATTTCGATAAAAGCGTTAAGAAAGTATATTCTTACCTTGGTTGGGAACAAGAATATTTCTTGGTTGACGAAGGTTTGTATGCTGCTCGTCCAGACTTATTGTTGACAGGCCGTACATTGGTAGGTCACGAATCTGCAAAGAACCAACAGTTGGAAGACCACTATTTTGGTTCTATTCCAGAACGTGTGCAAGCTTGTATGAAAGAAATCGAATTTGAAGCTTACAAATACGGTATTCCTCTAAAAACTCGTCACAACGAGGTTGCTCCTAACCAGTTTGAATTGGCACCTATCTTTGGTGAAACAAACTTGGCTAACGACCAAAACTTGTTGATCATGTCTGTTATGAAGAGAGTTGCTCGTAAACACGGATTTAGAGTATTACTTCATGAAAAACCATTCGCTGGAATCAACGGTTCTGGTAAACACAACAACTGGTCTCTTGGAACAGATAC
>DCIX01000039.1 GCA_002317135.1 Bacteroidales bacterium UBA1715
TAACGCTTTTTTAGGACGGGATAAGCTTATAAGTAAAAAAGGCAACGATGTCGTTGCCTTTTTTATTTCATTTATAACATACTTTGTCACTAATTTATTCCCAAAGAATCAGTATCATCTTCTTCCATGATATCATTAAAAAAATTATGGTCTAACAATACAGATATTTTTTTTAGAAGATCTGTATCTACACTTTCTCTCTTAAAGATTTTATAAATATTACGCCTATCATAACAGAGCTTGTCTGCAAACCATTTTACACTACGACCCTGATCGCGGAATACTTGTTCTATGTGTTTACCTATATGCATTTGGTTATTCAGATTTGTATATTTATGTATTATTTACGCAAATATATAAATATATTTTTTACACACAATATTATTTTGTGTAAAATTTACATAATTAAATAGTTAAATAATTTTAGCTTATAACTAATCTATTGAATATCAAAAGATTACTTTATTAAAAAAGATGGAAAACTATAGCTTTATAACTCCAACGATAATTGTGTTGGAATTGCTGCATTAAATGTCATACGATGAAATTCGGTGAAACCGTGTTCTTGTATTGCTAATTTATGTTGTAATGTTGGATAGCCTTTATTCGAAATCCAATTGTACATAGGAAACTGTTCATGAAGTGCATCCATATAATCATCACGATAGGTTTTAGCCAAAATAGAAGCTGCAGCAATAGCAAGATATTTTCCATCACCTTTTACCACACAATCGTGAGGAATGTCTTTATATTTCTTGAATTTATTACCGTCTATAATCAAATGTTCTGGCACAGGTTGTAATTGTTCTATAGCTCTATGCATTGCAAGAATTGAAGCATTCAAGATATTTATCTTATCAATCTCGTGATTATCGACAACACCAACTGCCCACGAAATAGCATCCTTTTCTATAATTGTACGAAGTTCCTTTCTCTTCTTATCACTCAGCTGCTTTGAATCATTCAACAACTCATTCTTGTAATCTTTTGGAAAAATCACAGCAGCGGCATATACAGGACCAGCCAAACAACCACGACCTGCTTCATCACATCCTGCTTCTATGCAATTATCTAAAAAAAAGGATTGTAGCATTACTTCTTTTTCTTTTGTATTAAGATATCATATTTTGTAATAGCCCAAAATACCCAGCGGTCTCCATACATTCCTATTGCCATGTGAGTAACGTCGGGAGTCATAACTTTCATACAGTTTTGAGAATTTTTTTCCATAATCCAATGTGTCACCATGGAATCAACTACATGCTTCATTTCTTCGTCACTTGAAATGCCATTAAACGAAATTCCATAACCAACACAAAATGCCATTTTCATAGCTTGTACAAAGTTAGAACCATTCTCGTTTTCGTATGTAGTTCCTTTATATCGAGTCTTATTTATTCTATCCCAAGGTGTTTCACCATGTATATTCACATCTTCACTATGATTTTCGAAAAACATTTCGCGAGCATGCTCGTTTGCAAGCCGTTCTAAAGTAGTATCCCACTCAATCGTTGGCACAGGTGCAACATACACAACTTGGCTGGTGTCGCAATCACAACCTTTTGTTCTCCAGGCATTTACCGCTTCCAGTGCATATCGTTTAAAATTCTCCTTCTCAAAACTTAAAGGAATTGTATGAAACTCACTATTCAATCGAGTTTCTATATCTTCCAACTTACGATTTCCCGGGAAAACTTCTTTTGCCATGGACAGATATCGATAGGCATTACGTAAAAGTACACTATCCTTCCACGTACGTTCGTGACTGGCAGTACCACGATAGGCAACAGCTTGCGAGTTAATTAATTCTATCCAACGATTTTCTATATAACTTGCAACACCTTTATCTTCGGGATATAACTCTAAGCCTTTTAAAGAAAAATCATAGAACAAACTTTTGTTATCATCGGTACGAGCAGTATCAATACTTATAAATAATGCTTTCTTGAATCCTTCACTAATTCCGTAATTACCAGAATATTTCTGCTTATAATTTTTTATTACCGAAAACAAATCACTGAACATCCAGTTTTCTGCCAACAAAATAGCCCCTTGCGTTAATGCAGTATAATTTTCATTCGAACTTGAAATCTCCGCAGGTGATTTTGCATACAATCTATCTACTTTTGAATAACATTTATCGTAACGACCAGCCTCCGCATCTAAACGTGCATATTCCAAACCATCGGCTTTTTGAGTATGAAAAATACTCGCCAAACGTTGGTTTATAGCCTGAGCCTCACTCGTATTCGATGTTTTTATTTTTTTTGCTCGTGCCTCGGCATATTCCTTAATAAGTTGCAATGTATCACCATGTTCCTCAAGCACTTCCCTATCCTCATCTTTCGAACTCAAGATGCTCAAACTGGTAAGGCATTCCAACAAAGGATTCTTTACGAAATCTTTATACGTTGAAGACGAATGAGCCATCTCAAAATAAGCAATTGCCTTCACATAATATGCTTCCAACATTTCAGGCTTCTTTTGTAATGCTGCATTACATTGCTCCACACATTTTACATATTCCTGACTATTATATAGTTTATATAATTTGCTCATTTTCTGTGAATAAGAAATTCCACATAGAAAACATAGCAATAATAAAACGCTTACCTTCTTCATTATTTTATTACGATTTTTTGTGATTTACTGTCAATTGAAACGATATATGTACCTACTTTATCTACTCTTAATTGACAAGAACCTGTTTTTTTAGCTATAACAGCACCCTTTGCAGAATAAACAACCACTGAAGCCGTGGCAGTTGTTGTTACTGTTATGACGTGATTTGCAACACGTACAGTATTATCATTCTCAACTTGTGAAACAGCTGTTACATCCCAATCGCCATATTCTAAACAAATGTCACCACCATCTGGCAACGCACGAAATAACACATATTCATAATTTTGGAATACTATAGGACAATCGTTTTCTTCCTTACCTTGATAAACACGATTGAATGTTTTACCCTGATTATATATTTTTAAAGTAAGCGGTTGATTATAAATAGAATCAGGCAATGTATCAGTCAAACTAATTAGTATACATTTTTCAGACTTTTCGATTTCCTGCAAATTTGCACATAGTTTTTCTCTATGATATTTTACAGCATTTGCAAGTGTGGTTACCCATAACTTACTACGCAAAGACTGTATTGTATCTAATTCCTCATAAAATATTTCTTTTGTCACATTTGCATAATCCCCTGATTTTGCGACACCATGATATAAATAGGTAAGCAAGCCACCACCATTTATAATTTTTGTTAAATGCGATGCAAAGGCTTTGGTCGTAGTAACCCCACTGCCACCAACTCCAACAGTTCGAATATTATAATAATCATTTACTGTTGACGCAAAATTATATCTATAATTCGCTGGTGACCAAACACCTCGAGCCGCAATGTGCCCACTTTCACGTACTGTATCAAACAACATATTACTTACCGTACCATATGGGTAATCAAATGTATATACATATTGACCACCCAATGCTGAATCTATTACTTGTTTTGCTTTTCGCACTTCCACCGCTATTGCAGAATCAGCTTGCGGATGCGTATAAGAGTGATTACCTATTTCATTTCCTAACTCTACTGCCTTACGTAACTGCGCACCTTTTGTTGACGACATATCTTTAGCAATAAAATAAAAAGTCGCTGTCATATTTCGTTCCTGCAATGCTGGAACAACAACTGTTGGGTGAGTAGTTAGCCAATCATCAAATGTGAGAACCACCGCAGCAGCTTTATTCTCGTCCCAATTACATATTTCACCAACTTGTGCAGTACACAGCATTGACAACATTGAGAATATGAAAGATAAATATTTCTTCATTTTTCTTAAATTTTATGCTCAAAAATACAAACAAATCTACAATGTCATTCATCTTTTTACGAGTATTACAAATAGAACTAGGTATTTCAGAAATAGTAAGAAACTTTTTCATATACTTGCAACAAAATGACTTACGATGCTTGACTGGAATAAATTGTTGTCGCCAAAACGCTTGGGACTAGAAGATGAAGTAGTTCGAACTACCGACGTTCGTTCACAATTTCAAAGAGATTACGATAGAATAGTATTTTCATCTCCTTTCCGACGACTTCAAAACAAGACACAAGTCTTCCCTTTGCCAGGTAGCATTTTCGTACATAACCGACTTACACATAGTTTGGAGGTAGCATCTGTAGGGCGTTCTTTGGGCAACATGGTGGCAAATGGTCTGGCAGAACGAGAAGAAAACATTTCGCCAAACCTTCTCGAAAGTATTGGAACAATCGTATCGTCAGCATGTTTGGCACATGACCTAGGCAACCCACCATTTGGGCATTCTGGCGAAAATGCAATTTCACGATATTTTGCAGAAATTGATACTAATAACATTAGTTCTCTCATAAATAAGGCTCAATATCTTGATCTTACAAATTTTGAAGGTAATGCAAACACACTCAGATTGTTAACTCACCACTTTACTGGTCGACGCAAAGGTGGCTTTGCCTTAACTTACGCAACGATTGGAACTTTATTAAAATATCCATGCTCTTCCGAAGACTTTGCCAATGGAAATTGTCCGTACCACAAATATGGCGTTTTTCAAAGCGAAATACCTGTATTACAAAAAGTTGCAAAAGAACTTGGACTAATTTCATATAACGGAAGTCAAACAGTTTACGGTCGTCATCCTCTCGTATTTTTAATGGAAGCTGCCGACGATATTTCTTACCAAATTGTTGACCTAGAAGATGCGCACCGATTAGGCATTATTTCAACAAACGAGGCCAAACAACTAATGCTTGACTTCTTCGATCCTATAACAGACAAAGAAGCATTACAAGACCTTAAAGATTCTTTACGCGATATTACCGACGAAAATGAGCAAATTGTGATTCTCCGCTCACGTACAATAAACAAACTCATTACCGATTGTGTAAATGTTTTCTGGAAACATTACGATGACATAATGAATTCTCGTTATTTTGCTTCGCTTACCGATGGCTTGGAAGGAACAACAAAAGCAGCATTGGAAAAACTTTCGTCGTTGGCAATAGAGAAAATTTATAATGCACGACAAGTAATTGAAATTCAGGTTGCTGGCCACAAAATTTTAAGCGAACTCTTACAAGAATTTGTAACTGCTACATTACAAGAAGAAAAATCTCTTTATTCATCACAATTACTACGACTGCTACCTTCACAACTTATTGTAAACGAGCAAGATTCTTACACAAAGATATTCTCTGTTATAGATTATATTTCGGGAATGACCGATGTCTATTCTTTGGAAATGTACCGAAAAATCAAAGGTATTTCTTTCACTGTTATTCGCTAATCAATAACCATTGATGCCATATTTTCTTTCACAAGGGAGATAAATCTTTGAGCCGCTGCTTTTATATACGCACCTTTTAGCGTAAGCAACGATGCCATCATATTCTCTCTCTGCTCAGTTATTGGTATTGTTTTTAAGTTCGTACGACCAATGGTTGTCGCTTTCGACAAAATTGTGGCATACATTGATGATTCAACAAGTTGCAACAAGATATTTGCATCATTCATCTCCAAATGTGGTTCAATCAAAACAGAATTTTCTTCCATCAGCTTATCAAGAATGGCACGGGCGGTAAGTCCTTCTGATGGCAACACCAACGAGAATTGTCGTAATGATTGTAGCGAAACGGATTTTTCCTTTGCCAATGGATGACTTTTATTTACTACAACCGTTAAAGGAATTTCAAACAAATCGGTTTCATCAATCTCGTCATCACCATCGGACTTGAAAGAAAGTACAAAATCAACTTGCCTATGTTTTAGCATTTGCAGCATTTCTGAAGATGTAGAGTATATTATTTCCAATTTTACATTAGGATATTCTTCCATAAATCGCAACACAATTGATGGCAAAATAAAACTTAAACTGTACGTCACTGCAACGCGCAAAGACCCTGTTCGTACATTCTGAAGGTCTAAAATTCTCTGTTTACCCAAATTCGCATCCGAAATTGTTTGTCTTGCAAATGGAGCAAATTCTTTCCCAGCCTCTGTCAAGAAAACTCGTTTGCCAATTCTATCGAACAGCAACATACCTAACTCATTTTCCAACTGTTTAATCTGCTGAGATAATGTACTTTGAGTTATAAATAGTTGTCTTGATGCTTCTGTGAAATTTTGCAATTCTGCAGCCTTAAGAAAATATTGCAATTGTCGTAATTCCATAATTAATCGTTTTTACCGATTGATTTAATGTAATAATTCTATTGTACAAATATAGTAATCTTTCTATAAGACTATACTTTTGCCGCCGATTTCTGTTGTAGGCAACTATAACAGAGCACGAATGAGAAAATTAATTTATATACAATGAACTGGATAGCAAACTTTTTTATGCACGAAGGCGTCGCTCAATCAATTATCATAATTGCGATGACCATTGTTGGCGGTTTCTTTTTAGGAAAGATGAAATTTCGTGGAATTTCACTTGGAGTTACATGGATTCTTTTTGTGGGACTTGCACTTGGCCACTTCGAATGCTTTAGAATCAATGGAGAACTCCTTCATTTTATCAAGGAATTTGGTCTAATCCTATTTGTGTACGCAATCGGTAGCCAAGTCGGAGCAAGTTTCTTCTCTTCTTTGGCACACGGCGGACTAAAGATGAATATTCTTACCTTTATTTTGGTATGTTTAAATGTTACAGCCGCTTTGGCTATATATTTCTTTACACAAACTGATTTACCTACTTCTGTTGGTTTGATGTCTGGTGCCGTAACGAACACTCCAGGACTTGGTGCTGCACAACAAACATATACCGATATTACAGGAAATAGTTCATCATTTCTTGGTGCAAGTTACGCTATCACTTATCCTATGGGTGTAATTGGTGTAATTCTCGTATTTATCTTTATCAAATACTTTTGTAAAGATAATGCCAAAACAGAAGAAAGTTCAGAAGAATCCGCCTTGGATTTCTTCACAATCGAAGTAGACAATTCACAATGTTTCGGCAAAAAACTACATGAAATCAAGTCTGCAATTAAAACAAACTTTGTAATGACTCGTTTGTACCATATTGCTACAAATACAATGGAAGTTCCTAATGATGAATCAATTATCTCACAAGGAGATAAAATCTACATTGTTTGCTCAAAAGAAGATGCACAAACAATCGAATTATGCATCGGTAAAAGACTTGATATGGGTTTGGAATCGTGGGACAAACTTGATACACAATTAGTAAGTAAGAAACTTGTTGTTTCTAATCCAAAATTGAACGGGAAATCTATCGCTTCTGTTGATTTCCGTTCCGTATTTGGCGTAAACATTTCTCGTGTTATTCGTGCCGGTGTAAGCTTGGTTCCAACAAAAGATTTAACTCTACAAGTTGGCGATACACTTGTTTCTGTTGGTCAAGAACATGCCATTCAAAAATTGGGCATATTCGTTGGAAACTCTAAGAAGAAATTGAACGATCCATACCTTATTCCGATCTTTTTAGGTATCGCCCTTGGTGTATTTTTAGGTTCTATTCCTTTTACAATTCCTGGAATTCCACAACCAGTAAAACTTGGACTTGCCGGCGGACCACTTATTGTCGCAATTTTATTGAACAGATTTGGTCCACAACTACATTTGGTAACATACGCAACAAGTAGTGCCCTAAAAATGTTGCAAGAACTTGGCATTGCCTTATTCCTTGCTGCAGTAGGTTTAAGTTCTGGACAAATATTTTTCGAAACATTGGTTGAAAATGGTGCTACTTGGTTCTTCTACGGAACTCTCATAACTGTACTACCAATAATTATTATTGCATTCATTGGTAGATTCTGGTTAAAACTAGAAGCAACACAATTAATGGGATTCATTTCCGGAAGTTGCACAAACCCTGCCGCACTTGCTTTCGCCAACAGTGTCGATGAATCTGGTAAAGCTGCATTATCATACGCAACTGTGTATCCATTAGCAATGTTGCTTAGAATTATGGCAGCACAATTCCTAATCTTATTAGCATTCTAATATTACAAGATCCCAATGCTTAGAAACAACTAAATGTTTTCGACCCATTACTTACGTTTACTGTTTCTAAGCATATTCTTGTAGTAACAACAAACAAAAAGGGCATAATCTTTTGATTATGCCCTTTTCTATTTATTAGAAGTAAACTTATGCTTTTACAATATAATCAACGATCCAAGCACCTACTTCTTTTGTACCATATTTAGCACCACCTTCAACTTGAATTTCTGGTGTACGTACATTTGCATCCAAAGAAGCGTTTACGGCCTTACGAATCAAAGAACCTTCTTCTTTCAAATCGAAATATTCAAACAACATTGCTACAGAAAGAATTTGAGCCAATGGGTTAGCAATATTCAAACCTTTTGCTTGTGGCCAACTTCCATGAATTGGTTCAAATACTGGAGTATGTTCACCTGTAGATGCAGATGGAAGCAACCCCATTGAACCAGTAATACAAGAACCTTCGTCTGTTAAGATGTCTCCGAAAGTATTTTCAGTTACCATAACATCGAAGAATTTTGGTTCTTGAATCATACGCATTGCAGCATTATCAACATACATATAGTCTGTTGTTACATCTGGATATTGAGGAGCCATTTCTTGAGCAACTCTTCTCCACAAACGGCTTGATGCAAGCACATTAGCCTTATCTACAACTGTAAGGTGTTTACGACGTTTGCGTGCATAATCGTATGCAACTTTCAAAATTCTTTCTACTTCCTTACGAGTATAATAGTTTGTATCGTATGCAACATCATCGCCTTCTTTCTTTTCACCAAAATACATACCGCCAGTTAACTCACGGATACAGATGAAATCAGCACCTTTTACCAATTCAGTTTTCAAAGGTGATTTGTGTACCAAACAATCAAATGTTTCTACTGGACGAATATTTGCAAACAAACCAAGTTGTTTACGCATTGCCAACAAGCCTTGTTCTGGACGAACTTTTGCTGCTGGATTGTTATCAAATTTAGGATCACCTACCGATGCAAATAAAACTGCATCCGCATCCATACATTTCTTGAATGTATCTTCTGGGAATGGATCACCTACTTTATCAATTGCATCTGCGCCACAAATTGCATACTCATAAGAAAATTCGTGACCAAATTTTTTACATATAGCCTGCATAACGGCTACACCTTGTTCCATAATTTCTGGTCCAATACCATCACCTGGAAGAACTGCTATTTTTGCTTTCATTGCTAATCTTTTGTTTTTCGCAAAGATAGTATTTTTTAGATTTTGCTTTTCAATAAAAATAAAAAAGGTCGTCCCAAAGAACGACCTCGCAATATAAACGAAAACAGATTATTTCTTTTTTGAAACCACAACACCTGTAAATACCAATGTTTGTTCTGTTGGCTTTGCATTCGATGTTACAACAGCCGTTTTAGAGAACTTTCCTCCTGTTGCCGCATCAAATGTCACTTGTATTTCACCTCGCTGACCTGGCATAATTGGCGTTTTTGGCCAAACAGCATCAGTACAGTTACAAGCTGGCTGAACATTGGTTATAATTAATGGAGCATTTCCGGTATTTGTAAATTCAAACACAACATCTACAGGAATTCCCTGTGGTATTTCACCAAAATTATATGAGTCTTTATCCCACGAAATAACAGGTGCCTTCAAATCGCTGGCACTTAATTGTTTTGTTGTCGGATCTCCCCATTGAGCAAACGAGAACAATGGTGCTACACAAGCAATTACTAAAGCTAAAAATAATCGTTTCATAATTTTCAATTTTACTATTAGACAAAGAATGTAAAAAAAAGGTTACACTCCAAATTCAATAACACAAATAACAAATATTTTGCCAAAAATCTGAACTTTTGTTAGGTTTGCAATGAAATAACAATAAATGGGAAAAAATCTCTACATATTTAATCCAGACCACGACCTCGCAATGGCATCAAATTCAGACCATTACGATGCTCCGCAATCTGCGGTACAATTCGCAAAAGATTTTTCTCTCCTACCAATTTGGTACGCTTCTGCAAATAGTTCAATCTGGAGCGACTCACAAAATCAAGATTGGTTATCAAAGCAAAAACTACTGTTCCCAACATTAGAAACCATTGATTTATATACCAATATTGACGAAATTAAAGCAGTTTCCCCTTGGGGATGGAACTCTACATTGCGAAGAAGTCTTATTGCAAACAACATTACAAGTGTTCCTAAATTATCGTATATAGAAACTTTACGGAAACTTTCTCACCGAGAATTGTCTCTCAAAGCAACTCAAAAACTGTATGCAATCGCTCCAACTGTTCTCACAAAACCTGGAGAACTGCTTACTAAAGAAGAAATCGAAAGTTATCTCAAAAAAAATCCATATTGTATTTTCAAAGCTCCATGGTCTGGTAGCGGGAAAGGTATCTGCCGAAGTTTAGGCGGTCTAACGGAGAATTTACTTAATAGAGTTAAAAAGATTGCAGAAAAACAAGGTAGCATACTTGCAGAACCGCTATACAATGTCGTACAAGATTTTGCGATGGAATTTCTTTGCAATAACGGGAAAGCAACATTTGCTGGCTACTCGTGGTTCTACACTAACGACAACGGTGCATATATAGGCAACCTACTCGCAACGGATTATCACATAGAACAACGTTTATGTCAATGGATTACGAAAACACTGCTCGAAAATATAAAACAAGGACTACTTGATTTTCTTACAGAGAATGTTGCTCCATACTATTCTGGATACTGTGGCGTTGATATGTTTGTGCACAAAAAAGATGATTCGCTTTTTGTTCATCCGTGCGTAGAAATCAATATGCGAATGACTATGGGTTTATTTGCACGCTTATTCTATGATAAGTTTGTTGAATATGGAAAAGAAGGATCTTATTTTGTTGATTATTATAAAGATAGCAACGCCTTAATTGAAAACGACAAGGAACTAAGCCTAAACAAGATAGAAATTGTAGATGGGAAAATTCAAAAAGGATATATTTCGCTTACACCTATCTCGGCAAATACACAATATCGTGCACGAGTAGAAATTACATAAGTTGTATGTCCTCGTCTTGATCAAAGGATAAATCTTTCACATCGATCTTTATTCCATCACCAGAATTAGCCTGACAATCAACCTTACCTCGTATTTCTACCTCAATTTGATTCGTACTAGGAACTAATGGAATCAAACTATTTTTAACTTCAATAATTATTTGTCCAGTGTTATCTTCAAACCAGAATTTCTTTTTTGAAATCTGAGAGGAAATCGTGCCTGTTAATATAATTTCCTCATCATTTTTGTCCAACAAAGTAGCGTTTTCTATAACATCTTTTACAGTAGCCTTTTTCACACTTGGTGTTTCAGCAAACGATAATAGTAAAACTGAAGCAATAACAATTGCAGAAAGCAAGAGGATAAATAATTTCTTCATAATTCAAAAATTAAAAATGCCACTACCATACAAATATATAAATTATTGATTATAAACAAAGTTGTTTTTTCCTTTTTATCTTCTATATTTGTTGTAATTGATTTCGAGAGCAAATGTTACAGAAATTTAGAATACAAACTCACAGAGGAATTGCACTACATACAGCATTGTGTGCCGTAGGGATTGTGTTACTCATATTGATTCCATTATATTGTTTAGACCAACTGCAAATCTCTATTTTAGGTGGATGTATTCTTATCGCTTCTCTTGGAATTGTAATGTATTTCGTTGCCTACTACATAATTAAAACCTTTGTAATAGAAAAAGTTAGACCGGTTTACAAAATTATCCGTTCTGCACAAATGCCTAAATTCAAGGAAATCTCAAAAACGGATGAAAACCTCATAGAAACAGCAACAAAAGATGCTGAAGAATGGGCTACAAAAAAAAGCGAAGAAATTGAACTTTTGAAACGTCAAGAAACATTCAGAAAAGAATATATCGGAAATGTAGCACACGAACTTAAAACACCGATTTTTACAATACAAGGATATGTTTCCACTCTTCTTGATGGTGGTTTAGAAGATGAATCCATCAATAGAAAATATTTGGAACGCACCGATAAGGTTATTCAACGAATGACTTCCATCGTACACGATTTAGACGCAATCAACCGACTAGAATCTGGTGAACTAAAGATGGAATATACCACATTCAATATTGCCGATTTAGTGAATGAAATATTTGAAACCCAAGAATATCTTGCTAAAGAACGAAATGTAACCCTAACAATGGAAACAACCATTTCGAAAAATCTTTTGATGGTGTATGCCGACAAGATGAGAATTTCAATGGCACTTTCAAACTTGATTATCAATGCAATAAAATATAACAAACCCGAAGGTGGTTCGGTACGAATCCGCTTCTACGATATGGATAACCGATACCTGGTAGAGGTTTCCGACACAGGAATTGGAATTCCACAAGAACATTTGGATAGAATATTTGAGCGCTTTTTTAGAGTCGATAAAAGCCGTTCTCGAGAGCAAGGTGGCACAGGTCTTGGCCTTTCTATCGTAAAACACGTGGTGGAAGCTCACGGCGAATCTGTCAATGTGAAAAGTTCACTCAATAAAGGTTCTTCATTCTCTTTCACAATAAAAAAAGGTAACACACGCTAATAAACTATGAATCAAACCAAAAGCACAATATTAATTGTAGATGACGAACCCGACATTGTAGAAATCCTACGATATAATCTTGAAAAAGAAGGATTTTCTACCATTTCGGCAGGAAATGGACTCAGTGCTGTTTCATTAGCAAAAGAGCATCAGCCAGACCTTATTCTGCTTGATGTAATGTTACCAGATATGGATGGAATCCAAACTTGTGAAACGATACGAACTATCCCTGAACTAAAAAACACAATTATTGCATTTCTTACAGCACGAAGCGAAGACTATTCTGAAATTGCAGGTTTTCAAGCTGGTGCAGATGATTATATCACGAAACCGATTCGCCCTAAGGTGTTGATTACCAGAATTCAATCGTTACTAAAGCGAAAATCAATCACCGAAGATTCAAAACAAATCCTTACCTACAAAGACATCTGTCTTGATAAAGAAAAATTCCAAGTTTCCGTAGGGAATACGGTGTTAAATCTCCCAAATAAAGAGTTCAAATTGTTGGAAATACTTATTTCCAAACCTGAACATGTATTCTCACGAGATGAAATTTATACTTCGGTATGGGGAAAGGAAACTATTGTTGGTGATCGTACTATCGATGTACATATTAGAAGATTACGAGAAAAATTAGGAGAACAATATATATTCACAATTAAAGGAATCGGGTATGTATTCGCCCGTGGTTAGATTATGGCAGAAATTAAAGCGTGTATTTTTGATATGGATGGTGTGCTTGTAAGCACCGAAATCTATCATTTTAAGGCTTGGCAAAGACTTACAGAAACCTTAGGCTTCACTATTGATGAAAAATTCAACGAGAATTTGAAAGGCGTTAGTCGTTCTGTGTGCATCGACCTCATTTTAAAACATGGTGGTCTACAGAAAACACAAGAAGAAAAAGATGCTCTTGCGGCCCAGAAAAACAAATGGTTTCTTGAATACGTACAAACAGAAATCACCCCTAAAAATGTCTATCCTGGCGTAATCAACTTCCTTGAATCAATTCGAAAAGCAGGCTACAAAACAGCGATTGGTTCTGCAAGTAAAAATGCCCCATTGTTAGTAGAAAAACTTGGCATACAATCATATTTCGATGCCATTGTCGATGGGAATATGATAACCAAGGCGAAACCAAACCCTGAAGTTTTTCTTAAAGGTGCAGAATTGATTGGCGTCAAACCAGAAAACTGTGTGGTATTCGAAGACGCAATCAGTGGCGTTGAAGCTGCAAAAAATGGTGGAATGTATTGTGTTGGCGTCGGTTCTCCCCAAACACTAACAAAAGCAAATTTCTGTATCAATAGTTTTACAGAGATGAGTATAGATAGATTCTCTGAATTATAAAATTTTGTTACTTTTGCCGAAACGAGTTTACAATGACAATTAACGAGATTCAAGATAGTATTATAGAAGAATTCAGTCTATTTGATGATTGGATGGACAAATACCAATATTTGATTGACCTCGGGAAAGAACTACCTTTAATTGACGAAAAATACAAAACAGAAGAATATCTTATTAAAGGATGCCAATCGCAAGTATGGGTTTATGCCGAATTACAAGACGGAAAAGTTTCTTTCTCTGCTGATTCTGATGCCATTATCACAAAAGGTATCATTTCTCTACTAATCAGAGCTTTGTCAAATCAAACTCCACAAGATATTCTCGATTGCGACCTTCATTTCATAGAAGAAATTGGTCTAAAAGAAAACCTATCACCAACCCGTTCAAATGGATTGGTTGCAATGATAAAACAAATGAAAATTTACGCTCTTGCGTTCAATGCTCAATCTAAATAATTATGCCAGAAATTGACGAAAAAGAATTAAAGCGAATCAAAGACGAAGTTGTTGAAACTTTGAAAACTATATACGACCCAGAAATTCCTGCCGATATATATAATCTTGGACTTATCTACGACATTAAATACAAACTTCCTATTGTTGAGATAGATATGACTTTAACTTCTCCTACTTGCCCAATGGGAGAAATGCTAGAATACGAAATACAAACACGTCTAAAACTAATTCGTGGCGTTGAAGATGTTGCAGTAAATCTTGTTTTTGAGCCAGAATGGACTCAAGATATGATGACAGAAGAGGCAAAATTAAAAACTGGTCTTCTATAAGAGACAATAGCAGTTAAATAGAAAAGGCAACCTATTTGGTTGCCTTTTCTGTATAAGTCATTTTGTCTTCAATTACACTACAGCATTTCTTTTTTGTTGATTAACTGCAATACAGACAAACACAATTCCAGCAATAATATATGGAATACTTAATAATTGTCCCATATTGAAAATCATTCCTTGCTCAAAATCAACTTGGTCATTCTTTATAAACTCATACAAAAAGCGAGTAACGAAAATAAACAACATTGCCAAACCAAGTATCATAAAACTTGAAATAGGTTTTTCTCGTTTTGCCTGATATACATAATACCCTAACAAAATAAAACCCGTTAGCAAATATGTCACAGCTTCATAAATCTGCGTAGGATGATTTGCTGTCAACAAATTTGCATTTACAAACGCATCAGTCAAAGCTGTTATTTGAGACGAATCTATAAACTTAAATTTGATAAGAATCTCGTTCAAATTCATAAACGAAACGTTATCAATATGTCCCAAACAACTACTTAAAAATGCCTGTAACGAAGCAAAACCATCTTGTGTTACCAAACCCGCATTCAACATTGCGTTACTAATAGACTCTGCGTCTGCGGGAATTACTGCATCACGAATAAATACAAATCCCCATGGTAAACTTGTTGCCACACCATATATTTCGGAATTCATAAGATTACCCATTCTAACGAAAAACGCCGTGATAGGCAACACCAATACAACTCTTGATGCAAACCACCAAAAATTACATTTAAACTTACGAGAAAGCAGTATAAATGCACAAATCAAGCCAATTCCACCACCATGACTAGCCAATCCTCCTTCCCACACGCGGAAAATTCTCGTCAAATCATAGAAAGTTACATCGCTACCAGACTTAAAAATATCTATATATGGTTTTAAATATACATCTGGTTCATAGAAACAACAATGTCCCAAACGCAAACCAAGCAACAGCAAAATAAAAATTACAAAAGCAGAAGTATCAACTTGTTCTTGTGTAAGTTTTTCACGAGTATAAACTTTTACCGCAATAGAATACGAAATAAAAAAACCTATTCCAAAGAATAAACCATACCAACGAACAGGAAATCCACTAAAAATTTCAGGATTTACATTCCAAATAATGTAATTCAACATAAAACTAATTCTCTATGAATTTAAAATTCAATTTTAAGAACTTAGAATATTGATTACCAGACATTAACATATCCAAGTCTTCTTTTTCATAAAACCATTTAATTAAAATATCATGCTTCTCATAATATTTTTCGATTGTCAAAAACAATTTTGCCAATTGCTTAGAAGAGGAAGTGTTAAAATATTCAATTTTAATCTCGAAAGTAAAACTCTCGCGATCATTTTCATTTAATGTCTTGTCAACCCACTCTAATACAGGTGCATAGAAATCTATGGCATTCTCAGGAAGAGATCTTCCAGAGATAGTAAATATGTGTGAATCCGCACTAAAACTGATTTTCGGCGTGTCTTCTGTTTCTTCAATGAAATAATTCTCCATAATTTCTAAATTCAAATTGCACAAGAATGGTTAGTCACTCATTCATAGAACATTACAAAAATAATGATTTAATCACAACTTGTAGCGTTCTTTCCATAAATTTTAAAAAGAAACGCACATACCTTACGGCTGTGCGTTCCATACTATTTAAGCATTTAATGCTTGTTCAATATCTGCAATTATATCGTTTGCATTTTCAATACCAACAGAGAAACGGATTAAATCTGGACGAACTCCAGCTTCTACCAATTGTTCATCAGATAATTGTCTATGTGTATGAGATGCAGGGTGCAATACACATGTTCTTGCATCAGCAACGTGAGTTACTATACAGCACAATTTCAAATTATCCATAAATCGAATAGCACGTTCTCTATCACCTTTCAAACCAAATGTAACAACACCGCAAGATTGACCATTTGTAAACTGTTTTTGAGCTAAAGCATAGTATTTATTTGATGGTAAACCACTATAATTAACCCATGCTACATTAGGATTTTTTTCCAAATATTCAGCTACCTTTTGTGCATTTTCACAATGGCGAGGAACACGCAAATGCAATGTTTCCAAACCTAAATTCAATAAAAATGCATTGTTTGGCGAAGGAATAGAACCCAAATCACGCATCAATTGAACAGTTGCTTTTGTTATATAGGCCATCTTACCAAATGCTTTTGTGTAAGTCAACCCATGATACGATTCATCTGGTTCTGTCAAGCCTTTAAACTTATCGTGATATTGTTCCCAATCGAAATTTCCGGAATCTACAATTACACCACCAACTTGTGTTGCATGACCATCCATATATTTCGTTGTTGAATGCATAACAATATCGGCACCAAACTCAAATGGACGACAGTTTATTGGTGTCGCAAAAGTGTTGTCTACAATCAATGGTACGCCATGATAGTGAGCTATTCGCGCAAATTTTTCAATATCCAATACACTCAATACTGGATTGGCAATAGTTTCGCCAAATAATGCTTTCGTATTTGGACGAAAAGCCTTGCTAATTTCCTCTTCGCTGGCATCAGGATCAACAAATGTACATTCTATACCAAGTTTTTTCATCGTTACAGCGAACAAATTGAATGTACCGCCATAAATGGTAGAAGACGAGATGAAATGGTCTCCTGCCTCACAAATATTAAAAATTGAATAGAATGACGCAGCCTGTCCCGAAGAAGTTAAAATGGCACCAACACCACCTTCTAATTGAGCGATTTTGCTTGCAACGAAGTCATTCGTTGGATTTTGTAGTCTTGTATAGAAATAACCACTTGCCTTTAAATCGAACAAGTCAGCCATTTGCTCTGTAGAGCTATATTTAAATGTTGTACTCTGATAAATAGGCATTACTCTTGGTTCACCATTTTGTGGTTCATAACCAGCCTGCACACAAAGGGTTTCAATATTATTTTTCATCGTTTTAATTTTATATGACAAAGGTAACAATATTCACATACATTCAATCAAAAAAAAAGCCCGCCGAAGCGAGCTTTTCTTCATATAATTATTTATAACACTATTTCACAAACTTAGCTGTTCCTTCTGCAGTTTGAACGAAATAAACACCTGCAGGTAAATCACTAATATTCAATTCTTCCTTAGCCGATTTTACTGTTTGACCAAGAATGTCAAGAATAACGATTCTTCCTTCTGAATACACCACGCCATTAACAATTTCTACAGAACCCTCACCTGCAATAGTTTCAATTGCAGTAAATTCTGAAGCGTCATCACGTGTTAATGTGTTACCAACAGTCAAATCTTTAATATAGATTTCTGACACTTGACCTTTTGTTGAAACATCACAGTTAATATAAACCTCTATACCAATAATTCTTGATGGATCTAGTTTTAAACCAAATGTTGGTTGAGCATCAAATTGAATACCATTCCACCAAGTATTATTTCCATCTTCTAAGATACCACTACAAGTACCATAGATATATCCATCAAAAATATAATCTTGTAATTCATCCAACGCACCATCTGGATCATTATCAGGATCGGCATATAACAAAATACATTCATTCCATGCCTTTTCATCTCTTGGTGCATACGAACTTACTTTTTCTAGACCATCAGTACAGATATAACCTTCTTTTGTTGTTTTACGACCTTTAATATCCCACAAGTCAACACGTAAGTTGATAGATGCATCACCTAATGCTTGGTATTTAAATGAAATAAGTCTGTTTGCTGGATCAGAGAAATCTACAGAATTACCTTTTGCTGTACGATGACAACCGTCTGCCCATTCCTCTCCTGTGATTGGGTTTACCAATTGCCAATTATCGCTTGCACAATTAGCAGGATAAGCCCATTCCATCCAACTCATACCAAATTTTTCATATGATCTTGTCTTTTCATATCGAACATGAAATACATCACCATCTGTTTCAATAGAATATCCAGCATCCTTATCTTCCACTTTCATACCATTCTTTGGAGTCAACCCCGTAAGACCTTTTACATTAGTCGTTTGGTCGTCAACCTCCCACCAACTATCATATTGTTCATAGTTAGCCTCAAACTCTTTCCAATATGTTGCCGGAATAGTAGTTTGTTGTGCAGAAACTCCTAATGTCAAGCAAATTCCTGCAATTAATGATACACCTCTCTTCATACCTAAATAATTTTTATTGTTTATTAAAACAAATATACAACATTAATCGTGTATTTGATACACTATCGTACAATTATTTTCTTAACAATGCTTGAATTATCTTTTGTTACAATTATAGAATAAGTTCCTTCTTTTGAAAGGATGATTGTTTTTTCCCCTTGACAATCTCCTTTCGATACTAGAGAACCATTCGATGCAATAACCTTGTATGAAACTAATTCAGAAGAAGATAATACAATTGGTTGGTTGATTTGAGCAGGAACAGGACTTACCTTTACCTCGTTTTGCAATTCTTCTACAGCTGTTGGTTCTGGCTCTGGAGCCTTGTAAATCAAAGAAGAATTGTTCACAATCGCCAATGTTGTATCTGCAACAAAACCTCCATCAGCAGAAGTTAAGGCTGTCGAATTAAATCGCATTGATAATGTGCTTCCTTTATAAACGACTGTATCAAAATAGAAGTTTAGAACAGCATCTGAATTAAAATCAAATGATTTTACCGCAATCGAAGCTGTATCATTGCATGTTATTACAACTTCTGATGACTCTGGAAATGTAGCAATATTTGTATTGAAGAACACCATCATTTTGTCACCTGTTTTACTTACTTGTGCCTTTGTAATAGTTGTAACAGGATATTTTTCTTCGTCAACAAATTGAATATAATTCACATTGAAACCACTCGCAACTATCGACATTGTAATTTCATGTTCACCAGCTTTCAAAGGCAATACACGATACACATCTTTCCACGTTGAAAAACTTCTTGTTGAAGGCAATGTCATGTGATATTCTACACCATCCAAAATAAAGTTTAGTGCACCATTACTTTCCGAAGAATAACGGACATATACTGTGTAGTTTTTATCTTCTGGTACATCTATTTTATACGTATAGAAGTCATTTATACTAATATAGCCAAGAGATGAACCATTACCCAATGAAGATGTATCGGAACATTCTTCAACTACAGGAGTTCCTACACAAGACCAATATTGTTCTGCCTGAATAACACCTGGAATTGGAGTTAATACAGCACCCATGTCTTGCAAAGTATTTTCTATCTTTTGATCAAAACTTTCCAAGAAACCATTGTGGATAGTTGCAAGTTTACCTTCGTCTTTAAACGACAATGTATAATCCACACCTGCAACCAACGCATCTTTCATAGATAGCGTGATAAATCTTCTGTATTCATTATAAGATGCTTCAAATGATTGACTATTACCACTACCATCTATCACAGAAAAACCAACATTTGTATAATCAACATCCGGTTTCAAATTTGACGAGAAATAAATTTTAACTGTAAAATTATCTTCTATTCTTACGGAATCAATTACAGGAGAATAATTACCTCCACCATCTAACTCAACAGAGAAATCACTTACCATTGTTCCGTCTAATGCGGAAAGATTACTGTTTGATACACTTGAAACAACAGTTTGCAGATATCGTAATATTCTCTCAGATGAATATACCATAATATCATAATCAGAATTTTCAGATTTTTTTACAGAATCTATAGCTATACTTTCTTCGTTTTGGAATAACTGCAATCCTGCATTATCTGTAATAGCACCAACTTTTCTCGAAAAGCTTAAAGTAACTATCTTACCTATTTCATCAACTTGTGAAGATACTACATAAAACTCTGAACCGTTAATTTCATTGTACACAGAAATAGTATCAAACAATGCAATCGGAAGATTTGATTGACCAATTACATTTTCACCTCTATATGAAACGGTAATATTTTTATCAGTTGCTTTTATCGCATTAACAAGTTTCAATAATGCCGTATTATTCTCAAATGAAACAGATGAAATTTCTGAATTATTACCATCAACTACAACCGAAAACTCATCTTTAGCTGCAGATGCTGTTTTCACAGAAAGTTTGTCTGTAAAGTTCAAAATAATTACAGAATTATCTGAATCTTCAACTTTTGCATCAACCAATGTGGTTTGAGGAACAGCGTCTAAGATAATATGTACTGCCGAATATGCTGGAATTGCATAAGAGAATGCACCATTTTCAACTTTGTCAACATTGTCTAGTTGAATTATCTTTGCCGATTGTTGCCCAAAACCATAAACAAGACCTGCTGAATATAATCCGTTTTCTATTTTAAATTCTGTGTTTTGAGAGTCCTTAGTTTTATTTACCACAATAATATGCAGATTTCCTTTTTCATCTAAAGAAGCAAAACTAGAAAGAGCAGCTGTGTCACTTTGTTGTGCAAAAACTGATGTCTCACCAAATTTACCACCTTCCGCATCATAATTTAAATATAGGTCGTATGCCGAAGTAGAATAATTTTTAAAGATGTCCCATTTACATGCCAAATAAACATCTTCACGGCCAAACACACCTAATACATCCACCAAACAAAGACCTCCCGACCAATGTTCTTCTGCATCATACTCAAACTCAGTAAATGCAATCTTCATTGCTGGATTAAAATTCTCTATTGATTTTTTTATCTTAGGAATAATTGCTCTACCACCTTGTGAACATACATACGACGGACTTCCATTAGCTCCATAATAAGTATATTTAGAATCCCACAATCCGCGTGGTGCTTGAAGACGAGCTTCAATCATGTCATCTGTAATCAAATCATTCTTTGTTGTACTAATTGCAGTACTTTCTACATTAACAATTCTTTTCTTCGTAACTAATCCATACGATTCTGGATACCAATGGAATGCAATTGCATCAACAGGACGAAGACCTGTTTCCTTTTCATAGCGACATAATGTATCCAAGTAATAATCCACAAACCAAGAATATTTTGCAGGATATCCTTCACGCGTACTTAATTTATAATACTTATTCCATTGTATAGCATTCATTCCCCACATATAGGCATCTGACCAACCAAAGAACATAGGACCAAAAACTTCCGTACCCGGAGCCAATGTCTTAACAACAGAAGAAATAGAAATTGTCTTTGATACTAATTCTTCAGGTGTTGTTTGTGCAGGGTGCATACGTGCGTGAGTACTGCTCCATAGATATGGTTCGTTATCTACAGCATAGGCAGAAATACCGCCATCTCCTGGTTTACCTAACTTAGTTGTAAGATAATTCACTAACTCGTCGATGTACACAGTATCGTCGTCTGCATCTGGAGTTAATGTATATGGTTTTGATTTGTGGAAAGATATTGCTTTCCAACGTGAACTAGGAGCAACGTCACTTTCAGAAACTACTCCCTTTGTATCTGCAGCAACATATCCTGCCGCCTGTATAGATACCAAACTAAATTGACCATTCTTATCAGCAGTCTTTACTGCATTTAATATAGGATATGCTGGTGTATTTTTACCTGATCCTGATGCATCATAGAAATTATCTGATGTAAAAGAATAGTCATTACCGCTATTCGATGCATTATTTTCCCAGTTGTAACTAGTACTTCTATTTCCTCCCCAACGAGTAGCAGTAGAATTTTCATACGCTTCATTTGTTCCATAAATATATGGACTAATAGTGTGTACATTCGCTTTAACATCAACTGTTACAGTTTTTTGAGCGAACAATGATCCTGGCATCATGCCTGCTACAAGTAGAAGACTTTTAGTAAATTTATTCATAGTTTTTATTATAAGGTAGTATTTGGTAGTTCCTCTTTTTCTGTTTTATTTTCAGTCTTAGATTCTGAATCAAATGGACTATTTGTAGTAATAGTTCCATCGGCTAATTCGTAATAAATTTTACCATCAACAGAATACACCAATGGTATCCCCTTTTTTCGGTTTTCCTCTTGTGCTTTACGCACAGCTTGGTTTCCTATTGATTCTATCTCAAATCCTTTAAGGTATAAATTCAAATCTTCAAATTTTTTAACTTCCATAATTGTCTATTAAAAACAACTGCGTATTTTCTCTTTTTCTATTCTATTTCGGCTTCTTTCTTCACCTAATTCTTCAAACTCCACAAATATATAAATTTTCTGTTTCAAAAAACTATTGTTTTTTACTGAGTAGCATAAAAAGAAAAGGCTGTCCTTTTCAGAACAGCCTTTCACTTTATCTATTAGATAGACTATCGTACCAATGTCACG
>DCIX01000020.1 GCA_002317135.1 Bacteroidales bacterium UBA1715
CACAAAATGGCTGAAAGCCATTACATACCCCAAAATTCAAATATCGGTTTCCAACCAAATTTATATTTTACATTGTATACCAGAGACTGCGTCACTGGTTACTCAAATGATGGCTTTCAGCCATCGTTTTTTGTGGCAAACTGTATTTTGTTTTTTTACTTTTGAAAATAAATGTATGCAGAATCCCACATACATTTATTATTTTTGAAGAAAGAAATTATTACAATGAAGAAAATTATTTTTTCGGCTCTTTTGAGCATGGCAATTACACTTCCTGGTATGGCTCAAATTCTTAAAACGACCGTTGCACAAGGTAAAATCGAAGGTGTACTTCACGAAGGATTTGCACTGTATAAACGAATTCCATATGCAGAAGCACCTGTAGGTGACCTTCGTTGGAAAATGCCTGTGGCAAAAAAGAAATGGAAAGGAACATACAAATCTGACGAATGGGGAAACCGTCCGTTCCAAGTTGACGATCCAAACCAAGGAATCAGTCACATTCCTATGAGCGAAGATTGCTTGTATTTAAGTGTTGAAACTCCTGCTAAATCGAAAGACGAGAAACTTCCTGTTTTCGTTATGATACATGGCGGTGGATTCTCTACCGGCTCTTACATTGGAACACAAGATAGTTTCGCACGCGAAGGTATCGTATATGTGAGCATAGAATACCGTCTTGGTGCACTTGGTTTTATGGCACACCCTGAATTAAGTAAAGAATCGGGCAAAAAGATTTCTGGCAACTATGGTATCTACGACCAAATTATGGCTCTAAATTGGATACACGATAATATCGCTGCTTTTGGTGGAGATCCAGAAAAAGTTACAATCTGTGGAGAATCTGCAGGTGGATATTCGGTAAGTATTTTGTGTGCTTCACCATTATGCAAAGGTTTGTTCCGTGCTGCAATTAGCGAAAGTGGCGGAAACTTTGGTCCTATTTCTAACCAAACTTACGGCGGTGTTAACAATGTACGCTATGTAAAACCTGCGGAAACCGCCGGTGCAGATTTTCAAAAGAGATTAAAAGCAAAAAATTTAAAGGCATTACGCGCAATGTCTGCCCAAACAATTCTTGACAGCACTGGCTATAAGCTATTCTGGCCAGTAGTTGACGGTTATGCCATTGTAGATGACCAATACAAATTATATGAACAAGGCAAATACAACGATGTCGATATTATGATTGGCTACAACGACGACGAAGGCAGTCTTTTTATTTACAATATGACTGTTGACCAATACAAACAAATGGCAAAAGAGCAATTTGGAGAATATGCAAAAGAATTCTTCGAAGCATATCCAGCTCAAAACGACCAAGAAGCATTATATGCGATACAAGATATGTTCAGAGACCGTTCTTTCGGATGGAACACATACGCATGGGCAAACCTACAAACTACTACAGGCAAAGGCAAAGTATATATGTACTACTTTGCACAAAAGTCTCAAAACAGTATTCTAAAAAGCGGAACAAGAGGTGCAACACACGTTGCTGAAATGCCATTTATTTATGGTAGCGATTTCGGCGGTGCTATGAGCGAAACCGACACACACATGTCGCAAATTATGGCAAAATATTGGATTAACTTTGTTAAAACTGGAAATCCTAATGCCGAAGGCTTGCCATTCTGGTGCACCTACAAACAAGGTGAAGAATCTGTTATGACAATGAAAAAAGGATTCTACCTTACACCTGTTCCAAATCAAAAGCAAATGGATTTCTTTGAAGATTTCTACAAATCAGTACGAAAATAAAAAACATGAAGACGCGATAAATCGCGTCTCTTCTTTATATGGAAACAAATTACGAACATAGTCTTGAAGAAGCAAACGTACGCGTCACAGCAGTTCGTTTGCTTATTTGGAAGACAATAAACACAGAAATGTCTGGTGCATTTTCATTGGTCGACATGGAAAATGCTATGCCAACAGTGGACCGTTCAACTATTTTCAGAACTCTTTCATTATTTGCAGAAAAACATCTACTCCATTTAATTGACGATGGTTCTGGTATGCAGAAATACTGTATTTGTCATTGTGAAGACAAGCAGCATCATCACGGACATATTCACCTGACTTGCACAATTTGCCATGAAACATTCTGTCTTGAGCAAGTAGAAATTCCTAGCGTTCCTATTCCTACGGGTTGGGACGTGGAAGAGGCAGAATATATCATAAAAGGAATCTGCCCAAAATGTAGAAAGCAATAAGGTTTCAATATTTGCAACTCAGTTGCGAAAGTTTTGCCACATCTTTGTCACCGTAAACTTAAAGACAAAAGATATGGCACATTCAGAAGAACATTCTCACAATTGCTGTTCACACGAACACAGCAACCATGCCCATGAAGAACATTCACACTCTCATGGTTGTAATTGTAATGAACACGCTCACGAACATGAACACCATCATCACCATGAGGGCGGAATGAAAAAACAAATCATTACAATTGCATGCACAATTGTTTTACTTATTGCCGCAGTTCTTATCGAACAATATTGTGATTTACAAACATGGCAATTATTGATAATCTATCTTATTCCGTACTTGCTTATTGGTCACGAGACATTGCACGAAGCGGCTGAAGGCATAACGGAAGGTGATATCTTCAATGAACATTTTCTTATGGCAATTGCCACTATCGGTGCGCTTTGCATAGGATTTCTACCTGGAGCTGAGACAGAATTTCCCGAAGCTGTTTTTGTAATGTTATTTTTCCAAATAGGCGAATTATTCGAAGGCTATGCCGAAGGTAAAAGTCGCGAAAGTATTTCTCATTTAATGGATATCCGTCCCGATACGGCAAATGTAGAACGTAATGGAGAAATCATTAGCGTCTCTCCGGAAACCGTTTCTGTAGGAGAAATAATCATCATAAAACCTGGGGAGAAAATTCCATTAGATGGTATTGTAATCGAAGGTAGTTCCTTATTAAACACAGTTGCACTCACAGGCGAAAGCGCTCCTCGCGAAATCTCTGTTGACGACGAAGTTATTTCCGGTTGTGTAAACAGTAGTGGAGTTATTCGAGTAAAAACAACAAAGACCTTCGGAGAAAGTACTGTTTCTAAAATTATCAACTTAGTTGAAAATGCCAGCGACAGCAAATCTAAAAGTGAAACTTTCATCACGCGATTTGCACGGATTTATACTCCAATAGTTGTATGTTCAGCTGTTGCCTTGGCTATTCTTCCTCCTTTATTCTCTGGAAGCTTCATGGCAGCGTTCCCAACGTGGTTGTATCGAGCACTTACATTCTTAATTGTATCTTGTCCTTGTGCCTTAGTAATTAGCGTTCCACTAACATTCTTTGGCGGCATAGGCGGAGCTTCCCGTAATGGTATTCTAATTAAAGGTGCCAACTATATGGACACTCTTTCAAAAGTTAAAACGGTAGTTTTTGACAAAACAGGTACGCTTACCCATGGACAATTCGCTGTAGAAGCTATCCATCCTGAGACATGCGACGAAAGACATTTATTACACCTTGCCGCACATGTAGAACATTTTTCTACTCACCCAATAGCAGCAGCACTTCGTAATGCATTTCCAGAAGAAGCTACCGACGGATGTAGCGTAAGCGATGTAGAAGAAATTGCCGGACATGGCATACGAGCAAAAATCGGCAACGACATTGTTTGTGTTGGTAACACAAAAATGATGGAGAGCATCGGAGCTGAATGGCACGATTGCCCACACATTGGAACCATAATTCACGTTGCAATCAATACTGTATATGCGGGACATATTGTAATAAACGACGTGATAAAAGAAGACAGCGCCGAAGCAATTTCTAATTTAACAAAACTCGGTGTAAATAAAACAATTATGCTGACTGGTGACAGAAAAGAAGTTGGCGAAGATGTTGCAAAAAAACTTGGATTAAGCGAATACCACGCAGAACTATTGCCAACCGACAAAGTTTCTCATATAGAACGACTTTTAGATGAGAAAGAAAATGGTTCTTTCCTTGCTTTCGTAGGCGACGGTATAAACGATGCCCCTGTTTTAGCCAGAGCAGACGTTGGAATTGCAATGGGCGGTCTTGGTAGCGACGCTGCCATAGAAGCAGCCGATGTAGTCCTTATGGACGACAAGCCATCTAAAATTGCATTGGCAATACAAATTGCACGCAGAACACTTCGAATCGCACACCAAAATGTATGGTTCGCCATAGGTGTAAAGATTCTTGTACTTATACTGGCAACCGTTGGAATAAGTACCTTATGGATGGCTGTATTTGCCGATGTTGGCGTTACCGTTTTAGCAGTATTAAATGCTATGAGAGCATTGAAAAAATAATATGTAGAGACGATGTGTACATCGTCTCTACTATTCAAAATGTATTTCACGGCTTACAATTCCTTGACAGATATTTTTTCTGCAAAGTGAATAATTTCAATTGAAATTATTCACAATACAATTTTTATACTGTTGACACATATAACACCTCTAATATTATAAATTCTTATCTTAGGTATTTTGATGAATTGTTTTATCTCACCACCATTATCGTTTGTGTTGCAACTCCTTTATCTGTTTTTATTTCTATGACATAATTTCCAGAGGTTAAACTTGAAACGTCTATTTGTGTCTTATTATAAACCCTCAGTACTTCTGAACCTGTCGCCGTATAAAAACTTACCATTTCTATTTCTGCATTTGCTTTAATATTCATTACATATTGAATTGGTTCTGGATAAATTATCACACGCAAATCTTCTCCATCAGTTAACAACTTTATTTCTGTATCAACGTCCTCTTCTATTGTAAACGATTTTAGCGAGCCACAATCCGTTGCTCCTGTTCCAACCCATGTCGTTATTGGATTAAAACTTACACAGCCTTCGCCATTTTGACGACGAACCTCAATAGAAGAACCCATTTCTCCAAAATCAATGGTCACATGATCTGTTCCCTGGCCCGATGTGATTTGGGCATCATTGAATACTGTCCAGAAGTATTCACCCTGAGGTGTTACGGAGTATTGGACATCAGTGGCGAATGGGCATAACGAATTCCATTCCTGAGGACCATTTATCACAAAATAGTCATATTGTGGTTGAACTCGTATTTGCAAAGTTTCTCGTCCCTCATTAATCAATACACCATTTTGTCGTTCTTGTACAATCAACTCGACATCACCTTGAACTCCAGCATATGAACGTATTTGTATAACACCGTTAGAAACTGGCTCTATTTCCGCCATTGTATTGTCAGACAATGTCCATACATATTCACTATTTGGATTTGGCGATTCCACATTGTATTGTTGACGCTGCCATTCAAATCCTATATCCGACTTACACAAAACTCGATTTCCCAGAATACTAATCGGTGGTGTCAATGGAATTGTGTCGCACCATAAAACAGACGTACAGCCATTCTCATCTTGGGATTCCACGCAAATTGTTGCTGGATATGACGAAACTGATATTGTGACAGACGATGATTGGTTTGACTCAAATGTAATACCATCACTGCCATACCACATATACACGTTGTTTTCAATGCCATTAGAAATGGTAGCCGTATAACTATCCATATTATTTCTGTTATACGAGAATACTGGTATCTCACTATTCTCATTTACTGTCACATTTGCGGAAATTTCTGATGTACAACCATAGATATCGGTCATTGTTACCGAATATGTGCCAGAATACGACACATTTATAGAAGATGTTTTTTCACCCGTATTCCATTCATAAGAAGCGACTTCTCCTTGTACGATATAAGGAAGGATTGTTGCAATAGAACCATCACAGATAGTTGCATCAGCAAGTTCTGCAACTATCGCAGGAGCTTCGCTTACAACAATATGTTTACTATCATAAGAACCATAATTATCATAAACCGACACTACATAATCTCCTGGTTTAGATACAACTATTGATGGAGTCGTTTGACGTACATTCCAATCATATCGAAGTTCTCCTTTTGATGGATTATCTACTATTGGAACAAGTTCTATTTGATTTCCCGAACATAAAACAGTGTCATGTAATATAATTGTTGGTTTAGGCATAAAGAAGATATGAACCTTATCGTCTGTAAAGTTCTCTGATATATTTTCTCCATTATAATACCCTTTAGAAACTGAAACATCTGTATTTTCTGGTCGTTTAACGATAAATGAGAGATACAAAAGTTCATCACCTTGTGTTACAAAACCATTTTTCGTATTGGAATACATTTGCACAACTACAGTATTATTTTCAACCTTGTCATACACATCCACTGTGCCTTGCATTTGTAACAATTCTACACTTTCGTAATCAAGGACAGTATTATCAAACGTAACATTGAATTTCATACTTCGCAACTCTGAACAATAACCACACTCTTCGATTGGTGAAATACTAACTGGAATTGTTATTATAGACGTTTGTTCCGAAACTTTCAATGAATCTGGTTCTATAAATATTTCCTTATCGCACGAAAAAACGGTTATTTGTACGGAATCTGTATTGCTACAATCGCCATTCGTTACTGTATAATATATTGTATGAACACCAGAATTGTCTGATCTAAACAGTCCCGAACTTTCTACATCCGTTCCCGACCATATACCACCAATAGGAGATGCTGATAATTGTTCTGTAACACCTTTTTCTATCGTTTTTGTCTCTAGTGGTTGAAGTTGTGGTAAAGCATTTATAGTAACCGTTGTTTGTACCTCGTCTTGACAATCGCCGTCTGTCGCACTTGCTTTTATCGTTACTAGTCCCGAAACTAATGGGTTTGTTACTATTGTATTCTCAGTTATCGAAACCATGTCTGCAGGTTCTGCCAACAATGTGAATATGCCATTATTGTTTTCTTGAACAATAATTGAAAATGAATCCCCTGCACATACTGAATTTTTGTCAGGCGTAATACTTTCAATCAAATGGATCTGTTCTTGCTGTATGTTTAATAAAACTGTATCGCTTGTTTTCTTGACCAAACATGCAGAACCACAACTACCATGTAGTGTACGTTCCAATGAAGTTGCCATCTTTAATGCGAAGTCATTCTGCTCACATCTATTTGTATTTCTTATTTGGAAGGTAAACTGCAAATTTTCGTTCCCTTCCACATGTTTGTTGCGTTCAAATGCCCAAACCACATTTTGTCCATTTCTTTGTACTGAACTGAAATAATTTGGTGTTGTTGAATTTTCAACATATTCAAGTCCTTCAGGTAGTATTGCAGTAAAATCAACACTATCAATTAATTGAAAATCTCTATTTTGCAACGATACTGTAACTGTTCCTATTCCTTGATTATCAAAATTCACGACATTGGCAGTAAAACGGATGCTGTCCATATTTTCAAACCCTTTTATTCTAGGTTGAATGTGAAATACCTCCTCTATAGGATTGTTACAAATATCGTTTCGTAACACATGAGCATTTACAGGATTTGTAACATCGATAAAATCTCTTGTTGGGTCGCATTCAACTGACAATCCAACATTTACAACTGTATATGCCTCATCTATATTGTCTGTCGAAGTATTCCTCAATACGTCTGTCGTGATGTTTACACCTGACGGATTTGTATAATTACCCAGTTGATACGTTTCGGAACCAATGGTTGCATTCACATTTTTCACTTCAACATTTTCAGAAATATTGTCAAGCCAAAATGAAACATTTGAGGTATCAGCACCTATATTACTGATTTGGAACGAATAATATGCAGTATCGCATAAATTAATATATTGTGTTTCAAATGTCGGTTGTGTTACAGGAAGTGAAATTGAGTTTACCTTCACATCTAGATCTCTGTTGTAATATTCCAATGCCAACGTGTCAAATGCGGTTTCTTCTATTTCATTACATTCAATTGCCGCCTGCAATAAAGAACGCAACGTATCGTTATTTGCACAATTTTGTACTTCGGCGATAAATGTTAAGACTGAAGTTCCTTCGGTAAACGGAAAGTTGAAGAATAAAGATTTACTTTCTGTTTCGTTATTTACTAGAGTTTCTCCAGTTAATGTTTTTACGCTTATCAAGCGTAATTGATCTGAGAACCATTTAAAATATAAATTCATATTGTTTCTGTTTCCAGAAAGGGAAACATCCCAAGATACGGTTCTTGTTTGTGTTGAAGATACATCAGGACGAGAAATGCTAATAATTGGATTGTCAGACAATGTAATATAACGTATCGTTTGTTCTCCTATTTGTATGGGAATGCGTTTTGAGGATGATTCATAACTTAAAAAACGAGGTTTGAATCGAATAACAAGATTCTTTTGATGTGTGGAAACATCTAATAACAGTGTGTCATCAAAATGTATTTCATATTTTTCCGTTGTCTCATCCAAATAAAATGGTATATCTATAGAACCAATAGACACTGTTATTTCATTCTGTTTTAAAGACAGCCCATCCTCTCGGAGAATGGTGATTTTATCCACTTTCATATTTGGATTGTATTCACCGCTATAACCGCTTGACGAACTAATTAGAACAGTGGAGTTACAAATATTAGTAGATGTAGTTATAGAGGATGTTCTTCTAATTTCCACAATCTCTTGTTTTTTAGTGACAAGACAAGTATTATAGGCTGTTTCTACCCCTGTTTTCTCCATTTGCAGATATGCAGAAATGTTGTTTGTCGTATTGCTAGCGTTGAAAACTTTACACCATACGTCAATCCGTATAGAATCCTGCGAAAAGCCAAGATTAGCTGTTGGTATTCTAAAATATAAATCGTTTGAATATTGTTTCTTTGTTGGTATGAGTTCTCTTTCTTGGTCTCCCATTTTATAAGTAGCACGAACAAATTCCAAGTGTTGATAATCCATAAAAATCGTAGCGGATACCACGTCTGTCGTATTATCAACAATGTTGTACTGCCCACACAATGTTAATTTTACAGTATCATCGTTGCTTACTATGTTAGAAGCAGGAGATGTATCTTTTGTCAGTTTAGGAAATAAGTCCAAGTCTTCTTTTGTTGGAATTAGATTGTTTACATCTGAAAGTTTCCAACCATAATTTGTCCTAAAAACCGAAAAATCTGTTAATAAAACATCATTGACATCTGTCTTCAACAGAACATTGTTTTCAATTGTTATTTCCTTTCTAATATTACCTAATGATATTGTTTGACCACAGTCATCATTTTTAATGCCAATGAAAATATTCAAATAATATTCACTGCATGGAGATAGATTTTCATTAAACTGCAATTGTAATGTTTCAGAGAATTTCCCTTTTGAAAATGTCCCATAATAATCATCAGAACTCCCATTTATAGTTATTCCATCAGATGCACGTGCTAAAAAATAAAAACTATAATTATTATCCAGTAGCATAGAATATTCAAATGTTTGTAGATTTAATACATATTCATAAGTGTCTGATTGTAATAGATTTACCACATCCGCTCCAATAATTCCACGATTTGTGACAGAAACCCCACCATTTATAGTTGTTGAACTTACAGTTTTTAACATTTCATTATTCAATGAAACATATTCAATTTTTTGATTAAGTGTATAATATGAGACATTATTCCTAATAACACTTGTCTTTAACATATATTCCACCATTATATTTACGGAATCTCCTGCAGCTAATTCAGAGAAAATGCCATCATTGTTAATATCCTCTAGTCCTCCTGTCCCATCTATGTTTGTAAACGGGAAGGACACCTTTCCTGAAGTTCCCAATATGTTTATATCTCCAATCTTTGCAGATATTGGTTCTACATAAGTACTACCAAGGTTGATAGATTTAATATATGCAACTCCATCACCAATATTTTTTACTGTAACTTGTATGACTCCACTTTTAGTTCCAATACAGAAATCAAGACGATTAAGAACTTTCTGAGTTATTGTTAAGTTTGGAGTTCCAGTTTGTCGAACAATAGAAATTGTTCCTTGTTCTTTTTTGTCTGAACAATAATTCCCCTGTACATCTGAAAATAGAATTTCGTAGTCTAAAGAATAATTCGAAGTTGAAGGATTCAACTGTAAAGAAATTTTTACATAAAGCGTATCTCCATACTGTAAACCCTCCATCCCCATATTCTGCAATTCTGCATTAGTAAAGTTAAATTCCGACGGATTGCTATAACTATTTCCTGGCCAAATAGGATTAGACCAGTGAGTGCCATCATTCGAAATATTTGCATACATTTCTTGTGTCAAAGGTTGGGCATTATCTGTAAAATTTATGTTAAATTGAATACCTTGTGCAGGAACATCCTGCATTAGATTTACAATTTTTAAAACCAAATCCATTTGATTTTCCTCACTGATAACTTTGCGAGTTTCCCAAAGTTGTAATCTTGGATATGATACAGAAAACGATGTTCTATCTAGATTTTCTTCTGTTCTGTTTGAATAGAAAACTTTACCTGAAGCTAGAACATTAACCGAATCGCCGACCTCATAGATTGCTTCGCAAGTTGCAGCAACTGAATATGTCAATTCGATAGAAGAATGAGGCTGAATGGCTTCATACGGAACATATTGCTTGGACGTAGAAAAATCACCTCCTACTGGTAAGTTATCATTTATCTTAATTATAGGATCAGGACTATGTAGTATCTCTATACCTTGATAATCTGGCAATGTTATTTTCGATATGGCTATTACACTATTAGAAGTATTTTCTCCTTTGATGGTAATTGTACCAATACCACCCACATTTAGGTTGTCCACATTCACAGTCCACTGCATACCCGACGACTGTGAATATACAGCATAACTTGATAAGATGCCTACCATTAGTGCTATTAAGATTCTTTTGACTAATATATACACTGTATTCATTATTACTATATTCTTAACTTATTTAATTATTACCTTCTGTGTTTCCTTACCATTTACCAGCATATACACTCCCGATTGCAATTCTAC
>DCIX01000024.1 GCA_002317135.1 Bacteroidales bacterium UBA1715
CGTTCCCTTTTTGCTTGCTTTACCAACAAATCGTTGCGTTTCAAATCATCGCTGTCGGCAAACTCATAGCCTTCAAAGTTCTTGAAACTCTCTACCGTTTTCTTCCATTCTGTCTTGACATCGGCTTTGGCAGAAACCACGACAACAAGATGGGCATCTATAGCCTTTGCGCAACTCATGGCCGTGATGGATTTGCCAAATCGCATAACGGCATACATGAGCAGATGTGTTCGATGATGGTTCTTGGCCTCAATGAATCTCTTGACTACCGCTTCTTGGTTAGGTCGCAATACTATAGGCTCTTCACCTCTTTCGTAGTGGAAGTCAACAGGCACTCTGCCATCCTTCATCGAATAGAGCTTGTAACGTCCATCTTTATCAGAAGCACTCTTTCTGATGTCTTGGATCGCTTCATCCACATCCCCCGTTGTGGCATTCTCAAAGAACTCGTTCGAGTAGTAAGGAATGTTTGGAAGGGTTGTTTTTTCGAGACGCTTGCGTCCCTTCTCGCGGATGATGTATTCGTGAACCGAGAGGTCACGGAAGTATTCATTGCCAGCGGTTGCTGGTTCATCGTATTTCTTTTGCAGGTCAGCAAAGTAGCGACGCCACTCATTCAAGCGCGTTTCAACGGGACGATACGTGTCACCAATCTTCAGGTAGTTTGGCACAGTGCCTGTCTCGAACGCATAGATGTGGGGTTCCACGCGTCCTACGATAAATTTTTCTATGATAGCACTATTTGTCATTGTCCTTTTGGTTTAAGAATGTTATAGCATTAACAACTTCATTTTTCGACCAATCCATCATCTTGGCATAGATCCCGTTGTGCTTATGCTTCAAATCCTTCAGGCAGCCTTCACATGGAATTTCCTTGCGAGTAATCTCACCGAAGATGTCAGATTCTTCGATGACATGTGTCTTACAACTTTTAGGCAGCACGTACTTCAAACCATCCATCTGCCAGATGTTCCAAGAAATAATCTCTGCCATTTCTGCAACCAATTCCCAAGATGGCAGTTCGTTCCAAACCGACTCATAATAATCAAAGAATGTCATCAGCAGGTTTTGTCTTGCCAGGAGCAAGTTGTCACCTTGCCATTCGTAGCCAAAAGAACACTTATAGGCAATCTTTACCCAATGTATCCAGTCTTCTTTTTCCCTGACATTCTCTATAACAATACGAAGTTTGCGGTCGAGGAATCCAATTCGCTGATTAACATTATCAAAGAAACGTCCTGACACCGTGTCATAACGACTGACAATGAAAGGAGCCTCACCGCAAGTGATCTCCATCACCGTCTTGGTGACGTACTCTTTCCATGTTAGCGGATCAGTTTCCTTGAATACAGGTTCTGTCGTTGGCTGCCATACCTTACCCATTTCGGTGCATGTATTGAACACATCCTTTCGCCCAAACAAGCGCTCATCAACATCGTTGAGCATCTGGTTGCACAACCAAGAAGGGGTGAATACTTCTGCCATCTTTCGTGCCCTGTTCTTTTGACTATCCTTGTCCTTTAAGACTCTTGGCACGATCACACGACTCTCATTACAGCAGATTTTCTCAGCCGTAATCTGGTCATAGAAGGTGTAACCCTCACCACGTTCAGCATAATCATCGGTTGCCCAGATTATATTTTCGCCCGTTGTGTGATCGCGAAGTAGCGTCTCAAGGATTCCGTGTCCCCAAGACCGCATTTCTTCTTCCTTTATGTCTATTCCGAATGCCATTTAAAATCTTTGTATGTTTATTTAACGATTGCTTCCCAATGTCCTGTTTTATCACTTCCGACACGCTTTATGACACCCACGGATTGCATGGCAGCAAGATCACGTTTTATGGTTATAATACTGGTGCCTAATGTTTCTGATAATGTTTTGGTGGTTACAGTATCATTTACAGTATCATTTACAGTATCATTTGCAGTATCATTTACCGTACCTTCTTTTATGATACAGTAAATCTTTTTCTGTCTTTCAGTAAGTTGCGATAATTTTACTGTATCATTTACTGGTACATTTGCTATAAACATATTTGTCTGCAATCAAGATTCTTTTTCTTGATTGAACTCTTCTTGTCTTACAAGTTCCTGTACAGGCACCTCGAGAGCATTAGCGATAGCGATGAGTGCCTCAAGACTTGGTTGGGTGGTATTGGTCACCCACTTGGAAACAGTTGCAGGATCCTTGCCCAATTTGTCGGACAACCATTTATTGTTCAAGTCGTGTTCTGCAAGTACAACTCTAATCCTATTTAATTTTGCCATGATTGAATCGCTTTGTTTGGTGCAAAATACTAAAAACAAATGAGATAAATGCAGGAATGCTCAAAATTCTGACATAATAAAGCAAAATATTGTCAAAAACATCAATCTTTTGAGATAGATATTCCAACACACACATACGTGTAAAAACAAGGTCCTGTTTGCCACTGGTTACCAAATCATAAAAAAATGGCAGGAAGTCACGAAAGACTTTCTGCCATCTATTGTATTACGGCTTTTATCAAAGGTTTGCAGTACTAAAAGTTAGGGTTTTATCTTTGAACAATGTGCCTGTCATTGTACCTGTGGTGGCACTAAACAAATAGCCATCTTGTTGTTCCATGTAAACTGTATAACTTCCCGCTGGCATATCTTTTATATCTTGATAATACCCCTGATTCACGGTATATGTTTTATTGAATCCTGTAGTTGTATTTCTTACCGTAAACTTATATGTTCCACCATCGGAACCTGTAGCATTATTGTTCAATCTGATTATGCCCTTCGATTCTTCTTTTATTATTGTTGATACGGAATTTGCACCTTTCACACAATATTTGTAGTATGTTCCGGATTCATTCGTTTGGGTATCGTTCTTTACATAAAAATAATAAGTTGTATTCTGATCTAAACCATTGAAAGTTACTTGTCCTTTTGAATCCGTATATTTTGAAGATCCAATAATATTCGTCTGTTTTGCATAATCTGTACTATTTGCAAATAACCGAACCGTTGCTCCCGACACCACATTGCCACTTTCATTTTTTACAGAAATAGTCAATGTGGTTGTTGTTACAGTGAAGGTAATTCTATTCTCCCCTTTTTCTAATGTAATTTCCTCATCACAGACATAATTCTGACCATCGTAACCTGCAATTACAAAATAATATGTTTTGCTTATGTCTAAGTTCGAAAATGTAGCAATACCTTTCTCATTTGCTGCAACTATAGCAACTAACGCATCATCAGACACATTATATAAAGTCGCATTTGCTCCTGCCAAATAGGTTTTTGTCGTGTTGTCATAAAGAGTAATTATAAGTGTAGAATTTTTACTTATATGCTCTTCTTGCTTTTGTTGTTCTTCTGGTTTAATGTCTGGTTTTGTACATCCAACCATCACCCCCATTGCAACAATAGAGGCAATTAGTAAATAAATTAGTTTTTTCATTATAGTAAAGTATTAAAATTTCTGAACAAGTTTTAGTTGAGTTGTCACATATTGCACACGACCACCTATAAACGATGGGGTTCCTATTGTATAATCTGCACTTAATCCTAAGCCAAATCCGCCAAACATTTTGTATAGCTGTAATCCAAACTTTCCACCAATTTGCAAATAACCTACCGGTTCAAACACTATATTGTCTATCGTAACTGCCGGATCTTTATACACTCCAACAACCAATTCATCATAACTTTCGATAAAAAAGCCACTGTTCCCTAGTTCAAGACTTTCGACTAATCCTACTCCTATATTGTAACATCTCGATCCTTTTGCCTCTCCATTAGCAAAATATTTACCGGTAAGATCTAAATACTCATTAAGAGTTTCGTTCAAAACAATCTTATCGTATTGGAAGCCATACATATTTATGTCTGTAATCAAGCCAAAATTTGGCGTAAAATTTCGTTGGTAAGACAATCCGTATGCCGGGCCCTGATTATTTTCATACTCCATAACACCTATAGGAACCACTACACCAATTTGTTCACTAATAACATTTTTCGGAGTATCATTTTTTTGAGCAAAACTGCTCGTTCCTGCCAATAACACGGCAACAATCAAGAATACTTTTTTCATAAATTCAATGTTTATTTGTTCTAATTTTATTTGCAACAAAGAAAAACGATTACAAATACAATTTTCATAATTCGTTGTAAGAGTGTTTCTTATAATATGTAAGATTATTTCTTACAACATGATTTTGTATATATTTTTCAATGGATTTTCCCCACGAGTAAGAGTCCAACTAGAAACAACAATGAAGAAAATATATTTCTTGATTTTCGCTGTTTGCTTATTACTATATCACAGGCTTCAATCATAGACAAGTCTTTATATTTACACTTTTTCATATTTACCAATCTATTGGCTTGTGTATGCATAGTTTCTTCAAATAAATTTCTTACGAAACGAGCATTACCAAATGTTTTATCTTTTTGGGCGTAATATTGTTGAATACAAGTCTGTAATTTTTTCTTTGCATCTTCACTTATTGTATAATCGTTCCTTTTACATTGAAATTCAAATATTTCCATCAATTCTAGCACTGAATAATCAGGAAAGAATAAATGATTATTAAAACGAGAACGAAGTCCTGGATTCGATTCTAAGAAATCGTTCATTTCCTTCGGATAACCTGCCAAAATAACCACAAGCCTATGCCTATCATCTTCCATACGCTTTAACAATGTTGCAATTGCTTCCATCCCATAATCATTACCACTATCTCTAGAAAGCATATATGCTTCATCAATAAACAAAACACCATCCAATGCAGAATCAATTAATTTATTCGTTTTTGTAGCTGTTTGTCCAACATAATTGGCAACTAATCCAGAACGGTCTGTTTCAATCAAATGACCTTTTTTTAGTATACCCAAATCTTTATAGATTTTTGCAATAATTCGTGCAACTGTTGTTTTACCTGTTCCTGGATTCCCTGTAAAAATTAAATGTTGAGAAATAATTGGGACCTTCAATCCCTTTTGTTTACGTATCTGTTGTATTTTCAAATAATTATGTAACGAATTTACCTGTTGTTTAACGGAATTTAAACCTATTAAATCATTTAATTGCACATCTGAGTTCACTGACAAAACCAATGATTGTTCTAGTTTGGCAACTTCCATTTTATCTTCTTGATTTTCTGGCAACTGCATTGGTTCAAAATAACCCTGCTGTCTCTCTATATAATCAACAATTCTTTCTATTTCTGGAGTATCAACAAACGCACATTGAAGACGTTCTGGCTGTTCCTCATTTTTTGAAATTAGTAAATCGCCACGCCAAGCAAGTTTTTCTGCCCCACTACAATCCAAAATTGCACAACTATCCTTACGAGATGATGATTTTAAAGCTATACGTCCTGGTACATTTGCTTTGATTATACTTGTAATAATTTTTACACTTGGACGCTGTGTTGCAAGAATTAAGTGCATACCAACGGCACGTGCTTTTTGAGCAATACGAGCAATAGGTGTTTCAATTTTTTCCCCTGCTTGCATAATAAAGTCACCATATTCGTCAATCACAACAACGATATACGGTAAATACTTATATCCTTTATTTGCCTCAAAGCCACCACATTGAAACTTTTTGTTATATTCAACAATATTACGACATTGACTCTTATTAAGAATTCTATATCGATTTTCCATCTCCAACACAAGTGAATTCAAAGTTTGTATTGCTTTTTCACAATCAGAAACAATAATATCCTCGTTACCTGGACATTGTGCCAAATAATGTTTTTTCAGTCCCTCATAGAGATTGTATTCTACCATTTTTGGATCCATCAAAACAAATTTTAATTGAGATGGATGCTTTTTGTAAAGAAGAGACGTGATAATGGCGTTTATGGCAACTGTTTTCCCTTGAGCAAGAGCTCCTCCTATCAATAAATGCGGCATTTTTGCAAGGTCAAACATAAACACTTCATTTGTGATAGTTTTACCTAAAGCAACAGGAAGTTCCATCGTTGATTCCTTGAATGCTTTTGAATTTAGAACGGAATACATTGAGACGACTTGGCGCTTTCTATTCGGTATTTCAATACCAAAACTACTACTTCCTAGTATCGGAGGAACAATTCGTATTCCGGGTTCTGAAAACCCCATCACTACATTTTTTGCAAGGCTTTGAATCCTAGAAATCTTTGTTTCAACACTAGGAACAATTTTATATAAGGTAATATTTGGACCTACAATTGCAGAAATTCTTTCTACACCTATTTTTAGATTAGCAAGTGTTTTTTCGATAAGATTCTTGTTTGCAATAATTTCACCTTCATCAACTTCTACAACCTGTTTGTCAATTTCGTACATTTTTAAAAGCGAAACTGTTGGCTGAACAAAATTTGGTAAATTCTTTTCTTTCATATTTTTAAAATTTTTAGCAAAAAAGAACTTTGATTATGCAAATTTCTTGCTCTCTTTCTTTGAAATAACAATTGACTCGTCGGAAACTGTCACTTCGCACCAATCAAAAGAAAGCGTATTGCCTTCGGAGCCAATCATAGAAAGAAAATCCTTGTGCAAAATATTCGACACATCTGCAAGGCGCTCCACATCAATGTTTGGGCGATTCAACATATCGTAAATCGTTTGCCTATGCACATTAAGCAACTCTGCCATTTTCGTTACCGACATATTTTGTCGTTTCATTTCCGCTTTTATAAGCGAACAAATGTTTAATTTATTCATAGCGTTTTGTTTATTTATTCCGTTTTTTTAAGGCGTATGCGATACGCCGCCATAGTCATTGTCGAAAATCAACAATGCAAATATTGACGGTAAACGATGTGTATTTTTGCGGAAACAAAAATTATTTCACCCCAAAACACCGATGAATAAAGGGAGATGGCAAAAAATTATACGGAAATTGTAGGGAAATGGCTTACAACCTAAAAATTATCGGAACTGCGATAGTTTTTCTGAATTTGCTCAAAAGTCCTGGAACCTTTTTCTAAAACTTGTGTGGTAATTTGTGCTGCTTGGTTTCCCCAAATTCTACCTAAAATTCGGTCTATAGAAACTATTACACTATGAACACGAACAATATCGGAAGGTTTTCCTCCTTCATCTTTATATTTATAAAAACAAGACAAATCGCAGGTTTTCACAATTCCAATCAACTCAAATGTTGATTTGTCTGTACCTACTTCGTATTCATTTAAAATCTTTAAGATTTCTTGTTCTTGCTCTTTGGTTATTTCAAATGATTGCTCTGTTTGTTCCTCGTAGATTTTTCCTTTCCAGATGCCTTTCTTTTGTTGTTTGAGACGTTCGATTTCGTTATAGAGCACTGCAAAAACGAGAAAAATTCTTTTTTCCAATTTTTCAGTAACAGTAATTATCGGTTCAAAAAAGTAAGGACCACTACCTTCTTTTGTAATTATATAATCCTCAAGTTCTTTATCGGAGATATTTTCATAATCCTGAAAGAAAAAAGAAGGTTTGGGGGCCGGAAATATCAACATTGTTTCTTGCATCATCTTTCGATAAATTTTCGGGAACGAAGAGGCACAATCAACTTCTTTCATCAACCCCCGCAACACATTGATTTTGGTATTGATAGAAGAATCTTGTTTCAACGTTGTTGAAATTATATTACATATACCTACAAGATTTTCTTTCGTCAAATCCATAACACCATTCAAGAACAATTCAAAAATATGGAATTTTCCGAAACAAAAAAAGGCGGAAATTTTTCCACCTTTTTTATTGAAATGCAGGGGCTGAGTAGAACCCAGCCCCAACATTTAACCATTAATCATTAACTATACCTTTATCTAAATGCTTTCTTTTAGTTTGCCGTCTTTTTTGGCATCGACATACTTCTGTAATTTTTTGTCGATTTGTACTTTGTACTTTTTATACATAGAATAGCGAACTGTTTTATCTATCGCCTGATATTGCAACTCCGATTCTTCTATTTTAAAATTGCTTGTAATTGCTGTTTGACAAAGTGCTGCAAAATAACGAGCAGACAATGCTGCATCGTTTGAAATTGTCTTATAGAATTTCTTATTTGGAACAAAATAATAATATGGGTTATTATTCATCCACTCTACAAGGAAATCAAATGCGATAAGATTATTCTCGTCGTTTTTCAACGGAGAATTCAATAAGAACTCACAACAATCAAGTACACGAGGCTGTAATTCCGCATATTCAGCCGAATCTTTAAGAATTTTGCCTTTCAAATCAGAGAAATCCTGAGCCATCAATTGAAATACCGACAATGTCAGTAATACGGTTACCATAAACTGTTTCATACTCTCACAATTTTAGTTTAACATATTCAATAATACATCAAAAATCGTTCCGTAATTTTCCCACTCGAATCTTCACAAACAATGTGGCAAACGCCCAATTATTTTCATCATTACACATTATCTGTAATTTTCGAAGATACGCCTGTACGCTAGCACCAATTTCCACGGATGTCTGGAATGATTTCCGTTGGGAGAAATCAAATTCCGCACTCGTCATAGCAAATACACCGGGAACAAACTTCATTTCGTTCAAGCCATACGAAAACGATGCTTTTCCATATTTTGTGTATGTAGTAGCATCGAACCGTTCTATTACATCTTGTCCATCGGGATGAAGTACATGGTAGTACATCGGTTTTTCGAACGCTAACGCAAGTCCTCCATCATAATTCAAATAAATCGAAACAGAATTTTTGTCGAACTTGCTAAACTTCTCGCTTCTACGTCCACAAAGAACAGCCAATGCACCTACATTGTTATCCTTTCCATAAATACTCATACCATACGAAGTTGCCATACGAATTTCTTTGGCACTACGAATAGAATGAATTTGAACACGATACGAAGTTTTGTGTAAATAGTCCACATACTTTCCATATCGAAAGCCGAGACTAAACCCATTCGTATTCAAACCAATGGAAGCAGAGTAATCGTCGGAAAACAAAATTTTGTTCGCTGTTTCTACCTCACCTTGGGAAAATACAGGCAATGAAAAAATACAGAGCATGAAAATACTCTGTATTATAATTACGCAAATACGAATGAAATGCTTAGATTCTTGAATCAATTTGTTCAACACTTGACTCTCCAGGATAAGCTGGACATGGATCTACTGTTTTACAAGAAGAAACGAATGCTGCAATAGCTGCAACAATAGCGAAAATAATACTAACCTTTTTCATATAATTCAAATTTGAATAAATTCATTGTTCAAAAGTAAACTTTTTTCTCTTATGATTATGCTGTTTTTTTACAATTTCTATTGAGAACTCTCGTTTTTCCTTATAAAAAGTGTACATTTGTTCAAAAGATACAACTATGATACAAAGAATTCAATCAATATATTTATTGCTTTCTGCAATTATTATGGGAGTTGCATGCTCATTGCCATTAGTTCAATTTACTCTATCGCCAGAAACATCTGCCACATTATACGCATTTTCCTTGCAACAAGATGCAGAATCTGCAAAGTTGTGGTCGTTAGGCATTGCCTTTGCCATAACTGCATTGCTTAATTTCATCATCATTTTTCTTTTCTCAAAAAGACGCTTGCAAATCAAGTGTACTCACTATGCGTGCTTGTTAAAGATTGCTATCTTGGCTGTAATTGCCTATTACACTTACATTTTGAACACTACCGATGTTTCATCTATAAAACCTGCTTTTGGATTAATTTGTATTCCTGTTGCTATGATATTAGATTGGATGGCGGTAAAAGCAATCCGTAAGGATGAAGAATTAGTTAGATCAGTTGACAGAATTCGTTAATTTGTTTACTATGAAGAAGTTATTAAGTATTTTTCTTGCTTGTACATTATCTGTTTCTTTATTTGCACAAAAGAAAGGACATACTATAGATGTTACCATAAAGGGGGTAAAAGACACAACCTTATTGTTGGGCTACCACTATGGTCCGAAAAAACTTGTATCCGACACAATTTGGGTGGACAAAAACGGACACGGTGCTTTCAAAGGCGATTCTCTACTTGATGGTGGACTATATCTTATTTTAACACCTGACTATCGTTATTTTGAGGTAATGATAGACGATGCAAATCAGACGTTTAAATTAGAAACAGACACCACTGACCTTACCGGACATTTAAAAGTAACAGGAAGTTCTTCGAACGAAGTTTTTAGAAAATATCAAGAAAAAAGTGCAGAAATCTACAAAGTACGTAAGCCTTCATACGATAAACTAAAAGCATTGTACGAAGAAGACACAACAAAATACTCGGCAAAACAATTAGAAAAGCGCAGAGAATCTATCAAAAAAGAAAGATCAACTGTTGATTCACTACGAAATCTTATGATTGCCTACGAAGACGAGATTATCGCTCAATATCCAAAATCTCTATTGGCATCGATTCTTGGTTGCACACACGAAATCGAAATTCCTGATTATCCTCGCGATGAAAACGGAACCATTACTGATTCGCTTTTCAAATATCAATACGCAAAAATGCACTTCTTCGACAAGGTTAATCTTGGCGACGAACGTTTGCTAAGAACTCCTGTGTTCGAGAACAAAATAGATGATTATTTTGACCGTCAACTTTTCCAAATTCCTGATTCTATTATTCCTCAAGTGGATTTTGTTATGAATAGAATCCTTGAACAAGAAGGAAAAGGTTACGAAGGTAAAATGTATTACCAAACACTACACCACTTGTTTATGAAATGGCAAAATCCAAAGTATATGGGATTTGACAACATCTTCGTACACCTTATGGGCGAATATTATTTAAAAGGGAAAATTCCTGCTCGCGTTGCCAACGACACTGCCTATATGAATAAAATTCAAGATCGCTACAGTAAAACGGTACATAATAGAATTGGCGTACAAGCACAGGACTTACTTGTGTACAAAATGGGCAACGACACTCTTGACGAACATTTTGGTTGGACACGATTAAGTTTGGTAAAATCACCATATATCGTTTTGTATTTCTTTGATACAGACTGCGGTCACTGTAAAAAAATCATTCCTGAATGGCATAAACAATTTCAAGAAAATAAATTCAAAGAAAAAGGCGTTGAAACATTCCTTGTGTATACTCAAACAGATATGGAAAAATGGAAGAAATTCATTTCTGAACAAAATATGTTTGATTTCATAAATGTATTCGACCCATACCAAAACACAAATTTCCGTACAACATACGACATCTACAGTACGCCCGTATCGTATGTCCTAAATCCTGAACGAAAAATCATTGCAAAACGATTACCTCCAGAAACAATCGTTGAAGTTCTTAATCACGAACTTGAAAAGAAACAGGATACAGCAAGTAAGAAGAAAAAATAAAAATCTTATACCAAAGGCAGGTTTTAAACCTGCCTTTATTGTTTCTTATATTTCCTACTCCATTCAAACAAACCTATAACCGAAGTAATTATATACGAAACATACAGAATCAGCGTCATATATAAATCTTCCGAGCCGGAGTAAATAATTGTGATAACATACAATAAATCGGCAGCAATCCAAAAACACCAATATTGCAAATATTTTTTGGTAAGGAGAAATGTAGCAACTGCACTAATTGCCGTAATTATTGCGTCTTGAACAGCAAGTTCCGAAGTGGTCTGTTTTAGCACTAATGTCAAAATAACAGCTAAAATAGCTATCACCGACAAAGAGATGCTCCATTCGCGAAGCCTCATCATTACAATCGGCATTGCATCGTTATTGTTTTGAGCACCTTTTTTCCAGCAATAAATACCATACACACTTGTAATAATATAATACACTTGAAAAAATGCGTATGCATATACTTCTTTTGAAAAAAATCCAATACCCAACAATGTTGCTGAAACAATGTTACAATACCACAACAAAATATTCTGCTTAATCTGAAACCACATTACAAGAAAACCCGTAAGTGTTCCAAATAGCACACACGCCTTTACAAAAGTAAATTCAGAGAAATAATTACCTATAAATTCTACCATACCTAATCACTAAACTTATGTACAAATCCTGCGATTTCCCGTTTATGTATTTCACAATCAGACCAATACTCATACACGTCGCAGACATAGTAAAATACACCATCGGAGATTTTTTTCTTTGTTTTATGATGTGTTCCGTCCCAATTTAATTCTGGATTTTCGGTAGCAAAAACCAGTTGTCCCCACGCATCATACAGTTTCATATCAACTCGTTGTACAAACTTATTTACCACAGGATGAAACAAATCATTTTCGCCATCACCATTTGGTGTAAACACATTTGGCAATGTATATTGTGGACAGTTGTATAAGCAAGTATCATATTCATATTTACCTATATTTCCTGCAGAATCCTCTGCTGCAACATAATAACATCCCGCCATATTTCCCGTAGAATCAGCGAAAGAATGAATAAACGATGTTTGACTACTTGGAACTGTTGCAATAACGTGCCATTCAGGATTTTCGCAGTTCTTAAAATACACAAGTATGTTTTTTATCTCATCTTCCGTATCAACCACCCACGAAATCGTACGCGATAGCGATTCACACGATTGCTCAACTTGCAATGGCATTGCCTTAGGAGGAACGGTATCGGCTGGAATTGCCGACAAAATCTGCGAAGTGTTATACACTCGCTTCGGCAACAAATGATAATCAAAATATCCGCTTGTTCTCACATAATAGTCGTATTCCCTACCATTTTCCAACCCCATATCCCAAAACTCATCATCTTTGAAAGTTCCAATTATCTGAAACGAAGATTCACCTGGTGCTTTTCGAAGAACAAACAAGGTATCGTTTTCCCAACCAACCGAGGCTTCCAACGTCAATCGAACCTTATGATTATACGCTTCATAGCGCAAATAAGGAGAAGACGAAACAGGCGGTGCACCAATCAAAATAGGCTTTCCTGTTGCCAATGAATAAAACTCAATTCTATAGGAATAAGCAGAATCTACTGTATTCAAATTAGAATCGATGAAACTGGTATCTGTCAGGCCTTCTATTTTTGACACGAGCGACAAATTCTCGCCATATAAGCCAGTAGAGCGATAGAGCCAATACTGATATGGTTTCGGGAATGTTATGGAATCAAATTCTCGTGGAATAGACCACGCAACAAATAATTCACCTTTGGTGTTATCCGTCTTTTCAACACTTACATTCGTCAAAACAGGTGAAGCAGGAACTAATTGTGCACAAATTTCCGAAGAAATATAACTTGAATAATTTCCGCCAAACACCGAACACAAACGATAACAATAAGTAAATCCTGGCGTTAATCCAATGCCGTTATTATTATCGTAAAACTCTTTTTTAGAAGCTGCAACAGTTGCAATTTTCTCGTACACCTCCGTTAAACTATCAGGAAGTCCGACCTCACAATATTCTGGAGCATACGTAGTTGCTTTCCGAGAACGATAGATATCGTATGCAATAACTTGCTCTGCACACAAGGAATCTGCCCACGATAATGACACCGAAACAGATTGAGGACTCGCTTGCAATTGCACTGGAGGATGACCAATTACTTTTATACCGACCGATTTCATATCGGCAAGAGATATCTTGTCGTTGTCTACGGCTTTAAATAAAACCGAATATGCTTGTTCACGAATTTCCGTACATGTCGGCACCCATACAAATTCGCCAACAGTCTTTCCTTTCTCCGAAGATACGATTGTAAAAGATGCTTTCTGAGCGATTTCAAAAGGGCCACCAGACGCCTTCAAAAAAACAGAATCACTATCAGCATCAGTTGCAGTTACAAGAAAACGGACCGTATCGCCAACACGCACACAAACATCAGACAACGGTTCTATTTTTGGGACAGAATTATCGGCATCAAACACTTCTATCTGCATATCGCGTACAATCTCCCCTATTTTTGTTCCCTTTCTCCATTCTTCAACAATCATAGCAACATTATAACTACCAAGAACAATCGGAGCATCCCAAACCAAATCGCCAGTAACTGCATCCACATAAAAATCCTTACTTGTCATAGGCATTGTATAGCCAGAGATAAAACTACCGTTTTCCCCAGAACAAGTTGTCAAACGATATGCAAGACTGTCGCCATCGGCATCGTAGGCAGACGGATTATGGATAAATTTTACACCAATCGCGGCATTATCCACTGGCGGATTCGTAAGAACCGGCGTAGTATTTCCACCTAAAATAGCATCGATACGCAACGTTGTAGTGATTGCAAATGGCACATTTACAGACTCTACAATATTCACAACGCCTTCGTTTCTATTTGGATCTATTAATTGAATCGTATATGTTCCCGGGCCGGGATAACTATGCGTTGTTTTATACGTATTCTTGGTAAAATCATCTGGAAGAAATTCTTCGGAAATGCGTGGAATCGTGCCAGAAATACCATCGCCCCATTCTATCGGCAAAAAACCACGAGATTTATTCGCTTCACTTGGCGTATAGGTATAAGTGATGATTATTATTTCGTAGATATAACCAGAAACGTGCTTATAAGTAATTTCCCCTGCCCGATTATGCGTAGCAAAAACGGACAAACAAATAAGAAAAGACAATATGGTCAAACAAAACGACCTCATTATTCATCTGATTCAGGAATTTCGAACGAAAATACCGAGGAACCTTCCAATATATTCGGATAGACAAAGATATTCGTATCTACTTGATACGACACCGCACGGGCATTATCACAATACGCACGAACGTAAACGGTGGAACCTTCGGTAAACCCATTTTCCAATAATTTATCCAACGGTTTTAACACAACCGAATGTTGTTCCTTTCCTCCTGTTGACGATGCAGAACCAGAATTGTAGGCATAGTCATACTTTTCAGAAGAGACATCTGCTGTTTTTCCAAAGAAATACCAAGTTGACAAGCCATACGACGCACTACTTGCCGTAAAATATAGCGTTCTATAAACCGACAACACATTGTCCTTTACCGACAACGAATCAATTTCTATAGAACCTTGCGTAGGCTTTGCCAAATACAAAGCAGCAAGCGTGTCGGCAGAAGTTGTATCGTATCGGTATGCATACAAGGCATTTTTACAATATCCATCCTTGCTAAATTCAATAAAATACCAACCGCCGTGTGGTTTATACAAATCCCAGTACCCTTTTGAATCTGTTTTCATATAATACACACTATCCCAAATAGTTGTATCAGAAATTGTATCAATACAATGTACTTTTATTGCAATATCAGAATGATCTTTCTCAACCGAGCCTGTTTCATCATATAAAAGGACTTGCCCCCAAATGCCACGAGTCGTATCAACATCCTCTACATACGAGTCTTTACCACACGAAGTAAAAACACACGATGCAATCACAAACGATACCAAAGAAAGGACAACTGATTTTTGAATAAGATTCATATACAAACTTTTTATTGTTGTAAAAATAAACAAAAAATCCTTCACCGATACCGATGAAGGATTTTCTTATACCAAACCACAATGGGCTATTTCGCAGCTTCAAATTGTTTAATGAAACGAGTATCGTTTTTAAAGAACAAACGAATATCCTTAACTTGATATTTTAACATTGCGATACGTTCAACACCCATACCGAATGCAAAACCTGTATATTTATCGGCATCGATGCCACAACTTTTCAACACATTCGGATCAACCATACCACAACCTAAGATTTCCAACCAACCAGTTCCCTTACATACCGAGCAACCTTTTCCGCCGCAAATAGAACAAGAAATATCCATTTCTGCAGAAGGTTCTGTGAATGGGAAATAAGAAGGACGAAGACGGATTTGCGTTTTAGTTCCAAACATTTCCTTTGCAAAGTACAACAACGTTTGTTTTAAATCAGCAAAAGAAACATTCGTGTCAACATACAAACCTTCAACTTGATGGAAAATACAGTGAGCACGGGCAGAAATCGCTTCATTACGGAACACACGACCAGGGAAAATCGAACGAATTGGTGGTTGTGTATGTTCCATCATACGAACTTGCACCGAAGATGTATGCGTACGAAGTAAAATATCAGGATTTCTTTCGATAAAGAATGTGTCTTGCATATCACGAGCAGGATGTTCTGGTGGGAAATTTAATGCCGAGAACACATGCCAGTCATCTTCTACTTCAGGACCTTCAGAAACAGTAAAACCAATTCTCGAAAAAATATCGATAATTTCATTACGCACAATAGAAATAGGATGATGACTACCCAATTCCATTGGCATTTCTGGAAGTGAAGTATCTACATTTAACGAATCCGAATCATCGTCGTTGCAATGATTGTTTTGTAATGCTTCGAATTTTGCTTGAGCAGCTTGTTTCAAAGCGTTTATTTTTTGTCCTATTTCTTTTTTCTTATCATTTGGAACATTACGAAATTCTTCGAAAACTTTGTTCAATTCACCTTTTTTTGAAAGGTATTTCAAACGGAATTCTTCTACTTGTTCCTTATTTTCTGCCTTAAATCCTTCTACATCGGCAAGGATTTTTTCTATTAATTGTAGCATTGTACTTATATTTACTCTATTACCGCTTTAATAATCATAACATCCTGTTCTGGACGATTTGCTCTATCTGTCTTTACTTTTGCTATTTTATCCACAACATCAAGACCTTCAACAACTTCGCCAAATACAGTGTAATCCATATCAAGATGTGGAGTTCCACCTATCGTGCTATAGATAGTCTTTTGTTCCTTTGTATACGAAACTGTTTGAATTGCATCCAATGCATCTTTACACGTTTCAGCAAATGCTTGATATTTTTGCATAAATGTGTTTCTATCAGTTTGTTGCAATTGAATAAGTTCATTCAACAAAGCCTTGTTTTCTGGTTTATATAATTGATTTTGAATATATTCAGCCTTTGCTTGTTGTGCCTTATTTTGAGCCATAGCATCTAATTGATCTGCAGGAACTTGTTGTCCTACAACAATATAGAACTGAGAACCTGAAGATTCCTTATTTGGATTTTGTGGTCCACCTAAACGAGCAGCCGCCAAAGCGCCTTTTTTGTGGATAAATTTAGGATTAAACTCTGCAGGAATAGTATAGCCAGGTCCACCAAATCCTAATTGAGCACCAGCTGCCGCGCCTTTCGAGTTTGGATCACCTGCTTGAATCATAAAATTCTCAATCACACGGTGAAACAACAAACTATCATAATAATGTTCCTTCACCAACTTCAAGAAATTGTCTCTGTGTAATGGTGTTTCATCATACAATTTAATTTTTATAACACCATAGTTTGTTTCAAAAGTTACAATATTTCCCATTTTTTCCTTATTAATTTTTGACGGCAACACAAACGCTGCAAGTAGTCCAAACAGCGCAACTGCAATACCAATTTTAGTAACAAGTTTCATTTTCAAAATTTTCGGCAAGTTACAAAATATCGTGTTGAAAAAAGTGCAGAACTATCTTTTTTTTCCCATTTACGACGTATTTCACTAATAAATACGCAAATCCCCATTATAAAAATCGCACGAAAACTCCCGCAACGGATACATGGCAGGGCCTTCTTCCATATATCTGCCACTCATATTAAACACCGAGCCACACTTCGGGCAAACCAACAAATCAGGAAAATATTTATCTATTTCCATAGCACAATCGCGAGCCTCGTTGGTACACGTTCTATCGAACGCAACAAAATCATCTACCGCCCCATCGTTTTTTTGTCTATACAGAACAACTCCATTGCAATTATAACCTGCACAAATATTTCCTGTAACCAAAATGGCAGAACCACCGATAGTCCGCAACGACACATAACGAGGATCGCTCTCAACCGCAATCACTTTATAATTCAACTCTGTTACAGGGACCGGATTATCCTTCTTTCCGCAAGAAGAAATAAAAATGCATATAAAAACTATAAGAATATTTTGTAAACGAGCATACATAGATGAAACTTTGTATTTTTGTGCAAAGTACATATTTTTATGAAAAGAATACTACTCATTTTATGCATTGTTTTCCTTTCGTGCTCGGTTGCCGATGCGCAACGACATAAGAAAGGTTTTATTCCAAACGACGATTCTGAAGAATACGACGAAGAAATCCAGGAAGAGGTAAAAAAAGAGGCACAAATACAACTAAATCCTTCCGACAAGGCACAGCAACGCATGATGCGCCACAGGGAAAAACGCAAGGAGAAAGAATATACTCGTCACCATAAAGAGATTCAAGATAAGAAGACGCTCAAGAAAATGAAGAAAGACAAGAAAAAATCGCAAGCGTACAATCAGCACAAGCAACCGCTAAAAAGCAGAATGAACGCTAAGAAAAAAGCAAGAAAAAGGTGATACGCAAACTTTCACATACAGAAATTGACAGACAAAAATGGAATGCAATTATTGAACAATCTGCGTATTCCTCACTGTATGCGAAATCCCAATTCCTCGACGTTGTCTGCCCGAATTGGGAAGCACTGGTGCTCGACGATTACGATGCCGTGTTTCCTATTCCTATAAAGAAACGATTGGGAATCTCGTATGTAGTACAACCTATTCTGTCTCAACAATATACCATCTATACAAATAGGACTATTTCAAAAGAAGAGAAAAACGAATTTATAGAAATATTTAAACGCTACAAGTTCGTGCGAATTAGTCTTTCTGAGCCTTTATTAGAACCAACAAAAGAGAAAAGTAACTATGTTCTAAATCTCAACAAGTCGTATCAGGATTTACGAAACAACTTTTCGAGAAACACGATTCGAAACATCGTAAAAGCGCAGAAGAAAAATATTTTTTGCGAACAATTGTTCGAACAAGAGCAAGCAATAGAAATGCTTCTTGCAAACGATACGGCAAATCATTACACTCCATATAAACAACCAATAATCAATATCTTGCAAGCTATTGAATGGGAAGCATATTCCATAACCGACGGAACAAATCGATACGCGACAGCAATTTTTCTAAAATTAGGGAACCGGCTATATTATCTTTTTCCTGCAAGTTCTACCGAAGGAAAAGAAAAATCCGCAATGTTTCTGCTCATTGACTCTGTAATACAAAAATACGCAGGAACAAACCTCATCATAGATTTTGAAGGTTCGGAACTTGAAGGAGTTAAACGATTCTATCAAGGCTGGGGAGCAGAAAATAATCCGTATTATTTTGTAAAACGAATACGGATTAATGATTAATTCTTAATTATTTCCCGTCGGGGCAGGGCTCTGCTCTGCCCTATATATTCCATTAAATTTCAATATATTTTGGAAATAATATCCATTAATTATAAATAAAAAAAATCGCAGAACCCGAAATGGATTCTGCGATTTGAATTAATTATATCATTTTTATTTCCCATCCCGAAGGCTGGCGGTTTGCTGCCACTCCGTGGCTGGTAACCGCCATTCTTCGGGGTTTATTATGTTTGTTGTTCTTTGGCTTGGAAATGGTAAATTCTACAAACCACGCACCAAGCGAACCGATTGTCCGCGGTAGCGGTTGTAGTAGTACACGTTGGCATTGCCGCTGTAGAAGTACAGGCAGTACGCGTTGCCGCCGTCGTTAGCCGAAGACGACCAGTAGTTCCCGAGGGAACCCACGTAGCTAACGTCCGAACCGTAGCGGTAGCCAGCAGCCGGAAGAAAAATGGCACCGTTTGCTTCCATCTTACTCCACTCACTTGTTGAATACGTATTGCTGTCGAAACCATTCATTCCACTTTTGAATGTAATACCGCCTGGCGTTGTCCAGTTGTCTGGCAACAATATCAATCCTGTTACACCATTTACGGTAGCTAAACCTTTCAAAGAACTTGCATCGGCTCTTTCTTCAAATACATAATCCCATTCTTCATACGTTAGCGTTCTCCACTGACCTGCAACATTTCCGCCGTTGCTTATCTTATTATATACGCCCCAGTCGAAGTTTGTACCTGCAATGTCGGCATATTTATCACCTACAACACCGTAATCACTATAATCTGTACTTGTCATATACGGATATTTTGAGTTATAACCGCTTGTTCCCCAGCCGAACAAGTCTATCCAACCGCTATATGTGGAAGAAATGTTTTTATTTGCCTCTCCTATCATATCATATTGGTTTTCTGCAAAGCACCAGGTTTCTGTGCTTGCTTGGTATTGCAAGTTGCCTTGCGAGAAATACACTTTTTCAGTTGCTGAAACCGAGAAAGCAGCCATAATAGCACCATTTTCAATAGTTACGGTACCGGTAGCATTTTCATTATCTCCATTATTTTCTTCCTCAGGCG
>DCIX01000025.1:0-258573 GCA_002317135.1 Bacteroidales bacterium UBA1715
CGTATGTTGTTACGCCGGCTCGTTCCGTTTCCACTAAATCACCATGTGGATTCTCCATACAGCAATTCTCAACTATTATCACGATGCTGTCTGTTGCGGTACTATCACATTTAGTTACAGTATATTTATACTTGTACTCTCCGCACATACCGTGTTTTTCTGTCTTTAGCGTATCCCAAACTCCACCTTCGGGAGTTGCCTTAATACTGTAATATGGAAAGAAACTATTGTACATTGTATAAATCCTATGATTTGTTTCGATTATCGTATTACTATCTTATATGTTTCTTCTCCATCTACGAGCATATAGATTCCCGATTGCAATTCTACAACTCCGTTTGTAATAGGTATTTCTATTCCTGTTATAGTATATAATTTTACTGAAAAACTCTCTATACATAAAATATTGCCACATAGCATATACCCCTTCGCTGGGGAAAGTTCCTTTACGGATGTATTATTTGCATCTATAATTATTTCTACTGGCTCTGTCGTTTTGTAATAATAACCTTTCTCTGGTTCTACCTGCAATTGGTATGAACCATATCCTATTGTTTCTGGGAAATCTAACGTTGATTCTCCATTGCCCGAATTAAGTTGTCCCGACCAAATAAATTCCCCTGCACTATTTGTTAAAAACAAATTCAACGGAACATTCTGCACATTTGAAAATAGGGTGTACCTGTAAGGCAAATCTCTTTGCAACGAGACTTGAAGACTATCCTCATAAACAATAGTTTTATAAACAGATGCAGTGTTTGCATCAATTGTATAAACAACGTGCTCATTATAGGCATACGTGGCTGTTTTAGCTGGTATTTCTGTTTCGTACCAATTTGTAAAATTACCAAAATACACTACGCCTTCTCCGTCTTTATACATATCGATATAAAAAAGAGAATCATTTACTTTTTTTAGATTATAGCCAACACCTTCGTCTTCATCAAATTCGTGAACTGTGACAAGGTTGAAAACTGTGTCTATATAATAAATCCTTGTCGTTTTTTCGTTCTGGGTATTAAGTAACCACCCTTGGATTCCCACTGAAACAATACTTTCCATCTTTTCGTTTTCTTCCAATCCTATATTTTTCAATTCCCAAGTTTTACCTCCGTCTGCTGTATATAACATATTTCCGTTGTCTGCACACACGAGTCCTTTTGTTTCTGTAATAAACGAGAAAGGTTCTTTACCCGTTTTATTATCTCCATAAACCGCTGTATACATTGCTTTTAGCGTCAAGCCTCCATTAGTAGTTTTGTACAATGCGGGGGTATTACTTGAATATCCCAAATAACCACATTCATTTGTTGGAAATTCCACATACTGATAATTTCCCTTGGTTGAATTGACTATCCATGTTTTCCCAGCATCAATTGTTTTTAAAAGCCCTTTGTTACTTACAATATAACCTGTGTCTTTGCTAGGGAATACTATATTATGAAGACTATTGGTATATATATCCTGCCAACCCCATGAAATGCCACCATCTGCAGAATGAATCAATCGTCCTGTGTTGCCTCCAACAAAAAATTCAGTTTCATCAATAACATATAAAGCACCTGATGTCTGTGCAAATCCTTCTCCACCTCCGTGTACATATTTTGTCCAAGTTTCACCTCCATCTACTGTGACGTAGGAGGTGAGGTTTCTGCCAACTTGAATCATCACTTTTTCATCAAGACAACAAATATCATTAAAATAATCTTCAATCTCATTTTTCTTTGTTTGCCATGTTTGGCCGTCATCATTTGTATAATGAACAGTTTTATTCCAATTACCAATCACCTTATTCGACGATGAAACAAAACGATGTATCCCTGCTTTATACCACACAACATTTTCCAAATCAGAAACAATTACAGATGATGAAGCATATGACTGTATCAATACACCATTTGTAACTATACCATCATAAAAATAGGTTTCATAATTCTCCAACACATGTTTCGTCCATGTTGCCCCACCATCATTGCTTTCTGTATAATACCCAGATCCAAATGCATAACCTTTTTGGGATGAAACAAAATGTAAACTTACAACACCATTATATATGTTTCTACTATATAAATTTTCTGCTACTAAACTCCAGTCTTTTCCACCATTGGTTGTTCTATATATCTTACTCCCGTTTACTCTGTTTGTAGCAGATATAAAAAGTGTGTCGGTGTTTTTATAGAATATATGCTCATATTCCATCTTGTATGATTCCAATACCTTGGGAATGCCATTTGTTTCAAATTTATTCCAAGAAATACCATTATCTATTGATCTATATATCGTTTCCGAATTATATAAATATATACCATCATCAAATTTTTTCAATTCTACAGCTCCCTTAAAAGGTGCTTCTTTTACACTCCATGTTCTTGCACTATCTACACTGACATACAAACAGTCATTATTTGCCAAAGCCAACACTTGCTTATTTTCCAGAGAAACTACTTTTAAAAAGTTTCCAGAAAAACCTAGGGGCGTAATGTCAATAGTGGTCGTTTGAGCTGAAAGTGAAAAAATAGACCACAATATAATAATATTATTAAGAATAATCTTTTTCATAACCAATAGTTTTAACGTACCAATTTTATTAACTCATTTACATCTTTTTCATCAACATTACCGTCTCCGTTGATGTCAATCCACTGCGTGAAGCAACGAATCAACTCCACTTCTTTTATTTTTTCCCCACAATCTTCCATTTGTAGATAATAAGATTCGTATTCGTCTGATTTTTTCACCAAGGATTCTGGATGTTTTAGATAATATCTGAGGACTTCCACGTCAAATGTGGTTACACCTTGTCTGTCTGTTATCACTATGTCACCCATAGGATTCTCTCCACAGCAGTTCTCAACCATAACTACAACACTGTCGGAATAAACCGTATCGCATTGACTAACTATATATCAGTATAAATATTCTCCACACATACCATGTTTTTCTGTCTTTAGCGTATCCCAAACTCCACATTCGGGGGTTGCCTTAATACTGTAATATGGAAAGAAACTATTGTACATTGTATAAATCCTATGATTTGTTTCGATTATCGTATTACTATCTTATATGTTTCATTTTCATTTACTAATATATATACTCCCGTTTTTAACTCTATATAACCATTAATCAATGGAATTTCAGTACCTAAAACAGTGTATAATTTCGCATTTGAGTCATATATATACAATGTTTTACCCTGAACACTATATGTTTGATTCTTTGAAATATCTAACACTGCTGTTTCGTCAGAAACTTCAAACGGTTCTGATTCTGTGTCTTTGTATGCTGAATTTAGTGATTCAATAAACAACTTATACGAACCATCAGACAAATCTTGTGGTAAATCAATTACACAAGGAATGTCTTTTTTTATCTCATAATTGGGGAATAAACCATGTAAATTCCCGTTATCGTCTTTTATATAGACATTAGCAAACACATTCTCTTCTATGTTTGTGGTAAATTCAATTTGCCTATATTCTATTTGTTCTATGGTTATCTCTATATCACGAACATTGATACATGTTTTATATAAATGATATTCAGAATCAAATGAATATGCCAAGTGTTCATTTGCAAAACTACGTTGTCCTTTTATATCAAAATTGGCATCTTCCCATGTCAGCCCATAATCGCGTGAAATGTAATGCGTGTTATTGATGGGTTGATAGTAAACGGAATCATTTACACAAATGATATATCTTGCACTATTATCACTACCGTCACCTTCAAAAACCAACTGGCTATTAAAATCATTGTCGCAGAAAAATATTCCAAAAAAATCTCCTTCAACCACCGAAACGAGCCAACCTTTATCGGTCACATTTTGTACAGACCAAACATAATAATTGTTAGGAATCGTTTCTTTTAGTTCCCATGTTTGTCCACCGTCTGTAGTATGGAGCAAAAGATTCCCCTTCCCCGTTACAAGACCTTCACTTTCGTTTCTAAAATCGAAACTATAAGGATTTACGTTCTCTCTATACGTTTTATTAGTCCTTACTACCCACGAATCTCCTGCGTCTGTTGTTTTAGCAAGATACGCCACATTAGGGACAAATCCCACAAAACCAATTTGTGGAGTTACAAAATCTATTAATGTCCCTCCATGCTTGTTTGCTTTCTGAACCCACGTTTTTCCACCATCGGCAGTCATCAACAATATATCATTTGATATTACATACCCTGTATCTTGGGATGGAAACGTCATATTACTTAATCCAGTTATATATAAATCTTGCCATATCCACGTTTTACCACCATCCATTGTATGAAAAATTCTACCTGTTTTCCCTATTAAGAAGCATTCTCTTTCATTTTTTGCATAAATGTCGTTAAAACCTTCTGCACCTCCATACACATATTTTGTCCACGTTTTCCCACCATCGGTCGTAACATAGGATGTGAGGTTTTTTCCTACTTGAATAATAACATTTTTGTCAATACAACAAATATCACGAAAATAACCGTTTATATCATTCTTTTTTATCTCCCATGTTTGTCCTCCATCGTATGTCTTATGAATGGCTTGATCCCAATTTCCAATCACAGCTTCTTCGAACGAAAGAAATCTGTATATACCAGCCTTGTACCACACTACATCTTCTAAATCAGGGACAGAATTCGACGAAGATGCGTAAGACTGTATCAATGTTCCGTCTTTAACAATACCTGCATAAAAATATGTTTCATAATTATCCAATATGGTTTTTGTCCATGTTGAACCGCCATCGGTTGTTTCAGCATAATATCCAGCACCAAAAGCATATCCTTTGGTATGCGAAACAAAATGTAAACTTGTAATATTAGTAGAAATATTTCTTCCATATAAATTTTCCGCAACTAAATTCCAGTCTTTCCCACCATTGTTTGTCCTATATATTTTACTTCCGTTTACTCTATTTGTAGATGTAATAAAAAGAGTGTCTTCATTTTTATAAAACAAACTTTCATATTCCATTTTATATGATTCCAATACTTTGGGTATTCCATTAGTTTCATACAAACGCCATGTTTTCCCGTTATCGCTTGATTTATAAATAGTTTCTGCGTTATATAAAAAGATATCATTGTCATTAACCTTTTTCATTTGCTTGGCACCCTTGAAAGGAGCATTTGTTACCATCCATGTTTTTGCACTATCAGAGCTTTCATACAAACAATCATTATTTGCTAACGCCAATATATGGTTGTCATTTAAAGCAACTACTTGTATAAAATCGCCTGAAAAGCCCTTGGGGGTAATATCAAAATTCTCTGCATATTGTGCCATACATGTTATTGCAGATAATACACTTAATACTAAATATCCAAAAAACTTTTTCATATCTACTTATTTTATAATGTCTTGTAACAATTTTACATCTACTTCATTAATAACGCCGTCTTTATTCATATCCGCGCGCTTTTCAAAGCATTCCCTTAATGGGACTATTTTTTCTTCACAAATGTTGTCACGCAAATGTAATTGAAATGTTTCGTCTGAAGTAGGTTGCAAGGCACCTCTATGTTTCAAATAATACCTCAACAGAAATGCGTCGTATGTCGTGATTCCCTGTAGTTCTGTTTCTACTATGTCACCAACAGTTACGGTGTCGCAACAATCGGTTACGCGTAATACAACATTTTTATTTGCCAATCCACATTGGTTTTCTTTGCTTACCGTTTTGTAATAGTTTCCACATTCATTTATCACAAACGGAGAATCCCATTGACCTATGGTGTACAAACTATCCAATAACGCATTCAATGCGTTCCATTTAACACGTATTGTATCTGGTAATTGAACGTTCGGGACATCCGAAACAGTTATTGTCTTTGTTAATTTATAATCCTCGCAATCTCCATCAATGCTTACGGAAAGAGTTATTGTATTTGCTTGCGGAAATATCACTTGTACGCTGTTTTCCGACGAAGAATTTATGTTGGTATTTTCATCGGAAAATTGCCAAGTAATATTTTGTATTCCTTTCCCTTCTATCATATATTCTACTGGATTTCCAGCACAAACACTTTCCTGTCCACTCAAAACAGGTTCGTTGTCTTTTTTTATAGGAACTAACATAATTCGTTGTGCTTCGGTACTCTGTGCCACTTTGCATATATTGCCATCACAATCAGCCATTTGACGTTTTAAGGTACACATGGTCAATAAAGTCGCAGTGTTTGCACAATCATCTGTGGCACGTATTCTTACACTAATCATTACAGAATCTTGTGCAGCCAAATGTCGCCCTTGTTCCAATTCCCATTGTAACAAAATTGTTCCGTCTGACTGTGAACTTTGATATAGTCCCGTAATTATAGAATTATCTATCGGTGTGTAATCAATATACTCAAACCCTTTCGGTAATATGACAGAGATATACGCACTATCAATTAATGTATTGGTTGTATTGTTAATAGAAATCAAGACTTCTGTCATTCCTTTATATTCGGTAAATCCAGTTGTTGATGATGTAACAAAAATAGAATCTAGTTGTTCAAACCCCTTTAATTTAGGGATAAATTGAAATTCTTTTTCCTGCTTATTTCCACAATTCGTAAATGCTCTTACACTAAATTTTACCGTGTCTGTTTGATATTGATTAGAACTACAATGTTGTTGTAAGTTAAAATTAAGATTTATTTTTTCTGACGCTTTTAATGGATTGAAAACATCCGAATTAGAATAATTATTATTGTCGTATTTTAATGGTATAATAGAGAGTATGCTATTTTCATTATATAAATTTATTTTCATATCTGAAATTTCCATATTTTGGGAAACAACGCCTTTTCCCCCTTTATACTCCCTGTTAATTTCATTATCTGTGATAGTGTATGTTTCTTCGTCTTTTATGAACCAAAAGCCCAATTGAGTTAAATCAGCCCGACCAATGTTATCAATTGTCAAGTGAATTGGAATTTCTTCACAAAGATTGAAATATTCCTTAGGGTATGTTTCCACAGCACTCAATACCGCCACCATATTTTCCAACTCTAATATAGTGGAACCTCCACAATTAAAATTATCAAAATTTTGGGGAGAAAGACTTTCGCAACTCCAAGCAGATTCTACGTTTATGATGCTGATGCCTTCTTCTGCACATTTCCCATAAGATACTGATATCTTTAAATCTTTCTCCTCTCCTTTATTTATTCTTCCAATAGGAACATAGAAACTACCACCAAACTCTTGATAATCATCAATTATGTTCGCCCCCATCATAAATTCTTCCAGATAGAGAGCCATTGTGTTTTCTGGATTGATTGTAAACTTCAACATAACATGTTCTGCTCTATACGAACCTTCATTCACCACCCGAACTGTCCACGTCGTAGTTTGTCCTATTGCCTGTTGTCGTTCCGTAGGATAAATATGGATATCAGCTGATTTGTATTCCATATCATACGATGATACATACACATTTTTTACAACTTCTCTTTGACAAGTCTTATCGGCAAAATCCGTGTACCAAATAGTAACTGCTTTCGTATCTGGCTTATATCCATCGGGGGCACATTGAGGGAAAATATTTGTTTTGTACAATTGCTGTTCCCCTTGACGAATATGGTCATTTACGGTAGATGAGACAGGTGTGTACACAGGTTTGTTGGGATAGTAGCTATATTCAAAACCTGGGAATTCCACTTTATTGACAACTATGCTACTAACACCTTCATATCCCGTATTCGGAAGATTTACATATATACAGCAATCATCACAGTGCCCCAAATCAACTGACGATTCGAAATTTGGTGTCGCATCAAATATGGAAAGTTCCTCTCCCCATGAAAAAGGGGATATATTCATTGTGTCTTTATGGATATAACCGACACCAACTTGTATATTGGCGTCAGTTCTTGTTTCTTCCAAATGTGTTTTAGGCATTTTTAGATTGGCTGTTATTAGTATTGTGTCAGAGATTTCCTCTGTACCCTGATCACACTTGTTTGTATAATCACATTTATAAAATATTGAGTTAGGTTCTATGTAATTTACTGGAGTTCCTGTAATATCACCTATTTTTACATCTGCAACATTGAGTTTGTCTAACTGTTTATTATGGTCAAAAAATTTTACTACAATATTTTTGGGGGCGGCACATTCGATATTTGAACAACTATAGGTTACAACCGCCTTAGATACAATGTTCACACTATCACAAGCTGTTGTCTTTTGCGTACTTAATGCCGTAGTATCAACATACATATCAGTACATACTCGTTTGTCATCCTCATCTTGAGGAAACCCACTACCAGAGCCGCTTCCGCTATTTTTAATAGGATATCTTGTATATTGTATTCCATTCTCCCAACATCGTTGTACGACATTTGCCTCTGTTTGCCTTATTGGTATATAATTTTGGCAACCGTCTGATTTTATTACCATTTCAAGTTGAATATCGTCAGATGTACAAGCTTGAATATTAGTAGAAAACGTATCCTTTATTTCTCCCATTGAATCAAACGTAAGTTTTTTATACTCAACACCTCCAATGTAGGCATACATATCGTAATCTACCAACATAGTGTTATCCATTGGTATCCTTTTGGCTTTGCAACTACATGTGTATATTCCATTGGGTTTCTTTTTTGTATCCAACGTAGCAGGTCCTTCTATAGATGATTGTACATCGTAGATTTCATCGTTGGTATTGCTAAAATTAGACAAATCCTTTCCCGATATATCCTTGCCGTGAAAATAACAATACATCATCGTTCGTTGATAATATGAACGTTCTGGTATATTGACATATAGACGAAAAGTTACTGAGTCGCCACCTTTTAGTTCGGAATATATAGCACCGTCTTTCTTTGGCAGCTCATAACCTCGTTCTGATTTTACCAATTCTTGTCCTTCTACTTCAACTTTTTCTATACTTATTGTTGAATATGAAATTGAGATATATCCATCCATTATCAAATTAGCAGGAATATCTATAGCATAATTTCGACATATTACATCAACGATAGCCGATTTACCACAAAAATTTCCTTTTTCAACAACATATAAATCAACTTCCATTTGTGGATTTGGTGATGTTTGTTGAAAATATTTTACGCCTTCGGCATTTTTTAGATGACCACATTTAGAATCAAATGCCTTGAAATCAACAGAATATCTTACTTGGGTGGTTGTTGCGTAATTTTCAACTCGTCCCGAAACAATCATTTGAATTTGGCTATTGCTTGGCATTATACCATTTTGAAAACCTAATTGTTCCAAATCAGAACTGTTCAGTTCTATTACGTCTTGCTGGGTTGAAAAAGAAAGTGTATTGCCATTGGCACATATTTCTATGGTATTAACGGACAAAATATCCTTGGAGTATTCCATCTGTATGACAAGATTTTTTACATGCCCTGCATTTGCTTCATTTTTGATAGTTATAGTGTCCTTGAAATCATCGTGAAACACAACCACTTTGTTGTTATACGGAGACTCGGGAACAATTACTGATAGACCTGGAATCAATATAGGATATGAGTTTGATTGTCCTGAATAACTCGTTCCATTTTCGTTTGTCAAAACAATAATAGTATCAATCACTTGCAATGAGTATCCCGAAGATGCTTCAGGAACGATATCACAACTTGCACGTTTGGTATAAGAATAGGTTATTTCTTGTCCTGGCAATAAGTCAATGGGATTTCCCGTTACAATACTATTACCCGTATATGACATATTATATGTTTCGTTATAAAACTCACAATTTGCAGATGTTATCTCCAAACCACGAGTGTGGAGTATTTGTAACCCATTAACCTCAATGGTTGAAGTTCCTGTATTTCTTACTATAGTTTGAAATAATCCTTCTCCAACGCCCACGTTTATGGCTTCGTCAAATCCCGTCGGAACTGTTGTTTCAATTTCTAACTGTGCAAACACTGCATGAATAGCAACAAATTGCACAAGCAATACAAGTAATGGTTTTCTCATTTTAATAGTAAATTTCTACCTATAAGCAAAAATAAACAAATTTTTCAAGCCTATAAATTAATTTAACTTAATAACCATCTAAATTTCCTATATATAATATTTCAACTCCTAATACTTGTACACAAATATCGTTTTCTATGCCTCCTACACATAATACAGACTATAGCAAAGATTAATTAAATCTTAAAATCTTATACAAAAAAACTTTTTACAATTGCCAAACCAAAAAGAAAGCATATATTTGCATTGTACAAGTGGAAAGATTTGATTTGATTGCAACCACAGAAAAAAATGCTAAAACAGCACAGGTTCTCACTTCCAATTTTTCCCATTATTATTTATTAATTAACCTTATAAAGTAGTTATGGGATATTTTTTTTCATCAGAATCAGTTTCTGAAGGTCATCCAGACAAAGTCGCTGACCAAATTTCCGACGCAATTCTTGACAACATTCTTGCTCAAGATGCGACTTCAAAAGTTGCCTGCGAAACATTGGTAACAACTGGCCAAGTTATCGTAGCCGGTGAAATCAAAACACAAGCAAAAATTAATGAACAAGACATCGCTCGTGGCGTTATCAAAAAAATTGGCTACACGAAAAGTGAATACAAATTCGACAGCGAATCTTGTGGTATTCTAACGGCACTTCACGGTCAGTCGCCAGACATCAACCGTGGTGTTGAACGCAAGGAATCGTATGATCAAGGTGCAGGCGACCAAGGTATGATGTTCGGTTACGCTTGTAACGAAACAGAAAGCCGTATGCCTATCTCTCTTGATATGGCTCACAATCTTTTGATTGAACTTGCTGAAATTCGTCGTGAAGGTAAAAAGATGAAATATCTTCGTCCTGATTCAAAATCGCAAGTTACAATTGAATACGACGACAACAACAAACCAAAACGTGTTGACACAATCGTAATCTCAACTCAACATGATGAATTCATAAAAGATGAAAAAAATCAGTTGAAAGCTGACGAAGAAATGGTTGCTACTATCAAACAAGACGTAGAAAAAATCCTTATTCCTCGTGTTTTAAAACTTCATCCAGAATACAAAAACCTTCTAAAAGGTTCATATAACTTATTAGTAAACCCAACTGGTAAATTCGTAATTGGTGGTCCTTATGGAGACACTGGTCTTACTGGTCGTAAAATCATCGTTGATACTTATGGTGGTAAAGGAGCTCACGGTGGTGGTGCATTCTCTGGTAAGGATCCTTCAAAAGTTGACCGTTCAGCCGCATACGCAGCTCGTCACTTGGCTAAAAACCTTGTTGCTGCAGGTGTTGCCGACGAAGTTCTTGTACAAGTAGCCTACGCAATTGGTGTTGCTGAACCTATGAATTTATTCATCAACACATACGGTACTTCGAAATTGGCAATCTCCGATGGCGAAATCGCACAAAAAATAGCAGACAGTAAAATCTTCGACATGCGTCCAAAAGCAATCGAAGATAGACTAAAATTACGTAATCCTATCTACCAAGAAACTGCTTCATACGGCCACATGGGTAGAACTCCAGAAACAGTAACAAAATCATTTGTTGGCGCAGACGGAAAAACTATCACTAAAAAAGTTGAACTTTTCACTTGGGAAAAAGAAGACAAGGTAAAAGACGTTAAAAAACTTTTCGGTTTAAAATAAGAGAATCAAGCAGATATGGAACTCATTTTTGCATCGAACAACCGTCATAAATTAGAGGAAATCTCAAAAATTATCGGTGACTCATATTCAATATTGAACCTAAAACAAGCAAACTGCGAAGGCGAAATTCCTGAAACAGGTGAAACGTTAGCAGAAAATGCTTTACAAAAGGCTCATTGGGTATACGACAGAACAGGGAAAAACTGTTTTGCCGATGATACTGGTCTTGAAATTGATGCGCTAAACGGTGCTCCTGGAGTTTACACTGCACGTTTTGCCGGTGAAGATTGCACTCCCGAAGATAATATTCAAAAAACACTACGTTTACTACAAGGTGTTACCAACAGACGTGCTTGTTTTAAGACAGTGATTGCATGTATTTTAGACGGGAAAGAATATTTATTCGAAGGTGAAGTTGAAGGCGAAATTGCAACTGAAAAATTAGGAGTTTGCGGGTTTGGTTATGATCCTATCTTTGTTCCAAAGGGATACAAAGAATCATTTGCACAAATGCCTCTTGACCTTAAAAATAGCATGAGCCATCGTGGTCGCGCCACTGCAAAATTTGTAGAATTCCTACACGGCTTACAATAACAAACGACAACAAAACGTTTATTTATAAAGAGACAATGTACAATACATTGTCTCTTTTTTTATTCAAATACCATCTTTAATATTTCCAACGATTTGATACTTTGAGTACTGCAAATATGTACATCATAATATCGCAACAGAATAGACAAAAGACGTTGTCTATCAGCTTGTTGCAAATCTATATCGTCAGTCAATTCATTTGTTTGCAATAAACGTGCGAATAATGCGCTATCACTCAACGACAAGGTTCCATCCTCACTGTCCTGCGGGACAAATTGTGCATGTAAAAGAGAAAAAACAGTATTCTGTTCATCAAAATTATTATTTGGGAACACACCCAACAATTGAGTAAGATGCAATAGAAACAATATATGTAAGTTGGAATAATTTGTTTGACTTTCCTCCAACAATGCAACAAATGTTCGTATATATCGAAAAATCAATTCATTACATTCTTCTTCACGAAAAACCCTATTCAATACTTCTCCGATAAACAACGCAATCGTAGATTTTGCCACATTTGAAGATATGTTAACAGGAACCAAATCAAATTGAATAGATGTAAGCCTATGTATTTGACTCGGGTCTTTCTTGCGCATCGAGGTAATTTTTACCAACGACAAAGGTTGAAACATGGCCATCTTCGAACGATTTTTTCGTACACCACTCATTATATATGAGCCATTTCCGTATTGTTCGGTGTAGATATGTGCAATCACACTCGTTTCCGAGTATTTTATTGTGTGCAGAACAATCGCGTCGGTTTCAAGTTGCATAGCGAGTCAATCAAAGTCCAGATTCTGCTTCTTTTTTCTTCTTCGACTTTAATTTCTCTGGTATATAGTCGGAGAACTTCTGACGCGGGCTATGTAAATCAATATCAGGAATATAATGCAATTTCCCCTGTTTGAATTTATAGCCATCGATAGAGAAATCTGGGCCATAATATTCATAAATACCTTCGTATCGAGCATCCGCAGGACCAATATGGTCAAGCACATACATTTTCTTCTTTTTCTCGTAACGCAACATCATCGTTTGCTTCGAGGAATATTCAAATACAATACGCTTTTTGTATCCTTTCCCTTTTAATTCAAGTATTTGATGACCAAAAGCAGGTTTACCTTTTTTGTCAAATCGGAAGGTTTCAATCACTTTTTTCTGCGTATATATTGTATTTGGACGCCAGCCTAACAAGACATAAGTAGTAACATCATCGTACTTAAAGGCACGAATATCATAGTAGGTTGCACCATACCAAAACTTCGGCGTACAGTTTGCCATCGTAGGATCTTTCATTGAAGTGGCAAAATCCTGAAGATGATAGATTTCCACCGTATTTGTTTCTTTAAAATATTGTTGCAACACGCCAAATGTTTCGTATGTTCCATTTGTATGCACAACAAACCAAGTAAAAATACGGAAGGTTTGATCTGGCGCAGTTACCTTCCCTATGTTCAAGTCATTGAACGCATAATGAAATGATTCTGGAATTTTCAAAACAGAATCCAATATTGTTATGAAAATCTTGTTGTTCTTTAGATTTTCTTCTTCCGTTGCAAAGCGCGAAATATTTGAATATATTGTAATAAGATTATATTCATCCTTACTAAAATCCTTTACTTGCGAACACACGCACAAAGGCAACAACAGCATCAAAAATGTACAGATTCGCTTCAACATTAGTTATGGATTATAAATTGCTTTATTGTTTTTCCGTCAGATACCACCAACATATATATTGCTGACATATTCGTTATTGGGAATACGGTAATTTCTGGTGAAATAGTATGTCGTTCCAATAATTTTCCATCTATTGAAACTGCCGAAAGCGTATAAGTACTATGATTCATCGGGAATTGTAAGTATGACTTGCCATCTTGGTTACACATACGAATTTCGTCAAATTCAACAACATCAATTGCAACAGGTTGAATCGTATCAACAGATTCTGAACGAAGATTATACCTTTGCTGAAAACGCAATGCTTGCTCGTATAATTGTTCTTTCGTATCTGCTGCAAGTAATGCAAAACGAACTGTTGCAACATCGTATGGAGCAATGCTGTCAACAAGCGTATATTGGAATGCTGCCACTTCCGCTCCTGCATACGTACTTCCTGCCGATGTTTGTTGATGCGTTAGTGCATACCACAATTCATTTGTAGTAAAACCGTCATCATAGTATAAAACATCGTCTCCAACATTAAATGCATACATGCCATTTTTATTTGTATCAAGTGGCATATAACCTACAAAATATGTACGAGGGTCAACACTACAAGCAACCGTAAGCTGCAAACTGTCGACATACCAAATCTTATTGTACGAAGAATTCAAAATATCCCAATCAATGAAATTTCCAAATCGTAAATTGTGCAACGTGGAATCTCTAAAGCTTCGTATTCTGTATTCATAAATCAATGCAGCCGTATCTTCCCAACCATAGATATATTGTGAAATATCTATATTTTCTACAGAAAAATCAGAATAAATCAAAGCATCGCAACTATCAGCATCGTACATTGTTGGAAATGTGCCAAAGTCAAAATCTCTATGCCAATATGAACTAGAATATACTGTTGATTGATTTTCCGCCAAGACTAATCCAGCCTGGTAGATACAATTGCCGTTATTGTTATAGTTAAAGCCATTCTGATTTGCAAAAACAGAATACACCCCTATACTACCGTCACGAGTTGCAGTCGATTGAATTTGTCCTAATTCAAAATCAAAATAATCTGTGTTTAACTGTACAGGAACATATTCAAAGCTTCTGTAACCATTATCGGCAGTATATACAAATTTGCAATAAGTATCAAAGCCAATCACAGGTTCCATTGCAGAATGGAAAACAAATGTAAATGTCTGTTCTTCACCGGCTTTGAATGAACCACATTCAATCGTTGCATCATCAATTAGGAATTGTTCAAAATGAGCAGTCACAGAGAAATTTACGGCATCATTCAAATAATTTTTAAACGTTACATCCACAACAACCGAGTCATCATCATAGATATGAGGATTTTGTATTGTGAAAGACTTCACACGAATACTTGGAAGTGTTGTGTTTGTCAGTGCTTTATACACATTCAAACGACCATTTCCCAACAAATCCGTATATTTTTCCTCATTCATTTCATAGATGTCATCGGCCGTAACACGCAATAGTTCACCAACTTGTATTGCGGAATAGTTAGGGTATTTACTACGCACCAAAGCAGCAGCACCAGAAACTATTGGTGTTGAGAACGACGTTCCTCCACCCGACATTGCTATTGTTTTGTCATTATTGGCAATAGAATAAAATCCTTTTGCTGGAGCACAAATATCCACAAATCTATTATAATGACTACCCTTTTTGCTTGATTCTGCCCAAACAAAATCACCTGCAACCGTACCCCCAACACTCAACACATTGTCGTACGATGCTGGATAATACATATCCATCACAGCAGAGTTTCCAGCCGCAGCAACTATCAACGCATCGCAGTTTTTTGTGGCATAATTCACAATATCTTGCCCATACTTCGTACCCGTGTCATCTCCCCACGAACAATTAATCACCTTGCAACCCATATTGGCAGCATATACTATCGCATCATAGCCATTCGTTACCGATGCTGAACCATCTTTACAAACTTTTATCGGCAAAAATTTTGTCTTGTAGCCCACACCTGCTGTTCCAAACGCATTACCAACCTCTGCACTTGCAATACCAGCAACATAGGTTCCGTGCTCCGTTGCCAAAGTGCTCGTTGGATTATTATCGCCATCTGCCATATCCCAACCACGATAATTGTCCACATAGCCATCACCATCATTATCTATACCATCAATTGGATCGTTCACATTATAGGCGATTCTATTGATCAAATCGGAATGAATAATATCAATGCCACCATCCAAAATTGCGATGACAACGCTACTATCACCTTGCTCAACATCCCAAGCGTCTAAGACCTTGCAAGTATTTAAGTGCCAAAGATTTCCGTTTCCATATTCTGTATCATCTGGCACATACAACAACTCGCTTATGTATGAAGGTTCTGCATAGACAATACATTCCATCGCATTCAAAGTTGATATAACCTTTTCAAAAGGAATTTCGCCATGATATTCACATTCATAAATAGAACGTAAATCAACACAATCTTCACAATTAGCAGGAAAGATTTGCGTCAAAAATTTCTGACGGATATTAGTAGCACCAATTGCTTCCAAATACGAATGTGCAGGAGTTCCGTCAGACACGACATCTTGCACAGAAGCAGATTTCAATGTATTAGACGCATATTTAAAGATAATTTTCCCGTCAACTATCTTTTTCCCATGATAGTAGCCAACAGTTTGTGCAAGCATTGAGACACTGCACAAAACCGACAGAACAACAGCTACAATAAACTTTCTCATAAGAACGATTTCTTTATTCGTTGCGTTAATTCCGAAGCAAATATCAAATCATTCACCTCTTTATTATCGGTTTTCCAAATTTCTTCTTTTGAACCTTCCCACCACTTTTCACCTTTGTAGATAAACACAATTTTGTCGGCAATTTCCATTACCGAGTTCATATCGTGCGTATTTACAATTGCCGTAATGTTATATTCTTGTGCAATACCTTGAATGAGTTCATCAATCACAATTGAAGTAATTGGATCCAATCCAGAGTTTGGCTCGTCACATAGTAAATATTTAGGATTCAACGCAATAGCGCGAGCAATCGCCACACGTTTCTGCATACCACCACTAATTTCCGCTGGATATAGATTATTTTTATTGACAACCTCAACGCGTTTCAGACAGAAATTCGCACGTTCACGACATTCTTCTTCGCTCATACCAGAAAACATGCGAAGCGGAAACATTACATTATCTTCCAATGTTTCAGAGTCGAACAAAGCACCACTTTGGAATACCATCCCAATTTCTTTACGTATTTCCTTGCGTTGCTTATCGTTCATAGCTGTGTAATTTCGACCATGGAACAAGATTTGTCCTTCATCAACCTCGTGAAGTCCCACAATAGACTTCATAAGCACTGTTTTACCCGAACCACTTCGACCAATAATACAGTTAACCTTTCCCTCCTCAAAAACAGTAGAGACATTTTTCAGGATTTGCACATCCTTAAATGACTTCGAAACATTTTGTACTTCAATCATAACTATAAAATTGCGGTAAGTGAAAGATCAAACAATAAAACTGCTACACTACTAACAACTACGGCCTGCGTACTATTTTGTCCAACTTGCAACGAACCACCGTTTGCATAGTAGCCATAATAAGATGAAATTGAAGTAATTAATATACCGAACAAAAACATCTTAATATTTGAAAACACCACATAGAATGGTTGGAATAAATATTGTAAACCCGTAACATATTGCACAGACGGAACAACTCCAGTAACATCGCCAACTATCCAACCACCAACAATACCTAAAATCATACTAATGCAGCAAAGGAAAGGAAACGTTATTGCTCCCGCCGTTACTTTTGGAAGAATAAGATAATTCGCAGAATTGATACCCATAATATCAAGAGCATCAATCTGTTGCGTAATGCGCATAGTACCTATTTCCGAAGCGATACTCGAACCAACTTTTCCAGCCAAAATCAAGGCAATTACCGAAGAAGAAAATTCCAAGATAATCGTATCACGAGTACCAAGACCTACAAGATATTGCGGAAGAATAGGATTTTCCATATTCATAGCCAATTCAAGGGCCATAACACCACCCATAAAGAACGAGATTATCGACACAATGCCAATGGAATCATATCCCACCGACACAATCTCCTTGCCGACATTTCTCCAAAACATTCGTTTTTGGTCGGGAAAGCCTATCGCCTTCTTCATAAGTAACATATACCGACCTATATGATAGAACAGATTCATCTACTAAATTTTATCGCATAAAAATAGTAAATTTTATGGAAATAAACCGATGATTTTCTCTTATAGAGTAAAGATACACACTACCCAAGCAACATTGCCACACCACCAGTTGCCAAGAAGCCGACAACATAGCCTACATACACTTGTGCTGGCGTATGGGCTTGCAAATACAAGCGGGCACTACCAACTAATCCGGCAGCAATTACAAGAAATGGGAAAAGTATCGTAAAAATTGTGGTTCCTTGCATGTGTAACATCATTTCCAAGAAAAAGCCTAACAATCCTCCCATTCCAATTGTATGAAGACTAATTCGCCAAAAAGCTGTTATGATTTCTGCAATAAGAATCACAAAGGTGCAACCCAACAAATAAGGAGTATAATACATTCCCAATGAGTTGTTAAACAAACTCACTGAATAAATTCCTAACACAATACTCAACAACATAAGTCGATGATGCTTATCGTACGGATTCGTACGCATAAAAAACAGGAAATAAAGACCACATATCAATAGTGGCAACACATAAAACAATACAAATATTGGTAATGTTTGCGTTAAAAATAACATTGAAGACAAGGTTTCCTGTACTCCAAGCAATGAAGAATACAACGAAAAACTAAGCAACACACAACCAAGCACGGTCATTCCCAGTGGATGAAATACCACAGAAACAATCCACGCACAAATTGTGAGAAATTTCTTCATTCTATAATTCTTTACGCATACGACCAACTGGCAAACCAAGTTGTTCACGATATTTTGCAACAGTACGTCGAGCAATATTATAACCTTTTTCTGCTAAAACAGCAGCCAATTGTTCGTCTGTCAAAGGTTTCTTTTTATCCTCTTCGTCTATAGTTTGTTGCAAAATTGCCTTAATTTCACGAGAAGAAACTTCCTCACCTGCTTCATTGGTTAGCGCTTCAGAGAAGAAGTATTTTAACGGATATATTCCGTATGGTGTTTGAATATATTTGCTATTTGCCACACGGGAAACCGTTGAAATATCCAATCCAGTTTGTTCAGCAATGTCTTTCAATATCATAGGTTTCAATTTTGTCTCATCTCCGGACACAAAGAAATCTCGTTGATATTCAAAGATTACATTCATAGTAGAAAGCAAGGTGTTGTTTCGTTGTTTGAGAGCATCGATAAACCATTTGGCAGAATCTAACTTTTGCTTAACAAAGTCAAATGCTTCTTTTTGATTTTTGTTGGCGTTTTGTGTCGTTTTATACGTTTGCAACATTTCCGTATATGTACGACTTATTTTCAAAGTTGGTTCATTACGGGCACTTAACGAAAGTATCATTTCACCATCTTGATTTTCAAGCACAAAATCAGGATAGATACTTTGTGTGATTGATTTCGCGTACGAATCTGCCGTGCCATTTCCTGGTTTTGGATTTAACTTAATGATGACATCGATTGCCGCTTTCAAATCCGCCTCTTCTATTTCAAGTGCCTGACGAATTTTATCGTAATGTTTTTTCGTAAATTCTTCGTAGAAGTCCTGTAAGATAGCTTTTGCCGTCACCGTTTCAGCAGTTTTCTGCTTGCGTTCCAACTGCAACACCAAACATTCTTGTAGGGATGTTGCTCCTATACCGGCAGGATCCAAAGTTTGAATCGCAGACAAAATTTTTTGTAATTCTTCAACCGAAACGGACTTGTTTTGCAACAATAAAATATCATCTGAAATACTTTCCAAATCGCGACGAAGATAGCCGTCTTCGTCAATATTACCAATAACAAACTTTGCAAGGGCGAGTTCATCCTCGTTTAAGTCAAGCATCCCTAATTGAGAAAGAAGATTTTCTTGAAAAGAACTTCCACCAGCAAATGGAATCTCTTTATTATCCTGATCTGGAGAATTGTTATTGGTAGAATACTTATAGTTTGAATATTCGTCTTCGTTAAAATAATCGTCTATATCGAATTCATCGTTTTTGTCAGTTTCCTTAACCTCATCATCTGAGCGTTCGTCGTCATCAGAATCGGAGTTTGACAAATCATTGTCGTCGAATCGTTCTTGCTCATCATCCATATCGCTATCGCCATCAACTTCGAGTGCAGGGTTATCCTCTATTTCCTCCTTAATACGAGTTTCGAGTTCCATAGTAGGAATTTCAAGCATTTTAATGACTTGAATCTGTTGTGGAGATAGTTTCTGTTGCTGTTTTTGTAATAGTTTCTGATCGAGCATAGCCAACGATTATTGAAATATATTTCAAATATATATAATTATTGTACTAAAAACAAAAAAGGCGAAACCTTTCGATTTCGCCTTACTAAATTCACACCACCAATTATTGTAATTTACGTTTATCTAATGCGTGTTTTGCTTTACCCATTGAGCGTTCAATGCTATTTGGAGCAACAATACGCAAATCTGGTTTAATTCCTATCACACTAATGAGACGGGCAGTAAGAGCAGATTTGTATTTTTCCATATCCGCACTATTTTCGCTATAGAATTCTTCACGAAGTTCCACATCAATTTGAAATGTGTCAACATTGTTAATGCGGTCAACCGTGATAAAGTACTGACCTTGGAATTCTGGGAATTCAAGAATGACACTTTCCACTTGAGAAGGGAACACATTCACACCACGAATAATCAACATATCATCGCTACGGCCAAGAATACGTCCCATGCGAACCATAGTACGGCCACATTTACATTTTGTATAATTCAAGTGTGTCAAGTCGCGTGTACGGTAACGCAACATTGGCATTCCCCATTTATCAAGTGTTGTGAAAACCAATTCACCTTCTTGTCCTTCAGGAAGTGGCTGTAATGTCACAGGATCGATGATTTCTGGGAAAAACATATCTTCCCAAAGGTGTGTTCCATCTTGACATTCGCATTCTCCACCAACACCAGGTCCACTAATTTCAGTCAAGCCATAAATATCGTATGCCTTAATTCCAAGCTTGTCTTCAAGTTCTTTACGCATATTTTCAGTCCAAGGTTCTGCACCAAATGCACCGAATTTTAATTTAAGTTTATCTTTTACACCAAGCTTTTCAATTTCCTCAGCCAAAAACAATGCATACGAAGGCGTACAGCATAGACCTGTAGAACCTAAATCCTCCATCAACATGATTTGTTTTGCCGTATTACCAGCCGATGTTGGCAAAACAGCAGCACCAAGTTTTGTGGCACCGTCGTGAGCACCCAAACCACCAGTAAACAAACCATAACCGTAAGAAACTTGAATTGTGTCCTCGTCAGAAGCACCAAAAGCAGCCAAACAACGAGCAGTTCCTTCTGCCCAGTTTTCTACATCGTGAGCAGTATAACCTGCTACAATAGGTTTACCAGTTGTTCCACTTGAAGCATGGAAGCGAACAATATCTTTGCGAGGAACAGCAAATAATTTATCTGGATAATTCTCACGCAAATCTGTTTTCACAGTAAATGGTAATTTTACTATATCATCGATAGATTGTATATCTTCTGGTTTCACGCCAAGTTCGTCCATTTTCTTTTTATAGAAAGGCACATTGTCGTATGCGTGTTTCACGATTTTAACTAGTCGCTCGCTTTGCAATTTGCGAAGGTCTTCACGACTCATACATTCTTTTTCTGGATTAAAAATCATATTCTATAAGTTTTTATTGTATTCAACACCTGTTTCGAAGGCCTTCACGTTCATAGCAACAATTTCTTCGCCTTTAGCCGCAAACAATTCCTTCACACTATCCTTCATCACATTTGAATCAATGCCTATAATTGGGGCAACAGCACCAGCAATTACGACATTCAACGAACGAGCAGAAAGATTTTTCGCAATCTCATCCGAATCAATAATAATATGCTTAAAGCCACTATTCTTGATTGTTTCAATCACCTGATTTTCATCTGGATAATTCGGAATATTCTTAAATGGAGCTGAAGCCGTAATAATTATGCCATCTTTCTGTAAATAAGGGAGATAACGAAGTGCTTCAAGAGGTTCCATTGCCAAAATAATATCAGCCTTACCTTTAGGAATCAAATCTGAATAGATTTCCTCATCGGAAATACGAAGGTTCGACTGCACATCACCACCACGTTGGCTCATTCCGTGCACCTCGGCTTGTTTTACATTCAAGCCAGAATGCATAGCGGCAAGGTCTATAATTGAAGCGATTGTCAAAATTCCCTGACCACCAACACCTGAAAGTATTATATTCTTAATCATTTGCTTTCTTCTTTTTATTTCTCATTGCTGTTTGTACGCATTCTCTTTGTGCAAGAATTACAGACACACCATCATAATTAATTTCTTCGGTAAGAATTTGCACATTCTCATCTAAATGTGACTTTAAAGGCAAGATTGTACGGATATGTTTTTCGTCAACACCAAGTCCTTTACAAATTAGATGAAGCTTATTCGTTCCTGCAGAATCCTGTCCGCCTGTCATTGCTGTTGTTGAGTTATCGGAAATGATTACCGTCATTTTCGTATTCTCATTTACCGCATCCAACAAGCCTGTCATTCCCGAATGAGTAAATGTTGAGTCACCAATAACAGCAACTGCAGGATGTAAACCTGCATCAGCAGCACCTTTTGCCATAGTTATAGACGCACCCATATCTACCGTTGCCGTAATCGATTCAAATGGTTTCAAAGCTCCTAATGTATAGCAACCAATATCGCCAAACACATGACGATCAGCAAATTGCGACATTGCCTTATTTAACGCCTCGAATGTATCACGATGGCTACAACCATTGCAAAGTGCAGGTGGACGGTTCACCATAAACGAAGGCATTTCCGCGGCCTTTGTTGGTTCTACGCCAAGCGCAATCGCCATAACATCAGGATTTAACTCACCTATGCGATTTAACACACCATCAAGTTTTCCTTTAATCTTTGGATTATTTGAAAAACCACGAAGATATTCTTCCACAATTGGATACCCTTCTTCTGCAACTAAAACCTCATCGTATTTTGCAAGAAAGTCTGCGATTTGTTTCGTAGGCAACGGATATTGAGAAATCTTCAACACCGGAAAATCAAGGTTATTATTCTGACGAACTTCCATCACATAATTAAAGGCAAGTCCACAAGCAATCACAGCCTTTTTACCAGAACCATTCACTAATTTTAAGAATGGTGATTGTTCTGAGATAGATTCTAATTCTTCTTGTTTTTCAACCAAAGACTTGTATTGTTTTTTTGCAAATCCAGGCAAAGTCACCCAACGGTTTATTTCCAATTTTGCTTGTAATGGATTTTGTTCGTGGCACTTTCTGTTCTTTATAACCGAACGAGAATGCGAAAGTCTTGTCGTTACACGAAGAATTACTGGAAGTCTCATTTGTTCCGACAAATCCAATCCATAATGTACGCATTCGTATGCCTCTTGCTGATTAGAAGGCTCCAACAATGGTAACATCGAGAATTTGCCATACATACGGCTATCTTGTTCATTTTGAGACGAATGTTGCGAAGGATCGTCGGCGACAACCAACACCAATCCACCATTTGTACCCGTAATAGCAGAGTTCATAAACGCATCGGCACACGCATTTAATCCAACGTGCTTCATACAAACGATTGATCGTTTTCCTGCATACGACATACCTAATGCAGCCTCATACGCTGTTTTTTCATTACAGCACCATTTTGAACGGATATTCTTTTCCTTCGCCTCTTTCGACTTCTGAATGAACTCCGTTATTTCTGTTGACGGTGTCCCTGGATATGCATACACGCCAGAAATTCCAGCATCTATTGCACCCAAAGCAACCGCTTCCGCACCTAGCAATAAAGATTCTTTCATTCTAATTTACTTTATTTTTCTTGCAATCTCCTTAGCAACACGAGGTAAATATTGGTCGCAAATTTGATCCAAGTCATTCACTTTACCCGAAAAACTTGTCGATGCAATACCACCATTCACATATTTACCTAAGGAATTATATACTACATAATGTACACGAATTGTTCGCTGATATGAATTATCGGCAACCGTATATGGATTAGAAAAATCGCCTAACAACTCAAATTGTGTCAAATACACAACATATTGTGCTTGATAACTTTGAATCAAATCAGAAAACAATTGTGGATCGTGCAATTTCACATTCAAGATTTTATTTCTTGTATCTGACTCCACACTCATAATTTCACCAGCAATAATATTTTGATTCTGCAATGATGATTTTTTCGAAGGTTTTACAATGTTCTCTTCAGCATTATTGTCGGAAAAGAAATAAGTCGCATTTCCATGCACAATTTCCATATCGGTTGAAGCATCCGTCGTATATGAGCGAAGCAAACTTGCCACATTTAAAGAGTCTTTTAAGGCTGAATAAATGTGCATATCTAAATCTGTACGAATTTTCTCTATAGATTTCTCGTACGAAACACCTGAATACTCACATATTTTCTGTGATTCTTGGTTATTATACATTTTTGCGTCAAACGGTACAACCAAGATATTTTTTTGTGCAAACAAAACAGAAGAAAGAATACAAGCAAGATATAAGCAAATGACTCGTCTCATTTTTGTCTTTTTAAAATTTTGATAAAAGTACAAAATTCTTACGAATCCATTGCTCATCACAGTAAAGTTTTCACTTTACTCGTCTTTTCTATTTGGATTTTTTGGGAACCAACCTTTTCGTACTCGTTCTCTTTGTTCAAACAACTCCAAAATACTCCATAAACAAGAGCATCCCACAACACCTAAAACGGTACTAATAACTTGTTGCTCTATAAAAAGCGACGTAACAATAAATGCAATTCCTAAAACAAGAAATAACCACCAACATTTTACGCCAAAATAATACTCACTTTTGATTACAATTGGGTGAAACAAACCAATAATAAAAAATGTAGCAACTGCTATTATAAGTCCTAAAAAATTCATATTTCTATTTTCTATTAAATTAAAGCAAAGAATAATCGTAAACGAATACATTTTTTCAGAAACCAGACGGAAAGTTTGGAGCATTTTATTCTCCAGACATCCTCTTTTCCATGAGAGACATATATTTGTTTGAAATGTGTATCAATAAAAATCTCCATTGCATTATAAAACGCACGAATACTTTCTTTTCGAGTTTTTTTTGTACTTGCACCTTTTATATGCATTATGTGAGCTGTTGGCAAATAATAATTTTTATAGCCATGTAAAAGAATCCGATATGAAATATCTATATCTTCTCCATAAAGAAAATAACGTTCATCAAGCAAACCAACCTCATCAAGAACAGATTTACGAAGAAACATATACGCACCAGCAAGTATTTCTATTTCAGATACTTTATTCTCCGACAAACTACCTAAATAGTAATGATTTAAGGTATCTGATTTGGGGAACAACTTATACAAACCGCTCATCTTACAAAATGCAACAAACGGCGTTGGAATCCCTCGCTTTGATTCTGGGAGAAAATTCCCATTTGCATCATACATTTTAACGCCCAAGCCACCACAATCCAGATGTTCATCCATAAACGACACACAAGTTGAGAATGTGTCTGGACATACGGTCGTATCTGGATTTAAAAGTAAAATATACTCACCTTTTGCCTGTCGTATTGCTTGATTGTTTGCTGCGGCAAAACCAACATTCTTGGTATTGGCAATCAATTTCACCCACGGAAATTTCTCGGCAACCATTGCACAAGAATTATCCAGCGAAGCATTATCTACAACAAAAACCTCACCATCAATAGATTGCATAGCAATTTTGACTGATTGAAGACAACACTCCAATTCTTCACAAACAGTATAATTCACTATGCAAACCGACAACTTCATATCTACAAATCAATTGGAGCAAAATTGTAACCTTCGCTTAACAAAAATTCTATGGATTTTGGCAACGCATAGAGCAAGTTCTTTTCCGATTTTGGAGAATCATGAAACACAATAATAGAACCATTACGAACATAGTTTTTCACATTCAAAAAGCAATCTTCACCAGAAAGATTTTTGTCATAATCCATAGTGATAATGTCCCACATAATTACATGAAGATCGGTATAGATTTTTCGAGCCTGCAATGGTCCGACTTTTCCGTATGGCGGACGGAATAATTTACTTCCCGTGATTTCGGCACCCTTATAAACATTATCAATATATGTTTGATTATCAGTAACCCAACCTTTCAAATGATTATATGTATGAGAACCAATTGCATAGCCACCATCTCGTACCATTTGGTATATTTCGGGAAATTTAAATACATTCTCGCCAACCATAAAAAAAGTTGCGGGAACATTATATTGTTGTAAGATATTGATTACCTGCGGAGTGTAAACTGGCACAGGTCCATCGTCAAATGTAAGATATACCGTTTTTTCTTGTTTCGGAATACGGAAATGAGCCTTATTATACACCCATTCCCCAAAAAGTGGAGGTTGTGCCTTCGTCACATCAAAAATCGGTTGTCTCATTTCATTCGCAAATTTCTCTACAAAAATACGAAAATCCCTAGGCTATACAAACTCAAAACCTCATCGCACGAACTTTCATACTTGTATTATGACCTTCACGATATCGTTGATTTGTATCGAAAATCCATTTCCATTCAACAATATTTGTTCCCTGCGGCAACTCACAATACAACAAATCTTTCGTTTGAACTGAGCCATCGGCACACGAAGTATTTTCTTCGCAATAATCTGTAATTAAACAAGTTGAACACTTAGGCAAACTAACAATATGTCGTTGTTGGACAAGATTTCTCACCTGTTTCACTTCTTGTTCCGAAACAGAAAATTTTTCTTTCAAATAGTCGCATAACAAAATATCAAGTTGGTTCAATAAATTTACCGAAACAACTAAATCAGGATTTCCATCAATCGAAAAATTAGGCAATTGTTGTAATCGATCACAGAATTCAACAAATGATTTGGAATCTTCTGCCAATTCTACAACTCCACCGGTAACATCAGCTGTAATCAAATGAATATTGGAATTTCGTTTGGTTTTTACCACAATTTGTTCTGGCTGCACAATATCTACCAAATAGACATTCGTAAACATTTCTGAAAGTTCCTGCCAAGGAACATCCAACAACCAACCACTACCAAGAACAACAACAGAATCTTTTTTTTCAAGTGTTTGAGCGGATTCTATAATATAGTGCTTTGTATTTTCCAAATGCGAATTCCACGATTCTCGCTCGCGTACATATCGACTTTGAATTCCCATTTGATCTTTCACATAGCCAGTTTTCCTCGCAACAAAAGACAAACTTTTTTTTCTAAAAAAATCAAAAAAAGACATATTCGTTACATTTCACAAAACAAAAATAGTGATTATTCTCTTACACGGATTTGAAAAGACAAAATCTTGTTTTTTTATCATACCTTCCATTTTTTTCTTACTTTTACCAATCAATAAATTGTTTTTCTATGAAGTTACATACACTCATATTTACAATTATTTGTCTGCTTTTCTCTTCTTGTTCAAACGCGCAGCAACAAGAAATTAAGGCTTCGGAAATCGTAAAAGCATTGAAGAAAGGCAAGAATGTAGAATACGCAAACAAGATTATACTTGACGACTTAAATTTCACCGATGCGGAAAATCTTCAAATGTTCAACAAATCACAACTGCAAGCAGTTGTGAAAGGGAACATATTTTTCACCAATTGCGTATTTATGGGAGTGATTTCGGCAAATGGCACCCATAAAGTTTCTGACAAATCGCTTTCCGTACAAACAAAATTTGAAAACAATCTCATATTCGACAACTGCGACTTCCGCGGGAATGTAGATTTCAACAATGCTGTAGTACAAGGCAATGTTCATTTTATTCAGTCAAAATTCCGCGAGCAAGCATCTTTCAACAATATGACTATTTGGTCTAAAAACGCGAATTTCTCCGAAATTCTATGCGAAAAAGACTTCTCAATGATTTACACAAACATTTATGGAAATCTAACATTGATGGACGGCGAATTCCAGAAATGCCTTCGTTTACAGGAAACAAATATTCACGGAAATTTGTCGGCAAGTAGTATTTCCGTAGCAGGTTATGCAGACTTCTCGCTTCTTTCGGTACAAGGACGAACAATGTTCACATACGCAAAAGCATCAACAGGCTCTTTTGAGAAAGCATTATTCGTCAACGAAGTAGATTTTCGAAATGATTCGATTAGCATTGATCATTCCAATGCGACATTTTTACAAGGTAAAGTAACGACTCAAAATCAATAAGATATGAAACAAAAAATATCATCACTATTTATTCGTTTATGTATGCCACTAGCAATCAGTGGTTGTTTACTATTGCAATCGTGCCAAAACGAAGTATTAAACCAACTTCTTCTCGAGATTTTAGTTTCTGCCGCTAATGGTTGGCTTGTTGATGACGAAAATATGGACGATATTCCACAAGATGTTGTGGTTGTTGATGTAGATGAAGATGGACTTGCGACAAAAGTAAATCTTGAAAGCAAATTTCCTCCTATCGGCGACCAAGGAAGTTACGGAACCTGTGTTGCGTGGGCAACTGGTTACAACCTAAAAACAGCCCTCGATGGTATAGACAAAGGTTGGACTACAACACAATTAGCAAACAAAGCAAACCAAACAAGTCCAGCCGACTTATGGTATGCTATTTCAACCTCGCAACGTGGTTCTGGCTGTAACGGAACAAATTTCGACCCAGCATTAACCGCACTCATTTCTTCTGGAGCTGCATCACTACAAGATGTTCCATATAGCGTATTGTCGAAAAGTTGTTCAAGCACGAACAAAAAAGGTAACGCAGCGAACAAGTTGGCAAACTATAGAAAAATAGCGGACAAAGACAGCAAATTAGGAATGACTGTCAACAACTTCAAATATTACCTAAGCCAAGGTCGTCCTGTTGCTATTGGAGCACAATTAGGAGACCGTTTCATGTCTTGGAATAGTTCCTCTGTAATTAGTTACGACACATACCTACAAGAAGGAATGCAACATGCTTATCACGCAATGGTGCTTTCTGGATATGATGACAGCAAGCATGCATTCCGCGTACGAAATTCTTGGGGCACATCTTGGGGAGATAATGGTAGCATTTGGGTTGATTATGACTTTTTTCTAAATAGTTTCGTTTTTGCAGCTTTCGTTGCACAAAACAATAGTAGCGTTTCAGTTTCAAGCAATGGAGTAGCAGCGGCCGACCTGACTAGCGGCTACGACGTTCTTGCCTACTCTGCGACAGACGAAATAGATTCCGAAGGTGAAACAGAACGAGATAGAGTTTTCTCTTACAGTGTTTATAACTCTGGAACACAAACAATTTCGGCCAACAAAAATTGGAGTGTTGTCTATATGTACTACAATGCGACAAACGCCAACGACTATCAGATAATCTACGAAGACTACTATACTACTCAATATGGCGACAACGACGATCACATGGATATTCTTCCAAAAGACGCGACTGATGCTCTCTGTGGTGGTTATTGGAACAACTTCAGCGTTGCTGCTGGAAAACAAGTTGGCGACGAGTATGAAATCAGTTACACTATGCCAAACATTACAGGTAAATATTACCTAGTAGTATATGCAGATGCATTCGATGCCATTGCCGAAGGAAACGAAGACAATAATTTCTATTTCATTACAGCAGAAAATGGTAAACCATTGGAGTTTGTAAATGGTGTTCCTCAAAATATGTTGAAATCGTATAATCTAAAGAGTGAAAAAGTTAGAATTGAACCATTTAGCAATGGCCCAAAACAAACAACTATTTGTGCAGGCAATGTGAATGCTTATACACCAGGCGAGATTTCTAGTTTGCTTCATTACGAAAAACAATCGGGAAAACTTGCAGAAAAAATCGGTCAATATAGATTGAAATCTGCAGGTGCAACGGTAAAGAAAATCAAGACTACGAAATAAAAATAGCGGCATTGTGTACATTAATCTTGTAAAAAATATATTGTAAGAATGTGCAACCCCTAACGGGGGTGTATTCTTATAAACATCTACATAAGCTACAGATATGAAAGCCCTAATGGGCTTTTCTATATTGTAGAAATCATATTGTCTCATTCTGTAATAAGCTACACAGTAAGAAAGCTTGCAAACTCAGTTAGAAATGAAGTCTTTTACACACTTCCATTCTACTATGATAAAAATCCTATATTCCGCGAAAGTCAAACATCCCTGTAGGGGATACCTATCTGTAGAAGCAATATCCTCCAACCCGTTCAACAACCCCGTAGGGGTTGCATTGTTTTTATAAGTAAAACCTGCCCTAAATGAGCAAAGAAGAATTACAATTCTTTCAAAAAAAAAGCCTGTTGAAAATCAACAGGCTAACCTCTACATAAATGTCTAAATTAGAATTTGTATGTAACACCAATAGAAAGACCACCATAAATATCTTGCCACTGACTACCTTCTTTATCCTTTATACCCAAAACCATCCAGGATGCTGTATTTGTAAAAGAATCCATACGTTTATCTTTTGAATTTGATTCCCAAGCATCCATCATATCTGTTTTCAACAAACTCATACCAGCTTCTACAAAAATCGACAACGCATCTGAAAGAGAATAATTCATGCCTAAACTAAGAGGAATAGACAAAACATTTGTTCTATCATAAGATGCAAGACTTACATCATTTCCATTAAATCTTTCCGATTTGATTGCATCTAAAGCAATACCAACAGAAAAATATGGTTGAAGAGCCTTTCCTTCAAATTTTTCAGCGTTGAATAATGTTAAATAGTTCACTTTAAAATTAGTATTCAATTCTATAAGATTACCTTTAAAGTATATATCTTTCTTTTTACCTGCCAATGTTCCACCAGAGAGTTGAAAACGCCAATCAACAATAGAGTTAATTGTTTTTTGACCTCCAACACCTCCCATAAAACCAACTTTCTTTGATAAATCACCAGCTGTAACAGTAGGAGTAAGTTGAATTTGTACTGCCCACCCATCTTTTATTGAGGTTGTATTTTTTTGAGCAGCTTCTTCTTGAGCGAATCCACATATTGAAGCCAATAGCAAAGACACTAAAATTGTAAATTTCTTCATATTTAAATAATTAATTTTATATTGAAACTTTGCAAAAAAAAAAAAAAAATGATTCTCATTTCCAAATTTTTACGAAAGTTTTTCAGTACTATTTACTTTCGTCCTATGCCTAGTCGGATTTTATTTTGGTTACACTATTTCCTTCAAATTGATTTTTCTTTTTCCTACCTTTGTCACGATTTATAGAGTATAATATGGCATTTTCCATTTCAACCATTGCGTTACTCATACTGTCTTGTACAGGTGCATCGTTCATACAACGAGTGAGCGGATTTGGTTTTGGCGTTTTTATCATGACCATATTACCATATATCTGTCCATCGTATGGTGAAGCAACTACACTGTCGGGGCTTTTATCGGCAGCCCAATCTCTCTACGTATTATTTTTCATGTGGAAATTGGTTGATTGGAAGAAAATACTCTTAATTCTTACATCGTTCTCTGTATTCTCATACATAGCAATACAATTTGTAGCTATAGTAGAAGATTCCATACTTAAAATTTTACTCGGTATCTTCCTGATTTTATTGAGTTTATACTTTCTATCCTTTAATTCAAACATACATGTTAAACCTACCAAAACGCTCCAAATATCAATGGGAGCCGCCAGCGGCGTTTTAGGCGGATTTTTCGGCATGCACGGCCCACCTGCAGTCATTTATTTTCTAGCATCCGAAAGCGACAAGAACAGATATATGGCGATATGTCAAGCATATTTCTTCCTTACCAATGTCATTATGACCATATTCCGTGCCCAAAACGGATTCCTTACCCCTGATGTTGGATATTCATGGCTATATGCTTGTATAGGTGTAGTTATCGGGTCTTTTATCGGAAAAAAAGTATTCGATAAAATCTCAGCAGAAAAACTTCGCCTTATCATATATATCTATATGATAATTAGTGGAATTGTAGCAATTACATTATAAGCACAATTATCACTTATAGATGCGATACCTGCTATCAATTATCAATTATCAAGTTCCAATTATCAATAAACCACTAAAATTTCGTATTTTTGCTTCAATCCCTTTTTGGACTATGGCAGAAGTAAATTACACAGAAGACAACATTAGAACCCTTGAAGGCGTTGAGCACATTCGTTTACGCCCTGGTATGTATATCGGGAAACTTGGAGACGGTTCTCATTCCGACGATGGAATTTATGTACTTATCAAAGAAGTTATAGACAACTCTATTGACGAATTCCGTATGAATGCGGGAAAAACAATAGAAGTAAAAGTAAAAGACGGGAAAGTGCAAGTTCGCGACTATGGTCGTGGTATCCCACTGGGAAAAATTGTTGACTGTGTTTCCATTCTAAATACTGGTGGTAAATACGATTCGGAAGCTTTCCAAAAATCTGTTGGTCTTAACGGTGTTGGTACCAAAGCGGTAAACGCGCTTTCATGGAAATTCTCTGCCCAATCATTCCGTGACGGAAAAACTCGCCGAATTGAATTCAAACAAGGGAAATTAATTACCGACACCGACATTATTGATGCCGATGCTTCTGCACAAAACGGTACACTAATAGAATTTGAACCAGACTATAGCAAAGGACTTTTTGAAAATTACGCATTCCGTGAAGAAATCATTGAAACGATGATGCGTAACTATTCCTACCTAAACACTGGGCTTTCAATTAATTACAACGGGAAGCGATTCAATTCAAAAAATGGTCTTCTCGATTTGTTAAGCGAAAATCTTCAGAAAGACCAAATTGATCCACTATATCCTATTATTCACATTAAAGGCCACGATATTGAAATCGCGCTTACGCATACAGAACAAAACGGTGAAGATTATTATTCGTTCGTAAACGGACAATACACAATCCAAGGTGGTACGCACCAAGCGGCTTATCGTGAAGCATTGGGAAAAACTATCAAGGAATTCTTCAACAAAAACCAAGAACTTGCCGATATCCGTAATGGTATTGTAGGTGCAATTGCCATAAATGTGCAAGAACCTGTATTCGAGAGCCAGACAAAGGTAAAACTTGGTTCACGCGAAATGGCTCCAGAAAAAGATGGTGTCGTTAGCATCTCTGTAAACAAATTTGTGAACGATTTCGTAAAACAAGAACTTGACAACTTCCTACATAAACATCCCGAAGTTGTTGACGTAATGTCAAAGAAAATTCAGGATTCTGAGAAAGAACGCAAGGCTATTGATGTTGTTCGCAACAAGACACTTACCAAACGGGCAAGTTTGAACAACCCGAAACTTCGTGACTGTCGTATACACTACAACTCGAACCATGAGCAACGCGAAGAATCAAGTATATTCATTACCGAAGGTAATTCTGCCAGTGGTTCTATCACGAAATCGAGAAACGCTGCCACACAAGCGGTATTCAGCCTTCGTGGTAAGCCACAAAATGCATTCCAATCAAATCCAAAACGAATTTACGAAAACGAAGAATTGAGCCTTTTGCATTCTGCACTTAACGTGGACGAGTCGTTGGAAAATCTTCGCTACAACAAAGTCATTATCGCAACCGATGCCGATGTTGACGGTATGCACATTCGTATGCTATTAGTGACATATTTCTTAATGTATTGTCCTGATCTTATCCGCGAAGGACATGTATACATTTTGCAAACGCCATTGTTCCGCGTTCGTAATAAGAAAGTTACAAAATATTGCTACACCGACGAAGAAAGAATTGCAGCACTCAATTCTATTTCCGATCCAGAAATTACTCGATTCAAAGGTCTTGGAGAAATTTCTCCAGATGAATTTACGGTATTTATCGGGAAGGACATTCGTTTAGAACCTGTTACATTAGGACAAGATACGCACGATGTCAAGAAAATGTTGGAATTCTATATGGGAAACAACACACAACAACGTCAAGATTTTGTTATTGAAAATCTTCGTATCGAAACCGAAGATTTACATTAATTGAGAATAAACAGACAATAGGTTTCGTTCCTCTTTTTCCCAACACAAATCAACTGAGGCAGTCAAACAATTTGCTTGATACAATTGTAATCTTTGTTCATCGCGAAGCAATTCATTCAATTGATTTGCAAGACTTTTCGCATTTCGTTCTGTAAAAATTTCACCACACGAATAGCGTGAAATAATAGCCTTCATTTCAGGCAAATCTGACACCAGCACCGGCTTTCCTGCCTGTATGTAGTCGAACAATTTATTCGGCAAACAATAATGGTAACTGGCGCCTAAATCTTCTTCCAACGAAACACCAATTGTCGCTAATTGAGTATATGCAGGCAGATTGTTGTACGGAATTTTACCCAAGAATATCACTTTCCCACGTAAATTCAATTGATTAACCATTGCTTCTAATCGAGCACGAATATCACCATCGCCAATAATGAGCAGACACGCATCAACCGAGACAAACGATTCTATCAGCAGTTCCAAACTGCGACCAATATTCAATGCACCCTGATATAAAACCACTTTCGAATGAGGTAAAACCATCTGTTTTTTCTCACAATTTTCAATCCGATACGGAACATTTTTTACAACAGAAACCGAAACGTCGTATTTTTTTTCGTATTCCTTTGCAATTGAATCACAAACAGTTATAACCGATTGCAACTTTGGAAATATGCGTTTTTCTATGGCAAGCCACAGTTTTCTCACCTTAGGACGATGCTGTAATTCTGGAACTTCCGTAAAATATTCATGACTATCGTACACGAGTTTTTTCCCACGCAATTTTGTAGCACAAAAAACGCCTAACAATGTATCCAAATCATTTGCCGTTGCTATGTCAAAGCGGTTACATATCAAATACAGAAAAAAACGAATATTCATTTCTGCATAAAACAACGGTCCTTTGCTAAATAAAAACCACAATCGCGTTGTGCGGTAAGTTTCCTGCAATAACGGCAAACTATTTTTCAATTTTCTACCAACTACCTCAACGTCATAACCCTCATTCGAGAGTGACGTTGCCACCTTACGCACACGATTATCACACGATAAATCAGTGCTTACAAAAAGTATTACTCGTTTTCGGTTAGGAGTCATAAATAGTTTACAAACTATACAAAAATAAGAATTATACAACATCGATAACCGTACTTTTATTACAATAAACTTTAAATTATACCGTATTTTTATTACAACATTCAAGAAATTTCACCGTACTTTTATTACATTTGCATAATAATTAGCATAAAAAAATCATGAATAGTTTTAATCGAAAAGCATTAGAAGTACTACGAGAATGGAGAACCTCCGACATACGAAAACCGCTGATATTGCGAGGAGCACGCCAAGTGGGAAAAACAACTTTAGTTAAAGATTTTGCCAAAGAATTCGATGTTTTCCTTCATTTAAATCTAGAAAAAGAAGAAGACAGACTTTTGTTCGAAAAGTATCACGACGTTCATGAACTAATACGAGCCATATTCCTATTCAAAAACAAGGTTTACACACAAAAAAACGTACTTTTATTTATCGATGAGATACAAAATTCAACTAAAGCAGTTGCTATTCTACGTTATTTCTATGAAGAAGCAAACTTCATACACGTTATAACAGCTGGTTCACTGCTTGAAACCTTGATGGATTTACGAAGAGTCTCATTTCCCGTAGGTAGAGTTGAATATTTAGCATTAAGACCATGTTCTTTTCTCGAATTTATGGGAGCGATGAACAACTTTGACTTGCCGTACATAGAGAATATAGACGTAGAAAACGTGCAACACAACAGAATAATGAGATGTTTCCGCGACTATACATTATGCGGCGGTATGCCAGCAGCAATCGTTCAATACCTAAAAAATATGGACATATTGTCGGTTGCCCCTATTTATGAATCATTGTTAGACTCTTATAAAGACGATGTAGAAAAATATACAGCAAGTCAAACTATAATAAAAGTTATCCGTGCCATATTAACTTCCGGATGGCAATGTGCCGCAGAAACGATATCGTTTGAGGGATTTGCTGGAACAAAATACAAATCTCGTGAGATGAGCGAAGCATTCCAAACAATTTCAAAAGCTATGCTATTAGAATTGGTTTATCCATCGAGCAACGTAGTTTTACCAACGATGCCGAACATGAGAAAGCACCCAAAACTTTTATGGTTGGACACCGGTTTAGTTAATTATGCTTCAGGCATTCAACAAGACGTGTTTTCTGTTGATTCGATTACAGATGTATGGAGAGGCAGAATAGCAGAGCATATTGTTGGACAAGAAATACTTACCCTAAGCGACTCTGTTTCGCAGAAAAGACAATATTGGCGTTGCGACAAAATTGGTTCCGAAGCCGAGGTTGATTTTGTATATACATACAAAGGATTGCTTATACCAGTAGAAGTAAAATCGGGACATAATGCAAAACTAAAATCCCTACATAGCTTTATGGATTCAACACCTCACGATGTAGCCATACGCGTTTGGTCACAACCATTCTCTATTGATACCGTTAAAACTCAAAAAGGGAAAACTTTCCGCCTGCTAAACATACCATTTTATTATGTGGGCGTGTTACCAAAGTTGCTGGATAAAGTTATATAATCAAATCTGATGATATATAATGTATGAACTCACTCTAAATAGAAATCAGGCTCTGCCAATAAAAAAATAGCAGACTAACTGTGTGTCAGCCTGCTATAGTTGTGTTTGTCAGTATTATTTTTCAGAACAGAGCATATAGTAGAATCTGTCGTTTTCTGATAATACTTTTTCTAAGTAGAACAATACAGGTTTAAATGTCTCATCTGGTCCAAATGCCAACTCAATTCTCCAGTCACAGTAACCTGAAATGTGTGTTCCATTGTTCAAATTGATACGGAATCTCAAATCACCATCTTGGTCATAGAAATAAGATTCAGTAACCATTTTCAAGACTTCATAATCCAATTTATATTTGCACAAAACAATAGATTCCGGGAAATACTTACGATTTAAAACTCCCCTATAAGCTTGTGATAGGTCAATTATATTTCTGGAAAGCAATTCCTTAAAACATTGAAATGTTATTTCTACATCATTTCTTGAATTATGACATCCAATAAAATTTTCTCCAAAAAGTTCCTTGTACAATTCTGTAAGTTTCAAGAATTTAGACTGACCTTTCTTATTCAAACAACCCCTCCCTAAATTATATCTTGCACCACTTAACATCGTACATATTGTTTTCTTCAGTAAAAAATTTTCTATAAAACTAATAGAAGTAAAATCCCCGAAATCAGAAGAATATCTATAATTTAGAGGAAACTCCTTATATAGAACAGATTTATCAAAATCAATATTATGCCCCACGATATAATTACATTTTTCAACATCATCTGCGAATTTTTCTAGAATAATATTTCTATCTATACCATTTTCTTTCGCATATTGAGTGGTAATCCCATGAATTTTCACCGATTCTTCCGGTATATCAAAACCATCTGGATATACTATATAATCATGCTGTGATTCTATCTCAAACACATCCATATATTGGCGACATAATATCCAACTAATTTGTACCATTCTTGGATTTTCCAATCCTGTAGTTTCCGTATCTACAATCAAGAATCTATTTCCTTGTTGTACTAAGCGCACTACATCCTCACATCCATAAAAAGCATCTTTTTGCAAATTCACCGTAGCAGGCAAATCTATTTTCTTCACATTAACACAACCATAAAAAGCTTCACTTTCTATCGTAGTTAAACTTCTAGGCAAAACAATATTCTGCAATTCAAAACATTCCTTAAACGCCCCTTTTGCCACTATGGTAACATTATTTGGAACTATATAGTTAATAATTGATTTTGGTGCATTTTCTAAGATTATATCGTTCCCTTTTTTGCTAAACTTTACACCAAAATCATCTATCCATTCTTCTGCCATCAAATACTTCTTAAAAACAACTATGCAAGATACAAAAAAGACTATATCATTTATAGAATTTACTATAACAAAACAATTAATTATTGTTGACAAGTAAACAATATTTTCGGGGCAAATAAGAAAAATTCATTTTTTGTGCCCTAATCGTAAATCTTATTCCAGAAAGAACGTGCGGTTGTAGAGACACGATTAATCGCATCTCTACCAGAATAATCTCACAAATATTTCCTACTTTTGATTTGTTAAAATTAACGACATGCGAAACGGCAAATTCTCATTACAAAAATACAATACTTTCGGCATAGATGCTTGTGCAGACACCTTCTTCTCGTACAATAATATTGACGATTTGATTTTGTTTCTACAAAATGATTTCGATAAGGAAAAACCATTCTTCATACTTGGTGGTGGAAGCAATGTGTTGTTTACCAGCGACTACCAAGGAACGATTATACATCCTGAAACAAAAGGTATTACAATTACTCAAGAAGATGACAACGATGTATTTGTCGCCGTTGCTGCGGGAGAGATCTGGGATGATTTCGTACAATGGGCAGTAGATAATAATCTACACGGCGTAGAGAATCTTTCCTATATTCCCGGTTGCATTGGAGCAAGTCCCGTACAAAATATTGGTGCATACGGTAGCGAAGCAAAAGATGCCATTCACGAGGTTCATTGCATTTCTATTGCCGACCAAACAAGAAAGATTTTCTCGAAAGAAGATTGCAAGTTCGGTTATCGCGACAGTATTTTCAAACACGAATGTGCAAATAAGTATATTGTAGAAACTGTTGTCTTTAAATTGCAAAAAAACGCACCGTTCAATCTTTCCTACGGAAGTTTAAACACATTGTTAGACGAAAAAACAGCGACATTGCAGACGGTTCGCAACACTATTATTCAAATCAGAAAAGAAAAACTTCCTGACCCCAAAGAAATCGGTAGTGCCGGTAGTTTTTTCAAGAATCCAATTATTCCTGAGAATCAAGCAAATACATTGCGTAATAAATTCCCTAAAATTGTAACATATCCTGCTCCAAACGGAAACATAAAGGTCGCAGCCGGATGGCTCATAGATTCTCTTGGTTTGAAAGGATTTTGTATGGGCGGTGCAAAAGTTCACGAAAAACAAGCACTAGTGCTAACAAATGCAGGAAATGCAACAGGAAACGATGTGGTTGCCTTATCTCACCATATCCAAGACAAGGTAAAAGAAACCTATGGCATACAAATAGAACCAGAAGTTATTTTCCTATAAATGAAAACTGTCATTCAATTTGCAATACGATTTTGTAAAGATTGGACACTTCCTATCTCTATGATTATAGGGATTTTATCCTATTTCATATATAGAAGCATGGGATTCTCCGAAGAGGTTCGGGCCATTACAAACAGTGCGATCGGTATAATACAACCAGTTCTATTATTTTTTATGTTATTCCTGGCTTTTTGCAAAATTGATCCAAGTAAAATCCGCCTAAAAACTTGGCATATTATATTAGGAATCATACAATTATGCAGTTTCATTGGCTTAGCAATTATTACCTGCTACTGCGATAACAGAACAACACAAATCATTCTAGAATGTGCCATGTGTTGCATGATTTGCCCAACAGCAACAGCCGCCATCGTCATTGTTGACAAATTAGGTGGAAATAAACTTACACTAGTTACATATACAATCACATCAAATACTATTGCATCTATTATTATTCCACTTATCGTTCCTATAGTAAATCCAGGAATCGGCATGTCGTTTATACATTCATTCCTAATCATTATTAAACAAGTTTTCCCACTACTTGTTTTTCCATTCTTTTTGGCTTGGGGCGTACGAGTTTTTACCCCAAAATTACTTGACAAGTTATTACAAGTAAAAGATTTAGCTTTTTACCTTTGGGTTGTTTCGCTTGCATTAGCATTAGCGGTAACAACAAAAGCAATCGTGCATAGTGGTGTTTCATTTGCTTGTATGTGTGGAATTGCAATCGTGACATTATTTTGTTGCCTCATACAATTCTTTTTAGGAAAGAAAATAGGCAATCAATACGACGATAAAATCAGTGGTGGACAAGCACTTGGACAGAAAAGCACCGTTTTTATGATATGGATGGGAGCAACATTCTTAAACCCTGTTACAGCTGTTGCCGGCGGTTTTTATAGTGTTTGGCATAATATGGTCAATTCCATACAATTATATCAGAAAAGACACGCACAAAACAAGTAAATTTCGATATCTATAATCCTAAAATCTGTTTACAATACGGAACAATATTTTCGTTCTTGTCAATTTTGATTCCTTTGATTCCCGCACGCTCTGCCGCTTCAATATCACGACTGCCATCACCTATAAGAAAAGATTGCGATTTATCTATATCATATTTTTCCACAGCCTTATCTATCATCAAAGTGCCAGGTTTTCTACATTCACAAGGGCCTGTAATACTTGGATAATGTGGGCAATAATAGACTTCAGCTATTTCTATTCCTTCCTTGCGTAATTCGTCGCACATATAAGCATGAAGAACCTCCACATCGTGTTCGGTATATTCTCCTTTGGCAACTCCACCTTGATTTGTCACTACAATAAAGATAAAACCAGCATCACGCAACATACGCAAGCCATCAAATAAGCCATCATTGAAACGGAAATCTTCTATTTTATAGGTGTAATACAATGTTCCATCGTTAATGACACCATCTCTATCCAAAAATATTGCTTTTGTCATACTAACAATCTATTTGTAAGCCATCGTAACCTAGATGAACATTTTCGGGGAATGTTTTGTAAACTTCATCATACAAACCAATGTCGTGACTCATGTGAGTGAAATATGCCTGTTTTGGTTTTAATTTTTCAACTATCTCCAACGACTGACTCACACAAAAATGAGAATAATGCGGTTTATAACGCAAAGTATTGATTACCAACACTTCCACTCCTTCCAACAATTTCATTGTTTCTTCAGGAATATTTGAAGCATCGGTAATGTATGCGAATTGTCCTATACGGAATCCATAAATCGGTAATTCCATGTGAAGCACACGCAATGGTTGAATTGTGATACCATTAAACTCAAAAGATTTGTCTGTAATCTCATGAAGATCCATCATTGGAACACCAGGATATTTATGTTCCACAAACACATAACTGAACTCTTTACGAATGACGTCTGCTACACGATGCTCAGCAAAAATCGGCATAGCGGTAAAATTCATAAAGTTAAATGGACGAATATCATCCAAACCTGCCAAATGATCCTTATGTTCATGTGTGACCAACACAGCATCAAGTTTCGTAATTTTATTTGCAAGCATTTGCTGACGAAAATCAGGACCGGTGTCAATCACAAAATTCACCCCATCTACATTCAAATAAAACGCAGTACGAAGTCGTTGGTCGCGAGGATTTTTCGATGTACAAACAGCACAATTACAACCAATTACAGGAATACCTTGCGAAGTACCTGTCCCCAAAAATATGCCGTGAATATTATACCGTTTCATCTTTCTTTTCGTCTTCTGGATATGGAACACGGGCATGATATAAGTTAATTAGTTTCTCAACAAAAACTTCTTTTACTATATCCAATTCCTTCAAGGTAATGTCCGCATTTTCCAACTGTTTTGAGTTAATCAAATGCTCTACAATCTTTTGTACCAAAGCCTCTATTTGTTCACGAGTTTCGAGGTGAGCACTTCGCGAAGCTGCCTCTACCCCATCAGCAATCATAATCACAGCCAACTCTTTGTTCACAACCTTAGACGTCGGATATTGGAACATTGATTCATCGACTTCTTCGTCAGGATGCAATTTCTTGTATTTATCCAAGAAAAACATCGTTTTTGAATTTCCATGATGACCGTAGATTATTTGCTCCAACGAATAAGGAAGCCCATGTTTACGCGAAAGTTCCCGACCATAATTAACATGATCAATAATGATTTGTGCACTTTTTTCTGGTGCAAGATTATCATGCGGATTTTCCTTAAACATCTGGTTTTCAACAAAGAACGCTGGATTTTTCAATTTTCCTATATCATGATACAATCCCCCAATTCGACCAAGCAAGGCGTTTCCATTGATTTTGCGCAATGCAACTTCAACAAAATTAGCGACTTGCAATGAATGTTGGAATGTTCCCGGAGCTTTGTCAGAAAGCTCACGCAACACGCCACGACTTGTGTCTGAAAGTTCAAACAACGTGATATCAGAAGGGAAACGGAAAATCTTTTCAAATATAAAAATCAGCAAATAAGTTGTCAACAAGAACACACAACTACCTAAGAACCAAAGCAATTGAGGCCATTCTATACTTGTCAAACTACCCAATTTCAATAAAGACAATCCAATATAAATAACCGAATACGACCCCAATGAAATCAAAGCAGTCCAGAATAAGAAACTTCGTTGATAGTGATTTCCCAAACTATACAAAGCAATCACACCGACAGAAATTTGTAAGAATATGAATTCAAACGGGTTAGGTGCAACCAAACCAATAATCATCATCGTAACAATATGTACGAACAACGCAACACGAGCATTCAAAAAATTCTTTATAAGAATCGGCATTGCAACATACGGAATCAGATAAATACTTATGTGCTCGAAACGTAATGTTAGAATCGCCGAACCAATAAATAAAACAACCACAGTCACGATGAAGAATGAGTATTTAAATCTCATAAACACATCTGGTTCAGAATACAAGATAAGTAGGAACAGTACGACAAACGCAACAATAAGCAGAATCAACTGACCAAAGGCAATTGCCAAACGACCTTCAAAACTTACATTACCCGACTCGTATTCTTTTTTCAAAGAATCAAGAACCTTTTTGTCTTTTTCAGTTACGACAGAACCACGACTAATTATACGCGAACCTTTACCAATATAGCCATATTTTTCCGAAACAGTTGCCTGTAGCTGTGCCTTCAACTGAGATGAAATTTCCTCATTCAACAACACATTCGGAATCAAACTTGTAAAGATTATTTCCTTAAACTTCACTCGTTGAAGAGAATCAAAATCATTCGGAATTTTTTGCATCAATTCTCCGTGAGCCTCAGGCAAGGTCAAAATAGAATGAGCCAAAACACGCTCACGCTGTGAAACTCGTTCTATAATCAATGTTTTATATGGCTTTTGAACATCAACAATTCCGGTACTATAAACCGATTTTAATAATTTCGCAAAGTCACTTAATCCTTGCGACTTCATAACATCATCGTAGTCGTAAACTGTATCAGGAACAAAATGACCAAGTTCACGCATATATCGTGACAAAATCGTATCCGCCACACGCTCATACACCGTAGAATCGTAGTTATAATATGGCGAATATTTCTTCATAACACTATCACGCTGATCTTGAATTTCGCTTTCAGTCTTGTCTATTGAGAAACCAAACGGAGCATACAAATCCTCGTGCATCCAAATTTTATTTTGTTGATACTCATACTCAAAGCGCTTTTCATGAGGCATAAAATACATCACCAAAGCAATACCAAACAAGAAAAGTAGAAATGTAAAAATGACCACTTTCTTCTCCTTGATATAAGCAAAAAATTTCTTCATGAATTTTGATTTTAAAATTCGCAAGTAAAAATATATATTTACGGGCAATTTTTAAGCATAAAAACGATGACAAAATTACGATTAGTTTTCAATGTTGAGGAAGGCACCTTGGTGAATGACAAATATGTTATTCAAAAAGATATGTTAAATCATATCGCAATGGTTATTTCTAATGTTCGCAACAGCGACAACGAGGCTATTTTAGTAACTGCAGGAGCCATTGCTTCTGGTTTGGAACAAACAAAAAGAACAAAATATCCAAAATCACTAAGCGACAAACAAGCCCTTGCAGCAATCGGTCAGGTAGAACTAATCAAACGCTATCAGAATATCTTCGACGAATACATCCAAATGATTGCCCAAGTATTGTTGGCGCGCGATATTCTTGAAAATCCAAAACAACAATTCAACGCAAAAAACACGTTCAAGAAATTGTTGTCACTAGGAATTATACCTGTCATCAACGAAAACGATACTATTTCGACTGTCGACATTGAGTTGGAAAACAACTACATGTTAACGGTTACTGTTGCAAATATCATTTCTGCACATGCATTAATACAAATCAATAAAGATTTGTCTTTCAATGTTTTATTCAAAGGAAACGATTATTGCTACTATTGCAAAGATAAAGATGCATTATTCAAATTAATCCGTACAACCGACGCAAGTAAAATTGTAAGTCGTGGCTACCAATACCCATCAGTATTTCCTGAAAAGAGCGAAGTTTACCAATAATTGTGGGAAAAAAGTTCTGCATTTATAATAATGAACTGACGAAAATTGAGACACTGAACACTGCCCCAATTTTCATAATCAACGAGTGTGAGCGTACAGATATTCGTTTGTACAACACCCATCCTTTATTTCTATCATTGCACCTACAAAACATGTGCAACAAGATAGAACAAAAAGGTGTTGCAATTCCATCACAACTAACAGTCGAAAACATTGACCACCAAATTCATCGCTTACTCAATGTAAACAAAGTATACAAAGGTGGTATCTGTACACTATTAGTATATTGGCAAACATTTCCCTTACAGTCAGAACCAAATTATTGCATTTTCGTCGAACCACTGGAACAGTTACAATATATATTTAGTACAAGAGGTGTTGAATTAACATACAACGACACCATCGCACCTATTAATTCGTTTATACCCAACACTATATATAAAGAACAAGACGAGACGTACCTTACTAGTTGTGCTATCAACCAAGACGGATCAATTCTGAGAACAGACAAAGGAGATTTACTAATAATTAAAGATGGTACAGTACACATAAACGAAAATACAGAACCTATCACGACAGTTTTCACAGAATACTTGGCTCGAAATCAATGGAGCATACAAAAACACAACGGTATTCCAAAAGAAACTGTAAAAGACTGCCAAGAAATTGTGCATTGCGGAACATTTTTCGGACTTCAATGGATTAACAAACTCACATACAACAACGAAAGTCGAATTTTAGAGTATGATTATACGAAACAAATTGTAACAGAATTCACGACATTCATTAACACACAAGGCTAACAATTAAAAAATTGTCTTACGAGAGAAAAACTCGCTATGAGCCGTCAGCCCTACACGAAACAGACGTAATGTTCGATTAAAATAAATATTGTAGTAATCTTCACCCCAATAATATTGAGCGAAAATGGTTACATCCTGCAAAAAAGCAGGTTTGAAGGAAATTGTGTAGTCAAGCACACAACGATGTATATCCAAAGCATCACGTTTTGCCATATTTCCAGCAATCACGCCAAACTTCAATACATTTGAAAAAATAGACTCTTTATTCTTAAAGTACTGTATATTAAAAAGATTATAGATAGTTTTTGCTATATTCCATTCAAATTTTAGGTCGAAATTGAAACGCCAACGGCCATACAAACCATTCAACATGGTATCTAGTTGATAGCAATACTTTCCATATAATTTCGCATAATATTGCCGAGTACTATGCGCACGAGCAAAGAATGTTCCTGCCTCAATCCAATTTGTTGAAAAGCTACCATCGTGAGTATTTATAGTGGTATTCGTACTGTCCGTATAAAAATAACCATCTTGTCCATTAGAATGATGATACAATGAAGCATACTGAAACCAGCCAGAAAATGCAGGATGTTTTTCCGTAAGAGTTTGATGTACCAAAATGATGCGCGGTTCATATGATGGAGTACGTACCGGATATGAGTAATCATTGTACATACGAACAATAACTTGTGGAGAAATAATAAACGCCCAATGCTTAATAGCATCCAAGCCTATACGATAGTAAGGGACAATATTTCCTTCAAATAAAAGCGGTTCAATATTTCCCAAACCACCACCAGCTGTTAAGTAACCAGGTTCATAGAACAAATTCATCGTCTCATCCCATGAAGTTTGTTCCCAATTTATACGGAAAGTGGTATCGCGTTCCCGCTGGGCAAATGTCACAGACGAAAGCAAACAAAATAATATGTATAGTATGAACTTCTTCATTATAAACAAGACATACAAAAATACAAATTTGTTTCAGTAATAAGACACAAAACTACCGTATCTACGACAGAAAACATGCCCCCAACGTATACTAAAGTTCATAAAAATCCAGGTAACACAAGAGAATTCACACAATAAATACAGTACAATTCGTCTTTTCTTTTACATGTTTTCAATGGGAAATAAAAAAAATCCGTATATTTGGGGCAAAATATCAAAGGCAGATATCCTTGATGTTTAAGGACAATGCTGAAAGACAAATAGAAACAAATAAAAGTTTAAATAAAAAAGAAAGTATTAATTAATTAAAATTATGAAAAAAGTATTTGCATTAGTGATGGCGTTGGGATTGTTCAGCCTAACTTCATTTTCACAAGAAGATGTTGCAGTAAGCAATGATTCAGCTCAAGCTGCAGTAGCACAAAGCGATTCTGCACAAGCTACAGAAGCAGTTGCTCCAGCAGAAACAACAGAAGAAGTTGTAGTAGCAGAAGAAAAAGGTTTCCACCAAGTATTGAAAGAAAAATTCATCGAAGGTGGTGCAGGTTTCATGGCATTGGTATTAATCTGCTTAATCCTTGGTGTTGCTATCTCAATTGAAAGAATTCTATACTTGAATTTAGCTACTACTAACACAAAGAAATTATTAGAAAATATTGAAGCTGCATTAGAAAGCGGTGACGAAGAAAAAGCAAAAGACATCTGCCGTAACACTCCAGGTCCAGTAGCAAGTATCTTCTACCAAGGTTTAACTCGTCTTTCTGACGGTCCAGAAATGGTTGAAAAAACAGTTGCTTCTTACGGTAGCGTTCAAATGGGTCTTTTGGAAAAAGGTTTGACTTGGGTATCTCTTTGCATCGGTTTAGCTCCATCTCTTGGTTTCTTGGGAACAGTTGTTGGTATGATCCAAGCATTCGATGATATCGCAGTTGCAGGTGAAATGTCTCCAACAGTTGTTGCTGGTGGTATCAAGGTTGCCTTGTTGACTACAGTAGGTGGTTTGATCGTAGCTATGATTTTGCAAGTATTCTACAACTACTTGTTGGCTAAGATTGACGATTTAACAACTGATATGGAAGATTCTTCAATCTCATTAATCGACATCGTTGTTAAGTATAACGCTAAAAAATAATTAACCGATGGATAATCAAAAGTTTAACAAAGTCTTCAAAGTTGCAGGAGCATCCTTGCTTATCCTTGCTGTATTGGTGACTGCATGGTACTTGTTTGCAGCATCAGGCAAAGACTGCTTGGCTTGTAAACTTCCTGTATGCGAAGCTATTGGTCCAGACGGTGAGACCGTTATGGCAGCAGCAGATGCCTGCGCAAAACCATACGAAGAACTTTCTGCAGATTCAGACGAATGTAGCCAAGAATGTATTTCATACGCTGGCGTTTATCTAACATTTGCAGTATCGTTAATCGTAATCGCTGTATTCTTTATGATTGCAATGGCTTTCTACTCTTCTTTCAAGAGCAGCAAAAAGACATCAAAAACAACAATCTTTGTTGCAGCATTCGTACTAATCGCAGCAGGTGTTGCATTCCTTTTGTCATCTGACACAATTCCTACAATCATTGGTTTCGATGGCGAAATAACGAAAGGTGATGTAAAATTGACTGACACATTGTTATACGCAACATACTTCTTGTTGGGTGGCGCAGTATTGTCAATCTTATCTTCATTCGTAATTAAATTTTTAAGAAAATAAAACTAAGAGGGAGCCTCGGTTCCCTCTTTATACAGTAAAAATATGGGTAAGAAAGTTCCTGAAATAAACTCTTCATCAATGGCGGACATTTCGTTCATGCTATTGATATTCTTCTTGGTTGCTACAACCATGGATACTGATACCGGCCTTTTCCGTATGTTGCCTCCATATCAAGATCCTACTGAACAACAAGAAGATATCAAGGTATTGGACAAAAACTTGTTCGTGGTTCTTGTAAACAAGGACGATAAATTGATGGTTGAGAAAAAGCCTATGCATCCAAGAGATTTACGCAAGGCTTGTAAGGAGTTCTTAATGAATATGAATAACGACAACGAGGACAAACGTTACCCTGGTTACACGGAAGAAGACATCCCTGGCATAGGTAAAGTAAAAGTTACTAAAGCCATCGTAAGTATCCAAAACGACCGTGGTACATCGTATGCGAAATTCATAGAAATTCAGAACGAAATTGTTGCTGCTTATAACGAGGTAAAAGATTACTATTCTGTAAAATACTTCAAGAAACCTTTCAACGACTTGAAGGAAAACCAACAGGATATAATCAAGAAAATCATCCCTCAAAAGATTTCAGAAGCAGAACCTAAAAATATCGGAGGAAAATAATATGGCTCAATTTAGAAGTAAAGAAAAAAAGACGCCTCCTGCAATTTCTACACAGTCTTTGCCGGATATTATCTTCATGTTGATATTCTTCTTCATGGTTTCTACAACTATGCGCGAAAGCACTTTGTTGGTGAAAAAACCTCATTTGCCAAAAGCAACTGAATTTGTGAAACTTGAAAAGAAATCTTTGGTTAGCAATATCTACATCGCTGCTCCTACTTTGAAATACCAAAACCTATTTGGTACTCAACCTGTTATCCAACTTAACGAATCAATCGAAGATGTTTCTAAGATTGCACAGTTCGTGGAAACAGAAAAAGAATCAATGCCAGCAAACGACCGCTCTCAAATGACGGTTTCGCTAAAAGTTGATTCGAAAGCAAAAATGGGTATTGTTTCCGATGTAAAACAAGAACTTCGTAAAGCAAATGCTTTGAAAGTTAGCTACTCTGTTGTTCCAAAACAATAATAGACTAACATAACTATATTACAAAAGGTGTTCAGAAATGGACACCTTTTTTTATTTATTTACTAATCTATTTTGTATATCTTTGCTATATCACAGTAACAGATATTTTTATGAAAAAGAGACTAACCATAAGCCCAATTCTAAAAACTCTCTTTGTAATCTTTATACTAATTGGAAACGTTTCATTTAGTGGTATCGCACAACAGAAAAGACTCACAGAAAAAGAAAAACAAGAGAAAATAGACTCACTAATAAATAATTCTGATGTTATAGTAGAAGGAGTAGATAAAATATATGCAAGTACAACAATTAATGGACAGAACTACAATCTACACAGAATTAGAATTCAACATGTATTTAGAGGAGAGGACATAGATAATGGTACATTTGTCTATTTTCTACAAAAGGAAGATAATATATTAAGCCAAAGTACTGTCACTACATGTGGTTTATCAGGATATATTCACAACCATCATTTTAGTAGAGGAATATATTTCTTAAGCAATCATAGTATTACTATTCCTGATAGTCTAAAAGACGGAAAAACAATTTTACTTCCCACCTCATTTTCTGAATGGGGCATTTCTACCATTGAACAAGGTAAAACTCCTTATTACGGACTATTTAAAACACCATTCAATAGTTTTTATGAAATATTTTCTTTGCTTTCAATGTATGGAAATATAAGATTGCCTATTGACATTGATACACCAACACAGTCTGTGCAAGCCAACGATTCCACACTAAAAAAAAAAGATATAGAAAAAGAAAATTTTTATAGACGACTTACACGTGGTCAGATAACTTCTACGAAATATTTACTAAAAGAAAGTTCTACAAATGATGTTAGTTGTACCATTTATGCGGACAATCAAGAACTAAAAGAAGAAAATGGGAAATATTATTTTTGTTTTGATTTATCTGTTAAATACGAAAGTAGTCTATACGACACAATATTTCCAAATGAAATTTTATTATTTGTAAAATACAATACCACCTCATTGGGAACAAATATTGTGAACAATAATAAAATCTCATGTACTTTAAAATCAAATTTCGCAGACACAGCTGGAATCTTTTACCCTTTAATGTAAACAGATGGTCAACAGACAAATTTACATACAGTTCATGGGATACAGTTTCCTGTATGAATTTCGAAATTAATAAAAGCTATATATTAGGGCAACCTAATATTCTCTCTATTGAATATTCCAATCCAATTATTGCAGGTATTGGAGAACAAGTAATTATAAAAGGTACTGGATTTATGAATTTTGATACTGACGAACCGGAAAAGACTCAAATACGATTAAAAAACGCAAATGGAATTAAATTAGAAGCACAGGATATTGTAGATATCCCATTAGATTATGAGGATATCTCTATATGGAGGGACACACTAATAAACATAAAGATTCCATCTATTGTATCAAGCGAGGGTTCTATATTACAAAGACTAGGAGTTGGAAGTGGACGAATAAGAATAATAAATCAAGTAGGTAAAATCGCAGAAAGTAGTAAAGATATAAACATTGAGGCTTCTATATTAAATTATTTGGATAACACAAATAACAACTTAATTCATAAAAGTCCCCCCTATTGGGCTCGTGTAAATTGCACAGATAAAGTATTATTTGAAGTTAATTCTTCAATATCAAATGAAACAATAAAAATAATTCAATATGCTTTTGATGAATGGAACAAACTTATAGGTTACACATTCTTCGATTTTTACAAAAGGTGTTCAGAAATGGACACCTTTTGTAATTTATTTACTAATCTATTTTGTATATCTTTGCTATATCATAGTAACAGATATTTTTATGAAAAAGAGACTAACCATAAGCCCAATTCTAAAAACTCTCTTTGTAATCTTTATACTAATTGGAAACGTTTCATTTAGTGGTATCGCACAACAGAAAAGACTCACAGAAAAAGAAAAACAAGAAAAAATCGATTCACTAATAAACAATTCCGATGTTATTGTAGAAGGAGCTTGTTATGAATATGTAACCCCCATAGTTATAGATAATAAACTATATAGTGTTACACTATTAAACATAAGTCATATTTATAAAGGAGAAAATTTACCCTCAAAAGTTTTCTTTATTAGAGAAGAATATAATTTTTGTTTATCAAACGAAAACACAACAATAATAAGAAAATATAAAGAGGGGACTTCTATAAAGCATCACTACATATCATATGGTGGAGGTATTTTCTTTCTAAAAAAATGTTTCTCACCAATAGAATTATTTGATGCTACAAATAGTGATGCTGAAATAAGCCTAATTTTTCAAACAAATAAATCAATAAAATTCTCACCTAATGAAAAATATGTATTTCAACCGACTGATGAATATGAATGGGGAATAGACCACGGTATAAACACAATAGGTTCAGAATATTATGGCCCCTATCAGAAAAAATTTAGCTGTAAAAAGGAATTACTAGAATTTTTACACAAATATGAAAATATAAAAATGCCAGATTACCTTGATGAATCTTATTTTCAGAATAATACAACTATTACAGATTCCATAAAAAAATCATCATTAAAGAATGATATTGATAATTTTCATCATTGGCTAACAAGAGAGCAAAAATATCCTCAAAAACAAATATTAAAATCATTCGGTGTTGATACCGTTAATTGTACTTTATTTGCAGACTACCAAAGACTAGAATACAATAATCAAAAATACTATTACAAATTCGATTTATTTGTAAAATATGAGAGTAACGATATTAATGGAATAGAAAATTACTAAATGGTGATATTATAACCGAAAAAATTATATTAGAATAATTTATTATGTTTAAATTCTTACAAGGTTTTTAAACAAATTATATTTTTACATAAAAATTCAATCAAATGGAAACATTATTTAGAATATTAGAAATCACGATTCCGTCTGTTATAGTCTTTCTTGTATCATATTGTATGATAAAACGCTTATTTGAAGCACAAGAAAAGAAACAACAGGAGAATTCCAACAGCCTTATTGAAGCATTTCTAAAAAACGAGGAGCAGAAAAGAAATACTATGCAAAAAGCGGAAACGCAGAAAATCAGCTTACCACTTCGCATACAAGCATACGAACGTTTGGTTCTTCTTTTGGAACGAATCAGCCCAGAATCTTTACTACTAAGAGTGCAAACTCCACAAATGACTGCGGCTCAACTACATCAAGAACTACTTATTACTGTAAGAGCTGAATTTGAACATAACCTATCACAACAAATCTATGTATCGCAGCAAGCATGGGTTGCTGTAAAATTAGCAAAAGACAGTTTGGTAAAAACTATCAATGAGTCTGCCGGAAAAATCGCAGCCGTTGCTCCTGCTACTGCTTTAAGCGAAGAAATCATAAAAGAATTTATGGCTCAACAAGTAAACCCTATCGCTGTTGCTTTAGGTGTTTTGAAACAAGACGCTGAAAATTACATGTAACAGTGAACATCTCCGACTTTTCACAATTATTTCTAAAACATCCACATTACAGAAAACTTCAGGGTGATCTTGCAGCAAATCCTACCTACAAAGGATTGTTACGGGGAATCAACGGCTCTGAACCATATTTCTTTATTGCACAAGTTTTCAATGCGCTGAAGAATAGCATGGTGGTTATTATGCCATCTGCCGACGAAGCTTCCGACGCTTTAGACGACTTAACAAGTTTACTCGGAGCAAAATATTCTCTTCTGTTTCCGTCTTCATATAAACGCTCCATCCAATACGACCAGATAGACAAATCCAATATGCTTTTGAGAACAGAAGCGATGAAGGAATTAACGCAAAACGATTTCCCTCAAATATTGGTAACATATCCGGAGGCAATAGTAGAGCAGGTTATCTCGCAAAAAGAATTTAAACGAAAAATTCATGTCCTTCACGTCGGCGATAAAGTTGATACTGAATTCATTAACGATCTACTATATGACTTTGGATTTGAGCGGGTTGATTTTGTTACTATTCCCGGACAGTTCTCGGTACGAGGTAGTATTATAGATATTTTCAGTTTTTCTAATGACCTACCCTATCGTGTCGATTTCTTTGGAGACGAGATTGAAAGCATACGCACATTTAATGTCGATGATCAACTTTCGGTAGAAAAAGTACAAGAATTCAATATCATTCCCGATGTTCAGAATGCTACGGATAAACAAGTTTACATTCCTATACTTGAATATCTCGACAACCCTATAGTTTTCACAAAAGGTTGTAAATTAGACATTGAAAGAATCGCACACATAAAAGAACAGGCACTCAAAGCATATAAGTCAGACGAGAAGAAAACGAAAGAGTTATCGCAAACGTTGCTTGATGCAAATTTTATTCAAGAATTCTTTGACAAAAATCGTGTATGTGAATTTGGACCAAATTCTTCGTATGAATACTACACACTATTCGATTTTCACACACAACCTCATCCAAAGGTAAATAAGAACTTTGAATTCTTCGGGAAACAATTAGTTGAAAATCAAGAGAATAATTACACTAATTATTTCATCACGCAAATTCAAACCCAATACGACAGAATTGTTGAGATTTTTGACGAAATAAATCCACAGGTAAAGTTAGAACCTATCATAACTTCTCTTTCGCAAGGATTTATCGATGATGATTTGCGTATTTGTTGCCATACCGACCACGAGGTCTTCAATCGATACCATGCACACAAACGTCAGAAGAAAGTAGTTTCATCTGAAAGTTTGTCCATTCAGGATTTGAAGGAATTGAATCCTGGTGATTTTGTCGTACATATAGATTTTGGTATTGGCCGCTATGCAGGTTTGGAACGCATTGTGAACAACGGCAAGGTACAAGAAGCCGTAAAACTTGTCTATAGAGACAACGATTTAGTTTTCGTAAACATTAACGGCCTTCACAAAATATCGAAATACAAAGGAAAAGACGGTGTTGCTCCTTCGCTTCACAAACTCGGTTCTGCCGTATGGCAAAACACTAAACAGAAAACAAAGAAGAAGGTTAAGGATATTGCAAAAGAATTAATTGCACTTTACGCGGAACGACGTGCACAAAACGGTTTCCGTTTTTCGCAAGATTCGTATTTACAACACGAATTGGAGGCATCTTTCTTTTACGAGGATACTCCCGACCAAGCTGTAGCAAACGAAAAAGTTAAAGCTGCTATGGAAGAGCCATATCCTATGGATATGCTTGTCTGCGGCGATGTTGGTTTCGGAAAAACTGAGATAGCCATTCGTGCCGCTTTTAAAGCTGTTGCCGACGGCAAACAAGTTGCCGTACTCGTTCCTACAACCATTCTTGCCTTACAGCATTACAAGACATTTTCGAGCCGCCTAAAGAACTTTCCATGTAAAGTCGATTATTTATGCCGACTTCGTACAAACAAACAGCAAAAGGAAACTATTGCTAATCTGGCGGAAGGCAAAACCGACATTATCGTTGGCACACATAGATTGGTTGGCAAAGATGTCAAATTCAAAGATTTAGGTTTACTAATCATTGATGAGGAACAGAAATTTGGCGTAAGCATTAAAGAAAAATTGAAGCAATTCAAAGTAAATATTGACACGCTTACACTTACTGCCACTCCTATTCCACGAACATTACAATTCTCGTTATTAGGAGCAAGAGATTTGGCTATAATAAACACGCCACCGCCAAACCGTCACCCGATTATTACGGAACTACATACATATAGCGATGACTTGATGAAAGAAGCCATTATGTATGAGGTTGAGCGCGGAGGTCAAGTATTTGTCATAAATAACCGTATATCAAACATATACGAAGTAGAAGCACATATTCGCACTCTTTGTCCGAAAGTGAGAACAATTGTCGGACATGGACAAATGGACGGTCCGCAATTGGAACAAATTATGCTTGATTTTATAAATCACGAATACGATGTTCTTATCGCGACAACCATAATTGAGTCTGGTTTGGATATTCCAAATGCCAACACAATGATAGTGAACGACGCACACCACTTTGGGTTAAGCGACTTGCACCAACTACGAGGACGCGTAGGCCGTTCAAACAAAAAAGCATATTGCTACTTAATGGCACCGCCATTGAGCGTTCTTCCCGACGACGCACGCCGACGACTACAAGCAATAGAGGATTTTTCCGGATTAGGAAGTGGTTTCAACATCGCAATGCAAGATCTTGACATACGTGGTGCAGGAAATCTACTCGGAGCTGAACAAAGTGGATTTATTTCAGACATCGGATACGAAACATATCAGAAAATTCTTGACGAAGCGTTACTTGAACTAAAAGAAAACGAATTCAAAGAACTATTTGCCGGTGACGAAACTGAAAAACAACGTGCCGCCGAACAATTAGAATCCATGAAGTTCGTATCGGATTGCCATATCGACACCGATTTAGGTATCCTATTCCCTAACGATTACATTGAAAGTTCAAGCGAACGTGTAAAATTATACCGAGAACTTGACAGTATTACAAACGAAGAAGCTCTTGTAGCATTCGAAAAACGATTGATAGACCGATTTGGAGAAATCCCACAAGTAAGTATCGACCTTCTCAATATTGTTCGACTCCGTTGGATTGCAATAGACCGAGGTATAGAAAAAATTACGTTGAAGAACAAGGTGATGATAAACTACTTCATTGCAAATCAAAATTCTTTATACTATCAATCGGCGATTTTCACGAATGTGCTTTCGTTTGTACAGCAAAATCCACGCTCGTGCACATTTAAAGAAAGCAATGGAAAACTGACTTTAACATTCCAAAATATACAGACAATACAAGACGCAATGAACATTCTATCACAGATACCTATCAAATGATAGAAATTATCGTGGAACATTAATCGTTATAAACTATCTTTGCCAAAAATTTGTATGCAATTCACATTAGAACATACTGATACAGCGACAGATGCTCGTGCAGGAAGAATTATGACCGACCACGGTGAAATTCTTACCCCAATTTTTATGCCTGTTGGCACACTTGGTTCCGTAAAAGGCGTGCACGCAACAGAGTTGAAAGATGAAGTTAAAGCACAAATCATTTTAGGAAACACCTATCATTTATATCTTCGTCCGGGATTGCAGACATTGAGAGAAGCCGGCGGATTACATAAATTCAATAGTTGGGACAAACCTATTCTTACCGACAGTGGTGGTTTTCAAGTTTTTTCACTTGCCGACAACAGAAAACTTACCGAAGAAGGTGCTAAATTCAAGTCACATATTGACGGTTCCAAACATTTATTTACACCTGAAAATGTAGTTGATACACAACGAATTATCGGTGCCGACATTATTATGGCATTAGACGAATGTACACCAGGAACTGCCGACTACAATTATGCAAAAAAATCATTAGAGCTAACCCATCGCTGGCTCGATAGAGGTATAAAACATTTCGACGAGACAGAACCGTTATACGGATATAGCCAAACATTTTTCCCTATAGTACAAGGTTGTACATATAAAGATTTACGCGCACAGTCAGCAGAATTTGTTGCTTCGAAAGAACGCGAGGGAAATGCAATTGGCGGCCTTGCCGTAGGTGAACCAGAAGAGGTTATGTACGAAATGATAGAGGTTGTGAATGCAATCTTACCAAAGGACAAACCTCGTTATCTTATGGGCGTGGGAACTCCTATCAACATTTTGGAAGCAATTTCCCGCGGTGTGGATATGTTCGACTGCGTTATGCCAACACGCAATGGCAGAAATGGTATGTTATTCACTTGGGACGGCATTATCAATATTAAAAATAAGAAATGGGAGAATGACTTCTCGGCTATAGAAACTAATGGTGCTACATTTGTTGACACTACTTACTCGAAAGCATATCTTCATCATCTTATAAAATGCGGTGAAATGCTTGGGGCACAAATAGCAAGCATACACAATCTTGGATTTTATCTTGCCTTAGTTACCGAAGCACGCAAACAGATTATAAACGGAACATTCCGTGAGTGGAAACAAAGAATGGTCATTCAACTTGCACAAAGAATATGATAAAAAAACTTGATTGGTATATTATTAAAAAGTTTTTGGGAACATTCCTGCTCTCAATGGTACTGATTATGTCCATTGCCATCATATTCGACATTCAAGAGAAATACGATGACTTCATCGCAAACAAAGCACCTTTAAAGGCAATCATTTTTGATTACTATGTGAACTTTATTCCATACTATGCGAATTTGTTTGCTTCTATGTTTGTGTTCATTTCCGTTATTTTCTTTACCTCGAAAATGGCAGCAAATAGCGAAATCATTGCAATTCATGCTGGCGGTATTAGTTTCCATAGATTTTTGGTGCCATATATGGTAACAGCTGCATTTATTGCTATTGTTTCTGGTACACTGATTCTTTACATCATTCCAGAAGCGAACAAAACGCGTCTTGATTTTGAAGACAGGTATGTGCGAAACAAATACCAAAACTGGGAGAAAAACATCCACCGACAAGTCCGTCCGGGGTTGTTTATTTATATGGAAAGCTACAATGTTGACTCGGAGAACGCATTCCGTTTTTCTATAGAGAAATACGAAGACGGCAAACTTATCTCAAAAATGACCAGCGACTATGCACGCTGGGATTCCACTAAATCACAATGGACCGTGTATAACTATTTTATACGCACAATCAATCCCGACAATAGCGAGACACACGCAACTGGTGCACGCCTTGACACCGCTTGTTTCTTGGAAGCAAAGGACCTAAAAATGCGTGATTCGTACGTAGAAAAGATGAACATCGTGGAACTGAACGAATTCATTGAAAATCAGAAACTACAAGGTACCGACAACATAGAAAAATTGATGATTGAAAAATACCAACGCTGGTCGTTACCATTCTCTACATTCATTCTTACTTTAATGGGCGTATGCCTATCAAACAAGAAAAAACGAGGAGGAACAGTCATCAACATTGTGGTAGGTACAGCCCTATGCTTCACCTATATTCTATTGATGCAAGTAAGCACAACATTCACCATAAACCTTGGATTTAGTCCACTTGTTTCGGTATGGTTGCCAAATGTCCTATACGGAATATTATGCTATTTCTTGTATAGAAAGGCAACGATATAATTACCTCCTCACAACATCAAATCTTTCTGCAGAATGCACGCCTTTTATTTGACGAAGTTTTTCAAGAATTTTGTCCAAATGGTCAATGTCTTTTATAGATAACGTAAGCATTCCTTCAAAGTTTCCGTCTTTTGAATTCAAGTTGATTCCACGCAATTTTACCAACTGGTCTCTTGATAAAAACTCAGTAATGTTATTCACAATACTGATTTCATCATTACCAACCACACGAACGCCAACGGTAAAGTCTACATTTGCGTCTGATTTTCCCCAACGAGCCTTTACAATACGATACGGATAGGTTTCCATCATATTGTAAGCATTCGGACAATTCAAACGGTGAATCTTTATACCACCACCTGCTGCTACAAAGCCAAAAATATCATCACCTTTAATTGGACTACAACATTTTGCCAGTTTATAATCCAAATTATCCGACATTTCGTCTATAACCAACAGACCATCACCTTCTTTTGATATTTTACGTTTTATCTTCTTATTAAAATCCTCAAAATCAATAGGAACAGGTTTTTTATCTTCCGTAGGTTTTTCAAATAATAGATTTTTTACAGCAGAAAAATCAACCTTGTTGTCCATAATGGCCATATACAAGTCGAATGGTTCCTTGTAATTCAACGGTTTCAACAGTTTGCGGATATTTTCATCCGAAAATCGAACCTCCCATTGAGCAAATTTTCGAGAAAGTGTTTCCTTTCCCGCTTCAGCCATTTTTCCTTCAGCCTCCCGCAAATATTTCTTAATGTGTTGGCGAGCCTTCGATGTCTTCACAAACGACAACCAGTCTTGCTTTGGAGATTGATTCTTAGCGGTAAGAATTTCAACCCTATCACCATTTTTCAAAACCTGTTTTATGGTAACAATCTTGCCATTTACCTTTCCACCAGTGCAAGTATTTCCTACATTTGAATGGATTTCGTAGGCAAAATCAAGCAATGTAGCATCGGCAGGCAACTTACGAAGATCGCCTTGTGGAGTAAAAATGAAAACTTCATCGGTATACAATTCCATTCGAGAATTGCTATCGTTTTCAAGACTTTCATCCACAGGATTTTCCAAAATATTTCTGATTCGTGCCAACCAATGCACAGAACCAGAAGCAGTATTTCCATCCTTATAAATCCAGTGTGCTGCCTGACCTTTTTCGGCAACTTCGTCCATTCTTCGCGTACGAATTTGGACTTCTACCCAACGATTTTCCGGGCCTAACACAGTTGTATGCAAAGACTCGTAACCGCTTGATTTTGGAGAAGATATCCAGTCACGCAAGCGTTTTGGATTTGGTCTATATAAGTCAGAAATGATAGAATATACATTCCAGCAATCACGTTTTTCGTTTTCAAATTCCGAATCAATAATGATACGAATTGCGAATAAGTCATAAATATGCTCGAATGTAACTTTACCCTTTTGCAACTTGTTCCAAATTGAATGGATAGACTTAGGACGACCTTTAATTTCAAATGGAGGAATGCCTTTCGAAACCAATAAATCTCTCAACGGATCAATAAAACCCTTGATGTACGCATCGCGATCGGCTTTTTTCTCTGCCAACTTTTGTGCGATAGTTTTATAGATGTCGTTATGCAGATATTTCATTGCAAGTTCCTCCATCTCTGTCTTAATTTGATACAAACCAAGACGATGAGCCAAAGGAGCATACAAAGCATCTAATTCCTCTGCCAAAGCGAGACGGTCGTTTTCTTCCAATTCCTGAATATGATGTAACTGCGATAGTTTGTAGGCAATCATTGTAAGCACTACACGAACATCGTCAGCCTGACTTAAAATCAAGCGAATGAAGTTTTCTGACTGCAGTTTAGAACGAGAGGTGTCAATTTTCGCAACCTTTATCAAACCAGCAGTAATTCCGCATACCTTTTCGCCATAATTTTGACAAATTTCCTTTTCAGTTATAATTTGTTCCTCCAATAATGGGCGTAAAAATACAGCCATCACTGCCTTTGCTCCTAAGCCAATCATTGAAACAGCTATTTCTGCCTGCTCCAAAAGACGATTCATTTGCTCTGCAGAGAAATGTTTTTCCGCTTCATCATACGCTTTGTGTATGTTTGGAATATCACGCTCCGTATCCTGAATAAGAGGTTGAAGTGCAGTTACAATATCTGAAAGTGTATATGTCTTTTCCATAATTCAAAATAAAAAAACGATTGCCAAACAAATGACAATCGTTCAAATAAAACAATTGTCTAAACTATTAGTGGCAACCACCGCAGCAACCACCTTCAGAGTCGCCACAACCGCCACAAGAACCTTCGCTACCGCAACCGCCATTGCCGCCACAACCACCGCAACCACGACGAAGACCATTCGCTTGTTCTTCTTCTGTAGCCTCACGAATTGCTTCTATTTTTCCTGAAAAATACAGTTCAACACCTGCCAACGGGTGATTGAAATCCATCACAAGAACCTTATTTGGAAGGTCAACCTTTACGATTTCACCCATCATTGGTTGTCCATTGCTGTCACGCATAGGAACCTTATTTCCTACATACAACATATCCTCCATAACGATTCCATTCAAAGCAAAAATATCTGTAGATAATTCTACAATGGCTTCATCAATACGTTCACCGTATGCTTCAGCAGGTGCAAGAACGAAATCAAACTCATCACCAACTTCAAGATTCACCAAATTTTCCTCAAATTTTGGCAACAACTCACCAAAGCCGAATATAAATTCCAATGGTTTTTCTGGAGAACAAACTTCTAAGACCTCACCTTTTTCGTTCTCTTTGTACAATGTGTACGAAACAGAAACAACCGTATTTTTTTCTACCTTCATTTTACAATAATTGTTTTGGCGAATGTAAAAAATAAAATTTAAGAATACAATTTTTTTGCCTAAACTACCGATACTCCTTGCTTTTTTATAATTTTGCAACTATGAAAAAACTCGGGGTCATACAAGAATTTCTCGGAAACTTACTACTTCCATTGCGTGTCAAAAAAAATGACCGAAATCCGAAAGTATTCACTTTTGATAACGCCAAAACAATAGGCATTTTATATACGGTTGCCGATAAAGATACACACCAACAAGTTGCAAACTACGCAAGCTTCATCTCAAAAGTCCATAAAGACATATCTATAAATATGTTGGGCTACATGGACTTTACCGAATTGGAGCAATGCTTGGTTAACACTGTTCCAACCAAATTCTTTTCTCCAACAGATTTTTCGTGGAGCGGGAAACTACAACCCGGAGTAGCCCTTGAATTTGCAAAAAAGAAATTCGATATTCTCATTGATATGACCACAGAAAGTGCTTTACCTACGCTGTATATTGAGAAACTATCGAACGCATCATATAAAGTCGGACGCTACATTGAAGACGATATGCGATACGATTTAATGATTGACACAAAAAACGACAACACAATTTCGTGTCTAATCACGCAAATAAATGTATATTTGACGAAAATTAAAGTAAAACAATAATATGAATATTCAAGACAAATTTCGTGGTACCGGAGCAGCTCTTATAACTCCATTCACAGCAGATAACAAGGTCGATTTCAATTCGTTAGGAAAACTTGTGGACCATGTTATAGACGGTGGGGTTGAATTTTTGGTTGTTTTTGGAACAACTGGTGAACCAATCACAATCTGCGAAAGTGAGAAGAAAGATATTATTGATTTTATCTGCGAACGCAATAACAAACGCGTTCCTATGATTATTGGTTGTGGCGGAAACAACACATACGACATTGCCGACAAAGCAGCAAAAATCGACACAAGATTCGATGCAATCCTTTCTGTTGTACCATATTACAACAAGCCAAACCAACGAGGAATGTTCCAACACTATAAAACTGTTTCCGAAGCAAGTGCACTTCCTGTAATTGCGTACAACGTACCAGGAAGAACTGGTTGCAATCTTGCAGCAGAAACAACAATTAAAATTGCGAACGAACTTCCAAATGTAATCGGTTTGAAAGAAGCATCGCCTTCGGTAGAACAATTTACTTACATCAAAAAAGACGTTCCTGAAAGTTTTATGGTATTTAGCGGTGATGACTCAATCGTTGTTCCTCACATGTCTCTTGGTGCTTGGGGAGCGATTTCTGTAACAGCTAATGCAATGCCAAAGATGTATTCCGACATGATTCGTTTGTGCATTGCAAACAAATATGACGAAGCATTAAAACTTCACTTAAAACTTATTGAATTTACCGATAGTTTATTCACAGAAGGTAGTCCTGCCGGAGTTAAAGCTGCATTGTCGCAAATGGGCATAGTAGAAAATTACTTGCGATTGCCACTTGTACCTGTAACAGACAAACACTTTGAATACATTAAAGGACTTATCGCAAATTTGAAATAGAAGTCGTTCTTGCATAAAAGTAAAGGCAAACCAATGGTTTGCCTTTACTTTTTATAACCTTTATCTTATTAATTAATTTTCTAACACAAAGATACCGCTTGGTTGTGTAGAGCCATTTGGCTGTGTAATGCCTTTCCATTGAGTACCATCGGTAAATGTAGCAGAGATTTTCCACATATATTTACCACGAGGTAACGACGCACCTTTTGATAATCCATCCCAACCTATCGCTGGTTTACCATTATCAAGTTCAGAGGTTTCCCAAATTTTCTCATTACGAGCATTATAAATTTCCAATTTATAACTTCGTAAATCAGCATTTGTCATTGGTAAGAAATATTTTCCTGAACTTGCCACAAATTTGTTAGGGACAGCAATAAAGTTCTTATTAAAGTCTATTTCCTTTTGTATAAAAGAGAAACAACCATTTTTATCTGTAACCTTCAATGAAGCAAAAGAACTACCCGATCCAGAAGCCGTATGAGTTACAATAGGATCAGTATATTCAGTACCTTCAATAGACCATTCGTATACATATCCCTTTCGTTGCGATTCGGTAAATGTAAACTCATATTCCATATCACCAGTTGGATGATATTCAAAACTAATTTTTGGTTGCGGATACACAATTATACCAACAGATGTACTTGATTTACATCCTGTTACTGTATTTATTTTTGTAACCGAGATTGTATCTTTTCCACTCTTTGTCCAATCAATATTAATATATTTATTACCAATATTGTCGATTGTATTTTGTTGTGTTTCCCACAAATAAGAGATTTCCTTATTGATTGACTCGTCAACATAATACAATTGCTTTTCCATACCTTGGCAAACCTTGGTTTTACCTTTAATTGTCGGCGTTTCAACAGCTTCTACAGTAACAGGAAAATCAAATATTCGTTTTTCTTTTCCTACTTTTACTTCAGCAGAAATCTTTTGATTTCCAGATTCCAGCCAAACAATAGACACATTATGTCCGACTTCTGAATTTTTCTTTGCCGATTTTGGAAGAATCCAACGAACATCAGCATGTGTCGTCAAACCAACAATAGAATAGATTGAAGCAATATCTTTACAAATAGAATTTGTTCCTGTTATTTTCACGAAAGACCAGTCTATTGTTCTATCATCATCCGAAACAACAGTATAATTCTTATTTTGATTGAATTCCGCATTTGGCTGCAGATTATCAGAATTTACAACTGTTTGCTGTTCTACAGTATTTTCATGCGAAGCCAAAGTTTGTTGTATTTCAACATCAAAAGCAAATTCTTCATCAAACGAATCTATTTGAATAGCAGGAAAATTCTGATAATACGCCTCATCTTTTGCGAATTGTGCGTGATATTGAGCTTGATTATGAATACGCTCCGCAACCGTAAGACCCGCTTCTTCTTGGTTTTCTTGCAATAGATATAAACCTGTTATACCAAGAATTGCCGAAATTACAGAAGCATAATACACATTGAATGTATTGAATCGGAATGTTAGGAACGCACGCCATGCCAATGTAGCAGAGATTTTACGCCAAACCGAAGACGAAGGTTCAACAGCAGCATTCTGAAATGCAGCCTGATACATTCCCTCTACGGAATTCTGATTTTCGAGATTAGCCTCTAACTTCGTCCAAATATCCGAAGAAGGCATTTCCTCTGCGTCAGAAAAACGTGAGCTGAACAAATCTTCTATGTTGTTTTCTTCGTTCGTCATTCGTTACTGTTTCTCTTTTGACAATTCAGCAAGTATTTGTTGAATCATTTTTTTCGCTCTATGATATTGAGTCTTTACGGTAGACACTTCTATATTCAATTCATCAGCAATTTCCTTGTGCTTATAACCTTCTATAGCATACATATTAAACACTATTCTGTAAGCATCTGGAAGGGACTGAATCGCACCCATCAATTCTTCATTCGAAAATTCAGCATCTTTAAAGTCAAAGGTCTCTATATCTGTTTCGTTTATATCCTCAATGTTCTGTTGTTCATTTATTTTTTTGTTTTGGTAGTAATGAGTGATTGCCGTATTCGTCATTATTCGGCGTATCCAACCTTCAAATGAATGTTCCCGGGAGAACTGGTCCATTTTTGTAAAGACCTTCAGAAATCCGTCCTGCAAAATATCAGAGGCGTCGTCACGGTTTTGCGCATAACGCAAACAAACCGCAAACATTTTCGATGCATACTTGTCGTACAAGGCTTTCTGCATCTGCCTATTGTTGCTCAAACATCCTTCTATAATTTCATCGTCGGTATACATTATCACCAAATCAATTATAAGACATTGAAAAAAATGAAATAGTTACATCTTATTTCAAGATTTTTTCAAAAATAAGAAAATACTGCCAAACTTTTGTAAAGAAAATAAAAAGGGATGACTTTCCGCCATCCCTTTTCAGCATGAATATTTTGTAGAAATGCGATAACTGCTCCTCTCTACTTATATTAATTTTCTTTTTTGCAGCAGCAACATTTGTCACATGACAAACATTTCCATACAAGTGCAGCAATAACAGCACCTGCCAATGGAGCGCAAATGAATATCCACAAGTCACACAATGCTTGGCCGCCTTCGAATACTGCAGGAGCAATACTACGAGCTGGGTTCACACTTGTTCCTGTGATTGGAATAAGTACAATGTGAATCAAAATTAACGACAAACCGATTGCAAGACCAGCAAGGTTGCTATTTCCTTTTTCTGAATCAGTAACACCAAGTACAACCAATACGAAAATGAATGTACCAAGTAATTCAGCCAAGAAACCTGCACAAGAAGAAACACCGTCAGCACAAGCATTTGCACCAGTTTCTGTTGCGTATGACATATCTATACCTTGTGTTAAAGCCCAAAGCAAACCAGAACCGATAAAAGCACCGATAATTTGGAACACTACATATAAAGCAGCATCCTTACCGCTCATTCTACCACTTGCAAATACACCAAGAGTAATTGCAGGATTAATATGACATCCCGAAACACCACCAATCGCATGTGCCATTGCCACTACCGACAAACCAAATGCACAAGCAACAGTTAAAACTTGAGCAGTTGTTCCACAACCACCATTAAAGATTGCACTACCGCAACCTAACAAGACAAGAACCATAGTTCCTATCATTTCAGCTACATATTTTTTCATAGTTACTATAATTAAAGACTGGTCAAAAATACACGTTATTAGGAGTTTCACAAATAGAAAAAATCTATTGAACTATTTCTTCCCAAATATTCCTTTTATAATCGCATTTCCAATTTTTCTTTCCAACCCAGCCTTAGTTGTTGGAAGTCCCGTTTTCTTTGCGACAGACTGTTTAATCTTTGAAATACCTAAAGCCCTTTTCAACGAAAATGACACACCTGGAATTTTCATATATACAATTATTTTAATAAAATTTCAGAAATAAATATGCCCATCAAATATTCCTTACCCGGTGTTCGTTCTATATGAGGACTTACTGCGTACACCTCTCCTTCGCCATATTTGTTTGTCCATATAGCAGGAGAACCGAAAGCCTTATACATACTGTCAGGGAAATATATTTCTTCATCAAATGTTGCCAAAACTGTAAAATCCGAACAAGTACAATCATTATTATACTGAACAATCGGTCCATTATGATATATAATTGGAACTATTTCCTCTTCAACATCCGGGAAAAAAGATTTTCCTTCTTCGGTAAACTTAATATTAGCCAAGACCTCACCTCTGTGCGTATGTTCAACATCTGGAATTACAACCGGACTAACATTCAAATACGTTCTATTTTGCTGTGACACGGCATAAGCACCGGCACAAACTCCTAAAAGTTTTCCGCCTTTTTTTAAAAAAGTACGAACAGATTTCTTTCCTGAATCCCCCAATCCCCCACAAATACTTTTGCTATCACCGCCCGGGATTATAAGCAAATCATATTTCTGTAACTCTTCTTCAGTAAATAAATCAGAATATAAAATTGACAAAGAGCCTAAATCATGTTTTTCATACAAATTCTGCCAATATCCAATTGTTTTTCCCTTTACTCCTGTCCCAGAATAAATAGCAGTTTTACAGGTACATTTCTTTCCTGAATAATCAAAATCTATTATAGGTGAAGACTTGCTAAACGATTCGATATACTCCGATGGCAATCCTTGTTCTGTCATTCCTGCAAGCACAACATTTTTATAATTCTTAGAAGGATAGTAATATGCTGTATCCAAGCAATGCTTTGCGATATATGTTTCAACTTGATACACTTTATTGTCTGCATCTGCGACCGAAACACAAACTCTATTGTATTTTTTAGGAGCACCTTCTTTTTTATCAAATACTTCCAACTGGGAATCATCCAATTCGTAAATCACTCCCCATACAGAAGCATCCTTTTGTGGCATAACATTCAATACACCACATTTTCGACGTTTAGAATAAGTTGTCCAACAAAGAGAATGATTTTTTAATTTCGCATTACAAACCTTTTGCAAAAGAAACGGTGCAATTTGTTTTTCAACGCAATATTGTTTAAAATCATCCGAATTCAAATTTGAGCCATACGCAAAAATCAAATGTTTCGCCATATCAGTCTATATAATCAGAAAAACCAAAATCATGACCTTTTTGTCGTGTTACCATTTCCAAAGGTAATACAAATTCTTTTTCTGGCTCAATGTTTTTTCTAATAATATCGGCGAGAATTTGTGCTTTCCCCAACGCACCTCCATCAAAATAACAAACTTTACATTCAACACGAAGATTAAATGTATTCTGACACTTTAAATAATGAGAAATATTCTTTGCATTCACGGCGTAATATTCATTTTTATCTGAATTCAAAGAAAATTTCTCGCGCATTGTCCGCTCCACATCTGTATATATTTTATCGAATGTTTCTACATCAACAAACGATTTATTTGCATCATCGTATGTAGCATCATGTTTTTGGCTACTATAACAGAAATGAAATTGATGTGGACGAGATTGTAGTCCCATAGCTCCAAGAATTGTTATTACCCAACTATCAGGTTGACTCGAAAGTCTATCTATATCCTGAATAAACTGTGGCAAGTTAGGACAATCATTGACATCAGAAATTGTAAAATATGTTATAGGATTATCTGCATCAAGTTCTATTTCTTTAGCAACATAATTAAAACCACCCAATTTTGCAATATGATATGCAAACCAACTTGTTATTGGTTCTGTAGATCCAGAAGTGCTCACAACTGTCACTTTTGATTTTCTATCGATACAAACACCATACGGAGTATTTTTAGGGTGATTTACGACAACTATCTTATCCTCTGGATTTTCCGATTGATTTATTGCATTCGCAAGATTATATAAATGTAATTGATCTGAATTTTCAACAGTAGTGATTATGTCTGCTTCGGCCATATACTTTCGTGTTAGAATAGTATTTAAAGGTACAAATCGTGGAACAGCAAATAGATTTGTATAGTGTTGATCTTTTTCGAACTTAAAAGAATGGATAATTCGACTTATGTTTTCTTGTGTTCTCTTTTTCTTTCTATCGTTATCCATTGCATCGGTAAAGCCACTGCCTATTAAACCGGCAGGAACTGCAAATATTGCAATTCCAAGAATACCGACCAAACAAGCTATCAACCTTCCGACAAATGTAATTGGAGGATTTTCCGCAAAACCTCCAGGATCACCTATATATTGAGCAAAAGCCCAAACAACCGGATATGTTCCATCAACATAGACATCAGGTTGCGCGTCGTGTTCTACAAAAAACAAAATAAAAGAAAGAATTATCGTTACAATAAATAAAAATTGCAACGACACCCACAATTCCATTTTCTTTGAATTAATAGCTTCTGAAAGCAAGCGGAACGATTTCATATAACGGAAAATTCTAAACAAGCGGGCGATTCTCAGTGTTTTGAGAGCCGTGTATGGAATATTCATCACAAAATTCAAATAGAATGGATAGGTAGAAAGAATGTCTATCAAGCCATAAAAGCTAAAGCAATAGCGAATTCTCCCCCAAAAACCTTTGTATTTTTCATCCAATAAATCTGCACACCAAATACGAAGCGATACTTCCACAGTAAAAACTACGGTTGGGAACACATCAACCCAATGCAAAAGCCGTCCATATTTTTCAACCACTCCATCGAATGTTGAAAGAAAAACCTCAACTGTACTAATAATTATTAATGCAATTATAGTGTAGTCAACTATATTGTGCCATTGTTTTGTATGCAGATCATCGTCGAATACACGCGATAGTTCTTGCTTAATTTCTTGTATGTTCATTTTCCCTAATCAAAAACACTCCTAAAAAAAAGATTGACTCTTTTTTTAAATTAGCCGTATAATTGGATTAACGTTTAATCCAACTTAAGCCTTTATTTGTTGAACGATACAGCCCTTTACTTGTAGTAGCAATAATTTCATTCCCGGTTACCATTAAGCCATGGAAATCGCCGCACGAAGTTCCTGTATATCTTGACATCCAAGACAAGCCTTTATTTGTCGAATAATAAATACCCTTACTTGTGGCAGCAATAATATCTGTTCCGTAAACAATCAAGTCACGAAATTCGCCACACGAAGAACCAGTATAACGTCGGTTCCACGTTATACCTTTATTGATAGAATACTCTATCCCTTTGTCACTGTAACGAATAATTTCGTTACCATAATTAATCATTTGAGGCATAGGTGTGATTATTTTTCTCGTTTCATGCTCTCCTTTGCTGATTCAATCTGCTTTTTGTAAGACTCAATATGTCTATCGTGAGTTGCAGCATGATCAACCTTTGATTTTCTAAAAGAAGCCTTAGAAGAAGGAGTGCTTGCACTTTTTATCATCTTAGCATAATATTCGTTATCTTTTTTCTTTGCGTCCTTCTCTTTTTGCATAGCAGCACGCAAGTCAATAATTTTTTTACGATAGTATTCTTTGCTCATAGATTTAACTAATCTAATATTTCTACATTTCTTTTGCTAACTCAAAAAGTGATTTCAACACTGGCTTTTCTTTCAAAAATTTCATTTTTGTCAAATCATATTTTGAAAAGTCAAAACCCTTTTCATTAAACTCACAACCATATTTCTTATACTCTTCCATAGTAAGTATAAGAGAAAGATTTCCTCTTAGAATCTTACCTGTATGCCACAGCAACCGATCAAGCGAATCGTATGTTAATTCTTTAGGATTACCTAATTTCTTTTTCAACAAGTCTATTGCCTCAACAAATGCGATAATATTATCCACCATACTCGTCATTTTAGGCATCTCTTTTTTAGGCAATCCACAATAACTCCATAACAACGGATACATTTCCCGAACTATAGAATCATAAATAGGGAACTGATAATTAGTTTCAAAATATGCATATTTTGTAATAAGCGAAAGAGCATGCCCTTTATCACTACCATCCTTTCCTATTCCATATTTTTCTGTAAAAAGCTTCTTTTCTTCACCGTTGCAAACAACAGTAAATTTTTCTACATCTTTGTCTTTTAGAAAAGTCAAAAACATATCCGATAGTTTTTGCTTCTCCTGCAGTTTGGCCAAAACCTCTGCTAACTCTTCCAACCCATAATACCTTCGTCCCATCTGGGTAGAATACATACTATCAATTAAAGTTAACCGTGCAAGAATATTCTCTACGCTATTTCCCTCAATTGAATCAAAAACCTTTCTGATAGTATTCTTCCCTGTTACATAGCCAGATCTTTCTTCTCCAGTTCTTTCAAAAGAAGAAAGAATATTTAATATTTTATCAGTGTTTGTCATCATTCTTTCATAAAAGCCGACGCAGAAATGCGTCGGCTTTATAATTATTTACCTGCTTGAACAAGCGTTACATCGTTGTCGGCAAGTTTAGTGTCGTCAGCATTTGCTACTTGAACACCAATACCCCACATTTCAACGAATTCAGTTTCGAAGTTGCCTACGCGTTTAGCACCTCCAACTGTAAGTTCGCCACCTTTTGCACCTTCAGCACGAATTGACGCTAATGTAGCTGCGTCATCTGCCATTTTACCTTTGCATGATGGACTCATGTAAACACGAAGAGAACTTCCAAATGCTTTTTTGAACTCTTCTTTTAACTTGCGTACTGTTGTACGACCACTGATTTTTAAATCTGCCATAACTATTTATTTTTATTATTACTTTTTTTATTTTTCTTATTTCTTTTTTTTGCTTAAAACAGAAGAATTTTTCTTCTTACCTGTTGTATCTACAATACCTAAAGTGGCTATTTTGAGAGCTTTTTTAACCGCCTTAACATCTTTACGGCGATCGTCTAACAAACCACTATCTTTCCCTTTTGTAAAAAATCCCATCTTCTATTATTTAAATAATCGTTTTAATTTATTCTTGAAACTATTTTTAGCCTTTCGAGCCTCTGCCATTCGAGCAGCTGCTGCTTTTCCTTCTTTTGTTCGTTGGTCTAAATGACCATCGGCACGACGTGTAGAAGACGAGGATTTTTTAATAGCTGGTTTTGCTTTTGTTGTCTTTTGAGCAGCACGTGCCTTTTTCGCACGTTCAACCATTTCTTTATATTCTTTGGTACGTTTGTCAACTTTACCAGATGCTGTTTTTTGTATTGCCATAGTCCTATAAATTAATGGTTATTCTTCTATTATTAAATCTTCTTCTTCATCAACAAATTCATCAAGTATTGAACTTGCCGTAGATTCGTCAACACCAAGAATTTCTGCAAAAGCAAAGAAATTTTCTACTTCATCGTTTGCCAAAAAAGCATCTGCACACATCATTTGCAGACACAATGTCAATACCCCTTCTTTTTCTTCGGGATCGACTTGTTTAGCAGCTTCTTCAAGACATGAGGACAATTCATCTTCTGTCATTTTTTCTGTTGCCTTTATTGCACTTTCCAAATCGGAGCATAATGTTTTTACTTCAAGAATTTCTCCAACTTGTGCAACAAATTCTTTTTCAAATTCATCATATTCTCCATCTGCCCATACCGCAGCCGAAAGAAATGACGACAATGTTTTTGAGCTTGTTTTCATCTGTTTATATATTTATTCTATTACTATAAATTCCGTTCTTCTATTTACGTTCGATTCTGGATTTACGGCATCTTTCAATTCGCTGCTTCCCTTTCCTTCCCACTGTAAACGGTCTTGGGAAATTCCTTGAGAAATCAAGAAATCAACAGCTGCTTTCGCACGACCCTCCGAAAGTTTTTGATTAAATTTAGCATCACCTTCAGCAGATGTGTGACCAACAATTTTCAATTTAATTTGTTGTTGTTTACCCATCAATGTAGCTAAATCATGAAGTACAAACTTTGATGCATCCGACAAATCTGTTTTTCCTTTTTCAAACTCTGCTGCATTAAAGTTCTTTTCTATTTCTTCTATTTGTTGTACATATACCGTATCAACTACCGTTACTATTTTCTCAATAACTTGTGGTTCTTTATTACAACTACGCATTAACAACAAGGCTAAAATTGCAATCACAATTGCAGCACCTATTAAAATCCATAACCAAGTTTTTGATTTAGTTGGTACAGGTGGAACATAGCCATTAAGATATTCAAGACGCCAACCGCCTTTTTCTCCCTTTACACCTTTTTCAAATTCGGCAATTTCTATATCATACGATTTTGCATGAGAAACCAATCTATCAAAACTAGGTTTTGTCCACATGCGTACAACTGCGAATTTTATACCATCACTAGATGTCATATATTCTTCTGGCTCAACAAAGTATCCTTGACCTTGTGTATACCATGCGTCTCCTGCTGCAACATGTTCTTGGATTTCTTTCTCCGTAAGAAAAATATTTTTTGATCCACAATCTGGATTTATCTCATTAGGAAAAGATTTCTTGAAATCCTCATAGGTTGCTTGAGGGAACATTACTTGATACGCATTGATAATTCCCAATGCTGTTCGGTTTTGTGCTTTTCCGTAAACTCTTACTTTGCTTGGCATATTTTTTTAATTAAACTTCCACATTACAAACAAACATCTTTTCTCAACCTTTTCAAAAGTCCTTTTTAGTCCTTTTCTAAATCTGTAAACAATCATTATGTAACAAAACCTGCCTCAAGAGCCTGATTAAGATGTTGTAGACATAGTATTATCATTTATGATAATGCAATTATATAAATTTTTCAGGGAAAAACAAACAAATCATAACGAAAAACTTATCATTTATGATAATAAACAAGCGGTAATAAACTTGTTCATTTGAACAATTCAAATTGTTTTACCGTGAACGAAGCAGATTTGTATAAAAAAATCGGACAACGAATTAAGTTTTTACGAGAGCAAGAAGGCATTTCGCAACATGAACTTGCGCTTCGTTGCGATTTTGAGACATCAAATATGTGCAGAATAGAATCAGGGAAAACTAATCTTACCGTAAAAACAATTGCCACAATAGCAAAGGCTCTGGAACTTCCATTTTATAGAATTACAGAAGGGATAAAATAGATATATAGGGTTATAACCGTTTCAAATAAGGAATAAAAGCATATAAAGGTACATTCACCAAATTTTCTTGCTCAATCATATTCTTCATAGAAATTCGTACAGCCTTTAAATTTGGATTTTTTTGTAGAAAAGCTTTTAATGATTTTGCATGAACATTTTCTTCCGCTTTTACTTCTATCGGGAAAACATTCATTGTACCTTGAATCACAAAATCTAGTTCTTTATGAGCGTCGTCAGAGGAATAATAAAAAGGATTCATTTTATTGGAAATCATTTGAGTTGCCACAAACAATTCTGTGAACATACCTTTATATTCAGAAAAAATATTATTATTAACCAACATTGATTCAGCAGAAGTGGCCGCGAGAGCACCCATTAAACCTACATCTATCAAAAAAAGCTTAAAGGCTCCCATATCCTCATAGAATTTTAATGGCATCTTAACAACAGAAACTCTATTTACTTTATATATCAAACCTGCATCAATGAGCCATTGAATTGCCAATTCAAATTCCGAGGCTCTTGCACCATGTTTTAATGCACCATAAACAAATTTTTTATTTTCTTTTGACAACTGCGATGGTATGGAATTCCAAACCAAATTGATTCGAGGAACCAAAGACTGTGGAGCATGTTTCGAAAAATCTCTTGAATAATCAAATAAAATCTGATTTTGTAACGCCCGAACTTTAGTTAGTTCCCTAGTTTCAACAAACTGTTTTACAACTGCTGGCATACCACCCACATAATAATACATACGCAGTAATTCTTGCAATTCAGTAGAAAGAAGATTTAAGACTTCGTAATTTTCTTGCATAATTACTTCAACAAATTTTGTCTTACCATTTGCTTCCAGAAACTCACAGAAATCCATAGGGAACATTCTAATCATATCAATCTTACCAACAGGAAACGAGATATTGTTATGTAAAGAAATTCCCAATAATGAACCTGCAACAGCTACAAAATATTCGGAAGCATCCTCTGAAAAGTATTTCAAAGCTTCTAAAGCTTTGGGACAATCTTGAATTTCATCTAAGACGATAAGAGTATCTTTAGGTGTTATATCAACACCCGATATTGCCGAAAGAGAAAGTATTATGGAGTGAATATCAGTAGTATTCTCAAAGATAGAGCGTACACTCAACTCTCTATCTAGAGAAAAGAAGGCTAATTTTTTAAATTCAGATTTTCCAAACTCCTTTAAAATATATGTTTTTCCTATTTGTCGAGCCCCACTTAAAACCAATGGTTTTCTATCTTCACTCAATTTCCACTGTATCAAATCATTATAAACACTCCTATACATAATAATTACATTTTTCGTGATGAGATTTCACAACAAATATACACTTTTCGTAACAAGTTTAGTATAGAACAACACATTTTTCGTTAGGAGTTTTATACAAAAAAAATACACTTTTCGTTAGGAATAATTGGTATTACCTTTTTATTTACACCTAGGTAAATCCTTAATACGAGGGTACAATTGTTGGTTATAAATGGTATCATCATATTTACGAACATAAGGAAGCGCATACTTCTGCCAAATGTCCATTTCTTCCTTTTCGGACCTAAAAACTCCTGAATCCTTTAACGGAATCCAAATATCATAGGTTATTTTCACAGCCAAATCATAATAACGATTAAGCGCCGTCTCCCAACAAACATATTTATTTGTCATCAAACTGTCAATATATGGTTTATACAAACTATCTATCGCAGTCTTAAAACTTTCCAAATCAAAGCCAACAGTTTTTTCAACTGATGAACTTTTTTGTTCGGTAATTATTGCATAAACAGATGCACTATCACTTGATGTTTTAACAGGAACAGATTTAATAACTTGTTCTTCTGACTCGTAATTTACCATAACCGTATCCCGAACAAATGCTCTATTACTTAACGTTTTAACAGGAATAGATTCAACAAATTGCTCTTCTGACTCGTAATTTTCCACAACCGTTTTTCGAACAGAAGTACTATCATTCAACACTTCATTATTGTTAACATATTCAACAGTTGATACTGATGGTCGAAGTACAGTTTCTGTTTTTTTTAACATAAAAAAACAAAATAGAACAATCATAAACACAAGAAGTCCAGAAACTATTCTTCTCAACCAATACAAACGTAATTGCTGCTGTATTTCAATAGCAGAACCATACCGTTTATCCCTATTTTCTGTAGTACATTTTTTTGTAACACCTCTATAGCAATACGGGAAGACATCTCCCATTATTTTTCCGAAAGAATATAAATCACTTCTACAATCAAGCACAACGCCTTCTTGCAATTGTTCCGGAGCAATATAGTTCGCACTGCCGGCAGGTTGTTTTAGAATTGCATGGCTATCGCTATCGGCCAAACCAAAATCAATAATTTTAACATGATTACCATTACGGGAAACAAGTATATTGCTTGGTTTTAAGTCTCTATGTATTATTTGTTTTGAATGAATATACTGCAAACCATCAAGCAATTCATTCACCACTGCAATACGGATACGCGAAGATGGATTTAAACGAAGAAATTCCCGCAGAGTATAACCTTCAACGTATTCCAGCACAATACATTTTCCAATTTTAGAATCATATTCAAAAGAAAATGCACTAACAATATTGGGATGATACAGCAAAGAAGTTAATTCATACTCTTTGCGTAAAAGATTTTGATAAATTGTTTGTTGCGCATATTCTGGCTTTAATCCTTTCAACACAAACCATCGTCCTTGGCGTTTTGCACGATATAGACAATTAAAGCTAGCACAAGGAATTTCCACATAATCAGAAAATTCCGAACATATCAATTCATTATTTGATAATACTATACCAGAAGATGAAGTGTCCATTCATACAAATATCACACATTTTTATGAAAAAAAGCTATCTATTCGACCATAATTTCCTCCAAACCACCTTTTGTACCAAGAACGAAAGGCGTAGGAGGATTATCTTCCTGTATAAGATTATCTATATATAACGGCTCATGATGTATAAAAAAGGAACATTCAAACGTATTTCCCACTTGCAACTTTGAATTCAATGCAGAAACAACACGGAACTTTATTCCTCCTAAAAAAAGAAAAGTACATTTTCTATCTGGTTTCCATGAAACGGTTACCGTATTTCCTTCATGTAATTCCGACGTTTTAACTGATTGTGACACAATAAAATCGGAAGCTTCCGGAGCCAAATCATGTAATTTTACGAGAAAAGCATCCCAATGCTCGTATCCTAAGAACTGTGACAAAATATTTAACGTACTCCTACGGGTCATATCTGCCCCTTCTATATATCCCCACAAACGTTTTAATGTCGTAGGACTGATAGTTACATGCATTCTCTCCCATATAACACCAACCAAAAACTCAAAATCGGAGGGTGTTCTAATTTGACGATTTACTGACTGTTCAATTTCATACCGTAACATCAATATTTCTGGAGAATGTTTTGTCATCGCTTTTATTTTTCACAAAAATAAGTTGTTTTATCATTCTACCTACAGTCCTTTTTAGTCCATTTGGAAATTCAACTCCTACGCAATACCTTTGCCGGCAAAGATTTTCATACGATGAAGGAAGAACGCGACTCACTTGATTTTAGCAAAGAGCCTGTAAGCCAACTCTTTCGCAAGATGTTCATTCCTACTCTTCTTGGTATGGTTTCGATGGTGGGGCTTAACATTACCGATGGGGCTTTTGTTGGACATGGTGTGGGCAGCGAAGCATTAGCTGCTATCAATATTGTGGCTCCCTTATTTCTTATTGCTGGCGGTTTGGGACTATTATTCGGCATTGGCAGCAGTGTGGTCGCAAGCATTCATTTAGCAAAAGGAAATGAACACGCAGCCAATCTTAATCTTACTCAAGGTGTGATTGCAAGTGTGACTATTGGAATACTTGTCGGAAGCATTGTGTTGCTTTTTCCAGAGCAAACATGTCTATTATTTGGTGGTTCTGAAGCACTTATGCCACTTACTTGTGCTTATCTAAAATGGATTGCGCTACTTACTCCATTCAATATGTTCGGCATGACAGCAATGTTTATGGTCAGACTTGACGGGAAACCTGGATTTGCAGGTTTTATGAATAGTTTTTGCGCAATTCTCAACATTATTCTCGACTATATTTTCATTTTTCCACTACAAATGGGTATAGAAGGTGCTGCACTTGCGTCATTTACAGCATTTGCCTCGGGAAATATTCCACTTGCAATTTTTCTATTCACAAGAACAACAAAAGTTCATTTTCATCCAATAAAACTATCAAAAACAAGTCTATTCCTTTCTCTCCGGAATCTTGCATACCAGATAAAGATTGGTGCTTCGGCACTACTTGGTGAACTCGCCATTGCGTCTATTATGATTGTAGGCAACTATATGTTTATGCGTTTTCTTGGCGAAGATGGTGTTGCCGCCTATTCTGTTGGGTGTTATTGTCTGCCAATAGTTTTCATGATTGGAAATGCCATTATTCAAAGTGTACAACCAATAATGAGTTTTGCTCACGGTGCAAATGACAAAATCCGCCTCTATGAAGCAAAAAAAATCGCACTAAAGTTTGCATTACTCATTGGTTTGGGCGGAATGATATCGCTACTATTTTTCTCAGAACCAATTACTTCTATTTTTCTTGTTCCAGACTGTCGGGCACACGAATTATGCAGTAACGGGCTGCGAATATTTGCACCCGCATTCTTATTTATTGCAATAAACATTGTTTTAATTGGCTATCTACAAAGTATTGAAGCAGCAAAAGCAGCAACAATTTTCACTGTACTTCGCGGATTCATATTATCCATTCCGTGCTTTATTTTCCTACCCTATATCGTTGGTACAAACGGACTTTGGTTAGCGTTGCCATGTGCAGAATGTGTAACAATGGTATTACTTTTTATAAAAATGAAAAAATAATATGATTAACCAGGTTGAATTTACTCTCCAAGAAAAAAGACGTGGCTGTCATCTCATAACAAACGAGATTATCGCACAAATCAGTCATCTTTTACCAAAAGCCGGACTACTTCATCTATTCGTTAAACATACATCTTGTGCGTTATCCATAAATGAGAACGCCGATCCTGATGTCCGCGGCGATATGGAACAAATTCTTAATCACATTGTAAAAGAAAACGAGACATATTATAACCACACACTCGAAGGTGCCGATGATATGCCAGCCCATGCTAAGAGTAGTTTGTTCGGCGTAAGTATAACCATTCCTATAACAAACGGACGACTAAATTTAGGCACTTGGCAAGGAATTTACCTGTGTGAATTCCGTAACTATGGTGGACCTCGCAAAATTGTAGCAACTATTTATTCGTAATTGATGATGAAAACAACTATTACATACAAAGCAATCGTTCTTGATTTAGACGGAACGCTTACAAACAGTAAAAAAGAAATCACACCTCGTACAAAAAAAGCACTTATGAAAGCACAAGAACAAGGTGTGCGAGTTGTGTTGGCATCGGGACGACCAACACATGGCATAAAACCTGTAGCCAAAGAACTTGAAATTGAAAAATATGACGGCTATGTCTTGTCGTTCAATGGTGGAACAATCACTCATTGGCCAACAAAAGAGGTAATTTTCGACCAAAAACTAGATCCTTCATTTGTTCCGGAACTTTATAAAGCAGCAAAAAACAATGATTTTGAGATACTTACACCACAAGGAGAGAGCATTGCGTCATCAAATATTCAAGACAAATATGTGCAACACGAGGCTTTCATAAACAAATTGTCCCTCATTCAATATGACGACTTCTTGAATCAAGTACAATATCCTATCAACAAATGTCTAATCGTTGGTGATCCAACGCGTCTTGCTGTACTGGAAAAAAAACTTGCAAAGCAAATGGAAGGCCGTATGAACATCTACCGTTCAGCAGATTTTTTCTTGGAATGTGTACCACTTGGCATAGACAAAGCTGCCTCACTTGACAGACTTTTCTCGAAATTAGGCATCAAAAAAGAAGAAGTTATTGCTTGTGGAGACGGACACAACGACATATCGATGATTCAATATGCTGGTCTTGGCGTAGCGATGGCAAACGCCGACGATGAAGTAAAAAGCCAAGCAAATTTCATTACTCTTTCAAACGAAGAAGATGGTGTTGCTACAGTTGTAGAACAATTTATTTTGAACGAATAATGACTGGAAAAAAACAAACATTATACGCACTAATGGAAAACCAAGGATATAGTTACGGTTTCATCATGACTGCCGTAAACATTCTTGGACAATCAAAACTGGCACTCGACGAGATGATTATCTTCATTGATGACTTTCATCCAACTGAAGAACAATGCATAGAGCATTTGGCAGAAATTTGTAGCAAAGAAAAATTACACTAATATGGACGCTTCTTTATTATATTACATCATAGTAATTTCTATCGTAACCTTTTGTGCATACGGAATAGATAAATACAAAGCAAAGAAACAACAATGGAGAATTCCAGAACGAACACTAATTTTACTTGCTGTTTTTGGTGGCTCTATCGGTGCTTTAGCAGCTATGCGTATGTTTCGGCATAAAACACTGCACAATAAATTTAGATTGGGAATTCCTTGTATTCTTATACTACAAGTTGCTTGCCTTTATTACTTCTATCAACAAGGATTATTCTTGCAATAATTTATCCAAATCCGACAATTCTTCTTCGGATTGCAAAGCAGGAAAATTGATTTTATCTGTAATCAAATAAGATACAGGGAAGTCAACCAACAACTTCTTGTATAATGCGTATGCTTCGTCTTTTGTGCGGAAATCACCGACACGGATTTTGAAGAATGGAGGTTGATAAATCAAATATGCACCAATGTCAGGATACTTTGACAAAAATAATTTACGTTTATTTTGTGCTTCTGTTCTAGAATTTGTTCCCGACGAGTTGTAAATCTGAACACGCCAGCCAGACATGGTGCCATTTTGTTCTTTTGCCAACGCCTTGTGCGTATTTAATAATTCCTGAATACGACTATCTTGAGTAATTGTAATCACTCCGTATTGAGTTGTATCGATTTGTGCCATTGCACCAAACGATAATACCATGCACAATATGAATAAGATTCGCTTCATTGTTATTCTTTCTGCAAAAATATGATTTTCGTAATATACAACAATCAGTTCTCCTGTTTTTTCGCGAACAATTGCTTATCGATATAAACTTTATCTAGTCCAAGAATATTTAAGTGATTGGTACACAAATTCTTCACATATTTTCGTGTGATATTATAATGTCGCTGTGCACCGTACAGTGTTATACCATTTGCATCAGAAATTTCATATTCCATTTCGGCAGGGAAACTTGCCACAATTGCAGGAACTTTCTCTCCTGGAATAAGCAAAATCGCGTCAATTTCATTATTCACAAACAATTCGACCTCATCGTCCAAAGTCTTTACTTTTGTAATTCGCACAGAATCCAAATACGGCAATCGACAATTATCACCATCTTTTTCAAAATAGTATGTGCTTTTTATAAATCGAAACTCTACACTATCGTGTTCATAAGAAAACGGCCCAACATTTACTGTCGATTCCATACCATATTTCTCAACTGCCTCAAAAGGGATAATAGAAGCCGCAGGATATGCAAGATTTTGCAAGAAATGAGCTGATGGTTTATCCAAAGTAACCGTTAGTGTATGGTCATCTATCACTTTTATTCCAGCAATACGACTTGTATCGCGTTGTTCATCTGTCATTGAAAAGTACTCCTTTGCCCCCTGAATGCGATATACTGTATTTGTGAAATTCGTTGTACTATAATGCGGATTTGCAAGCAAATGAAACGTATATTTTACATCGTATGCAGTGACTTTTCTTGTCATAGAACGGCCGAAACAATCGTCTTTGTTAAATTGTGCAGTGGTATCCAGATAGAATGTGTAAACCAATCCAGAATTGTCCACCTCCCAATTTCGACAAAGTGCATTTTCAACCTCAACAGTAACAGGATTTATCTTAAAAAGTCCCGTATAAAACATACTGGCAAAACATTTTTCCAACTCACTACCAATTGTCGGAGGGAAAATATAGTCGTCAAATGTATATCGAAAAACCGCAAGACGTAAAGTGCCACCACTCTTCCCGCTTTCCTGTTTTTTGAGCGTGTTCGCACAAGAAACAACAAGCAACGAAAGCACAACAAAAACAAGCCATTTACACCTATACAATTTGGAAAACTGCATTATAATCAATTAGTTGTTTTTTAGAAAGATTCGCTACCGAAACCTTTTGCATAAAGGTAATCTCACGACAAGTATGTAATTTCTTTTGTAACCAACGGATTTGTGCCTCTGAAAAAACGGGTGAAATCTTTATAAAGAACGTCACCGTTCTCATAAAAGCAAACAACGGTCCTTCTTCTGTTTTATTTACAACAACAGAGACTTCATATCGTTTTTCTTCATCAAAATAAGAGAAAATCAACGGATTTGTTTCTTTTTCGTTTATCGTGATAGGAGCAATAGGTTTGCATACCAAATCAATTTCAAACAAACGATTAAGCAAGGCACAAAATTTATAATCAGGTAATACGGTACCGATAGCAAAAACTTCATAGAAATCAGCCTGTGGAGTATGTTTTATTGTCACTTGCTTCTTTATCATTTGAAATCCTTTAAGAAAAACAATAAACTCAACCAAAACGACTCATTCCCGTCCGACTCCCACCACAACGATTTAGCGCCATGTTCTTTCGTATTTTTATCTGGACGGAATACAACTTTCTTTTTTGTAGCAACATCTTTCACCATTGCCGAAACATACGAGTATTCGTTGCGATTACATGCAACATACAATGGAATCTGCAATGGTTTCACATATTCCGCCATGCTCATTTCCCCAAAATATTCTCCTGGACTATACGCAATTACTGCCTTAAACAAAGAACTACTATCGACAGCGACTTTTAGACACAAGGAACCAGAAAATGAACTACCAAGTAAAAATAATTCGGCATTAGGATTCTCTGAACGAACATAATTGATTGCAGCAAGAATATCTTTCTCACAATCAAGCATAGACACAGCATAATTGCCAGATTTTGCAAGCATAGCCGTTTCGTTATTGATGAAGTTCACTTCATTCCCATAGCGCAAATCAACAGCAACACAATTATAATCAAGTTTGACCAAACGTTTTGCTATCTGTTGAAATTCACCTCTACTACATTCCGCTTGATGAAACAAAAGCATATATTTATTCGAAGGCTCAAATGTTTCATACACGTCGGCAGTGATAGAAAGACCATCAGCAGCAGTAAATGTCACGATTTTCTGTCCCCAAACCGTGAAGACAAAACACAACGACAATACTATTGCAAATAGTTTCTTCATATTTCTTATTATACCAAAAAAGCCACTATTGGATTAGTGGCTTTTTGAATGTGTCCCAATGTATATTATTCAACTAATACGATTACCTTATTTGCTGACTGCTCAACAACACCTCCACCAATTTCAAATGTTTGTTGTTGGTTTTGGTCGTCAACTATTGTAATAGTTCCAGCAGCCAATGTTGCCACGATAGGAGCGTGATTTTCCAACATACCAAAAGAGCCATTGCTACCTGGCAAATTGATTTCTTTTGCCGTTCCTGAGTACAATTTTTCTGTTGGGGTAATAATATCGATTGTCATAATTGCAAATATTAAGCGTTAGCCAACATTTTCTCACCTTTTTCGATTGCTTCTTCGATTGTACCAACAAGGTTGAATGCTGCTTCTGGATATTTATCAACTTCACCGTCGATAATCATATTGAAGCCCTTGATTGTATCTTCGATAGAAACAAGTTTTCCTTGCAAGCCAGTGAATTGTGCAGCCACATGGAATGGTTGAGACAAGAATCTTTGTACACGACGAGCACGGTGAACAACCAACTTATCTTCTTCAGACAATTCATCCATACCAAGGATAGCGATGATATCTTGTAACTCTTTATTCTTTTGAAGAATATTAATAACGCGTTGTGCAGTATTGTAGTGAGCTTCACCAACGATTTCTGGAGTCAAAATACGAGAAGATGATTCCAAAGGATCAACTGCAGGATAAATACCCAACTCTACAATCTTACGGCTCAACACAGTAGTTGCATCCAAGTGAGCGAATGTTGTTGCTGGAGCAGGGTCAGTCAAGTCATCGGCAGGCACATAGATTGCTTGTACAGAAGTAATAGAACCACGTTTTGTAGAAGTAATACGTTCTTGCAAGAAACCCATTTCTGTTGCTAATGTAGGTTGATAACCTACTGCTGAAGGCATACGTCCCAACAAGGCAGAAACCTCAGAACCAGCTTGTGTGAAACGGAAAATGTTATCGATGAACAAAAGGATATCACGACCGCCAGTCTTTTCATCACCATCACGGAAGTTTTCCGCGATAGTCAAACCTGACAATGCAACACGAGAACGTGCCCCAGGAGGTTCATTCATCTGACCGAACACCATCGCCAACGAAGAATCTTTCAAACCTTCTTTGTCGATTTTTGAAATATCCCATCCGCCTTTTTCAAGACTTTCTTTGAATTCATCACCATATTTAACGATACCAGCTTCGATCATTTCACGAAGCAAGTCATTACCTTCACGAGTACGTTCACCAACACCAGCAAATACAGACAAACCATTGTGTGCTTTTGCAATGTTGTTAATCAACTCTTGGATAAGCACGGTTTTACCTACACCAGCACCACCGAACAAACCAATCTTACCACCTTTTGAATATGGCTCAATCAAGTCGATTACCTTGATACCCGTATACAATACTTCTGTACTTGTAGAAAGTTTTTCGTATTCAGGTGGATTGGCATGGATTTGATAACCGTTTTCTTTAGGGATTGCACCGATACCATCAATTGCATCACCAGTCACATTAAACAAACGTCCACGAACTTGATCACCAATAGGCATTGTGATTTGCTTACCTGTAGCAACTACATCAGTACCACGAGACAAACCATCAGTAGAGTCCATTGCAATGGTACGAACAGTGTTCTCACCAATATGTTGTTGCGTTTCCAACACAACTACTTGACCGTCAGGTCTCTTCACTTCAAGTGCATCGTAAATACTTGGAAGAGAACTGCCTTCTTGTTCAAAACTAACGTCCACAACAGGACCAACGATTTGAACTATTTTTCCAATATTTTGAGCCATACAATCTTTTATTTTGAATTTTCTTATTTGTACGTTACCACAAAAATACTTTTTTTTATGAATACCGCAAAAGATTTCTTTCTTTTTTTATTCCACATTATAGAAAAAAGCAGAAGCCACAAAATATGACTTCTGCAATGGGGCGGTATCGCGAGATTTTCTGTCTGTGTCATTTTGCCCCTCAACGACACAGTTACAATGATTGGCAGGACAAAGATTACACTATTTTTACACTCTACAAAATGCCCTATAGCCGCATTTTTCCAAGTAATACGGAGTATTATGATTTCGTTTGAAATCCTACAATATTTTTATGATTATTCTGTAAAAAAAATTTAATTATCCTTTAAGACTTACGTCTTACCATTTCCTTTTTTTTACTACAGGTAAAAAAAAGAGACGGTGTGCAACCGTCTCTACAACAAAATCAAGACCTACAAATTATTACAATAACAAACTACCTATTGTGTAAACTACAAACGCCAAAAGCCACGCTACAGCCGTATTATAAATAACAGTAAACGCAGCCCAACGCTTTTTCCCCGACTCACCATAAACAGCGCTAATTGTTGCCATACAAGGGAAAGTCAACAGCATAAACACCATCATTGCCATTGCAGAAGCGGCAGTAAATGTTCCCGCACTGAGAATATTTTCTCCCAAAGTATCTTCGTCTTCATTTCCATATAAAACGCCAAGTGTACTCACTGCAATTTCTTTAGCTGGAAGACTTGCAACAACAGCGACACTAGCACGCCAGTCAAAGCCAAGCGGCTTCATTACTGGTTCCAATAATTTTCCAAACTTGCCCAAATATGAATCTTCGCAATTCTTTGCATCTGCAGGTGCTTCTACCATTACAACTTCGCCAGTTTCTGTAGTTTGTTCTACCAATGGTCGAGGGAAATAGGTAAGCACCCACACAATTATAGTTGCAGTAAGAATAACTGTGCCTATCTTTTTCAAATATTCAAAACATTTATCCCACATGTGTTTTAACACAGCTATAACTGTTGGCATTCTATATGGAGGAAGTTCCATCACAAATGGTGTTTCATCTTCGCCAAACTTTATAGCACGAAGGATTTTCGCGGTAAATGCAGCAACCAAAATTCCCAATAAATACAATAGTATCATAACTGTAGCTGCATGATTCGGGAAGAATGTACCAGCAAACAACACATATATAGGTAAACGAGCACTACAAGACATAAATGGCACTATCAACATGGTTATCAGTCGACTACTACGGCTTTCTATCGTTCTCGTAGCCATAATTGCAGGAGCATTACAGCCAAAGCCCATCAACATCGGGATGAAAGATTTGCCATGTAAACCCATTTTGTGCATCAAACTATCCATAATAAATGCCGCACGCGACATATATCCAGAGTCTTCCATTAAAGAAATAAAGAAGTACAGCAACAAGATATTTGGCACAAATGAACATACTGCTCCAACACCTGCAAGAATGCCATCAACTAATAACGAACGCCAAGCAGAATCCGACATAATTGAATTCAATACGTCTGTCAATGCAGTGAATCCCATATCTATCCATTCTTGTGGATATGAGCCTAATTGGAATGTCACAAAGAACATCAGCCACATAATAAATATGAACAATGGAAAACCAAACCACTTGTTCGCAACCATACGGTCAATTTTACGGGACACTCTATTGATATCGATTTTACCTTCTTCAAAAGTTTCTTGCAATGCACCAGAAATAAAGCCATATTTGGCATCGCTTATGGCTGTTTCTATATCGTTACTCAATTCTCTTTCAATTGTTTGCCGAGATTTTTCTGCAACATTCTCCCATTCTTTGAATTGTTTGCAAGATTGTAGGACAGAAACTGCTTCCGTATCTCCTTCTATCAATTTTATAGACCAATAACGGGCAGGAAATTGCTGAGGCAAGTCATCTACGGTATGCAAGGCAGATGACAAGGCACGAATTTCTGGTTCCATTACCGTACCATAATTAATATGTATATGACGAGTATGTTGATCGTGTTCTTTTTCCTCGAAAACAGAGATAATTGTATCGAGCAAGTCATTCAAACCCTGACCATTTTTTGCCACAGTCGGGACCATCGGAATACCCAACATAGAGCCAAGAGTATTGTAATCAAGAGTTGCTCCACTTGCCGACAATTCGTCGTACATATTCAAAGCAACAACAACACGCTGACTAAGGTCAATCAACTCTGTTGTCAAATATAAATTTCGTTCAAGATTTGAAGCAACTACCGCATTTACAATAACATCGGGCATAGTTTGCTGTAAATGTCGGCGAACATAGACCTCTTCTGGGGAATATGCTGACAATGAATATGTTCCTGGCAAATCTGTAACATTGAAATGGTAACCTTTATAGTTAAAATGTCCTGTTTTTACATCAACAGTGACACCGCTATAATTACCAACATGTTCATTCCCTCCCGAAAGAGCATTAAACAACGACGTCTTGCCACTATTTGGATTTCCAACAAAGGCAATATTTATAATGTTACGCTGCGTTGTTTTATGAAAATCTTTCTTGCAACTGCCACAACAGCCACAATCATCACACGAAAAATAGGTAGGAGCACTTGCATCTTCACCAGAAATCAATGCGTCGGCCATATCTTCCGACAAAACTTCAATCAAGTCCGCCTCTGCACGACGGAGCGACACATCATACCCCATAATTAGGTATTTTATAGGATCGTTCGTAGGAGCATTTATTACCGAGGTAACCTTATGACCACGCACAAAGCCCATTTCCATAATTCGTTTACGAAAACCGCCATGGCCCGAAACCCTTACAATTACCGCCGACTCACCGTTCTTTAACTCCGATAACTTCATATCCTATAAATTTCTTGCACAAACATACACACAAGCAGAAAATTATGCAATCACTATTTGTTGTGATTTCTTTCTTTTTTAATGAATACAAAAATTTATATCTTTGACTCAAGAATGTTCTTTATAAAAATGAAAAAAATCTTTTCACTATTACTCCTTTGTTGTTCCGTGTTTTCTTATGCGCAAACACAAAATACCATTGATAGTCTTGAAAATACGCTTAAGACAGCCAAAGGAGACAATAAAATTACGACACTACAAAAACTGTCGGTTTTGTATCTGAACGAATCGCCACAAAAAGCATTCGAAACTGCATATAAATCATTCTATTACACTTCATTTAGCACAAATTCAACATTACTTTCCGATGCCTATTACACCATTGGATACCTTCATTCTAAAACAAGTTCCTTAGATTCGGCAAAGTTTTATTTCAACAAAGCATTACAAACAAGCGAAACAAACGAACAAACAGCCAAAGTGCTTGACAACCTTGGTATAATTTACAGAGAATTAAGCAATTACGACTCATCGCTCGTTTGCCACGAACAAGCTTTAAAATTAGAACAAGTTATCGGCGACCGCGAAGCTATCTCGGTCTGCTACAAAAACATAGGCAACGTACACATGCAAATGGCTCAATACGAAGATGCTTTAGAATACTACAAACTTGCCTGCGAACAACGATCCACCGAAAACGACCAAAAAGCAATTGCCTCGTTATACAATAACATGAGCAACGCACTCGTTGGACTTAACCAATATGGCGACGCATTGTCATATTTAACACAAGCTGTTGATTTACAAGCACAAATCGGCGATAAAGCCGACGAAGCCTATACACTAAACGGCATCGGTAACTTCTATTTCCGATTAAAAGTTTACGACAAAGCCCAAGAATATTATACCAAAGCACTTGATTTGCGTCTGCAAGTTGGAGACAAAAACGATATTGCCGCATCGCAGTTCAATATTGCTACTGTTCACAGAGATTTAGGAAACTATAGAGAAGCACTTAAATACTATGAGCAGGCGTTGGAATTGCGTAAGCAAACCGACAACAAAGAAGCACAAGCATTGATTTACAATGCCATAGGCGGAACCTACAAAAATCAAAAAGCGTATCAGAAAGCAATAGACAACTATTTTTTTGCATTGGAAATCAATGAAAAAATTGGCGGGAAAAAGAATATTGCCAGTTCATACGAACGACTTGGTATGATTTATAAAGACACCTGCTTATATGACAAAGCAGCAAACTACTATCAAAAGGCAATTCAAGAATATCTTGCCATTGGCGACACGCTTAATGTGGGCAGAATGTATAATTTCTATGGAAACCTCAACAAAGAAAAAGGCGACATGACTGCCGCAATGCAATGCTACGAGAAAGCAATGCATTTCTACCAGCACAATACTCTCGGATTGGCCTACACAACATTCAACCAAGGAAAAATAACAAACTCAGAATCTCATTATACACGAGCATTAGGATTTGCCGAACAATGTGAAGAAAAAACCTTGGTACGCGACATATTATTTGCCTTATACACGCTTAAAAAACAGCAAAATAATACAGAACAATCTTTGTCGTATTACGAACGATTTGTCGCTTTAAAAGATTCTATAGAAAATGACAAAAACAGGGAACGAATCGCAGAACTTGAATTTGAATCAGACATAAAAGTATTGGAACACGAAAACGAGAACCAACTGCTCCGTCTGCACGAAGAAGAATTGAAAAACACACAAATCCATACGTTAATCGGATTTCTTTGTCTGATTTTACTTGCAATTTTGGGATTTTTCATCATACTCTACAAGCAATTATCGCAAAAGAAAAACGCATTTAATCTATTGACTCAAAAACAATTAGAAGTTGAATCCGCATACAGCGATGTTAAAAAAGTGAATGAAGCTTTAGCACACAAAAACTCACAGATAACGGATAGTTTAACATACGCAAAACGCATACAAAAATCCATTCTACCTTCGGAAACAGACATTGCTACTGTTTTCCCGCAACATTTCATCTATTATCTTCCAAAAGAAATAGTTAGCGGTGATTTCTATTGGTTCTCGCAAACGGATTCGTATGTATTTTTTGCAGCAATTGACTGTACTGGTCACGGAGTTCCAGGAGCATGTATGTCGATGGTAGGCAATACTTTACTAAACCAAATTATTAACGAAAGTAAAATCACTTCGCCTGCGGAGATATTGAATCAACTTGACAGCGAAGTTATCAAGACATTGCATCAAAACGGAGACAACAACTCGCAAGAAGATGGTATGGCAATTTCGCTCATTCGTTACGACAAAAGTAAATCCGAGATTGTGTTTGCTGGTGCCGGACAAAAAATTCTCATCCATCAAAACAATGAATTGCAAGAATATACAACATCACTGTATAGCATTGGTGGAATGCATGCTTATAAGCAAACAAAAAACATTACTTTCGAAGAAATAGTCATTCCAGTAGAAACTGGTGCAACAATCTATCTATATTCCGACGGATATGCCGACCAGTTTGGACACGAGAAAAACGAACGATTCTCTTCGCAAAAATTCAAACAAATGATTGCCGATATGCAGGCAATGGATATGTCGGAGCAGTTTATGAATGTGTCAAGAACATTTGATGCTTGGAAAGGTAGCGAGAAACAAATTGACGACATTCTTGTTGTTGGTTTAAAACTATAACTATGGCGACACCGTTAGCAGAAGCATTGATTTTTATACGCCATCATCAAGATGGTGAAATTGCCGAAAAAATACGCGAAAGCGGCTTACAATATAATATGAATTACGGCGTATCGTCGCTACTTTTGGCAAATTATGCCAAAGCACGCGAACGCAACCAAGAACTTGCCGACCAATTGTGGAAAGAGAATTTCCGTGAGGCAAAATTGCTGTCGTTTATGTTTGCCGAATATGAAAACTGTACCGATTCAATTGTACAGCAATACATTACAGGCTGTGTAAACAACGAAATGGCGGAAATTGCCGTGACGTATTTTTTTGCAAAACTTGCCAATGCATTCGACTATGCAAAAGATTGGATTCTATCGGAAAACCGTTATATAAAAATGGCGGGGTACCTTACTCTTGTTCGCTTAACAATGACAAAAAAATTAAGCGATAAAAACGACGTATTGGTATTATTTCCAGCCATAGAAAAAGATATCGTTTCCGACGATTACTTTGTATTTCAATCAGTTAGCAAGCTGTTACAAGAATTAGGATTCCGTTGTCCGGAACAGAAGCCATTATTAATTGAAAAATTACAATACATTTGTGAGGAAAATAAATCCTCAAAATTTGAGTTACAACTAAACGAATTATTAGAAAACATACAAAACTTTTAAATAGACACATTATGGGAATGTTAGCAAAAACTTCGAATCCTGCATTTTCGGGTAATGTATTTGAACAACAAACTCGCACATTTGCAGCAAACTCTATGACTCTACAAGGTACAGTTAATAAGAGTTTAACATTATTAGGTCTTATTTTGGTAGCTGCCTTAGTCACATGGAAAATGGCTTTTGCAGGAAATGGAATGGTTATGCCATTGATGATTGGCGGTTTGATTGTTGGAACAATCAGTTCGTTCATTACCATTTTCAAGCCAGAGAAAGCAAAAGTAACTTCTGTTATCTACGCTATTGCCGAAGGTTTGGTATTAGGAGGTATTTCTGCAGTTTACGAAATGGGTAATGGCATAGTATTCAATGCAATACTTCTTACCATAGGCGTATTTTTCGTGATGTTGTATTTGTACAAGCAACGCATTATTCAACCAACACAAAAATTCATGATGGGCATAGTTGCCGCTACAGGAGCTATTGCAATTGTTTACCTAATTGACCTTGTAATGGGATTCTTCGGTTCGTCTATCGGATTCCTACACAGCAATGGTCCACTTGGAATTGGCATCAGCCTTATTATAGTTGCTGTTGCAGCACTAAACTTTATCCTTGACTTCAAGAATGTGGAAGACGGCGTTGCCAACGGTGCACCAGAATATATGGAATGGTACTGTGCATTCGGTCTTATGTTGACCTTGGTATGGTTATACTTGGAAATGCTACGATTGCTTTCGAAATTGAATAGAGACTAGGATAGTGATTAGTTATTAGTGATTAATAAGACGCAGAATCAAGATTGGTTCTGCGTTTTTTATTGCATTGTTTCAATAAACAAAGTCAAACTTTTGTAAAAGAATAATCGTATGCCGTTAGGCATACACACTTGGTAGAAACAAAGGATTTCCGCCACCATACATTCCGTAGGAATGAACCGATATGGTTTGTTTCTGCGGAATTTTTATTGTTAATGCTGAAAGCCTATCATTTTTTTGTAATGACTTTCAGCCATTGGGTGCTGGGGGTATATTCTCCCGAGACTTCGTCACAGGTTACTTGAATATTGCCTTGCCAGGCAATAGTATATTTTGATTCTTATTGCACATAAAAAAGTAATGGCTGGAAGCCATTATTTGAGTAACCTGCGACGTAGTCTCAGGATTGGAATATGTGGAATACATTTGGCTGGAAGCCAATACAAAAATCTCAGAACGACTATTTGCCTTCTTTCTGTTTATCCAACACTTTTTGTAACGCAACAGCAAGTTGGTCCGGGCAAGATGTTTGTTTTGGGCCACAGGTAATTCCCGACAAGCGTTTGATTGCCTCTTCGGCAGTCATTCCTTCCACCAACTTACCTATTCCCTTTAGATTGCCATTGCAACCACCATAAAATACAACGTTGGAAATCACATTGTCATTCAATTCAAAATCAATCTGTTGGCTACAAGTGCCAACTGTTTTGTAACGATATTTCATACAAACTACATTAACGATCTATACACCATATCGGTTTTATTAGCAAATTCCTTCAAAGTGAATTTCTTTGCTTGTTCAAAACCATCGTTCACTAACTGCATACGAAGATTTTTATTTTCGTGCAGTTCCATTATTGCCCGGGCAATGCTTTCTATATTGTACGGATCAATATAATAGCAAGCATCGCCTCCAACTTCTGGCAACGACGACACATTACTAATAACTACTGGCACACCGCTCCGGAACGCTTCCAAAATAGGAATACCAAAACCTTCGTAACATGACGGATACAAGAACATTTCCGCACACTGGTACACAATTGGCAACACATCGTTACCAATTGAACTGCACACAAAAACCTTATCTTGCAGATTTTCAGCCTCAATATACGCCATCAACTTTTTTTGGCAATCACGACCTTTACCAACAATAACTAATGGTATGTCAATTTGATTCTTTATTAGGTTATATGCCTTTACCAACGACAAAACATTCTTTCTATCCATTATGGCTCCAACATACAACAAATACTTCGAAGGCAAGCCTACTTTTTCAAGCACTTGATTCTTTTCATCCTCGGAAAAGCGAGCATCAAAAATAGAGCTACATGTTTGATATACAACGGATATTTTCTTTGGATCAACCTTAAAAAACTTGACTATATCATTCTTGGTTGCCTCGCTGGTTGCAATAATCGCATTAGCATTTTGGCAAGAATTTTTCCACTTTAAATCGTAAATTTTCTTGTCTATTAAAGGGAAATCACTTGGAAATAATTTATAGATTAAATCATGAATAGTCACTACCGTTTTTATAGTAGTATCTTCAATACCCAATGGCAATTCGTGACTTAAACCATGATAAATGTCAATATCCTTTTCAACAAGACTATTGACAATCAGATGTGAGCGCCAAAACGACTTCGACATAAAGATACTTGGCGTAACTGTTTCAAATTCTTTTGTGAAGAAAAAACTCTCATCGTTATACGTTATCGACGGAGAGTACAAAATATAGGTATTCTCTGGATAATACTCCTTCAAACTACGCAACAAACTTCGACTATAATTTCCAAGCCCTGTTGTGTTATGAAACAAACGCTTTGCGTCGAAACCAATTCTATACATTAGAAGTTAGCTAAAATGTCAACAATATGTATAACCTTGATAGGTAGATTATTACGATCGATATACGCTTTCATATTCATTAAGCATGAATACTCTGTTCCTGTGATATATTCAGCGCCAGTCTCTAATGCAAAGCGAACTTTTTGTTCCACCATAGCAGAAGAAATATCTTTCTGTTTAATTGAGAAGGTTCCACCAAAACCGCAGCAAGTCGTACTTTCTTCCATTTCTACAATTTCCAAGCCTTTCACATTCGAAAGCAATGTACGAGGTTCTGTTACCATACCATATTCGCGCAATGCCGAACAGGAATCATGAACGGTTACTTTTGCATTGAAAGTTGCACCTAAATCAGTAACTTTCATAACATTCACAAGAAAATCGCAAATGTCGTAAATCCTATTTGAAAGAGATTCTGCTTGTTGTTTTTCTGCAGCCTCGTCGAACAACGAAGCATAACGGCGTTTTATGAAACCAGTACAAGAACCACCAGGACTTACAATCATACGTTCGCCCTCAAAGTCCTTCATAAATTTATGTGCAATTTCCTGTGTTTCTTTTGTATAGCCACTATTAAACTGTGGTTGTCCACAACATGTTTGTTTTGGGTTGTAATGAGTTTCACAACCAACATGTTTCAATATTTTTATAAGATTCTCCCCTGTTTCAGGTGTTAACTGATCAACGAAACAAGGTATAAACAAATCAACTTCCATAATAAAACTTTAATATACAAAAGTAATATTTCTCATTAACTTACGAGCTTAATCTCTCTTGAAAATATCTCGTGTATAAACTTTATCTTGCACATCGTCAAGACAACTATCGTATCGGTTGGCAATAATCGCCTGAGACTGTTTCTTAAACGCATCCAAATCATTTACCACCATACTACCAAAAAATGTGCTTCCATTTTCCAAAGTTGGCTCATAAATAATGACTTGCGCACCCTTTGCCTTAATTCTCTTCATAACGCCTTGAATAGAACTTTGGCGGAAATTGTCGCTATTGCTCTTCATTGTAAGACGGAACACACCAATTGTCACAGATTTTTCTTGCGACTTGCTGAAATTATTCGCATTACTATAACCATAGTAGCCAGCCTTGGCAAGCACTTGGTCGGCAATAAAATCCTTACGAGTGCGGTTACTTTCGACTATGGCTGTCATCATATTCTGAGGAACATCTTGATAATTTGCAAGTAATTGTTTGGTATCCTTTGGAAGGCAATAGCCACCATATCCAAACGAAGGATTATTATAATGGCCGCCAATACGAGGATCCAAGCCAACTCCTTGAATAATTGCCTGTGAATCAAGTCCTTTAACCTCTGCGTATGTATCCAATTCGTTAAAATAACTTACACGCAAAGCAAGATAGGTATTAGCAAACAATTTTACCGCTTCGGCTTCGGTCATTCCCATAAAAAGAATGTCAATATTTTCTTTTATAGCACCTTCTTGCAACAAAGCAGCAAACCTATGTGCAGCTTGCTCCAAATCGCTACCTATAATGTTTCGTACCAATGCATCTTCATCGCCAAATTGTTCCGAATCCTTTGGATAGCCTACAATAATTCGGCTTGGATACAAATTATCATACAATGCTTTACTTTCGCGAAGGAATTCCGGAGAGAACAACAAATTCAAAGTACGGTTAGTCCAACCATTGGCAGCAAATTTCAGAGCATATTTCTTATACAACGAACGGCAATAGCCTACCGGTATTGTACTTTTTATAATCATTACCGCCTGTGGATTCACCTCCAGCACTAAATCTATCACTTCCTCCACATGACTTGTATCAAAATAATTTTTTACAGGATCATAGTTTGTTGGTGCTGCAATCACAACAAAATCAGCAGTACGATATGCCTCGGCACCATCTAATGTTGCCGTTAAATGCAATTCTTTTTCGGCTAAAAATTTCTCAATATATTCATCTTGAATTGGCGATTTCTTATTGTTAATCATTGCTACCTTTTCAGGAACGACATCAACAGCAGTAACCGAATGGTGTTGTGCAAGAAGTGTTGCGATACTCAAACCAACATAACCAGTTCCCGCTACCGCGATTGTTATGTCCTTACATTCTTTATTCATAGTTTTTCTTCTCTAAACGGCATAAAATTACAGTTTTTATAAATGTATTCTACATTTTCGTTAAAAAATAAGTAACTTGCACGCGTTTTAATACGATTCGAGATGAAAAAACACATTCCTAATACGCTCACAATCTGCAACTTGCTATGTGGCGTATTTTCTGTAGTAATTTCAACAACCCAATTCAAATCGCTTGAACTTGCAGTCGCACTAATTTTCTGCGGAGCAGTTTTCGACTTTTTTGACGGTTTTTCCGCACGACTACTAAAAGTTGCATCTCCTATCGGCAAAGAACTTGATTCTCTTGCAGATTTAATAACCTTCGGATTTGCTCCTGCAGCAATAACCTCAAGTCTTATCTTCGACTCTCTATACGGCGGCCAACTTACCGATTATGACAATATTAGCACTTATGCATTAGCACTTACATTCTTCCCATACATCATAGTTGCATTTTCTGCACTTCGATTGGCTAAATTCAATTTAGACACTCGTCAGGCACATTCTTTCATTGGATTGCCAACTCCAGCAAATGCTATATTCTTTGCTAGTTTCGCATTCCTACCAGACATTGACTTGGAAATTTTCCCTATCATTCTCGATGTACTTTGCTTGGTATTCTCATTGTTGTTAGTTTCAGAAATTCCTATGTTCTCGCTCAAGTTCCAAAATTATTCTTGGGCTGATAACAAGATACGTTTTTCATTCCTAATTTGTACGGTTATTTTATTGGCTATATTCAAATTACAAGCACTTACAGGCATTATGGTCTTGTATATCGTACTATCGCTTGTTGACGACTTTGTAAACAAAAAAACGCCAGACAATTTGGAATAAAAATGACATTTTGATGATGAATGTATATTGCGTATGCAATCCAACAAACTATTGGGCGTATGCGATACACCCCTACGATAATCAATATTCATTAACCATTTAATATTAACCATTTTATTGTAACTTTACCCCAATTTATTTGTCTATTGTAAATGAAACGATTGGGGTTGACAATACTATTTCTCTATTCACTCTTGAGCGCATTTGCCCAAGAATCATCCATCGTTTTCACTGAAAACCAAAAACAATGGCCATCGAATGTATTGTTTCGCAGTCAGTTACACAAAGGAAATCTATTCCTTGAAAAGAACTGTTTTACCTATTATTTTTTCGACAACGAAAACTCGCAACATCGCCACGGGGCATATTCTGTTTCGGAAAAGGAATTAAGCCAAAGTTTAGAACGGTTTGAACAAACAGGCGAACAACCCAAACGAAGACAAGAACAAAGACCTGATTCTCTTCGTGCACACGCATACAAAGTTTCGTTTGTAAATATGAACTCACGAACGAAAATCTATGGAGTTTCTCAAACGCCATACACCGAAAACTATTTGATAGGGAATAATCCCAAAAATTGGTCTACTGGCGTTCGCAGTTTCTCGAAAGTCATCTACGAAAACATCTATAAAAACACTCTTTTACAAGTTTACGGAAACGGTCCTGACCTAAAATATGACTTCGTCATTCAACCAGGCGGCGATCCAAAGAAAATCAAACTGCACTATTCCGATGTACCGTCAATGAGCGTACGAAGCGACGGCGTGCTACAAATCAACACATCGGTAAACGAAGTCTATGAGCAAAAACCATACGCTTACCAAATCATTGACGGTAAAACTGTTACGATTCCATGTTCGTACTATCTTGAACATTTTACCGTAAGCTACAATTTAGGCGAATACAATCCAGCATATACCCTATACATTGATCCAGATTTAATTTTCTCGACTTATACTGGTTCAACATCAGACAATTGGGGTTTTACCGCGACATACGACTCCGAAAACAACGCATACCTTGGTGGTATTGTTGAAGGATTTGGCTACCCAGTCAATATGGGAGCCATTCAAACAGAATATGCCGGTGGTAATTGGGATATTGGCATCATTAAACTTGACGGAACTGGAACTAAACGATTATATGCCACATATTTAGGTGGCTCAAGCTGCGAAATGCCTCATAGTTTCATAGTAAACAGCAAAAACGAACTACTGATTTTAGGAACTACAGGCTCGGCCGACTTTCCTACAGAAAATGCTTATCAAAAGACATTCGCCGGTGGTGATTATACTTTATATGACAACACTATATTGTTCGAAAACGGTGTGGACATTTTCGTAAGCCGTCTTTCACCAGACGGAACGACATTATTGTCTTCTACATTTTTAGGCGGAAGCAAAAACGACGGTATAAATTTTAGCTGGGAAACAGATTTGGAATACGGCCACGACTCTCTCTACTATAACTACGGCGATGGCGCTCGTGGCGAGATTATGATTGACGATGACGACAATGTATATATTGCCTCAACCACATTCTCCGACGACTTTCCTATTGTAAACGGATTTCAAAGCACATTCGGAGGCATGCAAGATGGCATTGTATGCAAATTCGATCCCGAAGTTTCCACCTTACAATGGAGTTCATACATTGGTGGCGAAAGCAAGGACGCGTCATATTCAATAGACATTGACCACGACAATAGTGCGTATGTTACTGGAGGAACGTGTTCTTCCACTCTTAATATGCCTGCTGGCGGCTATCAAACCAACCGCATCGGTGGAACCGTAGATGCATATATTCTTAAAATAGATAGAACTTCTGGCGAATTACAAGCAGGAACATATTTCGGTTCTACGGAATATGACCAAGCACACTTTGTTCGAGTAAATTCCAACAATAAAGTATTCATCTTTGGACAAACCACAGCAAAAGGTAACACACTGATTTACAACGCAAAATACAACAATCCCAATAGTGGACAATTCTTAGCCTCGTTTTCGAACGACCTACAGACACTAAATTGGTCAACAGTATTTGGATCAGGTTTAGGAAGGCCGAACATATCACCTACAGCTTTTGAAGTGGACATTTGCAACCGTATTTATCTTGCCGGTGTCGGACGAGATTGGAATGACCAACCAGGTTGGTATTTTTACGGGAATACCGGATATCGTTTATATGACTACGGATGGGAAGCGATACAGGGGACTAAGGGAATGGAAGTAACCGACGATGCTTACCAAAAAGAAACCGACGGCAAGGATTTCTACATCATGGTTACCGACGACGAGGCGAATAATCTTGACTACGCAACATTCTTCGGTGAACTTTCCGATGCGTATGTGCTTTACAACCCATTTAACGGCCAATATTTATACAATGGTTGTTCTTCGAGTGGCCGCGACCATGTGGATGGAGGAACAAGCCGTTTCGATGCAAATGGCTATGTTTATCAGAGTGTTTGTGCAAGTTGTGGTGGTTGTAATGGGTTCCCGATTTATCCGAAACCAGGTGCTTGGTCAACAAAAAACAACGCAAGCAACTGTAACAGTGCCATTCTCCGATTTGTTATTGATTTCGGTCTTATTAAAGCAAATTTCGATTTACCGGAAGTTGGCTGTGCAAGTAAAGAATTGACCTTTAAAAACACCTCGGAAGTTCACTATAACAATCCTAAACTAACCTATCTCTGGGACTTCGGAGATGGAACTACCTCAACAGAAGAATCTCCTTCGCACACATACAAGACTAACGGGAAATATACCATTACTCTATGGGTAAAAGATTCGACCTCGTGCAATCAAAGTGATTCTATTACAAAAGTTCTTACTATTGTTACCAAAACAAATTACGAGATTTTAGACACTAAAAACATCTGTCTTAGCGATAGCGTTGCCATTGGTATTCCAAACGAATACGACGAATCACTTGAATATTCCTGGTCACCAACGGATTGGATTACCGATCCGTCAAAACCATCGTCGTACGCAAGACCGAACGACACAACCACGTATCAACTTTCCGTTACGTCTGGTTGGTGTCAAACGATTTACGAGCAAACAGTCAATACGTTTAATCAAGACTATTATGTAAAGAAAATCAGCGTTGAGAAAAACGGAGTTCCACAAAAACCATACGTCTGTAAAGGCGACAGAATCAGACTTACCGTCGAAACCAATGCTCCATCGCAAAGATTTTTATGGGCAACAGACAAGAATTTCAGCAACATTATAAATCCGGACTTTTCGCTAAACTATGTTGAATTCACTCCAACAGAAACCACAACAATTTATGTAAAAACACTGAGCACTTACTGTGAATTTGAAGCATTAGATTCCATCAAATTATATGTATTCCATAACGACATCACCGTTACTGGAGACACGCTCATTTGCCGTGGTGACATAACAAGCATTTTCGTGGAAAATCTTACGCCAAAGAATCCACTTACCTATAAATGGACACCGAAAAACAAAATCTACGACGGAGCCGAAACAAATTCTCCTATTGTAAAACCAGACAAGACAACTGATTTCGTCGTATATGCAACAGATTCTGTTGGTTGCAGTTACACCGACACAGTACACATAGAAGTAGATGAATTACAAGTACTTGTAGAAAATTTCAAACCGATTAGTTGTCACGGAGATACCGACGCACAATTTGAGATTGTTCCTATTGGATTTCCACCATATCAAATTGCCTGGGACGACAACACAAATTTCTATGGGAAATATAATGTTGGGTCAGGTATCTATACTGTTTTTGTTAGCGATAGTTTAGGATGCACAACAAAAGAAGAAATCGTTGTTACAGAACCGAAAGAACTTACAATTGACTCCACTCTATTCACACACGAAACGTGTAAAGGTGCCTGCAATGGTAGTATTTCCGTAAAGGTTTCTGGAGGGACAGAACCTTATTCGTATTTGTGGAACACCGAAGACAACACGGCAAGTCTAACACGACTTTGTCCTGGAGAATATAGCACAACAGTAACCGATGCACATGGATGTACCACTGCACTGTCACAACCAATACAAATTAAATTAGAAGAAAAAATTCCTGAACTTGACGCGTTTGCCGAATCAAATCTAATTTTTATCGGTCAGGAAACAAAAATCTATGCAACCAAGACTCCAGAAGAGAATGTCACATATCTTTGGACACCAAACATTTGGATAGACGATAACACAAAAGCGGTTACAACTGTCACACCCGACATCCCATTGGAACTAACATTCAAAGTCATTGCCATAGATGCGTATGGATGTCAAAATACCGACACTGTGCAACTTACATCTGTAGAATGGATTTGCGACAAGCCATTCATATTTGTACCAACAGCATTCACTCCAAACAACGACGGGAAAAATGATGTAATTTCTGTCAATAGCAAAGTAATCACTAATTTAGAATTTTCGATATTCGACCGTTGGGGAGAACTTGTTTTTGAGACAAACGACATCAACTCCAGTTGGGACGGAACATATCACGGAAAACTTCTACAACCACAAGTATTTGTGTATCATTTAAAAGCGACCTGCTTAAATGGTGAAAAATTCGAAGAAAAAGGAAACATCACACTCATACGATAATGCGCAAGAAATTGCTGACATATCTATTTCTCCTTTTCATTGTGCAAAGTGCTATTGCACAAGATATTCACTTTTCTAATTTCTATTCGAACACACTCAATTTAAATCCTGCAGAATCTGGATTTTTTACGGGTAGGCATCGATTTTGCCTTGCCTATCGCGACCAATACCGAACAGTCGCACAACCATACAAAACACTTGCAGCAAGTTACGACAGAAGAATATCCAAACGAACTATGAATAGTATGTTCGGCGTAGGAATTTTACTTGACACCGATATTGCCGGCGATGCCAACTACACAACCGTACAATTCGGTATTCCACTTGCCCATCATATTCCATTGGCAGGAAAAACTATCATTATTTCCTATGGGATTATGCCTGCTATTCATCATTCCTCAATTGATTACAGCAACCTCACTTTTGGGGAACAATTCAATGGCATACAATTCATTCCCGACTATGAAATAAGCGAAGATGTGGATATGAATTCTGTTCTCTATTTTAATATAGATGCTGGTACACAAATAACGTATAAACCATCTAAAACACAAACATATACAATTGGAGTTGCTTGGAACAATATCAACAAGCCAACAATGTCATTCTTCAAAGACGACGATGCACAATTACGTCAACGAGTGTTGTTACACACATCTGCAATACTTTCAATAACATCAACATTTGACCTTGTTCCTGGAGCAAAAATCCAATTTCAAGGCAAACAACATGAATTCCAGTTTGGCGGAATGGGAATTTGTTACTTCCCCAAATCAACAATCTCACAAGGACAAGCGGGAATCTGGTTCCGATCAAAAAACAAAGATGCTATCATTTTTGGAATGGGAGCACAATACAACGGATTTGACATTATGCTAAACTACGACTTAAACATATCTAAATTACACACTGCCAGCAACTTCCACGGTGCATTTGAAATAACATTGTCGTACATTGTTGAGGAACAAAATCGTAGCAAACGAATGACGGCAGTGCGTTGTCCACATACTTTGTAGATACAAACAATTATATTTTTTATTCCCTTCTAAATTTATATCTTTGTGGAAACAAATAAAATGACTATGAAAAAAATACTCTCTACTATATTTTTTGTTGGATTAACAACACTCGTATTTGTTGGTTGCAAAAAACTCGACCGAATGTATTTCAGTCCTGTTACAACCATAGACAAGATGGAAGTCATTGATTTAACACCTGTTACCGACAGCATTTTTCTTGTTCTTTGCAAAGACAAAGATGAAAAGCGCGAAATATATCGTTGCACATGGGGGAAAAATCAAAAAGTAACATCTACCAAGATGGGGAAATCATTAAGTCTTAAATTCAACACTATTGAATTCAAAGATGGCAAAACATGGATTGGCGGTGACACTCTTGCAATTAGAATGAGTGAAGATACAGGAAAAACATGGGTACGTTGGAGAACAAATTCTTTTGACAACTGGAAAGAAAACTGGCCAGGTGATATTTCAAATCTTACCAATATCTACATCAAAAACGACGAACCATATTTTGCAATCGGAAGCGACGACCTATTCAAAGGTAATTTCTATTGGTTCTGCACAGAATGGAATAGTTGGAAGAGCGGACAAAAGCAATTTGGTTTAAACGACATGATAGTATGCGACGACAGTCTTGTATACATAGCAGGGTATGGTTCAATTTGTTATGCAAATCAATTAGGAGAAAATCAAACCTTGGAAAATGTCGGTGGTGAAAACTTCACAAGCATTTGTTCCAATGGGAAATATGTTTTCGCATGTTCATATTCAGGAAAAATATTCCGTACGGAAATGAGTGAAAACAAATGGGAAAAAGTTTCTTCAAAAGGAACACGTCTTTTATTTATTGAAGCGGACAATAATGGCAATGTTGTAGCCGTAGGAGAAAGCAAAAAAGTTCTTATCTCTAACGACAACGGTGAAACATGGAGAGAAGAAAGTTATTCCGAAGGAAATAAAATTTCATGTATGAAAATGCTTAACAATGAATTTTACATTGGAACAGAAAAAGGAGTAATTATAAAACTAAATAACGCAAACCTTAACCTTCAATGAGAAAACTATTTTTCCTCGCAACACTAATTTTATTTTCATACTATTCATTTTCGCAGCAACTTATTCTTAACGAAATAGTTGCAAAGAATGCCAACTCCTACATAAACAATCAGGGAAGTTCTCCAGACTGGATTGAAATAAAGAATATCTCAAATTCTGCCATTCAACTTTCAGACTATAGTCTTGCAACAAAAGAGTGTTTGAATACACCATGGCAATTTCCAGACAAAAAACTAGCAGCTGGCGCTGTTTCATTATTTGAAGCAAAAGAATCCAAGACTGCTGCACAATGGGAAACTGTTATTGATTTAGGACATTCCTTCACATTTACAGTACCTTCATACGAAATAAGCAACTGGTACAAAGAAGATTACAACGTCAGCGAATGGAATAATGGTCCTTCCCCTATCGGATTTGGAGAATCAAACATCGCTAGCAGCGTCCCAGCAGGAACAAAATCAGTATTTCTACGAACAACATTTTCCGTCAGCGATATCAACGACATTACAGACCTCATGCTCCACATGGACTGCGATGATGGATTTATTGCATACATAAACGGGAAAGAAGTTGTACGATTCAATATGAATCAAACAGCATACAATGCATTTGCGAACAACGCGACAGAAGGAGTTATTGCAAACGGAGGAATACCTGAAAAATACACCATTGAAAATCCACAAAATATTTTACACGAAGGTATTAACACATTTTGTGTACAGGTTCACAACTGCAATGCAACATCAAGCGACTTGTTAGCAATTCCTATCTTGAGCATCGGATATAACACATATAAAGACTATCGTGGAGGAACATCCAAATATTGTAGCTTCTCAAGCGGAAACATATTTCCCCACTCATTAGATGCCTCTTCCGACATTGTATACTTATTGTATAACAATAACATTGTTGATAGCATTTCATGGAAAGACATTCCTGTAGATATATCTATCGGACGAAAAAGTGGTGACAATACGAATATTTATTATTTCCAAAAACCAACTCCAGGTAAAGCAAATAGTAACGAGGCTTTCGTTTCTGAAACTCTTGAAAAACCTAAACTTTCAGTACCAGGAACCGTGTTCACAATCGATGAAACATTCTATGTATCAGCATATTCCAGCGAAACCGACGTAACTATTCGCTACACAACCGATGGCTCTGTCCCAACAGAGAAGTCAAAAGTATTTCCAGAAAAATTACTTATTTCTACAACAACAAACCTACGCGTGCGAGCATTTCGTAACGGATACTTACCAAGTAAAACAACAACCAATAGTTACCTGTATTTAAATAGAAATCAAAATCTGCCAATTGCTTCTATTACAGCAAACGAAGACGATTTTTTCAGCTACCAATCGGGGATATACGAAAAGGGACCGAATGCCTCAAATGAAGAGCCTTACTACGGGGCGAACTTCTGGCAAGACTGGGAAAAACCTATCCATTTTGAATATTTCGACGAAAATGGAGATTGTGTAGTATCGCAAGATGCAGGCGTAAAAATTGGCGGAAACTGGAGCCGTGCCCAACCGCAAAAAACATTAAAAATCTATGCTCGCGACGAATATGGTAAAGACGAAATGGAATATCAGTTTTTTAAAGATAAACCTATTTCTTCATTCCACCTTATTTTACTACGAAACAGTGGTAACGATTTCAATAACACACAAATGCGTGATGGCGTTATTTCCGAACTTGCAAAACAAATGGACATAGACCGACAAGCATATCAACCTGCAATCGTATTCATAAATGGTAACTATTACGGTATTCAAAATGTGCGTGAAAAGCAAAACAAACACTATGTTGCCGAAAATTATGGATACGATAAAGATGATATTGATGTCATTAAAAATAACGGCGAAGTTGCTGATGGCAATAACACCGATTATTTCATCATGCGTAATTTTATGGAAAACAATGACTTATCCAACGAACAAAATTACGAACAAGCTAAAAAATACATTGATATTCAAAACTTTATAGACTACAACATTCTGGAAATGTATGTAGTAAACGAGGACTGGCCAGGAAATAACATTGCCTACTGGCATTCCCGTTCGGGAAATACTCCGTGGCGTTATATGCTTTTTGACGCCGATTTCGGATTAGGCATCTGGGATGTAGAAACCAAAGTCAACAAAAATATGTTCCAATGGTGCACATTGGCAAATTCAAGCAACTATGCAACTGCACCTTGGTCAACAATAATTTTACGACAATTATTACAAAATGCTGACTTCAAACGAGATTTTCTTAATAGTTTAGCTGATAGATTAAACACAACTCTTTCTGCATATTCAATAAACCATACAATTGACTCTGTTTACGATATAATAGAAAACGAAATGGTTTTTCATAAAGAAAAATGGGGAGATAATTGGCAAGATGGCTGGCTTAACCAAATGAAGGATTTCGGTAACCGCCGCGATAACATCATGAGAAGACAAGCCGAAAATTTCTTCTCAACCAACGGCAGTTATAAACTAACAATTTCATCTTCGGAAAAAAATGCAGGTGTTATTCAACTGAACAGCATAACTGTTTCTACTTTCCCGTGGTCTGGGAAATACTTCAACAACAACACTATTTCATTAACAGCCATAGCAAAACCTGGATATAAATTCATACGTTGGGAAGGTGCTGTTAATTCTACTGATAAAACAATAACTATCACGACCAATCAAACCACAAACATTACCGCTGTGTTTGAATACGTTGGAAATGAACCTAACATTTTGTTTACAGAAATTTATTATCACACATACCAAGACGACGAAACAAAATGGATAGAACTGTACAATAAAAACAATGCACAGCCAATCCTTGACATTTCCAATTGGACCATTACACTCGACCGATACAACCAAACATTTACATTCCCTGAAGGAAGCAAATTGGGAACAGACGAACATCCCAATATACTTATTATCGCAAAAAACAAGGAACGTTTCTGTGAGAAATACCCAACTATTCCTGCCGAATCGGTTATTGGAAATATAGACATAGATTTTCCAAAAGACTTTGCCACTGTTACATTACGCAATGTCGATGGCTGCAAAATGGCAGAAATGTATTACACAGACCAAGCGGCATACGCACAAAAAGCCGACGGCTACGGATATTCTTATGCGTATTTTGATAAGAAATGGTATGCATACGCTTTAGGAGGCGATCCATTATTTTTCTCCGAAAATAATTCTGTACCAGCTGTACCAACTCTAAGACCTGTTATCACAGAAATAAACTTTGCACCAAGCAAAACTTTAGATTCTGGCGACTGGATAGAAATCTATAATCCAGATGAATATACCGCATTTAATTTAAAAGATTGGATGATACAGGACGACGGAGGCAAAATTTCTGTTATATACGATGATATCACTATTGCCCCAGGTGAATACATTGTTTTCGCAAACAATCCAGAGAAATTCAATAGCATTTACCCTGATGTAAAATGCTATCAATTAGACTTGTCGCTCAACAATTATCAAGACGGTATAACAGTATATAATGAATACGAAAAAACAATAGATTTTGTTTCTTATTCGATGTTCGAAGATGAATGGTCGAAAAACACGTTCAAAACAGGAAGAACACTTTCACTTCGCGACTATAAGAGCGATAACGCATTAGGTAAAAACTGGTCGGCAAGTAAAAGTTTTGGAACACCAGGAAGAGAAAACGACTATATTCTAACAGATATTCCTGAAAATGAACAAATTCAAGTTGCAGCATATCCAAATCCATGTAAAGATTATCTTACAATACAATGTGAAGGTAGTTTTACATACGAAATAGTTACTTCTAATGGCGTGATGATTGCTTCAAACGAAGCCGAAAAACAAGTATTCGTTCCAGTAAGAGAACTTTCTACAGGAATATATTTTGTTGTTGTTTATAAAGAAAATCTAACTATTATTAAGAAAATAGTTAAAGAATAGCGGATTTTCCAAAGGTTACATTCCGTTTTTAACAATTATGAATACTTATTAACAACAGTCTTTTGTTTGTTAAGAAATGTCTATTTTTGAAATCGGTAAAAAATGATTATTGAACTATGAGATTTAGTAAGCTTGCCTTGTTGTTGGGAATGTTGATTGTAAGCACAACAGCCTTTGCCCAATATGACGATGATGAAACAGTACAATCAAGAAAAAGTACACATAAAAAAGAAAAAGTTCACTCTGGTCCTGCGGCAAAAAGCCGTGATATGAAAAAGCAAGACAACTTCAAATCAAGCGTAAACAAAACAACACACTTGAGCAAGAAGGAGCAAGCGAAACTACAAGCAAAAAAGGAAAAAGAACATCAAAAACGTTTCGAGTCTAACCGCAAAAAAATGCAGGACAAAAAGACTTTGAAACGAATGAAACAAAACGAAAAATACTCATATCGTACCAATTCAGCCAAAGGTAAGTCTTGGCAAAGTCGAAAACACGAGTCGAAATCTACCAAAGCTAATCGAAAACGAGCAAAAGCATTGGAAAAGAAACAAGACGAAGCTCGCGACAGATACGAGAACAAGGATTATAAACCGGGAGCGAGAAAAACGACTAGAAAAGGTAAAATCCGAGAATTCCAAAATCCGTTTAAACGAGATAAACGATAACGATGAAACACTATTGCTGGGAAATAGTTATTGCTCTGCTTATTTCAATAACAGTGCAAGCCCAACAATGTGATTCTCTCTACATTGCGTCTCTAAAACTATACGATAGCGAAAACTACAACGCCTCGTTGGAAGCAATCAATACTGTTATTCAGAAATGTGGAAATACAGTTGATTACCAACTACATAAAGCGAAATGTTTTAGTGAATTAAAGGACACAAAGGGGAAATTAGGAGCACTCAACGCGGCTTTAGCCCTTGATTCAAACTGTATTGCTGCATTGTCAGAAAAAGCTGCAATGTATATGTCAGCGGACATTTATTCGTCGGCAATAAAATGCTATAAGAAAATTCTGTCACTAATACCAGCAACCGACACAACAACACGCCTATACCTTACCAACCTAAGTGCATTGTATGTATATACGAATCAAAACAATAAAGCATTTGACTTGTTATGGGATTATTGCCAAAAAGATTCCTCGGCAAGCAATGAATATATGCTCACAAACTTGTCGGCTTCGGCTATCTATATCGGTAAATATGCAGAAGCAGAATGGGCTCTATCAAAAATTCTGACTGACAATCCTGCAAATGTAAAAGCTCTTGTAAATATGGGGCTTTGCAAAGAAGGACAAAAAGACTATGATGCTGCAATTGCATACTACGACAAAGCAATGTTGTATGTTCCCGATGACGCATACGCTTGGAACAACCGCGGATACGCCTATTATATGCAGGGAAACTACAAAGACGCACTCGACAATATAGAAAAATCTATTACATTAGATCCATCTAACTCATACGCTTACAGAAACAAAGCACTTGTTTTAATTGCTATGGGAAAGAAAAAAGACGCTTGCAAAAACTTAGAGCAAGCTATTGAAGCTGGATTTACAGAAATGTATGGCAACGAAGTTCTACAATTAATAGAACAAAACTGCCGCTAAAAAACAACTACTATGGAAGAAAAGAAACTATTCCTCATAGACGGACATGCCGTTTTATATCGCTCCTATTTTGCATTCATAAATAATCCTCGTGTAAACTCCAAAGGCGTAAACACCTCGGCAGTATTTGGTTTCGTAAATACGGTTTACGAAATGATGCGTTCGCAAAAACCAACGCATATTGGCGTTGTGTTTGATCCCAAAGGAAAGACTTTTCGCCACGAGATGTATGAGGCCTATAAAGCGAATAGACAAGCAACTCCTGAAGATCTTAAAGCAGCCATTCCCGAAGTTATTGAAATCATTCAGGCAATGAATATTCCTGTCGTGCAAGTCGAAGGCTACGAAGCTGACGATGTTATTGGAACATTGGCTAAACAAGCTGCTAAAAAAGACTTTATGGTCTATATGGTTACGCCAGATAAGGATTATGCACAACTTGTCGAAGATTCTATTTACATGTATCGACTTGGTCACAACGGAATCGACATAATGGGGCCACAACAAGTAGCCGATAAATTTTCGGTGAAAAGACCAGAACAAGTCATTGACTTATTAGGACTTTGGGGCGATAGTTCCGACAACATTCCAGGTGCCCCTGGCGTGGGTGAAAAAACAGCAAAAGCACTTATTGCTCAATATGATAGCATTGAGGGTATCTACGAACATATCGAAGAATTAAAAGGTAAACAAAAAGAAAAAATGATTGCAGCAAAAGACCAAGTACTACTATCAAAAGAACTTGCTACAATCTGCACTCAAGTGCCTATTTCCTTCGACGACTATAATTTTGAAAAAGAGCCATTTAACGCCGAAGCGTTACAAGCAAAATTCAATGAATTAGAGTTTATCGGTTTGGCTCAAAAGATGCTTAAAACAACTATAGAACCACAAAAACCAATAGCAAAACCTGTCGTTCAGGAATCCGATACGCAATTGGATTTATTTGCAGAACCAGCAGAACAACCTGTCGTTCAAACAAAAACAAAAACATTCAGCAACTATCATATAGTAAAAGATGTTGACTCGTTCATTAAATTACTTTCAAAACAACTAACTATCAGTTACACAATCTGTTCCGACACAGCAACAACAGTCAACGCACGCGTACTTGGCATAGCTTTCTCGTGGAACAACAACGAAGCACACTATCTTGCATTTCCAACCGAAGAAAATGAGCACAAAGAATTAATGCAAAAAATCAAACCGATTTTTAATTCTTGCTCAAAGAAATTCACCTACGACCTCAAGCAAAGCGTATCTATTCTTTCCCGTTACGGAATTCCCGTCTATGGCGAAACACACGATTTACAGTTAGCACACTATGTTCTTCAACCGGAATTACGCCATTCATTAGACACAATTGTACGTCAATATTTAGGGACAAGCATTTTACGAATAGAAGATTTTACTACGACAAAAGCTGCACAATTTTCATTCGCCGAATTGTCTATTGAACAACAAAAAAACTACTTCTGTGAACAAGCAGATGTCATTTTACAAACAACACCACTTATTGAAAAAAAACTTCGCGACCTTGGTCAATATGAGTTATATACAAAAATAGAATGTCCACTTGCCTCTGTTTTAAGCAAGATGGAAATGGCTGGAGTAAAGATTGATTCTGACGCACTTCGCAAGTCTTCAGAAGTAATCAGCAACGAGGTTTCTAAAATAGAAAATCGCATATATGAATTGGCTGGAGAAACTTTCAACATTGGTTCTCCAAAACAATTAGGAGAAATCCTATTTGACAAACTTGCCATTACAGAAAAAGCGAAGAAGACAAAAACGAAACAATATGCCACAGGCGAGGAAGTGCTCGACAAACTCCGTGACGCACACGAAATTGTACCACTTATTTTGGAATATAGAGAGATGAAAAAACTCTTATCTACCTATATCGACGCCCTACCTCAACTGGTAAACAAACATACTGGAAAAATACACGCCTCATTTAATCAAGCGGTTGTTGCCACTGGTCGATTGAGTTCAACAAACCCAAATCTACAAAACATTCCGGTACGCACCGAAATGGGACGGGAAATACGCAAAGTATTTATTCCTTCACAACCAGGAAATATATTCCTATCAGCCGATTATTCACAAATAGAACTTCGTCTTATCGCCCATTTTAGTGGTGACGAACACTTTATTTCAGCGTTCAAGAATGGCGAAGACATACACCGTGCAACTGCCGCAAAAATCTTTGGTGTTTCACTAGAAGAAGTTACAGCCGACCAAAGAAGAAAAGCGAAATCAGCGAATTTTGCAATTTCATACGGAACTACAGCATTCGGTCTCTCACAAACATTGAACATCCCTCGCAAAGAAGCACAAGAACTAATCGACAGTTACTTTGCGAACTATCCGAAAGTAAAAGCCTTAATGGATTCATACATAGATATGGCACGAAATAAAGGCTATGTGGAAACAATGTTCAACCGACGCAGATATTTGCCTGACATTAACTCACAAAACGCAACGATACGCGGTGTTGCCGAACGAAATGCTATTAACGCACCGGTACAAGGTTCTGCAGCAGACATCATAAAAATTGCAATGATTAACATTGCTTCAAAAATGGAAGAACAAAACCTTCGTAGCCGTATGATTCTACAAGTTCACGACGAATTAAACTTCGATGTTTTTCCTGACGAACTTGAGGCAATGAAGAAAATCGTGACTGAAGAAATGCAAAATGCGGTAGCATTACAAGTGCCACTTATTGCCGAAATGGGAATAGGACAAAACTGGTTAGAAGCACATTAATAAGGAACGTAAGATATTGCAATCCTACATCTTTTTCACATAGTTTGTTGTAGAAAAACCTTCAACAAATTCGATTGTCTTCACCTCGCCACCGTTGGCAAGCACTTCTTTTGCGCCAACTATATTTTCTATTTGGTAATCACTACCTTTCACAAGTACATCGGGAAGTAAGGTCGAAATCACATTAAGCGGAGTATCTTCGTCAAATAAAATCACAAGGTCAATAAATTCGAAACTGGCAATAGTCAACGCTCGAGATTCTTCTTCTTTTATAGGACGGTTTTCTCCCTTTAATCGTTTTATAGACGCATCGGTATTCAATCCCAAAATCAATTTTGAACCCAAATCGCGTGCCTTCGACAAATAATAGATATGCCCTTTGTGAATTATATCGAAACAACCATTGGTAAAAACAATCTTTTCACCCTGAATTCTCCAATTGGCAACAATTTGTTTCGCTTCTTCAAGAGAAACAATTTTATGTAGTATTGTATCTAACTGATTCATTGATTTTGCTTTTTACGGAAAACGAAATACAAAGATACGATTCCAAGAAGAATCTCTAATATCAATTGCGACTCGTGGCTAATTGTTGCATACAACAAGCCTACCGAATTGAAATCTAATCCATAGATTGTAAGTGCAAGGGCTACAATATAATGATAAGCTCCAATTCCCCCCTGAACAGGCACCGCCATACCAATACTTCCAACAACAAGCAAGAATAAGCCATCGGCAAGACCAAGATGTGCCGTAGGCGGAAGTGCCAAACACACAAACCAAGTCATTATCCAATAACACAGCCACAATGCAATGGTATAGAAGACAAACAATCCACGTTTTTCCAATTTATAAACCGAAGCAAGTCCATCAAAAATTCCTTTACAAAAAGACTGTATCTTGGCAACGACAAGATTATCCTTGCCTTTCAATATAAAGAAAAGAGCAAGAGCGACAACTATCACCACACAAATCAAAACAATGATTTCCAACGATATAGAAGAAAATCGCTCTGCTGTTGGAGCCAAAACCTTATCACGAATAAAAGCACCAAACAAATCAATTTGTAGGAAGAATGTGATAAACGCAAGCAATAATGTAACTAACACATCGAATGCACGTTCCACAATAACAGTACCAACAAGCGTATCAAATGGAAGATTTTCTGTCCGTTTCAATGCACCACAACGAGCAATTTCGCCAACGCGAGGTAAAGCAAGATTAGCAAAATAGCCGAACATTTCTGCCCAAAACGAATTAGCAAGCGTCGGTTTATGATCGCAAGTTGCTTCAATAAGAAGATTCCATCGTGCTGCACGACAAATATACGCCACCATTGCAAGAACAAGCGCAAAACCAATCCACACAAAATTAGCATGAACAATGTCGTTCCACATTGCAGCAAAATCTACATCTTTAAAAACGAAAAACAGCAAGCCAACTCCAATCAGAGCAAAAACAATGTAAGATATTGTTTTTGAAAGGCTTTTATCCATAAACTACACTAATTTATTGGTAGCAGTGTCAGGAAAAACAACCGAAGGAGTAAATGTTTTTGCCTCTTCAAAATCCATTTGCGCATACGAAATAATTATGGCAACATCACCCACATTAAATTTGTGAGCAGCAGGTCCATTCAAACAAACAACACCACTATTTCTTTCACCTTTAATTGCGTAAGTTTCAATTCGTTCACCTGAATTTAAATTTAGAACCTGCACTTTTTCATTAGGAATGATATTAGAGGCTTCCATCAAGGCTTCGTCCAATGTAATGCTACCGATATAGTTAAGATTTGCTTCGGTAACTGTCACACGGTGGATTTTAGATTTCATTATTTCTATCATCATAGCCCTATATGTTTTTTAGTGCAATATTATCAATTAAACGAACATCGCCGACATTTACGGTAATACATCCAACAACCCATTCTGCTTCGTCCCAAGAAGAAATTGGTTGCATTGTGTACCCATTCACAACCTCGAAATATTCAACTTCCAATAGAGGAACATTATTCACCGTATTTTCTACAAAAGCCTTCACTTCTGCAACTGTTGAAGAAGCAACTAAATCAACTGCTTTGAACAACGTTTGTGAAATTTGAACAGCCTGAACGCGTTGCTCCGCGTTCAAACGAGTATTACGAGAACTTAACGCCAATCCATCCTCTTCGCGAACAATCGGACAAGGAATAATTTCAATATTGATATTGCTTTGGCGAACCATTTCGCGAATAATTGCAATTTGTTGGAAATCTTTCATTCCAAAATAACCTTTGTCTGCTGGAATTAAGTCAAACAAACGGTGTACAACAATACCAACACCATTAAAATGTCCAGGGCGTGCAGCACCTTCCATTACTGCACCAATTGCACCAAAATCATACGATTCTGTTACATTTTCCAAACCTTCTGGATAGATAGCTTCAATTGTCGGTACAAAAGCTATATCAACGCCAGCGTTTTCCAACAAAGCTAAATCTGCCTCAACCGTGCGTGGATATGTCAATAAATCATTCTTATTGTTAAATTGTGTTGGATTCACAAATATACTTACAGCTGTACAATCGTTTTCTTCAATAGAGCGAGTTACCAACGAAATATGTCCTTGGTGAAGTGCACCCATCGTTGGAACAAATCCTAACGAACGATTTGCCTTACGAACTTCTGCTACCGCGTTCGTAATCTCTTCTCTTGTTCTACAAACAATCATTTCAATATCAAAAATTTGGACAAAGGTATGTTTTTTTTTCACTATCGTTCTTTTTTTCATAGTTTATTCAAACACTACAGTGTAGTTTTTTGAATTTTATGTAAAATTTCCCGAAAAAATTTTTATAATTTTGCATACGAAATTTTTTAAAGATGAAGAAAGCAAAAGTTCTGTATGTAACTCAAGAAATGGCGAAATACCTTCCAGACACTGAAATGTCTTTAAAAAGTCGCTATTTACCTCAGTATATCCAAGAAAGCGGAAAAGAAATCCGTTGCTTTATGCCTCGATATGGATTAGTAAACGAACGAAGAAATCAACTACACGAAGTTATTCGTTTGTCGGGTATGAATCTTATCATCGATGACACTGACCATCCACTAATTATCAAGGTTGCTTCTATCCAACAAGCAAGACTTCAGGTATATTTTATCGACAACGATGAATTTTTCCACCGCAAAGCAATGTTTGTTGACGAAAATGGTAAAGAATTCGAAGATAACGAAGACCGTATGATTTTCTTTGCTCGCGGTGTATTGGAAACAGTAAAGAAACTTCGCTGGGCTCCAGACATCGTTCACTGCCAAGGATGGTTTACATCTCTTCTTCCTCTATATCTAAAAAAGACGTTCTACGAAGATCCATTGTTTGCAAATGCAAAAGTGGTATACTCTCTATACAACAACTCTTTTGAGAAACCATTCTCAAAGGATTTTGCCAACAAGATTCACTTCGATGGCATTACTTCCGACGACATTGCTTCAATCAAAAACAATGCAGATTGGTTAAGCATCAATAAATTAGCTATCGATCAAGCTGAAGGTATTGTTCTTGGCGAAGAAAAAGTAAATGAAGAATTGTTGCAATATTGTAAAGAAAAGAATAAAATCATCCTTCCTTACCAAGGACAGGAAGATTATACACAAGCATATTCTGATTTTTACGATGGTTTATTAGACTAGAACTATGAACGTACACACTCGTGTAATTGTATTGTTTTTCCTATCTCTTTTCTGTCTTTCTTGCGAAAAAGAAGACCAGACAATAGGAATCGGTATGCTACCAGATAGCGATTTGCTTACAACTGCAGCCGACTCATCAACTATAATTACTTTGGAAACGATTGCCGATGATAGTACGCGCTCAACATTGGTGACCTATATGCTTGGCGAAAATTATGATGATGTTTTTGGAAAAACTCGTGCTTCGTATGCCACTCGCCTATATCTGCAATCTATGGTCACAGATTTTGAAGGATATAAGTTGGATTCTGCTTGTTTCAATTTAGCCAAATCTGCTAAATATGTCTATGGCGACACAACAGTTGCACAAACATTTTCGGTTTACGAAATGCCACAAGCAATCACTGTTGCAGACTGCAAAAACTACGAAGAAAATGGCACAAAACCAGCTTGGTTGTCGTCTATAAAGTCAGCTACTAAGATTTGTGACATACAAGTACCTGCCTATAAAGATACCCTACGCACATATAGTTGTAAATTGGCTACAGATTTTGCAGCATCACTTTTTTCTAAAATAAAAGAGTGCACTAAAACTGATACTTCTTTACAATACGTTGATTCTCTATTCATTAAAAAATTCAACGGAATTTATGTAACAACAAAAGACAATCAGTTCAACAATGTAAATTCAGTAATTGTCCATAGTCTTCCGGGTATTACATTCTATCTTTCTGGCAAAGACACAACTACAACATTAACATTGGCTCCGTCACCACAACCATACGACGAAGCTTTGAAAACCGACCCAAGCCAGATTTATCTTCAAGCTATCAACTTCTTTGAGCACGACTACTCGAGTACAGATATCACTCTCAATACCGAAAGCAATACGGCTTACGTACAAGGTTTCATGGGAACAAAAGCAAAAGTCACATTCTCAGACCTTGAAAGATGGAGAAAAGCTGTTGACCACAATACTCCATCCGACTCAACTATCGTGATTAATTCTGCGAAATTGTATCTTCCAATAAAGAAATACGACACTTGGAACCAATACCTTCCTCTGAATTTCAGAGTGTACGACGAAACAAAAAAGCCTCATAAATTGATATATTCTACAGTATCGACAACAGAAGATAGCACAAACTTTATCTTCAATATCCATAGTTTCCTAATAACGTTATACAATGGAGCAACTAAGGCCGACAATTACTCGTACGAAATTGCTGTTCCTGAAAACAATGCGTATGGAAACATGTTTGTTCTTGACGGAACTACCGATCCTAAAAAATTGAAATTAGTAATTACATACACCAAATAATATGTGTGGAATAGTTGGTTACATTGGCGATAAGGATGCCTATCCTATTCTTATTGCAGGCTTAAAACGATTGGAATATAGAGGTTATGACTCTACAGGTATTGCTCTTATTCAAAATGGTGAGACAATAGCATATAAAAAACAAGGAAAAGTTGCAGATCTTGAAGCATATTTGGAAGACCAAAATACTTCTGGTTGCATCGGAATGGGACACACTCGTTGGGCAACCCACGGTGAGCCAAACGATGTAAATGCACACCCACATACTTCTATGAAAGGTAAATTCGTTGTAATCCACAACGGTATCATAGAAAATTACAATGCACTAAAGAAAAAACTTACGGCAAAAGGTTACGAATTCAAGAGCGAAACCGATACTGAAGTTATCGCAGACTATATTGAATATATCTACCTAAAAGGAAAAGGGAAAGTTAGTGCTGAAGTTGCTGTACGTTTGGCTTTATTGGAAGTACAAGGTGCTTACGGTCTTGTGGTTATTTGCACAGACGAACCTGACCAACTTATTGTTGCCAGAAATGGTAGCCCACTCGTTGTTGGTGTGGGACAAGGCGAATATTTCGTTGCTTCCGATGCTACTCCTATCGTGGAACATACCAAACGCATCATTTACTTGAATGACCTTGAAATGGCAACAATCACAAAAAATGAGTTGTCACTAAAAACCATCAAAAACGATACGTTAACTCCGGTTATTCAAGAACTTGAACTTGATATTGAAGGCATAGAAAAAGGTGGATATGAACACTTTATGTTGAAGGAAATTTTTGAACAGCCTTCTGCTATTATGGATACATTCCGAGGTCGTGCTACAAAAAATCCACCCAAAATTTATCTTGGCGGTTTATACAACGCATTCGATAAATTTGATAAAGCAGACAGAATCATTATCGTTGCATGCGGAACATCTTGGCATGCTGGTTTGGTAGGCGAATATTTGTTCGAAGAATATGCCCGCATTCCTGTAGAAGTTGAGTATGCTTCGGAATTCCGTTATAGAAATCCAATCATTCGCGAGAATGATGTTGTTATCGCTATTAGCCAAAGTGGTGAAACTGCCGATACATTGGCAGCAATCCGTCTTGCAAAAGCTGCAAATGCTACCGTAGTTGGTATTTGTAATGTGGTTGGTTCAAGCATTCCACGCGAAACTGACGCCGGCGTTTACACACATGCGGGACCAGAAATCGGTGTGGCTTCTACTAAATCATTCACAACGCAAGTAACGGTACTTACGATGATGGCATTAATGCTGGGTAAACGTAGAAATGCCATTGCCGACGACGAATACAAAAAACTTATTTCCGAACTATATAAGATTCCAGCAAAAGTTGAAAGTATTCTTACTCATATAGACGAATACAAACAAATCGCCGAAACATATAAAGATGCACAAAACTTTATTTATTTAGGTAGAAGCTATTTGTATCCTGTTGCGTTAGAAGGTGCACTAAAACTAAAAGAAATCTCGTACATTCACGCAGAAGGATATCCTGCCGCAGAAATGAAACACGGTCCTATCGCTTTGATAGACAAGAATATGCCAGTAGTTGTTATTGCAACAAAAGACAAACAATACGATAAGGTCGTAAGCAATGTACAAGAAGTTAAAGCACGACAAGGTGTGGTAATTGCAGTGGTAACACAAGGCGATACTGTTCTTTCGAAAATTGCAGATCACGTAATTGAAGTTCCCGAAACCTCTCCTGCGCTTACTCCACTTACGACAGTTATTCCTTTACAGATTCTTTCATATTACATCGCCGTAATGCGTGGCTGTAACGTGGATCAACCTCGTAACTTGGCAAAATCGGTAACGGTAGAATAGTGAGCAATTCATCGCAGATATCTAAGATTCTTGTTTTTCGATTGAGTTCAATCGGCGATATTGTTCTCACTACGGCTTTATTGCGCTGTTTACGGGACAAATATCCACAAGCACAAATTGACTTTGTTGTAAAAAAACAATTTGCCGCTATTTTACGTTGCGTTCCATTTGTCAGTAATGTAATTGAACTTGACTCAAAGAAAGGTCTTACAGAACTGTTTGCCTTACGAAGACAATTGAAAGACGAGAAATACGATGTTGCTCTCGATATTCATAAAAACTGGCGTAGTCTATTCATTTGCAGAACTATAGGAGCTAAACAAGTTTTCGCATTCAACAAACACGTTTTTCGCCGTTGGGTATTAACAACATTCCATAAAAATATCTACAAAGAAGTTCGACCTGTTTATCTACGATTTACAGATGCAGCCAAACAAATTGGCGTAGAATCTGACGGAAAATACACTGAATTGGTTGTTCCATCAGAAATTCAAATTGCAACCGACAACATATTGCAACAAAAAGGATTCGACACTTCGAAACCAGCAATTGCCCTCTGTCCAGGAGCAAGTTTCAAGAACAAGCAATGGCAGCCAGAAAAGTTCGCCGAATTGGCTAAGAAAATCGTTACAGAGCTTGACTATCAAGTTATTCTAATTGGCGGCAAAAACGAACAACCATTGTGTGAAATTATACAAAAGGAAGAACCTTTGGCTATTTCTTTTGCAGGAGAATTCGACTTAAGTCAATCTATCGCGGCTCTCAATAGAGTACGAGCAACGGTTGTCAACGATACCGGCATGCTTCACGCCTCAGAAGCACTTGGAGTTCCTGTTATTGGGATATATGGCGCAACTGCATACCCTTTCGGCTACTATCCTATTCTACCACAAAGCAAAGTTGCCGACGTTGACCTACCATGCAGACCATGCACAAAAATGGGCAAAAACTCCTGTCCTAAAGGACATTTTAACTGCATGAACCAATTGCACACGCAAAAGGTTTTCGAATTGCTACAAGAGGTTTTAAAAGAAAAATAGATATTACTCCCTATTGTTTCTTTACATAATACCTGTAACACGTAGAAATAGGATTATTCCTAAAATTAGAATCGTAACCAAAACAAAGAGTATCATTTAACAAGCAAACATAGCCTGTATGTTGACTTAAATCCATCAAATTTCGAATAATTAAAGAATCAGCTGCAATTGTGTAAGTATACACTTTCTCCATACTTGTACATTTTTCAATAGCATCATCGTCGGGAGCTATTGAATAAACCTCATCTTCTGTAAATGTAAAATAGAAATTATGCTTGCAGCTACAATTATTATAACCATTCTGCCCTTTAACATATTCAAGATACCAATCACATCCAATAACTTGCTTTTGTATCTCGTAAGGATCTAGAACAAAAACACTTTCTTCTTGAGATATTTCTTTCTGATTATCCCCACCATTAGGCTTGGGTTCATCATCTTTATTGCAAGCACACATTACCAATGCACTTAGCAAAATCATCAATATCTTTCTCATAATAGATTGATTTAAAGTTTACTACGCAAAGTAAAAAAAATAAATAAACAAATAAAAAGATTTCTTTTTAGGATTTTTATAAAAAAAATGGACTCAAAACAATGAGCATTTTGCATTTATCAGAATTTGTTTACATTTGCCGCATCAAAAAATTACGATGAAGAAAACCTTCCGATATAAAAAACAGACTTTCCGTTTCCATCGTTGGAATCGTGCGAATTACTCTGCATTTATGAGTATCGGAAAACAAATCACGATTGGTCGTGTAAATACTGAAATTGCTGATGGTCTTCTTCGCGACCAACATATCAAAGAAATTTTCACATCTGAATTCATGAACGGTTCATCAGATGATGATGACTCTTCGGGCGGAGACGAAAATATACTTGCTCTTTTAGAACAAACTATTCTTTGCCCTACACAATTAACTACAGAAGCATGTCCTGCTTCTTGTAAATCTTCCTATTTTGTAAACTCTAATCCTATCTTCTGGTGGCCACAGTCGATAGGATTTTTTATTTTTAAATCTTATGAAAAAAATCAACTTGCTTTGTAGCATTGCGCTACTCTCCCTACCTGGCTTTTGCCAAGTTTCAGACGATTCCCTATTAGTGAATCTGCCTAACATCGAAGTCGTAAAACAACAAACTACATTGGCGTCTGAATCACTTCGTATTGTAACAACATTGACGAAACAAGAAATCGCCAAAATTCCGGCACAAAGTATCAACGACCTACTTGACTACATTCCTGGTATAGATGTACGTTCTCGTGGAAACAACGGTGTACAAGCCGACATGATTATGCGTGGCGGAACATTCGACCAAGTTATTATTCTTCTAAACGGCGTGAACATTACCGACCCACAAACAGGTCACCAAAATCTCGACATTCCTATCGATCTTTCTATTGTTGATAGAATAGAAATCTTACAAGGAACTTCTATGAATATTTTTGGACTATCATCTTTTAGTGGTGCAATCAATATCATCACAGGCACACAAAAAGACACTAAAGTTGACGTCGGTCTTATTGGCGGCAGCAACGGATATGTTGCACCACACATTAGTGCAACTGCTTCAAAAGGCAAATGGGATGTGTCGGCATCTGCGTCAACTAATCAATCATCTGGTTATATCGACAACACTGATTTCAAGTACACTAATGCCTACCTACAAACAAACTACACGGATTCAACCCTTGGTAAATTTAGTTTTCAACTTGGCGGACAACTAAAAGAATTTGGTGCAAATTCTTTTTACTCACTTGCATATCCAAACCAGTTCGAGAAAGACAAAACTTTACTAACATCATTACTTTGGACTAAAGGATTCGGTCGTTTTGATGTGACATCATCGGTTTTCTATCGTGCGCACTACGATGAATTCCAACTATTCCGCGACGACTACGGTCTTACTATACCAAGTTGGTACACCAACCACAACTATCACATTTCACAAGTTACAGGTGGTAATATCAAAACTTCGGCATACACAAAAATTGGTAAGTCAACTCTTGGTATTGAAATCCGTAACGAACACATTGTCAGCAATGTTTTAGGCGACTCTTTATCTGCACCAAAAGAAGTTCCATTTGCTAAAGGAGAATATTTCACTGTTGGAAAAAACAGATTGAATTTCAATTACTTCGGCGAACAGACATTTATTGTAAAGAAATTCACAGCATCTGTGGGATTTTCAGGCAATTACAATTCCATGTTTAATTCAAACTTTTGTGCTGGTGGAAACCTTGGCTATAACTTTTCTTCACTTTGCAAAATCTATGCAAACGCCAACAGCGCACTACGCTTACCAACATTCACCGACATGTACTATAAAAGTGCAACACAATTGGCAAATCCAAACTTGCAACCAGAGAAAAGTATCACTATGGAATTGGGAGCACAAGGCCATTCTAGTGCATTTTCTTACCGAGCATCAGCATACTACCGCATAGGAAAAGACATTATTGACTGGGCAAAAGCCGAAGGCGAAGAGAAATGGAGAAGTATGAATATTGATAATGTGAACGCTCTTGGAGCAGAACTTTCGGCTCAATATAAATTCAAGACATTCTTGAAACAAATCGGTGCTACATTCTCATATTGTAAGCTAAATAAGGAATCTGGAGAACTAATCAGCAAATATGCACTCGACTATCTTCACACGTCGTTTACACTTAACATAGATCATACTATCTACAAAAATTGGGGAGCTAATTGGCAACTTTCATATCAAGATAGAGAAGGAAATTATATCGGCACAAAAGGAACTGCCGAAGATTATGAACCTATCGCATTGTTAGATGTACAAACATATTGGTCTAACAAAAACACGAAAATTTTCATTGAAGCTACTAACTTGTTTGGAACCAAATATTTTGACTACGGTGGCGTTGAACAACCAGGCTTACAAGCACGCGTTGGCATTAATGTACACTTTGCAAAATAATTTGGGATTGGTAGAGACGCAAATTATTGCGTTTCTACTTTTTTTACAACTTAGATTGCGATGTCCTCTCGAAATATTTCTGCAAGACTAACAACGATACAATATCCTCTCGCTCGGCATCTAAAAATTGTTGCACATATTCATTTGCATGACGAATAATGGCAAGAGCCTCGTCTTCGTGGCTAATATAATAGTTCAATCGTTCTTCTAAATCAGAAAAATCGTCAGCAATTGCAACATAATGATAATTCGGAATGAGTGTACCTTCCATAAACCAAGTTTCAAACTTCGGTTTAGGCATCACCGCCAACGAATTCGTAAGCATTACCCATTTTAAATTTGTAGCGACGTCATTTCCCTCTAAACACAATATAAATTTATATTGCAAATGAGCTTCGCGTGACATTTTTTCACATATCCAAGCAGGATTATATACTGGTTTCGTATTTACCTGCCCTAAATCACAAAGAGGTGTTCCAAACCATTTCTTGTAAAAATCTATTCTATTTTGCTGATACAGCAACCCACGACCAATCAATTTGTTCTGTTTAGCAGAAAAAGGCGTTTGATCTGCAATAAAATTAAAATGGCGAAACTTATTTAACTTTAAAAGCACCGAATTCTCGTTTGAATCACCTATAGGACGACTTTTTACAATTGTAGGACATTCTGGAATCCAAGTTATATCACCAAAAGAAAAGCAGAAACGAAGCTGTTTCGAAAAATATTTCACATACTCGTATGTATCAAAGAAATAGGCAAAATGATATTGTTTGCCGAACTTGAAATTGCCAACAGATAAGGCATTTCCCGGCAACGCCTTCGTTTCCTGTAACTTACAATAATAGTCTACGCGTTGCTTTATGTACGATTGTTGTTCAGGATGTTTTTGAAAATAGTGTGCAATCTTTTTCTTCCGTCTTTTCTCAAAAAGAATACGAGGAATCAAGTACAAAACCAGATTCTTAGCCTGATACGGAAATTTTGCATTCTTACGAACTTTCATAAACTACTCCTTCTTCTCCCTATTTTCTACAGAAAAACCTGGAAAATGCTTCAAAAATGATTTAGGAATTGGCACATCAAACACCATTGGTTGACGAGTAATCGGATGCACAAATGCCAATCTATTGTTATGTAACATCAAACGATTTTCCGGATCTGTTTTAGCACCATATTTTCTATCGCCTGCAATGCACCAACCATGTTCAGACAATTGCACACGAATTTGATTCTTACGACCAGTAAGTATCTGAACATCAAGCAGTGCCATATTTCTATACTCAGCCATAACTTTATAACGAGTTATCGCCAATTTTCCCGTTTCTTTATTTCGAGTTGAATACACATAGGTTGCAGAATTTTCAGCAAGATACGAACGAATCTCCGCTTTTTTAGGATTCGGAACAACCTCTGTAACAGCAACATACCGTCTATCTAACACATAATCGTTCCAAGCATTACGAAATGTCTGTTGAATTTCTTCGGTCTTGGCAAACAACAAAATTCCCGATGTGTATTGGTCAAGTCTATGACAAACATAGGCTTCGTTCTTTATATACTTGTGTTTCAGATAATCACGTACCAACTGCCATGCATTCACATCCTTCGAAGTTTTGTTGCCAACAGACAACAATCCAGATGGTTTCTCTATAACAATCAACCATTTGTCTTCGTATAGAATATTGAGTTTGCGTGAGTTCATAGCTAATTCTCTAAAACATTTCTATAAAATGCACGAACATCATTCCATTTGTAATAAGGAGCAATATCACTTGAAATAGGTAAATCAACTTCGCGTTCGTTTAACAAAACCTTCACTAAAATTTCATCCGACTTCGATGATTTATAAAATATTATTTGAAGATTACCAGCCATTGGAATAATCGCATAGTCTCTCCATACATCAGACAATTTTTCCAAATCTGTAACTTGTGCATTACAGCCTTCCAACTGCATCAAACCACACAAAGGCAACAAACCTGTATCGTGACCAAAACGTAAATTGGCACATACACCACTTTTGTCAGACAAAGCCATATCTGCCTCATCCAAAATATGTTTCAAAATTGTCTTTCCATATAAAACACCTTGAGAACGCGTCATCGGGCAAGTTCCATACGAACCGTACCACCACGCATTTTGTACAAGCCAATTACCGTACAATTCATCTTCGGTAAACACATCGTTCAAGTTAAATCCCAAAGTATCCATTCCTTGTATGCTCGCTTGAACATCATAAAATTTTCGCATAAATTGAGTTGCATCAATATTATTTGCTACAAATGCTGAATCAGAAAAAAGTCTCTTCATTAGTTGCTGTGGCTTAATGTATTTCTCATTCAAAGCGCCAAACGGTTTTTGCCATTCTTCTTTTGATTGGAAATCAGAAATCTCTCCCCAAGCATCAGTAACAATAAACGGCATTGTTTTCTTGCTACATTCTGTTAGAAATTCCAAATCAGTGTATAACGAAGACAATTGCGTACAAAAAGCAGACATACTCACAATACAGCGTGGTGTCGTCGAAGACAATACTGCAACAGAAGAACGGTTCTTTTGGCTAAACACTTCTGGAAAATGTAATGCCATTCGTTCAGCAATGCCTTTGTGCTGTGTTTGACCCAACAACGTCAAATCGCCAGCACGTAATGTTGCATAATCATTTAATTTATATACACGTTCTGCAACTGACTTCCCAAAATCAGTTAATACATTGGCAGATTCTGCTTTTTGGAATAATTCATAAAAGAACGTATAGTCATCTTGACTCCAATGAAATCGAGAGCCATGACGTCCATAATGACTCAAATAAAAAGGTTTATATCCCTTTGGTGCAGGCGTGTATTTTTCATTTGGAACTTCGTATGCCAAATAATTACTACACATTTGATTACGAGTTGGACGCATTGTTTGCGAAAAACAAACTATACTAATACAAATCGTAAATACTATCGTTGTAAATTTTCTCATATTCCTATTAATTACAAAAAATCCCAATAGAAAATCATTTCCATTGGGATTCCTATACAATTAATTTTTACAATTAAATCTTCATAATATCTGCTTCTTTTGCAGCAGCCTTTTCGTCAACTTTTACAATCGCAGCATCAATAATTTTCTGAATTTGTGCTTCGCCATCCTTTGCCATATCTTCAGCAAGACCATCTTTCTGCAATTTCTTTAGCATTTCATTCGCATCGCGACGAATATTACGAATCACAACCTTTGTATTTTCCGCTTCGGAACGAACTTGCTTACAAAGTTCCTTACGGCGTTCTTCTGTCAATACTGGAATAGAAATACGAATTAACTGACCATCGTTGATTGGAGTCAAGCCAAGATTTGCAACCATAATTGCTTTTTCAATTGGGTCAATCATTTTCTTTTCCCAAGGTTGAACAACCAATGTACGAGCATCGGCAGAGTTCACATTTGCTACCTGATTTAATGGAGTCATTGTCCCGTAATAATCTACGCGAACAGATTCCAACATAACAGGAGACGCTTTACCAGCACGCAATTTTGAAAGTTCAGAATCTAAACGCTGCAATGGAGCGTTCATTCTATCTTTTGTATCTTCAATAACTAATTCTAGTTCTTCCATATTATTTACCTAATTTGAATTGAACTGGTAAGTTAAAATATACAGGAACTTTTTCACCAGCTTGCTCTCCTGGTTCAAATGCTGGCAATTTTGCAACAACATCCAAAGCAGCCTTGTCAAGCAATGGGTTTACTGATTTCAAAATTTCTGGATGAACTGCCTTACCTTGTTTGTTTACAACGAATTTCACAACCACAGTACCTTCAGCACCCATATCTGCAGCTTCTTGTGGGTATTCCAATTTTTCACCAATGAATTTAATCAAAGCACCCATACCACCAGGAAAACTAGGCATCTTTTCAACACGAACGTGAGGAGTTCCTTCGTTTACTTCTTCATCATCGTTGCCAAAATCTGGTTGGTCTTGAATATTTGCATTTTGATCATCATTGTTTGCTTGCATTTGATCAGATTGGTCTTCATTCGCATCTTCTGTTTCCACAACTTGATCAGAAGCAGGAGGTTCTGGTAATTCTGGTTTTGGTTGCTCAACTTCTGGCTGTTCTGGTTCACGAGTAACTTCCACCATTTCCATATCATCTTCTGAACCAATAGTTTCGCGTTGTACAGAATTACTAGATTCGCTTACACCAACCTCAAACGCAACCAATACAATAAGAAGCACTACAACAAATCCTATTTCTCTGAATAACAATCTTTTGTCTTCAAGATTTGCTTTTTCACTTTTCTTTATTTCCATAATACAATGTATAATTCCTCAAAATTTTTGCTAAAATAGTAAATTACTTTGAATAAATAAGTCACCGTACCGATTTTTTCGACAACAAATAAAAATTACAACTTACTCGGCATCAGTTTTTTTGAAAATTTCCCGGAAAGTCTTATCAATTCTTGAGCAAGAAATTACCTGACACTGCGAAACACTCTTTATTTCACAAGGCGGAACAAACATTTTTTGAATGCCTAATTTTGCCGATTCCTTCACACGTTTTTCTACTTGTGATACAGAACGAACCTCACCTGTAAGACCAACTTCACCGGCAAAACAGAAGGTGTTTGGAATATAAAAATCAAACAAAGATGACAATATTGCTGCAACTACTGCAAAATCTATAGAAGTATCCTGAACTCGTATACCACCAGCAACATTTATAAACACATCTTTCGTATAAATTTTAACGCCTAATCGTTTTTCTATCACTGCAAGAAGCATATTCAAACGCTTGCTATCGTAACCATTCACCGTTCTTTGCGGAGTTCCGTATGCCGCTGTACTTACCAAAGCCTGCACTTCAATCATCATCGGACGTACACCTTCCATTACCGATGCCACGGCCACGCCACTCAATTTTTCAGGATTTCCACTCAGCATAATTTCCGACGGATTCGAAACTTCTTTCAATCCCGATTGAATCATCTCAAAAATACCAATTTCCGCAGTTGAACCAAAGCGGTTTTTATTGCTACGCAGGATTCTATACACATTATGCATATCACCCTCAAACTGCAACACGACATCCACCATGTGTTCCAAAATCTTTGGTCCGGCAATGCTTCCTTCCTTATTGATATGACCAATCAATATCATTGGAATATGTGTTGATTTTGCCAACTCTATCAACAAGTTCGAAGTTTCCCGTATTTGCGAAACACTTCCTGGAGTCGCATCAATATCGGGATGTTTCAATGTTTGAACGGAATCAATTATCACTAATTCGGGCTGAAATTGCTTTATTTCCTGAATGATTGCGGCTACATTTGTCTCGCTATAAATGTAACAACTCTCCGACCGTGTATTCAATCGTTGGGCACGGAGGAATATCTGTTGTGGACTCTCCTCACCCGAAACATATAAAACCTTTTTATTCAAAGAAACGGCAACTTGCAACAACAATGTTGACTTTCCTATACCTGGTTCACCACCCAATAATATAACTGAACCAGGAACGATTCCGCCACCAACAACTTGGTCAAGTTCTTGAATTCCAGTTTGAATACGGTCTAACTTTTCTGTTTTTATCTGACCTAACACCACAGGTTTTGTTGCAGAAACCACAGACGCGCTCGACGAAGATTTCCCAACATTGGACTGAATCACCTCTTCTTGAAACGAGTTCCACGAACCACACGAGGTACATTTACCCATCCACTTCGGGGACTGGGCACCACAATTTTGGCAAACAAATACAACCTTTGATTTTATAGCCACGACTTATTTTGTAAATTCACGACGTAAATATGCACCTTGCGTATTGCCATCAAGCAATTCCACGCGGTTCAATTTCAATTTACGACTATTAAGTTTTTCTATGCGCCAAACACCATTCATCGCACATCCCTTGATTCTAACATAAGGTGTAACTACAGAACGTGTAAATACTTTATATTCTCCAAATGCAGTAGAATCTTTTTGACTAACATACTGATCATTCTGAATCTCCAATCTGCCACCAGAATAGAAAATCCATTTAGCATCTTTGGACCACCCACATTCGCCAACACTCTCTACATTCCACTCACCAATTAGGCGAGCTTCTTTTCCTTTGGAACATCCCAAAAATGTCAAAGTAACAAGAATAATAAAAATAAATTTTTTCATAAGCCTATATGTATTTTACAAATATAGGAAACGCTCTATGTTTTACAAAGAGAAAATAAGAAATTCTAACTGAAAAGGGATATTTGGTTAGTCTTTAATAAATTCACGGCGAAGAAATGCACCGTCTTTTGAACCATCAAGAAATGATTCACGAGTTATAAGAAGGACTCCACGTTTGTGTTTGTCGATTCGCCAATCACCTTGAAACCAACCATAATCAGATTTTATTCGTATGTAATTGTGCCATTTGTTATGGAATGTTTCCCACGAAGCAGTTATTGATGAATCTGCTTTTGCATTTACATCATTCGTTAATACTAAATCTCCATCGGAATAGAATGTCCATGTTGTGCGATCTGGCCAACCACAGTCACCAACAGTAATAACAACCCATTCGCCAACTAAACGAGACTCTTCAAATTTTGCACAGCCAACTAAGCCAACTGCACACAACAAAACAAGTACAAGTGTATTAATCTGCTTTTTCATTTTTTTGATGTGGTATATTCGTATGTAATTTTTGCGTAACGCATTGCTCTTTCATCTGGTTGGAAAGTTGTTTTCTTGGCAGCTTCTTTTGCGGCATTAATACAAGCTTGCTCTGTCAATGCAGTCTCAACCGATTGAATCGAGGTAACAACTCCTGCTGAATTTACTACGACAGTCAGCACAATAGGGTTATTACAGTTTGAAGTATTACTTGGTTTCACCAGATTAACCGCGTCGCCATTACCGTATGGACTACCTGGATTACCTTTTTTATTTTTAGATTCTGTTCCGTTTGGATTTCCCGCCTTTCCTGTTGAAGCACCAGTAGTTGAATTACCTGCCGTACCTGCACCATCGGTTCCTCCACCACCTGACAACTTTCCAGTAAGCGCATCCATTTTTTGTTTGAATTCATTCTCTTGACGAATTCGTTCTTGTTCCTCTGGAGTCAATTCTGGTTGTTTTGGAGTTTCAACTTTGGTATTATTTTTCTTTATTGGAATAGAAGGAACATCCGCTTGAGTAACATAAGAATCTTCACTTGATTGTGGTTGCGATGGAGTTGAAGGATTTACGGCAACTGGCTCAACAGGTGCTCCTGCGTCATCACCAACAACCAATTCTCCAAAATCCACAACAATACCATCTGGTTCAGGAAATTCCAACGGCGGAGCAGAGAAACCAAATAACAAAAGAATTATCAGCACAATACCATGAACAAGCAATGTACCAATAATCCCAAATTTTCTATCTTCACCGAATAATTCTTTCATATCAAGGTTTTGTAGCCAATGTAAATTTCCAACGATTACGATTTGCTATTTCCATGATTTTCACCGTTTCACCTGTTGGAACATCCTTGTCAACACGCAACACAATCGCAGGTTCTTCCTGTCCAGCCAATTCTTGTTTTAAACGGTTCTCAACTTCTTCGAAAGGAACAACTGTTGTATTTACGGCAAAACGACCCGATGCATCTATAGAAACAGACACATGTGGAATTAATTTTACCTGCGAAGAACTTTGTGGCAATGACACCTGCAATCCATTAGGTGCAATTTGCGTCGATGTCACCATGAAAAATATCAATAACAAGAATACAATATCCGTCATCGACGACATATTGAAACTTGTGGTAATCTTATTTCGTGCTTCTATTGCCATTATGCTGGTTCGTTAAGCAAGTCCATAAATTCTGTTGTGCGCAATTCCATCATATTGACAACCTTTCCTATTTCTGCTGTCAAGATATTGTAACCCAACATTGCAATCACACCAACAATAAGACCGGCAACAGTTGTCACCATCGCAGTATAAATACCATTCGACAACATTGCAATACTAAAGTTTCCACCTGCATTTGCCATATCGTAGAATGCAGTAATCATACCCAACACAGTTCCCAAGAAACCAACCATAGGGCCAACACTTGAAATTGTAGCCAACATAGGTAAACCTTTTTCAAGATTTGCGACCTCCAATTTACCGACATTTTCGATAGCTTCGCGAGTGTCGCGCATATCTTTGTTCAAACGGCTAAGACCCTTGTCTATCATTCGGGCAATTGGAGAATCTGTACTTTGACAACGAATGTGAGCTTTTTCAATTTCACCTTGTTTTACAAAATTTTTCACTTCATTCATAAAACTAGCGTCTTCTTTTGCCGCCTTACGAATTGCCAATGCACGTTCAATAATAATATACACTGCGGTAATAGAAAACAGCAAAAGGAAGATCATAATCCAACCTCCCTTTACAGCCATATTCCACAATGTTAAATCTTCTGCGGTAGCTTCCGCAACGGCCGAAGAAGCTCCGACCGTTACATCTGCTAATATTGTACAAATTGATGCTAACATATTATAATCCTAAAACTGCTTTTTCAACATATATCCAAGCAACACCTGCCAAGTAACCAACCAATGCCAACCAGCTGATGTGTTTCAAATACCATACGAAATCTATTTTTTCTAGTCCCATTGCAGCAACACCAGCAGCTGAACCGATAATCAAGATTGAACCACCTGTACCAGCACAGTATGCAAGCATTTGCCAGAATGCACCATCAACGGCAAATTCGGCAGAACCAATTGCATACATCTTCATTGAAGCTGCAACAAGAGGTACATTATCAATAATAGATGACAATACACCTATAACGCTATCTATTACATAAATATTGCCTCCTGTTACTTCACGTAACCATTCAGACAAAAGTCCAAGTTGACCTGCTGCACCAAGAGCACCAACTGCTGTCAAAATACCTAAGAAGAAGAAGATTGTTGGAGTTTCAACGTGTTTCAAGATATGAACAACAGTAAGTTTTTGTTTTAATTCTTTTGATTTTTTCTTGTGCATAAGTTCAGTAACCATCCACATAATACCCAAACCAAGCAACATACCCATAAATGGAGGTAAGTGAGTGATTGTTTTGAATACAGGAACGAACAACAATAAACCAACACCAAGAATTAACAATGCTAATTGTTCACCTGGAGTTGTTATAGATTCTGCTGCCTTTCCTTGTTCTGGACGTTCAATTTCACCTTTCATTGTGAATGAAAGAATTACAAGAGGAACGATCATTGAGATCAAACTTGGAGCGATAATACCTGTAATAATCTTACCAGCTGTAATTTGGCCACCAATCCACAACATAATTGTTGTAACATCGCCGATTGGAGACCAAGCACCACCTGCATTAGCTGCAATTACAACGATACTTGCGTATGTCCAACGAGTTGGTTGATCTTTAATAAGTTTACGAAGTAATGACAAAATCACAATTGTTGTTGTAAGGTTATCAAGCACAGCTGACATAAAGAATGTCAAGAAACTCAAAATCCACAACAATTTCACTTTACTTGTTGCTGTAATTCTGTCTGTAATGATTTTAAAACCATTGTGACGGTCAACAATTTCCACAATTGTCATTGCCGCAAACAAGAAGAACAATGTTTGTGCTGTTTCAGCCAAGTTTTCATCCAAAGAATGAACTACTTCGTGAACATCCACCCCGCCAAAAAGGATGAATACAGCCCAAGTTAACACACCTATCAACAACGCAGATGCTGCCTTGTCAATTTTCAAAGGATGTTCTAATGCTATACATAAATAGCCAAGAACAAAAATTATAACCATTACTAATGAGTAAGACATAATATTTTGATTTTTTATTTGTTTGCGTGCAAAAATAAAAGAAATCTACAACCTTTAAAATTTCATAGACTTTTTTTTCATCCACCAAGAAAAAATTCCGCTATTTCTCTTTTAGATACAATTTCCCGTAAAACACAAAGGCACCTCTAATAATCATTATAAGGAGCAATGGATAAACCGAATAAGGTATAAACTGACCTACCAACAACGATACTATCACAGACACTATTGTCATTATAGATGCAAAAACAACATACGACGATGTAAATTTTCGCAACGAAGTGAACAACAAAAGAATTGCACAAATCAAATGAAATGGTGTCAACCACAATGTATTACAATTCGGGAACACAAAGGAATGAATGCTAACAAATGAGAGAAACCATAGCACGCAACCAACTATTCCAAACACCAAAAGCAAAGAAAAATCAAGCCATACAAACCATTTCTTTTTACAGAATTCTAGCCCAGTCAACACAGCAACTAACACAAAAAACAACCATAATGGGGAAAGTGCAGTATCATCTTGTTCCTGAGAAGACTCTAAATCATTCTCTACTACAACTTGTGGTGGTTCACAAAGTTTTCTGCCATCACTACGAGTTGCTGTTTCACACACAGAAGCAATAGCATCAGGAAGGAATAATAATTCATTTTTTGTAGCATAATCATCGGTTGGAACACCTAAGGCTAAATGTATGCCTAAACTTGCAAGAGATGATTGTCCCACATATTTCAAAATTGCCGAACGCCACGTTTCTTCTTCATAGGATTCATTCCACGACAAGCCTGCAACCTGCGAAGACAACAAGTCTCGTAATCGAGTTGCACAATTGTCATAAAAAAAGTTATACAAATATGCCCGATTATTCGGTAACATATTTATTCGTATAAAGTTACAGATATTCTTCTTTTCTTCTAAAGTTAAGTTCAATGGATATTCTACAATACCTCGCCCTTCAAATTCGTATGATAATTTAGTATAGCGAAAATCCTTAGCATCAAGCATATAATATGTCTTTCCAGTAAAGAAATTCCCTACAAATTGAAACAAATCTTCTATGCTAAATGTGCCATAATCAAACACGAAATCAAAATTTTGATTATCATCGTGGATTCGCAATGCTGCGTGACCAAATTTCGCATACAAATCTTCCCCAGGAGAACAGACTAAAATAGACAATTGCGTATCGTCTGTCGGAGCAAATGAGTATGAGCGTAAGCTCATTATAGCAAGCACTATGAAAAACAACCAGCGTTTCATCTTTTTAATCCAATATACGAACACATCCGTCCCGTTTGTCCATCGCGACGATACGAATAAAACAAATCTGTATTTGAAAAAGTATCCAACTTTGCATTGTAAATGGTTCCAATCTTGCCCTCACGCAATATATCCTCCACACAAGAATTCAAATCGAAATAAAACGATTCATTTCTTTTTGCAAAGTATTGTTTCGGAAAGTAACCTAAAAATTCGTCTCCAACCTGATAGTTTTCCTGTTGAATCATCGGACCAATGTAGGCAGTCAACGATTCTGGTTTATCAAAATTTGAAAGAATTTCTATCATATTTTGAATAATGCCATCGCGAGTTCCTTTCCACCCACAATGCAGACCTGCAACAAGCGAAAAATCATTATTATGGAATAAGACAGAACCACAATCTGCAATAGAAACAGAAAGTACAACCCCTTTTTCTGTTGTATAAAATCCGTCCGCCTCCACATCATTTTGGAACGAAGAATCAACCCGCACAATTTCTGCAGAATGTACTTGTTTTAAGTTTGCAACACGAAAATCCGGTGCAACTGCATCAAAAAACAATTGCCGATTTTTCTGTACATTCTCAGCAGAATCCTTTGAATGCAAACCTGTATTCATAGATTCATACACACCAGAACTCACTCCGCCTTTGCGTGTCGAAAAGCCAGCAATACACTTGTCATTATCAAGCCACAAGCCGTGTGGAATAGGAGTTTCTACGATTTGCATTGTACAAAATTCTGATTCAAAGATATATAATTCGACAAATTCCTCTCGCTTTTTTTGAAAACTTATACCTTTGCAAACAAAGAAAAAGAATATGAAACAAGAAATTCAAGATATAATCCGTCGTTCTATTGATGTAAAGACAGCATTATTACACGATGATGTTGCTATCTCGCAGATTGAAACGGTGGCAAAAAAAATGATTGAATCCTACAAACAAGGTCATAAGGCTATGTTTGCCGGAAACGGTGGAAGCGCCGCCGATGCACAACATTTGGCAGCAGAACTAGTAAACCGATTTTGTTTCGATCACCTTGGACTTCCTGCAATTGCATTAACAACCGACACATCTATTATCACTGCAATTGGTAATGACTATGGCTACGATTTCTTGTTCTCACGCCAACTTGCGGCATTAGGTTCCGCAGGCGATATTTTCATTGGAATTTCTACTTCAGGAAATTCAGAAAACATTGTCAAAGCATTGCAGTATTGTAAGGAGAAAGGTATTTATACAGTAGGACTTACAGGCGGGAATGGTGGAAAAATGAAATCGTTATGTGACGAATGTATTGTGGTTCCTTCGAATGAAACTGCACGCGTTCAAGAATCACATATTTTAATTGGTCATATTCTTTGCGGATTTGTTGAATCGGCTCTTTTTGAAAGTAAATAATTATGGAACATCTCTATATTGAACCATCGGGTTGGACACCAGAAGTATATTTCAACATTGACGAAAATAAACTTTGCCTACTTGGCCGTTCCTTCCCAGAAGATGCAGCAACATTTTACACTCCAATCGTTGCTTGGCTCGAAAAGAATATTCACGAATTTGCAAATGGATTTACACTAGAAATTCAATTTGAGTATTTCAATACATCTTCATCAAAATACTTGCTTAAAATGTTCCGATTTTTAGAACTTTACAAGCAAGCCAACAAAATTTCCGTACAAGTTGTATGGAAATATTTTGCAAACGACGAAGAAATGAAAGAGTCTGGTATGGAATACCAGCAATTTGTTGATATTCCTTTTGAGTTTATAGAGATAGAAAAATAGTCTCTCCGTACACTTAGCGTTTCTTGAAGGATATAGTTATAGGCAAATGGTCGCTATAACCTCCGTGATACATTTCGCCTTGATATGTTCTATACGGAGTTGCCTCTCCTGTTTTTTCGTTTCGTTCCAACAAACCTTCGTTTTGAACTACCCGATAATCAATTTCATAATCTTGCAAAAATCCTTGACTTACAATACCTTGATCTAAGAAATTCCAATACCCTTTGTACTTATATGTTCCGTCGGCATTTGCATCTTGCAGATTCACAAGACAATGCGGACAAGTCTCCACTGAACGACGTGCTTTCAACCCTTTCGTTATACTCTTTTCATTCGGATAATCATTAAAGTCGCCTGTTATGACAATATTTGCAGTTGAATCTTTTGCTAAAATCTCGTCAACGACTGTACGAAGCTGACGAGCAACGGCTACACGATATTGTTCACTTTCATCTTTTCCACCACGGCGTGACGGAAAATGACAGATAAAAATATGCACCGTATCGTTCGTCGAAAGCATACAACCTTCCACATACAAAATATCACGAGTTTTTCTCGTACTATCGGCAAACACCGGACGAATTATTGAATCACGCAAAGGTTTGAATGTTGTCTTATTATAAATAAGAGCGACATCTATTCCTCTTGTATCCAACGATTCGTGATGAATAAAATCGTACTGGAAACGATACAATTCTGTTTTTTGAATAAGGTCACGAAGACAAGTATCATTTTCTACCTCACAAAAACCGACAACATCAGGCAACTGCCATCCACCTGCCAAAGCCATCACCTGTGCAATGCCTTGCAATTTCTTTTTGTACCGATATGAATTCCATTTGCGAGGAGATTGTGGCAAAAAATCATCATCATTTACACGCGGATTATCAACTGTATCAAATAGATTTTCAACATTATAGAACATAACCATAAAATCACGCTCTTTTTGTCCCACACAACTACAAGACAAAAGCAAACAGAACAAAACAACTAACAATGTGTTATTTTTCATCTTTCTTCTCTTCATAAAAATATTCTATTGCACCAACATCAGGGGTTAAATCGGCTATTCTTGAATTACAAAGTATATCTAACGGATGCAATGTTGCTATCTCCAAATTCCCAATATTCATTGCCTGCGAAAGGCTATCTAAATAAAATGTTCCAGTCTTAAATAAAGACTTTCCTTTATCGTAAAATGTGTTATTTTTATAATACGAACTATCCGAATTTGTATAAGTATCTCGTAACAAACAATACTGAATCATACATGGCAATGAATTATCTCCATTTTGTGCATCCATACTGATTTCATTTGTCATAGACCCGACAACAATAGAATTCGACAATAGAGCATTTTCTAATGCTATAAAACAGGTATCATTTTTATAATCAGACACTTGCAATGACGGGTAATATTTTCGTCCACGAGCTGTACCTTCATTGTAAATAGTATTGTGAATTCCCTGAAACCAACCGCCAAGAACCGCAACCACATAATATTCGCAATTTGCAAAAACAGAATTATAACTAGTAACACGAGAGCCAACTGCATATAACCCATTTCCCGACATATTTGAAATCTGACTATTAGCAACTAAACAAGAAATTTGATGAGATTCATCTCCTTGGAAAAACAAACCATTCACCCCATTCTTTATCATTGCATACGACACTTCATTATCGTGGCTTGAATTCGTAAAAATAATACTACCCCATTGACCAGGCAACAACTGATATGTTTGTTCTAAACGATCTGAAGTTACGGTCACAACACTATCCTTAGAACCCTGAATTTTCAAAGACCCGTGCACAACTATGTTCGCATTATAATGCATATAAATGCGCGCACCAGCTTCAACAACAAGTGTTGCACCTTCTCCAACAACCAATGAATCATAAACAACATACGGTTTCTTTGCTGTAAAAACAGTATTTGCCGACAAAATTCCACTAACATTCTCAACATCTTGTCCCCACGCAGTAATCACAACAGCATCCACACGCGAATTGTAATCAACACGCAAAGACTCCTCGTGATACAAAATCGTATCAACTTTTTGTTCCTGCAATTTTGTTTGAATAAAAACAAACAAACTATCTCCCGAAGCAATCTCTATATCCTCGACAACAGGTCCAGGAATACCATTTACATTTATGAAGAAACGAGAATTTTCACCGCTGGCAAGAGATATCTTGTTGATTTTGACTATGCCATCACAAGGATTTTTTATTTTCACCCATTGCGTAACACTACCTTTTTCAGTAAAAAGTGTATCAAAACTAATCGTGTCAGATGAAAATATAAGTACATCAGTTTGAGAACTTGCATAAAAATCTTTCTTGCACGACGATAACACGCACAAAATCAACAAGAAAGAAAATATTTTTACTACACAATTTCTCATCATTACAAAAACAAACGAAAAAAACGAGGTTTTATTTGGTCACAAAACTAATAAAAGTCTCTCAATAAAAAATTGAAATTTAGTCCTCGATTGTTTGGTATGTTTCAAATTATGCCGTATATTCGCAATGTTTGACATATTTGCAAATATGAATCAAGAAAGAATCGAACAGCAAATCAACGAATTAACCCTATTTGAAGGACTTCAAAGGGAAGACTTGGTTTATGTGTATCGTGGTCTTTTTTCGCAAGTCATTACAGATAGTATTATCGCTTTGACTGAAAACAATCTTGATTCAACTGGAGAATCTACAAAATTGAAAAAACGTGTATTCTCCATTATGGTAGAATGTTTGCAAAACATTACTCGTCACCAATTTATTGACGGACGAGAAGACCTTACTGCCGACCAATCTGGAATGTTCGTTATCTGCAATAAAGACAAGTCATATCAAATGACCTCTGGCAATGTTGTAAATAAAGATGCTATTCCTCACCTAACAAAACTTTTGGAAAAAGTAAATAGTCTTGACAAAGACGAGTTAAAGCAATACTACAAACAAGTTTTGGAAGACGGAAGTATTTCCAGCAAAGGTGGAGCCGGCTTGGGATTGATTGAGATGGCAAGAAAATCAGGAAACAAGTTGTTCTACACATTTGAAGAAATAGATGAACTTATTTCATATTTTTATATGAACACATCTATTTCACAACAACTAGACGAAGCACCTATTGATTTTATTGACATTCAAGATGTTGTAGCATTACACAAATTTGTGCTACAAAAAAACATTATGCTTATATTTAACGGTGGTCTCAACCAAAAAAGTTTGATGGACATTTTAGCTCTAATAAACGAACAAGCATTTGGTCGCTTAGAGCGTAAAAAGAAAATGTACAATGTTATGGTTGAAATGCTCCAAAATGTGGTGAAACACGGCGTTAAATGTGATATAAATAGACCTGGCGGCAACCCTGTCATTTTCTATATTGCCCAAAACGGAGACGAATTTAGTCTAAATACCGGCAACTACATCGACAACGCATCAATAGAAAAAATAACCTGCAAAATCAATCATCTAAACTCATTACAAGAAGATGAGCTTGACGACTACTACACACAATGTCTTTTGAATTTCGACATTGACAATAGTAAAGAAGCAGGTCTTGGTTTGGTTGACTTACGCATAAAAAGCGGTCACCCAATTCAATATAATATAAAGAAAGTCAACGACGAAATGTCATTTATTTTAATGCAAGTAACTATTTAATATGGAAGCCCTACACATAATTGCTACAGAAGAAACTCCTGAAGTTCATTTAGATGTTGAGAATAATGTTTTTTCCATCTCTGGACGCTCTTTGCCTGAAGATTCTGTATCGTTTTATGAACCAATATTCAAATGGCTACAAGAATTCAGCGAAGTTGTAGAAAACGATGTTGAGTTTGAATTCTTTATGGAATACTATAACACATCATCTGCAAAACAGTTGGCAAAAGTATTCCTTCTACTAGAAAAAATGAGCGACAAGGCATTTATTCAAATCATTTGGAAATACAAGAAAAGCGATCCAGATATGATGTCTTCTGGTATGCGTTTTTCTAAATTATTAAGCCTTGAATTTGAACTTAAAGAGGTTGATGATTAGTCAAGTTGGCCTTGTAGTTCAATGGATAGAATAGAAGTTTCCTAAACTTTAGATTCGAGTTCGATTCTCGGCGAGGCTACTATCTCAAATTCTCAAACTTTTGGTAACCTGCGACACTAAAGACTGCCTTATCTACCTTATGTTGTTTTATCTCTATCACAGATAGCGTTGATTTAGGCGATCTAAGCAATGTTCTATTCTCTATGAGCAATGGTAGCACACCGTTCAAATTCTTCCCTATAAGGGCATTATAAAATAAAAAGGAATCATCTATTGAGCATAGAATAGCGCACATAGGCATATAAAAATCAAAATTACCATCTGCAAGCCAATACGAGATTTCTGTGTTAGCATCAGCATTTCGCACACGCCATTGGTTGCATTTATAGCCTTGTATATATTTATAGTTACCTGTACAAATCACTTCCATACCTTGTAAATTCGCAGGAACTGTTCCATCTATAGTTGTATAGACGCGCTTATTCTGATTTATCAACAAAAGTGATTTATCGTTTCTATTTACTATATATGATCGGGTTGCTCGTTTATACTTGTCATATTCGTCAATTCGAACTGACTCATTCTTTATGGTGTACACATAAAACAATGTATCGGAAGGCGTTGTCTTCACACAACTTATCTCACCTTCAAAGGCCTGCGAGAAAGAAGCAAGTGAAAACAATAGAGATAAAACGATACAGTATATTTTTTTCATAAACCACACAGACAATATGCGAATATACAAAATATGTCCATACAAACAATGTACTGGCAACATCTACGGAAACAAAAAAGGCAGACCACAATGGTCTGCCTTTTCAGTCTTTAGTATTCAAAGATTATTTTACAAATCCCTTTACTGCTATACCGTTTGCAGTTTCTACAATCACTTTGTATACACCTTGAGCGAATGTAGTTGCATCGATTTCGATTTCATCGCCAGCAGCTTGTTCGTATGCTACAACTTTACCTGTTGCAGATACAACCTTCACAGCAATCAAGTTTTCAGCAGCAACTGTAACTGATGTAGTTACCATTGTTGGGTAAACTTGAGCGTTTACAACTGCGATATCATCAATTGCAGTTTCGTCTGGTCTTTCTTCGTCAATCTTTTCACCCATTGCAATGATTGCATCATACAATCTTCTTGCAGCAGCATCTACTTCATCTTGAGTAGCGAATGGTTCGTCGTAAACATCTTGAGCATTCAACCAAGCATTTTGGAATTCATTCCAAACTACTGGTGATTTTTGACCTTTACCCCAACCTACAACGATGTCACCAGATTGAACTTTGTAATATACTGCGTATGCACCCCAAACTTCGTTTTCAATCAAACGGTTCAAGAATGATTTGTCAGCCTTAACAGGAGTAACTGTTACTGTGATAGTTTGAGAAACACCGTCAGCTGGAGCAGTAATCGTAACGATTGCAGTACCTTCAGCAAGTGAAGTAATGTTACCTTCACCATCAACCGAGATAACTGAGTTATCGCTTACTTCATATACCAAGTTCTTATATGTTGCATTTGAAGGAGCAATTGTTGCTTTAATCTTAGCAGATTGACCATTTTCAATTTCAACATTAGAAGCTGTGATTGATTGTACTGGGATAGAAGCAACTGTGATATAGATGCTGTTAGAAACACCTGAACCATCTTTTGCAGTTGCAGTGATTTGAACCATACCCGCACCCTTGGCAGTTACATAACCTGTTTCAGATACAGTAGCAATTGTAGGATCGTTAGAACTCCAAGTAACAGTCTTGTCTGTTGCAGTTGCTTCACCAGCAATAGCCGACAATTGAGCTACATCACCTACGTTCAACATTTGTGAACCAGAGATTGTAATGTTCTTAACCTTTTCAATTACAGTTACTGTGATTTCTGTAGATACGCTTGGATTAGAAGCAGATCTAATTGTCAATGTAGCTGTACCACCTTGGTTACCAACGATAGTGAATGAACCATCACCATTATCAGTGTATGAGAAGCAGCTTGTGCTTGCGAACAATGTGTAATCTGTTTGAGTTGTATTTGCTGGACTGTATGAGATAGTGATTGTGCTACCATTAGTATCACCAGCAGTTACATTTACAGCACTGATTGAAGGAACAATCTTAGAAACTTCAACTGTTTCTTCAACAATTGTTACCACACATTCGTTAGATTCAACACCTTCTGCGTCAGCAGCAGTAGCAATTACTGTAAATTCTTGACCAGCATTACCTGTTACAGTTAATTTACCAGTAGTTGCATTGATAGTAGCACCTGAACCAATTACTGACCAAGTTACTGTCTTATCATCTGCATTTGCAGGCAATACTGTAGCAGAGAAAGTGTAAGAACTATTTTCTTCCAAAGTCAATGTTTTTGGAATTGAGATTGAAGATACATAAGTAGGATCTTTCAACAACTTAATTGTTGTAGAAGCAGTAACCTTCTTACCATCCAAAGAAGTGATAGTTGCTGTTACTCTAATATTTTCACGGTTTGTTGAAGTTGATTTACCACTTACAACACCAGTTTCAGGATCAACAGTAACATAAGCACTTGAAGTTGACCATACAACTGAAGCAATTGAAGCGTCATCTGGTTCGAATGTCAAGAATTCTGACAAATCTAATGTTCCTGATTCAGAAACTGTGTAATCTCCTAAAGCGATTGTTGCAGCAGAAACTGGAACGATTTGTTTTGTAACATTTACTGTACATGTTGCAGTGATACCTGCAGTGTAAGCAGATTCAACTGTAATTGTAGCAGTACCAGGAGCAACAGCTGTTAAAACACCGTTTGCATCAACTGTCACAACTGATTCATCAGAAGAAGACCATACAAGACCTTTATTGTCAACACCTTCAGTAGGAAGGATAGTTACAGTAAATTTATTGTATGTATCGCCTTGTACCATACCTACTGTTGACACATTCAATTTAACTGAAGTTACAGCAGGATCAGAACAATCTTTTACTTCGAATGTTACATCAGCAGCATCACCAGCACAACCATTAGCATCTGTATAAGAATATGCTACAGTGTGTGTACCTTCGCTTAAGTCGCTTGGTACGAAAGAAGTAGCAGCCTTACCATCGATTGTGAAGTTACCACCTGCTGGAGTTGCAGACAATGTTACTTCAACCTTTGAGCTTGAGCAGAATTCTTCACCAACAGCGATTACTGGAGTTGGTAATGCAACAACTGTCAATGTAGCAGTTGCAGCTTCAGAAGTACAACCATCTACAGTTTGTGTAACTGTGTAAGCGTAATCTTTAGCAGTTGTTACAGCAACAGCTTGTTTAGCAGCAGTTCCTAGAGGAGAACCAGCAGCATCGAACCATTGTAGACCTGCACCAGTTGCAGTCAATTCATATTTAGATTCTTCACCCATACAAGCAGCTGCATCAGAAGTTGCAGGAGCTGCAGGAGTTTCTTTTACTGTATATGTTACTTCAGCGAAATCTGAAGCACAACCAGCAACAACTTGATTTACATAATACGTTGTAGTTGCACTGATTGATTTTGGAGCGAATGACTTACTATCTGTTGCAAGAGCAGCAGCAGCTTTGTCAGCATACCAGTTTGCAGATTCAACTGTAGTCATTGCAACCAATTCTGCACCAGCACAAGAGCTTGCACCTGTTGCTGTTGGAGCAGCTGGTTTAGCTTTTACTGTTACAACTACAGAGGCACGAGCACTTTCGCAAGTTGTTTCTTGTGAAGCATAGTATGTACCAGCAGTTGTTACATCAAATGTAGCACCTTCAGCAAGTGGAGTACCATCTTCACTTACATTGTACCATTTGATTGCTGTACCAGTTGCAGACAATGTAGCAGTTTCACCTTCACAGATTTCGTCTACAGCAGCGATTACTGGAGCAGGAACTGTACAATCAGTTACTGTAACAGTTACAGGAACCTTAGCACTTTCACAAGATCCGTCTGTATTAGTTACATAATATGTATAAGTTGCTTTAGCATCTGTTGTAATTGCAGGTGTATAAGTTGCACCTGTTGCTACAGAAGCACCAGCCTCAGATTCGTACCAATTAATAGTACCATTGCCTGTTGCAGAAAGAGTAGGAACAGCATCACCTAATCCAACGATAGCAGAAGTAGCTGTTGGAGCAGTTGCTTTAGTTACTGTGATAGTAACATTATCAGTTGCAGAGCAACCATTAGCTGTTTCTGAATAAGCTAATTCATAACTTCCAGCAGTTTCAGATTTGAATGTTGAACCTTCTACACCAGTACCACTCCAAGTACCAGTAGCTGGAGCTAACGTAATTTCTTCACCAGCACAAGCTGTTGTTGCAATTGCACTCAAATCTACAGAAGGAGCAGCTTTCACAGTAATTGTTTTTTCAATTACCGATTGGCAACCAGGATCACCAATTGTATAAGTAATAGTAGCTGAACCAGCACCTGCAGTCTTAGGACTGAAAGTAGAACCAGTTACACCAGTACCAGCCCATGTACCTGTTGCAGGAGTTGCAGAAAGAGCAACAGATTCAACAGAAGAGCAGTATTCATCTTCAACACTCGCAGCAATAATTGCAGTTGGTTTAGCAGTAATTGTTGCTTTTACAGCTGTACGAGCTTCACTTTCGCAACCATCATTCTTAGCTACATAATAAGTATATTCACCAGCCTTTGTATCGCTTGTTGTGAATGAGTTACCTTCTTTAAGAGCAACACCACCTTCAGCTGCAGCATACCATACAGCAGTTGCAGTACCTGTGAATGTTGCAGCAAGAACTACAGCATCACCTTCACAAACTGTTACAGCAGGAACTTCAGCAGCTGTTGGAGCTTTAGTTTTACAAGCACCAGCCGAGATTGTAACTGTTACAGCAGTACGTTCACTTTCGCAACCTTTCGCATCTTTTCTTGCTACATAATATGTATAAGAACCAGCTTCTAATTCACCAAGAGAAGTAGAGATTGCTGAGCCACCTGTTGCAGCAGCATACCAAACAGCTGTTCCGCTTGTTAATTTAGCTGACAATGTTACTTTATCGTCAGCAGTTGCTGTGATTGCTGGAGCTTCAGCAGCAGTTGGAGCAGCAACAGCAGTTACTGTTACTTTTACAGGAGTGCGAGCACTTTCACATATACCATCATTGTTTGCAACATAATATGTGTATTCACCAGCAGCCTTTTGACCAATCTTAGTAGAAGCCAATGGAGTACCTGCAGTTGCAACATCATACCAAACTGCTGTACCACTTGCTGTTGCAGTTAAAGTGATATCATCACAAGGAGTTGCTGTAATATCTTTAGCAGTTGGAGCTACAGCAGTACAAGGAGCATCACCATTCTTAACCGTAATAGTAGCTTTTACTGTTGGATCATCTTTTGCTGTTACAGTAATAACAGCAACACCTTCACCACCATTAAAGATAACATCGAAAGCATAAACACTCTTCTTTAAAACAGATTTTTTAGTAACACTACTAACAGTAGCAACTGATTCATTAGAAGATTTTACAGTTGCACCAGTAAATGTAAAGTTATCTGGAAGATATGTTATACCAAATGTTACATAATTTGCATCTTCATCATCTGCATCAAGCCAGTTATAATCATCATCTTCTACAACATCCATCAAAACAGTCGATGTAGCATCTGCATATTGAATTGCACCATCACCACCAAACAATGCGATAGAGTTTAGACCTGCTTCTTTCACTGTAATATCGAATGTGCCAACAGCATAATCACTACAACCTTTTATTTTTGTAGTTGCAGTAATTGTAACATTACCTAAAGCTTTTGCCGAAACAACACCGAGAGCAGTTACAGTTGCGACATCAGCATTGCTTGATTTCCAAGCAAGATCTGAAACTACACCTTCAGGAAGAATAGTGCCATCTAACGTTTGTGATTCACCTGGAGACATTTTTTCACTACCAGAAATTTCTACACCAGTAGGAACAACTACTACAGAAACGCCCAATGTTGTTGTAATAGTTGGATCTGCATCAGAAGTAACTGTTACTGTACCAGAACCAGCTTTCTTACCTTCAACAGAAATTGTTGCTGTTGTAGCATCGTATGAAATATCAACCAAATCTTCTGCACCAGAGAAAGACAATGCTTTGTTTGGATATCTAGCTTCGTCAAATGTTACAGCTACAGTTGATGGGTCACATCCCATTTTTACTGAAACTGCAGCTACATCCAAAGCTATTGAATTCAATGTATAAGTAGCAGGAGAAATAGTAATCAAAGCAGAAGGACCTGCGATTTCTGTTTCATCAGCACTTACAATATAAATATAATATGTAGTTGCTGCATCAATTGTCAAATCTTCTGTTGGAATTTGAGAAAGACCGTAAGTATTTGACTCTACACTCAATACTGCTTTTGATTTAACAGTTTTCAATCGAACTGATTCATCAGAAGGAACCAAGTAAGCAGTTGATTGACGACTAGCTTCAACTTTAATAACATCGCCAATAGTGTATTCAGCGGCATCAACCTTAAAGTCTAATGCAACTTGGTTAACTTCGAAACATGAAGAAGGAACTTTTTCTGAGTAGTTTCCACTACCATCAGCAGCAACCAAATAGAATTGATCACCTGGTTTAATTACCTTACCTTCATACAATGTTTCAAAATTAAATACCACTGGTTGACCACCTTCTACCATCCACATATATGGAGATTCATCAATGTCAGTTTTTGCTGCACTACATGGCATCAAGTAAACAGTAGCATCTTCGTTTACAGTGAAGAACAATGTACCATCGGCATCAATGTAATCTTCATTGAAGTATTCTGTAAATTCAGGAGGAGTTACGTCCTTAACTTGGCAACCGTATGCAGAAGAAACTGATCCAGAAACTGGGTCGTATGCATACGCTTTAAAGTAACCGTAACCCATTCCCATCATATCGATAGTAGCAGGAGTATCAGCGGTACAAGCAGTATATGTACCTTCACCAGCATTCACAGCAGCCATCATTGCTGAATATTGAGGATTTACAGTACCTCTTACAACAAAGATGTAACCATCTGCTGAACTTGTAACCTTGAATTGAGAATCTTCATCAATACCTGCTTTTGTATTTAATACATCTGCTGGAGTGAAGTCTGTCAAATACAATGGTTGACCAACAGAAATGTAGTCAAAATGTAATGTTCCATTATACAAAGTTGGTACATAATCATTTGCTTCTGTACCTTCAGCTTTGATGAAACGAATTTGGATTTCTGCAATCGCTGTTGGATCAACACCAGAGAAACTTGGCTTATAAGTTATCTTTGTTGGAGTTGAACTTACTGTTACTTTTGTGAAAGTTCCATCCTTAGAGTTTCCGAAATAGTCCTTAACATCTATACGATATAGAACAGAAGCTCTTGCATCAGAAGCAACAGTGAATTCAATTACACCACGGTCACCACTTAAGTCTAACACAAAACCTTCATTTGTTGAAGCAGAATAAGGAGCTAGAATAATTTGAGAACCCCAAGAATCACTTCCATCTTGTGTAAAATCCAAAGTACTATTCTTTGCATTTTCAATGATACTATATGTAGCACCATCATCGAAACTTCCGATATTCAAATTTGCAGTTACATAATCGTTTGCATCTGCGAAATCATCATACCAACCTGTAGAAGTTGTACAACCAACAAGGTTTGCTAATTCTACAGAGAATGGTGCAGATTTACGACCATCATTAGATTTAACATCACTTGTTTCTGCTGCTAATGTTGCAGTAATTGTTGCAGTAGCAGATTTAATTGGAGTTTCAAGATTGAAAATCAATGTTGAAGCATCACCTGTTTTTGTTTCAATAGATGTTACAGCATGAGAAGTTGTACCTTCCTTTATAACAATTGCAGTTGTACTTGCAGGAAGTTTCATTGCAGTTGAGAAGTTCAATTCTACTTGAGAACCATCAAAAGCAACTTTACCAGATTCTGCTGTTACAACCTGTTTCTTAGGACACAATGCAAATTCATCTACATAAATTTCGAAAGCAACATCAGCTTGTTCACTTGTAGAAGAAGCCTTAAATGGAGCGATCCAAACTTTATTATATTTATTTTGTTCTGAATAAGCTTGCCATGACCAAGCAGCAGTCGTTCCAAGAGGAATATCGAATTCATACCATTTTCCTGTTGTTATATCATCAAGCAAGAAAGCAGCATTGTTTTTATGATAATCTGGAGCATTCAAGTCTTCAGTCATCAAGAATATAGCCAAACCATCTACACCTGAACCAATAGATTTCAAGAAGAATCTACCTGTCAAACGAGAGTTTGGATCAGCCAAGTTTGTATTCCATTCTGTTTTACTACCTGCACTTGGAGTAAATATCAAACGTTGGTAATCACCAGCGCTCTTGAAATAAAGAGCCTTACCATCAGTTGCACTTGCATAATCTGTTTCCATTGGAATATTAGATTCATTACAAGTCCAAGCACCAGTTTCAGCACCACCTGTTACATACATTTCCAAACATGTTTCGCTCATATAGAAGTTTTGAACGACAGCTTTAGTAAATGCTTTTGCCTTTTTAGTACCAGTCAATGATGTTAAACCACCTGCATACGAAATAGTAATTGCATCAGCATTAGAAGACAAGATTGATTCTCCAAAATCCAACATCAAAGTTGTTTTATCTTGTACACCTTCATCAGTGAAGTATGCAAGAGTTGGAGTTTTTGCTACTGCAGTACCATTTACATATACAGTAAAATCTGAAGCACTTGCAGATGCTAACTTAACATCTTTAGACCATTGAACATACACTTTTGCGCCAATAACATCAGTATAACGAGCAATTGGATATGGTTCCATGCTTGTTACCTTATTTGTTACTGTTTGATTTTCAAATGCAGATGCTTTAGAACCATCTGTTCCTGCTAACGTTGTACCTGTATAAGAAACAAAGATATAAGGATCTGCAATATCAGAAGACAAATTCAAAGTCACATCCTTAGAACTAACAGAAGTAGAAGAAACAGAGATTGTTGTTCCGTTAGTTTTATTTTTAGCATCATCAGCTGTAGGATATGTAGTAACTACGAATTTACCTTTTGAACTTGAAGCAGATGTTGCATCAATTGGTTTAGAGAAGTTTACAATCACAGAACTACCCGATGCATCTGTTTCTGCACTTAGGCAAACAGGAAGCATATCGAAGAAGTTTGGCATGTTACCAGTCAAACACAACATGAACAACAACTGAGTCGTATGAGTGTAGTATGCACCATATACATCGGTAGCTGAACCGTTAGACCAACATGCATTCATGTAGCTCTTATATGTAGGATCAACCATAGAACCGATACTCAAACCAGCCTTGAAACAAGCATTGCTACTTGAACCCCAAGAAGAAAGAGAACCTTTGAAAGCACCCGTACCATCACCTGGTCGACCATCAAGGAAGTAACCATCCTTTATATCACCTGGGTTAGGGTATGTTTTTTGTGCCCACGCTGTAATTTTAGATGCAAGTGCTTTTGCACGAGTATCACCATACCAAGCGTATGCATGAGCAAGACGCCAAGGAATACGAACAGCATCGTAACCAAAGATTGATTCAAATTTAGAGTCAATAATACCTGACAAATAAGAACCATCTTCATAACACCAGTCAGGAATCAAACCAGTAGAAGCATTTGCAGATTTTTCCATTACAGTATAACAATTGTTTGCAACTGTTGTAAAATCCCAATTTGCACCTAAATTTTCAAGAGAATTTACTTGATCAAACAATTTCATTGCATTTGTAATGAAATAGCATGGGTTTTTATAGTCATCAAAATAATCACCAGGTTTCAAATGCTTATTTGCGTTTACTTCATAAGACCAGATGCTTTGAATCAATTTTTTCGCATCATTCAAGTATTTTACATCACCCCATTGTTTGTAAGCCATCAACAATGCTTGAGCAGCATCAAGGTCGGCATCGGTAGCGCCATTAGCATTACCTTGACCAGCTGCGACATTACCAGTAAAGGCATTAACCTTCCAGTTCATCAAGCCATGATCATTCGAGTTTGCCTTGTAATAAGCCCAAGTCTTATCGAAATCTAGTTGAGTGTTGTTTTTGGCATTATCCATGTACACGAAGATAAGCATACCGTATGCAATACCTTCCGACACAGAGTTAGTACCATCCTCACCAGCCTGCATGAATTTTACACGACCAAGTGTGCCACTTGTAACATAGTACTTAGATTTCCATGCTTCGTACAAGCTTTGGATTTTTGTTTGTACTTCGCTACCCGTATAGATTTGACCATTCGGATAGGCATAGTTGTTAGGGAACGGATAGTTCGGACCAGCCGAAGCGATACCCACAAAACCTAACAGTGCGACGCACACAAGCAACAAATGCTTGAGCAAACCGCCCTTCACTTTTGTAATCTCTGTTTGTTTCATAATTATATTAATTAAAAATTTACAATATGTTAAGCATGCAAAAGTAAAATATTTTTTTCAATACTTTACTAACAGCACGCGTTTTTCTTTGTTCTTATTAGACAAACAAGAAATAAAAAACCCCATATCTTTTAAATTGAAAATTGATAGTTGATAATTGACAATTTAAATTCTCAACAAAGGAACATATATGGATACCAGATATAAGGAAACAAAAAAGGGCGAACCGAATGGTTCGCCCTTTGCTATACATTATATATATGTACGATTATTTTACATATTTAATTGTTCCTTCTTGAGCAACGATGAAATATACACCTGCATTCAAAGAATTTACGTTTAATGCTTGAGAAGCAGTAGCAACAACTTTACCAGCAACATTGTAAACTACAATTTCGCCAGCAGAGTAAACCATACCACCTTGAACAGCAAGAGAAGCAGAAACTTCTTCTACAGCTGTTGGTTCTGGAGTTGTACCAGCAACTTTAATATTGATTGCATCAACACCTTCTACAACGGCATCAGTTGTTACGATAACCAATTTACAAGATGCAGAAGCAGAAGAAACTTCAAGTACACCTGAGAAATCAATTTCGTCACCTTTTGCAACATCAGATTTAATTGGAAGATATGCAGAGATTGCATTGTAAAAATCATCCATTAAGTATGCTTGAAGACCAGCGATTGCTTGGTCAGCAATACCTTTAACAGAGAATTCAACATAATCACCTGCGAAAACATCAGAAGCAACAGCTTCAACTGCTTGATAGTTAGAACCAGAATCCCATACGTTAGCTGCCAATGTAACATTAGTATATTCTTTTGTTGCTAATTTAACAGCTTCATGTTCTACATCACCATCTTTCAAGAATTTAATTTCTTTTTCAGCATCATATTCTGCAAAGAATACAGATAATTTATATTCAGTACCTTCAGATGCTTTTGGAACTGTAAATTCAAATTCTGTACCTGATACTAATGTACCAGCAGTTGCAGAGAATGGACGTGCAGTCCAAGCTAACACTGTATTACCTGCTTTATCAAATACCATGAAGTTAATACCATCAACATCTTGGCTGAAAGTACCATCAATTGTTACTTTAATAATATCATCAGCAGCCAAAGCAGCATCTGTAGTAAACAATGCATCTGCTTTATAATTAGAAGGAGCAGCTGGGTCATCAGCACCAAATTTCACAGTTGGCATAGCTACTGTATATGTAGCACCCGCTACGAATGATGCAGTTGGACGCATTTTAACCATAGAAGCATCAGAAAGAGGGTCCATTCTAATAACAATTTTTTCAGCTGATTCTGCGTCAGCAGTTATTTCAAATTCATGATATCCTTCAAATAATGTTAAAGCAGAAGTTGCACCACCTACTTTTTCAACAGACCATGCAGTAAGATTTTTCCAATACTTTGTTGCAGCAGCTGAATTATCTGCAACAGCAGTAAAGTTCACACCTCTAATGTCTTGGTCAAAATAAGCCTTAACTGTTACAAGAATCCAGTCACCTTCTTTCAACAAAGCGCCACCTAATTGATCTGTGATTTCAACATTGTTTTCGCCACCAATAACGAAATCATAAGTATCAACAGTAACTTCATACTCTGTTGCACTCAAACCTAGAGACAACAAAGCACCACTTAAAAATAATAAAATCTTCTTCATTTACTTTTTTTGTTTAGTTTAACTTAATTTTTATTATGGGGTAAAGATACTATTTTTTTCAAAACCCAAAGATTTTTTCTTTGAGTTTTATACTAAAACAACAACACGATAGCATTATTTTTCTTTTCGGAAAAATTCCCGCAAAACATTAAAATCTTTCGTAAACGAAAAACCTAAGCCATTTGTGTTTTCCTGTTTTTCCGACAATTCATCGTCGTTACTACGAGAAAATCCTTTCACCTTCAAAGTTCCCTGTTTATTTACCTTCATTTCTACACTAACATTTCCTGAGAACTCATTGGCTTGTGCTGTTGTAGAAACATCCGTATTATTTGCACCACCAAAATCAGTGTAGCCATTTACATTCACAAGAATTCTATCATTCCAAAACTGCCGCGAAATTCCAAACTCAAACTCATTGTTAGTAACATTATCTGTTCCTAAACGATAATTTACATTCACATTCAAGTTCGGGTCCAACTGCGACAACAAGTTATTTATTTGATTACTCAACACTTCAAAAGAAACAGAATTTCCACCTACCGCAGAAGAATTAACTGCCATAAATGAACCTTGCAACATTAAGGACAAAAACTGAAGCGTTTTTTCATCTTCACTCAACGTTGATAAAACCTCACTTACCTGAGTAGCAGAAGATGGAACGGCAATGTCGTATGAAATATCTGGAGACATTAAATTATTCTGCAACATAGCCTTACAAGTAACAGGAATACGCTTTGTTGCGGAAACAGAACTATCGAACAATGGCTGTGGCGAAGCCTTCGTTTCATAATTTGCAGTAAGATTCACCTGTGCATTCAAAGGATCTCCGTTCCATGCAATAGTTCCACCTTTTTGAAGTACCAATTTCTTATTTATCAAATTCTTTAACGTGAAAAGATATTCTCCTTCGTCTATCTGATATTTTCCATAAACCTGCAAGTCGCCATCTTTATCCATCTTCACCTGCAAGTCACCATTCCCTCGTGCTTTAATAACATCGCCTACCTTCGGGTCAAAAACGATTTGTGCCAGTGCATCAGGCGTCACCGACAATGTCATATTCATTGTCATTCCCGAAGAAGTGGTTGTTTTTTCCTGCACCTGAATCGTAGTATCCACATCAAAAGAAAGAAAGTCATATACCCCCGACAATTCCGAATAACTTACTGGAATTGAACACACAGTATTTTCAAGGGAACGACCATTTGCGGTAATATCAGTTTCATTCAAATCACCTTCGATTTTTGCCGTACCATTATAATATATGGTACCATAAAAATAGTCATTATCCTTTGCTGTTGTGTTCATCACCAAAATTTTCGGAGAAGAAATATCAATGCGATAATGAGGATTACCCAAATCTTTTATATCAACAAAACCACTTATTTCTCCCGTATTACGGCGACTGTCTTCTATTGTAAAATCAGAGAATAGAAAGCGAGTCTTTTGAGCACGAAGTTTTCCCGAGAATTTATACGGAACATTTAAATAACTTACCGTAAACGAGCCGTTTGTTGCTTCAAGTTCACCACTATATGTAGGATAAGATAGAGTTCCATTCAAATCAACATTCCCATTAACAATTCCAGACAATCTATCTACTGTTCCTTGCAGTATTTCATCAAAAATTTTCAAATCCAAATCATTGCAAGCCACAGTACAACGCAAGGAATCACTCGACGGCACATATTTACCTTCAACAGAAAGCAAAGCATCCTTTTCACGCATAATAATAGCCTTCAACAGCAACGCCTTTTGCTTGTTTTCCCAAAAACTACGAAAACGTAAAGAACCTAACTCATTATCATTAAAAGAGACTAATCCCGAATTTATATCTGCAAAAACCAATGGCGTAGCATACAAATTTTTCATTCGAACCCTACCCTCAATTTGTCCCGCAAGTCGAACATTTTCATTTCCAATCAATGGATTTAATTCGCGTAAATCATAGTTTTCAACATCTACCACGACATAATCGTTACTATTTTCAGAAATCACGCCATCAACATGGATTTTCTTCGCATCTTTTGAAAGACAGAATCCAGAAATCGAAATACTTGTTGTATCCACAACAAGATGAGATTCTGCAATATTCCAAAGAGAATCAGCAAGATAAAATTGCGAAGGAATGACTGTAAGCACAAACTTTGGCAACTCTCCTATTTGTTTTGTTTGCATTGCACCACGAATAGCACATTCACCATGTGTTTTCAATGCAGAAGCGAGAGACCAAGCTGTATGCATAGATAAACTATCTTTCACTATAGAACAATCTGCCATAAGCGTATTTCCTGATTTTGAATCAGAATCAAGCGTACATTTTGAATTCACAAGAATTCCCGTTTCATCGCAGTCAAGGGAAATATCACCATTATACATAGCAACAGAACCATACGAGCAACGAGGGGAATGAATATCGATAGATGCCGTATTTTTTTCTTTACTATACACAGCACTACAAGTTGTTCCATTTTTAATTCGCAAGTCTGGAAATAACAAAGAAAAAACAGTATCAATATTTTTTACTGTTGCAGAAAATGTAAATTCTGAAGTTTGGTTTCCTTTATCCTTATTATATGGCAAAGCTGAAATATTTTGTCCAAGCAAAGCCAGTATATTATTGTATAAATCGCCATACGAACCTTGACCATTTATCTCTGCATCGGCAAATGCAGAACGGAGTGCTATATTCCTCTGTTGCTTTTCGTTAGAAAAATTGACAGCAATATTTTTTGTCGAAACCGTTCCCTTCGCATTTGAATATTCCAAATTTCGAATAGAAGCAATTCCATTCAGATCGTCCAAATCCGCACCATATAAATCAACTTGTGTAGAAAAGGAAACGGAAGAAAGACTATCGGAAAACAAATTCAGTTTATCCAAATTAGCCTTTTCTATGGTAGAAATAAACTTAATTTCAGGGGTTTTTACCGAAAAATCCAACCCTCCAGCAAAGTTCATTTTTAAATTTGCATCATTTATTGAAACCTTACCACCAAATCGTTCCGAAGAAAATCTTGTATCCAAATCGATAGATTTATAGGCATAGCCGTTACATTCCAAAGTATCGACAATCCCCTTTAGCGTTCCATTCAAAAAAGAATTTTCATTAAATTCAACAGATGCCAAAACAGAGCCTGATATTTTGCCTAATATATCAGAATCAGAAAGCAAATACGAGCAGTCAAATTGTTTAAACGTTACCGAGCCATCGCACGCTATAGTTTTATTTTGAACCATACGAACATCTGCATCAATTTTTCCCGCATCGGAAAGCAATGTTCCAACAAGAGAAGCATCACGTGTCGTTCCACTTACTGTTCCTGTAAATTTGAAGAAACTAAACGCATCCAATACACTTGGCAATTCCACATATTTTTCTTCCTCCTGAAAAGGAAGTAATGTATGTGAAATATCGTAAGAATTTACTGACAGATTTTGTGCCTGAATACGGAATTTTGTTTTGTCTAAGTCAGGCAATCCTTGTGCCTCTACCATTCCAACAAGTTGACTACTTTTCCCATATCCAATATGAATGTCAGAAGCAACAAAATCCGAAACTGTTCCTTCAAAATCACCATGAATAGTAAATCGATATGGCATTTGTTCCAAAACAGGAGCGAAATACGAGACATCATGCAAACTAACGGAACTATGATTTACATTTGCTGAGATTGCTACTTTTTCACAAAAATCACTAAAATCAGAAAAATCAGTATACGACAAAGAAAAATGCTTCGCATAAACCTTTGAATCTGTAGCAGAAATGGCAACATCAGAACAATCAATTATTGTATCCGTAACTTGTACGTCTCCAAACAAATAGGACAATTTAAAACCAGACTTTTCCTGAGCAGAAAATTTTTGAATGGAGGCCGAATATGAACCATTTTCCATAACAAAATTGCTTATTGATGCATACAAATTATCTACCTGCAAATGAGAGAAATCCATTCCTTTTTCTGCAAAAGGAGCAGTCATATCATCAAAATAAAAAGAAGCCTTTCGTATAAAGACTTCATCAACGGAAAGTCGCACATTTGACGTAGTGTCATCGGAAGAAAGATTTTGCAAAAGAGGATCAATATTGAATGTGCCCAAAGAATCTATCACAAGTCGGATACGAGGCTGCGACAAAGTAATTTTTGACAAAGCGAACGAGGAAGAATCCAAATTTATCGCATTCACCGAAGCAGAAAGATACTCTGCAGACAAGATTGTATCGTTCTGTTCACCAAACACATACACATTCCGTAGAGCAACACCATCCCACAACATAGGCGAAACACCACCAACAGAAACCGTTAGCCCAATTGCAGAACTAATTTTATTTTCGGCAATGCGAATAAGTTTTGTTTGAACAGCAGGAATAGAAATCACAGCAAAGGTCAATAGGACCACTGCCAATATGCTTGCCACGACAATGCCAAAGATTTTTGCTATTCGTTTTACAAAACTCACAGAAATAACCGTATTTTTGCCACAAATATAATTATAAGTTGGTAGGTAGCAATTAGAAAAGACAATTATGAGTACAACTATTCTCGCCATAGAATCTTCGTGCGACGACACATCTGCAGCCGTTTTAAGAGACGGTGTTTTGCTTTCCAATACCATAGCAAGCCAGAAAGTTCATGAGCGATATGGCGGAGTTGTTCCCGAACTTGCATCACGTTCACATCAACAAAACATTATACCAGTAGTTGACGACGCACTAAAACAAGCAGGTGTCAGCAAAGACGAGATTGATGCTGTCGGCTACACTCGCGGTCCTGGTTTACTCGGTTCGCTCCTTGTTGGTGGCTCGTTCGCAAAATCATTCGCACTCGCAAAAGGATGTAAGCTCATAGAAGTAAACCACTTACATGGTCACGTTTTGGCCAATTTCATTGTTACCCCTGAAACTGTAGGACGCGAACAAGCACAGTTTCCTTTCCTTTGTCTGTTAGTATCTGGCGGTCATACGCAAATCATTGTAGTTAAGGACTATACCGATATGGAAATTATCGGTACAACTATTGATGACGCCGCAGGCGAAGCATTCGACAAGAGCGCAAAAGTTCTTGGACTTCCTTATCCTGGCGGTCCACAAATCGACAGCAGAGCACAAAAGGGAAATCCAAAAGCATTTACATTCAACAGACCACAAATACCAAATTTAGATTATAGCTTCAGTGGTCTCAAAACCTCTATCTTATATTTCTTGCAAAAAGAGGTTCAAAAGAATCCGAATTTTGTGGAAGAGAACATCAACGACATTTGCGCATCTGTGCAATATACAATCATAGATATTTTAATAAAAAAACTCATAGTTGCCTCTAAACAAACTGGGATTAAAGACATTGTGATTGGTGGTGGCGTTGCCGCAAATTCAGGCCTACGCGATGCCATTGTAGCAACAGGAGAAAAACATCATTGGAGAACATTCCTACCAGAAAGAAGATTTACCACAGACAATGCAGCAATGGTTGGTTTGGCAGCATATCATAAATTTATGGCAGGACAATTTGCAGGACAAAATTTAGCACCAAGAGCACGATATTCTTTACAAGAATACTTTGCAAAGTAAATAGATTGTACGTCGTTTCTACAACCATATTTTGCACAAATTAGTACGATTTATCAATTTATTTTACTATCTTGCTCTCAGATTTTTGGTATAATGGAAAAAGAATTCTTTACATACATCGCTGATAGCATTACAAATGCGGAAATTGAGTCATTGCTTCAAAGCATTATGAATGAAGCAGAAAAGAATTCATTCTCACGCATCGTCAATCATAATTTAAAGTCTGTTGCTTCGGAAATTCTTAGTAATATAGCGATGCACGCATCGATTACTGCAGACACAAAAAAATCAGTTTCGGTAAAAATCTCTACAACCGACCAAGGAGCGATAGTAATTCGTACACGAAATTTCATTCCGAACGATAGTGTTGGCCCATTCACGGTAATGTTGAACAACATTAACTTGAAATCTGCTCCTGAGTTAAAAGAATTACAACAAAAAACATTACAAGAAAATCTAAACGATGCAGGAAGTCCTCACATCGGTCTTATAATGATGCGTCGTAAATGTTGTAAACCTATCATTTGCAAGTTCGAACCGTATGACGAAAACAAGTCGTACATTTCATTGGAACTAGAATTGAAAAACTTGCAAGACGACCTACAAAAAGAGGCTACAAAGCGTACTCCACAAGTCAAATTCGATATTGCAAGTCAAACGTTCGAAATATCTGGTGTTTCATTCCCAGAAGATGCAGAAAACTACTATTCCGAAATAGAAAGTTGGATTATTGACAACGAAACATTCATTTCGGAACTTCAAAATCCTATTATAAAAATCGATTTAGAGTACTTTAACTCTATATCACTTAAGAACATAGTAAGAACAGTTCGTGGTTTATTGGAATCGAACAAAGACAAATTTACGGTGAATTGGTATTACGATGTGGACGATGAGATTTCTCATGAAGAGGGAATTGAAATGAGTGAAATATTACATAAAGAATTCAATTTCATTCCCAAAAATTAACATACATTTGTAACGAACATTTAATAATAAAAGAATATGGATAAAATCACAATGGAAGGCTCGGCTAAAACGCCAGAATTAAACTTCGATGCAAGCACAGGTATATTCGACTTAAAAGGTCGTTCAATCCCTGAAAACTCTGTAGAATTCTACAAACCAGTTCTTGAATGGTTAGATCAATATGCAACAGAAGCTCAACCTAAAACAGTTCTTAATGTACAACTAGAATACTTCAACACAAGTTCTTCTAAATGTATTCTTGATCTTTTGAAGAAATTCGAAAAAATCGCAGAAAATAGCGATGTTATGATTAACTGGCACTACGAAAGCGACGACGAAGATATGCAAGAAACAGGTGCAGACTACAAAGAAATCATCAAAGTTCCTTTTACTCTTGTTGAAATCGAAGACTAAAAGTATCTTACTGATATATAATAAAAAAGGCAACCAAATGGTTGCCTTTTTTATTTGAATTCCCTAACCTATTATTGATTACAAGCAGGGCAATATACTTTCTTAACCTCTGGGTTTTCAAACATCTGGAACGATAATTTTCCAGTATCAACCAACTCGCACAAACGAGGTTTATTCATTTCTACAGCACGCTTTAACGCATCTACGAATGCTTGAGTATGGAACATATAATCTGTATGTGTACACATTGCAATGAACACAAATATAAATTCCTCACTCACAGATGGAATATTTACCATTGGAGCCATTATACTCAATGGATAGTCATAATCGCCCATACCAACAAATATATTCGCCAAATTCAACGCACCTTTCCAGTCATAATCGTCGATTTCGATAATGTCTTTTATACGCTCAAAAGCAGCATTAACAAACTCTTCTTCGTTAGACACACGGAATGTCTTATTAAGATTTTGCAATGATTTAATTTGCAATTCCAAATTCAACGGATCTATCGCATACTTTGGTAATACAGAAATCAATTGTGCATCGATTTCCTTTTGCATTTCTGTCACATAGAATTCATTTTCAATTGGTTCCAACTTCAATCGAGCATAAACCAAATTGCGACGAACATAGAAATTCTCAGAGTTCAAGGAATTCAAACGCTTCATTTCTTTCAAGAATTTTTCGTCGGTTTCCATATTGTTTGCAGTATATTTCAACCACATTTTATTTACCTGCATACCAACATAGGCTGGTTTGTCTGGAATTTGCATCTTGTCGATTGTAGATTTCGGATATCTACCCGACAAAACCTGTTGCATAATATACTTTTGCACAGCAAGAGCAAGATCTTCATTATATTCCTTCAAAGCTTTATGGAAAGCATACAAAGTATATGCCTGTTCTTGACGAGTTGTCGTAATATCATACTCAACAACAATTTGAACTTCCGCAAAACGATGCTTTGACAAAACCACATCCATTTTCTTCAAATTGTCACCTTTTGAAATATATGCCAACACTTCTTCTTTTGACTTCGTTTTCAAAAACTGCCAATCTGTAGCTACGATGTCGGTATAGAACAAATCCCAAGAATCAGAACTTTTTGTTGAAATAGGAACTTTGTTGTGAGAATATGAAGCAATTGCGCTTACAATACTATTAATTCTCTCACCACGCAAATGCATATTTTTCTCTGGATTTCCATCAATAGAAGAATATGCAGTCACAATAAATGCAAGAGGTTTGAAATCAGGTTGTTTCATTGAGTCAATGAATGCAGCAATATCTGATTCACGATATTGAGAACGACCTATTTCGAATGGAATTAAGAAACTAATTGTGTCGCGTTCTACTTTAGGATTATAAATAAAAGTATTATAGCGAGTTACCGTATCAGGGAAAGGCAACAATTCTGGCATATTAAAGCCATCAATTTTCTTATCGAAACTTGGAGTTAAGGTTTTACACAAGCGTTTGTCTTTTATAACCAACACATTATATTCGTAATCTGTAACACCTTCAGGAAGTTCACCCAACAACAAACGCAATTTAGCAGAAGCATTTCGGCCAGCATAGATGTTCAATTTATCAAAGTCTTTTACAAATATAGGCTTCGTTGTAAAACCACGACTTGGCAATTGGTTATTCACAATATTTTCGCCATTACAAGGATATTGTTTCATATTAACAATATCAACAGCAATTGCGTCGGTTGGATCCTTCAACAACTTCTTTAACGACTTATAGTCATTTGTTTCAAAAAAGATTTTTCCTCTTTCTATAGTTACCATAGAACGAAGTGACTCTATTTCCTTGTATTTGGAACAAGCCTTACAAGTTTTTGCATCATACCAACCAATACCTTGATTTGACGCAGTCATTTTTAAGCCCGAAGCTTTAACATCCTTTTTAGAAGTTGTCGCCAAGTTGTAGTTTCCAACGCTAATTGAAAGATATAACTTCTTTCCTGTTTTGTCGATACCGCAACCAATACCAGCAAAAACATAACGAGGATTCTGCAAAATCTCAACTGATTTTCTTTTAAAGATTTGGAATGCAACATCTTGAGCAACTTCGTCGTATGTTAGAGACATTTTTGCACGTTGAATAGATGTCTTCATCGTAATCTCATCCACCTGATGAACACCACCATCTTGATTCAACAATCGTTGTTGCAATGAGTATTTTGCTGGAGCATAATTCACACGAATTTCATCGGTTTTTGCCATATAATCAGCAAATTCCTGCGAAGCATCTTGCAAAACCTTATTTGGTTGCAACATACGATAGCCTTCTTTATGTAACTCTTTATCAAGATAATACAAAATAGCATCACGCATCAAAGTCAAGTTGAATGCTTCTGGATACAACTCCGTCAAAAACGATTCTACTCTCTTTGGTTCTCTAAAATTCTCCGTTTGTGCAACCGATTGAAATGAAACGATCACACCAAGCAAAACGGTAAAAATATATTTAATTTTCATCTAAGTTGATTAGTTAGAACACTTTCCATTAATTCTTGCAAATTTATGATTATAAAATGATTTTAACAAAGAAATAACCTCTCTGCTTGATATTTTTTCATAAAAAAAGAACAAACCGTCTTCATAAATTCAATAAATAATTATTTTTACAAAAAAATTACTATGAAAAAACTTCTTTTTATTTGCCTTGGCTCTGCAATTCTATGTTCTTGCGTTTCCAAAAAAGAATATCAGAAACTTGCCACATCAGACCAATTTATTATTGACTCACTAACGTCATCGTTATTAGTTTGTAGTAAAAGCTTACAAAACTCTACTGCCTTAGAAGAAGAGCTTGAGAAGAAAGTTGTTGCACTTCGTGCAGATTCTCTTTCTAAAAACAGACAAATCGAGAATCTAACATCGCAAAACAATGAATTAAAGCAACTTAACACAAACCTTACAAATAAGCAATCGGCTATGATAAAGCAACAAGCAGCCGAAAGCAAAAAAACTTTGGAAGAACTACAAACAGCACGCGAAAAGCTACAAAAGCGTGAAGACGCACTTGATTCTATCCAGTTAAGTTTGGAGCAAGAACGCAAAACTCTTGACAAAATCCGTCAAGAACTTGGGTTAAAGAATAGCGAGATTTCATTGAAAAATGAACAAATCGCAAGTCTCGAAGAAACTCTTCGTAAAAAAGACTCTGCAACAGTTGCTCTAAAAACGAAACTAGAAAAAGCATTGATTGGTTTCCAAGGTCAAGGTCTTACAATTGAGCAACGAGGTGGTAAAATCTATGTCCTACTCGACGAAGCGCTACTTTTCAAAGTAGGCAAAAGCGATGTTGCAGATAAAGGTCAAGAAGCACTTAAAAACCTTGCCGCTGTGCTTGAGCAAAGTCCAGATATCAACATTATGATTGAAGGTCACACTGATAATACTGGCGGATCAAAAGTAAACTGGGAACTTAGTACAAAACGAGCATTAGCAATTTCGTACATTCTTACCGATAATTCAACAATCGAAGGCAAGAGAATCACTGTTGCTGGCCGTGGTCAATACTGCCCAATAGACGAAACAAATACAGCAGAAGCACGCTCTAAAAACCGTCGTAGCGAAATCATCCTAACTCCTGATTTCCAAGAGTTATACAACATTATTCAAGGTAATTAATTAAAACATTTATAAAACAGAAAAGTCCAGCCGAATTGGTTGGACTTTTTTATTTTAGAAATCGTAATAGAAATTATCCAGAGAAGTTTTAAAGCCAAGCATAAACAACCACTGATCTTTTTCGTCTGCTATCTGCGACTTCACATGGCGATTAGAAACTCCTAACGACAATCTCATATTCATCTTTGGATTAATCATATACGACACGTTTAAGTCTTTATATGAAATCCGTTCTTGATTGCCACCTTTACCAATAATGTTATCGTATTCTTGCGTGCGAGTCTGGTACAATTTAAAGATATCACCACCATAGTTTGTACCTGCGGTATCTCGTCCGTACACTAGATATTCATACTTTGCCTCAAAGAAGAATCTCTTCCAGTTATATCGTAAAAATGAAACCGACTCATAAAAGTTTGCACCACGAGGATGTGCCAACGCTTGTCCAGCATGTGCATAGTTTTGAGAATAAGTAAAATGCGAATAAATAAACGGTCGTACATAGTTCACCTCTGTCTGGAAATCAAGATTCTTTAAACCTGCAATGTCAAATGTCTTATAACCAGCCTGAAGCCCATATTTACTTCCCCACCAACCGCTATGTTTTTTAAATTCATCAAACTTGAATTCGTCAAGCACCAATTGGCCATAAAACACATGATTTTTCCACAACGTAAGCTTTCCTGTCAATCCCATAAGGCAATTATCCGGAGAACCAATAGAAAACTCAACAGGACGCAAAAAAACGCAAGGATTTATATAATTAAACTCAAAACCTCTATCGGTCCCAACTGTATCGTCACCCCAATTTATTGTTTCAAAAAAAGCTACATTCAACCATTTTGTAACAGACCAATCAAGATAATGCATCACATTCCATCGCTCATTGTAGCGAGTATTTCCTAAATGTCCGTTTTCCAAATAATATTGTTGCGACCACATCATCACATACTTCAAATTCCAAACATTTGTAGTTAATTTAAAATATGGATAATTCTGAGCATTGTCTGACAACAGAAGTGATCGATAACCATCACCTATAAAATTCTTACCATGACCTAATTGAAAACGAAAATATTGATTTGGTATGTAGGATACATATCCTTCGGCATACGCATAATCCAGTCCTCCTTTATCACCAAAAGCCTTTCCTCTACTAACACCAGGAATTGTATTGTGACCTAATTCTTTTATTCGGTCTCGTCTATAATCGGAATAATTAGATTGAATCTCGTGAAATGCCGTATAGAAATAAACCTTATCGGTAATATTGCCATTTATAAAAACACCACGATCGTTTATCCATCCTAATTCTTCATTATTTTCCCCATTATGTTGAGACAGTTCAAAATTAAACGAAGGATTTATAGAAAACGAAAAATCCTTTGCATCATAATGGATAATATCTTTATTCAAAAGATAATTAACAATTTTATTCTTACATTCCTTTGTATACAACGAATCAATGGAAACAATCGCATTGACCTCCGTCATGTCATACGGTTTCACCGACGTATGAAATCGGTTATCCGAATTATACAAATATCTATCGTATGGTTGAAACGAAGCATTTTGATAGATTGAATTCACCTGTGCAGAACAGTATGCACACAAAAACAAAAGTGGAAAAAACAAAGTTTTTTTATTGACCATCGTGTTTTAAAACTGTTTTTACGGTTTTTAAAATTATCATAAAATCAAGTCCCAATGACCAAGTGTCAATATATTGCAAGTCTAACTTCATCCATTGTTCAAAAGGAATATTATTTCTTCCCGAAACTTGCCATATACAAGTAATACCAGGTTTCATAGACAATCGACGAGTTTGCCATGTCTTGTATTGTTTCACCTCTGCAGGTAGCGGTGGGCGAGGTCCAACAACCGACATATCACCTTTTAATACGTTGATAAATTGAGGTAATTCGTCAAGACTAGTTTTTCTAAGAAAACTACCTATTTTAGTTATTCTCTTATCATTTTTAACCTTGAAAACTGGACCTTCCTGCTCATTTTCGTCCTTCATAGACTCAAGCATATCTTCAGCACCATCACACATACTTCTGAATTTATACACCATAAATTCACGGCCCCTCAATCCCGAACGAACTTGCTTAAAAAATACAGGACCCTTAGAATCCAATTTTATAAGAATTGCAATAATCAAAAAGACTGGAGACAAGAACAACAACACACACAAAGCGAATATCCTATCGAATATGTTTTTCAACGCCAAATTAAAGTTTTGTTTAGGCGTATTTTGAAAAGTAAAATAAGGCGATTCACCCAAATAATAAATTTTTGATTTTGCTTGTGCAAGAGAAAGAATTTGAGAAGAAACACGAAATGTCACACCAATTTCCAAGCACATATAAATCAAATTACTCACCAATTTGTTATCCAAAGACGAGCGACAGTAATACAATTCATCAATCGGTTCTTGAACTAGAACTTCTTTTAATGAGTCAATACTATAAATAGTATACATTGATTCAAATTTCTCTTTAACATCAGGATTATCTGTGACAATACCTTTAATGTGATATCCCCAAAGAGGATTTGATTCAATTTTATTTATAAACGCACCAACATGTTTGTCACCAATAACCAATATATTGCTATTGTATAATCCTTTCTTTCGTTGAACTTTAGCATAAAAATATACGCCAATGATAAAAAAGTAAAGCAATACAAAATCAACAGCAATAAAAGATAACAAGAAGAAGCGACTAATCTCTAATTGCAATAGAAAAACGAGAAAAATCAAACCTATAAAGCCACAGCCTAATGCAATGACATAATGAAGAAGGATATACGAATATGGATTGATTTTATATATCTTTGAAACATCTAGTCGCTTCAACAAAATCGACCAAGCCATTACCATGCAGACTCCTAGAACCAGGTAGTCTTTATCAATAATTAAGTTTCCAAAGAACAAATAATATAAAACACAAAATACAAATACACTCAGCAGAACCTCTGCAAAAGCGAGTATATTATTTACAAATGTTTTCGGCTGTCCCATAGTTTTTTTTATGTTTCGCCAAAATTAAAAAAAAAAAACGGGAACTAAAAAGTCCCCGTCTATAAAAACATGAATGGATATTATTATTTAGAAATAACACGAGCCATTTCACAAACTTTGTTTGAATATCCCCATTCGTTATCGTACCAAGAAACAACTTTAACGAAAGTTGGATCCAATTGGATACCAGCTTTAGCATCGAAGATAGAAGTACGAGCATCGTTACGGAAGTCAGTTGAAACAACAGCTTCGTCAGTGTAACCAAGGATACCTTTCAATTCGCCTTCAGAAGCAGCCTTCATAGCAGCGCAGATTTCTTCGTAAGTAGTTTCTTTGTTAAGTTCAACTGTTAAGTCAACTACAGAAACGTCAGAAGTAGGAACACGCATTGACATACCAGTCAATTTACCGTTCAATTCTGGAAGAACAACACCTACAGCTTTAGCAGCACCTGTTGAAGAAGGGATGATGTTTTCTAGGATACCACGACCACCTCTCCAGTCTTTCTTAGAAGGACCGTCAACTGTTTTTTGAGTTGCAGTAGCAGCGTGTACAGTTGTCATCAAACCTCTCTTGATACCGAATTTATCGTTCAATACTTTAGAGATAGGAGCTAAACAGTTAGTTGTACAAGATGCGTTAGAGATGATAGCTTCACCTTTGTAAGTTTTATCGTTTACACCATAAACGAACATTGGAGTTTTGTCTTTTGCAGGAGCTGACATGATAACTTTCTTTGCACCAGCTTTGATGTGAGCTTCAGCAAGTTCAGCTGTCAAGAAGAAACCAGTTGATTCAACAACTACATCTACACCAAGAGCACCCCATGTAATGTTTACAGGATCTTTTTCAGCGAAGATTTGGATTTTGTTACCATCAACGATCAAGTAGTTACCTTCTACTTTGATGTCGTGGTTGAATTGACCATGAACTGAATCATATTTTAGCATGTATGCTAAATAATCAGCGTCCAAAAGGTCGTTGATACCTACTACTTGAATGTCCTTGCCGAAGTTTTCTACAGCAGCACGGAACACCATACGGCCGATACGACCGAAACCGTTAATACCAAGTTTAATTGCCATAATTAATAAATTTATAAATTATTGTTAATAACATTTTTGACGGCCACAAATTTACATTAAAAATAAACAAATCAAAATGTTTATTGCAAGATTTCATTATAATATGTAAAAACATTTCAATTCACACACTATAAATCTTACCAATTTACTAAAAAGCTTTACTTTTGCACCATAATGAATGAGGATTTCGACATAGAAGAACCTGAAGAGGAAAAGAATTTATACGAGCACTACCGCTATGTCGCAGACAAAGGGCAGTCTCTTATGCGCGTCGACAAGTTTTTAAACGACAGAATTGAGGGTATTTCTCGTACAAAAATACAAGATGCTGCAGATTCTGGGTTTCTTTTTGCAAATGGGAAACCGATTAAAGCAAATTATAAAGTAAAGCCAAACGATGTCATCACTATAGAGTTTGAAGCGCCTAGACAAGAACTACGAATTATTCCCGAAGATATTCCCCTTGATATTGTATATGAAGATGACCAACTTATGGTCATAAACAAAAAACCTGGAATGGTCGTACATCCAGGATGCGGAAACTACACGGGTACATTAGTCAACGCGATAGCATGGCACTTACAGGGCAACATGCAATTCGAGGACAACGACCCTCGTCCTGGACTTGTTCACCGAATTGACAAAGACACTTCCGGATTACTAGTAGTTGCAAAAAACGAACAAGCGAAAGCTTTCTTAGCAGACCAGTTTTTCCACAAAACGACACAAAGAACCTATGTTGCAGTGGCTTGGGGTACACCAAAAGAAAGCGAAGGAACTGTAACTGGTTATATTGGACGTAGTCTAAAAGACAGAAAAGTTATGGCGTTATTCCCAGACGACACAAACGGGAAATGGTCGGTTACGCATTATAAAGTATTGCAAGATTTAGGATATATTTCCGTTGTACAATGTAACTTAGAAACAGGAAGAACGCATCAAATTCGTTGTCATTTTAAATCAATTGGTCATCCTTTGTTTAACGACGAAACATACGGTGGAAACCAAATTGTACGGGGAACAACATTCACAAAGTACAAGCAGTTTGTAGAAAACTGTTTTTCTATATGCCCAAGACAAGCTTTACATGCCAAAACACTAGGATTCACCCACCCTACAACAGGAGAATTCATGCAATTTGATTCAGAAATTCCTGACGATATGGCAGCACTGATTGCAAAATGGAAGAATTACGGGAATAATGAGAAAAATTAATTTATTCTAATATTCAATAAATCTTTTTAATACTTTTGGACAGATTTTTAACTCACAGTTATCAAAATAAATAATGATGAAAAGAACAATTTTTATTATTGGTATCCTGCTTTCATCAGCGTTGTTTTCTTTTGCTCAAGAAGAAGAAATCAACACGATTGTTGTGGAAGCAGGACAAGAAGCAGAAGAAGCCTACAATGCAGGCATCACATTTATGTCTTCGAAACAATACAATGAAGCCATTGTAAAGTTTGAAGAAGCAGTAAAAATCAATCCAAACTTCCGTCAAGCGTACATTAACTTGGGAAGTGCAAAATCAGCAATCCAAGATTTTGATGGTGCGATTGTCGCACTTGACAAAGCGTTAGATCTTGATACTACACAAGGTCAAGCTTGGTATTTGAAAGGAATGGCTGAATTCAACAAAAACAAATATCGCGAATCATACGAAGATTTTCAAACTGCATTCCGTAATGGCTACGAAACAGCTGAAGCAAATTACTACGCTGGCGTTGACTTATTTATGGTAAAAGATTATGAAAATGCACTAAAATCATTCGACAAAGCAATTCAATTAGATGAATCTTTTGCTTTTGCATACAACGATCGCGGAAGTTGCTACCTAAAACTTGAAAAGTACGACGAAGCTATTAAAGACTACCAACAAGCAATTTCTTATGACCCACAATTAGCCAACACATACGACAATCTTGGTTCAGTATTGGTTAAACAAGGCAACCTACCTGATGCTGTTAAGAATTTCACTTTGGCTATCAACAAAAAACAAAATTTCTATGCTGCATACAACAATCGTGGTGAAGCATATTACAAACAAGGAGATATTAAAGCTGCATTCAATGACTTCAAAAAAGCTATCGAAATCAACAACCAATACGCATTGGCTTATAACAATTTAGGTATCATATACGCAAGTCAAAAGAAATACGAAGAGGCTTTGAAAATGTATGCCAAAGCAATACAAATCAATCCAAACTTCGGATTAGCATACTACCACCAAGCAGCTGCACAAGAAATGCTTAGACAATTCGACGAATGCTGTATGTCGCTTGTAAAAGCACGTGAACTTGGTGTAAATGTTCCTGCTGCATACACTACTAATTGTAATTAATCACTGAAATTTTTGTACGATGAGATATATAGCAAAATGTATAACAATTGTGGCCTTGCTCTTTAGTGCATCGCTTACATTTGGACAAAATGTTGAATTCATTAGAAAAAACTTTAATGATGACAAAGGGTTAAAGAATGCCTTACGAGATATTGACGAAGGTGATTCATACCAAGAAATTAGCGACTATCAAACTGCATTGAATGCTTACTTAAAAGCACAAGCATTCAACCCAAACAATGCCGACCTAAACTATAAGATAGGTAAATGTTATTGGATGATGAGCGATCCTGATTCTTCAATTCCTTATTTCACAAAAGCTATTGAATTAGACCCTGTAAATTCTGGCTTTATCTATGGTGTTCTTGGTCAAGCATACCAAGCAACATACAAATTTGACGAAGCAATCAACGCATATCAAAAAGCTCGTGCACGCCTTACTGCAGATGAAAAGAAAAGCAAAGGGAATGATTTAGCAAAACATATTGACGAATGTAATAACGGCAAAAGATTCCTTAATGACTCAGTACGTGTATTCATCGACAATATGGGTTCTGCTATCAACTCAAAATATACAGATTACGCTCCAATTATTTCTGCTGACCAATCTATGTTGATTTTCACTTCAACTCGTGAAAATCCATATAACAAAAAAGCATTCGACGATGGAGAATTCGACGAAAACCTTTGGGTTTCATACAGAAATGGAACAACATGGTCACAAGCTGAAGACATGGGCGAGCCTATCAACACAAAAGAAAATGATGCAACTATCGGTTTGTCTGCCGATGGTCAAAAATTATTTACTTTCTATGGCAAAAATGGTGGAGACATTAAATACTCTGAAAAGAAAGGTAATGCATGGACAAAGCCAGAACTTTTCACTGCAATCAACACACCTAATGGTCACGAAAATTCAGCAAGTTTCTCTTTCGACGGAAAAACTATCTACTTCTCAAGTGACAACATTGAAAAAGTAACAAACTATGGAGAACACGATATTTTCGTATGCAAAATGAACGAAAAAGGCAAATGGGGTAAACCAGAAAATATCGGTCCAACTATCAACACGGACAAAGACGAAATCGGAGTATTTATGCACCCTGATGGTAGAACATTGATTTTCGCATCAAATGGTCACAACACAATGGGTGGATACGATATTTTCAAGACAACGTTACAAGATGACGGAACATGGTCTGAACCAGAAAACATGGGTTACCCTATCAACACTCCTGGCGATGAAACATTCCTTGTAATGGACGGTAGTGGTACTCATGCTTACTATGCTTCGACAAGAAAAGGTGGCTATGGAGGTCTTGATATCTACATGATTACATTCCTTGGTCCAGAAAAGAAACTAAACATGACAACAGAAAACAACTTGATTGCCGTTATGGCAAACCCTATCCAACAAGAAGTTGTTATGGAAAAATCTGTTGAAATCAAGACAGCTCGTTTGACCGTGGTTAAAGGTATTGTTTCTGAAGCATATACAGATCCAGCAAAATACCTAGACGCACAAATCGAAATTACCGACAACGCGACAGGTCAAGTCCTATTTACCAACCAAGCAAACTCTGTTACAGGTAAATTCTTGTTACCACTTCCTTCAGGAAAGAACTACGGTATCGCCGTTAAGAAAGAAGGTTATTTGTTCCATTCTGAAAACTTCGACGTGCCACAAACAACCGACTATCAAGAAATCTACCTTGATATTAAGTTGATGCCAATGGAAAAAGATGCTAAGATAGTTTTGAAAAACGTTTTCTTCGACACAAACAAATCTACATTGAAGCCAATTTCATATACAGAGTTGGATAAATTGGTTGAAATCCTAACAAAGAATCCAAAAATGAACATTGAAATCGGTGGTCATACAGATAATGTAGGTTCAAAAGCATACAACCAAAAATTGTCACAAGATCGTGCAGAAGCGGTTGTAAACTACTTGATTTCAAAGAATATTGCTTCAAGCAGATTGACATTCAAAGGCTATGCATTTGATGAACCTATCGACACAAATGACACACCTGAAGGACGTGCTCAAAACCGTCGTGTAGAGTTCAAGATTTTGAGCAACGAATAACATTGAATCGCACTATTCCTAAAGCGTCATAGTTTTTCTATGACGCTTTTTTATTATATCACAAATGCAGATGTATATCAACGATAAAAATTACTATAGCAAAAAAATGTTTGCTTGATACAAATTCAAAATAAATTACTATTTTTGCAAGGTTTGAGTTATAAATTCAAACAGAATAAGTTAAGTATTAATTCATTAAATAAAGTACAACAAATGGCAAATTTAGATTTGACACAGTACGGAATTACAGGTGCAACTGTAATCGCCCACAACCCTTCTTACGAAGTATTGTTCGCAGAAGAAACTAAAGCAGGACTTCAAGGTTATGAAGTAGGTCAAAACACTGAACTACAAGCAGTGAATGTAATGACAGGTATCTACACAGGTCGTTCTCCTAAAGACAAATACATCGTAATGGATGAAAACTCTAAGAACACTGTATGGTGGACAACTGAAGGTTACAAAAACGACAACCACCCAATGTCACAAGAAGTTTGGGCTACTGTTAAAGATATTGCTAAACAAGAACTTTCTAACAAGAATCTTTATGTAGTTGATGCTTTCTGCGGTGCTAACAAAGACACTCGTATGGCTGTTCGTTTCATCGTTGAAGTTGCTTGGCAAGCTCATTTCGTAACAAACATGTTCATTCAACCAACTGCTGAAGAACTTGCTAACTTCACACCTGATTTCATCGTTTACAATGCTTCTAAAGCAAAAGTAACTAACTACAAAGAATTAGGTTTGAACTCAGAAACTTGCGTTGCTTTCAACACAACTTCTAAAGAACAAGTTATTATCAACACTTGGTACGGTGGTGAAATGAAGAAAGGTATGTTCTCTATGATGAACTACTACTTGCCACTTAAAGGTATCGCTTCTATGCACTGCTCTGCAAACTGCGATATGAACGGTGAAAATACTGCTATTTTCTTCGGTCTTTCTGGTACAGGTAAAACAACTCTTTCTACAGATCCAAAACGTCGTCTTATCGGTGATGACGAACACGGATGGGATGATAACGGTGTATTCAACTTCGAAGGTGGTTGCTACGCAAAAGTTATCGGTCTTTCTAAAGAACATGAACCAGATATCTACGGTGCTATCAAACGTAACGCTCTTCTTGAAAACGTTACAGTTGCTGCTGATGGTAAAATTGATTTCAACGATAAATCAGTTACAGAAAACACTCGTGTTTCTTACCCAATCAACCACATCAACAACATCCAACCAGGATCATCTGCTCCAGCTGCTAAGAATGTAATCTTCTTGTCTGCTGATGCATTCGGAGTACTTCCTCCAGTATCTATCTTAACTCCAGAACAAACTCAATACTACTTCTTGAGTGGTTTCACAGCTAAATTGGCTGGTACTGAAAGAGGTATTACTGAACCAACTCCAACATTCTCTGCATGTTTCGGTCAAGCATTCTTGGAATTGCACCCAACAAAATATGCTGAAGAATTGGTTAAGAAAATGCAAAAATCAGGTGCTAAAGCATACTTAGTAAACACTGGTTGGAACGGTACAGGAAAACGTATTTCTATTCCTGATACAAGAGGTATCATCGATGCTATCCTTGATGGTTCTATCCTTAAAGCTGAAACTAAGAAAATCCCTATGTTCGATTTCGAAGTACCAACAGCTCTTCCAAATGTAAACCCAGCTATCCTTGACCCACGCGACACTTACGAATGTGCTTGCAAATGGGAAGAAAAAGCTAAAGATTTGGCTGCTCGTTTCATTAAGAACTTCGAAAAATACACAACTAACGAAGCTGGTAAAGCATTAGTTGCAGCAGGTCCAAAACTATAATAATTAGTTTAACCGAAATACAAGAAAGGTTCTGGTCGAAAGATCAGAACCTTTTTTCTTTTCAACTAACCGGAAACAAGAAATAATATCAGCAAAAAAGATATCTTTGCAAAAGTCATTGATTTATATTCAAATGGATTACAAAGCAGAATTCGAGAAAGCAAACGAAAAAGCCATTATGGTTATTGGCGATGTTATGCTTGATTCATATATTTGGGGTAGCGTCGATCGTATTTCTCCAGAAGCACCTGTTCCTGTGGTAAACGTAAGTTCTACCGAAGACCGCTTAGGTGGCGCCGCAAACGTAGTTAAAAACATTGCCTCACTAGGAATGAAGCCTATTCTTTGCAGTGTCGTTGGAGATGACGATGCAGGGAAGAAATTCTTCAATATTCTCGCAAAACGAGGAATCTCATCAGAATACTGCGTAATCGACTCTAAAAGAAAGACAACGGTAAAAACACGTGTGATTTGCGGTAAGCAACAAATGCTTCGCGTTGACAGCGAGCAAACCAATGAATTAGACAATATAGTCTCACAAGACTTACAAAACAACATACAAAAAGCAATCGCAGAACAAAATGTCTCTGCTATAATTCTGCAAGACTACGACAAAGGGGTTTTTAATCAAAATTTGATTCAGTTTATTACCGAAAAAGCATCTCAAAAAAACATACCTGTTTTAGTCGATCCAAAAAAACGTAACTTCAACAATTTCAAAAACGTATCACTCTTTAAGCCAAATTTCAAAGAGTTTACCGAAGGAATTGGTAAGACTTGTGCAAAAGATGATTTTGTAAGTTTATTTTCTTATGCACGAGATTTTATGCTACAAAATAACATTGCAACAATGATGGTTACTCTTTCGGAACACGGGATTTTTGTTGCAAATCAAGAACAATATATTCATATACCAACACAAGTACGTCACGTTGCCGATGTTTCTGGCGCTGGCGATACTGTAATTAGTACAGCTGCAGTTTGTTATGTATTAGGATTTCCAATGGAAGAAGTTGCACGCATCTCAAACATAGCTGGAGGTTTAGTATGTGAACAACCTGGTGTTGTTACTGTTGAAAAGAATCAATTAATACATCTCATATAATGGCTGCAATATTAGTTGTCGATGACGAACGCGCAATTCGCAATTCACTAAAAGAAATATTAGAATTCGAAGACTATACCGTTGAATTAGCAGAAAATGGTGCCGAAGCACTAGCAAAAGTAAAAAACGGTAAATTCGACTTAGTGTTCTCTGACATTAAAATGCCTGAAATGGATGGCATCGCATTACTAGAGGCAGTTTTGCAAGAAAGAAACGATATGCCTATCATTATGATGTCGGGACATGCAGAAATTGACACAGCAGTAAAAGCAATAAAATTAGGAGCTTTCGATTTCATATCTAAACCTTTGGATATGAACAGAATACTTGTCACTGTACGAAATGCTTTGGAAAAGAAAAATCTCGTACAAGAGACTACTAAATTAAAGCAAGAAACCACAATGTTGAAGAAAAAAATCGGTTCTAAATACCAAATGATTGGTAAATCTGAACCGCTTCAAAAAATCTTCGAAATTGTGAGCAAAGTAGCTCCAACCGATGCTCGCGTACTAATTACAGGTCCTAACGGTTCGGGAAAAGAATTAATTGCCCGTGCACTTCACAATCAAAGCAATAGAAGCAATGCACCATTTGTAGAAGTCAACTGTGCAGCAATCCCATCAGAACTTATTGAAAGTGAGCTTTTTGGACACGAAAAAGGAGCATTTACCTCAGCAATAAAAACACGCATCGGTAAATTTGAGCAAGCAGATGGAGGAACATTATTTCTTGATGAAATAGGCGATATGAGTTTAGCAGCCCAAGCAAAAGTGCTTCGTGCTCTACAAGAACAAAAAATCACCCGCGTTGGTAGCGACAAAGATATTTCCGTAAATGTGCGTGTACTTGCTGCCACAAACAAGAATATGAAGGAAGAAATCGACGAAAAACGATTCCGCGAAGACTTATATCACCGTTTAAGCGTGATTCTCATTAAGAACCCATCGTTAGCTGAACGCATTGACGATATTCCATTGTTAGCAGAACATTTTATCGACCAGTCTTGTCAGGAAATGGGAGTACCAAAGAAAACAATTAGCGATGCTGCAATAAAAAAACTACAAACCTTCCCTTGGACTGGAAATATTCGAGAATTCCGTAATGTAATGGAACGTTTAGTTATTCTATGTGGAAAAACGATAGAAGAAAGCGATGTGGATTTGTACACACAACCGCTATAATTTAATTTCCTTTTTTCCAGAAACTAGGCAAGAATAAAACTAAAACAGTAAATACCTCTAGTCTTCCTATCAACATCAACAAAGTCATCACATACTTTGAAGCTGCAGGGAATGTACTAAATTCCGTCATCATACCAGATGGACAAAAACCAATTCCGACATTGGAAATTGACAACGCAGAGGCAGAAAACGCCGTATAAAAATCGTGTCCAATAAACGACAACGCAAGCGTTCCTAATAAGAATATAAGCACATACATCACAATAAACGCATACACATTAGAAATTACTTTACTCTCAATAGGCTTTCCACTCATTCTAAGCGTCAAAATTGCATTTGGATGAACAATCTGCTTTAACGCAAGATAACTATTCTTTAACAAGACAGAAATGCGTACAATTTTTATTGCTCCCGAAGTTGAACCTGCACACGCACCAAAGAAAGTAAGAAAGAATAAAATCATCTTTGAAGCATTCGGCATCGCGGCATAATCTGTAATCACAAATCCCGAAGTTGTTATTATTGAAATAACTTGAAATAACACAACACGAATCTGCTTCTCTATTTCGGCAAACGTGCCTGTTTTCCACGCATTTATAATAAGAATGGCAATTGCACATCCAAACACGACAATTAAGTAATTTTTTAGCTCATCGTCTTTAACGACAATGCGAAATTTTCCGCGAATTGCCATATACAGAAGGACAAAATTGACACCAGAAATGAACATAAAAAACATAACCACATACTGTGTATACGGCGACATTTCCATAACACTTGCATTTTGGCTTGAAAAGCCACCAGAAGAAATACTTGAAAGTGCAAGAATAAGCGATTCAAAGAAATTCATTCCACCACACATCAGCAGAATTATTTCAAGAATAGTACAAGCGATATAAATTAAATAGATGCGACTTGCGGTATCTTTTATACGAGGGTGAATTTTGTCCTTGGTAGGACCCGATGCTTCCGCCGAATATAACTGCATTCCACCCATTCCAATCATTGGAACCACAGCAACGGTAAGCACAATTATTCCCATTCCACCAACCCACTGCATCAAACTTCGCCAGAGAATAATTTGCTTTGGAAGAATTTCTATATCAACAAAAACAGTTGCACCTGTAGTAGTGAAACCCGACATTGATTCAAACAACGCGTCTGAAAATGAATGAATACTTCCCGAGAATAAAAATGGCATTGATCCAAATAGAGAAAACACCACCCATACGACCCCTACAATCAAATATCCCTCACGTTTTCCAACTGCTACAGAAGAATTCCGTGTTGTCAAAATAGCCAACAAACCAGCTGCTACAGAAATTCCCAACGAAAGCAAAAATCCTCGCAAATCTTCTCCATAACAGATACCAGCAATCAAACAAAAAGCCATTAGTATGCTTTCGAGCATAACCAACATACCAATTGTTCGAATTACTACTTTAAGATTCATTATTCTTCCTTGTCTTTATCGTCGTTTTTTGAAGCCAAGAATTCAAAACTCACGCAAATCAAGCCAATTATCAATAAACTTGTTATTACTTTTTGTTCTGCAGCATCCAAAATCATTAATACCAATGCAGCAATACCAAGAGCAAAAGCTACGGACAATAAGATTTTACCTCTCATAACTACTATTTTTCAAAAAAGTTTTTTACCTCATTCACAGCCGACGGCAATGCAAACACAAGAACTTTATCACCTGCAGTTATTTGTGTTTTACCTGAAGGTATAAAAGCATTTTTATCACGCACAACACCACCGACAACGGCATCTTTCGGAAAATCTTTCATTTCCATCAATGTTGATTTGGTGATTTTAACATTCTCATGCACAACTATTTCCAAAATTTGTGCATCACACTGCGTCAAATGGCGGGTAGAAGATATATCAGCGGAACTACTCATAGTAAATTTATGGATACTATTGGCAGCAATAGTTTTTTTATTAATCAATGTGTCTATACCCATATCTGTTGCAAGACCAATATAATCAACATTTTCAACCTCCGCAATAGCACGTTTCACACCAACTCGCTTCGCTAAATAACACGAAAGTATATTTGTTTCTGCATTATTCGTAGTTGCAATAAACACATCGGTATCTTGTATACCCTCTTCTACCAAAAGATCCATACTACGACCGTCACCATTGATAACCAATGTATCCTCCAATTGTTGAGATAATTTACGGGCCTTTTCCGGATTAATTTCTATCAATTTTACGTCAAATTGCTTTTGAAGAATCTTTGCCGTAGCACGACCAGTACGGCTTCCTCCCAAAATCATTACCTGAGAGACAGCCAAGTCTTTTTTCTCGAATGTTTCCAACATTCGATTCACCCCTTGACGATTACTTACCACATACAAAATATCGCCAGGCTGGCAAATATCATCACCTTTCGGAATAATCGTAGAGAAACCGCGTTTTATTGCAATCACACGATATTTCTGCAATTCCTCCTGTGAAGGAATAATCTCCTGCATATATTTTCCGACAACGGCAGCCGTTTCCTCTACTTTTAATACAAAAAGCGACAACAATCCATCAGCAAAGTCGAACGACTCACGAGTAGCAGCACGTTCTACAAATGTTGCAATTTCTTGAGCAGCAAGTGCTTGTGGGTAAATCAAAGAATCTATACCCATACGGCGATACAACTCAACATTCTTTTCAATCAACAATTCTGGGTCACGAACACGCGCAATTGTATGCGGTGCGCCTAATTGTTTGGCTATCACAGCAGAAGCAATATTCATTTCTGGGAAATGAGCTACCGCAATAAACAAATCGCAATCAGCAACACCTGCTTCATTCAATACCGAAATAGCAAGAGCTGAACCTTGTATCGTCAAAATATCCAAATGCGAAGAAAGTTGCTTAAGATTCTGAGTATCAACATCTATAACAGTTACTTCGTGCCTATCATCGGCAAGAATTCGAGCCAAATGTTGTCCAACCTCTCCTGCACCTGCAATTATTATCTTCATTTTCGTAACAAAAAATCGGTCTAAGATAGTATTTTTTGAATAGTATTCAATGTAAAAATCAGGATTTAGAAATTGGAGGTATTAACGATAAGATACCAAACAATAATTTACCAGCCCTTTACGACTGTTTTTGCAGAATCACAAGAACGAATGACATACGTACCAGCAGTAATATCTTTCACAATAATTACTACCTTATCAGGTGTTATAGTATGATACGATACTTGAGTAATTAATCTTCCATATACATCATATACAGCAATTGGACAAGCCGCAATTTGCTCTCCCTCAACCACAAATGAATTTTCTTCTTCTCTTGTATATGCTTTAAAAACGGCATTTTGCAATGCATTTTTACGATTAATCGTTTTTATACTAGAATAAGAGTAATCACCATCAAAATCTATTTGTTTCAAGCGATAGTATGAAATACCATCAAGTGGTTCTTCGTCAACAAAAGAATAATAATGCATTATACTTGTTGTTCCTGCACCCAATACTGAGCCAATACGCTCCCAATGAATACCATCAAACGAACGTTCTATTTGGAATGTCTCGTTATTTTCTTCCGAAGATGTACTCCATTCCAAAAGCACAGAATTTTTCTCATTTTTCGCTGTCCAAGATGCAATTTCTATAGACAATAATACTGCTGGTTCATTTTCCTTTAATGTAAGTTTTTTTAAACCATGAACCTCTACACCATTCCACCAAGTATTCATCGTATTCTTGTCACCAAATAAATTAATTGGGAAGGCATGTCCACCAGCTTCGGAACCATAGTAACCACCATAACTTACATTTTCTATACCTTTACACGTTTTTGTAGCCTGACTTTTTAGCACTTTCTTATAAAAAATTTCACCAGTTGCTCCTTTCGCAAGTGTTTTACAAACTTTCACAGTTGAGCCATCTCCATCTTTAAAATCATAATACTTGCTACATTTAGACCAAGTTCCATAATAAGAAGTTTTTACAAGGTCATATACTGCAGGAGTATATACACTTTCTCCGTAAACAAAGCCATCACGCACATCCATTGTACAATCATTTCCATAGGAAATTTTCCTATCATCCCAAAACAACTTCAATTCAATTCCATATTCAGAATCTGAAAAATTAGAATTTTGATAATACCCTTTAGGAAGAGCTTTATAACCATGAGCAATATCTTTCAATGAATCTTGAATCGGAGAAATTCTATATACAACTAATCCCTTAAGAACATCCAAATTATCATTATCGCCATGTGCAATCGTTGTTTCTATCATTTCTGGATCATAAAAAGGGAAATGCGTAACCCCCGATGATTTTTGGTAATCAACAGTTAAACTTCCTGTCACACAATCGCCATTATCATACTTACCATCCCAAGAAATATAGAACGCTTCATCATCCGAATATAAACGTCCTGCATTTTCATTTCTCCATGTTCTACCCACACACATTGTCTCCAACAAACCGACACTACCATTAGCATCAAGATAACAAACATCTGAATTTGCCGACACAAAATCAGATGCAGAAACTGCATCAAGCATAGGGAAGCAACGCGTTCCGCTTGTTCCATCACTAATATCATCATAAAGATTTGTATTTGTTGTTGGGAATAATGTACCCAAATTCACACACGATATAATATCATTATCATCTAAAAGAGCCATTCCTCCTGCAATACCCGCCAAATACGATTCCGCAACTATAGCACCACTATTATAACATTCTTTCAAATTAACCGAAGACGATACATTCCCAATTATTCCCCCCGCATTTTTTTCATCAGCAGCTATTTTTCCTTCATTTCTACATGCATAGAAACTATTTCCATCATCTGCTCCTACTATTCCGCCAACATTAGAATAGGCAAACATAGTTCCAACATTAAAACAATGTGAGAAAACAGAACTTTCTGCATAACCAGCTACTCCTGCTGTTCCACTTGCTTCATCAGGAACCTCTATATCAGCAAAATTTTCACAATATGAAAATTCACAATCACTAGCATAGCCAACTACACCTCCTGTATAACCAGAAATTTCAGCTCCATCTATTATTGACAAAACATTTTTTATATCTGCTTTATTAACACAATAACTAAATGTAGTATTTTCAGCAATGCCACAAATAGGCCCAAAACCTGCATCTAAATAAGACGAATAAAACTCTGTTTCTACAGCAAAACTTCCTTCAATGTGAATATTATCAATTGTCGCTCCATTGCAATAATTAAACAACCCATGAGTTGCATCTCCAAACGTAATTGCACATTGATCACCTGCCAAATCAGATCTTCCCTCGTTCTGATTATCAGTCAATGGATTTGGATTATATCGACCTGCCCCAATATTTCCTTGAAACGGATTGGCACTCGTACCTAAACCTAACCACGTATTATCCAATTGTATTGTACCTGTAGTAGCAACAATATAAAAATACATTCCTGCAAAACCATCTTTTGCCGAAATCGGGAATGTTCTTGAAATTGGTTCTTTTGTTCCAGCCTTATACGCAAATGGATTTATTGTATAATAATACAAATACTCACTATCATCACCTTCTTCCGTATTCGTAGATGTTTCACCACGCATAGCAGTTGCAATAGCCTCCAACTCTTCTTTTGAAGAAATTAGAATAGGATTGTATTCCGAACCTATAGGATTAGCATCCCAAGATACAACACCAAGTTCTTCACCCAACATATCACCTACATTATATACTTTTGCACCATTTTTAAACCGTTGATCAAATAAAGACAATTTATATTCCCGAGGACATCCTTCTGTAACTGGATAATAGTAATAATGCCCAGCCTCCTTTATTTCCGGTCTATCTTTCCAAGGATAGTGATATCCTCTGTCTTTATTTTTCTCAACATCCAATTTCTCAATAAAAACCTTATCGATGCCATTGTTTTCCTCTGGGTCTAAATCTAAAAATAATTCCAAAGTAGCACTTTCATTTGCAAGCAATTTCACAACAAAAATCAAATCCTCACAAGTTATAGCATCACCTGCAAATGTCAAATCTTTCGGAATATTCGGGACCTCGCCTGCTTTGTAAACAAATTCATCAGGAGGCGTTAAAAACACCCTGTATTCCGGTTCAAATGAGTTAACACCCGGATTAGATTGGCGATTTTCCTCTACTGTTTTGTCACTTCTTGCACCATACGAATTACAACCAAACACAAAACGATACGGTTTTATTCCAGAAAAGTATACTTTTGAGGTATAATGGTCTGTTGAATAAGTATAAAAAGAACTCCATACCTCATTATTTGAACCATCTGCATTCAACCCCCAAGCCTTTGAATACACACGACCATCAATTGCAACAGCATTACCTTTAGAACTATTCGCAATTGTAATATCAAACCACTTGAAATCCAAAGGATAACCCACCTTCTCTCCAAAATCACATCCAATATCAAATTCTATATAATACAAACCAGGAGAAGTCGGTTTAAAACTTAAACTATTATATCCTGAATTTCCTTTTACAAGATCATTCGGTCCATTCCATGCCTCATTATAACTTTGAATATAGCCTTTACCCGTGGTCGGTACAGGTTGCTCTGCATAAACAATTTCATCTGGTATACCATCATCAAATCCAGTAAATCCAGGATCCAAATCGTCCGCAGATGATTTTTTTATACGAAATTTTGCAAAAACACCTACAGGAAAATCATTTACTTTTGTCCCACTTGTATAATCCGCCCCATTATATCGTAATCCACCAAAACCAAAATAAACTATCTCACCTTCATTATTTTTAACACTCGTATTTACTATTCTAAAATACAAACGATTCTCATCACCACAACTTACTTTATTACTATGATTATATCGTGCAAATTCACGAGAAGGTCCATTTCCACCTTCACGAGAACCTAAGGCTATATAACAATAACCTTTATGGTTGCCACTTTCATCTTTTGGCATCAATTGTCGCGTTCCATCTGCAAAAGCATAATTCGCTATAAGCAAAATGAATAACAATATTGAAAAGTTTTTTCTCACCTAAGCAAAATTTTCGACAAGCAAAAATATAAAAAACAACTATTTTACAAACATATACAATCAAAAAATTATTACCATATAAAATACAATAAATCAAGTATTTATCAAAATTACAAATTTGTAAAAATTACATTTCGACAACAAGAAACAACATCAATTCTGTGTTTTTCTTTCACATTTCTCAACTCTTATTATTTTTGTGACAAATTCAAGCAAGATGACTAAACCTCAGATAAATCATTATCTCCTTTTCATATATCGCATTGCCGTTGTATATGTGCTTCTCACCATTACACGCATTGCGTTCTATGCGTACAACGCAAGTCTATTTCCAGACTGTTCTCTTTCCGAGACTCTTACGATTTTCAAGGGTGGATTAAAATTCGACACAACAACTATCATCTACCTTAATATAGCATTTATTGTAATGAATATCATTCCTTGTAAGTTCATATACAATACTATGTATCAAAGAGTTGCAAAAATCATCTACATCATTACCAACAGCATTGGATTATTAGGAAATGTCGCTGACACTATCTATTACCAATTCACATTAAAGCGAACAACGTCTCTTGTTATTTCGCAATTTGCAAACGAGGAAAATCTTTTTTCTTTATTTGGTCAATTTATTATACAATGGTGGTATGCAACCCTATTTTTTTTCATTCTTGTAATCTTACTTATCTTTTTATATGACAGATTCACCGAAAAACAACCTGCAACAAGCAACTTCAAATTTTATGGCACAGCCATTCCAGCACTTTGCATTGTCTTGTTTTTGTGCTTCGGAGGCGTTCGTGGTGGCTTCCGTCATAGTACAAGACCAATTTCCCCTGCCGACGCTGGCGAATATGTAACAGAAGCAAGCCAAATGGCAATTGTGCAAAATACACCGTTTACATTCATTCGTACATTCGGAAAATCTGGTTTAAAACCAATGAATTATTTCAATGAAGATGAAACGGCCAAATATTTCACGCCATATCATACAGTTTCGTCTCAAGAACAAATGAAAGACTGTAATGTTGTGATTATCATACTCGAAAGTTGGGGACGAGAATATGTTGGTTTTCTCAATAAAGATATTCCAAACTACAAAGGATACACGCCTTTTATGGACTCTCTAATGGAACACAGTTTGGTGTTTAAATACGCCTACGCAAATGGACGAAAATCAATAGACGCTATTCCGTCTGTTGTTGCTGGCATTCCGTATGTAAAGGTTCCGTATGTTCTTTCGCACTATTCGAGCAACAAAACTTGTAGTCTTGCTAAATACTTAGGAGAACAAGGCTATTACACAGCTTTTTTCCACGGTGCGCCAAATGGTTCTATGGGTTTTCAGTCTTTTGCAAACCTTGCTGGATTTAACGATTATTTTGGAAAAAACGAATATAATAACGATGCCGATTTCGATGGGACTTGGGGCATTTGGGACGAAGAATTCTTCCATTTTTATGCGGAAAAGATGAACTCATTCAAACAGCCATTTTTCACAAGTATTTTCTCACTTTCGTCACATCATCCTTTCAAAGTTCCGGAACGATATGAAGGAAAATTTCCTGAAGGTCCACTTCCGGTACATAAATGTATTGGATACACCGACAATGCGTTACGAGAGTTTTTCAATTATGCGAAAACAATGCCTTGGTACGAAAATACATTGTTTGTAATTTCAGCCGACCACGCTTCTGTTGCACATTTAGACGAATATAAAAATACACCTGGTGCGTTTGCAATTCCTATCGTATTCTATAAACCGGACAATTCCCTACAAAAATTTGACACGACAACAATTGCACAACAAACAGACATAGCTCCTTCTGTTTTATCATATTTGAATTATCCACAAGACTTTTTTGCATTTGGAAAGAATGTTTTTGATACCACAAAACAACAAATGGCAATCAATTACACAAATGAAAATTTCCAATGCTTTTACAAAGATTTTGTCCTACAATTCGACGAAAAGAAATCGGTTAGTCTCTATAACTTCAAGAAAGACAGATTTTTTGATTCAAATCTTATCGATACAAATGTACCGGAACAAACCGAAATGGAAAATTACACAAAAGCATTTATACAAGAATACACAAATCGAATGATACAAGACAAAATGTGTGAATAATAAACTATTCATTACTTTTGTACAAAATTAAGAATATGATTACGAAGCAGGCTTTCAAAGATATATTAGCAAAACGAATCCTCGTACTTGACGGTGCTACCGGAACAATGATACAACGATTTAATCTACAAGAAGATGATTATCGTGGGACTCGATTTGCCGATCATCCTTTTCTGTTAAAAGGGAACAATGACCTTCTTTGTCTGACAAAGCCAGAAGTTGTACGCGAAATTCATACTAAATATCTTGAAGCTGGCGCTGATATTATTGAGACAAATACTTTTAACGCCAACAGAATTTCACAAGCAGACTACAATCTACAAGATTTAGTTGTTGAAATGAATACTGCCGCTGTATCCATCGCTCGTAAAGTTGCCGATGAATTTACGGCTAAAAATCCTGAAAAACCTCGTTTTGTTTGTGCATCAATTGGTCCAACAAACAAGACTGCATCAATGTCTCCTGATGTAAATAATCCAGCATTTCGTGCTGTTACATTCGATTATCTTGTAGAGATTTACGAAGAGCAAGTTGAAGCAATGCTTAAAGCCGGCGCCGACTTATTATTGGTAGAAACATCCTTCGATACACTTAATGTAAAAGCGTGCCTTTTCGCTATCGAAAACATACAGACAAAATTAGGTACAGACGCACCTGTGCTTGTTTCATTTACAATTGCAGATGCAAGTGGCCGTATTCTTGCTGGACAAACAATCGAAGCATGTATTCGTTCTATTAGCCATTCAAACATACTCAGCGTAGGTTTGAACTGTTCTCTTGGTGCAAAAGAACTTACTCCATTCGTAAAAGAACTTGCCGAAAAATCGCCTGTATTAGTAAGTGCGCACCCAAATGCCGGCTTACCAAACCAATTCGGTCAATATGACCAAACACCTGAAATTATGGTGGAAATGGTTCGTCCTTACTTGGAAAATTCATACTTAAACATCATCGGTGGTTGTTGTGGTACAACAAACGATCATATTCGTGAAATTGCAAAAATCGTTGGAGACTACGAGCCTCGTCCTATACCAAAACAATGTCACACAATGTATCTTAGTGGCTTAGAACCACTTACAATAGAAAAAGACAAGAATTTCATCAATATCGGTGAACGAACAAATGTTGCCGGTTCTGCAAAATTTGCCCGCTTAATTCGTGAGAAAAACTACGAAGAAGCTCTATCTATTGCACGTACACAGGTAGAAAACGGTGCACAAATCATAGATGTGAATCTTGACGACGCCATGCTTGATTCAAAAGAAGAGATGATTCACTTCTTAAACCTACTTGCTTCAGAACCAGAGATTTCGCGTGTGCCAATTATGATTGATTCTTCGAAATGGGAAGTACTCGAAGCTGGATTAAAATGTGTACAAGGAAAGTGTTTAGTAAATTCGTTGAGTTTGAAAGAAGGCGAAGAAACCTTCCTTGCCAAAGCAGCAAAAGTAAAACGATACGGGGCTGCTCTCGTCGTTATGGCATTTGACGAAACAGGGCAAGCAGACACATACGAACGAAAAATCAGTGTTTGTAAGCGAGCATACGATTTATTATTGTCTATTGGATTTCCACCAGAAGATATTGTATTCGATACCAACGTGCTTACCATTGCCACTGGTATTGCCGAACACGACAACTATGCAAAAGATTTCATCGAATCGGTACGTTGGATAAAGCAAAACTTACCATACGCCAAGACAAGTGGTGGTATCAGTAATGTGTCATTCTCATTCCGTGGGAACAACGCTGTTCGTGAAGCAATGCACTCAATTTTCTTATATCATGCTATTAAAGCAGGACTTGATATGGGTATCGTAAATCCTGGATTATTACAAGTTTACGATGAAATAGAGCCAGAACTTCGTGATAAAATAGAAAAGGTTGTACTAAATACTAGTTCAACTGCAGCAGAGGAATTGGTTGAATATGCGAGCACCATCAAACAAAACGAAACCACAACAGTTAAACACGATGACTGGCGAAATGCACCAGTAGAACGCCGACTTGCATACGCACTATTAAAAGGTTTGCCAGAACATCTTGAAGTTGACCTTGAAGAAGCACGACAGAAATATCCATCTTCGCTAGCAATAATCGAAGGTCCACTTATGGGCGGTATGGGCGAAGTGGGAACAATGTTCGGCCAAGGTAAAATGTTCTTGCCACAGGTTGTTAAATCTGCTCGTACAATGAAAAAAGCGGTGTCTATACTCGAACCGTTTATTGAACAAGAAAAACAACAAGCAAAAACTACATCAGCAGGTAAAATTCTTTTAGCAACAGTAAAAGGAGATGTTCACGATATTGGAAAGAATATTGTTGGCGTTGTACTTGCCTGCAACAACTTTGAGGTAATTGATTTGGGCGTTATGTGTCCGACAGAACAAATCGTTGACGCCGCAGTAGAGAACAATGTGGATTTCATTGGATTAAGCGGTTTAATTACACCATCACTTGAAGAAATGCAACATGTTGCTGCTGAGTTAGAGCGTCGTCATTTACAAATTCCTATTCTTATTGGTGGCGCTACAACATCTAAAATACACACAGCGGTAAAAATTGCCCCATTATACTCTGCTCCAGTAATTTATGTAAGCGACGCTTCAAAAGACGCAGGTGTGTGTGCTGCATTATTATCAAAAGATAGACAAGCATATATAGATAAATTAAATCATGAATATGAGCTAATTAGAAGACTTTACTTAAATAGAAAAGTTAACGATATGCTTCCTCTTGCCGATGCACGCGAGAACAAATTTGTCTTTGAATTAGATAAAGCTGACATTGTTAAGCCATCATTCATTGGAAATAAAACAATCACCGACATTTCTGTTGAAGACATTGCAAACTATATTGACTGGTCTTTCTTCTTTAGTGCTTGGGGAATGAACGGTATTGCCTATCCAGCAATTCTAACAGACGAGAAACGTGGAGCCGAAGCAACCGTATTATTTGAGGACGCACAACAAATGTTACAAAAAATCATTTCCGAAAAACTCCTTTCTCCAAAGGCAGTCATTGGATTCTATCCTGCAAACTCTATTGGAGACGATATTGAAATATATAATACTGATTCACAACATATTAGTACATTGTACAACTACCGTCAACAAACATTGCAACCAAACGGAAATCCAAATCTTTGCCTTTCTGACTTTATAGCACCCAAAGAAACAAACAATACCGATTACATCGGACTTTTTGCTTTAACCGCAGGACTTGAAGTTGATGCGCTTGCAGAAAAATACAAAAACGAAGGAGACGATTACTCTTCTATGATTGTACGCACATTGGCAGACAGAATTGCCGAAGCATTTGCCGAAAAATCACATTATATTGTTCGAAAAACATTGTGGGGTTACGCACCAAACGAAAACGAGAATATAGAACAAATCCTTAAAACAAACTACCGTGGCCGCCGTATGGCAATCGGTTATCCATCTTGTCCAGATCATTCTCAAAAACAAACACTATTTAACATCCTAAACGCAACAGAGGAAATTGGCGTCACAATGACAGAATCATATATGATGCGCCCAGTTTCATCCGTCTGTGGATTATTTTTTGCCCACCCAGAAATACAATATTTCGGAGTTGGTGAAATAAGCGACGAGCAAGAAAAAGATTATTCAGAAAGGAAAAAACAATAGTAGAAATACGACAAATCGCGTCTCTACATATAAATTATTTTTCCAATCGTATTACTCCAGCATTCGGAATAGCATCAAATATTATATATGTATCTGTCTGATTAACAATAGGTAATTCAATTCCATTTTGAGTAATGCTTTTATAGTTATCTGATGCTGATTTAAAAACTGCAACAGAGATAGGAATTAAATCTTCTTGAAATACTAAATGAAGCAACGATGTATCTGTAATCTGCAATGATAAATCAACGTATTTCTTTGTTGACATTTTTATTTTCAATATTGCACTGTTTGCCTCACGATGATACAAAATTGCATTTCTAAAAGTTGTTACCCAAACCTGTTTAGACTCATTTAAACTCCTCAAATAAGCCAATTGCTGACACAAGGAATCAATCTTTACCTGTGCATACCAATTATCGTTATAGGTGTTTTTTTCGTCATCAATGCTATGATATAAAATTGTCAGCAAACCTCCACCAGCAACAATCTTGTCAAATTCAGAATAAACTTGTTCATTCGTTGTTTGTTCTGTCATCGCATATATTGGAAGTCGATAATAATCATCTTCACAGTTGACGAAAGAGTAACCATAATTTGAAATTCTCCATACACTTCGTGCTGCAATATGTCCACTGGCACGAAGATAATCTCGTACACACTTGTCCTCTTCTGTATCGCCAGCACCGGCACCATACGGATATGCAAGTGTATTCACATTTGTTCCGACACGCTCCCGTATTACTTCTTGTGGCTCTGTTATTTCACGAGCAAGTTCTCCTATAGGCAATTTAGTTAAGTCCGGATGGGTAATAGTATGATTACCTATTTCATTTCCCTGTTCCAATGTTTTCTGTATTGCCGCCCACGAATAATCATAGCGTTCTATATTACTCAAAATCGGGAAAAATGTTCCTACCAAACCATATTTCTGCAATGCTGAAACCGCAAGCGGATATTGACCAGGAGACCAATCATCAAATGTTAAGGCTACCGCTGAATTTCGTCCATCTTTCCAACAACAAATTCCAATTTTTGCTTCATTGTTTTGTTGCTCTAAAGCAGTTTGATTTTCAAACAAGACTGTACCGAATCTATTCGATTGTGCGTGTATCATACAAGTAAACATTATAAATATCAAAAGGAAAGGAACCCTTTTAGTCATCGTAGTCATCATAATCGTCGTCATCAAAATCTTTTGATTTCTTTTCCTTCTTTGGTTTGGCTGTTTTCTCTTTTTTCTGTTTTTCGCCCTTATCAGGTTTTGCCTTTACTTCTTCATCGTCATATTCATCATCGTAAGAATCTGCTGATTCTTTAGCCTTTTCCTTCTTCTTTTTATCATTAGATTCCTCTTTTACAACTGGCTGCGCGGTTGGAACAGATTCAATGTCATCAGTTTCAGACTCGTATTCATCAGCGAACTCATCGTCCTTTTCCTTATGTTTTTTCTTTTCTTTTTCGGCAAGAGCGGCAGCGGCTGCAGCCTTTTCGGCCTCAATATCTTCTGGATCCTTATTATAATCAGCGTATTTCCCTTCGGTATCTTTTAGCAGATAGTTCTCAAGTTTCAAATATTCTCCTGGATCATACGGTTTTACAGTAGATGGAGCCTTTATTTCTTCTTGAACCTTAAAAGTACGCTTACGAATCAATGTACTTGGAATCATTCGTTTCGCACGAGTTTTCGCCTCGTATGTCGCCCAGGCTTTCATATCTGCCCATACGGCATTACACCATTCCTCCACTTCCATACACTTTCCAGATGGTACTTTTTCATAATCCATTAAACGGCCAAAAGAATTCGTTCCATATTCAGAGAAACGAGCCTCGTGCAAAACATTGTAGAATCGAGTCACAATAATCGAATCCTGAATACTTACTTCAATACTAAAAACAATGTTACCCTTTGTTTTTTCTGCTGCATGAGAAGACAAATACACATCAGGAATCTGCACATGATTTGAATATGGGAAATATCCTTTCCCTTGAAACTTCATTTCTTTACGATTCTTTGCTATCAATCGTTGCCCTTTTTCATTCTTAAACCAATGGTCAACATTACGCATCAAACGAATTCTACTAGTTCCATGGCGAATTGGAATCGTATCGTATATCACAAAAGGCTGAGAAAATGCGCTATACGAAAGGCTACAAAGCAATAACAGCAAACATATAACCAAACTTTTTCGCATAGTTTTTTATTTTACAAACGAACACAAAGCTATTTTATTGAACAATCAATAAGTTTATAGGTTACAATTGTACCTTTAGTGATTCGACTTTCAATAGGATCATTCAAGTCTATTGGAGCATGATTTGGTTGCGATTCCACATCAATATTTTTTCGATAAACCAAACCAATATTTTTTGCGTAACGTTCTTCAGCATACTGATATGTATATAGCGACTTAAAGTCTTGCTGTAAGACAAACAAAACAGAATCTGTCATTGTTGTAGCATCTTGCTCGTCAATCTTATCGTAATAAATTTGCTGTTCCTGCAAAGTGTTATATGCATTCAAATCCCACGAATATGTTGTTTTTGCTGGAAACTTCAAAACCACATACGGCACATTTTCTTCAACACGAACTATCTGATGATCATATTGTTGAACACTTTGAGACAGATATGGTTTCCATTCATCGCTGCCTTTTGTTTTCTTTTCACATTGAACTACATATACTTTACAAGTATTTGTATCGGAAATACAGTCTACAACAGTTTCGCGAACCTGAAAATATGATGTGTCTTGAATTGCCGTAGGCAAATCAATTCGTATCGAGACACAATCGTATGTGCGAGTTGTTCCTATAGTCAATGGATAGTAGTCTGTCCATTGCACTGCTGGTCGTGTTTCTTCTTTTTTACAAGAAACGCACAAAAATACAAGTAAGCAATATACAAGAATTCTTTTCATAGATATTAAGGAGACCAAATGTACAAATTTCTTGTAAATGAGGATTATTTCTTTGTCATAAACGACAAATCATCCCAGAAACCAGGATATGATTTTGCAACACACTCTGGATTTTCTACCTCAACAGGTTCTGTTGCCAACAATGCTGCAACAGCACCTGCCATAGCGATTCTATGGTCATTATTTGCGTGCATTTTACCACCTCGTAATGTTCCGCCATACACAAACATTTCATCATCTGTGCATTTAATTCGTGTTCCTAGTTTCGCAAATTCCTTTTGCAAAACTAACGCACGATTACTCTCTTTATGAGCAAGACGAGAAACACCTTTGATTTTCGTAACGCCAGTACAATGAGCAGCAAGAGAAACTAACGGAGGGAATAAATCAGGACATTCTGTAGCATCAAATTCAAATGGTTTTAACGTATTTGAACTAACAGATATTTCATTGTCACCCAATATAATATTAGCACCTACTTTTTGTAATGCTTCAACAATAGCCTTGTCAGCTTGACACGATGACATTGAGATGTTTTTTACAGTAATACTACCATTCAATGCACCTGCTACAAGCAAAAATGACGCACCACTCCAATCACCTTCAACAACAAAATCCATTGCCTTGTATGTTTGACCAGCAGGTATACGGAAAGTCACATATTCCTCACGATCTACTTGTACGCCAAACTTACGCATCATATCAATTGTAATATCAATATATGGCTTACTTTTAAGATCTTTTACCTGTAAAACAACATCTTTCTGTGCGTATGGCGAAGCAATAAGCAAACCTGTCAAAATCTGAGAACTAAGCGAACCATCAACCTCAGCATTTCCGCCAACCATAGGACCACAAACACGAACTGGAACAAAACCACCATTGGTTTCTATTTCCACACCAAGTTGCCGTAACGGTGCTTCCAAAACTGAAACCGGACGAGTTTTTAAAGAACCTTCGCCATGCAATGTAATAGAATCTTTCCATAACGAAGCGACAGGCGTAAACATACGAATACCTAAACCTGCTTCCCCACAATTCAGCTCATTTGTTTTAGGATTCAGCCCGCCTTTTATCGTAACATCCTCACCAGAAACAGAAACTGTAGATCCAAGATTTTCAGCAATTTTCAATGCAGCATCGCTATCATTACTTGAAGAATAACCATGCAATTGTGAAGTACCCTGAGCCAAAGCTGCAATTGCAATTGCACGTTGCATAACGCTTTTCGACGCAGGTGGAACTATTGTTCCCTGTACACTCGTTGGATATATTATTTTGTTCCCCATATTCGTTCAAATTCATTTTTCACTCGCTCAGCAGTATGCATTTTCGTCGCAACCTCCGTACAGAAAACCACATGAGCCGTATGAGCATATAAATCATGACGCTCACTCAATAGCTTTTGTAATATTTCAGATGGATTTCCCTTCTGCAATAATGGTCGTTTTTCTATATTTACCCTTTTACTGATTGTTTCAGGTGTTGCATAAAACCACACAACCACAGTATTTTGTTTCAACAAATCACGATTTGGTTTATTGAGTACAATTCCACCACCACACGATAAAATGCAAGATTCGGCAGAATTGAATTTTTCGGACAAAACCGTCTTTTCTAACTCACGGAAATAGCCTTCTCCGTCTGTTGCAAAAATATCGGTAATTGGACGACCTTCTTTTGCTACAATCTCATCGTCAATATCATAAAAACCGTAACCTAATTGTTCTGCCAAAAGTTTTCCATGCGAAGTTTTTCCTGCGCCCATAATTCCGATAGTAGAAATTAGGTGATTTTTTTGTGCCAATGTTGGCATAGTTAAGCCAGTACGCATCACCTCTTTGTCCGGATTTTCGCCTAAAAACAATGAATATGAAACAACAGCCTGATTTAATAACCAATCTTCTGCCGAAACAATAGTACAACCTTTACGGCGAGCCATATCAACCAACAAGGAGCCTTTATAATTGGCATCAAACACTATGTGTTTTGCCGATAACCATTCCTCTTTAATTGGATTTACGTTTTGTTGTAAGGCAGAAATAATTATATCACTTGTTGCAACTATTTGCTCCAAGTCTTTTAATTCACCACAACCACAACCGATAATTGTTGCAGATTCTTTTGCCTTACTAAATGTTCTATTTACGATTACAACTTCTGCTCCTTGTGAATGAAGTCCATACGCAGCAGCTTTCCCTGCACCACCAGCACCAATCACTACGCATTTTTTCCCTTTCACATCAATTCCAGCATCCACAAAACTTTGTGTAACACCACAAAAGTCTGTATTGTAACCATGTAAAACGCCGTCTTTGTTTACCACAGTGTTCACACTACCCAAAATCTTGGCTTCATCGTGAACGATATCCAATAAACCAGCGATTTTTTCCTTAAAAGGCGAAGTGACATTCATTCCCACAATGTTCATTTGTTTAAAAAGGAACATTGCTTCCTCGGCCGTTTCTGCTGCAACATAAATATATTCAGCATCAAGGCCATTTTGTGCAAACATAGCATTGAACATGTTAGGACTCTTGCTATGCAAGATTGGATTGCCCGTAACTGCCAATAACTTTGTTGCCATAATTTATAAAAAGAAATAAAGGTGTGATTATTTCACCACACCTTCTTTAATCAAATATTCACCAATTTGTACAGCATTCAATGCAGCACCTTTCTTAATTTGGTCACCTGACAACCAGAAAGTCAAACCATTGTCGTTTGCCAAATCCTTACGAACACGACCTACATATACATTATCCTTTCCACCTGTATATAATGGCATTGGATAAGGCAATTTTTCAAGAGTTTCTGCATTTGGATTTGCGTTTGCTTTTGTTCCTACTGCTTTTGGATTGTCAACAAGTGTAACACCTTCTGCCGAAGCAAGCGCTTTTCTTGCTTCCTCTTCGCTAATTGGTTCTTCTGTTTCAATCCAAACAGCTTCAGAGTGAGCACGAAGGGAAGAAATACGAACACACATTGCAGAGCAACGAGCATCTGTATGCATAATCTTGCGTGTTTCGTTGAACATCTTCATTTCTTCTTTCGTATAACCATTGTCCGTGAACACATCAATTTGTGGAATCACATTGTACGCCAATTGATATGCAAACTTATTTACTGTAGGTTGTTGATCGTTTGCAAGTTCCTTATATTGTTGTTGCAATTCTGCCATTGCAGCAGCACCTGCACCAGAAGCACTTTGGTACGAAGCAATATGAATTGACTTAATATGAGAAATTTGTTCAAGTGGTTGCAAACAAACAACCATCATGATTGTTGTACAGTTAGGATTTGCAATGATACCTCTTGGACGAACCAACGCATCTTTTGCATTACATTCTGGAACAACAAGTGGAACATCGTTGTCCATACGGAATGCACTTGAGTTGTCAATCATAATTGCACCATATTTTGTGATGTCTTCTGCGAATTCTTTAGAAACGCTTGCCCCAGCCGATGTAAATGCAATATCTACACCCTTGAAATCATCACCGTGTTTCAATAATTGAACAGTGTATTCTTTACCTTTGAAGGTATATTTTTTCCCTGCACTGCGTTCTGAACCGAACAACACTAACTCATCCATTGGAAAATTTCTTTCTTCTAAAACGCGAAGAAATTCTTGACCTACTGCACCACTTGCGCCTACAATTGCAACTTTCATAAAAATTTGTATTTTTGTTTCGTTATTTTTTAACGCCGCAAATATACTGATTTATGAAAAAAGTTTTTACTGTCATCGCATTTTTATGCGTGCCTTTCTGCATACTTGCACAAGTATGTGAACAATTCACCAATTTTAACGCAGGTTCAACCTATTCTTCGGGAACATTTACTGGAGAAAACAACATTGTATGGACCTACAATAATGCCCGTGGGAATCAAAAAGTTACACAAAATGGAGACAAAGCAATTAGTTTCAATAAAGCTGAAAACGCATGTCTCATTTCTGACTCAATTCCATACGGAATCAAGTCGCTTTCGTTTTTATATGAGCAAACACTTTCAAGCAACTGCGATATGCTCGTTTGGGTTAATGACTCGTGTGTCGGACAAATTCGCACCGACAACGAGAAGGGAATTACTAAAATATTCACATGCACTATTTTACAAGAAGGAAACTTTGTAATTAAATTGCAACAAGCAACGGCAAATTCAGGACAAATCACAATAGATGATATAACCATAACATTCGCAAAAATTCCTTTTACTTATATATCACATAATTTTACAGACTCATCACTCATAATCACCTACTCTTTACCATTACAAAACATTACGATACATACATCAAACAACTACAAAACAAATACATACATAGAAGATAATAAGGCAATTACTTATTTTAAAACAGGACTGTGCGGAAAACTTACGTTCAATATTTCTCAATGTATAAGTATAGAGAACGACAAACTTTCGGATACTGTTTTTTCCCAGTTTGTATATGCAAAACCACAAGTTAACGACATTGTGATTACAGAAATTATGGCTGACCCTTCTCCTACAGTCGGACTACCAGAATGTGAATATATAGAACTGTACAACAGAACAGATTGCCCAATTCAATGCAGAAATTTGTCTTTGCGCGTCGGAAATTCCACAATATCATTGCCTGACACCATTTTCGAACCACATAGTTTTTTATGTTTTATTCCGAGTAAATACGCAATTCAATTCTCTAATTTTCAAAACATTATAGAAGTATCAACATTTCCATCCATTACAAATGCTGGTACATCAATTATGCTTTTCTATCAGCAAAACATAATTTCTTCTGTTTCGTTTAACACAAGTTGGTATAACGACACATTCAAAGAAGATGGCGGCTGGTCTTTAGAAAAAATCGACATTGAAAATGTATCTGACACGAAAGACAACTGGACTGCAGCAAACAATAAATTAGGCGGCACACCGGGTTTTCAAAATTCAATTGAACATGACAATCCTGATAATATCGCACCAAAAATTCAAAACATTGAAGTAAAAAACGATTCTGTTATCTGTATAACATTTAGCGAAAACATTGAAATTGAGCAATTTATAAATAAAATCCATTTTGTACCAGAATTACAAATAACACAATGGAAACAAAATTCACTTTGTGATTACGAACTACAAACAAAAGTTCCTTGTGATTTTTCTATCCCCCACACACTAATTCTTAACGATGAATGCTCTGATTTTGCCGGCAATCAATTTCTACAAAGCGAATATTCTTTTGCAAAAACCGATTCCATCACACATCGTAATTGCATTATATTCAATGAGATATTATTTAATCCAGTAAAAAATCAAAGTGATTTCATCGAACTATATAATGCCAGCTCATCATTTTATGACCTGTCTGAATTATTTGTCTCGAACGGAGAAAAATTTATACGAGTTACAGACCAATTTACGCTTTTTCCACCACATTCATACGCGGTTATTTCTGCAGGAATTGATTATTACACAGATTTAAGTAATTGTAGCAACGCCGTTTTCATAAACACTTCGCTGCCAACAATGCCCGATGACGCAGGGACAATTATTTTAGTAAACAAATGGAAAGAGACAATAGACTCTGTTTCGTACAACAAATCGTGGCACGCAAGTTATCTATCAAACAGTGAAGGCGTTTCATTAGAGAAATTCTCGACAAACCTTCCATCTCATATTGCTTCATCATGGGGTTCCGCAGCAGAAGCAGCAGGATTTTCTACTCCTGGATGTGAAAATTCCCAACAAAAGGAAATAACACAGAAATCTGCCATATCACTCCGTTCCGATGTGATTACGCCAAATAATGATGGTGAAAACGACCAAGTAATTCTTTCATTCAACAACATTGAATATGGCATCTACCTTAATGCCAAAGTTTACGCAACTAACGGCAAATTAATAAACCATTTTGCAAACAATGAATTATTAGGAGCAAACAACACTATTAAATGGGATTGTACAGACTCACGAGGAATTTTAGTCAACCCAGGCATCTATATAATACATGCCGAATTACTGAGAAACGGGAAGAAAATCTCATCAGAAAAAATCTGTTGTACAATTTTATGGGAATAAAATGAATAGAGACGCAAAAATTTGCGTCTCTATTCACACATTATTGTTTTGTATAAATAGTTTGCGTTGGGAATGCAAACTCAAGTCCATGTGCATTAAATTGACGAAGAATTTCCATATTTACTTCAGATTGAGTTAGGAAATAGTCGCCAGATTTCTTTATGAAATATGCAAACATTATCTGCAACGAGAAGTCACCATATTGCATAAAACTTACAACAGTAGTGTCTTCAATATTTGGAATCGCCTTTGGTATATTACGCAATAATTCCATCGCCAAATCCATTTTTTCAGGAGTTGTATCGTATGTTAAGCCAAGCGTTAAAGTAATTTTTGTTGAAGGCTCAGAATTCACATTTTCTATAGCACTATCTACAACCATAGAGTTTGGAATAGTCACCATTCTATTATTCAAGGTTTGAATTCTAAGACTACGTAAGCCTATATGCATTACAAAACCTTCTATTCCATTAAAACGAATTCTGTCACCTAAATTAAATGGACGGTCAAACACAAGCATGATACCGCCAAAAAGGTTTTTAATGGTATCTTGTGCAGCCAACGCAACTGCCATACCACCAATACCAAGACCGGCGATAAGAGTACCGATTTCTATGCCGATGTTATTCATCGCAACGAGAATACCCAAAGCCCAAATAATATACTTTACAATTCTTAGTATAAGATTTGACACAGCCTCATTTAATTTGGCATCTTTTTTTTCGGTAAATCGTGTCAACACATCTTGCAACACTGCAGAAACCACACGAGAGATAGCCCACGTGAAGTTCACAACAATTAGTACAGTGTAGGCTTTTTCTATTGAAGAAGCCACAAAAGCAGACAATGCCAATCGTTTCAACGCATACCAAATTGATGCGATAATTGCCGCAAACATAAATGGAGCACGGAAATTCTCAACTAAAATATCATCTACAGTCGATTCTGTTTTAGCAGCAATTTTCCCAAATACTTTAGTAAAAATCAAATAAATTAATTTTGCCAAGAAAAATCCACCAATAGCAATTGCAAGTGAAATTAAAAGATTGAGGATAGTATTCCCCCATAAAACCTGTTCTAACATGTGCATATAATTTTTGCGGCAAAAGTAATTATTTCATCATTTATCTCTACATAAAAACGGCGAAATCCATTTATGTATAGACATAAAAAAACCTCGATTCTTGCGAACCGAGGTTTTAAAAATCATTTAAGAAATATCTTATTTAATGATATAAACTGTCATAGTCAAATCTTCATGAACTTCATCGTAGTTAGTGATTTCGAAGAAACCTTTGCATTTGTCGTTCATGAAAGCAACAGCTTTTTTACCGTTTTCAAGTTTACGGCTAATCTTAACTTCAGTATCTTTGAAATCAGATTCGTTAAGTTTAGATGCTTTTGCAACAGAAGCTTCACCGATAACAGCGAATTTAGTTTCAGAAGCTTGAGCTTTTACGATTTCGTTTTCAGCAACTGTACCAGAGATGAATTGGAAATCTTCAGTAAGAGTTGAGAAGCAGAAAATTACATTACCTGCTTGGTCACCTAGTTGACCTTTTGTTTGAGCACCTTTGTCGAATGTGTAGAATGAACCGTTGTCAGATTTTGCACCACCCATTACAACCATTGATTGAACTGCTTCAGCATCAGATTCGCAGAAAGCGATTTCTTCTTCATCACCACAAGATGCCATTCCGAATGCTGCTACAAGAGCAAGAGCGAAAAATTTTAATTTTTTCATAACTTTGTTTGTTTAATTAGTTAATAATATATTTTAGACATGGCAAAAATACGATTTTTTTTAGAAACACACATACAATAACATATTTTTTTATCACATAGCATTACACAAACACATCTGTTTTAACCTATTTCATAATTTATTCGTTGAAACAATCGTTTCCCCAATGTATTGGATTTAATCGTATATAATTCACAATATGTTCATACGACATTTGGGTACGAATTATATGTTCATAATAATTTCGTTGCCACACATTTTCACCAATTGTATGGTGCAATTCATTTATTTTTCGTGCGGAAAATGTTTTAAATCCACGAACAATTTCCGTCAACGGTTTCGTAGGGGAAGGTTTCAAACCTTCCCCTACGGGGGATACCATATCCATAACCGATAATATTTGAACAATGCCATGAAAATGATTTGGCATCACAACATAATCATGTAACCGGATTGATGGGTAATGGTCTATTAAATGTTTCCAAACATATTCCACGATTTTTCCATTTTCATTTAAAACCATTTTGTTATTCGCAATTTTCCCAAATCTATGGATACGATTACGGGTACAAATTGTTACAAAATATAATCCAGGTAATGAATAATCATATCCTTTCAATCGAATTGATTTTCTTTTTTTCATTATTGTATGCTTGCGGGTTAATACTATCACAAACATACACAAAACGCATTGTGTTTCAAACAGTTATTTTTCTAAACATACATACATAAATAAATAGATATAACCATAAATAAAAAAGCAGAACCTCATTTCTGAAATTCTGCTCTCTTATAAATTTGAGAATTTATCTATCCTTGTAATGCATTCGCACCACTTACGATTTCGTTCAACTCGTTCGTAATTGCAGCTTGACGAGCTTTGTTGTACTCAATCTTAAGATCTTTCAAAAGAGTACCTGCATTATCAGTTGCTTTATGCATTGCAGTCATTCGAGCACCGTGTTCCGAAGCGTATGAATCTAACAAAATGCTGTAGAACTGCGTTTTCAAAGACTTTGGAATCAATTCATTTACAATATATTCCTTATTTGGTTCAAAAATATAATCGTAGTTAAATGACGATGAAGATTCCGATTCGTCTTGAACTATTGGCAAGTATTGAGCAGTTGTAATAATTTGCGTTGCAGCATTTTTAAATTTATTGTACACAACCACAACCTTATCGTATGAACCTGCAACAAATTCTGCCATTATTTCTTCAGAAATCTTAGATGCTTCCGAATATGTAAGTTTATCGAAAATCTCAACAAATGATTTTGAAGCAACAATACCTTTACTTTTCAAAGAATCACATACTTTTTTACCAATTGCATACACCGTTACAGAACCAGCAGCATTTTGGCTCGCATATTCTTCTTTAATCAAAGTAGCAACAGTTTTACCAATATTTGAGTTAAAACCGCCACACAAACCACTATTGGAAGCAACGGCAACAATCAAAATCTTGTTTTCTGGACGAGATACTGCATACGCATTCCCTTCGCTCGATTCCAAACCGCTACTTACATTACGCAGAATTTCCTGCAATTTTTCTGAATAAGGACGCATTTGCAATACAGACTGCTGAGCCTTACGCAACTTTGCCGCAGACACCATTTTCATAGCGCTCGTGATTTTTTGCGTACTGCTTACAGAAGCGATTCTATTGCGTATTTCCTTAATACCTGCCATTTTATTAGTTATTAGAGTTTAGAGATTAGTTATTGGTATTTAGCGATAACGATAAGTGAAAAGGAAACCTTATCACTTATCACTAATCACTATCCGTTAATCACTATTCTTTGTATTTTGCTGAAACTTCTTTTGCTGCACTAGCCAAAACTGCCTTGATGTCGTCGTCGATTGCACCGCCAGCAATTTTATCAAGTGTATCTTTATGTTTCAAGTCAAGATATTCCAAATATTCTTTTTCGAAATCAAGAACTTTGTCGATTGGAACATCGCCCAACAAACCTTGTGTACCACAATAAATGATTGCAACTTGATGTTGAACCTTCATTGGAGAATACTGTCCTTGTTTCAAAATTTGAACATTTCTACGACCTTTTGCCAACACAGCCATTGTAGCTGCATCCAAGTCAGAACCGAATTTAGAGAATGCCTCCAATTCACGGAATTGAGCTTGATCCACACGCAATGTACCAGCAACTTTCTTCATAGCCTTGATTTGAGCGTTACCACCCACACGAGACACAGAAATACCCACATTGATTGCAGGGCGAATACCAGCGTGGAACAAACTAGATTCAAGATAAATCTGACCGTCTGTAATAGAGATCACATTTGTTGGAATATATGCCGAAACGTCACCTTCTTGAGTTTCAATAATTGGAAGAGCAGTCAAAGAACCACCACCTTTTATTTTACCTTTCAACGAAGCAGGTACGTCGTTCATATTTTGAGCAACTTCATCGTTTGCGATAATCTTAGCAGCTCTTTCTAGCAAACGAGAGTGCAAATAGAACACATCACCTGGGTATGCTTCACGTCCTGGTGGACGACGAAGAAGCAAAGACACTTCACGATATGCAACTGCTTGCTTGGACAAATCATCATAGATAATCAATGCTGGACGACCAGTATCACGGAAGTACTCACCAATTGCACAACCTGCGAATGGAGCATAGTATTGTAAAGCTGCAGGATCCGAAGCCGTTGACGATACGATAGTCGTATAAGCCATAGCACCATGAGCTTCCAATGTTTTTGCTATACTTGCTACAGTAGAACCTTTTTGACCAACTGCTACATAAATACAGTAAACAGGTTCACCTTTTTCGTAGAATTCTTTTTGATTGATGATAGTATCGATAGCAATTGCAGTTTTACCAGTTTGACGGTCACCAATAATCAACTCACGTTGACCACGACCAACAGGAATCATTGCATCGATTGGTTTAATACCAGTTTGCAATGGTTCTGTTACCGGTTGACGATATAGAATTCCAGGAGCCTTACGTTCAAGTGGCATTTCCAACAATTCACCTGTAATTTCTCCTTTGCCATCGATTGCTTCTCCCAATGTATTTACAACACGGCCAAGAAGACCCTCACCCACCATAATAGATGCGATTTTTTGTGTACGTTTTACCGTATCACCTTCGCTAATACCATCTGATTCACCAAGAAGAACGGCACCAACATTGTCTTCCTCAAGGTTAAGCACAATACCTTTGGTTCCATTCGAGAACTCAATCATTTCATTGGCTTGTACATTTGTCAAACCGTGAATACGGGCAATACTATCACCTACCGAAAGTACTGTTCCGACTTCTTCTAGTTCTGTTTCGGTCTTATAGCCTTCGAGCTGTTTCTTTAAGATTTCCGAAACCTCTGCTGGTTTTATATCTGCCATAATAACTTATTTTACTTATTTGTCATCAATTCATTTTTAACTTGTTTCAATCGTGTTTTAACACTCGCATCATATTGCATATCTTCAATACGAAGAACAAAACCACCTAATAATGAAGCATCTACATTAGTCTGAAGTTCAACTTCGGTATTTTTTCCTTTCTTCACAAAATCAACAATTGATGCTTGTTGTTCGGCCGACAATGGAGCTGCAGAAGTAAGCGTAACTGCAGTTATGCCCGCCTTTTTTCTATAAATATCAAGAACATTACGCAAAATGTCCTGAATATAAGCTTCACGATTGTTTGAAATCACAAGATTGAGAAAATCAATCAGTTCTTTACTTACCTTATCGGACAACAAGGCAGAAACGAACGATTTTTTCTTGCTTGGTTTTACAATAGGATTTTGGAAAACCTCCGCAAGTTCAGCAATCTCGCTCAAACTCTTTGATAGCATCTTAACATCGGCAATAACTGTTTCAAGCACACCTCTTTCCGAAGCGAACTCAAACAATGCCTTTGCGTAGCGTACCGAGATTTTACTTTGATTCATATATGCGTTGTTTTTTGAATCCTAATTTAATTTTAGGTTATTGATTGATTCAGAAATAATTGAATCAGAAACAGATTTATTTTCCAATTCTTTACCAATAACTTTTTCTGCAATTTCAAAAGAAAGAGCGGCAACTTGGCTTTTCAAATCCTGCATTGCTTGGTTCTTCTCGTTTTCTATTGCTTGTTTTGCTGCAGCCATAATCTTATTTGCTTCTTCTGTAGCATCAGATTTTGCTTGAGCAATCATTTGTTCGCGAAGTTCACGAGCTTCTTTTAATAAAGTATCGCGTTCTTTGCGTGCTTCTGCAACGATTTTCTCATTATCGGCTTGAAGAGCTTTCATTTCCTCTTTTGTCTTTTCGGCAAGTAGCAAAGCATCTTCAATAGATTTATTACGTTCGTTTATCATTCCTAACACTGGTTTCCACGCGAACTTAATCAGTAGGAATACGACAAGCAAGAATGTAATCGTTGTCCAAAAAACTAAACCTATACCGGGAGTTACTAAATCCATATTATATTGTTTATTACATTTTCATTTTCAAAAAGGGAACTTTTAAAGCCAACCGCTTCAAAAGTTTCCCCTCATTTGTTTTTGTTACTTCGCAATCAATGCAACTACGACAGCGAACAATGCAACACCTTCTACAAGAGCTGCAGCGATCAACATAGCTGTTTGAATTTTGCTGTAAGCTTCAGGTTGACGTGCAATTGCTTCCATTGCAGATCCACCGATTTTACCAATACCGATACCAGCACCAATTACTGCTAGACCAGCTCCGATACCTCCTGCGACAAATGACATAATAATTATAAATTTAAGTTAAACAATAAATAATTTCAATTTTAATGTTGTCCGTGCCCTTCTGGCATTGCAAGCCCAATAAACAAAGCCGATAACATTGTAAATATGTATGCTTGCAAAGCTGCAACGAACAATTCAAGAACATCCATAAACATCACAAAGAACACCGAAACAGGAGCAATCGCCAATGTTCCGAATATAAAAATCAATGATGTAAGACTCAATACAATAATGTGACCGGCAGTAATGTTCGCAAACAAACGAATCATCAACGCGAATGGTTTTGTGAAAATACCGATTACTTCCACGACTGCCATAATTGGCAACAAAGGCCAAGGCAAACCTGGCATAGCAAAGATATCTTTCCAATATTCTTTATTACCGCTCACATTTGTTATTATCAATGTAAATACAGCCAACACAAATGTAAAAGCGATATTACCAGAAACATTCGCACTACCAGGGAAGAAAGGAATCAAACCCATCATATTGGTAATCCAAATAAAAAAGAATACTGTCAATAAATATGGCAAGTATTTATCGGTATGCTTTCCTAAATTTGGTTCAACAACATCTTCCTTAATGAACAAAATCACTGGCTCCAACCACGATTGCAAACCTTTTGGTGCTTGTCCTGGTCGACGTTTATACGCGTTTGCAAGACTGATAAACAACACCAACATAATGATTGCAACCAAGAACAATGTAAATACATTCTTTGTGATTGAAAAATCAAGTGGACCTTCTTCTGTAACATTGCCATTTTCATCAACATATACAATATCTTGACCGCCCATTGCTTTTGCAACCATTTTATATGTATGATCGCCTTTGGTAACCGTTTTATGTCCGTGTTCAAATTCACTAGACATAAAACAATCTATAGAAAAAGGATTTGTGTTAACCAAAATCACAGGCAAAGGAAACCCAACAGCGTGTTCTGTTCCATCTTCTTTAGTGATGTCAAACATGTGCCAATCGTGATTATCACCAATATGGCCAAAAATTGTTGAGTTTATATCAAATTCAGATTCCGCCTTTGCAGAACCTTCTTCTTGAGCAAAAGAGATACAAGAAAAAAGAATCGCAGCACAAAATGCTAAAAGTTTTCTTTTTGTAGGTTTAAAAAACATAATTCTAAAATTTTTTACCTCGTACAATTTACAATCCTACAAATGTAAAAAATTTTTCTAAAATCTTTAACAAATCATGTTTTTTTTGAAAGAAATATTTTTGATTCTATATTATAATGTATACTTAAATACAAAATCGCTATTTACGAGCTCTATTTCGAACACTTTTTTAGGGAAAGCAGTTGCAAACGAATGTTTTTGAACTAATTCTTGTGGCGAACCTATTTCTATAGTTCCACCCTTTTGCATAAGCCAAACGGTATCGGCTACATGTAAAGCCAATTCCAATTCGTGAGTTGAAAGTAAAATAGCTTTATTTGTTTCGTGTGCCAATTTTCGTAGCAACAACATTGTCTCTATACGATTTGGCAAATCCAAATGTGCGGTTGGTTCATCTAACAAAATAAAGGGAGTATCCTGTGCCAAAGACTTCGCTATCATTGTGCGTTGTTTTTCTCCATCACTCAAACAACTAAAGTCCTTATCCGCAATATCTTGCAAGCCAACCATTTGTATAGCATTTTCTACATACTGCTCATCTTCGGCAGTCATTGTACCATACCACGAAGTGTACGGGAATCGACCTAACGCCACAATAGATTTCACAGACATATTTGCAACAGAAACGGATTCCGTGAAAACAACGCTCATTGCCTTAGCACGCTGTTCCACCGTAAGCAATGACAAATCACTACCTTCAATTGAAACACTTCCTGACAACAATGGTTGCATACCAGAAATAGAACGAATTAAGGTTGATTTTCCGCAACCGTTCGTTCCCAGCAGACAAACCATTTCACCACGATTAATGCGTAAGGAAACATTCTCTGCAACTATATGTTTTGTTTGTTTGGAACAATACCCTATCGAAGCATTAGAAACGGAAAGTGTTGGTGCGTTCATCATTTTGTTCCCCAGCGTTTACAATCGTTCGACAAGCCAACCAAATCAAGCACGCGATTCACCACAGTATCACAAACTTCTTCAATAGTAGATGGTTTTGAATAAAAAGAAGGAGTCGCAGGACAAATAATACCACCAGCAAGCGTAATAGTTTCCATATTCTTAATATGTATCAAATTATATGGAGTTTCGCGAAGCAGCAAAATCAATTTTCGGCGTTCTTTTAGCATAACATCAGCCGCGCGAGCAATAAGATTATCCGCTGTTCCATTAGCAATTCTTCCCATTGTACCAGCACTACAAGGGCAAATCACCATTGCATCATACTTAGCAGAACCTGAAGCAATAGGAGCAAAAAAATCATTGTTCGCATATTCTACAAATTCAAAAATCTGTGGTTTTCCTCCCAACTCATACTTCCAGACATCTTTTGCCGTATCAGAAAAAACGACAGCAACCTCAACATCTTCTTGTTTGTGAAGTTTTTCAAACAACCGCTGTGCATAGATAGCACCAGAAGCACCAGTTACAGCGACAATGATTTTCATATAGATTGTATATTATAGAGATGCTATTAATCGCATCTCTACATGGATTTATTTTTTTGCCTGAGCTGGTTGCGATGCATTATAACGGGCATTCATTACTTTGAGAATGTCGTTCGTAATGTTCAATTGTTCTTCGGCATACAATACACTACTTTGGTATGCATTATTCAAAATAATCTTGTATTTGCCATCCGCATTGTAGAACTTAATACACGCATTCACGCTATCAATTAATTGCTCTTGTAATTTTTGTTCTTTAATAGCCAACTCTTGCTGTTTCTTTTGTTGTTCAGCGTATAAATTTTGTTGGCGTTGTTCCAATTCTGCTTGTTTTGCCTGCGCATCGGCAGTCGTAATAATTCGATTTTCTACTTGATATTGAAAATCTTGCACATCTTTTTGAAATGCTTCTGCTTTTTTCTGCAATTTACTTTCTTCTGCAGAAACTAAATTTTGCAATTGTTTTTCTAACTTTTTGAAAAACAAATAGTTTTGCATAACTGAATCAACAACAACATACGCAATTGGGAAGTTTGCTTCCACCATAGGTTCGTCATTAAAAATTGTATCTAACACAGCAACAGTATCTTGTACATTTGATTTTTTCTTTTCAACCGAAGGTTTCTGAACATACAATACAAATAGAATAACAATTGCGACTCCAAAAATAATGTTTACAATAATGTTTCCGTTTTTCATGATTTTAGTATTTATCGTTTTTCTTTAAAAAAATTCTGCATTAACTCTTCACATTGTTCTTTAAGAACACCGCCAACAACAATAGTTTTTGGATGCAATATACGGCTATGTAATTCCGAAACTTTACGTTTCACATCCGATGCTCCATAGACTATTTTCCCCAATTGTTCCCAATACGATGCACCACAACACATTACACAAGGTTCAACAGTGACATACAAAGTACACTTTTGCAAGCTTTTCCCACCTAAATATTCTGTAGCCATAGTAAATGCCTGCATTTCGGCGTGGGCAGTTGGATCATTCAATGTTTCAGACAGATTATAGGCACGAGCAATTATTTGGTCCTCGCAAACAATCACGCAACCAATAGGAACTTCGTCCTTTTCGTAGGCAATTTTCGCCTGCGCTAAAGCTTGTTCCATATAATATTCGTCGGTCTTTTTTTCTGCCATTTATTACAAACAATGTTTTGCAAATATATGATTTATGGGAATGATATACAACCCAGCATCCAAAAGATAATTCACGACGTTTAAAATACGAATTGTTTTTTTGATGCATAAAATCTGCGGAAAACATTTCGATATTGAGTTTATCGAAGCAGACCACATCACACCGTGGAAAGAAGGCGGTCGCACTGTGGAAGAAATAACATTATTTTATAACAACAATTATTTCCGTAGGAAATGGCCATTATAATCTGATTTCAAAGAAATGTTGTGTAAATTCTTTTCAAAAAATTTCACATTTTTAACTTTCGATGTATATTTGTCTTGTTCTTATGTATCAACATAAAGGCGAAAGCCCTGAACCATTCGAGCAGCAGCCGATTAAGTTCGGAATGTCGCACGGCTACGGCAAGTGAGGCAGAAAAGGAGGACAAAACCTCCTTTTTTTATTTTGAAGCAGTCCAAATCCTTGCAAAATCATCGTAAAAATGTTTTGATGTTGCTATTGACCGACTTATTCGTATTAATCTAGTTCCTTTGAATAGCATAATTTCGTGTAAATTAGTCAGTTGAACAAAAGCACGCTTGATTTCTTTTTTTAAATAATTTGTTGTTTTGTCACCAACTATATTGATTACAACAATTTCTGATTGCTGACAACCTTTTTCAAATAAATGATCTAATGAATTATTTCCATTAAATGTTTTACCTTCCACATAATACAATAAGTTTTTTTGTCGAATTATAAAATCTGCACTTTTACAGTTTGAAGGATTCGAGAGCAAAAAGACATCATATTTGTTTCTTACAAACTTTTGTGCAATTTCAAGATTCTTTGGCATTTCTCCAGATAGAAGAATATCGTCATATTGACTTAGATTTAAACCATAAATGAAATTTTCTGTATTAGAAAATCGTTTTATTTTTTGGAATTCCGAATTGTTTACAATCCATTTCAGTACAGAAACTTTTTCCCTATTGGTCGCATACGAATAATAATCTTTTATAGCTCTATTTATCGTTATTCCTTGATAATCAAACCGTTGATAAAACTTAGGAGTCGGTTCATTAATAATAGAACTCTCTTCAGTAAGAATATACAAATCATATTTTTCACAATTTTCATTCATTTATCATAAGTCATTTTCTATTTATAAGCAAAGCAATTACAATGTGTTTGCCATTGTATTCTTTCACCAATTCATCTTGATGCGAAAAATAAAAATAAGATTCTGCATCTAACATTGCGGCTTTTGTTTTTGGGTTCGCAAATATAGATTTTTTATATAAAATTTGAGAATAAAAAAGAAAGAGGGAAAGTCACATTTGCAACCTTCCCTCCTATGCTATTCTGCACGCAAATTAAACGCCAGCAAAATATCTATTCTATTGGTTTAATATCTAAGAACAATTCGTCTAATTGTTTTTGATCGATAACTGATGGTGCATCAAGCATAACATCGCGACCTGAATTATTTTTAGGGAACGCTATACAGTCGCGGATACTATCTAAGCCAGCGAACAAGCTTACCCAGCGGTCAAGACCGTATGCCAAACCTCCGTGAGGTGGAGCTCCATATTTAAAGGCATTCATTAAGAAGCCAAATTGTTCTTGTGCTTTTTCTGGTGTAAAGCCTAAAATCTTAAAGATTTTTGCTTGTAATTGACTGTCGTGAATACGAATTGAACCACCACCAACTTCAACACCATTGATTACCATATCGTATGCATTTGCACGAACCAATGCAGGATCAGTATCCAACAATGGAACATCTTCTGGCTTTGGACTTGTAAATGGATGGTGCATTGCCATTAAACGGCCTTCTTCTTCACTCCATTCGTACATTGGGAAATCAATAACCCACAAGCATGCAAATTTATCTTTATCGCGGAGACCAAGTTGATTTGCTACTTCCAAACGAAGTTCACACAATTGCTTGCGTGTCTTCATTGCATCGTCGCCACTCAAGATTAAGATTAAGTCACCGGCTTCGGCACCAAATGCTTCTTTCATTTTTTGAAGCACATCTTGAGAATAGAATTTGTCGACGCTTGATTTTACCGTCCCATCTGCTTCAACACGAGCATAAACCATACCTTTCGCACCAATTTGAGGACGTTTCACAAATTCCGTCAATTGATCTAATTGTTTACGAGTATATGTAGCCGCACCTTTTGCACAAATACCACCAATGTATGCTGCATTGTCGAACACGCCAAAACCATATCCTTTCAAAACATCCATAAGTTCTACGAACTTCATATCGAAACGAAGATCTGGCTTATCGCTACCATAGTATTTCATAGCATCATGCCAAGTCATACGAGGGAATGCTTCGGTAATATCTATATTTCTGATAGTCTTGAACAAGTGTTTTGCCATACCTTCGAAAAGCGTAATGATGTCTTCTTGTTCAACGAAACTCATTTCGCAGTCAATTTGAGTAAACTCTGGTTGACGGTCAGCACGAAGGTCTTCGTCGCGGAAACATTTCACAATTTGGAAATAGCGGTCGAAACCAGCAACCATAAGCAATTGTTTCAAAGTCTGTGGACTTTGTGGCAACGCATAGAACAGACCAGGATTCATACGAGAAGGCACAACAAAGTCGCGAGCACCTTCTGGAGTAGAACCAATCAACACTGGAGTTTCTACTTCCAAGAAGCCTTGTTTGTCAAGATAACTACGCACTTCGAATGCCATTTTATGACGAAGTTCAAGATTCTTTCGTACGGCAGCACGACGCAAATCCAAATAACGATATTTCATACGAAGATCGTCACCACCATCGGTATCATCTTGAATAGTAAATGGAGGAACTTCTGAAGAATTAAGAATTGTAAGTTTATTTACAATTATCTCAATATCACCAGTTTCCATCTTTGGATTCTTGCTAGAGCGTTCAATAACCTTGCCTTCAATTTGAATTACAAATTCACGACCAAGTTTCTTCGCTTCCTGACAAACTTCAGCATTTTGATTTTCGTCGAACACCAATTGAGTGATGCCATAACGGTCACGCAAGTCAACGAATGTCATTCCACCTAATTCACGAGTTTTTTGTACCCAACCGCTTAAAACAACGGTTTCGCCAATATTTGCAGCGCGCAATTCGCCGCAGGTATGAGATCTATACATCTTATTATAATTACAAACGAATGCAAATATACATTTTATATCAACATTTTGGTACAAGAAACAGGTTTCAACAAAAAATCATATTTTTGTAAAAAACTACCTATAATGAATGTATTAACTACAAAACGAGAAGTCGAAGAAAGAAATGTTATTTCTGTACTTGAAGTATTCGACATCACAACGCAAAAACGCGAAGTCATCGCCGAATTTGACGAGTTAATTGAAGCACCAAACTGGCTAAAAGATGGCAAAACATTGATTTTCAACGGACACGGAAATCTGTATTCTTTCAATTTAGAAACGAAAGAACGCAAACAAATTGATTTAGGTTTTTGTGTTCAATGTAATAACGATCATGTTCTTTCACCTAACCACGACAAAGTTGCCGTAAGCCATCATACCAGCGAAGACGGACAAAGTCGTGTATATGTTATTCCTTTTGAGACAGGTATTCCAGAACTTATTACACCAATTGCGCCAAGTTACTTACATGGATGGTCACCTGATGGAAAAGAACTTGCGTATTGTGCAGAAAGAAACGGAGAATACGACATCTACACTATTCCGGCAAAAGGTGGTATAGAAAAACGACTAACCGATGCTCCAGGACTTAACGATGGTTGCGAATATTCTCCTTGTGGAAAATATATCTGGTTCAATAGCGTACGAACAGGATTAATGCAAATCTGGAGAATGAAAACAGACGGAAGCGAGCAAACTCAAATGACTTTTGACGAAGACCGCGATAGTTGGTTTGCACATGTCTCGCCAGACGGAAAACAAGTTGTATATATTGCCTACAACAAAGACGACATAAACCCAGGCGACCATCCTGCGAATAAAAATGTAGAAATCAGAACAATGTCACCAAACGGAGGCGAATGTAAAACCCTTATAAAATTATTTGGCGGTCAAGGGACAATAAATGTAAATAGCTGGTCTCCAGATAGTAAAAAATTTGCTTTCGTAAGTTTCAAATTGAAATAACATTATAGAGAGATTGCGTAGTGTAATCTCTCTTAAAACATTTTGACCATGCGTTATTCAAAAATTCCAACAAGTCTTTTCGAAAAAAATAGGAATAAAGTATTTGCAAAATTACCTAAATATAGTTCTGCGATAATTTTTGCAAATCCACAAATGCCACGAAACGGAGATTTATTTTTTCCATATAGACAAAACTCCGATTTGTTTTATGTAACAGGAATTACGCAAGAAAAGTCAATTGTTATACTAACAAACTACAAATCAGAAAATAAAGCTATTCTTTTCATTCTTAATCCACAACCTGATTTGGAACAATGGGAAGGTAGAAAATTGCGTATCGAAGAAGCAGAAGAAATCTCTGGAATTTCTGAAATTCATTATACCGAAGAATTTCAGGATATTTGGGAAGAAATCGCTAACAATAGTGATCATTTATATTTTGGACAGAATTGTAATCCACGATTAAAAACAGATTTACTTCTTCCAGACAAAATTTTTGGCGAAAAATTACAAGAGAAATGGACAAACAAAGATGTTGCTTGTCTTTCTCCTATACTTACAGCCTGCAGAATCGTAAAAGAGCCAGAAGAAATTGCCTTAATTGAAAAAGCGTCTGCTATTACTCGCGAGGCTTTCATAGAGATTGCGAAAGCAACCCGAGCTGGTATATATGAGTATGAATTAGAAGCAATTATGACAAACATTTTCCTTCGCAACGGAGCAAACGGACACGCTTTTGATCCAATTATTGCGAACGGAAGAAATGCTTGTTATCTCCATTATGTAAAAAACGACCAAATTCTTCAAAACGGAAATTTAATTTTAATGGACTTTGGTTCAGAATACGCGAACTATTCCAGTGATTGCACGCGAGTATTTCCTGTAAATGGGAAATTCACAAAAAGACAAAAAGAAATTCACTCTGCAGTTTGCAGAGTTTTTACACAAATCAAAAGTGCAATTGCCCCAGGAAAAACAATTGCAGAACTACAAAAGCAAACATGCAGATTGATTCAAGAAGAGCTTCTTTCACTAGGAATACTCTCAAAACAAAACATTAAAAACAAAGGCGACAAACCTGCATATTTCAAATACTATATGCACGGAGTTTCCCACTTTATCGGTTTGGATACACACGATGTCGGCGAAAAAGACGAGATATTAAAACCAGGAATGGTACTTAGTTGTGAACCAGGTATCTACACTTTCGAAGAAGAAATAGGCATCCGATTAGAAGACACCATCCTTGTCACAGAACAAGGTTGTAGAGATTTAATGGAAACTATTCCGATGGAAGCAAACGATATTGAAGAACTAATGAACTCCTAATCGAGGAAATTCATTTTTCTTTTGAAATCTTCCTTGAATGTCAATCCAATAGGAATTTCCTTGCCAGCAAGCGAAATCACACGACCTTTCACAGAATCGATTTTATCGATAGCCACAATATATGATTTGTGTACACGGGCAAAGCGGTCTTCGGGAAGTTTCTCCAAGATACCTTTTATATTAGTAAGCGTAATTATTTTCTTCGTTGGCAACACAATACGTACATAATCTTTCAAACCCTCGATATAGAGAATTTCCGAATATTTAACCTTAACATCTTGGTAATCAGCACGAACATAAAATGAATCATCACCATCTTGTGCTGATTTCTTTTCTAAATTCATTAAATGTTCTGCTTTTTCTACAGCTTGCTTAAAACGTGCAGGAGAAATTGGCTTCATAAGGTAATCAACAGCATTCACTTCAAAACCTTCAACCGCATATTGGTCGTATGCCGTAGTGAAAATAATCATTGGAGGATTTTTCAAAGATTTTGCCAAATTCATACCCGATAAATCAGGCATTTGAATGTCCAAAAACAACAAATCTATTTGTTCTTTCTCCAACAGTTCAAGTGCTTGTTTTCCGTTTTTACAAGTGGCAACTAACTGTAATTTAGAATTTTCAGAAACATAACCTTCCAACACATCACGAGCTAAAGGCTCATCATCAACAATCGCACAACGAATCATAATTTTATCTTTAAATTCACCACATACAAGTCTTGAGAATCATCTATATCAAGAGTACATTTGGAGCCATACACCAAATATAATCGATTCTTAACATTCTGAATACCAATACCATGTACTTTATCTTTTTGCATTTCTATAGACTTTTTATTTTCTATATGAAACTCTATTTGTTTCTTTGTTATAACTATATGACAATTAATATTGACAATACCCTCGGAATCTACCCCATGTTTAAACGCATTTTCCAAAAAAGGGACCAAAATCATAGGAGCAATTTCCGCTTGTGGATTCTGATTATCTACCTCTATATTTATAACACTTTCCGAAGACAAACGAAGTTTTTGCAGTTTAACATAATCCAGTAAATAATTGATTTCCTTTTGGATATTAACCATATTTTCATTGGAATCGTATGTAACATATCGCAACAAATCCGAAATAGTAAGGATAGTTTCCGGCAACTTGTCCGATTTCTTTAACGACAACGAATACAAACTATTCATTGCATTAAACAAGAAATGTGGACTCAACTGAGATTTAAGCAATTGCATATTCGAAGTTATCTGCTGTCTTTCCAACTCTCGCAACAGTTTTTCTTGTTTTGCATGATGTATACTTGAACCATAAACAGCACTTACGGCAACTGTCACAACAAAAGACATATACAAATGTGGAGGAATAAAACCATTTTGGACGACCTTTGGTTTCGGTCGCGGAGAACCAAAAGTCAATTCACGTACCAAATTCAAAAACTCTTCATGAAACGGTTTCATGCAATTGAATAATTGTACATAAAGCAAAGCTAACGAAACCAATGTAATGCAATACAACACATACTTTTTCTTAAAAAAGAAATGCGGAATAGCAAACAATGCATGCGTATAAAAAACAATGAGTATGCCTACCAATGCGATAAATTCATATCCATACAATTTCAATGAGAATGGAACAGAGAAAAAAATATGGGGAATCATCAACAAGATAGCCCAAGCAATAAAATGTTTCAAAAATTTTTCTATACCCTCTTGCATACTAAAATTTTATATTCAAAAATAAACCTATTCAATTATTATAGGACAAAATATATACTAAGTGGTCAAAATACCGCATGAACGCAATTTTATCTATAAATAGCACTTGCAAAATAAGAAAAAGTGTACTTTTGTAAAAATTTAATCTTCAAAGAAATGAATTCAAAGTCAAGTATCATCTTTTTAGTTATTGCTATACTTTTAGCATTAGGATTAGGTTATTTCGTATGGCAAAACCAAGAACTAAAAGCAGAAATTGAAACTCTACAAGACACTGTTTCTAGTGTACACATTGAGAAAGCAAAACTTTTAAACAATCTTGATTCTTTGGAAGTAGAAATAAAGAAACAAGTTGCTGCAAACGACGAAATGGATTCTGTATTAGCTGAACGCTTGGCAGAAATCGAAGAAACTCGTGCCGAATTGGCTGTAGCACAAGCCGATGCTGCATTAGTTGCAAAATACAAAAAGCAAATCGAAGCATTGAAGGCAACTGCACAACAATTCATTCGCGAAAACGATATGCTAAAACACAGAGTTGACTCATTGAAGTTCGAAGACAGTTTGAAAAAGCAAAAAATCGACACAATGACTATTTTGGATTACCAAAAAACACAACAAATCGAGCAATTGAGCGAAAAAGTTGAAAAAGGATCAGAACTTCGCATAAGTGACATTGTAGCAAGAGGTTACAACCAAAGCGGTAAAGTTGCGACAAAAGCACGCAGAACTGCAAAAATCGGTGTTTCTGGTATGTTATTGAAGAACACTTTAGCCGAGGCAGGTTCAAAATTGTTATTCATCAGAATTATTGCTCCTAACGGAACAGTTTTGACTGCAAGCAATGCTAATCAATTTGATTTTGACGGTAAAACAATTATGTACACTGAGAAGAAAGAAGTTGGATACGACAACGAAGATGTTAAATTCGAAATCTTCTATAACGCAGAAAACGAACTTCTTGAAATCGGAACATACCAAATTTCCATTTTCTGTGACGGAAAGGAAATTGGTCGCTCAACTTTAGGTTTGCAATAAAATTTATTATATTTGCGAAAAAGAAATGGGAATCCTTGAAAAGAGGATTCCTTTTGTTTTATTTTATACCAAGAAAAAATTATCACTTATGGCTATTTCTTATGTAACAGAAGAAGGTTTGCGTAAATTACAACAAGAACTTGAACAATTAACAACTGTTGAGCGTAAAAAAATCTCTCAACAAATTGCAGAAGCACGCGACAAAGGTGATTTGTCGGAAAATGCTGAATACGATGCAGCAAGAGAAGCACAAGGACTTTTGGAATTGCGTATATCTAAGCTTCAACAAACTATTATGAATTCTCGTATTATCGACGAATCTAAATTGGATATGTCGACAGTACAAATTCTATCGAAAGTAAAAGTTCGAAATACAAAGACAAATAAGGAAATGCAATACACATTGGTTGCTGAGTCAGAAGCTGACCTAAAGAGCGGTAAAATCGCTATCAGCACCCCTATTGCTAAAGGTTTACTTGGCAAAAAAGTTGGCGATATTGCTGAAATCCAAGTTCCTGCAGGAAAAATTCCTTTCGAAATCGTTGAAATTTCTCGTTAATACTATGGCTTCTATATTCTCAAAAATCGTTGCTGGCGAAATTCCAGCGCACAAAGTTGCCGAAAATGATGAATTCTTGGCATTTCTTGATATTAGCCCAATGACAATGGGTCACACTTTAGTTATTCCTAAGAAAGAAATATCGTACATCTTCGATGTAGACGACGATGTTCTTGGACGAATGATGGTATTTGCAAAACAAGTAGCAAAAGCCGTTGAAAAAAGTGTTGACTGCGTTCGTATCGGTGTTGGCGTTGTTGGTTTAGAAGTTCCACATTGCCACATACATTTGATTCCATTGCACAATTCTGTTGGTGAGATGAATTTTGGAGGTCCAAAACTTTCACCATCAAACGAAGAATTGGCAGAAATGGCTGCAAAGATTAAATCTAACCTATAATAGATTTCCGTCGTTTCTTTTTGTATGGAGAAAATTGCCATTTATACAGAATCAAAGTTCCTTCCGGAAAAAAATTATGTTTTCAAGGTAATCTTTGGCGAAATTCTTGGCATTGAGTATGAAGTATTTGATACTTCTGTCAGCCAAGTGTATAAAATAGTATTCTCCGACGGGAAATTTATTGAGTTTGCAGACAATTTTTTCACTTACATTCCAGAATCCATTGGGTATTGTAAGAAGTCGTATCTACCTGAAAAATTGTGGGAATTAAAGAACACTTTCGGTGAGCCAATTCCTTTTTTCTACGGATCTAATAGATTCACAGACCACGGCAAATCAATTTATTGTGGTGTGGACATTATCGGCAACTCATTTTTTATGTTAAGCCGATGGGAAGAAATGGTTCAAGATAAGAAAGACAAGTTTGGTAGATTTCCTGAAGAAGAGTCTTGCGCAGTAAAGTTTGGCGTTATACAAAAACCGTTAGTCCACGTTTATGCTGAATTTCTTCGCAAACTACTTACTCATTTTGGTTACGAAATTCCTGTTAGACAGAAATACAAAAAGATACTTACCCACGACATAGATTATCTTTACAAATGGGGGACCCGTTTTGACTATGTAAAGAACTGTGCTGGAGACATTTGCAAGCGTTTTTCAATCAAAGCATTGAAAGCGACAATGAAAATGTATAAGAATGGCGAAGATCCATACGATACCTATCAGCATCTTATGGATTTGAGCGAGCAAAACGGGCAAAAATCACTGTTTTATTTCTTGAAATCAAAGAAAAACGACTTTGAAATCATTACTGAACGCGGACAGAAAATAATACAATCGATTATTGCAAGAAACCACGATATTGCCATACATTCAAATTATTTCCTTGAAGATGATTGGCGAGAAATGCAAAACGACAAGGAATATTATGAACGTATTTTTAGCAAAAAAATAGATAAAAATCGGCAACACTATTTAAAAGTGAATTTTCCACAAACATTCCGGTTATTAGAAGAAAACGGAATTACACAAGATAGCAGTTTGTATTATTCACATCATCTTGGATTTCGTACTGGTATGTGCATTGAGCATTCTCTTTTTGATTGCGAAAGAAGAAAGATAATGAAAATCAAGGAATTGCCACTAACATTAATGGATATTTCCTTACAAAAAGCACGAAAATACGACGAAGCAATCGAAATGGTTGATACACTCATTGAAACAGTTAAAAAATATAACGGGACATTTGTTTGCTTGTGGCATAATAGCAGTTTTAATTCTCCTGAATGGAGATATTTAGCAGGAATTTACGAGCACATTGTAGAAGCGAAATAAATTTCTACATTTACCAAAATTTTAAACGATGAAGAATATATTTGGAGACATATTTAAAGTTGTGATTTTCGGAGAAAGTCACGGAGATAAAGTCGGAGTTGTTATAGATGGTTGCCCTGTTGGCATAGATTTATGCGAAGCAGACTTCGACACAGATATTCAGCGCCGTCGTTCCGGGAAATTAGGTTCAACGCCACGTATCGAAGCCGATATTCCACACATTGTTAGCGGTGTTTTCAATGGGAAGACTAATGGTTCTCCTATCACAATTCTTTTCGAAAACACAAACACAAAATCTGGCGACTATTCAAACTTAGTAAATCATCCAAGACCAGGTCATGCTGATTTTACGGCAAAGGAAAAATTCAAAGGCTATAATGACCCACGTGGTGGCGGACATTTTTCGGGAAGAATCACACTTGGTATTGTTGCCGCAGGTGTTATCGCAAAGAAAATCGTTGCACCAATCCAAATAGAAGCAACTTTAACTGAAGTTGGCGGTAGCACAAATATCGAAGAAACTATAAAAGAAGCAATTCGCCGACAAGATTCTGTAGGCGGTATGATTGCCTGTAAATGTACAAATGTACCTGTCGGACTTGGCGAGCCATTTTTCGGATCAGTAGAGTCAGAAATCGCTCATATAATGTTCTCTATTCCTGCAATTAAAAGCATAGACTTTGGCTGCGGACGAGAAGCCGCAAAAATGTACGGAAGCGAACATAACGATATGATTCTTGATGCTTCTGGAAAAACTGCAACAAACAACGCAGGAGGTATAAACGGCGGCATCACAAATGGCAACGATATAACATTCTCTGTTGCCGTAAAACCAACAGCAAGTATTTCTCTACCACAAGACACATTTAACTTCGCAGACGGCAAAATAGAGCCACTTACAATAGTGGGAAGACATGATGCCTGCATCGCCGTACGCGTACCTGTTATTGTTGAATGTGCAGCGGCAATTGTTCTTGCAGATTTGACATTAAAGGCAAAAGCACAATAATTATTCCACAACAAATTCAAACACTGTTGATAGTTTAGGATGGGTGACATGAATATCACCCATTCCCATTATATCCATACCTATTATCATATCGTAACGTATTAATGGAGCTTCTACAACTGAGGTAAATCCTATTTTTAAATCTCCAAACTCTAAATCAACAACATAAGATTTTGCCAAAATTGACGAGCCTACAAAACCACTTACTCTTTTCACGTCAATAGGTATAAGTCCAAGTTCTTGAACCAAATTTGTTGATATAACACTAATTGTCGCACCGGTATCCCATAGAGCAGAAACACCCTTTTTTATTTTCAAATCAGGAGAATTTGTCTCATAATCAGAAAGATTTAATGTACAGGGAGTTATCAAGAGATTTGAAATACCATTCTTCACGAAAGAATATCTCATATCCAATTAATAGTTATAATGAATGATATGAGTTTCTAAACTATTCTTCTCACATTTATGAAGAAGGAAATGACCGACACCAAAGTTTGTAACTCCAAAGTCGTATGCTGACCTTGCTTTTTCAAAAGGGAAAACCTGACAATTGTCCGAAATAACTAAATAACTACCCTCATAAAGAGACAATAAGTCACTCTCGTGGGCAACATAAAAATCATACTGTTTTTGCAATGGTATTATCATAATTAGGATATTTGGTTCGACAAATATATTATTTTAATAAATGATAGCCAAATTGCAAGTTGCTTTTATATAGTAAAAGAGGATAAAATCATACACCGTTCATAAAAAACTACCCCAACCGAATTTATCGATTGAGGTAGGACATGTCAAATACTTTTCTTTACTACAACATCTATTTAATCAAAAAACTTTTTAATTGCTTTTTCTGTTTGAACAGGTAGAGCGGTTTTATAACAAGCATATTTTTGTACTCCCATTTCTGAACACCATTTTCCTAGAAACTCTTTCATTACATCAAAATCACTTGGTCGTGACGAATTCGGGTTTAACTCAAGAAATAAAACCTTCGTATCATTAAGATCCTTTCTTGTTGCTATAAATCCTAAATCCTGTGTTGCAATAATATCTAAACACTTTGTAGGATTATCTAAACCTTTACTTCGAATAAGATTAGGAAGCAAATATGAGTATCTGTTGCCTTGTTGCATCATTGAACTTTTATGATAAATGTAACCATCTGTTACAACAATAAATATGTTATCATAATCATTATCTTTATATAAATCAATTTCATCTTTAAAAAATCTCCAAATGTCACAACCAACCCAAGACTTAGATTGTATACTCATATCGTAAATCTTTCTCAATGATGAAGTAAATATACTATCCATATTATCGTAATAATACTTTTTCCTTTTACTATCCATTGGACCTAAATCTATAACTAATGTTTTTGCAAGAGATGCAATTGCCGAATTAGAAGGTGCTGGAGAAAATACTACTTGAATTTTTCCTTTTGCCATATAAGCGCCTTTTGCCCTCATATCCTCCTTAAAGTATTTTACGACATTAGACACTATTGCCAAATCTCTTTCTGTGTGATTTGGAGTATCTGTAGCTATAATTCTATCTGATAAATCAAGCAAAATAGTAACATTAAGTTGTTTTGTTGATATTTCCACAGATTCCTCTGTACCTTTACCATTTCCATCTCCTTCTGGTACACACGAAGAGAACAAAGAAATACCCAATGTTAAAAATGCAAATACTGTCTTTTTCATTTCAATAATTATTTAGAAATCTCACCTATTGTATTTTGACCTGTAAGCCTTATCTGTTCTTGTTCATTTTTTGCCTTGCCCACACCTGCCAAAAAATTTATCCAACCGGCCAAATAACTATTCAAACAATCGACTAAGATATTTACAGGATAAACAACATTTTCTAGCTCATTTTCTTTTTCCCTTATCTCAACATCTTTTGTTTTAATCTCACTCTCTATTTTTTCTATATCGTCTTTATATTCATTACACTGTTTCTTTTTACGACGAATTTCAGCTTCTTTTTCACTAATTTTAACTCGAACCACATTTAATTTCGCATGCGATTCCATAACAAAATCGAAAACTAAGCCCCAAATTACATAGGAAACAAAACCAGAAAAAATGATTAACAAAAAGTTCACTGACGAAAACGCCAATGCAAATGAGTATTCAGGCACTACTTCAAAAATATTTTGTGCTTTTATATTGTAAATCTTTTCAGTGATTTCATAAGCTAAAATTGTATCAAAAATAAAAGTCACCCCAAATAATGCTGTTATTTTTAGATATTTAACATTTGACTTTTCCTCGCCAAACTTATGAATTAGATACCCTAAAGCTAAGAACACAAAAGGTATAGTACTTATTAATAATAATTCGCCAAAACCATCGCCAAACGCTTTAGGAAGTGCTTGTGCATCAAATATTGCACTTGCAACTCCAATATTATTTAAAGTAAATTGTTTAAAAAATGCTGAATAAGAAGCTGACGAATAAAATATCCACAAGTAAACTGTTAGGACACATATAATAAAAAATCCTATAGAAAAACCTACTTTACCTGTCGGATTCTCAACAACTTGAGTAGGATCTTGTTTTATTGATGCTATTTCCTTTCTTAAATCCTCAATGTCTTTACCAGCTCTATCTAAATCACTTTCTTTTCGTTCTTTCTTTACTTCAAGAGTGTCTTTCTCTCCTTTTAATCTTGCAATTTCATTTCTTATTCTAGTTTGTTCTGCTCCTTGAATTTTACTGTCAGAAGCTAGTTCTGCTTGCAACTTTGCCTTTGCTGCATGTAAATTAGGAATTAACGCCTCTTCTGATCCTCCAACTTTTCCTGCATCAGAAAAGCCAAGCGATTTATAGTTTTGCTTACGAACAGAATTATCATCATTTACAGCACTATTAATCGATTGGTTCGTCTTATCTACTTTATCAACACCCAAAAGAGTTTTAAAAATCTTCAAATCCATAACTCTACTATGCTAATTCATTTAACAATTGTTCTTCCGTTATGCCATTTTTTACACCTTCAAAAAGAAAATCTGCAATAGAATGAATATTCTCTGTTGGAAAACCCATTTTTGCACAAATAGATTCAACCATTCTTCTTTCTTCTTCTTGAATTTCACCATCTGCCCAAGCTAATTGAACCAAATCGTATAGCATAATTACTTTTTCTTCTATAGTATCTGGCAAATAATTTGAACCACCAGGTTTCATAACTACAGCATTAATTTCTTCTGTTGTTACTCCTCTTTTTTTCCCTATTTCATAAAGAACACTTAATTCTCGAGGATCAATTCTGCCATCAGCTAACATTAAAGCATAAATTCTTAAAAAATGTGCTTTTAACTTTTCATTCATACATAAAATTTTTAATATTATCTATACCATTCACAAACACCACGATGATGAGAACAAGTTCCTGATGATTTTGACTATAACTATACGTTCCATCACAACAACGAGCTGTTGGACCTTGATATTTATACTCCATAACTTCACTTAATGATTCCCAAGTTGTTTCCTTTGGATTGCCTGCAAAATTTGCACATGACAACAGTAACATGGTCGCAAGGCTTAAAAATTTCTTCATCTTTTTCTATATTTTTTGTTTTCACCTATGGGCATAAAAAAAGCGTGAAACTTACCGTCTCCCGCTCTATGAGGTGTTTGGCGTAACCTGAATACACGAAATAAGTAAAGCCCACGCCGTAGCATGAACATAGTCACTTATTTCTTTTGTATTCTATTATAGTCGCCAAACTTTCATAGAGAAAGAAATAAAGCTCAATGCTTCTAATATGTCAAAATCACATTTGTGATTCCTTTACAAATGTGATAATTATTTTCAAAAAAAGCAAATCAATCCGAGGATTAATTTGCTTTTTACATTCTAAATATATGATTCTCTATTACTTAAAGTCTTTTAAGCCAGCGAAATCAAGAGTTGCAAATAAATCTTCAACTGTTTCTGCACGACGAATCATTTTTACACTACCGTCTGTTCGTAACAAAAGTTCTGCGGAACGAAGTTTTCCATTATAGTTGAAACCCATTGCGTGGCCGTGTGCACCAGCATCGTGTATTGCAATAATATCGCCTATCTCAACTTCTGGCAATTCACGATGAATAGCAAATTTATCGTTGTTTTCACAAAGAGAACCTGTTACATCATAAACATGATCACAAGCAGCATTTTCCTTACCTAAAACTGTAATATGATGATATGCGCCATACATACCTGGACGCATCAAGTTATTCATACTTGCATCTACACCTACATAATCACGGAATGTATGTTTTAAGTGACGAACTGTTGTTACCAAATATCCGTAAGGTCCTGTAATAAAACGACCAGATTCCAAATACAATTTTACTGGAGCAAGACCATTTGGAACTAAGATAGACTCATATTCCTTACGAATACCTTCGCTAATCTTGAATACGTCAAGTTTCTTTTGTTCGGGACGATACGGAATACCAAGACCACCACCAAGATTGATAAAATCGAATTTTATACCTAATTGTTTATTGATTTTCACAACAAGATTGAAAAGAATTCGAGCTGTCTCAACAAAATACTCTTCATTCAATTCATTAGAGGCAACCATTGTATGAATACCAAAGCGTTTAACGCCTTTTTCCTTCAACATTTTGTAGCCATCAAACAATTGGTTTTCCATACAACCATATTTAGCTTCTTCTGGATTACCAATAATATCATTTCCCGACTTCAAACTTCCTGGATTATAACGGAAAGAAACCAATTCAGGAATGCCAGCACATTTTTCCAAGAAAGCAACGTGCGAAATATCATCAAGATTGATGATTGCACCTAATTCTTTTGCCTTTTGAAATTCATAATCGCCCGTATCGTTCGAAGTAAACATAATGTTTTCGCCAACATTACCAACTTGCTCTGCAATCAATAATTCTGGATACGAACTACAGTCGCAACCGAAACCATGTTGAGCCAACAATTTAGCCAAATATGGATTTGGAGCAGCCTTTACAGCAAAATATTCATGAAAACCTTCATTCCAAGCAAATGCTTTTTTTAATTCCTCTGCATTTTCTATGATTGCTTTTTCATCATAAATATGAAAAGGCGTTGGGAACTGTTTTATTATTTCTTGTATTTTTTCTTTTGAAAAAGGAAGTGTTTTTGCCATAATTCCAATTATTAGTAATGCAAAATTAAAATTTCTCGTTCGAAATACAACCATTTCACATGATTTATCTTAAAGTATTTAATGTTTGTCAAACGACTTGTTCGAAAAGAAATTTACCTTAGAAAAAAAAGATTGAAATATTTTTCACATTTCTATTGGAAATATAAAAAATAGAGTTACTTTTGCATCGTTAAAAACGGGGTATAGTACAGTCCGGTTAGTATGCTTGGTTTGGGACCAAGAGGTCGCAGGTTCGAATCCTGCTACCCCGACGCAAAAAGGAACAAGAAATTGTTCCTTTTTTTGTTTTTATAGTACTTACACTACAAATAAAAACAGCATCCTAAAAATAGAATGCTGTTCCATAAATCCTCATTAAAAATCTGTTATTTTTTATACGAAATCTGACGAGTTATTGTTTTGGTCTTACCATTTTCTACAACCGTCAACGATGTCCAGTTTCCTTGTGCATCAAATTCGTATGTGTATTGGCAAACCGAACGGCCATTTACACTTTTTACTACATAATCTTGGTCATTATATTCACATTGAAACATAGGAGTCATTTCGCCATTTTCTTGTTTTTTTTGAACTTTCATAATGCGATTTTTGCTATCGCGGTTCATTACACAGTAGTCGTAACGATAACCGTCATAACTTGAATATTCTAGCAAATTGCCAACTGAATCATACACCATAGTATTTGTTTCAGAACTAATAAGTGGAGGGTTTCTCTTTGCGCGTTTGAAATAGCCTTTATTTACTTTTGTCAATCTACCATTTTCATACAAATAAGTCGAACTTTCTACCATCGGACTATTTGTATAGGATTTAATTTGTTGTTGTAAAGCGTTTTTCTTATAAGTAAAACTATATACAGCATCACGAGTATTATTGCTTGCAGTAACGATTTTCTCCTTCATTGAGCCATTACCCTTATAGTCGTACAAATACATTGCGTCTATAGCCCATTCTTTCACCTTTGAATCATCCAAAATTTCTAACAAATAGATTCGTGGAGAAGTTAATGACTTACTCCATTCATCAAGGAAAACATAATCTTCAGTTACAATTAACTTTGATGAACTGTGTTGAGACATTGCAGCATTGTCGGAATGAGGATACAAACACGCTTCGCTTGCCACACGACCTTTTTTATCGTATGTGATTGCAATAATTTTATCTACAAGGTTAACCACCTCTACTTTACCTTTTGAATTGTACGTTAACTTACAAAGAGTTTTGCCCGCACTTGTAATTTCTTTTAGTTGATTTTGTTCGTTGTATACACACACATATTGAACGTCATCTTTTTGCACGATAATTTGTTCAACAGAATTCTCCACCAATGAAAATCCAAAGTTTAATTGGATGATTGCCGACAAAGAATACTCCGGACGGTTTGACATTAAATTCTTTGGAGAAAACGTTGTAGATACTTCGTCTGCAGTCATCATTTGAGCAAACGAACAAAAAGAAAAGAAAACTAAAACAAAAAAACTAACAATCTGTTTCATTATAATCCTATATAAAAAAAGAAAGGCCACCCTTTTTAGGACAGCCTTTCAATTACAAATTATTTCTTTATAAAACTTGCCTTTGCTTTTACCTTATGGCTATTTGAAACAAGTATGTAATACAAGCCTGAAGTCAAATTATTTAGAGCAATTTCTTGATTTTCAGAATCAGCAGAAAGAGTCATTACAATCTTACCTGTTGCAGCAACAACTTGAATCAAATCGCCTTCGCTAACACCTGCAACAGTTACTACAGAACTTGCAACTGAAGGATATGCAACGATTTCATTTTCTACAACATCATCAACTGCAGTTGTTGCCATGTGATATTCAAAATTTGGAACATCAGCACCATACGCAGATGTCAATGAATTACCTTTGTATACTACGATAATGTCGTTAGGATCATCAATATATGAACCAAGGGATATAATTATTCTATTTGGATTTAATGGCCATGTGGCAATGTTTTTCACATTGTACATAGGAATTGTTTTTCCATATACATACAATTCTGAATATACATTAGGAGCTGGCTCACTCATATCTTCTGCAAAATCAAGATACAACTGATCGCCCTTCATGCTCATTGTAATAGAAACAATTTCAGGAACTTTTGTTACAACAACCACCATTCTGTCACTCAAAGCTGTATTGTTAGAATAAGAGACTGAGATAGCAGTACTACCAGCTTGTTTTGCTTCAATCATACCTGAGCCATAAACTTGTGCAACAGAGTTATTTGAAGAAGTCCAAGTAAAGTTTGTATAGTCAGAAGTTGCACCTACAGGGTTAAGAATCAAGTTTGGAGTATATTTTTGACCTTCAACCAAGTAAATCTTATCAGATTCAAATGCAACTTTTGTCAATTCATTCTTAATCTCAGAGTTCAAGAAGGCATCGATAGCATTTTGCAATGTCAACACAGCAGAATTTATAATTGCCTGATTTGTTGTATTGCTATTCAAAACAGTGTTTGCAGCAGCTATTTCGTTTTGCAACATATTGAAACTTTCAGCTGGGATATTACCTACAGAATTTCCTTTCTTTGATTCATTTATAGATGCCGTTGTTATAGCATCTTGAATCTTTTGTTGCAATTTAGACAAATCAACTCCGTCGATTTTGCTTGCCAAGAATGTATCCATAGCATCGCGCAATGTTTGTGTTTGTTTATCTAACTCAGCTTGAGTGTATGATGTATAGTCATCATAGTAACTTTGAGCAACGCGAATTGCTTGAGTTAGAATTAACTTAGCAGAAGAAGGATACATATTATCATCTGCATACATAGAAGAGATGTTGTTTGCAAGAGCAAGTGCTTCACCCAATTCCGATCTATCAACAGTTAAACCTTTTGTTACCGTAATTTTTGTTGTTGCTGAATTTGAACAGCCATTCAAATCTTCGTAAGTGTATGTTATAGTATAAACGCCTACACCAACGGCAGGATTAAACTTAGAGCCTGTAATGCCATTTCCGCTAAATACACCATCTGCAGGAGAAGCCGATATTGCAACAGGGGCATCGTCTGTTGTCAAAGCATCTACCGAAGAAACCGACACAGAAGGTAATTCATTCACATACAAAGTAATCTTTGTTGCAGGACTTTGGCACGTTGCCTTTTGGGCTACATAATAATAATATGTACCAGCAGTAGCAGCTGATGGAGTAAATGTTTTAGATGTTCCAACGGCTTTTGTCAAAGCTGCATCAGAGTACCAAGTCACTGAATTTGTTGCACTCGTTGTGAACGATGGTGCTGTTTCGCCAGCACATACAGACTGTTCTTCTTTTGCGACAACTGGTGCTGGTAAATCACAATCAGAAATTTGCAAACTAACAGGAGTCTTTTCTGACGAACAACCTGTTGATCCGTTAGACACAACAACATAATATGTATATGTACCTACTTCAGTTTGTTTAGTAGCGTAACTACTACCCGTGCCTACTTCCGCATTATTATAGAACCAAGTTACCGTATTACTTGTACTTGTTGTAACCTTTAAATTAGGAATTGAAGAACCAGCTGTTACTGTTACATCTGCAACAGAAAATTCAGGAGCATCATTTACAGTGTAAGTAACAGTTGTTGCTTGGCTATAGCAACCATCAGCATATTGTTTTGCAATATAAGTACCAGCAACTGCAGGAGCGTATGTATTACCTTTTGCAAGCTCTGTGTTATTAGCATCATACCATATAGAAACAACATCGGAAGTAAACATTCCCTTTTCACCGTCGCAAACCGATACATTTGCAACAGATGGTTTAGCAGGAATAGCATTTTCAATCAAAGTTGCAGTTACTTTTGTACTTATGCAACCAGATTTTTCAAGATAAACTGAATATTTTCCTGCTTTTGCAGTAGAGAACGAATTTGTTGTGCTTACCGTTTTTCCAGTCTCATCTTCCCATACCCACGATGCTGTTGCATCGCCAGTAGCAGAGAATGTAACTGCTTCACTACTACCTGCACAAATTGATTGAGTTGCATTTACCAATCTTGGAGCAGACAAGTCGCAAGGTTTCGTAACAGTAAGAACAACTTCAGCAGACTTTGTTGTTCCATCTTCAGAGGTAACAGTTACTGTAATTGTTACCTCTGTGTTGCCATCCACATCCGAAGCAGAAGCAACACCATCAACTACTGATACAGCAGATGAAGATGATTTCCAAGTAATTTCTTTTATAGACGCATCCGAAGGATTTATTACGAGATTCTTTGACAAGTCAATTGATTTTCCTTCCGACACAGTTAAATCTTTTGTATTATTGAATGCTACTGATTCAACAGGAGCGACAACTGTTATTTCACAAGTAACAGATTTTGTTTTAGTATATGTTGAAGTCGCAGTAATTGTAGCTATTCCTGCACCAACAGCAGTTATTTTACCATCGGCGTCCACAGTTACAACCTTAGTATTTGAAGAAGTCCAAGAAACTGTTTTTGGAGCAGTTGCAGGAGAAATTTCAACCACAAAATTTTCGTACACATCACCTTTATTCAAAGAAAGTTCAGTTGTATTTAATGTAATGGTTTCTACAGCAGGAGCTTCGCAATTATCTATAGAGAATGTTTCGGAAGCCGTACCATAACAGCCATTATTATCTTCATAAGTATAAGAAACTGTGTGAGAACCTGATGACAAATTTGCTGGAACGAAATCCTCTGCAATTATATCATCAATTGTAAAATCACCACCAGTCAAATCTGCAGAAAGGACAACTGTTTCTTTCGAGTCCGAGCAATAAGATTTTTCAATTGAAATAACTGGTTCTGGCAATGCATTTACCGTCAACGTTGCAGTAGCCTTCTCGCTCACACAACCATTCACGATTTGTTCTACACTATATACATATTCTTTAGCATCAGTTACAGATACAGTTTGAATTGATTCTGTTCCTTTTGCAAGACCATTCTCGTCATACCATTGAAGAGAAGCTCCAGAAGCAAGGCTACCAGACATTCTTACAATATAATTAGCAGTTGAACCAAGACAAGCATTTGTTGCATCGGTTTTTGGAGCTGCAGGTTTCGCAATTGAAGCAATTGTTACCGAAGCACGAGGACCTTCACAACCAGGATTTTGTGATGCGTAATATGTACCAACTGCTGTTGGAGTATATGTAGCACCTGTACCAAGTTTTTTACCACCAGTCGCAGCATCGTACCAAACAATATTTGTACCTGTTGCAGTCAATGCAGGGAAATCAGTAGAACCTTCACAAACAGCATCAACATCTGCAATCGAAGGAGCCTCTGTAGAACAAGATGTAACCGAGAATGTTACTGCGACATAGTCGCTTTCACAAGATGATTCTGTGTTAGTTACATAGAATGTATACACTTTCTCAGATGCAGTAGAAACAGATGGTGTATATGTTGCACCTGTACCTAATTTTGACTTAGACTCATCGTACCAAGTAATAGTACCTGAAGCAGAAGCCTCAAGAGCAGGAACAGTTCCACCTACCTCAACAGTTGCAGGAGTAGCAGTTGGAGTTGTAGGAGTTGTAACCGTAATATCAACATCTTCGCTTGCCGAGCAACCATCCACTATAACAGAATAGGTAAGAGTACTTGAACCTTTTTCAGGAGAGAAAGATGAGCCTGTAACACCTTTACCAGACCAAGTTCCACCTGTTGGAGTAGCAGTCAAAGTTTGTGCAGCATCTGCCGAGCACATTGTCGTTTGTACTGCTGACAAATCTATTGTTGGAAGAGCATTTATTGTCAAAGTAACCTTTTGTCTTGCAACACTTTCGCAAGTCCCATCATTTTTAGATACATAATAGTCAGTTGTGCCTGCAGTTGTTTTCTTTGGATCAAATGTATTTCCTTCGAACAATGCAGTACCACCTGTTGCTGTTGAATACCATACCGCTTTTGCAGCCTTGTCGGCAAAAACAGCCGAAAGAACCATTTTTTCATCACCAACGCAATAAGCAGCATCTGAAACTTCCGTAACTGTTGGAGCTGTAGCCGTACAACTTTCTTGAACGAATGTAACTGTGTACTCTGTTTTTGTTCCATCTTCGGCTGTAACTGTAATTGTTGCAACAGCCTTACCATCTTTGTCGAAACTTGTTGCAGCAACAACTGCAGCTTTTGCTCTTGAATCAGTTGCAATGGCTTCGTAAGCAGAAGATGCAGGAAGTTCTGCTCCAAAAGGAACAGATATTTCATATTCAGTAGTTGCAGGTGAGAAGCTTGGAGTTAGCGTTTGAGAAGTAATTGTCAACGACTCCAATTCACTATTTGTATTTGGTTTACCTATGATGTAATCGAAAATTTCGCCTGCAGAATTTGTCATTAATGTACCATATACAACATGGTCAATCAATTTACTTGCAGAGTTGTCCCACACTTTCCATTCAACTTCTTCTGGTTCAGAAGTTGAGCCAGTCATATCCGAAGCATCGCCGCCTTGAATAACAGAAGAAACATACAATTTTCCATCATATGCGAACACTTTGGCAACCATTCTACATTCGTTACCAACGAAGGCACCAATGTAATCGCCTTCTTCAACCGTTATTGGGAAAGTTGCATCATACTCATTGATTTTTACCGTACCAATAAACGCAGTCGAACTTGTGTAATTCACACGAGTCCAAGTTGGATCTGATGCTAAAACCGAAACCGAGAACATCGTAGCAAATGCTACTGACATTATTTTTGAAACTATTTGTAAAAATTTCATACCTTTTGAAATATAAGTTTGTAAAAATAAGAAAAATCAAAATTTCCACCAAATTCGTATTCCATAAAAAATACCAACGAACAAGAAATTTCAACTTTTTACAAACATTAGACAATCGAAACAGTAAAATCCCTTTATGCAGACAACAAAAAAGGCAAGCGTTTGTCGCCTGCCTTCATTTTATTTCTGTCATACACTTTTTTCGACTTGTGAATCCGTTGATGTTGCAACGGATGTCCGTACAAGGAAATTTCCAATTCCCTGCTTGCTTTACGATTGGCACGTAGATAGTCGTCCTTCGTAATTGTTTTATTCCGTTTCATAACAAAAAATTTATTTCAAACTTGAGTATTGGTTTTGCCAATTAGGATCTTGCATATCTTTAATCAACCTCCACATATCTTCACCGTAGAAAAATTGATCTAGACCATTATAGTGATAATTGCGTTTTAGGAAAGCAAGTTGTGCATCACTCGGCATAAAATCTTTTCCTGCCCATCCTTTTTCATTGCTTCCATCGTATGGATATTCAGCATAGCGGAGTTTCCATAAATTATCGAATGTAGAAGCAGATATTTTCTTTTCTTCCAACAAATTCTTCTTTTCCGGATTCGCCTTCGAAACCATTTCACCAGCCACTTGACTCATAAATTGTTCTCTCGAAAGCCAAGTAATTTTTTGTTCACCAGTTGATTTTATCTGAATAAAGCCATAGCGAACAAACCCCATGTGCGTGGTAATCAAACTAATACCAAAATAGCCAGTAACCGTAACCCGCAATTCTGGATTATTTTCTTTCTGAATAAAGATATTATTGTTTTGAGCCACTCCCGACAAAGCGATTGATGCAAGCAACAACACCAAGATATTTCGAACTATACTCTTCATAATTTTTCGCGAAAATAATTAAAAATCAAAGAGTAAGCAAAATTCAAGCCAAAATCATTACCAACATTTTGCGCAATAGGTACTTTCTGTAGCTTTTTCCTGTGCATCAGGCAGAATTGAGAAGAAATCTATACCCGTAAGTTTTTCAACCTCATCAACTGTAACCATATACTCTGTCAATGGTTTATGGCCTGCTTCGTTTTTGAAAATAAAACCAATTGTTTCGACACCCTTGTCTGTAAAACGAAGTAACACTTTAAAGAAGGCGTCAGGAACTGCAATTTTATTTGTGCCAATTGTTTGTGGTTTCTTTGACACCAATGGACCACAAACTACATAAATAGACTGATAATATCCTGCACACACACGAACTTTTTCTTCCAAAATTCGCCAATCGCCACCGTTCAAATTTGGATTTTGCGGGCATATATTCGACAAGTAAAAGCTTTCCATCATCGCCTCTTTGCTCCATTTCATATCGCCAGCAGGAGCCATGTGACCACGGTCATATCCAGAGCCAGAATAGTCGTATGTACTTATCACAACACCTTCGGCCTCAGGATCTGGGAAGAAAGCATTGCCCTTACGAGAAACTGTACCTTTAACCTCTTCGGCGGTTAATTCATACGCAACCCAATTTGGAATATGCAGTTGTGGATTGTAACTTACCGTATAACCAGTATGTTCTATAATTTGACTAGAACGCTTATCACCAATAGATGCAATTCCAGACAATGGTATTACAAACGGTTGTGAAACAGCAATAGAACTTACAAATACAGAAAAAATTAGACCAAGAAAACGATTTATCATAAGTCAATATATTTATGGATGTTTTGTACAAAAATATGCTTTTTCAATTGACAATCTTTCGAAAAACAAATGATTATCTATTTTTTTGTAGAAATTCATAGTTAATTTATATCTTTACCATTAATTTTTAAACTACTCATTATGAAGAAACTTATAATTTTGGGATTTAGTCTACTATCCGCAGCATTTTTGCTAACGAACTGTGGTGGTAAAGACGATAGCAAGCCTGTATTTACTATTGTGTTTGACGGCCAAGGGAAAGTTGAGAATGACACTATCTTTGCTGAAGGGAAAGTTACAATTGCCGAACCAACTGAACCAAAAACTGACTATTTCAACTTTGCTGGTTGGTACAAAGAAAAAGAATGTATTAATCAGTGGAATTTTAATACTGACAAAGTGGATGCGCCAATTACACTTTACGCAAAATGGGTTAACATAGGAAACTTTACAGTTACATTCGACACAAAAGGCCGTGGCGTAGCACCAGAAAGCATTACTGTTGAATGTGGTTCAAAAATTGAAAAACCAGAAAGCCCTGATAACCCAGATTATTATGTATCAAGTTGGTACAAAGATGAGGCATGTCTTTTCTCACCATGGGATTTTGAAAATGATAGAGTTACAGAAGATATAACATTGTATGCTCGTTGGAAATCAAAAATTGCAGGTTATAAATATTACGGAGCAGAATTATATTCTAAAGAATCCTTTAAATATGGTCGTTTCGAAGCAAGAATGAAAATGTCGTATGCTCCAGGTTGCATTAGCTCTATGTTCTTGTACTACGATCTTTCCGACACAGACAGAGACACCCTTTGGAACGAAATAGACATTGAAGTTTTAGGAAAAGATTCTTCAAAAATTCAAACGAACATTATTACGGGTAACCGTAACAAACGAATAACTTCAGAACAAGTATATGCTTCTGGAACAGGACTAAATACAGATTACCACACATACGTTATAGAATGGACACCTGACTACATTGCATGGTATCTTGACGGCGTTGAAATGCGTAGAACAACTCCATCGAACGATGAAATTGGACAAATGGAAACTATGATAAAATCTGAAAGCCTTCGCTTTAACGTGTGGTCAGATAAATCTGTTGAATGGGTTGGTAGCATAAATCCAAACAAAATCCCAAGTGCACAATATATCGACTATGTGAAAGTAGAAAAGTACGACACCGAAAAAAAAGAGTTCACAGAACTTTGGAAAGATGATTTTGACACATTCAACTCTAATCGTTGGGGAAAAGGAGATTGGCCAATTGGACAAGTAACGTTAAAACCAGCAAATGTTACAATCGAAGATGGTAACTTGGTATTAAACATTACAAAAGAAACACTTTACGTAAAATATTAGTATTTCCTATAATGACTACACAAGCAGAATCTCGTAAGGGGTTCTGCTTTTTTATTGTATCACGAATTTCAATCAGTTAACCTCTTGTGCTAATTCATACAATGCCTTTGTCATATTTGACCAAGCATATTTTTGTTTTTCAATCTTAAGATTTGCAATAAATTCTTGTTCTTTCTTTTCTTGAAAAAACGAAACCAAAGCATCTGCAACTTGTTCAGCATTCGGTTCAACAGCATAACCGATTTTTCCATTAGGAACAATTTCTGGTAAGCCACCAACATTGGTAACCAACATTGGTTTTTCAAAATGATAAGCAACTTGCGTAACCCCACTCTGCGTTGCTGTTTTATATGGTTGAGCAACAATATCACAAGCGCTAAAATATTGATTCACTTCACTATCAGGAATAAAATCCGTACATAGTTTCACCTGATTAGCAATACCTAACGAATCAATTAGACTGAGATATTTTTCAGAATTGCCATAAAACTCACCAGCAACAATCAAAGTAATGTTTTCATCACGAACTCTTTGATCAGCCATTGCCTGCAACAAGATATCCAAACCTTTGTAGTCGCGAATAAATCCAAAGAAAAGAACATAGTTCCCCTCAACAGGAAGTTGTAAATTCTTGCGAGCGGTCTGTTTATCTAACAAATTCCCATAGTGATCATACAATGGATGTGGACAAAATCTGCGTGGTTTTTTCTCGTCAAAAAGAGATAAATCTGCAAGAACAGATTTCGACATTGTTACAAAACCTTGCGTTACATTCACAAAACATTTAGTAAAGAATTTGTCACCAATACGATGTTCGTGTGGAATCACATTATCCATAATGGCTAAAATTTTCGTATGTCCATTCATTGAAACAATACGACTAATTGAACTTAGACAAGGAGACATAAATGGCAGCCAATATCTTGTAATCATCACATCTGGTTTCATTTTTTTCAGTTCCCTTCCTACAGAAATCCAGTTCAATGGATTGCAAGAATTTACCTTTCTTTTTATTTTTAGATGTGCTGGAGCAGGTTCCGCGCTATATTGTGTTTTTCCAGGGAAAAGAAACGACGGATATTGCAACGTAAAAGTATAGATTTCAACTTCGTGCCCTTCGTTTTGTAATTCAGTAGCCAAACGCTCATTAAACGTTGCGATGCCACCGCCACGATACGGATATGCTGTACCGACAATTACAATCTTCATTTTATTTCCTCCTTCTTCCCATTATTCATACTAAACTCACACGCACAATAGCATTGACGATATAGTTCTAACTCCTTACTGAGTTCTATGCTTCGCTTATAGCCTTCTTTTTTCTTAAAATCGTAGTGAGTGTATCCTGCAAATTGTTCACCAATCTCTTTTATTACAGCAGAATTTTTATGAGGACTGATTGTCAATGTTGTAGCAAAATGCTCAAAACCGAGTTCATTCGCTTTCTTTGCCGTTCCACTCAACAATGTCTTAAAACAAGCATGACAGCGAAGTCCTCCTTCTTTTTCTGCTTCTAGTCCTTTTACTTGCTCACGCCAAAAATCTTGCTCATATTCACCAACAATTAGTGGAACAGCAAAATGTTGTGCAAGTTTTTCTACATACAACTTTCGTTTTTCCCATTCCTCAAACGGATATATATTGGGCATATAATAATACAAAGTGACCTTCCAATCTTCAGAAAGGAGTCGTTCTACCGAAGCCGATCCACAAGGCGCACAACAAATATGAAGCAATATATTTTTCATTCCTCGTGCATCATTTTATGAATAAATGGCGACAATACAAACAACAGCAAACTCGCCAAGAATGCAATAATTCCTACGGTTAAAAACACCTTTGTATATCGCAATAAATTCAACAAAGAATACTTTTCTTCACCAGACATTTGTTCAAGCTGGACTTCAGAAATATAGCCATAATCTACAGCACTTTGAATAGAACTTGCCGCCTTTTCCGAAGATACAATTTCATCATACGAAAATGCTTCCAAATCAGACGTTTCCGATGTTTCAGTATTCTCTATATGTGCGGCGACATACGAATCTTCTTCTGTTGTAAGATTTGCAATCCATCCACCTACTTGGAACGCAAGCGAAGACGACAAATACCAGGCGCCAATCACCATACCAACGATTTTTGCAGGAGCCAATCTCGTAACCATAGAAAGACCAATAGGCGACAAGCATAACTCTCCCAAAGTCTGGAACATATAGCTCAAAATCAAGAAAATTGCCGGAACAGCAACGATTTTCATAATAGAATCGCCTTCAACAATTGTTTGTAATGAAAGGAATCGTGGAGCTAATCCGAGAATCAAAAAGCCAACGCTTAACAATAAGATTCCAAGTGCAAATTTAAATGGTGTAGAAGGTTCTTTCTTTCGTTGTGCCAACTGCATCCACAAAACCGACAATGGTGAAGCAAAAATCAAGATAAACATTGGATTTACAGACTGAAACAATGACGCTGGAATCACACTATCAAAAAAATTTCTATTAACATTTTCGCTCGCGTACAAAGTCAAAGAAGAGCCAGCCTGTTCGAAAAACGACCAAAACAATGTCGTAAACAACAACAAAATCAAAATCACGAACAATCTGTCCCGTTCAATTTTCTGGCTACGCAATGCAATTACGAAAATAAGCCCCAAAATACCAATAGACAACGGGAAGATGACATACGACATTAATTCATAATGTTTTACGAGCAATGAAACCCCTAAAACACTGGCAACACAAAGAACATAAATCCATATTTCCTTAGACAAACCACAAATCTTTTGTGCAAGGTTTTCCGCATTTGGAACCCCACCAAGCGGACGATACTCCAAAGTTTTTTCTCCTGTTTCCGGATTTATCGTTTCATGATAATCAATAATATGCCCGAATTTTAAGAAAATAAAAAGACCAGCTATCATACCTATTCCGGCAATGGTAAAGCCATAATGCCAACCGTATGTTTCGCCTATAATGCCACATAAAATTGGAGAGAAAAAGGCTCCAAGGTTCACACTCATATAGTAAATAGTGAAACCACCATCACGGCGAGGATCTTTTTCTTCATACAAACCACTCAGGATTGTTGGCATATTTGGTTTGAAGAAGCCGTTTCCTATTATCAAAAAAGACAAAGCGATATATAAGAATGTCTCATTTTCTATTGCCATCACAAAATGACCTATCGTCATCATTATTGCGCCCCAAATCACCGCCTTACGATGTCCGAGAAATCTATCGGCAATAAAGCCACCAATAAAAGGCGACATATACACCAATGAACCATACGCGGCGAAAATACCGTAAGCAACTGTCTTCGAGCCCTCAAAATCAAACAACTGTTGTATAAGATACAATACAAGCAAAGCTCGCATTCCATAATAACTAAAGCGTTCCCACATTTCTGTGAAAAAAAGAACGACAAGCGCCCGTGGTTGTTTCATTTCGATAGTTTTCATACAAACAATGATTCTTGCAAATGTAATAAAAATGGACATACATTTCTATGGAATAGGTTTCCAATATCATTTTTCAAAAAATTATCTATTTTTGCAAAAAACACAACAAAAATGATTTCGCAATTTTTTAATTTTTATTTAGAAAACCAAGATGATTTGGTTAAAACATACAATGGGAAGTATGTTGTTATCTCTAATCAAAAAGAGATTAGAGTTTATGACAATGAAGACAAAGCCTACAAAGAATCCCTGAAAGAATTTGGCGAGGGAAACTTTTTATTGCAATATTGTTCTTCTGGGAAAGAAGCATTTACAAGAACCTGTTATAATCCAATAATTGCTTTCTAAACACAAAATATAAGACACTCTTAATCTAAACATATCAATTTTTGCTTTCAATAAAATTGTATTTTTGGTTATTTCAAAAATTATCGTAATGAAGAAACCTATATTAACTATTGACAAATTAAAGACTGAAGCAAAGGCATTTTGCATTTCAGAATCTCAGATAAACAACAAAGAATTATTTGGAGTTACAGACGGTAAAGCTGTTGGTACATATGTAGAACACAAATTTCAAAAGCAATTATCTAATACATATACAGTCTCTATTGGTTCTTCTGCGATTGGGATAGATTTACCTTCTGAAGATATAATGACTGACATTAAGGTTACATCAATAAAACAACCACAATCATCATGTCCGTTTCGTGACGCAAAACAGAAAATATTTGGGCTTGGCTATAATCTTTTAGTTTTTGTATATGAGAAAATCGATAATCCTATAAATAAAACATCAACATTACGTTTTATTAGTTGTTCATTTATCTCAAAAGAACGCACAGCTGATTATACAACAACATTTCGTTTGCGTGAGATGATAAAAGATGGGGCAAACACTAATGACATAATAGCATATCTTGAGGATAGAAATATTCCTGCGGATGATATTACACTAAATAACATAGCAAAACAAATTATTAAAAACCCACCGACACAAGGATATCTCACAATTTCTAACGCTTTACAATGGAGATTACAATATCAACGAATAGTCGATTTAAATAAAAAAATATCTGGAATTTCTAAGATGATATGATACCCATTGAGATAACCTCAAAAGTTGCCAAGTTCTTAAACGAACTTATATCAACAAAGCAATTGGATTTAATTAATATAAAACTACAAGAGACATGTGGTTGTATTGATTTTTTTCCTTCTTCTGACGAGATTTCAATGTTTAAATCTTTATTAGACAAGGTGACTTTAAACACCGTTTCGGATAACAGAGCAGAATATGGAGACTATCAAACGAACTCTAAATTAGCAAACGCTGTAATAGAGAAACTTCTCTCAAAGAAAATTACTAGTGAGTTTCTAATAGAACCAACTTGTGGTAAAGGAAATTTCATTCTTGCAGCGATACAAAAAATACAAACATTGAAAGAAATATGGGGAATTGAAATTCACGAACCTTATATCTGGCAATGCAAATTATCTATTTTGGATTTTTATTTAAATCATCCCAATCATAACAAACCTAAGATTCACATTATCAAGCAAGATGTTTTTTATTTTAATTTTAATGCTATAAAGAAACTTATTTCTAAACAAAATCTTCTTCTTATAGGAAACCCTCCTTGGGTAACCAATTCTATGTTAGGTGGTATTGGAGCAAATAATCATCCTATTAAATCTAATTTCAAGAAGCAAAAAGGACTTGATGCAATTACAGGGAAAGGGAACTTTGATATTGCAGAACACATAATGTATACATTATTAAAAACATTTGATTCTTTTTCTGGACATACCGCTTTCTTGATAAAAAATTCGGTAATAAAGAATATTATATATGAACAAGAAACAAATCAATTTCGTATTGCGAATATAGAAGAACAAAATATTGATTGTACAAAAGAATTCTCTGTTACTGTAGAAGCATCCTTGTTTACATGTGAATTAAATTCTATACCAGAAAAAAAATGTAACGTTTATGATTTTTATAACCAAAATTTCAAATACTCATTTGGTTGGCAAGACGAAATATTTGTCTCAAATATAGAACTAAGTCAAAATACTACCAACCTCACTGGAGAATGTCCTTTTGTATGGCGACAAGGAGTAAAACATGATTGCTCCAAAGTGATGGAAATAACAAGAACAGAGACTGGATTTACAAATAAACTAGAAGAGCATTTCCTTTTAGAAGAGGATTTAGTCTTTGATATACTGAAAAGTTCTGATTTAAAAAGCCTTATTGCTTGTAAAGCAAAAAAATGTACAATAATTACACAGAAAAGAATTGGTCAAGACACAGTTTATCTATCTAGTTATCCAAAAACATTTAATTACCTACAAGCACATAAATCCATGTTCGAAGAACGTAAATCAAGTATTTACCGAGGCAAACCTGCATTCTCTATTTTTGGTATAGGAGACTATTCTTTTGCACCATATAAAGTTGCTATTTCTGGTTTGTATAAAACTTTCCATTTTACCATAATAACACCGAATAAAGACAATAAGCCTGTTATGCTTGATGACACATGCTATTTCATCGGTTTTGAAAATGTAGAAGAAGCTGCTTTTATTACTACTTTACTCAATTCGTCATGTGTTAAACAATTCTTGAAATCTATTTCCTTTCCTGATTCTAAAAGAATGATAACAAAAGATATCTTAATGAAAATAGATCTTAGAAAAGCTCTTAAATGCTCTAACATAGAACAAATCGAGGAACAAACAAAAAAACTATTACAATCATTAGGAATAAGTAACGATAGTTGCAGTTACAATAACATTCAACAGAAATTAACATCCACTCAAGGTCTTCAGCTTACATTATTTTAATTGCAACCAAAAGATGGACAACACATTCAAAATTGGTATAATTGGAGCAGGTTGGATTGCCGAGAAAATGGCAGAAACTATAGCACCATTACAAGGTTACGAAGTAGCAGCTATAGCCTCTCGATCTATAGAAAAAGCAACAGCATTTGCAAACAAATACAATATTGCTAAAGCATACGGTTCCTACGAAGAGCTTGTAAAGGACAATGAAATTGACTTAGTCTATATTGCTACTCCGCATTCACACCATTTTCAACATACAAAACAGGCTATTGAACAGGGGAAACATTGTCTTGTAGAGAAAGCATTCACGGCAAATGCACGTGAAGCAAAAGAATTACTGCAATTGGCCAAAGAGAAAAATGTATTCGTAACCGAAGCCATTTGGACTCGCTATATGCCTATGTCACAAAAGATTGCAGAAATAATGAATAGCGGCATAATCGGAAATCCTCGACTTCTTTCTGCCACACTCTGCTATCCATTGGAAGATAAAGAACGTATCACAAATCCAGCACTATGCGGTGGGGCTTTACTTGACGTAGGCGTGTATGTGCTCAATTTTGCCCGAATGTATTTTGGTACCGACATTGTAAAAACTGTCACAAATTGCCAATTAGGTTCCACAGGAATGGATATGCAGGAAAGCATTTCGTTGAGTTACGCTGATGGTAAAATGGCAAACTTGCAAACTGGTGCACTATGCCTTAACGATAGACAAGGTATTATAAACGGAACAGAAGGCTACATTCGTGTTGACAATGTAAATTGCCCTGAACTTATAGAAGTATATCGTAATTACGCAAAAGTTGCCACATACGAAAAGCCGGCAGATATGATTACGGGCTATGAATATCAAGTAATTGAAAGCCGTCGTTGTATAGAAGCAGGTTTATTGGAATCACCAATGATGCCACACGCCGAAACCATTTCGGTTATGCAACAAATGGACGATTTACGCAAAGAATGGGGAGTGAAATATCCGATGGATTAATAAAAAGGCGAACCTCTCGATTCGCCTTAGAATGTTTATGAACATTATAAATCCTTACGAAATTTCTTGTCTAAAACACGAATTTTAGACAAACATTCTTCTTTAGTAAGGTTTTTATAGCATAATCGAGAGCCGTTTTTTTCTCCTTGGTCTAAACCATATTTATTTATGAAATCAGACAAATTAAAACCATCGGTATTACTATATCTGGATGATGTTTGAATTTCATAGCTATTTTTATTGAGTATAACATCTATAAAAGGACGATCTTCAATTACAGTAGAATTATTTTTCCCATCATAATCAATAGCAAGACATCTTTCAAAATATGGCCAAGAATGAACAGGTAATTGTCTAATTTCAGAATGGATCTCATCTAGTAACTGTATTAAACTATCCATATAAGTTGCTATTGCTGTCAACATTGACAAAACATAATTGGAGAAATCTTTATTTTCTCCATTTTGTAAATCCTCCATCAAGTTTGGTCGTTTGATGAAGTTATCTTTTTTAGGAAAATAAATCCACCAACAATTTTCTTGACTATACTTTCCACCAAATTTCCATTTAAGATGTTGATATACATCGTGTTGTAAGCCGTTGTGATCTTTAATATCAGCCCAAAAATACCATCCCTCTTCATAATCAACTCCAAAATGGGCAAATTCCTTTTTGTAACGTATAGGGGAGTTTTTACCAAGATCCTCTTCAACAGATTTCCAACCTAACTTTTCAATATTATAAACAAAGCTATTCCAATCTGATGTCTTTATTTCAGCAATTTCTTTTGCTTTTGTCGCTTCAAGATTTTCACAGAAATTCTTTATAGCTTGTTTTATATTTTCATCGTCATTGTATGGTAAATCTATATTTTTTTCTTCTTTCGAATATAGTTCCTCTTTCATACACTGAACTATACCGAATAAATTCTCTAAAATAGTTTCTGATTTTGATTTGTTATTTTCCTGTTTAACATCGTCCGCAGCCATAATGTTTTTCACGCATTCGCTAATTTGCTTAATATGTTCACTTGAGGTGTGAATCATAGCTAAATGCGAAATACTAAATTGAAGATGGATAGCCTCCTCTGTTGTTATTTCTCCATCTTCAAGAGAATCGCATAGTTTCTCTAAGAATGATTTATATACAGAAAGCTTCTCTTCAAAAACTTTAGTATTCCTTTCTTTCACCTCTTCGGTTGCAGTTTGCCCTTGAAGGAGTAACATAGTAATAATTGCAGCGATAATTGCACCAGCTATTGCCGCAAACAACTGCGATGCGATTTCTAAACCCATCCACGCTCCGCAAAGCCAAGCCAATAGGATGAAGAAAATCATTAAGACTGTTCCTAGTGTGTAAATTTTTTTGTTTTCCATTATATCAAATTTAAATTCCAAATTTCTAATACAGCTTCTTTAATTTTATTATGACGTCGTTCAATAGCATCTTTGTTCCAGACCGGATTATTCTTGTCGCTAACAAATTCAATGATTTCTTTCTGTTGGTTTAAAAGATTGTCTTTCCCATAGGACGCCAATTTGTTGGCAAAAGGTTTGTTGCCGATAGAACTGTTGTGTGATTGTGAAATCAACATTAAATTGCCAACACAATTCAACCAATGACCTGACTCAATTCCATTTTCAGGAATTTCTTTATCTGTATATATACCATATCCATTTGCAAGTGGGTCGCCATTGGTTGGTGTTTGTGGGGCAATATGTTCGATACTTTCGTTGCGAATTAACTCATCAAAAGTTACCTTATGTGGCATTGGATGATTGTCATTGCATAAATACATCTCATATTTCCACAACAAATAGTTGTCTACGCGATTTTGATAAAACCAACCAGAATCAACTAAACGTTTCATTTCATTGTCACTCCAATATCCCCACCACCAATCTGTTTCAATATGGTCAATCATCCAATCAATACTATCGCTAATACTCTTGTCGTCAATTAAATCATTATTTCTTAGGACACAATCTAATCGAGTCTCAATACCTGCACGACCACCACGAATTAAGCTGCGAAACGTAATGTTTTCAAGAAATCGTGCCAATCGTCTATAGATTTTTTCTGTTACATTTGCCCTGTCTGCTTTGATAAAAAATGGATACGACAATGCCATATTGTTCAAGTAAAACAAATCACGGATATAACTATATGAGTCGTTTTTTACTTTAAAAATAGTTTCAAATGCACCTGAAATGCCTGAAACAAAATCTTTAATCCATTCTATTTTGTTTGCTTGTTCGGACAATGTCGTTTTTACGCCTTCAATGATTTCATCACTAGCAAATCCTTTCCCGCTAACAGCACGCCAATAGTGATTCAACACATCGTCTTCTTTTTCGTCAACCGAAACAATTCGTTGGTAAATTGTTTTGAACTCGTTTTCAAGATATTGAATGTTTTCATTTGTCAAATCTTGATTATCAGAACTCAAATAAATTTGGAGCATAAAATAAGACTTGAGAATTTCTAATTTTGATAATTCTTTTCCTCTATCGTTTTGGAACGCAAATATTTGAGCTGCTTCGGCTTTGCTCGAAACCACATATTGGGTAATCGTTGCATTTTGCACCAAGTTATACCACTTTTCTAATTCCGCCACTGTTGCTTTTGCAAAAGCTTCATCAAACATCTTTTTTGAATTACGAATATGTTCTTGTGAACGGGTTGCAGGTTCTTGCGAAGAATTTTTACAATCAATCACTTCGTCTACAAAAAAGTTGTTGTCATAATCAACTGTTTTGAACTTTTGAGTTCCCTTGCGAATATCGCGAATGTAATAATCCGTAATGTCATCCAAATCTAAGCTTACAAATTCGCCTTTTGCTTTTCGATTGTTCAGTTCATTTTTGAGAGAACTAAAAAAAATAACACAAGTAGTAAGACGCTGCTGTCCATCAATTATCAAAAGAGTGTTGTTTGACGAAGATTCAAAAAGAAAGTGCCCCAAATAGTACTGCGAAGATGCATTTTTCAAATCTTCAATGAATTGCATAATTTGTTTTTCACCCCAACTATACGAACGTTGATAAGCAGGTATTTCAAACTTCCGATTTTTTGCATCGAAAAGTTTTTGAATAGTAAGTGTTTCCATGATTTATTGTCTTAAATTTACTGTACTATTAAAAAAATAAGTAGAAGCCATTTACCGAAAAACGACTTATACTTTTAATTGAGACACCTTATCTATTAGGTCGTTCATTTGTTTTTTTGAACATTACATCATAGGTTGCTATCCATGAACCTTTTACAAATGTCATTGTTTGCCCTGCGGCGTTCTTAAACATACCTACAGAAGAAGCTGGAACTTCTTTGATTTTTTTGAAGTTCATATCGTATGTTGCTACCCACGAGCCTTTTTGACACACAACAAAAGTTCCTGTGAATCCTAATAATTCTCCTATGGAAGAAACAGGAACTGCCTTGATTTTTTTACCTTGTTCATTGATTGTAGCAATCCATGAACCTTTGATTTCTACATCTGCTATCATTTTTTTACCCTTATCCGTGACGGGTGCAACTTTTATTAAATGTTAAATTTATTTTCGGCAAACATATTTTTCTACTGTGCAAAAATCTAGAACACAACAAAAAATTTTTGTTTTCAAATTTTTTTCGTAACATATATGTTACGCATTAGGCAAATATAAAAAGAAATCTTTGCGTAGCAAATATGTTACGCAAAATAAATGGAGTATCAGGAAGAGATTCAGTTAATTTCCTCCAAAATAAGGGCTTATCGAATAGAAAAGAATCTTTCGGTACAAGACCTTGCATATCTATGTGATATGGAGCGTTCAAGTATGAGCAGAATTGAATCTGGTAGGGTAAACATTACGATAAAAACACTTCTTACAATTAGCAAGGCACTTGGTGTTGATATGAAAGACTTAATATAGTCTATTCTTTAAAGAATGAATTCAGATTCTTTTGAACCCAACGACCAAAAATGGGATCAGACAACTCAACTTTTTTGCCCGTTACTTCTACAATTTCTTTTGATTCTAATGCTTGTATTACGCGAGCCACGTTAGCCGTTGAACCCAAATTATACTGCTTTATAACTCCCCCAGTATATAAATCCATCGTATGTCCATCTGCAATTGCACGAACCACATTAACTTGATATGCAGATAGTTCATTCACATATTTTAAAAACAATACATGATTTTGACGCAATAGATCTTGTTGTGCAAGAATTAAATCTTCTTTCGTTGCCACATTTTCCGTCCGTGCCCATAACAACCAAGCCAAATGCTGAACATACGAAGAATTACCTTCTACAAATAAACAGATATTCTCACATAAATCCTTCGAAATGTCTTTTTGCGTTTTTCTAAATTGTTGTTGAATATATTCAACCCAATAGTTTGTAGGAATTTTTTCTAAAAACATTACATCTCCAAATTTGTAAAATGGATGAGAAGCCTTCCCAAACATATTCATTAAAACATGTCGCTTGCTACCAAATAAACAGTACGAAGTATTCTTTTGTAATTGCCATACCGAACGAAGTTTTTTCTGAAAAGACAAAGAATCTATAAATTCTCCAATTTGTTGAAATTCATCAATACACACAACAATCCGTACACCACGCTCAATTGCTATGACCTCTGGCAAATTCAATACCTCTGAATCATACTTGTTATTTGTAGTTTCCAACGAAAAGGATATTTCACTATCCTGACCGATACTTATTTTAGGAACTAAATTTGAAAGAAATTTCTTCGTATTAGCAATTAAGGATTCGGTTTTCGTGCTTATTTGTTTTATTATCTCTGTCGCAAAAAGTCTGTAAAAATCCTCCTCATTTCTGCACGCAAAGGCATCCATTTGAACAACCAAAATTTCTTTTCTTTCTTTTAGTTGTGAGGCAACTTTATTTACCAAAGACGTTTTGCCTAATCTTCGAGGTGAGATTAATATAGTGTTTATCTTGTTTGTTAGATTTAATGTTAGTCGTTCGGTTTCTTCCAATCGGTCGGTAAAGTGTTCAACGTCAGTGGCTATTCCATATACAAAAGGATTATTCATAGTAATTCATTTTTTGCAAAAATAATATTTTTCTGATTAGTAACAAAGTTGTTACTAACAAACTTGTTACTAACAACTTTGTTAGTTAATTAATAAGTTATATTTCAACAAGTTACTTAAAAACATAAAAGTAAAAATGCAAGGAAAAACTTGCAAATAATGATATAAAAATTTCCACCAAACCGAAAGCTAAATTTCTCTATCTAATAAATTGTCTAAACTTTTTATTATGTTAATCGCATTATGCGATTTGTATAATGTAAAATAAATAATTATATATTCTTTATTCAAGATAATTTCTTCAGACTGTTTTTACTTGAATAGAAATAACAATGAAACCAAGAAAAAAAATAAAACCCGATGTTGTTCTTTCAGCATCGGGTTTTGTTTACTGATATGTAAATTCTTATCCGTTAATCTTTGCCCAGCTGTCTTTCAATGTACAAGCACGATTGAATACCAAATGGTCTGGTGTAGAATCTTTATCTACGCAGAAGTAGCCAAGACGTTCAAACTGCATTTTGTCTAAAACTTTGCTGTTCGCCAAATATGGTTCCAATTTACAATTTTGAAGAACTTGCAATGAATTTGGATTCAAGTTATCCAAGAATGTTTTGCCTTCTTCTACATCTTCTGGAGCTTCCACTGCAAACAATCTGTCGAATAAACGAACCTCAGCATCGATTGCTTTTTCAACTGAAACCCAATGGATAGTACCTTTTACCTTACGTCCGTCTGGAGAATTTCCACCCTTAGATGCAGGATCGTAGGTACAACGGATTTCTGTTATATTGCCGTTCGCGTCTTTTATAACTTCTTGGCAAGTAATAAAATATGCATAACGAAGACGAACTTCTTGCCCTGGAGCAAGACGGAAATATTTCTTTGGAGGATTTTCCATAAAGTCATCTTGTTCGATATAGATTTCTCTACCGAATGGTATTTCACGTGTTCCCGCAGACTCATCTTCTGGGTTATTTACTGCTGGCAAATATTCAATTTGACCTTCTGGATAGTTTGTAATAACTACTTTTACTGGATGAAGAACTGCCATCATACGAGGAGCAACTTTGTTCAAATGCTCACGAAGGCAGAATTCCAATACTGAGTAATCAATTACATTGTCGCGTTTTGCCACACCAATTTTTTCGCAGAAGTTACGGATTGATTCTGGCGTATAACCACGGCGACGGAAACCACAGATAGTTGGCATTCGAGGATCGTCCCAACCACTCACATAGTTTTCCTTAACCAATTGAAGCAATTTGCGTTTACTCATCACTGTATAGTTGATGTTCAAACGAGCAAATTCATATTGGTGTGAAGGGAAAATTTCCAATTGTTGTATAAACCAATCATACAAAGGACGGTGAATATCGAACTCCAACGTACAAATTGAGTGAGTAATATTTTCGATAGAATCACTTTCGCCGTGAGCAAAATCGTACATTGGATAAATATTCCATTTATCGCCGGTTCTATGATGATGAGCATGCAAAATACGATACATAATTGGATCGCGGAACTGCATGTTTTGGTGAGCCATGTCTATTTTTGCACGAAGAACTTTTGAGCCATCAGGAAATTCACCTGCTTTCATTCTTGCGAACAAATCAAGATTTTCTTCCACACTTCTGTCTCTCCAAGGACTTGGTACACCAGGAGTTTGAACTGTTCCACGATTTTTACGAATTTCTTCCAAAGTTTGGTCATCAACATACGCCAAACCTTTCTTAATCAATACACAAGCCCATTCATATAATTGATCGAAATAATCAGAAGCATAATGCACACTTGCCCATTCAAAACCTAACCAACGAACATCTTCCATAATAGAATCTACATATTCTGTATCTTCTTTTACCGGGTTTGTATCGTCGAAACGAAGATTTGTTTTTCCGCCGTATTTCTTTGCCAAACCAAAGTTCAAGCAAATAGATTTTGCGTGTCCTATATGTAAATAACCGTTTGGTTCAGGTGGGAAACGAGTCAAAATTGCTTTGTGTTTTCCACTTGCTAAATCATTCTCAATGATTTCTTCCAAAAAGTTTAAGCTTTTCTTTTCTTCTTGCAAATTTTCTTCCATAATCATGAATTAATGCTCAAAAGTATAAATTAAATAAATTGCTTAGAACAAATTACACATTAAATCTGCTCCATCAATTTCTGGGCAATCTGCTGTGAAATGTGTTCCTGAAGATTTTCGTCTGCAATTTTCTGCAAAACATCGTTTGCAAAACCAGCAACCAACAGTTTTGTAGCCATCTGTCGGTTAATTCCACGTGCCTGCATATACCACAACGCTTCAGCATCGATTTGGCCCGTACTACTTCCATGGGTACATACAACATCATCGGCATAGATTTCGAGTTGAGGCTCACTATGAATATGAGCAGTTTTCGACAACAACATATTTCTATTTTGCTGTTTTGCCAATGTTTTTTGTGCATCGCGTGCAACGTAAACCAAACCATAGAAAGAACCTGTACCTTCTTCGTCGGCAATGCCACGGAACAACTCCTCGGTTTCGCAATTTGCCGTTTGATGATTGACACGAGTTGCTATTGAATATGACTCTTGCTTACTTGGAAAGAAAACACCATACAAATTCGTATTTGCTTGATTTCCATTTTTTTCCACCAACAATTCGATAGAATCTTTTTGACCTGCTAATTGAAACATACCGCTCGTGTATGTGCTATACGATTCTTGTTTCACCACAAGTTTTTGAAGAGAATCAATGCGTTGCACTATGTAGTTTGTGCATTGTGCATTCTCCTTACAAGAAATAGTCAATTCCGACTCTGCATATTGTTCAAAGCAAGTATATATCGCAACTTGAGAGTTTTGTTCTACAGTAATTTCCAAGGTAGATTTTCCCGAAAAGCACAAGCACACGCGTTGTGTACCAGAAAAAGAAAGAGAGCCTACATTCCCCTCAATTCGATGTATTGCATCGAATGAAGTTGAAGGAAAGCAATCCGTCAACACTGTTTGTACTATTGGATTTACTTGTTCTCCCATTCCGAACTATTTTTAGTAATCCATTCGTAACCTTTTTCTTCCAACTCAAGCGCCAACGACTTGTCGCCAGTTTTTATAATTCTTCCATCATACAAAATATGTACAACATCAGGAACAATGTAGTCGAGCAAACGCTGATAGTGAGTAATTACTATATATGAGTTTTCCGGCGTTTTTAGTTTATTTACACCTTCCGACACGATACGTAAGGCATCGATATCCAAACCACTGTCGGTTTCGTCAAGGATGGAAAGTTTTGGTTCCAACATTGCCATTTGGAAAATGTCGTTTTTCTTTTTTTCACCACCAGAATAGCCTTCGTTTACCGAACGACCAGACAATTTTGAAGGCAAACCAACAAGTTCGCTGTTTTTCTTCATCATTTTCAAGAACTCTGTTGGCGATGGAGGCTCAATGCCTAAATATTTACATTTTGACTCAATGGCTGCTTTCATAAAGTTGGTCATTGTAATTCCCGGAATTTCAACTGGATATTGAAATGCAAGGAACAAACCTTCGCACGCGCGTTGATCAGCAGTAAGTTGCAATAAATCTTTTCCGTTGAACAAAACCTCACCTTCTGTCACTTCGTACAAATCGCGACCGGCAAGCACACTAGAAAGGGTACTTTTCCCCGATCCATTCGGTCCCATAATCGCGTGAACCTCACCAGGATTTATGGTCAAGTTAATACCTTTTAAGATTTCTTTGCCGTTTATTGAGGCATGGAGATTTTTTATTGTCAACATAGTAGGTCTCTATTTTCCAAATACGATACAAAAGTATGAATTTTTCTATTTTACCGACATCTTTTTTATTATCTTTGCTTGACTTTGCAAATAATTAAAAAGTGGCAGTTTTTACTTTTTCATACTATATTCTACTAATTGTACTACTACTTTTTTCCGTTATTTTTTGTTTTGTTCCCGTCCCAAAAGTCGATAGAATTAAGAATTACAAGATTTCACTTCGGCTTTTCTCCATTTCATATATTTTTCTTGCATTATACTGCTACCTAAAACTTTCCCAAGAACCTCAACTGCTTGGCATTCCGTTTTTAATTGCTGCAAGTTTTCAAGCGATTGTATTAGGTTTGTCGCACGTCAATCTTGTTAATTCAACAAAAATAACACCGAAGTATGTGCTCAATCACTTTATGCCATGGTTTGGATTTATCCTATTATGGATTATCGACATTGTCTTTTCTGCACATTACCAATTAGATAGTTATCAAAAGCTATTGTTTTGGAAAGCCGACAATGCGTGGCACATGTACGACATCATTCTTCGCGAAGTGTGGTTTATAGCCTACTTCATCTCGGTCATTTATTTTGGGTATCGTTATTTCCGTGAAGAGCGGAGATATAAAATGAAAGCTGAAAATTTTACATCTGAATACGATATAGTTAACATTCCCATAGTCCACCATAGTTTTTTACTGGCTTTAGCTATTGCATGCACAACAGTGCTAATTACAAGCAGTTTAAGTTGGCTTGTGTGTACGATTTTGAATTATGTAATTTTGATTTTCTATATCGGAATGGGTGTACTATATATACAGTATCCCAAACGATATTTTGAAGTTTCTGCAATTATGTTGAATGAACTACAACATGCAATTCAACAAAAAGACACCAAAAACGAAGCAAAGCAAGAACTTACTTGGAACACAATACGAAATCAAATTATCGAAAAAAAGCTTTACAGACAAAAAGGTGTGACAATTGAAGACATTGCACAAGAAATCGGAGTAAACAGAACCAATATTTCCAACATGGTAAACACCTACGAAAATGTAAATTTCAATAGTTTTATAAATTCACTCAGAATTGCCGACGCACAAATTCTATTACAAGAAAACAAATTAACTATTGCAGAAATTTCCGATCAAATTGGTTACACGGAACAAGGAAATTTCAGTCGTCAATTCAAACAAATTGTAGGCTGTTCGCCCTCAGCATATAGAAAAGAAAACGAAAACCTGCATTTTACCCCCCCCGGTTTTATGTAACATATTGAGATTCAACAATTAATAACAATCGCCACATAAATTCAACACATTGATTTTTTTGTAGATTTATCAATTTGATTGAAACATTTATACAAATTGATAAACACCCCTGTGAATTAAATTAGGATTTTCGCCAAAATTTTAATTCACACATTTATGAATAAATCTACACAAACAAAAGTAAAGACAAATTGGTTGAACACCATATTTGTTTTCATTCTGTCAACTATTCTAAGTTATTCTGTTTTTGCAGGAAACACTTGGGAATTGACTGATGGTAAAATCGTTATTCCCTACAATGAATACGGTGCTGCTGGTGCATTTGGAGAAAGTGCAGAATGGCAAGCAGGAAACACAAGTATTTTACCAGAAGCAGTTATTGAAGCAACAGGAAATACGGCTTGGGTTCCTGAAGAAAACGAGTTTTTCCAAATAAACATTAGCGGAGTTGCGAATTTTACAGGAAATATTTATTTCTACATTGTTGACGAAAGAGAAGAAGCCAACTACTGGGGAAATCTTTCTCCTGTAAGGATGCAAGATCATTGTTTTGCAGGAGAATATTTCAATATTTGTCAAACTATACAAATTACTCAAACAACGACGAATGTGAATGGCGAAGATATTTTCCTTTCACAACCAAGTTTAGTTTTTGTAGTAGCAGGAACGAAAAATTCTTCTGAAGAATTTTACCCACCAAAAGACTTTGAAGACAACTACCTATCGAAAAAAACAAATTGTGAGCTTTACGTCACGAAGTTTGAGGTAACATATCAGCCAAATCCAAAATTTGAACAACCACTATATTTACCTTACTCATGCTACGATTATTTCAATGACTATTATCGTTACACAACAGATGTAGCCTCAGATTTTTCATCTTTCTCAAGTTATGATTATGTCAATGTTCATTTTACGGGGAAAGCAGAGAATGACATTACAAAACTTACCTATAGCCTATTTTTAGCTCCGCGTATGGGAGATGGTTTTCAACGCATTTTTGAAGGAGAGATTGCAGAAAACATAAAAAAGGGAGATGACATAGATATTAGTTTTTCAATTCAAATTAATTCAAAAGCTTATTATGTCATAAGTAGAGCAGTACAAGAATTACGAGCAGAGACAAATGAGAAAACACTTTTTGTTGGTTTTTCTAATGCAGATTTTTCAACATCTTTTACTAAAAGTCCATTATACGCAGGTCCAACGACAGTAGAACAACCTACTTCTTTTGAAATCTCATATAATCTTTATTCTTCAGACAGAGACGAAGATGACATAGCAGACAATTGGCAATCCGAAGCTGCTGATAACTTATTGGCAAAATATGTTTTTGCACATAACGGAACAACACTCTTTCCAAATATGTACGATGAGTTCCAATTAACTATGACAGCTACCATGAATGGATCGGGCTTATTATCAATATACCTAGTTGACAGTAGTCCAAAAGCCGATTATTGGGCAAGCATCTGCGATGAACACGCAGAGATTGAGATAACAGAAGGTGTTGAATTTAGTATAGACAAAACATTCATTACAAGCCTAATTGAAAAAAATGGCTATAGATTAACTCCTAATGTTGTGTTTGAATTCAGACCAACGCTAACTTCTTCTATGGATGGATTCGACAAGAATAAAACATATATCATTACCCCATCTCAGTTCAACATTGCATACAAACCAAGTGGCGAACAATACGAACAATACTTATTCTATCATAGTGGATATGGTGAGGACATCGACGGAGATGGAACTTCTGATCGTTGGTTTGGAACATTTGAAAATTTATTTGCAAAAGCAACAGGAAACAACAATTGGGCTCCTGCTATTGGAGAAAAATTCGCCGTTACGTTCAAAGGTAAAGCAGACTTCGATGGTACAGTACAAGTTTTTATGATTGACGACAGCATGGAAGCGGAATATTGGAGCCAATTGAGCCAAAGCACTATTTCTTTTGACGTTATTGCAGGCAAAGAATTTTCTGCGAATGGAGAATTTGTAATTACAAAAACCATATTCAATGAATATGATTTAATACCAAAAATGCGATTTGAAGTCACACCTGCCATAACATCTACAATGGAAGGATTCGATGCCTGGAAATTTCTGTCATTATATTTGGATGATTTACAGATAGAATACACCCCTGCTGAGCCTAAACCAGAAATCAATCCTGAAGACTACTCTGCGATACTCTACTTCGATCATGAGTACTACGGCATTGACAACAACAACGATGGGAAAAGTGACACATGGTCATTCTATGACTACAACAACATTCTAGCAAATACAGCAATACAAGAGGGATATTCATGGTCATCTGTAATAGACGGAGATAAAATATATATCCATGTAAAAGGTGTTGCCGATTTTTCAGGAAAAGTAGGATTCTATATCATGGACAGTGAAAACGATTGGAAATTGTGCTCTGGTTTTAATCCCAATATAGTAGAATATGGTCAAGAATTTGAAATTTACGACACACTTATTATAAAAAATGCATCTACGACTATGACTTTACGTGCTGATATAGAATGTAACGATTTGTCATATCCATCACAAAAACATTTATATTTAAATGAATTCTCTGTTAAGTATTCAAATCAATATTGTAAAGTAACCTTAGAATCTCTTTATAATTACTATGGGCATGGAGAAATCGAAGACCACACTCCTAACAATGAACAATATGGAATACGAGAATATACTATTCATAAAGGAACACAAATTACGATTAATGCAATTCCAACTTCAGGCGGTTCTTTTCTTTCATGGAACGATGGAATAACAGATCTTTCAAGAGTTATTACAATCACAGACGAAGATAGGTTAGAACTTAAACTTGATTTTGAACAACCTGATTTCTTGAACTATGAAAATAGAGGACACGTGTTTAAACCTTTTGATACAATAGCATACAAACTACCAACACCTATTGGAAAATTTAACACGCCGATTGTTTCTTGGGAAGTACAATTTGCAGAAAGTTACAAAGAAGATCAGCTAGAAATCAAAACAAAAATTGAAACAAAAATTTCTAACGACACATTGTATATCATGCCATCAACAGCAAACAACAATAGTTTGGCTTATATTGGTCTAATAGGAACATTAGCAAATGGTAGCTCTTCCACACATGGTATTGCTGGGAAAATCCTTCGTGATTCACTATTCCCAACTCCACAAATTGCTCTTGTAACAGTGAGCAAAGAAAGTGGCAAGAACTTAGTTGTATGGCAAAAATTCGAAACCGATAAAATTGATCACTACAATATCTATCGTGAAACGGAAGTTGCTGGTGAATACAAGAAAATTGCTGAAGTTCCATATTCAGAAACAAGTATTTTCGAAGATACAGAAGCCGACCCTCTTGTACGCGCTTGGAGATACAAAATTTCTGCATCTCCTGTAGATACTCGTTACACCGAATCTGAGTTAAGTAAAGCACATAAAACTATTCACTTAACAAAGAATATGGGTATGAACAATACATATAATTTGATTTGGGACAAATACGAAGGCTTAGACTTCTCTACATTTGTTGTAATACGCAATTACAAAGTCGGAACCTCAGAAATTTACACCGATACTATTGCCGAAATTCCTTCAAATGTAAATTCTTACACAGACCTTGCCCCACAAAAACGTACTATTTCGTATTACGTTGCCATTAAGTTGAAAGACACAATTGACGTGAACGAATACTTAAAAGCAGAAGCTGGTCCATTCGTACTTGCAATGTCTAACATTGCCGAAATCGAAAACGAACAAGAATGCTATCCAACTGCCGTAAATACTGTAGAAAACAACGTTATTGTATATGCAGCAAACAAAACTATCTATGTTAAGAATGCTACTGTTCAAGCAAGTGTTTACAATAGTGCAGGAGCTTTGGTAACACAATCTCAAAACGATTCTGAAATACAAGAAATCGCTGTAGAGAAAGTAGGCATTTACTTCGTAAAAATTGCTAACAAAATGTATACGGTGATTGTAAAATAATTTCAAAATAGAGACGTTCTATTATTAGAATGTCTCTATTTTTAGGAAAAGAATGAAACATCTATTTATCATTATACGGATTGCATTTATTCTGTTTTTATTAGCATTATGCTATATAGCAATCACGTATTTTCTTAATTAGATGCAAAAAAAGGAGGTCTTTCGGCCTCCTTTTTTATACCATTTGACGACGCGTGCATCGTCCACACAAGATAAAGTGTGAAAATTATTTCCCCATCCATTCCTTGAAGGCTGTATTCTTCAAGCGACTTACCGTAATTTTCTCTTGTACAGGAACAGTAAGATGAACTATTAACTTACCCCCAAAGAAATCTTCAAATGATTGAATTGCCTTAATATTGGCTATATATTTTCTATTCAAACGGAAGAAATCCTTATCCGACAATTCCGACTCTAATTGTTCCAAAGGGAAATTCACAATATGTTCTTTCTGTGCGTATGTTACCGCAAAAGTGATTTTATTTTCACTATAGAAATAAGCGATTTCATCAACATCGAGTTTCGTATATGTTGAATGACCTTGTATTAGGAAGCGAGTTCTATATTTCTTTTCACCTTTACGAATAGCATTAAGCAAGTCTTTATATAACTCATCAGATTTTATAGCTTGATTTAAGCCACTCATTTTCTCGAACTTACGAAGTGCTGCTGCAAGATCCGTATCTTTTAGTGGTTTTAGTAAATAATCTACACTCAACACCTTAAATGCCTGAACAGCATATTCATCGTAAGCCGTTGTAAATATAACTGGACAAGTTATCTCGGTTTGTTCAAAAATTGAAAAACAAAGTCCGTCAACCAACTGTATGTCCATAAACATAAGGTCTGGTTGTTTGTTTACCTTACAATACTCCACCGTAGATTGAATGCTGTCAAATACTTGACTGACAGTCCAATTTGGGCGAAGTTCTTTCAACATCCCTTCCAGTAATTTTACATTGTACTTTTCGTCTTCAACAATAATTACTTCCATACACACCTCTATATTAAATTAATGGTAATGATACCACAAACTGTTGTTCGTTCTGTTCAATCGTAACAGGTCGATCTGTCAAGGTCTTATAGCGAAGACATACATTTTTAAGACCTTGTTTTGAAGAAAAACTGACTTCTTTTCGGTTTATGTTATTTGTAACAACAACCGAATCTGAATCTGCTTCAATTGTAATGTGCAACGGTTGATGTTCACTCGCCACATTATGCTTCAAAGCATTTTCAACCAAAATCTGTAAAGCCAAAGGTAACACAAACTTTTGTAATGCCGATGGTTTTACAATTAAATCTATCAATAACCCGTCACCTATGCGTTCTTTATGTAAGGCAATATATGATTTTATGAATGTGATTTCTTCAGAAAGTTGTACAGAATCCTTTCCACGACACTGCAAAACATATCGATAAATGTCGGTGAAATTCTGTGTAAAATCAATGGCTTTCTTTTGATCGTATTTTATCAGCGATTTCAACACAGACAAGTTATTAAACAAAAAATGAGGATTCACTTGCTCAACTAAAACTTTATAATCGCTCGCAATCTGTGCCTCTCGCAATTTTTCAATCTCACGATCAACTAAATACTTATTCCGAGCGGTACTTACCACCATAATCGTTAAAATTATAAGTGCAATAAATGTTAAGGTATAAACAATAGTTAATTGATAAAAAGGGGCATTGTCTCCCATTGTCTTTTCAATCAAAGGAAACATTAGAATCATTGCGAAAAAACCTACAATAATATTTACGGCAACATGCACCGAAAATTGGTATTCCAGAAGAAGACTTGGTCCAAATCTGTGAATAAGGTGACTCAACAACACATTCACCTCAGTAATAATGACATACGCAATACTAATAGACAAATATGGAATATTCAAATTTTGTGGAGAAAAACTCTCAGCAACAAGCAAAAAAATTAGTCCGATTAGGCCCACAACAAGCACGCGTGCCAACCAATATAATGGTCGATAAGACACCAAGCCAAGGACAAATCGCAAATGATGAGCTTTCATAAAACCACATTATTTCAATCAAAAGAAAAGAATTTTCCTAAATCAAAGAACAAAAAAATAGATGAAGTGATTTTTTGCCGACCTGATATGAGTCAAAGTTTTAGTTATTTATGTTTCCAACGTTTTACTGCCTCATAATCAGGACGAAGCAACAACAATTTGTCGTAAACACGATTGGCGTCGTCATATTTTTTACCATCTTCGTAAGACTTCGCAAGAAATAGTAACGAATTGATATAGTACCAATTACACTTCAAATCAGTTTCTTTACTTTCAATAATGGAAATGGCTTTTTTAAACGATTTTACTGCGTCAGAAAAATCTCCACCAATAAATAAAGCATAACAATATTGTAAATTTCCATATTCCGCCCACGCATATTCCGAATTCGGACATTCCTTCACGGCCGTTTTTGCAGCAGAAAAACTCATTGGCAAACGATATAACGCTGTTACTGGATTGTTCAAGGCTGAATATGCCAACAATGGAGACTTCAAGGCAAGAACTTGCTTGCTATAAGCAGTTGTTTTCTCTAAATCCTCAATATCTTTTTGCAAACCATCTAATTGAATAGCAACTTGTTTCGACTCCTTATCGTTAAATAACAAATATGCCAAATATAAATGCCGCACTACCGCTCTTTCAAACTGAATTGCTGGCGAATGAGTTTTATTAAATTCAACGGAAAGTTCATCTACGAAGCCACCCCATTCCTTCATATTTTGATTAATGAATGACTTTGCCAAACGGCAATCAATCGTAGAGATTTGTGCCATTACGCAAAATTGTGACAAAAGTGCAACAACAAATACAAAAACGTGTTTCATATCACAAATGTACATTTTTCAAACTCATAGACCATCACATTCGCAAGAAAAAACTATTTTTGTAGAAATTAACTAACATTTTATATGAAAAAATATTTTCTACCCTTACTTGTAGTTTGCGGACTTTTAGGAGCAAATTCTTGCTCAAACAAAACAGAGCAAGCAGAACAAATTGCCACAGATACTACTTGGAAACAGCTTTCACTTCGTGAAAAGATTGGTCAAACAATGATGGTTACTGCCGACATGTATGCACAAAAACAAATCGGCGAAGGCAGTTTACAAACATTCTTGGAGAAATACCCTATCGGTGGTTTCTTTATGGCACAATGGCATTTTACATACCAAAAACCTGACACATTATTATTCGAAACATTCATTCCAAGAATTATCCGTGAATACAATGCTGCCTCAAAACTTCCATTATTCATCAGCGAAGACTTTGAGCGCGGTGCTGGATATAATTACAATACAGCCACAAAACTACCTGTAGAAATGGCAATTGGGGCAGCAAACGACACAGCTTTAGCATACGCACACGGTAAAATTCTTGGAGTTGAAGCACGCGAAATGGGCTTCAACTGGGTACTTGCTCCTGTAAGCGACCTTAACATAAACCCTCTACACCCACTTGTAATCGAACGCTCGATTTCCGACGATGCAGACAGAGCGATTCCTTTGTTGCAAAGCCAAATGAAAGGTTTGCAAGACCAAAACATGATTACAACAGTGAAGCATTTCCCTGGCGATGGAGCAACTATCTGCGACCAACACCTTGTAACATCTGCCAACAATCTTTCATGGACAGATTGGCAAAAAAGCTATGGGAAAATTTTCAAGAAATTTATTGCAGAAAAAACACCTTCTATCATGGTTGGACACCTTCGTTTCCCTGCATACCAAAAAGCAGACACAATGAATGGCGATTTCCTTCCTGCTACTCTCTCAAAAGAATTGATGCAAAATCTTCTTAAGAAAGAACTCGGCTACAAAGGTGTTGTGATTTCCGACGCATTGAACATGGGTGGCGGCTATGGTTTCTATGAATCTGAACTCGAAACAGCTGTTCAATGTTTCGTTGCCGGAGCCGACGTTGTCCTTTGGCCTCCACTTGGCTATATGGATACTATTGAAGCTCGTATTCTTCGTGGCGAAATTCCAATGTCACGTCTCGACGATGCCGTAGAACGCGTATGGGCATTGCGCGAACGCTACAACTTGATTGACAAAGAAAATAGAACACCAATAGCACAAGCAAAACCAGAAGGTTTTGACGCTTACACTAACGAACAACTTACAAAACTTGCAGAGAAAGCAGTTACTATGGTTCAAAACAAAGGCGGTCAACTTCCTTTGGATACAAATACGACAAAGAAAATTTTATTGGCAAACATCAGCCACAACGACTACACTGCTACTTTCGAGCCAATGAAGAAAGAACTTGAAAGCAGAGGTTTCCAAGTTGATGTGAAACATAATCTTCACAAAGACGAATGGGAATGGCAATGGCACAGAATGCTTGAATACGACAAAGTTATCGTATGCTTCGAGAACCATTATTTCTCACCTATTGGTTCGCCACTTTTAAAAGATTACGAAGCATATTGCTTATGGACAATGGTAAAATTGCCAAAAGAAAAAGTTATCGGTGTCTCGTTCAGCAACCCATACTACAACAAATATTATCTAAACAAAAACTCCGTATTAATCAACGCATACAGCAGCGACGAATGGATGCAGAAAGCCGTTGTTAAAGTTCTTATGGGAGAATTACAACCAACAGCAACATCGCCTGTAAATTTGGATAATCCGATAATGAAATAACAGATTTCTGTAACGAAATAGAAACGCAGAATTCCTCACGGGGTTCTGCGTTTTTTGTATAAATATGCTCCGTTAGGAGCTATGCATCGATAGAAAAGATTGTTTCCATAGCAACAAAATTATTGGTTTGGAACTTGGCAGCCTACCTACGGCACGCCATCATAACATTATTGTCATGTTCTACCAAGACATTGCTCCTACGGAGCAAAAGGGTATAATATCAATTCGCCATGAACAGCTCCGTTAGGAGCTTTGTATCGGTAGAAAAGATTATTCCCATAGCAACAAAATCATTGGTTTGAAACCAAGCAGCGTA
>DCIX01000025.1:258621-258761 GCA_002317135.1 Bacteroidales bacterium UBA1715
TGTTCTACCAAGGCGTTGCTCCTACGGAGCAAAAGGGTATAATATCAATTCACCATGAACAGCTCCGTTAGGAGCTATATATCGGTAGAAAAGATTGTTCCCATAGCAACAAAACCATTGGTTTGAAACCAAGCAGCGTA
>DCIX01000025.1:258808-324833 GCA_002317135.1 Bacteroidales bacterium UBA1715
CTACCAAGGCGTTGCTCCTACAGAGCAAAAGGTTATGATATCAATGCACAATGAACAGCTCCGTTAGGAGCTATGTATCGGTAGAAAAGATTGTTCCCATAGCAACAAAATCATTGGTTTGAAACCAAGCAGCGTACCTACGGCACGCTATCACAACGTTATTATCAGGTTCTACCAAGACATTGCTCCTACGGAGCAAAAGGTTATAATATCAAGCACCATAAACAGCTCCGTTAGGAGCTTTGTATCGGTAGAAAACGTAATATTATTGTATTTTTTGCGTGCCGTAGGTACGCTGCAATATTTATTTTCATACATTTGTATAGCAACATCAATTATTATGGCAAATACATTTACACAAATTCACATTCATGTTGTTTTTGCTGTGCAAAATCGACAATCTTTAATTTTAGAAAATTGGGAATTTCGCCTACACAAATATATAACAGCAATTATTCAGGCAAAAGGTCATAAAGTTCTTGCAATTGGAGGTATGCCTGACCATGTACACATTCTTATTGGTTGGAGACCTGAATATGCTATTTCCGATTTAATAAGAAAGGTGAAATCGGAAAGCTCTAAATGGATTAATGAAAACAAATTTGTCTTAGGAAAGTTTTCCTGGCAGGAAGGATATGGTGCGTTTTCTTATAGTAAATCGCAAGTTCCTCGCGTTATAAAATATGTCCTGCAACAAAAATTTCACCACAAAAGCAAAACATTTATAGATGAATATAAAAAAATTTTAACAGAACTAGGTATTCAATTTGATGAAAGATATTTGTTTCATAATATAGAATAGCTGCGTACCTACGGCACGCTATCACAACATAATTGTCATGTACTACCAAGGCGTTGCTCCTACAGAGCAAAAGGGTATAATATCAATTCACCATGAACAGCTCCGTTAGGAACTTTGTATCGGTAGAAAAGATTGTTCCCATAGCAATAAAACCATTGGTTTGAAACCAAGCAACGTACCTACGGCACGCCATCGTAACATTATTATCATGTTCTACCTATACATTGCTCCCACGGAGCAATAGTTTCAATGTATTTTGTTAGAAAAATCCTATATTTGTACGATTTTTATTCAAGAAATATGATAAAACCTATTATTGCCTACGGGAATCCTGTTCTACGAAAAGTTGCCGAAGACATCGACAAGACATATCCTGAAATTCAAACACTTATAGATGACATGTTTGAAACCATGTATGCGTCAGATGGCGTTGGTTTAGCTGCACCACAAATTGGTTTGTCGATTCGTTTATTTGTAATTGACGCAGAGGCTTTTGTAGAAGATTACCCTGAAGCGAAAGGGTTCAGAAAAGCATTCATCAATCCACACGTAATTGAAACTAACGGCGAGGAATGGCTTTTTAACGAAGGCTGCCTTAGTTTCCCTGGCATACACGAGGATGTTTCACGTCCAGCTAATGTAACTCTCAAATATCTTGATGAAAATTTCGTTGAGCATACCGAAACATTCACTGGCATCTGCGCCCGCGTTGTTCAACACGAATATGACCACCTTGATGGCAAATGTTTTATTGACCACCTAAGTCCACTAAAACGTCGCATGTTACAAAGAAGATTAAACGCAATTTCTGAAGGAAAAGTTCATCCAAAATATAAAATCAAATTTTTTAAAAAATAGAGAAGACTAAATGACATATTTGCTTGAGTTCTTGTCAAGTACTCGCAACACCATATTGACAAGAAACCCTTGTGTTTGCATTACCATAGCATTCATCTGTGGAATAATTGGATACAGCGTATATCCGCTTATGACAACAAAGTCCACGCTGATAGGAATACTCTACCTATCCGCGATTGTTTGTATTTGCCTTTCACGAATAATTAATTCGTGTAGAATTCCCATATTATTACTTTGGTTCGTAGTCGGTGGATATGTCACAGTAGGGCTAAAAGAACTACAATATGGAAAAATTCCACAAGGAAACACTATTTATGCGACAATTACCTCAACATTAGAAGAAAAACAAAAGTCATATAAAGCAACAATTCAAACAATAGAAGATATTCCTTGTAAATCAATAGTTTATATAAAGAAAGATAGTTTGTCAAAAGATTTATCTTGTGGTGATATTTTACGAATACAAGCAAAATTTAACCTAATTGAAAATCAAAAAAATGCAACATTTGATTTCAAGCAATTCTTAAATTTACAATACATATATTCGCAAGCATATATTTCCAATTGGGAAAAAGTTGGAGAAGAAACAAGTATACAATCTGTTTGTATTAAACTACGAAATAACGCATTACACACACTACAAGAACGAGGACTCACCGACTCAAACCTACAACTTATTGCAGCACTTGCCTTTGGAGACAAATCATTATTGGATGAAGAAACCAAATTTAACTTCTCAACAGCAGGAGCAATGCATGTTCTTGCTGTTTCTGGTCTCCATGTAGGAATTATAAACGGTATTCTATTTTTCTTGTTTTCTTTCATTCGAAACAAGAAATTGCAATGGTTAAAGATATTACTCTGTATCAGCGGAATATGGGCATACGCCTGCCTTACAGGAATGAGCCCATCGGTGCAACGAGCGTCCATTATGTGTTCTATGGTTTCTATCGCATTATTACTTCAAAGACGAACGAGTACCTACAACACCTTGGCAGCGGCGGCATTCTTTTCCCTTCTACTATCGCCAAACGATATCTTTTCTGTCAGTTTCCAACTTTCCTATGCCGCTGTTATTAGCATTGTTTATTTCGGTCAGAAAATCCAAAATCTCTATAGACCTACAACACCAATTGGTTCGTATTTATGGGGAATAATTGCCGTTTCCGTTGCCGTACAAATAGGCACATTGCCCATCACGCTGTACTATTTCGGAACAATTCCAACATATAGTTTACTAACAAACATTATAGTAATTCCATTAGCTTTCATTATACTGATTTGCGTTGTTTTTTCGCTGGCATTTTACTGGCTTCCAATTGTTGCAGAAACAATTATTTCTATCCTAAATTTCACGACCGATTATATGCGCGACAGTATGTTCGACATAACAACATTCCCGCATTCAAACATAGAAATACAAATAACTGAGCATCAATTATGTTATCTATATGTATGTATAGTATTACTTGTAGTTATAATTGAATACAACAAACAACTACAAATTCAAAAAGATTTGCTCAGGCTTTGAAGCAATAATTCCTTGTTTAAGAGCATTGTCATACAATGTTTCTATTGCAGCCATTCCTTGTTTTCCCAAGCTAAGACTAAAATCATTGACAAACAATGCGATATGTTTTTTCAAAACATCGTCTTCAATTGCTTGTGCATTTTCGTGAATATACGCATTTGACTCTTGCGGATGAGTATTTGCATATTCTATACTTTCTCGTAGTAATTGATTAATAGTCAGCTTCAAATCTTCAGGAACATCACGACGAATAGTGATTGCTCCAAGTGGAATTGGTGAGTGAGTTTTCTTTTCCCAGAAATCACCTAAATCACGCAATTTAGAAAAACCTCGCTCTGCGTATGTAAAGCGATTTTCGTGAATAATTACACCAGCATCATATTCCCCACTCATTATCTTCGACTCAATTTCCGAAAATAAACATTCCGTTTTATCAGTATAATCTGGATAAGCCATTGAGAATAAAAGATTTGCCGTAGTTTCTTTCCCAGGAATTACAATTCTTGATTTGGGGTTTATAGCCGATTCATTACCTTTCTTACAGATAAACAACGGACCATTAGCAAAACCCAAAGCACTGCCGGCATCAAGAATTTGGTAGTTTTTATATACTTGTGCGTATGCAAAATAGCTCAACTTTGTCATTTGTAAATCGCCGATAAACGCACGACGATTCAGTTCCTGCACATCGGCCATTACAACCTTGAAGTCAATGCCTTTCGTATCTATTTTCTTATGAACTAACGCATCAAATGTATATGTGTCGTTCGGGCAAGACGAGATTCCTAATGTTATTTCCATTGCATAATACAAATTATAGCGTCATTCGGTTTAATTGTAAGCGGAAGACCTTGTTCAAGAACATCCGACATTTTGTGCGACATTTTTTCTCCTGTAAGCACATTGATCAAAGTCAAATCTCCTTCTGTCGGAGCATTCATAACTTCAAGTGCGTGTTCTCCAATAGTAAGATTAAACGTCTGCGAATTATCAAAGTCAAAATTTACAACTATCAGTACCTTTTCTTCCTCAGTATGACGCAGATACGCAAAAACTTTGTCGTTATTCACATTACCTTGATTCTTCCACATAAGGTCATAGAATTGACCGTGAGAGAAAGTCGGATATTTGATTCTCGCGTTCAACAAGCCAGAATAAAATTCACGAAGTGACTTTTGTTTATCCGACAACAAAGCACCATCGAATTTACCGCCATTCACCCATTTGTTATATTCTGGAAGACTCCAATAATCAAAAATTGTTGTACGACCATCAACCCCACTAAATCCTTCTTTATCCATACCGCGCTCACCAATTTCCTGACCAAAATAAATCATCAGCGGGCCAGCATTGAGCGTTGCAGTAAGTACCATTGCCGCTCTAGCTCTATCGCCATCACCAGCAAAATAATCCGAAGCGATGCGTTGTTCATCGTGGTTTTCCATGAAGCGCAACAATTTTCCGGCAAAATTTTCGGTGCGTTTCCAATAGTCAGAAATAAATCGGGCAGAACTATTGCCTTCAACAATCAAACGCATAGTGTCGTACAAACCAACTTTGTCGTACAAATAGTCAAAGTGTCCGATATTCAAATAGTTCCAATACGCATCTGGATTATAAATTTCGGCAATAAAAATAATATTCGGATTGACTTTCTTAATTTGTGGAATTACCCAACCCCAGAATTGAACAGGCACCATTTCCGCCATATCGCAACGGAAACCATCTACATTTTTTCCAGCCCAATAAGTAAGAATTTCGCACATACGAATCCATGTGTCTGGAATTTGGTCGAAATGCGTCTGCCAACAATTTTGGAAATCAATTCCATAATTTAGCTTAACCGTCTCATACCAATCATTTTTTCCTGGACAAGCCGAAAAGACATCGTTACCAGTAACTTTTGCTGGATATTCATGATAGATTTCCGCATTTTCATTGTATGGAAGCGTTGCATCTGCCGGCAAATGAAGTTCCTCGTCCGGAATATAATAGAAGTTATTGTTTGCCGAAAAGCCAACATGCACATCATCGTAACTACCCAAAGACGGAGCCGACGTATATGAACTATCGCATTTATACTCACGAGAAACATGGTTAGGCACAAAGTCAATAATACACTTCAAGCCATTTTTATGCGTGCGTTCAACCAAATTTTCAAATTCCTGCATACGATTACGCACATTCGTAGCCAAATCAGGATCAACATCATAGTAGTCCTTAATGGCATACGGAGAACCAGCACGACCTTTTACCACACGAGGATTGTCGACCGACAAACCATATTTTGAATAATTCGTGCACGAAGCATGACGAATCACACCTGTGTACCAAACATGCGTAATACCGAACTTTTTCAACTCATCAAGAGCTGTATCTGTTATGTCATTAAACTTAGAACAACCATTTTCCTGCATTGTTCCAAATTCAACATTATTCTCATTTGCATTGGCAAAGAGACGCGTAAAAATCTGATAAATATTGATTGTCTCACTCATTTCTATAAGCATTTCGCCAAAAGTAACCTTTTTTATGTTTCCTAAGCGTTCTTTGTGAGATAATTATTACATTTGCCAATGTAGTTTTACTTCGATGAAAGCATTATTTCAAAAAGAACTTGCAAGTTTTTTCAGTTCATTGATAGGATACTTGGTCGTCATTGTTTTTCTTTTGGCGACAGGCTTGTTCCTTTTCGTTTTTGACGGACAATTCAATGTATTGAACTCTGGATACGCCAACATTGACGGTCTTTTCATACTTGCACCATGGATTTTCCTATTCTTGATTCCCGCCATCGCAATGCGTTTTTTCTGCGAAGAATCAAAAACAGGAACAATTGAATTGTTGCTCACTATGCCAATTTCCGACAGAGCAATCGTATTAGGAAAATATCTAGCAGGAATTGCACTGCTTTTGTTCGCATTGATTCCGACATTATTTTACTTTTTCACGGTGTACGCCTTGGGAAGCCCTGTTGGAAACATTGATATGGGTGCTACTATTGGCGCATACATTGGGCTGTTCTTACTTGGTGGCGTATATCTTGCCATAGGAACTTTTATTTCATCGCTTACTGAAAATCAAATCGTTGCATTTATATTGACTGCGGTTGCGTGCTTTATTTTCTTCATAGGTTTCGACTTTGTTGCGGAATTGCTTCCACAACTTTCGTTCCTTACTACCTTGGGAATAAACGAGCACTACAATTCAATTAGCCGCGGCGTTATAGACACACGCGATATTATTTACTTCGTCGCTGTGATTGCATTGTTTATTTATTTCACAACTATTTCAATCGCTAAAAAAAGAAAATAATGGCTCAAAAAAAACACACCATACTAATCCGATGCGTCATTGCAATTGTGGCTTGTGTTGCCATTTTAGCATTGAGCGGAATCAAACATATTCGTTTCGATTTAACAGAAGAAGGTCGCTACACACTGAGTGAAGAGACAATAAGCACATTGGAAAACCTTAACGACACCATTCGCGTAACTGTTTATTTAACAGGTGATTTGCCAATGTCATTTGTAAAAATGGAACGAGAAGTTTCTGATCTTTTAAACGAATTTCAGCAAATTGCAGGAAAGCAAAAATTCTTGATAAAATTCATTGATCCACAAACAATTGGAGATCCGAAAAGTTACAAACATACGTTACAGCGTCTACGCGATTCGTACGGTTTGGCTCCATACACAATCCAAGAAGAAGACGAGACAGGTAAAATGACACAACGCTTCATTGTTCCTGGAATGATAGTTTCTACTTCACAAAGTTTCGTGACTGTGAACTTGCTAAGCAATGCATTAGGAAATTCGCCCGAAGAACAAATCAACGAAGCGTTAAAAAATCTTGAATATCAATGTGTAAAAGCAATCTCACAATTAACAGCACAAAAGCGTAAAAACATAGCATTTTTAACCGGACATGGAGAAATCCCATTGCTATATTGCTACAACGCAACTATTTCATTATTAGATTTGTATAATGTCGACAGAGTAACGACGGAACAATTATTAGATTCTATTCAAAAATATGATGTACTTATTGTTGCCGAGCCAACAAAAGCATTCTCGGAACAAGACAAATTCATTCTTGACCAATACATTATGAATAACGGAAATGTTCTATTCCTAACCGACGACATTTCTGTAAACATAGATTCATTAAAGACAAGTTCCTACACATTCGCCTTGCCAAAAGACCTCAATCTTTCGGATTTATTATTCAACCTTGGTATTCGAATCAATCCAACAATTTTGTTGGATAACCAATGTGCAAAAATCCCTATGAATGTAGCTGCATACGGTGAACAAGCACGATTTGCTCCTGTCCCTTGGTTCTACTACCCTCTTTTCAAACCAGCAAAAGAATCACATCTTATTACTAAAAACATAGATGTGGTAAAGGCAGAATTTGCAAGTACAATCGACACCTTGGAAGGAAATGGAACAATGACAAAAACGGTGTTACTTACCTCATCGGCATACGCCCGCGTTGTAAATGCACCAAATACGGTTGGCTTCCAAATTCTACAAAACGAGCCAAACAAAGACTTCTTCAATAAATATTATGTACCAACTGCTGTACTTATCGAAGGTCAATGTAACTCATTGTATCAAACTCGCAAATCTCCATTAGAAAAAACACCAGAATCATTTGTTCGCAAGAATCAATCTGACGAAAGTCGCATTATTGTTGTTTCCGATGGCGATGTAATTCGTAATGAGATAGATGTAACAAATGGAGACACTGTTCCAAAGCCATTGTATTTCTATAAATATTTTTCATTCGACAAACGTGCCTACACAGGCAACCTCGACTTTTTCGTGAATGCCGTAAGTTATCTTTGCGGCGACTCAAACTTATTGGCAATCCGTTCACGAGAAATCACAATTCGTCTTTTGAACAAAAACAGAATCATAGAAGAAAAAACATATTGGCAACTATTCAACATAGTGCTTCCAATATTACTAATCTCGTTGATTGGCGTTATCATTTTCTTTGTCAGAAAGTATAAATACTCGAAAAAATATGTTGGCTAAACGAATTATTCCTTGTCTTGATATAAAAGACGGTCGTACCGTTAAAGGTATAAACTTTTTAGGACTGCGTGACGCAGGCGATCCTGTTGAACTTGGTGCGATGTATGCAGAACAAGGTGCCGACGAGCTGACTTTTTTGGACATTACGGCAACAATCGAAAGGCGAGATACTTTTGCTGAATTAGTAAAAAGAATTGCTCTACACTTAAATATTCCTTTTACTGTTGGTGGAGGAATTAAATCAGTACAAGATGTTGGTGTTCTTCTTGCCGCTGGAGCTGATAAAATTTCCATAAACTCTGCAGCAGTTTACAATCCAAAACTTATCACAGAACTCTCGAAAGAGTTTGGGTCTCAGTGTATTGTTGTAGCCATTGACACAAAACTACACGGCGACACGTGGATGGTTTACACACACGGTGGTCATCAAGCGACAGACATAAAAACACTTGACTGGGTTCGTGAAATTTATGACCGAGGAGCTGGAGAAATTCTTCTTACATCTATGAACCACGATGGAACAAAAGGAGGATTTGCAAATGAAATTACACGACAAGTTTCAGAAATGGTCGATATTCCTGTAATTGCCTCTGGCGGTGCAGGAACTATGGAACACTTCAAAGATGTATTTACCGAAGGTAAAGCCGATGCAGCCTTGGCAGCAAGCATTTTCCACTTCAAAGAAATTGCTATTCCCGATTTGAAAAATTATTTACGAGAACAACATATTCCGGTAAGATAATGGAACTAAATTTTTCTAAATATGCCGATGGACTAATTCCGGCAATTATTCAAGATGCAGACACTCGTGTCGTACTTATGCTTGGTTTTATGAATCAAGAAGCATTCGATAAAACAATAAATACTGGCAAAGTCACATTCTATAGCCGTACACGACAAACGTTATGGACCAAAGGAGAAACTTCCGGAAATTTCCTCAACTTCGTTGATGCCAAAGTTGACTGCGATAAAGATACATTGTTGATAAAAGTTCATCCTATCGGACCTACTTGCCATACTGGTACAGACACCTGCTGGGCAGAAGTTAACGAAGGTGATATTCAATTACTTACAAAGCTACAATCACAAATTGATGCAGAATTACAAAGTCTGTCTGAAGGTTCTGACTTAACAAAATTGATGAAAAAAGGCGGAACAAATAAGATAGCTCAAGAAGTTGGCGAAAACGCATTGGAGACAATCATCCAATCTACAAACGGAAGCAAAGAAAAGATGCTTGAAAAAAGTTCTGATTTGTTATATCATTTCATCGCACTTCTTTCAACAAAAAATATCCGCATCGAAGATGTATTCTCATATCTAAAAGAAAACCGACTACAAAAATAACCGAACCTATGTCTGAATTAGTAACACTACAACCTTCGTGTATTTGGAAATTCTTCGACGAGATTTGCCAAATTCCTCGTCCGTCAAAACACGAAGAAAAAATCACCGCATATCTGGTTGATTTCGCAAGAAACCATAGCCTTGCTTACAAGCAAGACACTGTAGGAAATGTGTTCATTGAAAAACCAGCAACGGCAGGATACGAAAACAGAGAAACGGTTGTGCTTCAGGCACATGTAGACATGGTTCCACAAAAAAGAAACGACAGCAATCATAATTTCCTAACTGATCCAATCGAAGCATATATAGACGGCAATTTCGTCCGCGCAAAAGGCACTACACTTGGTGCAGACAATGGCATTGGTGTTTCTATGATTTTGGCAATTCTTGATTCGAAAGACATTCCTCATGGGCCAATTCAAGCGGTGTTTACGATAGATGAAGAGACTGGAATGACTGGTGCATTCGCAATGAAACCATCGGATATTACAGCAAAATATCTTATGAATCTCGACACCGAAAATGAGAATGAAATCACTATTGGTTGTGCTGGCGGTTTAGACGCTAATTTTACTTTCGAACTTGAATATTCAAACTTAACCGGACACGAAAAAGTATATACGCTTTCGCTTTCTGGACTTACTGGCGGTCATTCTGGGTTTGAAATAATCTTGAGTAGAGCAAACGCGAACAAAGTTCTTTGTGAATTTTTGTACGCAATTATGGAAAAAACCGACCTTCGATTGATTTCTTTTAATGGCGGAAACATGCGTAATGCTATCCCACGCGAAGCAACGGCTGTAATTGCATTTAACCGTTCATTTGAGAATTTGTTCCACAAAATGTTCGAACGATTTGTCGAAGATAAAATGTCACAATTTTATCAGACAGATCCTCATTTTTCTTGTATTGCAGCAGAAACAATTTCCGAAGCAAAAGCTATTTCGCAAGAACAAACAGCAGGAATTATTCGCGCAATTGTAAACTGCCCGAACGGTCCTGTGAAATATGAAAACCATAACTGCAAAATCCTGAACACGTCAACAAACCTTTCGTTTGTGAACACAAAAGACGGCAAACTAACAGTAGGATGCCTTCTTCGCAGTATTGACGACAATAACAAACACCAACTTGCGAACGCACAAAAGGCAATCTTTGAGTTATATGGTGCAACAGCTTCATTCTCTGGAGAATATCCAGGTTGGCAACCAATATGGAATTCACAATTGCTTACCGTTGTTTCCAACGCATGCAAAACGGTTTTTGAAACAGAACCAAAAGTTGACATTGTTCACGCAGGTCTTGAATGCGGTATTTTCGCAGACACATTTCCTGCAATGGAAGCAGTCTCGTTCGGACCAAATATAAAAGGTCCACATTCGCCTAACGAAGTAGTTGAAATTGAATCTGTTGGAAAGGTTTGGCACGTTCTACAAGAAGCATTGAAAAATATTCCGAATAAGCAATAAATGAAAAAGTTACAAGACATACTATTGGCAACAGTAGCACTTATTATTGTAAGTGTTTCTTCGCTTTCCGCACAAAAGAAAATGGAAATCGAAGCGCCGAATGTTATGCCTTTAACTCGAATTTTATTCATTTTCGACGGTTCCTACAGTATGCTTGGAATGTGGGACAAAACAAGTAAAATGGAGGCTGCCAAAAGCATCTTAATTCCATTTATCGATAGTGTTTCGAAAATTCCTAATGTGGAAGTCGGTCTTCGTGTGTACGGAAATCGTAGCCCTTTTCCTCCACAAGATTGTACGGATTCCCATCTAGAAGTGCCATTCGGGAAAAATAATCTGCCTGAAATCGTTAATAAAATTTTGACTTTGAATCCTCACGGAACCACGCCAATTGCCTATTCCATAGAGCAAGCTGGCAAAGACTTCCCAAAAGATTCTACTGCACGAAATATCATTTTCCTAATCACCGATGGCGTGGAAGCTTGCGATGGTGATCCATGTGCAATTTCTCGACAATTACAGGAAAAAGGTGTTATTCTAAAACCATTTATTATCGGTGTGGGTAACGACATTGATTTCAATAAGATTTTTGATTGTGCTGGACATGTTTTTACTGCAAAAAACGAACTTGATTTCTTGCCAATCCTAAACTTTGCTATGGAACGGGCACTTATCACAACGCCATTACAAGTATATCTTCTCGATGCCTACAAAAAACCTCGTGAAACGGATGTACCAATGACTTTCTACGATAATTCCACAGGCTATATCCATTACAATTTTGTTCATTCCGTTATAAAACCTGGCGAGCCAGACATTCTGTTCCTCGACCCATTGGTTTCATACAAAATAAAAGTGCACACCTTGCCACCTGTTTTTGCCGACAACATTAATTTGGAACCTGGTAAACACACCATTGTAAAAATTGATGTACCACAAGGCTATCTTGTAGTTGAAAAACCATACGGATTCAGTCTGCAAACACAAATTCCTACAATTGTTCGACAAAAAGGAGACATGAATACGCTCAATGTCCAACAAGCAAATGAGAAAGTAAAGTACATAACTGGCAAATATGACTTGGAAGTTCTAACCTTGCCTCGCACCTATTTCTACGATGTAGAAATCAAACCAGACGAAGTTAAAACCATTAAAGTTGCAGCTCCGGGTTATGTTACATTTACTCGCCCGCAATTCGGAGTTGGGGCAATTTATTTGGATAGAAATACTGATTTGGAATTTGTTACAAACCTAAGTCCTGAAACAAGAAAAAACGAAGTAATTGCCTTACAACCAGGAAAATATGTCGTAATTTGGCGTGACAAATTCGAAACAGACACAGAAAAATCTTACTCCCAATCGTTTGAAATCAAGTCGGGAGGAAATGTATTTATATCGTTAAATCCTAAAAAATAAGATAAATGAGAAAAATAGTTGTTTTCGTTACTAGTATTCTTCTTTCTTTGGCAGCATTAGCACAAAGACCTACGGCAACAATCAACCAAGTAAATGATTTTGTCGCAAATTCAACATTATATGTGGTACTAACAGAAAATCCGCTTTCCGATTACAATTCTGAAATCAGAAAAGCAGTAGAAAAGAACTGGAATGTAACTGGTTGGAAAACAGTATATATGTCTGAATTGGAAAGCAAGCTTACAAATCCAAACAACGCATTCCTCATTCCTGTTACAATGCAATTCGAAGAAGATAAAGATTCTGTTGAATACACATTCATTAGTTTGCTTCTTGGCGGTGAATACGAAACAATTAACGACTTGCCAGAAGTTTTCACGTTCCCATTTAGTTACGATGGCGGCGAAGACGAAACAACGTACCAATTGCCTGCAATTATAAACTTCTTAAACCAACACGTAAAAAACATTCAAAATAATCCAAAATTGTTGAAAGATAGAAAATATACAACGTACTCTTTCGAAAAGAAATCTGTTGCGAACAAGACAATCTATCTCATTAAAGATGAACAAGATGCATCACTTGACGAAGAAAAAGAAATTCAAGCACTATTCCCATCTGCACCAATTTCATTTACCGATGCAATGACACTTGAAAAAGTGATTCGTCGTAAGGAAGCAAATGCATTATTCTTCCACATAATCCGTCCAACAGACGAAGAAATGGTTCCTGGTAGATGCTATACAATCCTATTAGGAACTGACGGTCAACTTTATTACTTCGGGTTCCATAAAATTACCGACAAAACCCCTGCTGGCCTAACTGCAAAGGATTGGAAGACAATCTCTGTAAACAATAAATAAGTTATTCTGAATATACACCATAAAAAATCTAACAATGGAAAACAAAATAACTGATATCCAAGCAATTGTAAAAGACATCTATTCGTATGTTGCCAACAAACAATCGGCAAACGAAATTCCTGCGATTGAATTGGACATTCTTTTAGAAAAGACTCGTAATTTATACGACACATTTACGCATTTGAAACATGCACCGGTGGCTGTGGAAGAAAAGCACGAACCAATCGTTGCTCCTCAAGAAGTACATCAACCTATACAACAAGAACCTGTTCAAGTTCAATTTGATCTACAAGAAGAAGTCCAACCAACAATAGTTGAAGTTGTTGAGACACCTGTTCAACCTGAACCAACGCCTATTCAAATAGAGGAGCCTATTCAAATCCAACATCCTGTTGCTGAACAAATTACAATTCCTGTAGAGCAAGAAAAAGCAGAATCTATACAAACAACTATTCAAGCAAACGAGAGTCATACGCAATCTATTGCCGAAGCATTGCAATCTCGTGCGACTCAACAAGATTTGGGTAGTAAATTAGGTAAAACACACATTAACGACATAAATACGGCAATTCCTCTTGGCGATCGTTTCTCTATTAAAGCGCAACTATTTAATCACAACGAAAATCTTATGGCTGAAACGATTTCAATATTGAATAATTCAGCAAATTACGATGAAGCGTTGCAATACATAAAGGAAAAGTTTACTTGGAACTTCGAAGACAAAAAGGTTCAGAAGTTTATGGAATTAGTAGAACGAAGATTTATATAAAAAATGGGAAAATTGATTGTTGTTCCAACTCCTGTTGGAAATCTACAAGATATGACCTTTCGTGCAGTAGAGGTTCTTAAAAATGCTGACTTAATTCTTGCAGAAGACACACGCACTTCCGGCAACTTGCTCAAGCATTTTGGCATTGAGACAAAAATGGTTGCTCACCACAAATTCAATGAGCACGCCACTCTTGACCGAACACTCGACACGATACGAGAAAATACAACTACAGCCCTAATCTCCGACGCAGGAACGCCTTCAATCTCTGATCCTGGCTATCTTATTACCAAAAACTGTATAGAAAATGGCATAGAAGTAGAATGTCTGCCTGGTGCCACTGCGTTTGTCCCAGCTCTTGTAATGAGCGGATTCACCACAGACAGATTCTGTTTCGAAGGTTTTCTTCCCCATAAAAAAGGACGCCAAACAAGATTATTGGCACTAAAAGATGAAACACGCACAATCATCTTCTACGAATCACCACATAGAGTGCTTAAAACATTGTCCCAAATACAAGAATTCATCGGCGAAAGAAATGTCGCGGTTGTACGCGAGATTTCAAAAGTTTACCAAGAAGTAGTTCGTGGCTCCATTCCTACTGTTATGGACTTTTTCAAAAAGAAACAACCAAAGGGTGAGTTTGTGCTCTTAGTTGCGGGCAAAGAAGATCCTATTTCAATCGAAGAAGACGACGACGATAATGAATAACTTCATTATAAATACCCACAGCCACATCTATGACGAGGCGTTCGACTCCGACCGAGAAGAAATATTACAACGTGCAATAAGCCAACGCGTTACAAAAATTATTTTGCCTGATATAGATTCAACTTCTCGTGAACGAATGTTCACCCTTGCCAATCAACATCCAGAAATGTGCTTCCCTATGTTGGGGATTCATCCCACATCAATCAACGAAAACTACCAAAAAGAAGTTGATTTGTTCCTGCAAGAACTTGATAAACACACGATTGTAGGTATTGGCGAAATTGGAATGGATTTATATTGGGACAAGACATATCTTGAACAACAAGAAGAAGTGCTTAGATTGCAAATGAATATTGCTCAAGAACGAAACCTTCCTGTCGTTCTTCATGTACGAAAAGCATTTAACGAGACATACAACATTATTCGCTCACTCCCTAATAAACAAAAAGGCATATTTCATTGTTTTTCAGGATCTAAAGAAGAGGCATTTAAAGCAATAGATTTAGGTTATCATATTGGAATTGGCGGTGTTCTTACATTCAAAACATCGCATTTAGATGAAATTGTCCGTGCTATTCCACGAAATGCCATTGTACTCGAAACTGACGATCCATATTTGGCTCCAACTCCACATAGAGGCAAACGCAACGAGCCTGGCTATGTTTCAATAGTAGCAGAAAAACTTGCGGCAGACCTTAACTGTTCTATAGAAGAAGTTATTGACTTTACTACTGAAAACGCGAAAAGCATTTTTGCTATATAACTATTTACCAAACTCCATTTGCTTAACGGCTTCCCAAAGTACGATACCACATGTAACCGACACATTAAAGGAATGTTTAGTTCCATATTGTGGTATTTCTAAACATCTGTCGCTCAACGCAATAACCTCATTATCCACACCATGAACTTCATTACCAAAAACAAAAGCGTACTTCTTTTGTTTATCGACAGTAAAATCCTGCAACATGGTGCTACCTTCAGCCTGTTCCACCGAAACAATTTCGTAGCCTTGCGAGCGCAATTCTGCCAACGACTCCTTCGTTTCCTTATAATATGTCCACGGCACTGACAATTGTGCTCCTAACGCTGTTTTTTGTAATTCCTTATTAGGTGGCACACATGATATACCACAAATATGAACAGCTTCTATACGTAAAGAATCGCCCGTGCGAAATGCAGAGCCAACATTACTAGCACTACGAATATTATCCAATACTACAACTATCGGATGTTTTTCCGATTGTTTATATTCGTCAACGCTAATACGTTGTAGTTCTTCTGTTTCTAATTTTCTAAAGTTTTCGTTCGATGACATAGGTCTTTATACGGATTTTATCAGCATCAAAAATATCTATAATGTATTTTCCATCAAAAGTACCTTTAATATCAAGGAAGACTACATTGTCATCAAAATCTCTTGTATATAACTTCGTATAACCTCTTCGGAAGACAAAATACATTCCCTTTGGATTGGTTGCAGTTAAACGAATTGCATTCGATTCTGGAATAACAACACAAGTAAATTCACAATCTAAACTATCCATTGAATAGGACTCTTCTACTTTTATGGTTCCCAATGGATTACCCACCTCCAACTCTTCTGGAGGTCTAACATATCCACCTGCTGTTACCTGTGCGTTTGCAAACAAAGCACTCATTGCGATAAAGCACGATAAAATTAGCTTTTTCATTGTTCTATATAATTGGTTTCTATTTGTTTAACAATGCTATCGAAATCGTAACCACATAGTTTATACAACTCTTGCTGCGTTCCATGTGGCACAAATTCATCTGGAATACCCATACGAGTAACTTTACCTGAATAATTCATTGTTTCAAGAGCTTCCAATACTGCCGAGCCAAAGCCACCTGCAATAACTCCATCCTCAATAGTTATTATTGAAGTATAACTTGAAGCAACATCTTGTAATAAACTCACATCAAGCGGCTTTACCCAACGCATATTATATACAGCAACTTGATTTCCTGTTTGTTCTGCAACGTAGTCCGCAGCTTTTTTAGCTGTATTTCCAACCGGTCCCACCGTTAGAATTGCAAGTTTCTCACCAGCACGAATGCATTCACCTTTACCGACAGGAAGCATTTCCATGTCTTTTTTCCACTGTAAGAATTCACCATTTCCTCGTGGATAACGAAGTACAAATGGCTGAGGCGTATTATATGCGGTAAACATCATATTACGCAACTCTATCTCATTCAATGGCACACCTATCGTCATATTTGGAATGGCACGCATGAATGGAATATCCACAATACCATGGTGAGTAACGCCATCGGCACCGACAAGTCCGGCACGATCAAGACAGAAAATCACATGTAACTTTTGTATTGCAACATCATGTATCACCTGATCATAGGCACGTTGCATGAATGTAGAGTAGATATTGCAAAATGGTATCAGACCTTCTTTTGCCATACCAGCCGACATTGTTACCGCATGTTGCTCTGCTATACCAACATCAAATGCTCGGTCAGGCATTGCTTTCATAAGTATGTTCATGGAACAACCTGTTGCCATTGCCGGTGTAATACCCATAATTCGAGAGTCTTTTTCTGCCAGTTCCAACAAGGTTTCCCCAAATACATCTTGATATTTTGGAGGAATCGTATCTTTATCTGGGAGCGGAACCATTTCGCCCGTATTCTTATCAAATTTACGAGGAGCATGCCATTCCGTCTGACCTTCTTCAGCAGGCTTAAATCCTTTCCCTTTTTGCGTTTGTATATGCAAAATCTTAGGACCGTTTATCTTTTGGATATCTTGTAAAGTTCTCGTTAATTGGAACACATTATGACCATCTACAGGTCCGAAATAACGGAAACCAAGCGATTCAAACAGATTCGATTCCTTAAAAAACAATGACTTCAATCCATGGCCGAGTTTTCGGAAGAATTCCTGAACATTTAGTCCAAGGTCACTCAATTTAGTAGAAAAATTCCAGGTTTTATCGCGAAGTCTGTTGTATGTCTGCGATGTTATAACATCTATTAAATACTGATGAAGCCCACCAACATTAGCGTCAATCGCCATATCGTTGTCGTTCAAAATCACCAACAAGTTTGCCTTACTGCCACCAGCATAATCAAGTGCTTCAAAGGCTTCACCACCTGTCAATGCACCATCACCAATCACAGCCACAATCTGACGGTTGTCGCCTTTTGCCTTTGCCGCCAAAGCCATTCCCGTTGCTGCCGAAATGGAAATTGACGAGTGACCAGCTATAAAACTATCATATTCACTTTCTTGTGGGTTTGGAAAACCTGCAATACCATTCAATTTTCTATTAGTATGAAAAACTTTCCGTCTTCCGGTAAGGATTTTATGGCTATATGCCTGATGGCCAACATCCCACACGATTCTATCTTCTGGCGTATTAAACGCATAATGCAACGCCACAGTCAACTCTACAGTACCCAAACTCGCACCAAAATGACCGGGATTACGACTTGCCTCGTCAATAATAAAGTCACGCAATTCCTTGCAAACTTGCGGAAGTTGTTCCACATTCAGTTTGCGTAAATCGTCAGGAGTTTCTATATGATCGAGTAAATTTTCCAAAATGGTGGATTATGAGATTTTCTGCAACACTAATTTTGCAAATTCATCAAGATGAGGATCACGTGCTCCCATAATGATAATCACATCATTAGGTTGAGTTAATTCAACAATTCGATTAACTGATTGTTCCTTTGGTCCAACATACTCGGCATTCTTTCCATTCGCCTGCATTGCCTCACTTACAATCGTAGATGAAATGTTTCTATCGACAGTTCCACCTGCATAATAAATATCGGCAATCAAAAAGATATCTTGTTCACGAAGAGCATCGCCAACCATTTCCGTAAGTTCTTTATGCATAAAACGCATTGGCCCGAAACCATGTGGTTGGAACCACGCAATTACACGACTACCAATCTGTTGGCAAGCCTTTATTACTGCCGCTACTTCAGCAGGATTATGTGCAAAATCATCTACGACATACGTATTATTTGCCGTTTTTCCTACCAATTGAGCACGACGATATATGCCTCGGAATGTGGCAAGTGCCTTAGTACTTTCTTCTATAGAAATTCCGGCAGCTTTTGTTGCCGCTATAGCAGCCAACGCATTTTCCATATTGTGTTTTCCTATAGCTGGAATGGCACATGAAACACCATTTACTGTGAAAGAGATAGAAAATCCGTCTTGAACGAAATTGCTTCCGCAAATTTTCGCATATTCGTTTGTACCAAACACAAATTCATTTGCAACCGACAATTTTCTTGTCAGTTCATAATCTTGATTTGCAATAAAATATGATTTTGTGTTATCACGGAATGTGGAAAACAATTGTTCTAACTCGTCAAATTCCTTATGGTCACGATCTATGTTCAACAACAAAGAAATTTCTGGTTTATAGTTTACGATTGAGCCATCAGATTCGTCGGATTCTATCACCAACCAATCACTATTTCCCACCCACGCATTGCCAGGAAGGCCTTTTTGTTGTAACACGCTCAAGCCAGCACCGGTAATCAACGAAGGAGATTTGCCACATTGTTCCAAAATATGGAACACCATGGCTGTTGTTGTTGATTTTCCCGACGTACCGCCAACTGCAATAGTTCGCACGCTGTTCGAAATCTCAGCCAACAGCTGCGAGCGTTTCATTATCGGAATGTTCAAGCTCAATGCTTTCTGATATTCCACATTTGTTTCTTCTATAGCCGTCGAAACTACAACCACATCAACATCAGGCGTAATTCCTTGTCCATCTTGGAAATAGCAGTGCATTCCCAACGATTCGAATTGTGCTTCTGACTGAAGTTTTTGCGCCTGCCCGAACAATCTGTCGGAACCAGAAACTTTTTTTCCTATACCGTTCAGATATTGTGCAATCGCACTCATACCCGTACCGGCAATGCCAACAAAGAAGAAATGTGAATAATTATCAAGCATATTCTGATTCTTAAATTGAGAACTTCTTATCTATTTTCTTGTGTGTGAATGCAGACTTACCAGAAACATAGTCGGCAACAATTTGACCGTTACCTTTCAATTTCCATTTGTAGATAGTCAATCCTTCCAAGCCAACAGGTCCACGAGCGTGGATTTTGTTTGTGCTGATTCCAACCTCTGCACCAAGTCCGTAACGGAAGCCATCGGCAAAACGAGTGCTACAGTTCCAGAACACATCGGCAGAGTCAACAAGATTCATAAACTTTTCTGCTGCTTGTGCATTCTTTGTGATAATAGCTTCAGTATGACGGCTACTATATGTGTTTATATGTTCAATAGCGTCTTCTAACGAATCAACAACACGAATCGACACTTTATAATCCAACCATTCCATTTTCCAACTTTCAGCAGGAAGGCAAGAAATGATTTGCTGAGTTTTTTCGCATCCGTGAATTTCCACATTGCGTTCTTCCAACGATTTTGCAAGTTTTGGCAACACTTCTGTCGCTATATCTTTGTGAATCAACATTGTTTCTGTCGCATTGCAAACCGACACATATTGTGTTTTTGAATCAGTTGCAACTTTCACTGCCATTTCCACATCGGCATCTTTGTCTATATACGTATGACAAATTCCGTCTGCGTGACCCATTACCGCAATATTGGAATTGTTCATAATGTATTGCACGAACGAATTTGAACCACGAGGAATAATTAAGTCGATATACTTGTCGAGTTTCAACATCTCGTTTACATTCTCACGAGTTTCAAGCAATTGTATCCAGCCAGTTGGCACGCCACAAGCCTCAGAAGCCTCGCGTATAACCTTTGCCAAAGCACGGTTTGTTTCCAACGCCTCGCGGCCACCTTTCAACAAAGTCGCGTTACCACTCTTCAAGCAAAGAGAAGAAATTTGCACCAACGCATCTGGACGAGATTCAAAAATTACACCGATAACACCAATAGGGCAGCTAACTTTGTACAATTCCAAACCATTATCAAGTTCTGTAGCAGAAAGAGTTTCGCCTATAGGTTCAGGCAATACAATCAAACTTTTTATACCAGCAACCACATCCTTGATTTTTCCTTCGTCGAATTTTAATCGTTTTAGAAGAGGAGCTGCCAGATTTTCTTCGGCACTTCGTTCCAAATCCTTTTGATTTGCTGCGATAATCTCGCTTGTATGTTCTACCAAAGCATCGGCAATACGTGCCAACGCTTCATTCTTCTTTTCTGTTGACAATGCGGCAAGTTCGATAGATGCTTTCTTAGCCGCAACTGCTAAATCAATTGTCTGCATAGATATACATTTTACAATACAAATGTACGAATTTTATGGAAGATTAACAAAGGTACTTTGCAGACGAATGCAAAAGCGACCTTCACTACAGACAACAAAAAAGTTAGGATAACAAAATTGTTACCCTAACAATAGTTTATTTCAATAAATCAGAATTAAGCTTCTACAGCTTTTTCTGTGAATTTCTTACCGTTATAATATAACTCACCTTCTACTTCATAAGCAGTGTGTCTGCGGTGGATAGTTCCTGTTGTAGGACATTTGCTCAATGTTGGAACAACTGCATTGTCGTGAGTACGTCTCTTGTCTCTTCTTGTCTTTGAGATCTTTCGTTTAGGATGTGCCATCTTATTATTATTTTAGTTTTTAAACATATTTTTTAGTGAATCCCATCGAGGATCCGTTTTTTCTTCTTTATTTTTTTTCGACTGATTCATATATGAAATCACATCTGAATTACAGTCTTTTTCGTCCGCATGAACTTTTCTCATCGGCATGGCAAGCATTATCATCTCGTAGATTTCGGCCGTCAACACTAATTCGGCTTCATCTGGTGCAATCAAAATCACATCATCACTTTCACTCAACTCGTCATTTTCGTCACCAACCTTCACTATGTAATCTTGCGTCATAGTTATAGGTAGCGGGAAAATGTCCAAGCATCGGTCGCAGGCTACGGAAACGGTTCCATTTATCTGCAACGAAAGGGTGTGGAAATCGTTTTGCTTCACGAAATGTACTTTTGCAACTATATCTGCATCGTACACGCCTTCCATCTTTTGATCTTCAACGAACGCTTTGTCAACTTTCCATTCTGCATCGAACATGCTTTCCTTTAGCAACTGCAACGGAATCGTATATAAACCTTCTGCTCGATTCATCTTGTAAAATTAGCACGCAAAAATAGACATTTTTTTACATTCCACAAACATTTCACAATTTATTAACAACCAATTTTTAAAATTAATATATTTGTAATCAAGCGCAACTAACAACTACATTTATAGAAACCATTACTATCAAAAAGAACTATGAGCCACATAAACTTAACTTACCACATCGTATGGCGTACAAAGTGCAGTGAAAAAGTCATTTTAGAATCTCACGAGAAAGAACTATTAGCATATCTTGTAGGAATTTGTAAAAAGAAAAATTGCAAAGTATATCGTATCAACTCCATGCCCGACCATATTCATTTATGTATTGAAATTCCAACGACAATATCCATTTCAACCTTCATGAAAGTATTAAAACAGGAAAGTTCCAAGTGGTTACGAGAACAGAAGGAACTTTTTCCGGAATTCAGAGGCTGGGCAAATGGATATGCGGTATTTTCTTATTCTAAAAAAGAACGACAACAAATCGTTGAATATATAAGAAACCAGAAGATACACCATCAGACAAAAACATTTAGACAAGAATATATTGAGTGGTTACTGGAAATGGGAGAAAATCCAACTGAAGACTTGTTCTTTAAAGACTAACAATGTATTGGCTTCCAGCCAATATAGCATTCACATACCGCAATCCTGAGACTACGTCACAGGTTACTCAAATAATGGCTTGCAGCCATTTAAAACAAGAACTAAACGCCGAAAAGACATCTGGTCAATAGCCCTAAACATAGTATGAATATAACTAAAGACTTATAGTTCTTGATATGATTGAAAACATAAAAACAGAGCTAACAAACTATTGGCTTCCAGCCAATATAGTATCCCATATACCGCAATCCTGAGACTGCGTCACAGGTTACTCAAATAATGGCTTTCAGCCATTTAGTAAAACAGACGGAAGCCATTACAGATAAAGTATATGGTGCTGTTTTCAAAAACAGTAAAAGCAAGTATTAATTGCCTGGAAGGCAATAATTTCGTAACCCGGGACGGAGTCTCGGGAAGATATAACCAACCACACTTTAATGGCTGGAAGCCAATACTAATAAGAAATAAATACTCTATCTCAAAAACAGCAAAAGCAAGTAACAATTGCCTGAAAGGCAATAATTCCGTAACCCGGGACAAAGTCTCGGGAACACATAAACCCTCACATAAATGGCTGGAAGCCATTACAAAACTCACAGGTTATTTTTTCAAATTCGTAAATCGCGCTATAACGCCTAATGGCAATTTCTTCTTGAAATCATCTTCCAGATACACTTCACCAAATTCCTTATCGGCTTTGTGGTTCTTGAAGATTTCTGTCACGAGATTTTCGAGTATGAAAGCTGAAAATCCCAATGAATAGGTATTTAATATGAAGAAGAACTTATTCTTGTCGAGTATCTTTTCTACGTCTTTCAGCAAGGCATTCAAGTCTCGTTCCAACTTCCAATCTTCACCATTGGCGCCACGACCGAATGCTGGCGGATCCATAATGATGCCATTATATACATTGCCTCGCTTGGCTTCTTTTGCCACAAATTTTCGTGCATCTTCCACTATCCAACGAATATTGTCCAAACCAGAACTTTCCATGTTTTGTTTTGTCCACGAAACTACTTGTTTAACAGAATCCAAATGGGTTACTTCTGCTCCGGCGGCACGTGCCGTTACCGATGCAATTCCCGTGTAGCCGAACAAATTCAAGACTTTCAATCCTTGGTTTGCCTTACAAATAGAATAAATGTAATCCCAGTTCACAGCCTGTTCCGGGAATATGCCTACATGTTTGAACGACGTAAATTTCAAATTACATGTTACGTTCAAATGGTCGTATTTGATTTTCCATGCATCGGGAATATTTGCATGTTTAATCCAATCGCCGTTGTTACTTGAGCGTGCCACGAAATCTATAGTGGAACGTTTCTGCCACTCGGCTTCGCTCAACGATTTATCCCACACCGCCTGTGGTTCCGGCCTACGGGTAACTACCGGACCGAATTGTTCTAATTTCTCAAAATTTCCTGAATCTATCAAACGATAGTCGTTCCAATGCGTTGGGGTTAAATAAATCATCGTCGTAAAGTTTGACGCAAAAGTAATGAATAATAGTTGTTTTTTACTATAAAGTAATTTGTTATATTTGCACTCATTTTAATTTGAAACGATATGGGTAAATCTGACAACAACGCTTTTACAACAAACTTAATCACCTCTGGAACTGTCATCAAAGGTGACATTACCTGTAACGGCGACATGCGTATCGACGGTGTTTTGGAAGGAAACCTTAGTGCAAAAGGGAAAATAGTTGTCGGCAAAAATGGCGATGTAAAAGGAGAAATCGACTGCCAAAACTGCGACGTTGAAGGAAACGTAAACGGTAAGCTTACGATCAAAGATCTGCTTTCGCTTCGCGCCACTGCGAAATTCTTCGGCGACATTATTGCTTCAAAGCTTGCAATCGAGCCAGGAGCAATTTTTACCGGTACGTGTAAAATGACAAATGAAAAAGAAAGTGCAGAAAAAAAATAACCTCGATTCTTTCATTAAATATTCCAACATTGGCATACAAATGCTTGCCGTAATCGCCTTGGGCGTATTCGGCGGGCTAAAACTCGACGAGTTCTTTGGCAACGAAAATCCAATCTGCCTCGTTATACTTTCGCTTCTTTCGGTATTCGCAGCCATTTACTTGGCCATTAAAGATTTCATAAAATTCGACAAATGAAATTCTTTATCTCCCGCGCAACCATACATATCTGCACATTAGCAGTTAGCACAATTGCCTGTATGGCACTCATAAAATATCTCTATGGAACAAGCGACTTGTATTGGCCTCTTTTCTATAATTCTGTATATGTTGTTATTCCTATAATTGCCACTATCAATATACTTGGTGAAATTGCCTTTAGCCTTTTTGCAAACAAAGAAGAGAACGAGAGCATCTTCAAAATTATGGCCATACGTACAGTGAAATTCTTGACCTACCTCATCCTTGCACTATACTTTACCATTACCGCCACCAACTACCAAGAAAAACTCTTCTTCGGACTGCTAATAGTAGTTTTGTTCTTTATTTATGCAGGAGTGGAGTTTGGGTATTTTAGAAAGAACAGTATATAACTGATTTTCAACAAAATCACAGTATCCATTGACTTTCCATAAAATTTTATGTATAATTGCAAAAAATCGTCGGGGGTGCATAAGCATTCCGGACAGTCCCCCCAAATCTGAATAAGGTTTGGGGCTGTTTTTGAGATAATGCGAATTATTTAACAAAAACACTTGACAAGTTTCTATAAAAAAGTATCTTTGCAAAAAGGGATGGGGCGAAAGTTCCGTACCGCCAAAACTCAATCTTTTCAGGTTGAGTTTTTTTTTAGAATTCATACATCTCAATCTCTTTTCCTGTAATGAAATAATACCCGTGAAACTTCTTCCGTTTTAACTCATTTATTTTTCCTACAAATTTGTCGTTCCAATCATCAAATTGAAAAACTATAATTTTTGCATTTTGTTTTTTTATTGCCTCAGATGCATATTTTATAATATTTCCAAAGCCCATAGTTCTTTTTAAATCAGCTGGTATTCCATTTAAATGAATATCGTATGTCCCATCTTTCTTTTCATCGGAAAGATGCTCGACCCTAAAACCATGTTGTTTTAGCACAAGACACATAGCATGTTCTTTCTGATACTTCTCAATTTCTTGTGAATTTTTCTTGAAACGCAATCGCCTCCTCTGGGTAACCAAATACCCTCCATTTAAGAAATTAAAGCCATACTTTTTCCAGAAAAGAACACAATAGCAACAATAAATTTGGAATGAATACAATTTGTATCCAAAGTTTCTTTTTCTCATGTTTTGCAATATTACGGCAAAACAAATATATAGAAATTCTGATATTGTTCCAACACGTACAATCCACAATACTATATCCCTTATAAAATAAAAAAAATTACAGTTTTTTATCCAACCAAGGCACATCATTCAGATAACCCATGATATCCATAATATCTTCCTTTCTATGGACATTCATCAGATGTTTCACATCTTTCATAAATTGCACACCCTTGTTTCCTGGTAAATAGAAAAGAAAATACTGCATTACCAGCAACACACCATTTAGATTCGACCACAAATCACCATGATCACCCTTAAGTACGGTCTTAAATTTACCTGCTCTTAACGACTTATACAACTTCAAATCATACAAAGAATGTCCATGTGCACAATTATTTCTTAGTTGCCTTATCACATCAATATAGTTTGGGAAGCTCGCATCATCTCGAAATCCATAAAACGCATATATTTCCTTTTTCGTCTCGCTATCCTTCAGACTATCCACCAGCCTTATCAAATCGCCAAATGAAACATATTCCAGCGTCTTGCTATGGTAAAAAAACGGGAGAACACCACATGAGCGCCCTCCCTGTATTCCGTTTTAAAGTGCCCATACACCTTAAAAAATGTACATGCACTAACTAAAGTCACTTCAAAAATATAATTATATTTTCAAACACACAAATTATCCATTGAAATTTTTAGTTACACTGCAATATTTGCAATTATTACGTACAATAAATTTCCCTGAAGCCACCTTTGTTTCACACATTTTCTAGAAAATATTATGCTCAACTTCACAAAATCATTCCCTCATTAGAAACAACAAAAACCTCATATTTTCTTTACCCAAAGTGAATTTATTATATCTTCGTACCCAAATGAAAAAACGAATCGCACTAGTATTGATACTGTTTCTTCCTATTCTTACAATAGGACAAAATAATAGTGTATTTAATTGCCATTCTTATCAGCCATACGATAAATATTTATATAAACAAGAGAACCGCTTTCATACTGCAATAAAGCCATACAATTTGCAAGATGTTAATGAAATTGCACATATCGATACTCTTTACAACAAGCCTTGTAAAAACAAGGTTATAAATCATATTCTAAATAATAACCTTATTTCTTACAACTCCGAAGATTTTAATTTTACAATTAATCCTTCATTTAATTTTGAACTCTCGCAACATACTGGGGAGAACAACAACAAACTAGGTTGGATAAATGATCGTGGTATTTTCGTAAAAGGAACCATAACCAACAAGGTTCAGTTCTATACCTGTTTTCATGAGATTCAATCTAACTTCTCTGACTATCGAGACAGCATCATTCGTAAAAATGGGCTTATTGTTCCTGGTATAGGAGGTGCAAAATTTTTGGGAGAGCAAAAAGACCTTGACTATTCGTATGTTGAAGGTTATGCTTCATACACACCAAACAAGAATTTCAACTTCCAACTAGGACATGGGAAAAATTTCATAGGTGACGGCTATCGTTCTCTCTTACTTTCCGATAATTCTTCGAACTATCCGTATTTAAAAATCACAACAAACTTTAAGAGCATACGATATTTACTTCTTTTTTCACAACAATATTATAAACCGAGTGGACATAAAATTTTTGTTAGATATTCCCAAAAATGGAATTACACCCATTATTTAGATTGGAGTATTACAAAATGGTTAAACATAGGACTATTTGAATCAATAATTGCTGCCTGCGATACCACTAACACCCACACATTCGACATTAATTACATTAACCCTTTACCTATCGTTATCCCAAAAGAAAGAGATGGAAGTTATAGAGATAATTGCATAATCGGTATTACGGGTAAAATAACACCGTTCAACAATCATATTTTCTATGGGCAATTCTTTGTAAACACAAACGAGTTCAAACTAAAAGAATTGTTTACTAACTATTGGGGTAATAGAATTGGCTACCAATTGGGATATAAAACATTTGATATAGCTACAATTAAGAACCTTGACTTTCAAACAGAATTCAACTATGTAAAACCATTCACTTATTCCCATAATACGACTTCGGGCTCTTATACCCATGCTCAACAAGCTCTTGCCCATCCATACGGAGCAAATTTCTATGAATCTGTTTCTTTTTTACGTTATAATTGGAAACGAATATTCTTTGCTACCTCTTTCGATTATACAGTATATGGAACTGATACAGCTTCTGCAAACAACGGTAACAATATAAAGAAAACTTTTACCACAAGAAGTACCGATTACCCGACAAAACATATTAATGGAAAGAAAAACAAAACTATAAAAACTGATTTCTCCATCTCCTATCTTTTGAATCCTCTATACAATATGAATATCACAGTAGGAACAACATACTATTGCAAACAAGTAGTATCTACCAAAGACAAACAATGGATGCATTATATAGGATTTAGAACTAATCTAGGAAATTTTTATTACGATTAATATTACTTTAATTATAAAATAAAAAAGCCCACTCTTACGAAGTGGGCTTTTTATTTACTTTTAAAATTATCGGCTTAATGGTCAAAAAAGTACCTACTTTTTGTTGTAAAAGTATTGGTCAATAAATTTCATTCTATTTAGCTTAGATAATCCATTATGAACTCGAATTTTGGTTTTTAGATCTGTAAAGAGTGCTTCTATACCGTTGTTAGTGTTTGGCAAGGTAGTTTCAGGATAATCGTAAAAAGTCCACAATAAAGTCATATTCCGTTTTATTGAACACCTTTTCTAATTACATTTTTCCCCTTGCAATAAAAGCAGATTTTACTCATTATCTTAAAAATACTGTAAATATATAAAATTTAAGTGATTACAAGGTTTTAGGCACTTTTTTGACCATTAGACCGATAAAGATATTACGTTTAGAACACTTTATTACATAAATTCTTTAATCAACCAATATAGTGCCCTGCCTGATGCAAGAGCAGATTTCTTATGATAAGAATCATCTTTTTTTCCATCGCCGAAATCGCAGATTCCTTTTAGCCAAAGAGCTTTTTTGTTCAATAGATGAGCTGCATAATACAAACCAAAACCCTCCATATCTAACGCGGATAATTTACGGTCACTTTTCTTGATTTCATTCATAGCATCTTCCGAATCAACAACAAAAGGACCGCATACTGTAGGAGCAACCCAGACTCTGACATTTATTCTTTCACTGGTTTTCTCTCGGAGGAACTTGCATATATCATCCAACATATCATCTTCTTCAGAGACAGAAGTTGCTTTCTCTACAATATCAATATTAGCCTGTATCTGACTGATTTCTTTCAACAACTCATAAGTCTTAGATGCATCTACACTATTAACAATTTTTCCTGATGCATAGTCTTGTACGGATTTTGCCACTACCACATCTCCTAAATTCATGCCATCACGCTTAATTCCTGCGGCGTAACCCGTCATAAACATCACGTCAACCTTCAAAAGATTGTATACTGACATGGCTAATGTCGCTGTTGGCACAACACCAGCGCGGCAAGGAGAAAGAGCGCAGATTTTGAGTTTATGAGCATATGCTGTCGTAATTTCTGTAGTGTATAAATCAACTGGTATTCCATCTATGTGAGTTCTCGTCCAAGTGGCATTTGGGAATGCGTCCATCATGGAACTCAATTCATCATGTAATGCGCAAATTACACCAATATCAAATTTATTCTTATTAATTATCGAATTTTCGATATCGGTTTTTGTAGCTAATATTTGAAAGACCTTTTCCTTAATACGTTCACTCCAATCTGTACTATTCTGCTTATATAGGATTAAATGCCACAATTTATCTTCCAGACGCTGATTTAAATCGGAAAATATCTCTTTATGTTGTGTAAGGCCAATGATATGTATGGGCTTTATATAACTATGGCTCTTAAAGACATCCTCTATCAATCTTGCTCCTGCATCTTCTTCCTTTGTCTGCGAATCTTCAAATTGAGGAAGTAGCATGTCTATGATCAACAGATGGTATAACTTACCGCGTAGGAAACTACGGCATTGATTAGCATTAGTTGCAATATCAATATCATTAGCGTCTATATTGCATACGTCCTTTAGCAAAGAAACCAAAGCATCTACTTTCTCTTTGGTGTCATCTGCTATTAAAATATTAAGATGCTCCATTTTCTATCGATTTTATATAATTATTTAATTCAAGTTGCCAATCTCTTTTGTTGTAAGCAAACTTGACATGACCTCTATAATTAAGTGGATACTTAATGAGTAATTCGTTGTGTAACTCATTCATTTTTTTTCCGTCAAAACTCTCATACATTGATACCACTACAACAGGCGTCAATATTCTGCGCAACTTCATACTTTCTAGTATATTACATCCTGCTAGAATCTGAGGGGTGCCACCATCTTCATCTGTAGTCTTATCAAAAGTGGTCATTGTCATATCTAACAAGATTAAATCATACTGTTGATAGTTAACCTTTATCTCCCTGAATGCGGAGTTGAAAGACTCTTTGAGTGTATAACTATATGATGGGAAAGATTGTTCAATAAATCTAATCACGGAACTAGCTTTTTCACTTTCGTCTTCTACAATCAAGATATTCATTTTTTTAATGGTGTTAAATCAATTGAAATTGTGCTATAGCATTTACCGTTTTTAACGAGAACGTCAACCTCATTCTTATTGCATTTGAGATCATACTTTACTATCTTTTGCGACTTGGCAAGACCACTTCCATTCTCTTTGTCCACCAATTCCATTGAGTTGATTAAACTACGGATTTTCCTATTACAAGCCTCTTCGTCTCCTTCAAACTCATTTTGCATCTTCAATGTCAATACGTTACCTTTAAGCTCATGCGAGATGGAAAAAGTCTTATTGCGTTCATCTTTTGAATGTTTAATCATGTTAGAAAAGAAAATCCAAAACAAGTCGCTTACATGTACGTTGAATTCACCCTTTAGTACAATTGGAGTTAAAGCGTCTATATTCGATGTTCGTCGAAGAGTGCAATTCACACGAGGATACATTTTGCAGACTATGTTCCATACCACCAAAATATGATTTGGTATGTTGAAATCTTCTAACTTAGAATCAGTAATATTAAACCAATTCGTCATCTTAAGAAGTCTTGTTTCTATATCTCGTTTTGCATCTTCCACCCTTTCTCTAAAATCAGTTTCGAACTGCTGATTTCGGTATCCATGAACGGATTTCAGTAGATTATCCGTTAAGTTCAGAATAGATGGTTTAAGACGATTTTGAATGTCTCGTTTTATGATAGCGAGATTTTCATTTGTTTTGGTGTTCAGCATTGATGTAAGATTATAACAGAACTTCTCAAAGTCACATCCCGTTCCATATGAACATCTTACATAATAGCAAACATCTTCATCATCTGCGAATCGATAATCGAACAAGCCTTTATCATTATCGTTTAGCTTAATTTGCAAAACCTCATCTTTATATTTCCTAATAATGTCATCCAATCCTTTCGAGAACAACGTTAATGCGGCATGAAGTTTTTGTGAATCGTCTTGTGTTAATCCATAGTTTATATTCCAATAGCGGGATGGAATATACTGATTTCCAGACGTGAGTAACAATATCTCGCGTTCCAGGAATCCAGATTGCAATTGTCCATCAATAACACCATGTCTTATTCTGGCGCTCAAATATGCTCCAATTCCAAATTTACTTTTCAAATATGGTGTACAAATACTTTGGAATAGCTGTAAAGAAATTTCTTTTAACGAATCGTCTGTGACATAATAAGCCATACCTAAAGATGTCTTCTGTGAGGATTCATTTCTTTCTTTAGTAGGATCATAAAATAGATATAAGGTCTCCTGATTTGTTTCAAGTTTCTTTTGCAAAGCAAACTGCTCAAATAACCTTCTTGCATCGTCAGTTTCATATTTGATAATGGAAGGAATGTCTGCATATATCTTACTATCATCCATCTTCTCAATTCCACTATATACAATCATCTGTTGAGACACCATCTTCGAGTACTCTTCATAGTCTTTTTTATTTGAAGTATCCAGCTCTATCAAACGTTGGATAACCAGATTTTGCATTTCTAAAATATCCTTGGTGCTCTGGACATAGTCAGAAACATTATAGAACTCTTCATCAAGCAATTCTGTCAGCAGACATTCCTGCAATGCTACCGATTTGTTTTTAATATCTTCTATCAGACTCTCAATTGTACTAAACTCCTTATAATTTGAATATTGTTCGACAATAAAGACCCTGTCAGTCTGTTGTTGGGCATTCTTTAGAACAAAGATAACTAAGTTAATGGATAACCGTAAGTCATCGTAGTTGCTCTCTTTTATTCTTTCAATGAGAGTGTCTGTAGAAATCTTGGTTACATACCGATCATTTTCCACAAGCCATTTCACATAGAAATTTATTGCACTAGGAACCTTACCAAGGTTAACGTAACTTTCATAGATACTTTTTACAGCAGTCTGAATAATTGGGGTACAATCACTATTTGTAAGAAGGACATCGTTCATGACCTCAATACACCCCATATAGTCGTGTTTATTAAATAAAATCTGTGCATTATCAATCTTACGTATATAATCAACGATACCCTCTTCTTCTGTTGTTTCTCCTTTTAACTTTTTCAAATTATAGGATAAAACAACACTTTCTGGAAACTTCTCCTTGCCTTTTTTTAGATAATACTCTGCTTGTTCCTCAGAGTTAAACAACTTACATACATATGGATCAAACGTTCTTGACTCTATGAGTCCAAGAATTTTATTTGCAGGTTCTGTACGTTCTTCCTTTATATAATAATCTAATGCTGACGCAAGATTAAAACTATATATATTTTTGTTAAGCTTATACAATTCATATACATAATTACAGTCATTGCAACCAGCCATCACATTATATAGATTTTTGGCTATCTTGTTTAGCAAGCTGTTTTCGATTTCAGTTATCGGGGTGAAAGGGAGTTTTTTTGACACCAATGATCTACAATAAAACTTAACGACATCAAATCTGATATCATAGTTTTGAATATGTCGTTTACACAGTTCGCAGACTATGTCATAATCTCCAATATAATATTTGTCAATAATATCAATAAACAACTTGTTGTAATAGTCCTCAGGGAGTTCTGCACCAGAATATGCCATAAACTGATATAAAGACTTATCTTTGGTATAATTATATAAAGTATATGCAAATACAGCATAGACCGATCTTTTATTTTCTTCTTTCGCAAATACAGTTTTTAGAACATTAACTAAGAACAAATAACGATCTACTAATGAATTTGTACTGTCCATTAGGAAATTAGTGCTTTTTTCTGCACTATCCAAACTCTGGTACATATTAAGTTTGAAAAGAAAATAATACTGTCTATCCTTCTGGAACTCGGTAATATTTCTCTTCATTCTATTCTGTAAGGTCATGTCAAAATCATAGGCAGGGACATCTACCACAGATCTTTTATTAATATAGTGCAACAACAAAGGCACATAGCCAGTTTTTAAATCTTTCTGTGATTGGTTGATTTGTGTAAGCAAACTATAAACCTCACCATGACGCTCTTGTTGATTTAGAATTATGAGTTTCATTTCGTAATACCACAATGACTCCCCAAAATCTTTATAAGCCTGATCAAGCGTTTGGTTTGCTTTATCATAATCTCCCAATAAAATAAGAGATTCAATCTGGTCTCTGTAATTAACAAACAGAGACAATTTGTGTTTGTTTCGTTTTACCTGATAGATCAACCACTTTATTTCATTCTCCATACTATCAGGATAGTAAAAGTAGTCAAGGCACTTACCTAATTCTTCCGCATTGAGAGGCCATTGTGTTCCAAAGAAATAAAAATCAACATTTTTGTCGTACTTACGCATTTGAGCTAAATCAAGAGATAGGGTTGGATATGACTCGCCCTTTTTGATAGAATCGACAAACATGCTCATCCCTTTTTTATTATATTTATTCTTCAGGTATTGAGCTATATGATAATGATTATACGGCTGTTTCATTCACAAGTATTTTTTTGAATTACTTTAATTGAGTAGTCAGTTACGAACTTGAGAGACATCACAAAGGGCGAGTGCAAGTATGCCCAGCTAACGAATGTAATAAAAAAGTTCGGTATTATGTACTTTAATCTTGTAAAAATATATTGTAAGGATGTGCAACCCCTAACGGGGTTGTATTCATATAAACATCTATCTAGGCTACAAATATGAAAGCCCTAATGGGCTTTTCTATGTTGTAGAAATCAAAATCTAATGTCTCGCGAAAACAATGCATCCCCGTAGGGGTTGCATTGTTTTTATGATTGAGGAATTTATAGAAATATGAAAGAGTTTCTGGAAAACGACATAGATCTACAAGACTAAAGTGGATAATTCCGAAAAAGTTTATATTTTATAAATGTTGCTTATGGCTATTTACTTCAGAAACTCTAATAATGATACTTCATGCTTTGACATCACAAAGTAATTTTGCACAATCAAAAGACCGTCGCGATTAACTTCAAAATGATTCAGTATGGAAATCAATCTAATGGAAGAAAAATAGTCACAATAAATTTCAAAAAACAAAGAACCGAGCCTCACTAGGCGAATATCTCCACCTATCTTCTAACCTCTTCCCTCTCTTCACCCTATCACCCCACACAAATCATCAATCAACGATCGGCTGGCGAATTTCCCCAACTGGTGTAGTGGTTGTAAATCTTTACGCAAGAGCAATTCTTGTAATTCCTCTTTATTGTTAGCTACATACACATAACCTAACTCTTGCATCTTCTTGGCTGTGGCCAACTGGTGTTCATTGCGGTGCTCTCCTAGTTTTGCTATTCGAGGGAAAATAATGATAGACTTTTGCTTCTGCATGGCAGAAATGATTGTACCCATACCTGCATGAGAAACGATCATTCTAGCCGTATCGAAGAGTTTGTTAAACTCATCTGGAGCCAAGAAATCAACGGTCTTGATGTTCTTTGGAACATACTCTGATTTATATACTTGAGCGATAATCTCTTCATCTATCATGGGCGCTATCTCATCCACAATTTGGATGAATCTATCAAAAGGAGCTTGTGTGCCTATAGTTACAAAAATCATATATTTTATCTAAATTGTTAATCACCAAATATGTTGCCTGAATATTTTACCTTGTCGTCGGTTAGGTCTGGCCATTGTGTATAGACGTGTTTGGCAAATCGTTTGGCCAACTTACCACACGCACTCATAGTTTGCACGTTAGCAACGGAATCAATCCAAATAGTTTTTACACCCAATGTTTTACCTATGATAAGGGTCAACAAGCCAGGTGCAGCCCCCGTGGTAATAATTGCTTTAGGTCGCTCTTTTAAAATAACGTACCCCACCTTGAATGCTGTAGGAAACATTTTCCATGCGTTCCACCGAGAAAAATCCATCATCTTATGAAATTTTCTCTCCCCAACCATCGTCTTGCACTTTTTATGCGTCGACATATAAACGACTTCATACTTCTCCTCCAATGGTTGTGCTATTCGTAGTAGCTGTACCCAATGTCCACCTATTGATGCAACTGCTAAAATTTTTGTTTTGTTCATTGTTTTCAAATCTCACTTTTATCGATGGGCAAACAAGTCAAGTCTCCCATCATATTTAAAAATTCTTGCGTATAATAAATCCATATATCCACCTTGACTAGTCATTGTCATCTCTCCAAAATAAATTTTATCTTCGCATACATACATATCAATACGAGCAACAGGAATTTCCTTTCCAATTACACTTACTATTTCCATCAATTTGTCAAAACACACAGGCTTGGGGATTAACCTTTGTGGACGAATATAATGACTAGTCCAAATCGACCATTCCGGATGAAATTGCCAATTCATATCAAACGTAGCAACATTTGCATGATATCTTTCTCTATTCCATGTCGCCCAAGTAAACATTGGCTTACCATTAAATGTCCATATTTTATAATCCACAAGTGATGTTGATTCGCATGGTTGTGTAGTAACATCTAGTAATTCTTCTGCAATAATACATGGTGTAATCCTTGCGTAATGAGGTTCACCCGACAACACACTCAACTTTTCGTTCAACATTTTACGAAAATGCTCTTTCGTTGCCACTATATCTAATTTACTTTTATCCCTACATATAATAACATCTCCACTTCCATTGTTGCATTTCATCACAAACTGATTAGGTAATTCTTCCCAATTAATATCATCAACAGAATCCCATTTACCAATAAGAGGTATTAAGATTTCTTGAAGTCCTATGCTTTCTAAATATTCTCTCACTCTATATTTGTCAGCATATATATGCCATTTACTAGTATCTCCATAAAATTTTAACCAATTAATCTTTTCATTTATATCTTTTGGATGGTTAAAATCTGGCCATTTATGGGTTTTATAAAAAATTTTCAATTTTGCTGTACGAATTGGAGTAAGCAAGCCTATCTTAACAAAAACTAAAACAAAAAACTTAATTATACCTTTCATAAAAATTGACCTATATACTTAAAATTTATTATTTCATTTTATATAAATTTACCTATTTTTGGTAACTTTCTAAACAAACATGTTGTTGCCATAGACAATAAAAGTACGACAAATAGGATTAATATATAAACCATTGGATTATATTCTAACGGATTAAATCCGACTACTTTATATAAAATATTCAACCAAAGCATGTGGAAAACATAAACTCCAAACGATTGATTATCTATCATCTTAACAATTTTATTACTAACTAAAAAACTAAATTTTCCTTTATTCACATAACAAAAAAGAAAAATAGAAATACCAAGTATTACCTCCAACGGAGAATTGTAACTAGCGCAAAATGAAAACTTCTCGCATCCCTCGTAATAATAATGATTAGCGACCAACAAAAGTAAAGACAACAACACAACCAAGAGCAATAAGCAAAAGCTATTTTTCTTAATCTTTTGACTATGTATTTCATCTATTTGAGACACTCTCCATCCCAATAACATATATAAAATGTATATTGAATGAACGGGAAAATCTATTCCTATTTGAAAATCAAAAAAATGTTTAGTTGCAAACATTAAACTACTAGAGAAAAACAAAAGCAATATTAATGCATCCACATCTCTTAGCTTTGCTGTATTCAATATCATCTTTAGAAAGGGGGTTACTAAATATAGTCCTAATAACATATACAAGTACCACATGTGTGTCCACGACTTGCCTATTAATACATTTACGAAAGAAGTATAAAACAAAGAGAGATTTATTGATCTTGTATTAGAGTACTCTTCCATTAAAGCAAAGGAACCTCCAACCACTAATAGAACAACAGCTATTCTCCATAAATATTTTTTTATTGCAATTTCAAAAGATATTTCTCTCTTTTTATCAAGAAGCAATGCACCTGTAATCATCACAAATATTGGAACTGCCCAATGCACTAAAGAAACACAAGCTCCCGTAAACTCATCATCAAACCGTGTTGCCGATTCCCTAAACACATGATCCGCCACTAGAGGAACATGATTTATAAGAACTGCCAATGTCGCAATAACTCTGAGGAATACAATATAATCTATTCGCATAATTTAAATATTTTATTTTCCCATTGTTCGTAAATAGAATCCATACTAAATTTTTCACTTGTTCTAATTGCATTGTTCATCATGTTAGACAATTTGTCATTGTCACAAATTAATGATTCCACCTTTAATGCCATTTCCTCAGCAGAAAACAATCCATTTGTGGAAGAATATAACAGTCCGTTATACTCATCAACAATTATATCTTGCAGAGCTGTATAACTATTATAGACCACAGGCACCACTCCAAACGACATTCCTTCCACCAATACCAATCCAAATCCCTCGAAATCTGACGTTAGCAATAAAATAGAAGCTCTTTCATAATATTCGCGAGGTGCCTGTCTGCCTTCTAATTTTACATTTTTCAACTGATATTTTTCTATTCTGTCTTCAAGTTCCTTTCTTTCTTCTCCGTCACCCACTATGGTTAAGTTCCAATCTGGATATTTTTTCTCTAACACATTCCAAATATCAATAACGCGAGAAACCTTTTTTTGTATAGGATCCAATCTACCTACATATAAAATTTCTTTCCTTTTTGTCTTAGGGCTAAAAACAAAACCACTTTTATCTATTGTTAATGGATTCGACTGAACTATCAATTTATTAGCATTTTTTATTCCTGTAAATTCTTCAAACGGAACAACGAAACTTTTAGAAAGCAACTGATAGGCATCACTATTATTGTATACATACCTCATACTCATAGAGGTAACCTGTTCAACAATACGTCGAATACACCTTAACCAAAAGGATTTAAATACCGAACAATTACTTTTAAGAACAGTATCAATTTTTTGTAACTTTCCATTTGCTTTAGGATCATTATGATAAACCGATATAACCTTTGTTTTTAATCCTGTTCGTTTAAGGGCCAATCTAGCTGTTAGTATAAACCGCCATGGTAAACCCCAATTATTTATTATCAAATCAGGTCTCTCTATTTTAAGAGCTTCACTTAAAATTTTAACATTTGAATACTTAAACTTACTATTTGAACATCCTACGTAAACATTGATCTTTTCATCTAGCATTTCTTCCACGCCTAAATGATCATTATTAAACGCAAAGACTGAAACATGATGACATTTGGAACAGAAAAAGTTAGCCAACTCCTTCGTAACAATCCCAACGCCACCTATATTGAAATTTTGACCTAAAAAAAGAATATTCATATTATTCAACCTTAATTGAACCAATCTTTCTAGCAGGAACACCAGCAAGAATTGCTCCCTACAGAAAAATAATTTAGATTTAACACTTTTATAAACCCAATCAAATCCTAAACTTAGGATAATGCCTAATATGCCATAAACTATCCAAGGAACATTTCCCGAGCAAACAGATTCCTTAATAGACATATACATAGGCAATAACGGTTCTTTTGTACCAATAGAAATAAAATTCAGATAGATTATAGGAAATAATCTTTCGAAGAAAACGATTCCGCATATAGCCCATAATACGCAAATAAATTATGCAACAACAACATAAAAAAGGAAAAACTTTAAAAAGGGATAATATAAAGACCTAACTCTCTTTATAAAGAATTCCTTGATACTTTTCCAATCTTCGAAATATTTATCTTCTTTGCTCGTAAATCCAGAAGCCATAAAAAAGAGGCATATGTATATAATACATCATATCACATAATAACTTGGAGCATTCTGTATGGCCTATCACCACCATAATCATAGCCAATCCTTTTATTACCCAATTCAACAATTCTCTTCATCTTTTTTTTCGCTAATTTTCTTTAGACAATCAAATAATGTTATCCACTTTTGCATAATAGACTCTTTCTCGAATCTATGCGTAGTTGTTAAAGCACATTGACTCATATTATTCCAATTGCGCATATTCTCTATCATGTTACAAATTCCTTCTGCAAGATTCTCTGGCTTATGTTTTTCTATCAGATAACCATTCTTGTTATTCTCTATTACATCCCGAGTACCTGTAATAGCATAACTAACACATGGTAGTCCACATTGCATTGCCTCTATCATAACTAATGGCTGTCCTTCATATCGAGAAGACAAAATAAAAAAATCTGATTTTAAGTATTCTGCCTGGATATCATTCGTAACTCCACAAAGATTGATAATTCCTTGAAGATTGTATTTTTTTATTAAATTTTCTAGATTTAATTTTTCTTTTCCATTCCCCCAAATATTCAAAATCCATTCTGGATGTTGCTGATGAACAAGTGCCCACGAACGAACCAAAGACTCATGATCCTTTTGAAATTCCAAACGGCCAACTGTTATTGCGCAGTTAAAGCCATGCTCACGTATGCCGTCTATAGTTTTCACATTTGAGAAATTTTCTATTACTTCAATATTTTTAAATCCCCATGATTTCGCATCATCGTTTGTCAAAACAATACAACGATCATACCTAGGATAAACGGTTTTACGAAGTAAATTCTGAAACCAAATTTTTAAATAATTTTCACCATATAAACTATGATTCATTATCTTTAAACCATCATATGAAAAGTGCAGTTCTACAATCTTGGGAATTGTACGAAAAACAAATGGCAAAAAATAACTAACTACTCTAACATTAGCATTAACAATCACATCTGGTTGATACTGAGTAATATATTTTTTTGTTTGTGAGTAAATATCTCGAAAACTCAGTATTTTAGTTGTAAACGAGGAAGAACTTACATCTCGTGATATAGGCATTAATTCAACTCGAGAGTCTATTGGATAAAACGAAGTTTCTCCTCTAATGCCATAGTAGACCAATCCCACCCTGTACCCATGTTCTACTAAATAGTTGACCTTATCTATCACTATACGCTCTATTCCACCACTATTAGTAATTTGATTAATTAAATATAATAGTTTCATAGATTAATCCTTACTTTTTTCCATTAGGTAAAATAAAAGCCCATTATAAACAAACGATCCAATTCTAAACAATTCAATTGACAACAATGAAGCTGGCAACAAGAATAAATAAATTGCTTTTAAATATACTCTATCTGATGATTGTTGTAATAATAAATTTCTAATTATCGTTATAATCAAAATTATAACAGAGATTGGTCCAATGATACAAGCAAAACCCAATAACCCAAGATCTACCCACCCCGAACGGACATAATTCATTCCCTTTTCGTATTGAGTATCCAAAATGTAGATGTAATCCTGCCCATATTCGGAATGGATACTTGGGAAACCTGTTCCGAAGATTATTTCATAAATATTTTTAAAATGATCTTTTAAATAAAAATCTAATTCTAACAATCTTATATATTCATCATTACCAAAAGCATCGGATTTATTCTTCGCAATAAATTCACTAACTCTTGACTGAAAAACATCTGTATATGAAAAAAACAAAATAAATGGTATCGAAATCGTCACTAAAAATATAGTAGTTCTATTAAATACTCCATTTCTAATAATTAGATAAAAGAATGGTAATAATAATAATAGTAATAACATTCTATAACCAAGCATAACAAAAATTAGTACCGTAACAAAAAATAAAATAAGATGTTTTATTTTGGAGGTACGTAAAAATTTTTGAAGAGAAAGACAAAAACCTATACTACACAAAATTTGGCCATCAATTTTTATTCTTGAATACTGACTCGCAACATCATTATAACGAAAAAGTTTGATAGGATATACAAAGTATTGAATCAAATAACATAGGCAAAAAATAATCACTAGTCTATATAAAACATCCTCAATATCTTTGCTTTTCAAATTAGTTCCTAATAAATAAAAGTAAATTAACAAGGAACATTGATTAATGAAATTATCTGTAGAAAAAGTATACATTAAATCCTGACCTCTATTAAGCCAAGAACTAAGGCAACTCATAAATAAAAACACAAAATACAATACTATCGCTTTTTTACTATAACCATAACAGTGACGATTCTTAATAGCATAATGAATAAAAATAAGAATAGCTATAACATTAAGTTTGTTTGGGATAATTACGCAATTAAAAAAATTGGTAGAAAAAAGTATCAGCAAAATTAATGTATTCTTACTTTTATTTGAAGTTCTTGTACCGAGCATTGTCTTAATTCTCAAATATTTTAATATACTGATTTGCTATTATATTCCATGAAAATACTCCTTCTTGATTCTCATACTTAATAGTTCGCTTTAATAAATTATAAAATGAAGTGTCTTTATATAATTTAGAAATTGCAATAGCCAAACTATTACTATCCTTAGGTGGAACAACAATACCTGTTTGATTATGTTTAACCATCTCTGGAAGTCCTCCTACATTTGTTACAATCAAAGGAACGCCCATAGTTAACGACGTCATAACCACCCCACTTTGTGTTGCTTCGATATAAGGACAAACAACACATTTTGAGATATTTAATAATGAATATAATTCTTCATTAGTTATATAACGATTAATAAAATGTATATAATCACTTTTATTATATTCGGTAACATCAAAATTGTATTCACCAGCTCCCGCTACAACTAAATGTATAGATGGCATGACTTGATGAACTAATTTCATTGCACTAAGCAAATAATCAATACCCTTATATGGAGAAATCCTTCCACAAAACAACACAATTGGACCTTCTAATGACAATATATTATTGTCATTCTTGTATAAATGAATACAATCGTAAGTTCCTAATTTATTAAAGTAAATACTAGTTAAAGGAATATTAAATTTCTCAGAAAAATCCTTTGCCTGATTCTTATTGAGCAAGACAAACTTCTTTATTCTTGGGAAAGCATAACTCCTGTTTATTGTTTTTCTATAATTACATTCTCCAATATGAGGAAAGGGATCATGAACAAGTTGAACTATAATATCCCGATATTTATACAAAGGTCTATCAATAATATCAATAAAATCTGTACAAAATAGAATATCAGGGTTTATATCCTTTATTAATTTGAAAAATTTATACCTCATGTACAAATTTGACAAAGAATAAATTTTCCCCAGTCTATTCAAGACAAAAGATTTATCAATATCAACAAAATTTGAAAAAGAATCAAATTGAGGGTAGATTGACAATGGGAAAATTCCTGTCCTCTCATACTGTTTGTCAATAGAAATAATTGAAGATTGTAACGCGTATGGGACAATTTCAAAGAATAAGTATACCTCATGACCAAGAGCTTTCAACTCGTGGATAAGAGGTAAATCACAATCAAAAAAATAAGTATGTGTATAATAAACAATTTTCATATAGACTTATATTTTTCGACCAAACATGATATAATATACCTTTTTAAACACCTTTAAGGGTTCAAATACAACAATACACATAAATACGTTAACAATAGCAACCACAATTGAAATAAACAACTCAAGAGTTTGACTATTTAAAAATGAAAACAAAGACCCTTTGTCTATATAATATAATATGACATCTCCAATACATGTCATCTGTACTAAAAAATAAAAATGCAATATGTAAATTTCCATGGAATGTTTACCGAGATATTCTAAACAATCGGTCACACTTTTGAAAAATAGTTTATTTTTAAATAGATAGAACAAAGCAACAATAGTGGAAAAAACACATATATAATTAATGTATGATGGGATAACAACCATCTTATATATACATATAAAATATACAATTGATATTAATGCACACACATTTGCAATTATTGGAATTAAATATTTATCAAATAGATTATAACGACGACAAAACACAGCTAACACAAAATATATCCAATACATTGATAAATGATCAAAGTCAAAAATCAAATCAAAATAATAAAAGTCAACACATTTGTATGATAGTTTAAAACAAAGAATTGAAAGCAATATCCATACAATGTCAACTATTTTTTTTGACGTTAGTTTCATGCGAACAAAATCATATATCATTTGAAATGATATATAAAAAAACAATGTTCTGAGGAACCAATAAGAATCTGTTCTACCCTTAATAATATAAAATAGTAACCCCATTACGATAAATGGAAATAATAATCCACTAACCTTGTGCCACCAATAACTAATACTTATTCTGGTCTCAGTATTCTGGGAACTATACAGAAATCCCGATATAAAAATCAATAATGGCATATGAAAAGAATATATAATTCGCCAAATAGTCATGGCCTGAGGAATAGTTTCAATAGTATTTTGATAAGAATCAAAGAACCATGATATAACATGTCCCATAACAACGAGAAATATAGCAAATCCTTTCAACGTATCAAGGTATTGAAATCTAATGTTCATAATAACTTTTTAAAATATTTAATGACTTTAAACGTTTTGCATCAAGTATAGATTTATCAACAATTATTGCATCATTGGTAGACAATCCTAATAATTCAAAAATTGAATCAAACCTCGAATTTCCCCTCCCTTTATTTCTAATTAACCTAAAAGGTTTATCAAATATTATAGAAAACAGCAACCCATGATATGAATCAGTTACAACAAAATCAGATTCATAAAAACTTCGTAACCACTGTTGAATTCCTATTAGCTTGCCACTACGTATCTGATTAAAAGGAATCAAATTACGTTTAGAAGATTCTTCTTTAATAATTGACGTTTTTTCGTTTGAGGGATCTAGAATATAGCAAAACATGTTGCCTTCCGAAGGAATTGTTGAGCCATCATTAATCAACTCTAGATAATCATCTTTAGAAAGTAACAAAGTTGGATCCAAAACCCATTCTGCCTTTGGTGAAGTCCAAGATAATTTATTAAAAACCGATAATGCAGATTTCTCTCTCACAGACACACCATCAAAATTGGAATACAAACTAGAAAGTCTTATTATTTCAGCGGCAGAAAAATCAACGTCATCTGTGCCCAAAGAAATTCCGTAGGCAAATCTTTTTTTGTCTTCAGGTAACCAATCAAAAAAAAATGTATCAATTCCATACATTCTAGCATATTCACTTCTCCAAACCTGATCAGAACCTACGACATACGCATCAAAATTTAAAAACGACAACAAATCACTTTTTGATGTTAAAATATTCGTATGCTTTATATACTTATTATAAAAGGGATCTGATATTAGACATCTTTCTTTATAATTTAAAAGCTCGTATCTATTTGAGAACAAAGAAATATTATGATCTCTCAAAAGCTTTTTCACAAATCTTTTAGGGATTCTCAACACTCTTTTGGTAAAAGATATCTCATAATTATCTCTTAAATTCAAATGCGTCACATCATGTCCCATACGTTGTAAAACACTCATCAATGCATAACGCTGTAAATTACCTCCGTAATTATTATCATACTGAAGGTTCAATAATGCTATCTTCATATGAAAATCTTAAAAACGAACCCATTCAGAATCCATATCTTTTCTTGTTTTTATTATTTTGGCAGGAATACCTACTATATCTCCAATATGGATTGGTCCAATAACTTTACATCCCGAAGAGAAATGACAATTATTACCAATTGTTGGACATCCATCTTGGGTATGACCAATAGTAACTTGCTGATTGATCCAACAATTATCCCCTATTGAATTGCATGCTATTATTGTAGAAAATCCATGTTGTATGAATAAGCCTTTGCCAACTTTTGGACATAAAATAAATAAAGGATAATAGAAACTTGTAATTTTGAAAATTATCTTAATTAAAAACAAAAGCCATGAACCCTTAAGCCTATAACACAACAATGTTCTATACTCAGGTAATCGTAAAATTCTTAAAAGAAAACGAAAGGAAGGTTTTTTATGCAAACAACTACAGAAACGTAGATAATCAGCTTTGATTATCTCAAAATTAACTAATTGTATTACTCTCATATAACAAACGACATTAACAATCCATATTATCTACATTGTTAAACTGAAGAATTAACAACTTAATAGTTTTATTTACTTTGAGCCATTGTTTGTAACACAAATCTTTTGTATCTACCAAAAAATCTGCAAAACGCTGAATAATAGTAGGTTTAAGCATTTTATCAATCAAATCACAAACTCTATCTGCATCATCAATCACTGCAAAAAATTTTTTGCGATTCATATGTGGCTTGGTAACGTTTCCAAGTCCAGGATTATGATTAGATGCATCAGAATATTTTGTGTCTTTATACTTGCATTTAGACAAGTCCAAATACGCATTCCCTTTATCCGAATTTACAAATACCAAACCTGTTCCCTTATCATCATCCATCTCAGGATGATTTTTTGAAATACCCCAATAATCCGCAATTGTGATATCACTCATACTACTTCCATGCTTGGCTTTACAATCGTAACAAGAAGGTCTTAGTATTAGATCGCTAAGAAATGCTCTCATATAATGATTCTGCTGATGACAAGATGAAATGAAATAAGTATTATCATTCTCGGTATAAAATAATTTGAAATTGAATAACTTCCACCCGTTATCCTTATTTCTAAATTCTATACTACTAATTACCTTATTGGTATCTCTTGCAACTTCATCAAGATATCTGCCCCAAACCTTTGGCGATGGCACTCCATGACATACAAAATCAACAGTCAAAAGATTATCATATTGTTTATTGAGATAGTGATGCAAGCCAGCTATCTGGCAGGGAGTTCCAGAGAACATAACCTTTCGCCCATTCTTGAGAAATTTCTCAGCCATGGCATAAGTATTGGCAGTCCTTGCCTGCACATATTTTGAGCCACGAAATTCACTAAGACCTATAATAGAATCAGTGTAATCAAGAGTCACTTGCCATTGATTATCAAATTTTGCACCGAAGACAACCCCTCCATCCTTAATAATTTGTTCCGCTATTATAGAGAAAATACCTCCAGAAGAACTCTCTGAACGAATATTTTCATCATGATTAATTACCGCTAAAACTCTCAAAGGTGTTCTTCTTTCATAAGGCTTTAGTTCGTGACAAACCTTCTCACACAAACCACAATCAACACAAAGATTCTTATCAACAACTGGATACGAAAAGCCCTCATTATCCTCTAACATCGATATACAATGTTTAGGACAACGCTGTTGACATGCGGCACAACCACAACATTGTTGTTTGTTGATTATTTGTATCATTTAAATCTTACCATTCCATAAAAACAGCCTAACGAAACACTGTAAACTATACGTTGCGATGGCGTTTTACAATTCTTGAGAGTATTATTTGTACTTTAACCATAACTACTTCTCGTTCATGCTTGTTGAGTCCTATATAGAAGGAACTTAAAGTTGCACATACAATGCTTAACACTATGACCACTAATGACATCGACATAGTTTGTGGCATCAATATATGGACTATTATTGGTAATACAATCGACACAACGGTTACAAGCATACAACGAAGGATTACCTCTTTCACAAAACTCCTTATTCGCAAATTAATAAGTGGGCGAATAATGAATAGTCTCATTATATAGGCGACACAACAAACGCAAAAATGCACAAGAAAAACAGCCCAAGGGGCTCCCCCTAATTTCAGAATAACGTATGATATAGGAAGTATTGCAAGTAGAATTCCACCAATTACCGATTGATATTTTTTTACGTTACCCGTTGCTGCTGCGGATATCATCAAAGGATTAGCTGTCGCATCTATAATCATTGTAGCAATCATTATTCTTAAAAAGATTACCGAATAATTAGGAACCGTTTCAAGCCATATATCCAATATCACTGGCGTTTCGATAACAACTGGAATACAAAGTATCAAAAGAAGAAAAAATGTAAACTTACTACTCCTATATATCAACTGATGCATTTCATCTAACATTCCTGTCGCATACGTCTTTGTGATCTGGGGATTGATAGCCATCTGAAAGTTTACCGAGAACTGCTGAATTGCACCTTGAACCTGCACAGCGACTGCCCTTGCTGCATTTACAATAGGACCAAAGAACACATTCAGCAACATATTAAGACCTTGTGTGAACATAATTGCTGCTAAGTTGCCCCACAAGTTCCAACCAGCAAAACTAAGCATCTCCTTAAATAGTGTTTTATTCCAATAAAAACGATATTTTGTCTCTGAAAAATTATTAACACAATACCTAGAATAACAAAAACGAATACTAAGCTGTATAATAGTCATAAGAATAGCATAGAGAATAAGTTTGTCAAAGTCCCAAATTGTAAGAAGATAAACAATAGCCAGTTTAAGTACGACCTCCAATACTGAAATATATGCAAAAGCTGACATTTTCTCATGAGCTACTATTGCAGCATTATAAGGATAACTCATAATAGCAATAACAGCAGATATTACACTAAATTGGAGCACCCACATTGTAGCATCCATTCTTTCTGCAGGAATCACCATCTTGTTATGTAAGAACCATATTCCTATAGATTCGACAAGTATAACAACAACTATTGATATAACAATGTGGATATTTACACTTGTAGCAAACACTTGTTTTAATCGTTCTATATTACCTTTCCCAAGTTCAAAAGTGATATATCTTTGTGTAGAGGTTGTCATCGCAGCATTTAAAAATCCAAACATTGCCACAATACCTCCAACAACATTATATATACCATAATCTTCAACTCCAAGTGTTTTCAATACAACCCGACTCGTGTAGAGTTGTACAAACATTATGAACAACATTCGAAAATACAAGAGAAGTGTATTCTTCGCTATTCGCTTGTTATTTAATTGAGTTTCCGTAGTCATTTACACAACTTAAAGAACTTTAGTTTTCTCTTTCATATTATTATATCGTCAAAATTGGGACGGCAGATTGACAACTCACAAAGATTAGCAAAGTAGTTTAATCCCTCCTAAAAATATCCCTCGTATAAACTTTCTCCATCACATCATCCAAACACGAATCATAACGATTGGCTATGATGGCTTGGCTTTGTGCTTTGAATTGTACCAAATCATTTACTACCAAACTACCAAAGAAGGTCTCTCCATCTTTTAGCGTTGGTTCGTAGATAATGATAGTAGCACCTTTCGCTTTAATACGTTTCATCACACCCTGGATAGAACTTTGACGAAAGTTATCGGAGTTGGATTTCATCGTAAGGCGATAAACACCAATGGTTACCGACTTCTCTTCGCCATACTGGTTATGATTAGAATAATCGTAGTAACCAGCCTTTGCCAACACTTGGTCGGCAATAAAATCCTTGCGTGTGCGGTTACTCTCCACAATAGCCGTCATCATATTCTGCGGCACATCAGCATAGTTGGCCAACAACTGCTTGGTATCCTTCGGCAAGCAGTATCCTCCGTAACCAAACGAAGGATTATTGTAGTGTGTACCAATGCGTGGATCCAAACCCACACCTTGAATGATGGCCTGTGCCTCCAAGCCCTTCACCTCAGCGTAAGTATCCAACTCATTGAAGTAACTTACTCGAAGTGCCAAATAGGTATTAGCAAAAAGCTTTACTGCCTCTGCCTCCTTCATACCCATAAAGAGCGTATCGATATCTTCCTTCAAGGCACCCTCTTTCAACAAATCTGCAAAGGTTTTAGCAGCTTGTTCCAAGAAAGGAACATCAGCAATCTGTTGAATAGCTTGGTTCTCCTCGGCAAATTCATCATTAGGAATAACTTTAGGGTATCCCACAATGATACGAGAAGGATAAAGGTTATCATAAAGCGCCTTGCTCTCGCGCAAGAACTCAGGCGAGAAAAGAAGGTTCAACTTCTTTACACCCTTCTGCGCATATTTCACATAAAGATTTCGAGTATAACCCACAGGGATGGTGCTTTTGATGACCATCACCGCCTCGGGATTAACCTCCAACACGAGGTCTATCACCTCCTCCACATGAGTAGTGTCGAAATAATTCTTTACTGGATCGTAGTTGGTTGGAGCAGCAATGACCACAAAGTCAGCCTCTTTATAAGCAGCACATCCATCTAGTGTTGCAGTCAGATTCAACGGTTTCTCCGCCAAATACTTTTCTATATATTCATCCTGAATGGGAGAAATTCGACTATTAATCTTCTCTACCTTTTCGGGTACTACGTCCACTGCTACTACTTGGTGCTTCTGCGCCAAGAGCGTAGCGATACTAAGACCTACATAGCCTGTGCCAGCTACTGCGATTTTTAGATCTTGGAATGGGTTCATATATGTTTTTGTATCATCCTTTTGTTTCGTATTCATAAGAAGTTTATCACAACTGATTTTTTATTTCTCCCAGAAATGCTGTATCCCGTTAGGGATATACCAACATTCCTACCTCAATACCCAAGCGCCATTTTTCTTTTCGCCTTCGTATTTTATAATACCCGAAGATTGAAGTTCTGCAGTATCACGCTCAATTGTTTTCTCTGAGACACCAAGCAATTCTGCCATTTGAGACTGAGTGCAATTAGGATTTTCTTTTATAATATCAATTATTGCCAAATGACGCTTTTTACGTTTATCATCGTTTCTACCGACATTTCATCGTTTCCACCGACATTTACTCCCTCACTCGTACCTTTTCGTGCAAAAGAAACACGAATCAAATTAGGCTCACACGACATAACCGGTCCAGAGATTCCTACAGACTATGAATTACCATTCAAACTCATTGATTAGTTCTTCATCATCATAATTTTCCAAAGATATTTCATAAAACAACAGAGTTCCTGGAAAATCAAATAAACTTTTATAGATAGATTCTTCCGAACCTTTGGCAACTACTTTACCTGATCTACTAATTACGCAAAATTCATCACTATCAGTACAAGCACTTCTTATATTTGCTAAACCAAATCCACGATTATGTTTCTGTGACTTCGCCGAGAATCCGTTTTCCATTGCAGTTACAATTGCAATAGAATCAAGAACAGACACTCTAATTGTGCCAGCAATAGTCTTTGGTATTCCTACGCCAAAATCACAAATAGCTACTCCTATTTTCATTTTCTTCTCATCAAAAGAAATAAACGAATAGGCATTCTCATTGGCTTGAGCATGATCAAAAACATTAGCATAAGCCTCTTCCAAACTTATTTGAAAAGCCGATAAATCCTTTCTCTTTAATGAAGCAATTGACTTCAAGAAATTAGTAATTTGTATACATTTTGACTCCTTCCAAGACTCCTCTATTCGCCACAAACCCAAACATGAAGCATTAGTTGTCCGATGAGAATAATACAATAATGCATTTACAAATTCTTCCTCATCGCCTTTTATAGTGACATTGTTTCCTTTTCCACGCAAGTAGTGCACAAAACATGCTAAAGACGCCACATGCATTGGTTGTAGCATAGACACATCAACAGGGAATGTTAAACTAACATGTTCCTCAAAGATTTCCTTTTGACATTCTTGGCTAATTATAGACAACCATGAACGTTCTTCCAAAGAATCAAATACTATTTTATATTCGTCAACTTGCATACAAAATCCGTATTCTTACATTTATACCCCAATCATTGCCTGATTTGTTCACATAGTTGAGTGACATAATTTCTAATTCGCTCAGCTTGCTGTTTTGTGATATTAACAAACGATATTTTCTGCTTAAGGGTTTCCGCACCATAATTCTCAATAAATTTCCCTATTGAAACATTTAAGAACAATGATGGCAAAGAATTTACGCCAGTAAAATCTAAAATTATCTTAGGATCATTTATATATTTTTCAAATAAACAATATAAAACATCACCCGCATCCGGATAATTCTTATTTTGCAACACTTCGTGTAATGAGATTGTACACATAATTAAATCACTATTTATTGTTTTGTAATAGAAGCACTTTCTGCAAAGTTGATTTATCTTCCCTTATACATATACTCATAATACTTTTTGAGACTGAGTACAATTAGGATTTTCTTTTATAATATCAATTATTGCCAAATGACGCTTTTTACGTTTATCATAGCTTCTACCGACATTTACTCCCTCACCCGCACCTTTTCGTGCAAAAGAGATACGAATCCTTAAATACTATTTGGAGTAAATTCTGGATATAAATCAACATTATAATCAAACGGACTATCAAAATTCTTCAATAGCTCATGTTTTGTATCCTTATCCGAAAGAATTGCCCTATCAGTAGGAATTTTCCAATCTATTCCAAGGCTATCATCAAGTATTGAGATTCCTCCATCGGCTTGAGGAGCATAGAAGTTATCGCATTTATATTGAAATACTGCTGTTTCGGATAGAACTGCAAACCCATGGGCAAAACCTCTTGGTACAAAGAATTGGCGATGGTTTTCCTCTGTTAATTCAACTGCAACGTGTTGGCCGTATGTAGGTGAACCTTTACGGATATCTACGGCTACATCAAGAACGGCTCCTTTTACACATCGAACAAGTTTGCTCTGAGTAAATGGAGGGGCTTGAAAATGCAATCCTCTCATTACACCGTACGAAGACATTGATTCGTTATCCTGCACGAAATTAATTGGTCTTACTTTTTCTTCAAACTCTCTTTGTGAGAAACTCTCGAAGAAATAACCTCTGGCATCTTTAAATACCTTTGGTTCGATGATTACAACACCTTCGATGGCGGTTTTGATTATTTCCATATTATTAAAGGCGTATGCGATATGCCCCTACATTATTTATCTTTGAATTTTTCATTATATCCTCTCCATATCATCCATAGAGAGACCTTGCTTCTGTATATTCTTACCTTTAAAATTGTGGCGCTGCATCTCAACCACTTTTTCTGTCAAACGGTTGGGATTGTATTTTTGAGCATTACGCTTCACCTCATAGGCTTCCACTTCGCCACCAATTGTTTCAGCAACTATATCAATTTCGAAATCATCTGAATTACCGTTGCTATTCTTACCTCCCGTTTTCCACCAACCACCAATTCGCTGATACCTACAGGATTCCATCATTCGTTGAGAAAACCATCTTTCTAAAGCAATGCCAGAGAAATTTGTATAATCTTCTGTCATAATATTCTCCAAAGCCTGCATATTCTGGAGTTCTATAAGAGCAGCATATCGATACATGTATCGAAACCAAAAACGGAAGAAATTATCTTGAATTTCAAACCGCACGGTCTGGCTTCCTTCTTTCGCACCAATTGGGCGTTTCTTTCGAATAATACCATAGTTTTCCTCAAGGACCTTCATTTGTCCACCCAAGCTCTTCATTCCAGTTGCCGCTTCTATCTCGCTCTGCGTTACATCACCACGAGCAATCTGCCCCAAGATACTAAAATAGGAGCCATATTGCTTACCAAATTCTTGAATAAGAATGCTTTTCCCCTCGTTCACGAAAAAACTATCACCAGATGAACAAACATAATGAAGCATTTTCTGGACATCCGTACAACCATTATTCATCAGCAGCTCAATATATCGAGCAACTCCACCTGTTATAGTCCATAATGCCAACAAATCTTCACTAGTATAATTCGGTTTGTAATCGCTAAGAATATCGCGAATGGTATTGGTAGAGAATGGCATCAAGCGAATAGTACAATCATCTCTACCAAAAAGCGGCTGAGCTTCGTCCTTAAAAATCTTTTCCATCATACGGAAAATAGAACCAGAAACAATCAAACAAACATTGGTTTCTTTTTTGTACTTGTCCCACAACTCTTGTATATCACTAAACACCCCTGCATTCACATTGTCCCACTCCTGAAATTCATCCATAAATACGGTGAATCGTTTACGCTTACCAAATTCCAACAACAATTGCATTAGTTCACGCATTGAACTGATAGCTTCAGGTACAAATTCTCCCAGTTTAGTTCTTATTTCCTCGGCAAAAGTCCTCACCAACACAGATTCCGTCTTTCGTCCAACAAAGAAATACAATCCTGGAGCCTCTATTTCTGTCTCTTGCATTAACCGATACACGAGACTAGTTTTGCCCACACGTCGTCTGCCTGTCAACACCACAAATCGGGAACAGTCTTCGTATGCTTGCTGCTGAATCTCCTTCAGCCGAGTCATCTCTTGTATTCTATCGTAGAACTTTTTCATAGAATCCAAATTTTACAGCCATAAAATTTGCGACCATAAAATTACAATCAATTCATAACGGCGTATGCGATACGCCCCTACATTATTTATCTTTTATATTTTCTATACACTTTTTCAAACTCTCGGTCCAATACGGAATGGTAATATTAAATGTATCCTTAATCTTTGTTTTATCCAAAACAGAATAACTTGGACGGGTTACTGGACTCGGAAATTCATTTGAATGGCACGGCTGAATATCGCACTCGGTATTTCCGCAATATTCGGCAATCATTTTTGTAAAATCATACCAACTGCAAACTCCCTCGTTTGAATAATGGTAAACACCCACTACAGGATTCTTCAAAGCAGTCACAATCGCAGTTGCCAAATCCCATGCGTATGTCGGAGTACCGCATTGATCAAATACAACCTTTAATTGCGGTTTGGTAGCAGTAAGATTCATCATCGTCTTGCAAAAGTTTTTACCAAACTCGCTGTAAAGCCATGCGGTACGGATGATGATATACTTACATCCTGTAGCAATAATTTTTTCTTCTCCTAAAAGTTTTGTTGCACCATACACGCCTGTCGGCGTACCTTTTTGATCCTCCTTGCAAGGAGTATTGTATGGTTCTTTGCCAAACACATAATCAGTAGAAATTTGAATAAGTAAGCCATCTACTTCCTTCATTGCCTTGGCAAGATTTTCAGGGGCAGTGGCATTCAGTTTCTCTACAAGAGTATATTTTTCAGGATCTTCGGCTCCGTCCACATTTGTCCAAGCAGCACAATTCACAATAGCATTCACATTGTGCTCCTTCACCATGCTGCGAATTGCCTCAAGGTCAGTAATATCCAAATAAGTTGTTTCAAGCCCTTCAACCTGATTTACATCTGTAAAAATATATGTATCAGCACTTTCCTTGCTAATAATTCTCATCTCGTTTCCGAGCTGACCATTAGCGCCTGTAACAAGAATATTCATAGGGCCTTATACTGTTTTACCTTTGTACATTTCTGAATAATATTTCTCGTACTCACCCGATGTAATATTATCCATCCAAGCCTCGTTCTCTAAATACCACTTCACTGTTTTTTCTATTCCCTCTTCAAATTGCAAACTTGGTTCCCAACCAAGTTCTTTCTGTAGTTTGGTAGAATCTATGGCATAACGAACATCATGACCAAGGCGATCGGTAACAAAAGTTATAAGATCAAGGTCTGCACCTTCTGGACGGCCTAACAAACGGTCAACTGTCTTAATCACAGTCTTGATTATATCTATATTTTTCCATTCATTGAAACCACCAATGTTATATGTTTCAGCAATAGTTCCATTATGAAAAATTACATCAATTGCACGAGCATGATCCTCTACATACAACCAGTCGCGTACATTCTCGCCCTTGCCATACACAGGAAGTGGCTTACGATGACGAATATTATTGATAAAAAGTGGTATTAACTTTTCAGGGAACTGGTATGGACCATAATTGTTTGAGCAATTGGTAACAATTGTTGGCATACCGTATGTATCGTGAAAAGCTCTAACGAAATGGTCGGAACTTGCTTTACTTGCTGAATATGGTGAATGCGGATTATATTTTGTTGTTTCATAAAAGAAATCCTTGCCATACGCCAAATGATGTTCAGAACTTGAAGCCGTTGTTGTAAACGGAGGTTCAATTCCCTCAGGATTAGTCATTTCCAAGGCTCCATATACCTCATCGGTAGAAATGTGGTAAAAGCGTTTGCCTTCATATTTTTCTGGAAGACTTTCCCAATACAATTTTGCAGCCTGCAACAACGACAATGTTCCCATCACGTTTGTCTTGGCAAACGTAAATGGATCTTTTATAGAGCGATCCACATGAGATTCAGCAGCAAGATGAATAATGCCATCTATCTTTTCATCTTGCATAAGTTTGTAAAAGGCATCGAAATCACAAATGTCCATTTTTACAAACTTATAATTTGGTTTATCCTCAATGTCTTTAAGATTTGCCAAATTACCTGCATAAGTCAGTTTATCTAAATTTATAATATTATACTCAGGGTACTTGTTTACGAACAAGCGAACAACATGACTGCCAATAAATCCTGCACCACCGGTAATAACTATATTCTTCACTTTTTAAATGATTTAGTCTAGATTCACAGTTCCTTTAACCTCATCAATAACTTTCAACAAATATTGTCCATACTGGTTCTTAAGCATTGGCTGAGCAAGTTCACGCACGCGTTCTTCGGTAATCCACCCCTGACGATAGGCAATTCCTTCTAAGCACGCTACCTTTAAACCCTGACGTTTTTCAAGCACTTCGATATACGTACTTGCTTCGGAAAGCGAATCGTGTGTTCCTGTATCTAACCAAGCAAAACCACGACCTAAAGTTTGAACCTTCAACTCTCCATCTTCAAGGAACTGTTGGTTTACAGTGGTAATCTCATACTCACCACGGGCACTTGGTTTAATTTCGCTTGCAACTTTTACAACTTTGTTTGGATAAAAATACAAACCAACTACAGCATAGTTACTCTTTGGTTTTGCAGGTTTTTCTTCGATAGAAAGGCAATTGCCTTCTTTATCAAATTCCGCTACTCCGTAACGTTCCGGATCACTCACCCAATAACCAAACACAGTTGCCTTTTTATCTTCTTCGGCCGTACGAACAGCTTCTTTAAGCATTTTAGTGAAACCTGAACCATGGAAAATATTATCACCTAATACAAGACAAGCAGAATCATTTCCAATAAAATCCTTGCCAATAGTAAATGCTTGAGCCAAACCATCTGGAGATGGTTGTTCTGCGTATGTAAATTCTACTCCATAATCACTTCCATCACCAAGCAAACGTTTGAAACCAGGAAGGTCGTGAGGAGTTGAAATAATAAGAATCTCACGAATTCCTGCCAACATGAGCACACTAATAGGATAATACACCATCGGTTTATCATAGATAGGCATAAGTTGCTTACTAATACCCTTAGTGATAGGATACAAACGTGTTCCTGAGCCACCTGCTAAAACTATTCCTTTCATGATTTTTATTGTTTAAGGTCTAAAGTCTAAGGACCAAAGACTAAAGGGATTCGACTTTCGTCCTTAGTCTTTAGACTTTTGTCCTTTGACCCTTATCTTTTGCCCTCAGACCTTCTCCAAATATGCTTTTGGCACATAGGCTGTTGCAAACGTTCCCACCCATTCTATTTGTACAAAAACACGAAGTTGATGTTTATAACGAAGCACATGTCCTTCTACGCCAGCGAAAGGTCCATCAACCACACGCACTTTATCTCCACGAAAAAAGGTAGGCATATCGCTTTGATCGGTAATAATACCTTCCATCTCGGAATCTATAATTGTGCGAAAACTTATAAATTGACTATCTGGTACCATCAAAAACGGATTAATGCCGAATTCTGTCTGTCGTGTATGGTCGTAATATGGAGTAAGTCCTGAAATAGGTAGTTGCAATAATTCCCGAAATTGCGAAAGCGTACAACGAGCAAACAGCAAACTATTCTCAAGTGGTTGTTTTACAACGATTTTTGTTGGTTTTTTCACATCTGTTTTATCAATCTGAGGAATCGCCACCATTGGCAGATACAACTCGCAATCATGTAAGGTTTCATGTGTCGGAATAGCCTCCAAAAGACTTTCGTATACTTTTTTTGCTCGACCTTGCGTTGCACGAATCACGAACCAATGAGGGACAATATCCACCGACTGCCCTATCTGGTTACTCACCAAAGAGGGGGACGTAGCACATTGTGGAATGCTACTTGTGTCAGATAAAAATAAACCACCGACACCCTGGTCTTTCTTGACAAACCCTTTGTCAATCGTGCTTTGTGGCATAGGAATAACTCCGTATACTACTAAAATATATTAATATATCTGTGGTAGGACTAATTCTCGAAACCGTCTAAACCACATTAAACAAATTTCTTAAAAATTTTTGAGACTTGCAATTTTTTCCGCAATTCATTTTCAAACATACAATTTGCTAGTCTACTTCACTAATCATTATCTATAATATTTCTCTCCATATCCATATCCGTAACCATAATGATATCCGTATGTTCCAAAACCTTCTTGCGCACCATTCAATACCAATGACATGTTTTTGAAACGATTTTCTTCGTAGGCAATGCGTAAATCTTCCAAACGGCTACGATCCAACAAACCAACACGAACCACAAACAATGTTCTATCAACATGACCTTCAATAATTTGCGTATCGGCAACTATATCAATAGGAGGACAGTCAATTATTACATAATCGAACTGAGTTTTTAAGTATTGAATAGTTTGTCCGAATTTATCGTCAGAAATCAATTCCGTAGGATTAGGCGGAATGGCACCAACAGGAAACACAAACAAGTTCGAATAGTTTTGAAATGGGAACAAAAGAGGGTCAATGGCATCGAACTGACCAGCAATATAGTTCGTGATACCATGGCGTGGCGAATCCACATATTTCGACACAGAAGCACGGCGAAGGTCACCATCGACAACTACTATCTTTTTACCCAAAAGAGCCAACGAAATAGCCAAGTTCATAGAAATATACGACTTACCAGAACCTGGATTAAACGAAGTCACCGCCAATATTGTAGATTCGTTACGACAGGATCTTTCACCAAATTTTCGGCAATAAGTTTGTCCTTAATAAACGAAGCAATCTGATTTCCAATTAATTAGGTTTACGCAAGTTCCCCAACTGTTCTGTTGTAGTAATAGTTCATTCTCTTTTTTATTTTTACCTTGATTCCCTAAAGCTGCGGCCTCGACTTTTATTGTAGACATAAAAGAGCGGGCATCAAGATTGTCACTCATCTATGCCGCCTACCTAACATTTACTTACATATTTGTTAAATAGACGCAACAAAGATAATAAATCTAAAGAACTAACACTAAATCCTATTAAATTTTTCTAAAGCAAAATAAATCAATGCTAATTGTACATTTTTTGTGCTTAAGCTGCGGATAGTATTTTGTAGCGAATCCGGGATTCGAACCCGAATATCCACCGTGAGAGGGTGGTGTCCTAGCCATTAGACGAATTCGCCATAATTGTATGACAAATGTAGAAGATTATTTTGAAATCGCAAACATCAACCTGGCGAAATACAACTGTATTTTCTCTATTGTTATTCTTTAACAGACAACAAAGTATTGGCTTTCAGCCAAAATAATGTTCTATATACCGTTATCCTGAGACTACGTCACAGGTTACTCAATTAATGGCTTTCAGCCATTTCATAAACATACGATATCTAATCTTAAAAGACATAAATATCATACCGACAAGGTTCTACTATAATAATAAACTGTATTTTAATCCCCAATAGTGAGAAACAAACTATTGCCTTTCAGGCAATAATTTAGTAACCTGGGACGGAGTCTCGGGAATAAAAAAACAGACAACAATGGCTGGAAGCCATTACATCCATTGATTTTCCGTTAAAATTACGGCAAAGCACAAAGATGACTATCAATTTTCAATTGACTCCAAGATTTTCTGCAAATCTTCTGGCGTATCAACACACAAGTTCTCAAAATCGGTAACGGCAACACTAATTCTATAATTGTTGTCTATCCAACGAAGTTGTTCCAAACTTTCTGCTTTTTCCAAAGCAGATTGTGGCAATTTCGTAACTTCAAGTAATGCTTCACGTTTATAGGCATAAATACCTATATGCTTGTAATATGTACGCTGGTTTACCCAATCACTTTGATCTTTGCAATCTCGCAAATATGGGATAGGCGAACGACTAAAATAAACCGCATGCCAATCTTCGGCAATGGCTACTTTCGGTTTGTTTGGATTAAACAAATCGGCAGAGTCGTCTATCTTTTTCACCAAAGTTGCAATTTGCGTAGAAGGATTTTTTTCAAAAATATCGGCAAGTAATTTTATTTGATTTGGTTGAATGAACGGTTCGTCACCTTGTACATTTATTACCACATCAAATTGGTCACCGTTCGGAATAGACTGGATAGCCTGTGCCAAACGGTCTGTTCCACTCGGGCAAGACGAAGAAGTCATCACACAATTGCCGCCAAATTCCTTTACTCGCAGTTCAATTCGTTCGTCATCGGTGGCAACCCACACATCGTCGAATGCTTTCTTGGCATTTTCATACACATGTTGAATCATAGGTTTACCTTGAATCATAGCCAATGGCTTTCCTGGGAATCGAGATGAACCATAACGAGACGGAATAATAACAATTGTTTTCATTTTTTTATGTTTAAACGGAGTGTAGAAATACGAGTAATCGTACCTCAATATTATTTAAATCATTACTACAAATATGATTCCTTAAAATCTTGTCCATTACTATTTTCCGATCTCGAAGGGAGCGAACGGAAATTCTTATTTTGTTTTTGACGTTTTTGCCAACGCTCACGAGCATATTGTTGCAAGTCGCTGACCTCATCGTTCTCGTCAATAATCTCAAGGCCTAAAATTGTTTCGATAATGTCTTCCAATGTTAAAATTCCTTGGAAGCATCCGTATTCGTCGATCATAATGGCAATCTGTGCCTTATTTTTCAACAAAGCTTCCCATACAGAACTAATAGATTGTTCCTCATTAAAAAATGAGATATCTCTTTTAAGACTGCCCAAAGTCGCATCAAAATTATCGTCTGCCAATTCTTCAAGTACATCACTTCGTAGCACATAGCCAGTTATAAATTCCTTAGAATCAGCGTATAACGGAATTCTCGAAAAATGTAGGAAATCATCATTATCGTAGAACGCACGCACTGTCATAGATTCCGGTGCAATAGCAGAAACCACACGTGGCGTCATTACATCGCAGGCCTGAATGTTATCGAGTTTAATAATGTTCTGAATAATTTTGTTCTCATTTTCTTCTATCACCCCTTCTTCCTCACCCACATTGGCAATAGCCGAAACTTCCTCACGACTTACCATTGCCTCCACTTCTTTCGGAGTAATCCATTTTGTAATAACCTGAATCATTTTCACAAATGGATACATTACTATAATCAGCACACTAATTGTGCGAGCCGTAAAGCTCATCAGCATTTTCCAATATGAAGTACCTATTGTCTTTGGAATAATTTCCGAAAAAATAAGAATAAGCAAAGTCACAACTGCCGACACGATGCCAAATGGCACACTATCTAAAACCAAAGCGGCTTGTTTACCAACACCGGCAGCACCAATAGTATTCGCAATAGTATTCAACGACAAAATAGCCGCAAGCGGTCTATCCGTCTCAAGTTTAAAATTCTTGAAAATCTTTGCACTTTTGCTGCCTTCCTCTTCGCGCATCGTAATGTACGACAACGGCGTTGACATCAAGACAGACTCCAATATTGAACACAGGAATGAGGTTACAAGCGCAAGAAGCAAATATGCAAAAAGAAGTGCCATACACTAAAAATCAAGGCAAATTTACATTAAATATATATAATTCCCAAATTGCCGTTTCTATACTCCTAAAACCTCATCAATACAACAGCGTAATTGTTTCTCGATTTTCCGCTGTGGAATACACCAATAATGTTCTTTTGGCTCAAGATATTTTCCCAAATAAACTTGCTCACTTTGCCCTGGTGTCGGGACCAAAATCGCCTTACATTGCAATTTTTCAAAATCCATAATAGAACTGTATCCAGCACGGGCAATCACCAAGCGACTACCACAAATCAGTTTAGTAATTTCATTGTTGGTAGCAAAGGTTTGTATTTTGCAATTTCCCACTTTTGTTGCACTATTTCGTGGCGCAACAACACCTCGTATTAAGCACGATTTGTACGGCAATGAAGGCAAAACGGCACGCAACTTCGACTCCAGAATTCCACGCTGCGGTTCTGGACCCGACAAGATTGCAACAACATCAAACTCAGTTTCACAGTCAATCTTTTTTCTACCAGAAAGAGGGCCAATAAAATGAGCATTCGGTACTGTCCAACTATGCGAAAGAATACCTGAAAGATTCTTCGAACCCTTATAATCAGGCACCCAACATTCATCAAATCGAGAAATAAACGATTTGTTTACCAAATAGAACAAGTACTCCAACCAGCGTAACAAAAACGGCAGACGAATACGAAGTTGATGGGTAATATAAATTGACTTGCACAAAGAACTATGCATGCCAAATCTATTGTCGGAAATGATATAAGTTGCCGAATATTTTTGTACCAATTCGTTCGCTACACGTTCCTCGTTTTTCTTCGTCCCAAATGCTTTGGGAACTTGAAGTAGTAATTTAAATAAAGTAGAAAAAGCATTTGTACTATACGAAATTCCATATTCAGGTATTTCTTCATATTGCAATTCAGGAAACTCCTGTCGCAACAATTCTAAAGAACGTCCTGACGCAGCAATAACGCAGGTATTATTTTGTTTTTTTAGTTCCTTTATTATTGGTATACAACGCGTAGCATGTCCTAGTCCCCAATCCAATGGAGAAACTATCACAGTCTGATTCTGTATTTTTGCAACCCTGTCTTTCATGCCACAAATATAGACAATTTCACCATTATCCACTTTGCCTTGTAAGTGCACCTATATTAAATCTCTGTTAAAATTCCATTAAGACTCACTCTCTTCAATTATCAATTTTCAATTATCAATTAAGTGACCACTGAATAAGTAACGAAAACCTCATCTTTCTTTCATTTTCATACAAATCATACGATTCTGGCAAGTCATATTTATTACTGTAACGAGCCTGCGACACTTTGCCTTGCAGTTGCAGATTGTTTTTCTTCCATTTCGCAACCACATACCAGGAATTTCCCGCATACATATATTGCGAACTACTAAACACATACGCAACATCATCTTCCCACGCATATTGCCGGCAATCGTATGTTGCATCAAATTGTGCAAAACGCACACTAAGAGAGAGTTGCGGCTTCAATTTCCATACCGCATCAGCATAACATAAGTACCCAAATTCATCGCTAATTTTAGAACATTGAATTGCCGACTTAACAATAACATTCTTATTGATAGGCAACGCCATATAGAACTTGTGACTTTGTTTTTTCCCCATACCAAATCCATCATCCTGTTTTTCCGTCTGCATTGTCTGAGAATACTGATAATAAGCAGTTTTGCCAGAAAATTCCTTGTATTGCAGTTTCAATTTAAACACATCACCCTTGGTAGGAACATCCACTGCCGTTGTCGCAAAAGGGAAGGTAAACATATCATTGCTCACATATAACGTCGTTTTGGCATTCACGAGAAAACGAATAGCCGAAGTTGCACCCATTTCATTTCTAACAGCACTTTGTCGTCCTGAGGAAGAAGCCATAAAACTTTGATATTCTGAAGAATAATACCGAACCGTCTGCGACAACTGTACTTCTTCGAACAAAGAATACTGCAACCCATGAATTGTTGCCACACGGAAATTTTTGTCCACGGCACATTCGCCATACAAATGTATATGCTGCTTAAAATAAGAATAAAAAAGACTTGCGTTTCTGATTACCGAGCGTACTGAATCTTTCGAAAAATTATGTTGCAACACAGCCGCACCTATTCGCCACCGACCGACCTCGAATTGCGAGTGTAAACCACACAGTACATAATTGATTTTCCGCTTATTAGACAATTCATTTGTAGTTCTATGATACCCTGTTTTTGTTATAGAAAACGGGAACAAACTATCCTGCGAAATCTTTCCATCAAGCATTCGTTTCGACACAAACGGAGTAAGTTTCACCTTGCCCAACGAAAGCGTTGTGCCTACTCCACGCGAAAACAAATATTCCGATGTAGAACTATGCTTCGACAGCACCTGCGACTGCGTCCCGCCAGTTTGCTCCAATGCGCTGCCAAAAGATCCACCTTGAGCCAAGGTCAAACCCTGTCCAATTGACACACGATAGTCACCCAATACAATATTAGAAAACACGCCACGATTTTTCAACTGCACATACATTGATTGAGAATCAAAGCCCTTGCGAAACGTGAGTTCTTCACCCATATCCTTCTTAATTGTAAAGCCCCAATACAACGAATTAAACGACTGAAATCGATAGCGAACAACTTCTTTCATAGGCGATCCGGCATAAAGATACATCTCCTTATAATCATCCGTCGAGATATTGGGCGAAGTCGTAGTAAACGCAATCGTATGTTTTCCTTTTTCTATCAATTCCTGCACACTCCGTTGCCGTACTACTGGAGCCACATAACAAAACTGCGACAACAATTGTGCCTTCTCTTTCGGAAGACCTAATACATATTGTAATTCATATATACTTAGCAACGGCCGATGATGGGAAATGTAATACCATAAACTTTGCTTTTCAAAATCTGTTAAAAAGAAAAAACGGTCAATATCTTCTACTGTTAGTGAATTTAGATTCAATACATTACCCAACAACTCTTCAAGTTCTTCTTCACCTTCTTCGGAAGTTGCCTCCAAAGTTTCGTTCACTATATGTTGTAACGCATCGGCATACTCCTGCGAATAGCAAGAATATGAAACAGATAGCCCATACAATAAGCCAATAAATATGAAAAGGAAACGCGGCATTTCCATACCACAAATATATAATTTTTTTTCTTTGATTTTAACTCTAATATTTTTTGTACTTTTGGACAAATTTCATTTGAATGGATAGTAGGGTTCAATCGGTAAAACTAAACCTTGGGATTATAGGCAACTCTCCGCGGCTTAACAACGCCGTAGAGATTGCATTACAAATAGCCCCAACGAATCTTTCTGTGCTCATAGTTGGGGAAAGTGGTGTCGGAAAAGAAGCCTTTTCTCAAATCATTCATAAAAACAGTTTACGAAAAGACAAACCATATATTGCCATAAACTGTGGCGCAATTCCAGAAGGAACAATTGATTCCGAACTATTTGGACACACAAAAGGTTCTTTCACTGGTGCCGTAAGCGACAGAAAAGGATACTTCGAAACAGTAAATGGTGGCACCATCTTCTTGGATGAAGTCGGCGAGCTGCCAAAATCGACTCAGGCGCGTCTACTTCGTGTATTGGAATCTGGTGAATTTCTGCCGGTAGGTGCATCAAAAGTACAGAAAACCGATGTACGCATTGTAGCAGCAACAAATGTCAACCTACAAAAAGCTATAGAAACGGGCAAATTCCGTGAAGATTTATATTATCGACTCAACACGGTTCCTATTTCTATTCCACCACTACGCGAACGGAGAGAAGATGTATATGTTTTGTTCCGAAAATTTGTAAACGAAACTTCTGAACTATACCGTCGCCCGCGTATAGATTTGGACGAACAAGCGAAAGATATTCTCCAAACATACCGTTGGCCAGGCAATATCCGACAATTAAAAAACATTTCTGAACAAGTTGCTATGCTCGAAGATGGCCCTATCGTTTCGGGCGAAACATTAAAAAAATATCTTCCAGATTTCGGGCAATCACATTTGCCAGCAGTTACGGCTAATGTATCAGACACTTCATACGCATCAGAACGCGAAATTCTCTTCAAACTGATGTTTGATATGAAAAAAGACATGGATGATTTGAAGAAGTTGGTAAATACTATGACACAAAATGGCGGACAATACCAGTCAACAACTATGGTACACGACATTCAGCCAGAACAACAGATTTACAATCCTGTAGTGACTATGCCCGAAAACGATACACATATCGACATAGTGACACCACAAACTACACACACATCTATTATAAAAGAAAGTCCACATATTGTTGACACAGAAGAGATTCAAGAAGAATCACTTTCACTAACAAATAACGAATTGACTTTCATTAAGAAAGCACTCGAAAAATACAATGGAAGAAGAAGAGATGCAGCAAAAGAACTCGGCATTTCCGAAAGAACATTGTATAGAAAAATAAAAGAATATAACCTGCAATGAAACAGTTATTCATAATCTTCGCAATAATTATTGGATTTGCAGCATGTTCTGTAAATTATTCACTATCAGGTGCTTCAATATCGCCAGACATTAAAACATTTTCGGTTTCATACATTACAAACCAAGCCTTGAACAAACAAGCAACTTTAAGTGATGTTTTTACCGAAGGGTTAAAAGATAAATTCCGCTCATCGGCTGGTTTGTCGCTTGCATCTTCAAATGCAGACCTACAGTTTTCTGGAAAAATCACAGAATATTCTACATCATATCAAGGTGTTACAGCAAGTCAATTGGCCGCACAAACCCGTTTAACCATTGCGGTACAAATCAAATTCGTAAACGAACAAGACGAGAAACAAAACTTTGACAAGCGCTTTTCTGCATATAGAGATTTTGACGCAACTTCTAGCCTTTCGGATGTGGAAGATGCACTGATTAAAGAAATCTCAGAAGAAATTATAGAATCAATTTACATGGAAAGCGTAGCAAACTGGTAATCAATGCAATAATGAATAAAAAGCAACTCAAAAAATATGTAGAAGAACCTGCTCTTTTATCGCCTTCCGATACAAGAAAACTTTCGTTATTGGTAGATGACTATCCATATTTCCAAACGGCACGACTTCTCTATGCAAAAGGATTACAAATCAACGACGAAGAAAAATTCCAACAGCTTCTACAAACAACTTCTATATATGCAGTAAATCGTTCAAAATTATATGATTTAGTTGCACCAGTTGAACAAAATATTGAAGATAATCAACAATCTGAAACCACCTCTACTACAGAGCAACCTGAAACTGTAGAAGAAACTCCTGCTATTGAAGAACCTATTCAAGAAACTATTGAAGAAGTCATTCAAGAAGATGTAACTGAACAAGTTACAGAAACAATTGAACAAATAGAAGAAGCTGTCGAAACTACGATAGAAGAAACGCCTGCTATTGAGG
>DCIX01000029.1 GCA_002317135.1 Bacteroidales bacterium UBA1715
TTCACGACCAAAAGAAAATGATTCCTTGCTCTGTTCTTCTAGAAGGCGAATATGGACAAAATGACATCTGCATCGGTGTTCCTGTAATTCTTGGTAAAAACGGTGTTGAAAAAATCGTTGAACTTCCATTGAACGACGAAGAAAAAGCTAAATTCGAAGCAAGTGCTAAATCAGTACAAGGAAACATCAACACATTGAAAGAATTGAAATTAGTTTAGTCACTAATTCAATCTAAATAAATAATAGGCTGCCATTTGGTAGCCTATTTTTATTTTATAACATTGTTATACGACTTAATAATAAAAAAAAAAAAAACGGTATCCATTTCTGAATACCGTTTTAACAAATTAAATTTTTACAAGATTATTTCTTAAGAGCAGCAATGCTTTCTTGTAATGTTTTAATCTTACTTTCAGCATCAGCCTTTTTCTTACGTTCGTTTTCTACAACTTCAGGTTTTGCATTGGCAACAAACTTCTCATTACCAAGTTTCTTCATTACAGAATTTAAGAAACCTTCCAAATACTTGATTTCTTCTTGCATTTTTGCAATTTCTTCTTCTGCATTTACCATTCCCCCAAGAGGAATTGCATATTCTGTAGTTCCAACCATAAACGAAGCAGAAGTTGCATCTTTTTCACCTTTTGAAATTGAAGTTAAATTACAGATTTTTAACAATACTGCATCGTAGGCACCATTGTGTTCACCTTTTGCCACCACAAGATCTAAAGTGTTTTTATTTGGAATATTTCTTTCCAAACGAACCGTACGAACATTTGCAACAAGATTTTTCACCGATTCAAAATCTGCAACTAATTTTTCGTTTTTGCTATCAGTTTTTGGCATTAGTGAAACCATTACACTCTCACCTTCCTTGCGATCTTTTACTGCTTGCCAAACTTCTTCTGTAATGAATGGCATAAATGGATGAAGCAACAATGTCAATTTCTCGAAGAAATCTAATGTTTGTTCCAATGTTTTCTTGTCAATTGGTTGACCATAAACTGGTTTTACCAATTCCAAATACCAAGCAGAGAATTCATCCCAGAATAATTTGTAAACAGTCATCAATGCTTCTGACAAACGATATTTTTCAAAATCATCGTTGATTTCTTCTATCGTAGCACTCAATTTCGCATTGAACCATTCAACAGCCAATTTAGCATATTCAGGTTGCTCTATATCAGCAACTTCCCAACCTTTAACTAAGCGAAGTGCATTCCAAATCTTACTATTGAAATTACGACCTTGTTCACAAAGACTTTCGTCAAACAAGATGTCATTTCCTGCAGGAGCAGAAAGCATCATACCCATACGAACACCGTCAGCACCATACTTTTCAATAAGCATCAATGGATCTGGAGAGTTTCCAAGACTCTTACTCATCTTACGACCAATCTTATCGCGAACAATACCAGTGAAATAAACATTACGGAAAGGAACATCCTTCATATATTCTTCACCAGCCATAATCATCCTGGCAACCCAGAAGAAAATAATATCTGGACCAGTTACCAAGTCCGCTGTTGGATAGTAATATTTAATTTCTTCGTTTCCAGGAGTATTGATTCCATCGAACAAAGATACTGGCCACAACCAAGAAGAGAACCAAGTATCAAGAGCATCTTCGTCACGAGAAAGCTGATCTATCGTAATATTTTCATAACCAGCAATTTTCTTCGCTTCTACAAGTGCTTCTTCAGCAGTTAAAGCAACAACAAACTTTTCTTCTTCACCTTCGGCTGTTGGCAAGAAATAAGCAGGAATTCTATGTCCCCACCACAATTGACGGCTGATACACCAATCTTGAATATTTTCCAACCAGTTACGGTATGTTGTTACGTATTTTGTAGGATAAAATTTAATTTTTCCTTCCAATACAGGTGGCAAAGCAATGTCAGCAAAATGCTTCATAGACAAGAACCATTGTTTACACAAACGAGGTTCAACAGCCGTATCAGCATTACGTTCAGAATACCCTACTTTATTTTCATAATCTTCGATTTTCTCCAACAAATCAGCATTTTGCAAATCAATTGCAATTTGTTTGCGGACATCCATACGATCTTGTCCGACATACATTCCTGCAGCGTCAGAGATAGTTCCATCTGGATTGAAGATATCAATTGTTTCTAGATTATGAGTCTTTCCAAGTGCGTAGTCATTTACATCGTGAGCAGGTGTAACTTTCAAACAACCTGTACCAAATTCTATATCAACATAACGGTCTTCTATTACAGGAATCACACGATTTACAAGTGGAACAATAACCTTATGTCCGCGTAACCATTGATTTTTAGGATCTTTTGGATTGATACACATAGCTGTATCACCCATAATTGTTTCTGGACGAGTTGTCGCTACTACTGCATAATATCCTTTTGCATCTTTATGAAGAACTTCACCTTCGCAGTTTGTAGGAACAACAGGATTTGTTTCCGCATCGGCTACATAATAACGCAAATAATATAATTTGCTTTTTTCATCACGATAAATAACCTCTTCTGTCGAAAGTACTGTTTGAGCCTTTGGGTCCCAGTTTACCATACGAAGCCCACGGTAAATAAGACCTTTGTTATATAAGTCAACAAATACTTTCATAACGCTTTCGGAACGAGGTTCATCCATAGTGAACGCTGTACGATCCCAATCGCAAGAAGCACCAAGTTTACGCAATTGTTTTAGAATGATATCTCCGTGTTCGTCAGTCCATTCCCAAGCATGTTTCAAGAACTCTTCACGAGTTAAGTCGCGTTTCTTAATACCTTGAGCAGCCAACTTATTTACAACCTTTGCTTCAGTTGCAATTGACGCGTGGTCTGTTCCTGGAACCCAGCAAGCATTCTTACCCATCATACGAGCACGACGCACCAAAATATCTTGGATAGTATTATTCAACATGTGTCCCATGTGTAACACACCGGTTACATTTGGTGGAGGAATAACTATCGTGTATGGAGCACGACTATCTGGTTTAGAACTGAAATATTTATTGTCCAGCCAATACTGGTACCACTTTGCTTCGACATCCGAAGGATTGTATTGAGAAGGTAAAGCCATTGTTATAAAATTTTATGCGTGCGAAGGTAGTGTTTTTAATTGACAATTGATAATTATTGAATGATTAATGATAAATGTTTAATGATTAATTATTGATTACGTTCATAGGGACTTATGTACAAAAAAGGCGAAGTAATTCTCCGCCTTTTATCAGTATGTCAATTTGTTTCTTACTTAAATTTTTCTGCCAAAGCTTTGAATTCTTTTCGAGCAGAATGGCGTTCGTACAATACACTATATACAGCTTGTGTAATAGGCATATCAACATTGTATTTTTCGTTTGCATGAACAATACAATATACTCCTGTATAACCTTCTGCAACCATATTCATCTCAAGTTGAGCAGCTTTTACCGAGTACCCCTTACCTATCATTGTTCCAAAGCTACGATTACGACTAAATTGTGAATACGCAGTAACAAGTAAGTCGCCTAAATATACAGAATCATTAATATCACGTTTCAAAGGTTTTACAACATCAAGGAAACGTTTCATTTCTTGAATTGCATTTGATGTCAATGCTGAAGTAAAATTATCTCCATAACCTAATCCATGTGCAATACCTGAAGCCAACGCCATCACATTCTTCATAACAGCAGAATATTCAATACCTTCCATATCTTTTGACAAAGAAGTATGAATAAATGGAACTTTCAACATTTCAGCGACAGTTTTTGCCAATTTCTGATTTGCAGATCCAATTGTCAAATATGAAACACGCTCCATTGCAACTTCTTCAGCATGACAAGGACCAGAAATTACCGCCATTTGTCTTACCTTTACTTTGAAGCGTTCTTGTAAGTACTCAGAAACAAGCATAACTTTTTCTGGTTCCATACCTTTTACAGCTGTTACCAATTGTTTTTTTGATAAATCAACAGTAATACCAGCACATAAAGAATCAATAAACTTAGATGGAACACAAAAGATAACAATATCCGCATCACGAACTGCATCATCCGCATTATCGAATATACGTAATTTCTTTGTATTATATTCGATATCAGAAACATACATAGGATTATGTCCTGTTTGCTCAATACCTTCCTTTATTTCAGGTTCTCGGATATACCAAGAAACTGATTTTTGGCTCATATGAAGTATTTTTACAATGGCACTTGCCCAACTACCACTACCAAGTAAAGCTACTGTATTTTTTGATTTCATAACTATTGATTCAACCAAGATTTAACGTCTTCTGGTTTCGGATTTGTTAAATTTAATTTATTCTTTTTGTTGTATCCACACATATCTGCGTGCAATTTCGTAAACTTAACTGCCTGTGCATCTGCAAGTTTTACAAAACCAAGAGCTTGAATAACTTCTGCCCATTCTTGTGGAATACCCGCTGCAACATATACAGAGATGTCATCTTTTACCACTTTCTTTTCTGGTTTCATTTGTGGGAAGAACAACACATCTTGAATTGTTGACGCACCTGTCATAATCATACACAAACGGTCGATACCCATACCCATACCAGATGTTGGAGGCATACCATATTCCAATGCACGAACAAAATCATGGTCGATGAACATTGCTTCGTCATCACCTTTTTCAGATAAACGAAGTTGATCTTTGAAGCGTTCATATTGATCGATTGGGTCATTTAATTCAGAATATGCGTTACATAATTCTTTACCATTAACCATCAATTCAAAACGCTCTGTTAGATTTGGATTATTTCTGTGCTTTTTGCACAAAGGAGACATTTCGATTGGATAATCAATAATGAAAGTTGGTTGAATATATGTGCCTTCGCAGAATTCACCAAAGATTTCATCAATCATCTTACCTTTTCCAAATGTTTCATCTACATGACCAAGTTTTAATTCGTGGCAAATTGAACGAATTTCATCTTCAGACTTACCATCCAAATCGTAACCTGTCTTTTCTTTTATGGCATCAAGCATTGTAATTCGCTTGAATGGAGCCTTGAAACTAATTGTTTTTCCATCGAAAGTTGTTTCTGTAGAACCATTTACGGCAATACAGATTGTTTCCAACAATTGTTCTGTGAAAGCCATCATCCAGTTGTAATCTTTGTATGAAACATAGATTTCCATACAAGTAAATTCAGGATTATGGAATTTGTCCATACCTTCGTTACGGAAGTTCTTCCCTATTTCATAGACACCTTCAAAACCACCAACAATAAGTCGTTTCAAATACAATTCTGTTGCAATACGACAATACAAGTCAATATCTAAAGAATTATGGTGAGTAATGAATGGACGCGCACTCGCACCACCAGGAATTGCTTGTAAAATTGGAGTTTCTACTTCCAAATAACCACGAGAATTGAAGAATGAACGCATTGTTTCCAATATCTTCGCACGTTTTACAAAGACATCTTTTACACCACCGTTCACAACCAAATCAACATAACGTTGACGATAACGCAATTCAGGATCGCTGAACGCATCATAAACAACACCATCTTTTTCTTTTACGATTGGAAGTGGACGAAGAGATTTACTCAATACAGTCAAAGTTTTAACATGTACAGAGATTTCACCCATCTGTGTAACGAAAGCATAACCAGAAACACCGACAAAGTCACCAATGTCTAGTAATTTCTTGAATACTTCGTTATACAATGTTTTATCTTCATCCGGACAGATTTCGTCACGGTTTATATATAATTGTATTCTTCCGAAAGAATCTTGTAATTCTGCGAAAGAAGCCTTACCCATTACACGACGAGCCATAAGACGACCAGCCAATGTAATATCTTGGAACAAACCACTTTCTGGTGTGAATTTTTCTAAGATTTCTTTTGAGTTTGCTGTTACCGTATATTCTGCTTCTGGATACGGATTAATTCCCAAATCACGCAATTTCTGTAATGAGTTTCTGCGTACTTGTTCTTGTTCACTCAATTGTTGCATAATATTCGAATAAAATTTCGGCAAATATAGACAATATCATTTTTAAACAAAACTGAAATTTTAAAAGATTACGAACAATATTCTAAAAGGCAAAAAAACATTTGCCGACTGACATTTTCGCCTCTATTCCTGTACTATCGTAATTTCTTCAAATTCAGTTTTGATCTTTTTCGTCAGTTTTTTTACGACTTCCGAATAACTATGACGAATCAGTCCTTGAATTTTTGAATTCGGCATATTTCCATACAAATTCAACTGATTCCAGTATTTTTTATTCATGTGAAATGCTCCGGAAATTTCAGGATATTCCCCACGCAAATCAATTGCATATTCCGGATCACATTTAAGGACAAACCATTCGGTATTTTCTAAGTCAATCATAGCGAATATTTTACCAAATATTCTAAATGCTAATGTTGTCTCATCAAAAGGAAAGTCTTCCGTCACCAATGGTAACGAAAGACAATATTCCCGAACAGTTTCAATATTCACTTCTATCCAAGTTTTTGAATTTCTGCATATACAAAATCAACAAGTTCTTTCACATATTCATACGAGAACTTGAACTCAATTCCTGCTGCTTTATAAATTTCTGGAATTGATTTCGTATAGCCTAATTTCATAAATGCTTCGTAGTGTTCCAATGCTTGTTGTGGATTTTCTTTATATTGTTTCCACATTGCAATAGCACCAAGTTGTGCAAATCCATATTCTATATAATAGAAAGGTACTTCAAATATATGTAATTGTTTTTGCCAAGTACATTTACGAATGTGTTCCAAGCCATTCCAATCTATTGTATTACCAGACTCAAATTCTTGAAGAATTTGTAACCATTGCGCTTCACGTTCTTCTGCAGAATGAGTTGGATTTTCGTACAACCAATGTTGAAACTTATCTACAATTGCAATCCAAGGTATTACGGACAAAACTCCCTCCAATTGGCTTCGTTTTGCACGCTTCAAATCTTCTTCTCGTTCAAAATAGAAATGCCAATGTTCCATAGAAATCAATTCCATACTCATTGACGCAAGTTCAGCAACTTCAGAAGGAAGATCTTTAAATTCAACCAAAGGTAAATCTGCTGAAATAATAGAATGAATTGCATGACCACCTTCGTGAACCAATGTTTCCACATCATGCAAAACACCTGCAGCATTCATAAAAATGAATGGTATATTACTCTCATACAATGGATTATTGTAACCACCCGGAGCTTTACCAACACGTGATTCCAAATCCCAATAGCCATTATCAGAAAGCAAGCGAAGACATTCACCATAATATGGTTTTATTTCAGAAAAACACGCAATTGTTTTGGCTACAAAATCTTTTGTATCCTTGAATGGTTTTAATGCTGATTTTTGATCTGCATCAACTTCCATATCCCATGGTCTAAGGACATCCAAGCCAAGTTTTTGCTTTCTTTTCTTATTGATTTCTGCCAAGATTGGCGGAACGGCTTTTTGTATTGCTTGATGGAAAGAGAAACAATCTTCTTTTGTGTAATCAAAACGACAAAGACTTTTAAACTTATAGTCTCTAAAATTCTCAAAACCAGCATTCAACGCAACTTGATGTCTTTTTTCAACTAATTTAGACAACAAATCGTTCAAAACTGTGCGGTCTTGCAGACGACGCTGTTGCATTTTCATATAAACCGTCTCACGAACAGTTCTATCGGTCTTTTTTAAATAAACAGATGCTTGTTGCAAAGTCTTTGTTCCTTCGTGTTCAATAGTCATTTGCGAAGTGACATTGCCATATTCCTGTTCCATAGTCGACAGTTCTGCAATTAACGGAACATTTTCCTCGCGGAACAATGCTGCACGTTGTTGCATTCCCTTTTTCATAATGGCATAATCACCAGCAAGAGAATTAAAAAACTGATTCTCTAAACATTTTTTATCCAACAAGTTAGAGAACTTTTGCTCTTCTGGTTCAATTTCCGTAACAAACACATTAAAATGCTCACGCAACGCTTCGTTTGTCGTGTCGCAAGTCATTTTAATATAACGCCACGACATATCCTCTTCCATTACGGCTTCAACCTCACTTCTAAAAGCAAGAAAGTCAAGCATAGCAGCCTCTGAATCAATAGAATATGCTAACAATTGTTCGTAATACGGACGAACATCATTCCACGAATTTATTTGTAAATCTGCAGGCAAATATTTTCTTTTTTGCTTTGCCTGTTCCAATACACTAGTCATCGCAATTATTTTTGTTCTTCTGCCTTTTCTTCAAAATTCAAAAGACCTTTTGCACAAAGAATGTTGTACCAATTCAACACTTTTTTCATGTCCGAAACATATACACGTTCTTTGTCGTAATTTGGCAAAACATCACCAAAATAGTCTTTAATTTCTTCATTTGTTGACTTAGAAGAAATTGAAGTTTGGCCTTTATTCTCCATTTTATAGATTTTTTCGAAAATCTCTGCCAATGGAACTTCTTCGTCTTCTGTATAAATAGCGATATCTTCCAAAGCACTTACTTTTGAAGAAAAATATACTGGAATTTTCTTACCTGTTTCTAATGATTCAACAATAATACTTCTTGATGATTGAGCAACCAATTTGAATAATCCTGATTGTCCTGAAATAGATAAAATATCTTTTAACATAATAGTAATGAATTATTTAATATTTCTTTGTTTTTTTATTCGTTCGTATGCTTCGTTTATTTTCTTAAACTTCTCATTTGCAGACTTTTGTACATCTTCTCCAAGATGACTCACTTTATCTGGATGATATTTCAAAGCCATTTTCTTGTATGCCTTTCTCACTTCTTCATCAGTAGCAGCCGAAGTGATTTCCAATGCTTGATATGCACTTTCCAAATCATCGTAGAAGGTTGCTTTTATTGATTGGCTATCACTTGACGAAATACCAAGATACGAAGCTATTGTTTCAATTACAGAGATTTCGCTTGGATCGATTACACCATCGCTTTGTGCTACAGAATACAACAAATGCAACAACTCCAAACGAGATGCATATTGCATATTCTGACGAATTTGTGTACAAACTTCCGCAAGAGGAATATCTTTTTTCAAAACATCGCGTAATGCTTTCAACATATTTGCTGCACGCGACTCGCCAAACGATGAAAGAAGATATTTCTTTACATAATCAAGTTCTGATTTTTTTACTATTCCGTCTGCCTTCATTACGGCAGCAATAAGTACTAACAACGAAATATAAAAGTCATTTTGCGACATTCTTCGTTGTTGTTCAAATGGATCTGCTGTTCCTGCAGATGTACTACCTACTGTTGGGGAAGAAACAGTATCAAACAACGAACCAATAGCCCCACCTATCAGTGCGCCAATAATACCACCAGTAGCAAATCCAATTCCTGCCCCAATCCAACGACCTAATCCCATAATCTCTTTTTTATAGCATTATACACATTTATAATTTGTGAGATTACAAATGTATTATTATTTTCAATAACATAATCGGCTTTTTGTGCTGCGTTTTTTATCGAAGACTGACTATTTATTCTTTGCAACACACTATTCGCATCACAATTGTCTCGTTTTATAACTCTTTGTATGCGGACATTATCGTCTGCAACGACAACAATTGAAAAATCAAATTTCTTATACAGATCTGATTCATACAACAATGCGGTTTCCATTATTGTAAATGGAGCACTCTGTTTCTCACTCCATTGTTCATAATCCAACCAAACACGAGGATGAACAATCGCATTAACCTTTTCACAAAGAGACTTGTCGGTAAAGATAGCATTTGCCATTATTTTCTTCTGCAAATGTCCATTTTCATAGATCTGCTCTCCTATTAAATTATGCAATGATGAAATTATATAGTCGTCTTGTTCCATAAGAGCACGAGCACGACTATCGCTATCGTACACTGGAACACCAAGCACAGAAAAGACACGTGCGACAACACTTTTTCCACAACCAATACCACCAGTTAACGCAATATGTTTCTTCATTATTTATCTATAATTTCTGCAATAATTCCATCCATTTCCGGATTCTGACGAATCAAACGTACAAATTTAGGATAGCGTACAATTTCCACAGGAACCATACCTGATGGGGTTCGTTTATCGTAATCTGCAATTGCTTCAAAATCAGAAGGAAAATAATCTTCAACACGAGTTATTGGAACCAAAAAAGCAATTGACACTTTATCTTTCATCAAATCAACCAACACAGAACTATCTTGTGGCACGTTCAACAATTTTATCGGAACAGAAATTGATTGTTCTGTAAATTTTGCGACTTTCCCCGAAACAGAAATCTTGTCATTACTAACTTGCACATTTGGTATAGATTTTACACCAACAGACTCTGAGAAATCACTCTTAACCTTCTTTAACTCAAGATGTTCACATTGAACAAATGTAATATTTGCCAAATCTTTTTGAGTACCATATACATATACAGAATCCGGTTCAACAACCAATGCACCGTCTAATTCATATTGTTGTCCAAATGTAATGTCAACATTTGTCTTAACAGGAACATATTTTGAACCAACCGCCTCATATCCAAAGACGATTTCTGCAGGATACACCTCAAGAACTTTCAACTGCGCAGCAAGCGAGCTCATAATTGAGGCGTCTTTGGTACTAAATCGAGTAACACCAAGTTGATCGTAACTATCAACATCTACAACAATTTCCGAATCATAGAAAAAGTAATAATTCCAAAGTCCCCATCCAGTACTTTCTACCGTAACAAGTAGTTTTTGAGGAACATCGGAAACAAGGACTTTCGATTTCGGTAAATTTATATACCGAACAGCAACTGAAATTTGTTCTTCATACGTTTTCCCCATCTCCCTTGTAAACCAAAAAGCAAAAGAGATAAGAAGACACACGAAGAAAGGGAAATACTTTCTATACCCTTTCAACAAAGTAATATGCCGTTTACTATATGAATGACTTAATTTCACTTTGTAAAAATAAAAAAGGTTGATGAATATTCACCAACCTTTAACACAAAAAAATTCTTATTGTTTATTTTGCTTGTTCTGCCAAAGCTGCTTGGTCTTTCAACAATGCAGCTTTGCTAATTTTTATAACAACATCTTTTGCTATTTCCAACAAAACAGTTCCATCACCTTTGATTTCAATCACCTTACCGCTGATTCCACCAATTGTAACAACCGAATCACCTTTCTTTAAACTATCACGGAATTTTTGTTCTTCTTTTTGTCTTTTCATTTGTGGACGAATCATAAAGATGAAGAAAATCACCATAATTCCGACCAACAACAACAAACTACCAATACCACTTCCTTGTGCTGCAGGATCTACTTGTAATAACATATTCATAACTTTTATTTTTTCACAAAAATACAAGTTTCCTTATACCTACAATTTTTTATCTACAATCTAAATAAAAAAAACTATTTTCTTTATTCAGCCAAGATTCCCTCCATCACACCATTGCGATATGACAATAAAATAGGAACGATTTTATTTTTTGCATTCAAAGGTAATTTTGCCTGTACCTTTATATAATTGTCTGTAAAACCAACTTGATATCCTTCCTTATTTTTCGTTTCAAATAAAACAGGACGAATTGTCCCATCATATTTTTTATAGAAGTTATGCAATTGTTCTTCCGACAAAGAATGCAAGCGAACACTTCTTTCCGTACGAACTGATTCCTGAATATGCGGTTTTATCTGTAAAGCATCGGTATTTTCGCGTTCTGAATATGTAAACACGTGAACAAAACTAATTCCCAACGATTGAATGAAATTGTATGATTTTTGAAAATATTCATCAATTTCGCCTGGCGAACCAACCATAACATCCATTCCAATAAATGCATCTGCAATTTTTTCGTGAACTTCTGCAATCTTTTTCGCAAAGAAATCTGTCGTATATCGACGACGCATCAGTTTTAAGACTTCATCACAACCACACTGCAAAGGGATATGGAAATGCGGCATAAATGCACGCGAATGAGCCACAAAGTCAATAACCTCGCTCGTCAACAAATTCGGTTCAATCGACGAAATACGATATCGTTGAATACCTTCAACAGCATCTAAAGCCCGAATTAAGTCTATAAATTTTTCGCCAGTTGATTTTCCAAAATCACCAATATTTATACCACTTAAAACGATTTCCTTCACGCCACGATTTGCAATTTCTTCCGCCTGACGAACCAATTCTTGAATCGTTGTGTTTCTACTTTTTCCACGAGCTAATGGAATCGTACAATATGAACATCGATAATTACAGCCATCCTGCACTTTTAAGAAAGAGCGAGTTCGTTCCGAACAAGAATACGCACTATTAAAACTCTCAACAGATTCAATTGGCGTAACACAACCCTCAGGAACATGTGAAGTTAGTCGTTCTTTTTCTAAAGCCATCACACGATCCGTTATTGAAAATTTTTCTTGTACACCTAACACAAGAGCAACACCATCTAACTGCAAAATTTCTTGTGGTTTTAATTGTGCATAACAGCCAACAACAATTATTTTAGCCTGCGGATTACGTTTGTGTGCAGCACGAATAGCTTGCCTTCCTTTTTTATTTGCAGACTCCGTTACGCTACAAGAGTTCACTACATAATAATCCGCAACATCAGAAAAAGCAACTCGTTCAAATCCACATTCTGTAAATTTACGAGAAATCGAGTCTGTTTCTGCATAATTAAGTTTGCACCCTAATGTATAAAAACCTATTGTAGCCATAACGAATAAAATTCGTGCAAATATAATTTGTACATTTATAAAGAATGATAACAAATTGAAGAAAAAGTTCAAAAAAATGTCAAAAACAATTGATTTACACTTGACATTTTCTTGCAATAATATATATTTGCGTGTTTTTTTGGGTGTAATAGGTAGATATGAGACAGTTAAAAATCACAAAACAAGTAACGAACAGAGACACTCCGTCGTTAGACAAGTACTTACACGAAATCGGAAAAGTTGACCTTATTTCTGCTGAAGAAGAGGTTGAATTAGCAAAAAGAATTAAAGAAGGTGACCAAAAAGCACTAGACAAATTAATTAAAGCAAACTTACGTTTCGTTGTTTCTGTATCAAAACAATACCAAAATCAAGGTTTAAGCCTACCTGACCTTATCAACGAAGGAAACTTAGGCTTAATTAAAGCAGCACAAAGATTCGATGAAACTCGTGGTTTCAAATTCATTTCGTATGCAGTATGGTGGATTCGCCAATCAATTTTGCAAGCTTTGGCTGAACAAGCACGTATTGTTCGCCTTCCATTAAATAAGATTGGTAATATCAATAAGATAAACAAAACACTTTCGAACCTAGAACAAGAATTCGAACGTGAGCCAACAGCGGAAGAAATTGCCAACGAAATGGGTTGTGGTGCAACAGATGTAAAAGAATCAATGAAGAATTCTGGTCGTCATATTTCTATGGACGCTCCTCTTTCACAAAGTGAAGAAGGTACATTATATGATGTATTGGACAACAAAGATACACCATCACCAGACCAAACATTGCTTCAAGAATCTTTGCGTAAAGAAATTGACCGTGCTATTTCAACTTTAACAGAGCGCGAGGCTAATATCGTTCGTATGTATTTCGGTATTGGTCAAAAAAATCCTTCAACACTAGAAGAAATTGGTGCTGAATTAGGACTTACAAGAGAACGTGTTCGTCAAATTAAAGAGAAAGCTGTTCGTAGACTAAAACAAACTGCACGAAGCAAAATATTAAAATCATATTTAGGTTAATTTCATCCTAATACGAACAAAAAAGCCGTCTTTTTGACGGCTTTTTTTATATATGTAAATTACTTGTTGAAAAATAAATCAAAAAACACTATTACAACGCTGTATACCAAGCAAAAAACCAATAATTTTGTCGCGTTTACAAAAATTACTATGAAGAAACTACTATTTACGATAATCAGCCTTTTATTGGCTTCTGCTCTATTCGCACAAACAGAATTTAAAATATATGGTAAAATTAAAGCCGTAAACGGTCCCGCACAAGGCGTTACCATTAAAGCAACTCAACGTGGTTACAAGTTTAGAGAAGTAACAACAGACGAACGAGGAAACTACGAATTGTATTTACCATACGGTAAAAACTATGTAATTACCTATACAATGGAAGGTTTCCAAACACTTACATTCGAAGCAATGTTGGAATTACCATCAAATGCTCCACAATGTTGCTATCGTCCATTGGAAATCTCATATCACTTATTTAATCCAGAAGACAAATACAAAAAACTCTTCAACAAAACATTCCATGTAATTGCATACGAAAAACAATATAGAGGATTCAATTACGATTTGGACATTGATTATATGATACAACAACGTATTGTAAATACAGAATTATTCGAAAAGCAATTAGAAATTGCCCAAAACGGTGCTGAAAGTAACAAGGATTCTATTAAGGCAGAAAAACGCTATATGGCATTAATCAACCAAGGTACTGTATACTACGAAAAATCACAATTTTATGCAGCCCGAAAATTCTTTAGCGAAGCACAAAAATTAAAACCACATAGACTCTATTCGCAATATAAATTACAAGATATTCAAACAGAATTAAATCGTTTTGAAACAAAAGCAGAATTATTAGGTATAAACCTTGATTCACTTATAGAACAAGAACTTGCAAAAGTAGACACAACTGACGGCGTAAAAACATATCCAGCCTATGTTCCCCTAACCGACCAACAAGTTGAAGAAATTTTCAGAACAGAATTACAAAAACAAGTATATGCTTCAAGTTCAAATGTTGCAGAAGGAAATAGAACAATGCGATTGATGGATGAATTCTTCAGCAAAGAAACTATTAAAAACACAACTGTAGCAAAAGAAACACCTAAGAAAGCAGAAAAAGCAAAAGAACCAGAACCTGTTATTGCTAAAGAAGAACCGAAAAAAGAACAACCAAAAGAAGCAATTGATTTATCTAAAAAGCCGAAGAAAATTGTTGTACAAGAGCAAACTCCAGTGAAAAAAGTTGTTGACTTTGCAACATACCAAGATTCATTGATGCACAAATATCCTAACGAACGCACAATCGAAATCACCCAAGATGCTCACAAAAAGACTACTCGAGTATTTATGAACAATGGTAAACAAGTAGAAATTTACACTATGGTTGAACACTCTTGGGGAGCAACATATTACTTCCTAGAAGAATATCCAACAGGAACAACCAGCATTGGTTATGCAGCATTTATCAATAGAACAAAACTTACTGATTTGAATAATCTACAACCAACAAACACAAATCAGTGACAATAAAACATAAAATGTAGTAAACGGTATTGGAGAAATTCAATACCGTTTTTTATTTCCGTTAAGTATATTTATTTCCATTTATTACCGAAAAAAATGTATTTTCACGCACAAAACTGGTATAATAATGGTCAACGGAAAGAATAAAAATAGAACAAAACAAGAATGGGACATTCTATTCCATGACCTGTACACAAAATACTACCAAAAACTTTGTGTATTTGCCAACACCTTCCTCTTTGACGAAGACGAATCCGAAGAAATCGTACAACGCGTAATGACAAAATTGTGGGAACAACGACAAGACTACGACACCATATTAAATATAAATTCATACCTCTATCGCTCTGTACGAAATCATTGTATTAACACAATTAACCACAAAAAAATTGAAGAAAAATACAAGTCCGAAACTTGGAATGAATTAAAAGCATTAGAAATCAGCGCTATAGAAGAAGACTTCTCCGCCGAGAAAGAGAAAAAGTTAAAACAAGCAATTTCCACACTCCCACAACGTTGTCAAGATGTTCTTACTCTTAGTAAATTTCAAGGTTTGAAAAACAAAGAAATTGCCGAGCAGCTAAACATTTCCATTAAAGCCGTAGAAGCAAACATAACAAGAGCTTTTGTAACGCTACGAAAAACATTACAATCCCCTTCCGACAACTAATCAGTTAGTAAGCGAGCAGCCTCCTGTAGTAAAGTTGCTTTTTCAGATTTATCTTTTTGAGCACCTTCTGTTAAAACAGAAATCAAAGACTGTTTTTGTGAGTCATCAATATTTTCAGAACAAACTTCCAATACCGTAAATGCTTCTATTGCTGTTTCGTATGTGTCATTCAACAAAATATCGACTAGTTGTCCAGCATGTTTCGAAAAATCCATATTTGTTTGCCACATAGTAGCAAGAATTTCTTTTTTCTCAGAAATAAGATTAGGATTTTGTAGAGCAGAAATAAATACAGCAACCGCATCAGGATTTTTTGTATCGATAAGACAATTATAAACATCTTTTTTTAACGAATCCGATGTCGTTTTTGCCAACAAGTCAAACAACAATGGCATCATTTTTACCGAACCATTTTCATGAATATATGAAATTGTATCGTGTATGAGAGACTCATTATCAGACGAAAAAACATCCTGAATTTCTTTTATAGCAGCAGATTCACTTAATTCCATAACATATTTATTAAAAATTACACTTAGAAAACATTTGCAAATAAAAAAAATTAGTACTTTTACGCAAACAATAAATGTAGCATTTTTAAACTAAACTCTATGCGAAGTAACACTAAATTAGTCCGAATGATAGTCGTGGCAGGATTGTTATTTGGTACAGTAAGTTGTAGCAACGAAGACAAATCAAAATCTTCTTCAGAAGAAACGGTTAGTCAAGAACAACTAGAAAAACAAAAAATCGTTAACGATGTAAAGAAAATGATGTATTCCCTACCTTCACCGGTAGAAACAACGTTGTTGTTAAAAAGAGCTGGTGCAGGATACGATGAATCATTGCTTAACCCAACTGCAAATACAAACAAATACAACACAGACAAGCAAAAAGCTTTGAACTTGGGTATTTATGGTGCAGATTTGAGTTACGCAAGTATCTTCGAACAAAACCAAACTATTATGCAATACATGCAAGTTTCTAAGAAATTAGCAATTGGTTTGGATTTGTTACAAGCAATTGACCAATCGATTATTGATCGTTTGGAAGCAAACCATGACAACAGAGATTCTGTTATCCGTATTATTTCAGAAACATTCCTTAATTCAAACTCTACATTAAAAGAAGATGACCGCCCAGAAATGGCAGCATTAATTCTTGCAGGTGGTTGGGTTGAAGCATTGTATTTGGCAACTCAACTTACTAAAGATGTTAATAAAGACAAAGATTTAGTAGAAAGAATTGTTGAACAAAAACTTTCTTTCAGCGAAATGGAAAAATTATTAGCAGAATATGTTGATAATCCAGACATTGCAGATGTTCTAAATCAATTACAACCTATTTCTAAAGCATTCAATGCTATCGAAATTGAAAAATCTGGTATAGAAACAATTACAGACGAAGAATCTGGTTCAACTGTGTTGAAAGCAACACAAAAAATCAATATTACACAAGCTCAATATGATGTTTTGAAAGCAGAAGCAGCAAAATTGAGAAATTCATTTATCCAATAATTTAAAGATATAGCAATAGATATGAAAAGCATTAGTAAAATAGTTGTATTGGTTGTATCGTTCGTATTGTTAGGTACTTTATCTTACGGACAATGTAGAACATTCGCAAAAGCTGAATGTAAACCAAGTTTGGAACCATACGTTCACGATGGTATTTTCAACGCCACTGAATTAGGTGAAGGTGAATCTGCAGAATTGTATAAAACATTCTACTCAAATCAAAATTACCGTATTGCAATTTGTGGTGATAGCAACCTACCAAAGATTAAATTCTCTATCATGGATGCAGACCGAAATGTGTTATTCACAAATGCAAAACATTCATTCAAACGCGTTTGGGATTTCAAAATGGAATCTAGTCAACAATTGATTATTTCCATCGAAGTAGAAACAAACGATGAAGCTATTTCCGATGAAACAGCTCGTGGTTGTGTTGCTGTACTTGTTGGTTTCTCTGCAAACTAATAAAATTTAAATATGTAAATACTAAAGGCGGTTGTTTCGACCGCCTTTTTTTGTAAATTAACTTCTCCTCTATTCATGGCAATACTTCAAGTTGAGAACATAACAAAATATTACGGAGAATATCTTTTATTCGACAATCTTTCCTTTGTAATAAATCGTGGTGAACGAATTGCATTAGTAGCCAAAAACGGAACAGGAAAAACAACGCTAATCAAAATAATACTTGGCGAAGATATTCCTGAGTCTGGTAACATTTTATTTGAACCTGATGTCAATATTGGTTACTTGGACCAAGACACCGAACTAGAATCCTCTTATAGTGTATATGACGAAGTCTACTCTGCCAACAAAAAAGTATTACAAGCAATGGCAGAATATGACCAAGCATTATCCACAGGAGATGAAAAACAAATTCAAAAGGCATCTGATGCAATGGATGCAAATGACGCCTGGAACTACGAATCGAAAGTAAAACATGTTATTTCTAAATTAGAACTTCCTTCAGAACAAATCATACAGCATCTTTCTGGTGGACAGAAAAAAAGAGTTGCATTAGCAAAAATTCTAATTTTAGAACCGGATTTTTTAATACTTGACGAACCAACCAACCATTTGGACATTGCTATCATTGAATGGTTGGAGGAATATTTAAAGAAAATAAAAAGTACCCTATTGCTTGTCACACACGACAGATATTTCCTTGATAATGTATGCGATACGATTCTCGAACTGGATAATAAAACAATGTATCGATACTCGGGAAACTACTCTTATTTTCTTGAAAAGAAACAAGAACGAATTCAAGTTCAAACCGCAGAAGTTTCGAAAGCAAAAAACCTAATGCGAAAAGAATTGGATTGGATGCGTCGTCAGCCACAAGCACGAGGAACAAAGGCACGATATAGAATCGATGCGTTCTATGAGCTACAAGAAAAAGCACAAACAAAAATAGAAAACGATTCCAATCTTATTATAAATATCGCAAGTCAATACTTAGGAAACAAAGTTGTTGATTTAAAAAACATTTCAAAATCATTTGACGACAAACAAGTGTTGTTGCAAGTATCCTATTCTTTTCAAAAAGGAGAACGCGTCGGCATTATTGGAGACAATGGCTGCGGTAAATCTACCCTATTGAATATCATTACCCAACAACTACAACCAGACACAGGTACAGTTGACTGGGGCGACACTCTATCAATCGGCTACTATAAACAAGATGGCTTACTTGGCTGCGATGACAAACATGTTATAGATGTCATTAAAGATATATCCGACAAAATTGAATTACAAAAAGGAAGAACAATAACTGCAGCACAATATTTGGAACAATGGAATTTTCCACGTTCGGTACAATATTTATATGTATCAAAACTAAGCGGTGGCGAGAAAAAAAGATTGTATTTAATGACAGTTTTGATGCAAAAGCCAAACTTCCTAATTCTCGATGAGCCAACAAATGACTTAGATTTGTTTACAATTCAACTATTAGAAGAATATCTACTTAATTTTCAAGGTTGCGTATTAGTCGTTTCGCACGATAGATTTTTTATTGACAAAATTGCCGAACACTTACTTGTCTTTAAAGGTAATGGCGAAGTACACGATTTTCCTGGAAACTATTCTATTTTTAAAGAAAAAGAAGACGAAAAAGAAAAAATTCAACAAGAAAAAGAAACGCCAAAACAATCAACAAATACAAAAGAACCACGCCAACGTAAAAGATTGACATTCAAAGAACAGCAACTATTCGAAAAAACAGAGAAAGAAATTCAGGAATTAGAACAAGAAAAAGCAGAATTAGAATTATATTTGTCATCTGGAACATTAAATCCAGAAGAATTGCGTCAAAAATCAGAAAGAATTGGTCAAATAATTGCCCTTCTTGATGAGAAAGAAATGATTTGGTTAGAATTAAGTGAAAAAATGTAAATAAATTATTATGGCACAAGGAAAATACGAATGGAAATTCTCTAATGTCGGTGGTGTACCTCGTGTAAACATTGAAACAGGTGAAGATATTACTCACTTAGGAGAATTAGATCAAAAAATGTGGACAGTTTTAAGCTGCCCTACAAAAGGTCTTGAAATTGACGAAAAAACATTACAGCAAATCGATGCTGACGGAGATGGTAAAATTCGTGTAAACGAAGTTGTTGATGCTGCAGAATGGATTACAAAAGCATTGAAAAATCCAGATCTTCTTCTACAACAATCAGACACTCTTTCTTTAAGCGATATTAATCAAGACAGCGAAGAAGGTAAAAACCTGTATAATTCAGCAAAACAAATACTTTCAAATCTTGGTTTAGAAAAAGATTCTATTTCTATCGCTGACACATCGGACAGCATCGCAATTTTCGCAAAAACAAAATTCAATGGTGATGGTGTTATAACTGAGAACTCTACAGAAGACGAAGTAATAAAAGCAACTATTGCCAATTGTATCAAAGCAATCGGTTGTACAGCAGACAGAAGCGGCATAGATGGTGTAAATGCAGAACAAATTGAAGCATTATATACAAACTGTGCGGACTATGTTGCTTGGTTAAGTGAAAAGAAAGAAGAAACTCTTCCTTATGGTGAAAATACCGATGCTGCATTGGCTGCATATAATGCTATAAAAGAAAAAGTTACCGATTTCTTCATGCGTTGTAAATTGATTGCCTTCAATTCAGATTCTACAGCAACACTTGATGTTTCTGCAACAAAAATGGAAGCAATCAGCGATAAAAATCTATCAGCTTGTACAGAAGAAATCGCTTCATACCCTCTTGCACGCGTAAATGCAAACAAAGAACTTCCATTAGATGGCGGTATCAACCCTGCATGGGAAAGTGCATTTGCCGACCTTAAGAAATTAATTTTAGATGTAGATTTTGCAGGTAAATCAGCTATAACAGAAGCAGAATGGAACTCTATTGGAGCTAAATTCGGTGCATTCGAAGCATGGAAAGCTGCAAAAAAAGGCGAAGTTGTTGAAGTTTTAGGAGAAGATACAATCAAAGAAATCCTTAAACAAAATAAAAAAGATGAACTGCTTTCACTTGTTGAACAAGATAAAGCACTCGAATCTGAAGCAAATGGTATTCAATCTGTAGACAAACTTTTACACTTATACAGAGACTTATACAAACTTATTAAGAACTACGTAACATTTGCGGACTTCTACACGAAAGATGGTGAAACAAAAGCAATTTTCCAAGCAGGAACTTTGTTTATCGATCAAAGAAGTTGCGATTTGTGTATTCGCGTAAGCGATATGGCAAAACACAATACAATGGCTACATATAGTGGAATGTACCTATTGTACTGCGATTGTACATCGAAAACAAAAGGCGAAAAAATGACTATTGCTGCTGTAATGACAGATGGCGATATTAACGATTTGATTGTTGGTAAAAATGCTATCTTCTACGATCGTAACGGTGTAGATTGGGATGCTGTTGTAGTAAAAATCATTGATAATCCTATCAGTATTCGCCAAGCATTCTGGTCACCATACAGAAAATTCGCTAATTGGGTAACTGAATTGATTAACAAATCGGCTGCTGAAAAAGATTCCAAATCATTCGACAGTATGACAACAGGTTTCCAAGCACAAACAGCAAACGTTGCAGCGGCTCCGGCAGAAGGTGCTGCACCAGCAGCTCAAGCTCAACCATTCGACATCGCAAAATTTGCAGGAATCTTTGCTGCCATAGGTATGGCATTAGGATTCTTAGGTTCATTCTGCGTAAGCGTTGTTTCTGGTTTTGCTCAACTTTCTTGGTGGCAAGTTATTCTTGTATTCATTGGAATCCTATTGTTAATATCTGGACCATCAATGATAATGGCATGGATGAAATTACGCAAACGTAACCTTGCTCCTCTTTTGGACGCTAACGGTTGGGCTGTCAATGCTCGTGCATTAGTAAACATTACTTTCGGTGCTACATTAACCAAAATGGCACAATTCCCTTCTGTCGCACTACAAGATCCTTTTGCTAAAAAAGGTATGCCAGCATGGAAAAAAGCACTTATCGTTATTGTTATTCTTGCAATAGTTATAGCTGTATTATATTTCATGAATCTTCTATCATGCATCGGTTTCCCTTTCCACGAAGAAGCTGAAGCTGTAGCAGATACATTACAAACAGTAACAGACACTATTCCTGCTGTTGATACAACTGCAGTAGTTGAATAATATGCTGTTTATACCAAGACATAAGGGCTGGCGAACTTTTTCGTTAGCCCTTTTTGTTTGTTTGCAATTCGCAACTATCACCTATGTCGTATCATGTGCGACGAATAAAAATATAAATACAAAAAACAAACATTCGTATTATTTTAACTTTCCGTATTCTGTTGATTCCCTTAATATTCCCAAAGACAATCCTACGACAATAGAAGGTGTTACACTAGGACGGTATCTTTTCTACGACGGAAGACTTTCTGGCAGGACACAAGCCGATAGTTTATTGTCATGTGCATCTTGCCACAGACAATCAAAAAGTTTCGAATGCGGTATTGATCATCCTAAGTATAAAAACGGGAAAACATTTGGTATTACTGGAATACCAACGCCTCATACCACAATGCCGTTAGTCAATCTAGTGTTTAATCACGAAGGATATATGTGGAATGGGAAAATATCAAAAAAAAATCAGGAAAAATATTTTGACGGTAAATATACTCTAGATTTTAAAAACTTAGAATCACTTGTATGGATGATGATTGTCGCACCTCACGAAGGCAATGGGAATATAGACCAATCGTTAGCGACAATCGCACAAGACACAATGTACCACCGATTATTTCAAGAAGCCTTTGGTACCCAAGCAATCACCATTGACCGAGTTTCAAAAGCAGTAGCACAATTTATTAGAACATTAATTTCCTTTGATTCTAAATTCGACAAATTCATGAGAGGCGAAACACAGTTGACCGACTCAGAAATGCGTGGATTCGTCTTATTTACAACAGAAAAAGCAGATTGTTTTCATTGTCACGGCTCTCCTGCTCAACCATTATGGACAACAAATCTATATATGAACAATGCAAAAGACATTGATTTCACAGACAAAAATGACCGATCTGCTATTACCAAAGACAGTTTAGACAAAGGGAAGTATCGCGTTCCTACATTACGAAACATTGAATTTACAGCTCCCTATATGCATGATGGGCGCTACAAAACCTTGGACGAAGTACTTGATTTCTATAATTCTAAACTACAGCGTTCACCGTATGTAGATCCACTTATGATAAATGTAAACCACGGTGGAATGTTCTTATCAAAAGAAGAACTTGCAGACTTAAAAGCGTTTCTATTAACGCTTTCGGATACTAGTTTTATAAAAAATCCGGCATATTCTAACCCTATGCCGGACAATCCATATTTTATCAAATAACTATTTTACAGCAATTGCCGATATTTCAACACAAGCACCTTTAGGCAAAGCTGCAACTTGAACACATTCTCGAGAAGGCGCAATAGACGAAAAGAATGTACCATACATCTCATTCACTTCTGCAAAATGAGCAAGATCAGTTACAAATATAGTACAACGAACAACGTCATTGAAAGACATACCTGCTTCAGCTAAAATAGCACCAATGTTTTCCATAACCTGTTTTGTTGCAGCAGAAAAAGAATCCGATACTAATACACCAGTTGTTGGATTCAAAGGAATTTGTCCTGAAACATATAATGTATTTCCTGCCAAAATAGCTTGTTCGTATGGTCCAACAGGTGCTGGAGCAAATTTTGTTGTAATTATTGTGTTCATATCTAGATAATTAGAAATATTCCGAAGAGCTCTTCATGTCAATCTTAATATCACTTAACATGCTTGCTTTTATCTTCAATGTGAATTCCCATCGTTGTCTGTCACCAAAAGGAACCCATGTCATAGACATATCCCAGCAATGTAAATCACGATAGATGTTCAAAGTTGTATAAGATATACCCTTTTGTTGGAAATCCCATCCTGTTGAAAATGCTATGTTCCAATTCTTTGTCAAACTAATTTTTCCGTTTGCTGAAATTGTTTGTATAACATTATTCGAAACAGAATCAAGTTCATTATTGTAGTCATAGTAGTATTTACGAGGAATGCTCAATGAATATGACAAACTCAAACTCCAAGGAACATCAAAATACGAGTAATATTCATCAACAGGAATATTCGTCGTTTCATTTTTATCTTTTATTGGTCCAAATGTATATGACAACGATGTGGCCCATTGATCTTGCGTTTTTCTCCATAACGACCCGAATTTATCTATCATATAATTATTTACACGCACTTGGGTTCTACCATTTGAAGTAGATTTCTCTCCTATTGCGTATGGATCAAATGTTGCAGAATAACGAACAGTCAATCGATTCAAAATTGTAGAATATCCTGACACATTAATGAGACTCATTTTCAACGAATCAGCAGCAAAATTATAGGAACCATTAATAGATAAACTCTCTATTAATTTAATCTTTTTCGTACCTGTAATAGTGTCTAACTTATTTCTAACCTTAGCCTCAACATTATTGCCTAACGAGAAAGAAATACTACTCTGCTTTTGTGCCGAAGGAACACCATAAATACCTTTTTCAAAGTAAGAATATTGTGCAAAATCTCCTTCTGAATTTTTCTGATACGTTCCATAATAACCATATTTTTCAGCAGAAAAATCTGGAGTTAACGAATACGAAATACTTGGTGTAACAACATGACGCACAGCCTTTAACACAGAACTACGGAATCGATACATTCCATATATTTTCGTACTTGCACCTACAGCAAAAGAATAATTATACACACGATTAAAACCGCCAACAGTATCAACCCGCACACCACCAATAATAGTGTCCTGTGCAGTTGCTATCATATAATCATCATCCCACTCTTTCTGCAACTTTGTTGTATACCATCGTTCCTGATAATTAAATGACGGAGAAATAGTTATGTATTTAAACAATTTAAAGCTCATTGTTACAGGAACAGAATGATTTATACCACTTTGAAACAATTCCAATGTTTCTTTTCTATAAAAGTTTGAATCAAGCTTTGCATTCACCAACTTATTTTGCATTTCGCCAGTGTACGAAACATTAATTTTTTCATAAAAACGCTCTTTTCCAACTGGATGACGACGTTTAAATGGAGCAAATGAAGATGCAGTCAAACGCAATTGTGGCAATGTTAGACTTATCGTACTATCTATATTATTTTGCGAATGAGACAAGGAAGCAGAAAACGCTAATGGCGTACCTGCAAATTTCTTACTAAAGTAAATATTCGAAGAAATTTGGTTGTTAAGATATTCCGAAGTGCTATAAGTGTTCTGCTTTGTATAACCAGCCGATCCATAGTTTACATTTGCACTAAAATTCGGACTATATGGAGATTTTTGCGTCTGCGAATGAACCCATTTCACATTAAATGTCGGTGCCTGACGAATTTCGTTTGTTACCAAACTCGCGTATGTTACCGAAAAATTTCCATTAAAACGATAACGCACCTTATAATTAGAAGAAACCGTAGATCTCCAACTACCTAAAGAATAGACGTCTGCCAATAGTTTTATATCCACATACTCCCCTAATCCAAAATAAAAACCACCATTACGGAAATAGTATCCTTTTGCCGTTTCCTCACCAACAGTTGGGATTATAATACCATTCGCACGACCTTTGGTAATCGGAAAATAACCAAATGGTATCACAAATGGAATTGGAATCTCGTCAACGACAACCCAAGCTGGTCCAAACACAATTTTATCGTCAACAATAACCTTTCCCTTAGTCATATTTACATAAAAATGCGGATCTTTTTCTTCACAAGTCGTGTATTTACCATTTTTTATATGAATCTCTTCATTATTTAAAATCTTGGTACGACCACCATGCAAATAAGCCTCATCTTGCTTTGTATAAATACCAAAAGCCAATCCCTTTTTAGTATCAAAATTATAACGCATTGAATCAGCATCAAATGTTTCCGATGCATCTTTATATATAGGAGAGCCGACAACCTCTTGCGTAGAATCATCAACCATACCTTTGGCAAAAACTTCACGTTTTTGTACATTCAATTCAATATATTGAGATTCTAAATCAATATTTTCATACTTTACCTTTCCATCTCCATACGTTTGTACAGAACTGCCCGAAATATTGAATACTATCGAGTCTTGCGAAGAATAAGTTACTGGTTTATCCAAGCCACTGTTTTTAGTCTTATTTTTTTGCTTTTTAGCAGAAACAACACTATCTTGCCCTGCAACAAGAGTTGAATCTTGCGAAAAAGCGACCTCAAACAATAGACTTGTTAATAGCGTGAGGAAAAAATATTTTAAACTTTGTCTTTGCAAGCCGTTAAAATGCTATTTTTGTACCTATAATATTTGTAAAATTTTTGTCAAAAGTAAACGAATTTTTCAATCTATACGAAAACTAAGTTGAATACTTTATAACACAATGCAAACAATGAACAAAAAACAACTTATAACAATTCTACTCTGTCTGTTTTGTGCTATTTCATTTGCCCAAACTACCCCTGCATATACTGTAAAAACTGTGGTTATTGATGCAGGACACGGCGGGAAAGACCCTGGTGCTTGCGGAAAAATATCAAAAGAAAAAAACATCACGCTTGCAATTGCCTTAAAAGTCGGTTCATTAATTTCTGGCGGTTGTCCAGATGTAAAGGTTATCTACACAAGAAAAACTGACGAATTTATTGAATTACACAAGCGTGCTGATATTGCAAACAAAGCAAAAGCAGATTTGTTTATCTCTATACATGTAAATGCAAATCCGAATCCAGAAGCATACGGAACAGACACCTGGACTATGGGTTTGGCTAAAAACGAGGCGAACTTAAAAGTTGCTAAAATGGAAAATGATGTAATTTCATTAGAATCCGATGCAACCCAATACCAAGGAATGTCAGCAAACGATAATGAAGCTATCATACTCTACCGCCTACAACAAGGTGCTTTTTGCGACAATAGCCTTGCGTTAGCAGGTATGGTACAAAAACAATTACAAACATTAGGACGAAAAGACAGAAGCGTGCACCAAGCACCATTTTTAGTTCTTTGGAAGACAGCTATGCCAAGTATTTTGATTGAAACAGGATTCATTACCAATCCAGCAGAAGAAGAATGGTTAAATTCTTCTGACAATCAAGCAGATATGGCTTATTCTATTTATCAAGCATTCGTGGAATACAAATCATATATAGAAAAAAGAACGAATGGTCAAATAGAAAAAACTGCAGAACCTGTAAAAAAACAAGAACCAACGGTTAAACCACAACCACAAAAATCACAAGAAAACAAACAACCTGTAAAACCTGCAGAAAAGACACAACCAAAACCAGCTGAGCAACCAAAGCAAACAACTAACAACGATATATTCTATGGAATACAAATTGGTGCAGGAACAGAAAAGTTATCATCTGCCCCATCAAATTTCAAAGGATTAGAAGGCGTTTATTACATTGAAGAAAACGGACTATACAAATATTATTATGGTAAAACAGCAACATACGCCGAAATTAGCGAATTGCTAAAAACAGCAAAAGAAAAGTTCCCTTCGGCCTTTGTTGTAGCCCGTGACGGCAATAATAACAAACTACAAGTTTCAGAAGCAAGAAAAAAAACAAATTAACTTATGGAAAAAGATAAAGCAATAAAAATTGGACTCATTGTAATCATTATAGCAGGCGTATTGATTTGGGGTATTAGTTTTTGTAAAGGTAAAAATCTATTTACTAAGGAAAACATCTACTACACCACTTATACTCAAGTAGAAGGTTTACAAAAAAACTCAGCTGTATTGCTTCGTGGACATAAAATCGGCCACGTAAAAGACATCTATTTCACTTCGTCACAATACGACCAACTAACAGTGGAACTTAGTGTGTTCTCCGATATACAATTACCTAAGAGTACCAAAGCAAAAATTTTCAGTTCCGACATTCTTGGATCAAAAGCAATTGACATTATTCTTCCAGAAAACTTTAGTGCAGAAGATGGATTTGTTTCAAACTACGATACATTGCAAACCGAAATAGAAGCTTCAATCACCGACCAAGTTCGTATTGAAGTTGCTCCACTCAAAGCCCAAGCCGAAAAACTACTTGAAAGTGCGGCAATTGCCATTGATCAATTTAAATATGTAGTAAATGAATCAAACGGACAAGAACTACGCCGCTGCTTTATTAAACTACAAAATGCCATAGATGCAATCCACCACTCTGGCGTTACACTCGACACTATCTTAACAAATGGTGACGAAAATATTCAACATATATTAGCAAATGTAAACGGCATTACGAAAAACATAAATAACCATTCAAATGAAATAGGTACCATAATTACCAATTTCTCAAACATGAGCGATTCGCTTTCTAAAGCAAATATTGCAGAAACGCTCAAAAAAACAGAAGCTGCCGTTAGCCAACTACAAACAATACTTACGAAAGTCAACAATGGTGAAAGTTCACTTGGCGAACTTATTAATAATAAAACACTTTACAACAATCTTGAAGATGCTTCAAAACAACTTGACGCACTTCTAATTGATGTACAAAACCATCCAAAACGATATGTTTCTTTCCCTATTTTTAGTTCAAACAAGGACAAAGAAAACAAGAAAGACAAAAAGAAAAATGCTGAAAATTAACCAATTACAATGAGACTAAATTTGTATTATAAAGGTTACAAGAATTAAAGATTTAACCAACAATACACAACAATAAATATATCAATAAATTACGCGTAATATACTGATTATCAGCATACTAAAAATTTCACTAAAAATTCAATTTTTAAAAGACTGAAATTCAAAGCACTATAGAATAATTCAATTATGCAAGTCTAAAAACGATTTTTTTTTGAAAAATTATTAGCACTTTTGTTGAACAAAATATTAACAACAAAAAATAAAAGAAAGAATGGAATCCAAGGAGACAATGATGGAGATTGAGGCAAAATGGCAAGAATGTCTTACTTTTATAAAAGACAATGTGGGAGACAACATCTTTGATACTTGGTTTAAACCTGTAGAAGTGCTTAAACTTGAAGATAAAACATTGTATATTCAAGTACCAAGTCAGTTCTACAAGCAACAAATTGAAGAACAATATCTTCCTATCTTAGGCAAAGCCATACAAAAGGTTTTCCAATCAGATGTGAAAAACCTTATGTATAAGGTCTTGCAAAGTAGCAACAATGTAGCAACTACACACGAGGGTAATCTAAAGGCAACTCAAAATCAAACACAAAAGAGTTTCCCTACCTACTCGACTACTTCATATCCTAAACAAAATATGATTAAAAATCCATTTTTGTATCCTGGATTAAAAGAAGTAATTGATGCTCGCTTAAACCCTGCCTACACGTTCAATACATTTATAGAAGGAGATTGCAACAAACTTGCTCGTACTGCTGGTTTTGCAGTTGCCGAAAGTGCAGGCAAAGGCATTTATAACCCACTATTTGTATATGGTAAATCAGGATTGGGGAAAACTCACCTTGTTCAAGCAATCGGTGCAGAAATCAAAGAACGCTTTTCTAAGAAAAATGTATTGTATGTCGATGCAGACACTTTCGAAAACCAATACATACAAGCAACCATATTTGATGGTGACAGAAATAGTTTCTTGAACTTCTATAAAAACATAGATGTTCTTATTATCGATGATGTGCAATTCTTTGAAGACAAGAAAAAAACTCAAGATGCTTTCTTCCAAATTTTCAACTATCTACATCAAAATGGCAAACAAATCATTTTGACATCTGATCGTCCACCAGTAGAATTACAAGGTTTACAAGAAAGAATCCTAAATAGATTCAAATGGGGACTTTCTGCAGAGATTTCTACACCAAACTTTGAAACTAGACTTGCTATATTGAAACAAAAAATTGGCAAAGAAGGTCTTGAAATCAACGAAGAAGTTATTGAATACATTGCAAACCACATTACAACAAATGTGCGCGAGCTTGAAGGTGTGCTTATCTCTATCCTAGCCCAAGCAACCATCAACAAAAAACATCTTACTCTTGACTTAGCAAAAGAAGTTGTAGAAAAAATCGTGAAGAGTTCACAACAAGATATTTCTATTGACTTCATCAAGAAAACTGTTTGCGATTACTTCAATATCGTTCCTGAACAATTAAAATCAAAAACAAGAAAAAGAGAAATTGTTCAATCTCGTCAAATTGCAATGTATTTTGCGAAGAACTATACTAAAAATTCATTGGCCTCAATTGGTTCACAAATTGGAGGAAAAGATCACGCAACTGTTCTTCACGCCTACAAAACGGTAAACAACTTAATGGAAACCGACAAGCGATTTAAACGATATATTCTAGATCTTGAAAAACGATTCAAACTTCAATAAATCAAAAAGCAGGTCACAAACCTGCTTTTTTTATTTCTTTATTTATATTTTTACGGCAAAATAAATGCTAAATATGAACATAGCAATTTTTGGAACTACCGTAGCAACTGATGTTAAAACAAAAGTAGAAGAAATCATCCACAGTTTTGTGACTGCTGGATTTCAATTATCTATATACAAAGAATTCAAGGAATGTTTGAATTCCAATAGTTTTAGCATACAGCAAATACCAGAATTCACAGAACTCGACAATCAAGTACAAATGATTATCAGTATGGGAGGAGATGGTACATTTCTTAAATGCGTACACCTTTGCTACAAAACAAATATTCCAATTTTGGGTATAAATTTTGGAAAACTCGGCTTTTTAGCACAAACAAACCCAGACGATATAGATGCAATCATCCATAATATTTCAAACCATAATTACACAATAAAAACACGCTCTTTGCTGGATTTTAAATGTAAAAATGGTAAAGAAAACATTTCAGGCATTGGATTAAACGAAATAACATTACAAAAAAGTAATGCCGTTAAACTTATAAAAATCAATATTTATATTGGTAAAGATTTCTGTTGTTCATTCTGGGCTGATGGAGTTGCAATTAGTACACCTACAGGATCTACAGGATATTCCCTAAGTTTAGGCGCTCCTATCCTATCTCCTGACAATCAGTCACTTATAATAACACCAATCGCCCCACACACATTAAGTGTACGACCAATTATAATTCCGAACAACAAACAAGTTACAGTTGAAGCAACTGGCGAGTACACAGAGTTCTTAATATCAAACGATTATCTCAGCAAAACAATTACCCACCAACCAAAAGTTCAAATAAAAAAATCAAAACACACGGTTTCTGTTATAGAATTTGCTGATACTAGTTTCTTTGAAACATTACGCGAAAAACTAAAATTAGGTATAGATGTAAGAAAATAGTTCCTTTTCTTGACAAAGCAATACAAAAAAATATATCTTTGCAAGATAATAATCCAAATATGAAGGGAATTAAGGCTAAAATACTATCACTTTTGGCTGCGCTAACACTGCTTTCGGGTACAGTTATGGCTCAAGACAAATTATGGACTAAGTATCCCTACGAAGTCATTTTTGGATTTGGACCATCTTTTTTGTTAGGTGATTTAGGTGGTGGACCTGGCATTGGTAGAAACAACATCCTTGACATGGACTTCCTTTCTACTCGTTTTGGTGGTTGTATTGGATTACGAAAAACATTCCGTGAACGTGTTTCTTGGCAATTTACTTATACAATGGGAATGCTTTACGGGGACGATAAAAAAACTACTGAATATTTCCGTTCTGATAGAGACATTTCATTTAGAACACCAATACAAGAATTCAGTGGTCGTATAGAATACAAAATTAGAAAAGTACGTTCTGGTCACATTTACGACTTACGCGGTGTACGTGGTCAAAGAGGTCGTAATTTAGCAACCTTTTGTTTTGCTGGATTAGGTGTGTATCACTTTAACCCAAAAGCAAAAATCGATGGAAACTGGATTGCATTACAACCAATTGGAACCGAAGGACAAAACTATATTGATACACGACACCCATACTACCGTGTACAAGTGTGTATTCCTATGGGATTCAGTGCAAAATATGACTTAAATAAACGCTGGTCTATTTCAGGAGAAGCAGGTCTTCGATTCTTGTTTACCGACTATCTTGATGACGTAAGTACAACATACGCAAACCCAGAATTAGTTGCAAGATACGACAATACCGTTGCAGACAATGTAGCAATGCTTGCTGCCGATCCTGCATACGAAAGCCACTGCAACAATGGCAAATACCATTTCTATAACGAACAACGTGGCGACCCATACGATAGAGACTTCTACATGTTTTTGATGATATCTGCACACTACAGATTACGCGAAAACAAACAAGGTTGGCCTACATTTAGCGATAAGTAAATATACTTTTTATGGCATTTTTTCGTTATGAACCTATTGTCATAAGAATGAATAGAACAATCGTACTAATATTCCTACTCTTTTCTTGCTGTGCGACACAAATCTTCGCACAACGACGAGATGTTGATTTTGGTTTATTACTTGGAACCGCACAATACAATGGAGATGTCAATATGACGAAAGCATATACTTCACCACAATTGGCGGCTGAATTTATGTTCAGAAAAAATTTCAATCCACACTATTCTCTTCGATTAAACCTTGCCGTTGGTACTCTTAAAGCAAACGACGAAAATTTCAAATATGAATATCAGCAACTACGGGATTATTACTTTGACGACACAAAGTTGATGGAATTTTCTGGCATGGTTGAATTCAATTTCTTTGAAGTAACAACAAACAAAAAAGAGAAAAACTTTTCCCCATACACTGTATTCGGTTTGGGAATAATATATAATGAGAATATTCCACTCAAAGAATCACTTACAATTCCAATGGGATTAGGTCTAAAATATAAAATACACCCACGTTTAGAGCTTCGCACAGAATGGACGTTTAGAAAAACATACACCGACAAATTAGATCAATTAGCATATCAAGCTAACGATGGATTTTTGCAATACAAACAAATTTCCTTTAAAAAGACAAAAGATTGGTTTTCAATATTAGGTATATCTCTCCTATTTAACTTTAGCGACGAAAAAATTCCTTGTCCTATCTACGAGCCTAAAAGTTTTGAAAAACGAAGAAGATAAATATGTCATTACCAAAAGAAATACATAGTTTTATCTGCGCATTTGCTGGCATATTTAAGCTAATAAAAAGTGAACGGCATGCTCAATTCCATCTATTTGCAACAATTTGTGTCATAATTGCAGGTTTTTTATTTGGAATTTCAAAAACAGAATGGATAGCCGTTTGCTTTGCAATTGCTCTTGTTTTTTCTGCCGAAGGATTCAATACAACAATAGAAAAACTCTGCGACAAAGTTTCTCCAAAATACGACAAAAAAATCGGCGACATCAAAGATATCGCCGCAGGTTCTGTACTTATTTGTGCCATAATGGCTGCAATAATCGGACTTATTGTTTTTGTTCCGTATGTAATTGCTCTTTTTTAAACCAAGCTTCAGCTGTTGCCCTTTCAGGGCGTATAAAACATTTCCTCGTTCACATAGGGCGTTGTCCAAGCCTAAGTGCAGTTAGGCTTTCAGCCCGTTTCTTGCACTTACGAAACTCCCTAAAACGGCAAATCATCACTATCACGACTCCCTTGGGCTGTAGGTAGTTGGTTTTCTTCAGAATCGGTTTGTGATGTAAGTTTGCGTTTTTTTTCATCAAGTTTTAATGTTGCATAGATATGTCTTACTTCATTGAGCAATTGTTGCTGAAAAGTTGCAAATTCTTGTTGTTTTTCTACACTTGTATCAGGAACAGTATCTGTTATGCAAACCCAGTCTTCATTGTCGAAATCACCACCACGAATATCACTTTCTATTTTTTCAATTCGTTGCTTTGCGTAGGCATAATATGCATCATATTCGGTTTTGCGTTCTTTGTATTCGTGCCAAAATTCACTATCGTTTAAAAGTGCTTTGCAATTGGCAACAAAATCGGCATTAGAATCATTTGCCATTTTGCTGTCTTCTGATTCCACAACTATATATGCTATAGTTTTGTAGAAATCATTCTCATCTATTTCCCGCGGAACAACAAAACCATATTCAGCCCGTAAATAAGCAATATCGTTGCAACATTGAACAAACAGCATAGTATCATTTTCCCACAACAGAGCTATTTGCTGTTCAGTTGTAAGCATTTTCCAAACTTTATCGGAAATATTGAATTTCACTTGTTTCATAGTTTCGTGAATGATTTTTTCAAATATAAAAATTTTCCAAATAAGAAAGCGAAAACATTAACCCCATCTGGGGCTTGGAGATCCACTCCGTGACAGTCCCTTATTAAATGAAAATTTTTATTGTTCATTATGAGTGCTGAATACCTACACGAATTTTGCTATTTCTTGCGCTATTGTAGCCAGGTTCTCTGAACCGATAGAATCGTTTCCTTCAAATCGACCTTTCACTAATATTATAGGTTTTAATACAATAAAAAAGGGCGAATAAATTCGCCCCTCAACATATATTGAATAAATCGTATTATTCTTGCAAAGCTTGTTTTAAAGCAACTACAGCCTCGTCGATTGTTGGTTTTTCTGCCAACAATTTCACGAATTTACTACCAACAATTGCTCCGCGTGAATTTGCACAAGCAGCATCAAATGTGGCTTTGTTCGAAACACCAAAACCAACCATTCGTTGATTTTTCAAATTCAAACTATCTATACGGCGGAAATATGCTTGTTTTTGTTCATCAAAACTACTTTGAGCACCAGTTGTGGAAGCACTTGAAACCATATATATAAATCCACTTGTATTCGCATCAATTTCCTTTACACGCTCATCGCTAGTTTCTGGAGTAACAAGCATAATAACACGAAGATTATACTTATCTGCAATTGGTTTAAAATCATTTACATAGTCTGCAAAAGGTAAATCTGGAATAATACAGCCATCTATACCAACTTCAGCACAAGTCTTACAAAAATTTTCAAAACCAAATTGCATTATAGGATTCAAATATCCCATAAAAACTAACGGCATAGACACTGTTTTACGAATATCCTTCAATTGTTCAAAAAGAAGACGAAGTTTCATTCCATTCTTCAACGCTTTTGTTGCAGCTTCTTGTATCACAACACCATCGGCCATCGGGTCACTGAACGGAAAACCTATTTCTACCATATCAATATTATGTGCCTGGAGCGACTTCAAAATTTCTGGAGCATCGTCCAAACGAGTTGCACCAGCACAAAAATATACCGACAAAAGATTCTGTTTTGAGCCTTCAAACAAACTATCAATTCTATTCTTTTCCATAATCCTAACTTTTTCTAATTTCTGTAATAAATTGTCGTAATAAATCTACATTTTTTAATGCAGGAGAAATTTCAAACTTACTATTTAAATCTAAACCAACTAATTGAGAATGTGTTAATTGCAACACCTCATTTACGGAATTAGCATCAATTCCACCACTTAATAAAAATGGCGTTTTACCTTTATAATTTTCTAACAAATTCCAATCAAATTTTTGACCTGAGCCACCCATTTTAGGTGTTTTCGTATCAAATACATATCGAGAACAAGTTCCCTCATATTCGTTGATTTTTGCAAAATCATCCTTGGTAGCCAATGAGAACGCCTTCATTACTTCAACTTGTAGCTTTGTAGCAACTTCCTTACAAAATTCAGGCGTTTCCGTTCCATGTAATTGCACAATATCAAATTGAAACGCAGAGCATTTCTCCACAATAAAATCAATCGAACTATTCACAAAAACGCCCACACGTTTTACCTGTTTTGGCAAATACGCAGGAACCTCTGAAACATTTCTTGCTGATGGTTCATAAAAAATAAAACCCATCATGTCTATACCCAACGCCTCCACTGCACGAATGTTTTCCGCATCGCGCATTCCACAAACTTTTATGAGTAAAGACTTCTTCATAAGCATTTAAAATTCAGCAGTATATTGTCGTAACACATCTGGAGGACAAGCCTCTTTCATAAATGTTTCCCCTATCAAAAATCCTCTAAAACCAACCTCACGCAACTCTTTAATAGTTTCCACTTTTGAAATACCACTTTCGCTCACCATAGTTTTGCCACTTCCCTGCAATGCTTTCGCCAAATTGAATGAATTTTGAATATCAGTGACAAACGTTCCTAAATTTCGGTTATTACAACCAACAACATCAATTTCAGGAGTAATATATTCCAATTCATTTACCGAATGTACCTCCAAAAGAACTTCAAGCCCAAGTTTATGTGCTTCATTCGTTAAATACGCACACTCTTCTTTTGTAAGACAAGCAGCAATAAGTAACACCACATCTGCACCGACTTTTTGTGCCTGAAGCAATTGATATCTATCAATTATAAAATCCTTACGCAATATTGGAATTTGCACCAAACTTCTAACCGCTTCAATATCTGCCAATGTACCACCGAAAAACTGTTCATCTGTAAGAATCGAAAGTGCAGCAGCACCACTCTTTTCATAACCAGGAACAATTTCTTTTGGATTAGCACCTTGCTTAATCCAGCCCTTCGAAGGAGATTTTCTTTTGAACTCAGAAATGATTCCCGATGGCGAATTATTCAAAGCTGCTTTAAAAGAATATGCAATACGAGGTTGTAATTGTTTTTCCAAATCAACCTCGCTCAACAAAGCCTTTTGTTCTGCAACCTCAATACGCTTATGAGCAACGATTTTCGTTAGTACATCTTCCATATTATTTTGCATTAAAAGCAACATATTTCTTCAAAACATTCAACGCAGCCTTGCTATCCAACGATTCTTTTGCAATAGCAAGACATTCTTCGTATGTTTTTTCCGATTCTATAATATTTATTGCAAATGCAGCATTAGCCAACACCACATTTGTTTGAGAAACGGTTGCCTTTCCTTCTAAAACATTATCAAAAATTTGTTTAGCCTCTTCTTTTGTCGAACCACCAAACAAATCTTCTGCTTTTGCCAAAGGCATACCCAATTCTTCTGGATTATAAATACGTTCAAATCCGTTTCGTTTAACCTTAAATTCAGAAGTCAACGAAATTTCATCAAATCCATCAACACTGGTAACAATACCATAGTTTATACCCATTTTTTCGTACACACGACTATACAAGCGCAACTGCTGTGGATTAGCAACACCAAGCAACTGATATGGTGGACGACAAGGATTTACCAATGGACCAAGCAAGTTAAAACAAGTTGGAACTTGCAAATTCTTTCTTGTTGGGCCTACATACTTCATTCCGCGTGCGAATAGCGGTGCATGCATATAAATAAACCCTACTTCGTCAAGACACTGTTTTAATTTTTCATTATCGTTCGTAAACGTAACTCCGTGTTCTTCAATAACATTACCCGCACCACTCACACTTGTTGCGGCATAGTTTCCATGTTTTGCAACTTTATAACCTGCACCAGCAACGACAAAGCAAGAACAAGTCGAAATATTAAAGGTATTTTTACCATCACCACCAGTTCCAACAATATCAATAGGTTTAAATGGAGTTAAATCTACAGCCAAACCTGTTTCCAACAATCCTTCACGAAAACCCAACAATTCATCTACCGTAATACCACGCATTTGAATCCCCATAAGCAAGGCAGCAAGTTGCGAATCATTGTATTTTTCTTGAGTTATGTTTATCATGATTTCCTTTGTCTCTGCTTGAGTAAGTTCCTCATGATTTATTATACGAGTCAAAATCTGTTTCATATCGTTATTTTTTACACATTTTTAACCAATTTGCAACCATTACTTTACCATCTGGCGTAAGTACCGATTCGGGATGGAATTGAATTCCATGAATATTGAAATCCTTATGCTTCAACCCCATTATCTGTCCTTCTTCACTCACTGCAGTTATCTCCAAACAATTTGGAAGCGTTTTTTCGTCTGCAACCCAAGAATGGTAACGACCAACAAGAATAGTTTCATTCAATCCAGCAAAGATTGGATCTACAAACGAACCATCTTGAGTTTTCTGTACTGTTATTGGAGTTTGAACACCATGGAACACATCGCTTAAGTTAATTAAAGTACCTCCAAAAGCGACTGCAATTGCTTGCTCACCCAAACAAACACCCAACATAGGTTTCTTGCCTGCAAAAGTTCGTATTGCGTCCAAAAGAAATCCTGCCTCTTCGGGAATACCAGGACCTGGCGAAAGAATAATGCCATCGAATGATTCCAATTGCGACATTGCAAATTGGTCATTTCTATATACCGTTACATTCACACCAAGTTCACGAACAAGATGCGCAAGGTTGTAAGTGAATGAATCGTAGTTATCTATAATACAAATTTCCATCTTGCTTCTTTTTTACATGTTTTCTGCCATTAGAATTGCTTTCTTTAATGCACCAAGTTTGTTGTTAACTTCTTGAAGTTCATAATCTTCGTTACTTTTAGCAACAATTCCACCACCTGCTTGAAACCACAATTCATTGTTACGGCTCACGAATGTTCTGATTGTAATTGCTTGATTTAAATCGCCATTCAAACCAATAAAACCAATGCAACCTCCATACGCACCACGATTATGTGGTTCATATTCACTAATCAACTGCATGGCACGAACTTTCGGTGCACCACTCAATGTACCAGCAGGGAACGTGTCAATAAATGCTTTAATAGGATTTGCATTATCATTTAACGTACCGCTAACACGGCTAACCAAGTGAATCACATGGCTATAGTATTGCAATTCCTTGTAGAAATCAACCTTCACATCATGGCAGTTTCTCGACAAGTCATTTCTTGCCAAGTCAACCAACATAACGTGTTCCGCATTTTCTTTTGGATCATTACGAAGATATTCCGCTCCTTGTGCATCTTTTTCAGCATCGCCAGTACGACGAGTTGTACCTGCAATTGGATCTATATATGCACGCTTACCTTCGATACGGCAGTGTGTTTCTGGAGAAGAGCCAAAGATTCTAAAGCCACCAAAATCAAAATAAAATAAATACGGTGAAGGATTTATGCTACGCAATGCACGATATAATTTAAAGTCATCACCTTCGAATTTTTGCACAAAACGACGAGATAATACGATTTGGAACACATCACCACGCATACAGTGTGCAATACCTTTGCGTATGTTCGCCTTATGTTCTTCGTCAGTCAACGTTGATGATGTATCTCCCACTGGATGAAATGGATAGGTAGAATAACGACGATTATTGATAGCATTTTCCAAATAATCAAAATGATTGTCCTCACCATCTTTCGTCATCTCTATCAACATCATTTCGCTCTTATAATCGTTGAACACAATGATATATTTGTACATAATGTACATCATATCCGGAGCGTCATTTTTGTCGTCAGTAGAATCTTTTACAGCAATATTTTCAAAATAGCGAACAGCATTAAAAGACGTATAACCATATAAGCCACAATAATTTGCACCATCACCAGAAACAGAGAAATGTGACAAGAAATCATTGATTGCATTATCGCAACGATATGTTTCGTTCACATCGTGTTCCGTTGTACTTCCATCAGGATAAGTACCAATAGCCTTTCCGTGAGTTATACTAATGCTTGCAATAGGATCAAGTCCGATGAATGAACGGTTATTTTCACCACCGTGATAATCAGAACTTTCCATCAACGCACTTTGAAAAAACAAGTCACGAACCTTCAAATAGGTATTTACTGGGGTATGCAAATCCCCAAGCATTGTTTTTACCGTTGTTTTATAACAGAACTTATTCATATTCTATTTGTTAAAATATTTTAAATAAGTATTCAAATCTTTGTCACCTCTACCAGAAACTGTAAGTACCACAACATCGTCTGGTTTAAATTTCAATTTTTGCAAAACACCCAAAGCGTGAGCACTTTCAATTGCAGGAATAATTCCTTCCATACGAGTCAATTCCATACCAGCATTCATCGCTTCATCATCGGTTACAGCCAATACTGTAGCACGACCATTTTTCGCAATGTTCGAGTGCATTGGACCTACACCAGGATAGTCCAGACCAGCCGAAATCGAATATGGTTCAATAATTTGACCATCTTCATCTTGAATCACATACGTCTTCATTCCATGAAGGATACCAACCGTTCCCAATTTTATTGTTGCAGCAGTTTGACCAGTTTCTACACCAAGCCCACCAGCCTCTGCAAGAACAATCTTAACTTGCTCATCATCAAGATAATGATAGATTGTACCTGCAGCATTACTACCACCACCTACACAAGCAATCAAATAATCAGGATAATCACGACCTTCTTTTTCCTTTATCTGGTATTTAATTTCCTCACTAATAACCGATTGCAAACGAGCAACCATTTCTGGATACGGATATGGACCCATTGTTGAACCAATTAGATAATATGTATCTTCAGGATGGCAACACCAGTCACGGATAGCTTCATTACAAGCATCTTTCAAGGTCATATTTCCCGAAGTAACAGGAACAACCGTTGCGCCCAACATTTTCATACGTTCAACATTTGGTGCTTGACGTTCAACATCGGTTTTGCCCATATACACCACACATTCCATATTCATCAGTGCACAAACCGTAGCCGTTGCAACGCCATGCTGGCCAGCACCTGTTTCAGCAATGATTCTCTTCTTGCCCATACGCTTTGCCAAAAGAATCTGACCAAGTGCATTGTTAATCTTGTGAGCACCAGTATGGTTACAATCCTCACGTTTTAAATACAACTTGCAACCATATTTTTCCGACATACGCTTTGCATAGTACAATGGAGACGGACGACCTGCATAGTCTCTTAAAAGTTGATAATATTCTTGTTTAAACGACTCGCTATTAAGGATTTCCTTATAAGCCTTTTGAATTTCCTCTACACAAGCATGAAGAATTTCCGGAATATAAGCCCCGCCAAATTCTCCGTAGTATCCATTTTCGTCAACTGTATATTTTCCCATATCGTTATATTTTCATGTTCATAAAAGAAAGAAGCCCTATTGCGTTCAGTGCAACAGGGCTTCTAAATTATTCTATAACAAAAAAGGTAACGCTCCTGCGACTGAATCATCCCAAGAGTTGCCACCAATATTTGTTGAATGTACTTACCATTTCTTATTTTTTGTGATACAAAAATAAAGATTGTAGCGAAAACAACAAATAGTTTTGCTATTTTTTTCGTACAATTTTATGTTTTAGTTTTAGCATTGCAAAATTCAATTCAAGTTCTGTTTCAGAACCTTCTGTTTGTAAATCCGAACCTAATAAATCAGAAATTATCTCACCTCCTCTTTGTACAAGACCTTTTTGTACATTTTTATCTTCTGTTTGAGGCAACGCAGCAACAGTTCGTGAAAGTTCGCGAAGTTTCACAAACGTATTGATAATACATATTGTTGTTCGCACAGCTTGTTCACCTCTTAAAATTGTTGCAAGCATATACAATCCCTGCTCTGTAAAAGCCCAAGGTTCCACTTTACTAAATTTTAATTTTTCAAGGTGGTCAATTTTTTTGACCACCTCTAATTTTTCATCTGTTTTCAATTGAAAAACAAATCCATCTGGAAACTTTGAGGGATTATTTCGAACGGCTTGATTGATCTCTTTTGTTGCAACACCATATAATTGCGCGACATCACAATCTAAAATTACATTTATGTTGCGAAGTTGCAAGACCTTGTCCTGCACATCTTCAATTTTTATAATATTCATAACGGTTATGTTTTGAACAAAAATAGCATAAACTATCTCATTTTCAACATATTATTTTATATAACATCTATATATAAATAGTAACAAATCACAATAATTCGTTATAAATAAAAAACGCCAAGCTCCAAGAAGAATTTGGCGGGGAAACCTGTATATACATATAAAACAATACGACAACTGTATTTAATCTATATATTATGTATCCAATAGCCTTGAACACATACATTATTCTTAATAAACATAAAATATTTACTGCTTTTTCATAAATTTGCACCAATTAAAACAATCCGGTGGTAACTCACCTATTTTTGAAAATAAATAAGAATATGAAACACAAAGCTCTATTAATGATTCTAGACGGCTGGGGAATTGGCAACAAAACCAAAGCTGATGTTATCTCATCTACTTCTACTCCATATTGGGATTATTTGTTGGAAAATTATCCTCATTCACAATTACAAGCTTCTGGTGAGAATGTTGGTTTACCAGACGGACAGATGGGTAACTCCGAAGTAGGTCACTTAAATATTGGTGCTGGTCGTATCGTGTACCAAGACTTAGTAAAAATCAATAGAGCTTGTGCCGACAACTCTATTCTACAAAACAAAGAAATCGTAAACGCTTTCTCATACGCAAAAGAAAAAGGTAAACAAATCCATTTAATGGGATTGGTTTCGAACGGTGGCGTACACAGTTCACTTGATCACTTGTTCAAATTGATTGAAATCGCAAAAGAATACGGTATTGACAACACTTTCGTACACTGCTTTATGGATGGTCGTGACACTGACCCTAAAAGCGGTAAGGGTTTCATTGAACAACTTGAAAAACAATTGGCTAAAAATACTGGTCACATCGCTTCTATCGTTGGTCGTTTCTACGCAATGGACCGCGACAAACGTTGGGAACGCGTAAAAGTTGCATACGACTTGATTGTAAACGGTATCGGTAAAAAAGCAACAAATATGGTTCAAGCAATGCAAGAAAGCTATGATTCTGATTGTGCTGAACACAAAGGTACAGACGAATTCGTTGAACCAATCGTTAATGCTTCTGTTGACGGACGTATTAAAGAAGGTGATGTTGTTATTTTCTTCAACTACCGTAACGACCGTGCAAAAGAACTTACAGTTGTTCTTACACAAAAAGATATGCCTGAAGCTGGTATGAACACAATCCCTGGTCTACAATATTATTGTATGACTCCATACGATGCTTCATTCACAGGCGTTCACATTTTATTCGATAAAGAAAACGTACAAAACACTCTTGGTGAATATCTTGCAAATCTAGGAATGACTCAATTGCACATTGCAGAAACAGAAAAATACGCTCACGTAACATTCTTCTTCAATGGTGGTAGAGAAACTCCATACGATAAAGAAGAACGTATTCTTGTTCCTTCTCCAAAGGTTGCAACATACGATTTAAAACCTGAAATGAGTGCTTACGAAGTAAAAGACAAACTTGTTGAAGCAATCAAGAGCGACAAATTCGACTTTATCGTTGTAAACTACGCAAACGGTGATATGGTTGGTCACACTGGTATCTACTCAGCAATAGAAAAAGCTGTTGTTGCTATCGATGCTTGCGTAAAAGACACCGTAGAAGCAGCAAAATCTATGGGTTACGAAACCATCATCATCGCTGACCACGGTAATGCAGACAATGCTATCAACCCAGACGGAACACCTAACACTGCTCACTCTTTGAACCCTGTTCCTTTCGTATATGTAACAGAAAACAAAGCAGCAAAAGTAAAAGAAGGTATTTTGGCAGACGTTGCTCCTTCTATCTGCAGCATTCTTGAAATTGCTCAACCAGCAGATATGACAGGAAACAATTTGATTTCTAAATAGTTTCAAACTATTTCACACATAGAAAAGGCTCCGAAACGGAGCCTTTTTTATTATACCAAACACTATAATGCACTTAACTTGCATTATAACAAATACAAAAAAGGACGATGAAATTCATCGTCCTTTTTCATATTCTTACAAATTTATTTTAAATCAAAGGGATATTGTTTTTAGCACAAGTTTCTACCATTTCTTGTGGCCATAATGAACTTTGAACTTCACCAATATGTGCTTTGCGCAAGAAGAACATACACAAGCGGCTCTGTCCTATTCCACCACCAATAGAAAGTGGAAGTTCGCAATTCAACAACATTTTGTGGAACATTAATTCTTTACGATTTTCAGCACCAGCTTTCTTCAACTGATATTCCATTGCTTTTGCATCAACACGAATACCCATAGAAGAAATTTCGAAAGAACTTTCAAGAACAGGGTTCCATAACAAAATATCGCCATTCAAACTCCAATCATCATAGTCAGGAGCACGACCATCGTGTTTTTGACCATTTGTAAGTTCATCACCAATACCAATCAAGAACACAGCGCCAAATTCTTTTGTAGCAGCATTTTCGCGTTCTTTTGGAGTTAGATTTGGATATTTTTGAAGTAATTCTTCCGAAGTAATAAATGTGATTTTTTCTGGCAAAATCTGCTGAATTTGTGGGTATTCTTCCGAAACCAAATATTCAGTATGTTTCAAAACATCATAAATGCGTTTTACAATCAAACGCAAGAATGATAAATCTCTTTCTTCCGGAGCAATTGTTCGTTCCCAATCCCATTGGTCAACATATAAAGAATGAATGTTATCTAATTCTTCATCTGGACGAATTGCATTCATATCTGTCAACACGCCATGACCCGGCTTGATGTTGTATTTAGCCAAAGCCATTCGTTTCCATTTTGCCAACGAATTCACAACTTCTGCTTGTTGATCGTTCAAATCTTTTACCGGGAATGTAACTTTACGTTCTGTACCATTCAAGTCATCATTTATACCTGTGCCTTTCAACACAAACAACGGTGCCGTAACACGACGTAAACATAAACCAACCGACAAACTTTTCTCAAAGTTGTCTTTAATTAATTTTATTGCCAACTCGGTCTGTTGCAAATCCAACACCGGAGTATAATTTTTTGGTATAAACAATTTATCTGTCATAACAGTCGTTAAATTTTATACAAAACTACACTTTTCTATTAAAAAATCATAATCATATTTCACTTTTTTACTTAAAATTTGAAAGCATCCATAAAAACACGCCACATAAATACCTACATTCCTATCGAAAATTTAATCATCATTACAATGTTTATCTATACATATATTACATGAATTTGTATTTTTCATTAAGTAAAATTTCTACCTTTGCAACGCATTTAGAAATGATATGCCTGTAAATATTCCTGACAAATTACCTGCTACCGATATTCTCAAAAACGAGAATGTGTTTGTTATGACGAATAGTCGTGCGATTACGCAAGACATCCGTCCTATTCGTATTGGTATTTTGAATCTAATGCCTATAAAGGAAAAAACAGAAACACAAATCATTCGAATGCTTTCAAATACGCCTTTGCAAGTTGAAGTCGTGCTTTTGTACACAAAAACGCACACTCCAAGCCACACATCGTCGGAATATTTGCAGACGTTCTACAAATCAATTGACGAAATCGGCAAACTTGACGGTCTTATCATTACAGGTGCACCTATCGACCATTTACAATACGAAGATGTTACATTCTGGAAAGAATTGACGGATATTTATGAATGGTCACGCAAAAACGTAACCTCGGTGTTCCATATATGCTGGGGAGCTTTTGCTGCCTTATACTATTTTTATGGCATAAACAAGTATTGGCAAGACGAAAAAATATTTGGCGTGTTCCGTCACTCTGTATTGAATAGAACCGAGCCTATTGTTCGTGGTTTTGATGACGAATTTTTCGTTCCTCATTCACGAAACTCGTATGTAAAACAATCGGAAATCGATGCATGCAAAGACATTGAAGTTATTTGCGAAGGCGAAGGTATCGGCCCGTATTTGATTAAGTCAAAAGACTCGAAAGACTTCTTTGTTTTTGGCCATTCTGAATACGATTCTACGACTTTACGAGACGAATTTGTACGCGACAGAAGCAAAGGAATGGAAATTGATGTTCCGGAAAACTATTTCCCTGGCGACGATCCAAACCAAGAACCAAAAAATACTTGGAGAAGTCACGGTAACTTATTATATAGCAATTGGTTAAACTACTACGTTTATCAAGAAACTCCGTACAAATTAGATTAACAAGTATAAAAAAAGGAATACCGAACAGTATTCCTTTTCTATTTTCAAACAACCATTCGCACTACAACAATCCTTTCGTAGATGGCAATAGTTGATTATTTAAACTGCGAGACACAGCCATCTTTATTGACTTAGCCCAAGCCTTAAAAATAGCCTCAATTTTATGATGCTCGTTATCACCTTGAATTGCGATATTCAAATTACATTTTGCGGCATCGCTGAATGATTTAAAGAAATGGTATAACATTTCTGTAGGCAACTCTCCTACTTTTTCACGCTTAAATTCAACATCCCAAATCAACCATGGACGACCAGAAAAATCGATAGCAACTTGAGCCAAAGAGTCGTCCATCGGCAACAAGAAACCATAGCGTTCGATGCGTTCCTTCTTTCCTAAGGCTTGCAAAAATGCTTCACCCAATGCAATACCAGTATCTTCAATAGTATGGTGTTCGTCAACATGCAAGTCGCCTTTTACGTTGATTTTTAAATCGCAGTTTGAGTGACGGGCCAACTGTTCCAACATGTGGTCGAAAAAGCCTATGCCTGTTGAGATTTCCGATTTTCCACGACCATCGAGCAACAACTCAATGTCGATTTTTGTTTCGTTCGTATTACGAGTTACATGCGCATAACGCAACGGGAATGTCAATCGTTGTGCAATTTCGTTCCAAGAATCTACAACCAATTCGCACGAATCTGGCAAAGTGCTTTCGTTCAAATGATTACCACGAATAATCAAAGATTTACAACCAAGATTTACCGCCAATTGTGCATCGGTATTTCTGTCACCAATCACATAGGAATGCTTCAAATCGTATTCTTCGGAGAAATATTTGCCTAACATACCAATACCAGGCTTACGAGTCGGTTTATTCTCGTAATCGAACGATGCGTCTATGCACATATCGGCAAACTCGACGCCTTCGGATTTTAGAACAGACAACATAAGATTATGTACAGGCCAGAATGTATCTTCTGGAAATGAATCAGTTCCCAATCCATCTTGGTTTGTCACCATAACTAATTCATAATCTGTATGTTCACAGATTGATTTCAATGCAGAAATTGTATTTGGAAGGAACTCGAATTTTTCGAAAGAATCTACTTGTTCATCACTTGGTTCTTTCAAAATTGTTCCGTCTCTATCAATAAAAAGTACTTTTTTCATCTTATCTATTATTTACAGAATCGTTTTACAATATCGGAATAGGCATCGATTCGTCTATCTCTGAAAAATGGCCAAATACGGCGAACATCTTCGGAACGAGAAAGCGAAACTTCCACCACCATAGTTTCTTCGGATTCGGAAGATGCTTGTTGCAAGAATTCACCTTGTGGCCCTACTACAAAACTACTTCCCCAGAATTGGATACCATTTGTTTGTCCAGATGGATCTTTCTCCCATCCTACACGATTTACGGAAATTACAGGCAAACCATTGGCAACCGCGTGTCCGCGTTGAGAAATTATCCACGCATCGCGTTGACGATTTTTTTCGTCTTGCGTATCGCTTGATTCCCAGCCAATTGCCGTTGGATAAATCAACATATCGGCACCCTTCATAGCCATTATTCGTGCAGCTTCTGGGTACCATTGATCCCAACAAACAAGCACGCCCAATGTTCCCACTGACGTTTTGATTGGTTCAAATCCCAAGTCACCTGGAGTAAAATAGAACTTTTCGTAATATGCAGGATCGTCCGGAATATGCATTTTTCTATATTTTCCTGCTATACTTCCATCTTTTTCGAATACAACAGCCGTATTGTGATACAAGCCAGCAGCGCGTTTTTCGAACAACGACGTCACCAATACGATACCGCACTCTTTTGCAACGGCAGAATACATATCGGTTGATGGTCCAGGAATTGGTTCCGCAAGGTCAAAATTGTCCACATCCTCTACCTGACAGAAATATGGCGTGTTATGCAATTCCTGCAAAACGACTAATTCTGCACCTTGAGACGCACATTTTCTTATATGAGAAACCAGTTTTTCCTTATTGGCTTCAATATTCTCACTAATAGCCAATTGCACTAATCCAATTTTCAGTTTTTTCTCCATATTATTCTTTATAAAACACCTTTAGGATATTGCATTGTAACGCAATGCAACGAACCATGTTGTAATATCAATACCGAACAATCTATTGGAACAATAGCTTTTGTCGGGAATATTGACTGTAGTATGCGAATTGCTTCCGCATCGGTTTCGCAGTTATATACAGGCAACAACACCGCATCGTTCATAATTAAAAAGTTCGCATACGTTGCCGGAATTCGTTCTCCATCTTCGTCAAATATTGGTGGAGTCATTGGAAGCGGAACCAAAGTATATGGCTTTCCATCAAGGGTTGTGAACGACTCCAATTCTTGCTTCATTGCCTGCAAATCCGTATAATGCATATCATCTGCATTATTACAGCAAACATACGCAATCGTATGATTATCAACAAGTCTTGCCAACGTATCGATATGACCATCGGTATCATCGCCAGCCAATTCACCATGTGAAAGCCAAAGCACTTTTTTCAACGAAAATGTTTCTTTCAAAAAAGCTTCAATATCAGTTTTCGTCATTGAAGGATTGCGGAATTTACTCAACAAACACGACTCCGTAGTCAGCAAAACGCCTTCGCCATCGGATTCGATAGAACCGCCTTCCATAACAAAATGCGAGAAGTCTGTATAGCCAGTTTTGAAAAGCCCTTGTTTATACAATACAGATGTTATTTTATCATCTTTTTCAGCTGGAAATTTCTGTCCCCAGCCATTAAAACGGAAATCGTACAAAACATATTTTCCGTCTTCCATAACCGTAATTGCCCCGTGGTCGCGAGCCCATACATCGTTCGTATCAACTTCTACAAACGAGATATTTTCATTGCATACAGCACCCAATTCACGTTTTACATCTTGTATATTTTTACACGCAATTATCAGTTTTTGTCTGCAACTAATTTCCTTTGCAATATTCACAAAACAAGCAACAGCACGCTCGTACACAGGAGCGAAATCCGTCCCTCTATGAGGCCAAGTCAACTGTATGCAATCTTGTGGTTCCCACTCTGCCGGTAAACGCTTCATTACTCTATCATTTTATTACAAAAATACGAAAAATATTGTTTACTCCACTATTTCAAAAACGACCAGAAATTCGCAGGAGTAATTATTTCATACGAGGCTTCAGGATATGCCGAAGCAAACTCTTTTGGAGGCAAAACTTTCTTATTTTCTTTCCATTTAAATTCAAAGGCCTGCAATTGACCTTCTTTCCACTCAACAAGATCAATTTCTTTTTGAGAAACAGTTCGCCAGAAATATGTTTGTGCATAATTTTGTACATACGCATTCCGTTTCACTCGCTCCGACACCATAAGATTTTCCCACAAAGCACCAGAATCCGAACGCAATTCCAAAGGAGCAAAATTAGAAATCACAGCATTTCGAATTCCATTATCATAGAAATAGATTTTCTTACCTTTCTTTAACTCCGTACGCAAATTCTTGTTATATGAATTCAAACGAAATACGACAAAACATTTCTCCAACAAATTGATATAATTCTCAACTGTTTCTTTATCTATTCCAAGCAAGCTACTTAATTCATTATAAGAAACCTCGTTACCTACTTGCAACGCCAGAGCAATCACCAATTTTTGAAGAACATCAGGTTTCCTTAAACCTTTATAAGCCAATATATCTTTAAACAAATATCCATTAACCAAAGAAGACAATGTACGCTGGGCATCAGAAGGATTATTCACCACCTCTGGATACAAACCATAAATCATTTTTTGCTCTAATAATTTTTTTTGCTCACGCTCATTAGAATCGTTTGCTAATTCAGTCAAAGAAAACGGGAACATTTTATATTCAAAGACACGCCCTGTTGCGGTCTCAAAAACACCCTCCGCTAATTCCAACGAAGACGATCCTGTCGCTATAATATTACAGTCAACATGTAAATCCGCAAGCATTTTAATGACAAGCCCGATACTTTTAACTCGTTGAGCTTCATCTATAAGTACATACTTGTAGCCTGCAATAAGATTTTGCAACTCTGTTTTCGTTTTGTCTTCAAGCAGTAGCCTATCATCAAAATCATCGCAATCCAAAAGCAATGTTTTTCCCTTCTCCAAATCAAGCTGTTCCAACAATGTTGTTTTACCAACTTGACGAGGCCCTAAAAGAATAATAACCTTGCCTTTACCAAAGTCTTCTATTACAGATTTCTCCAACAAACGATGTATCATAACCGTACAAATTTTATTGCACAAAGATAATCACAAAACAGTCAAACCGAAATATTTCGCTATATTTTTCGGTTACAATCGAAATATTTTACTATTTTTTTCGGTTACAACCGAAATGTTTTACCATTTTTTTCGGTTTGAATCGTTTTTACAATTCAAAACAATAAGCTATTAGTCGTTAACGATAACAATGTTTTCTTCTGGAATGATGTCTTCGCAGCGATATTTGCGGAACAGTTGCACGACTGTAACCACATCTTTTTGGCAATATTCCACAATGCGAGGAAGATTATGTTCTTTCCAATACACATCGCAAACCTGCGAGCCATCAATGTCGTCTTTCGGTGTTGGAATGCCGAAAACATGAGCAAGCAATGCCAACGACGTATAGTTTTTATAATCGGCAAAGCGCCATAAATCAAGCGTATCGAAATGTTGAATTTCCCACGGTTTCTTCCCTCTCGTATCCAATGAAATCGGCACCATAATGCCATTTATCAAAGCACGACGGGCAATAAACGGAAAATCAAATTCATAGCCGTTATGCGCACAGAAATACGTCTTTTTGGTATTGAAGTATTTGGTTACCAAAGCCATGAAATCTTCCAGAATCTGATGTTCGTCATCTCCGGCAAATGAACGGACGCGCAACTGATACGCATCGTCTTTTTTGCGAAGAAACGCGACAGAAATGCAGATAATCTTACCAAATTCAGCAAAAATCCCTGCTTTCTTATACAAATCCTCTGGCGAAATCTCGTCAGTTTTCATTCGTATGGACTTTTTCGTCCATAGTTGTCGTTCCTCCTCCGACAATTCCGATTCAAGACCATGTTGCGGCACAGTCTCGATGTCGAGGAACAAAATTTTAGTAATGTCGATATTGGTTATTGTGGTATCCATTGAAATAATGATTATTGTTCAATGATTAATTTAATTAAAATTTTGGAGCGTTAAATCCTTTTAGGAAACTCTCCCATGTATTTGCTGTTTCATAGACCTTTTCGCCAAAATAGAACAAATATGGCTGAATGCTCTCTTTTGTTAGATAGCCTGGAATCGGCGCAATGAAATTTATGTCATCTATCATAAATATTGTGGTTGGATAACTCATTTTGCCATTTAGTAAGCGAATAGCCAAATCGTGAGCCTTTCCCATGCTATTCGTATATACAGAATCGCGATAGGTAATTTTATTATTTGTTTCCGCATTCAGTTTTGTTGCGTGAAAATGACTATTCACATACGCAACAACTGCACTATCCTTATATGTGGTTGCATCAAGGCGTTTGCACCAACCGCACCAATCGGTATAGACATCAACCAAAACAGGTTTTCCGTCTTTTTTTGAAAGAGCCATAGCTTCTTCGAACGAAACCCATTGTATTTGAGAGAAAGCTGTTGTGGCAAAACAAGCCAACAACAATGTAACAATATATTTTTTCATACCTATAGTTTGCTCATTGCTATTCTAAATTCTTTATTTGGAAGCAAGCCGCTTTCGTCGGCGGCATATTTCGGCAAAAAACCATCAAGGAAATACATATCGATGTCCGCCTTGTGTTTTACCGGAATTTTTCCTCTATATGTACAACGGAAAAAATCTTGAATAATTTCGTGCGTTGCACCAGAAATGTTAATTTTTCCTGTTTCCCCACTCGATTCCATACGACTGGCCACATTCACCGTATCGCCCCAAATGTCGTATAAGAATTTCTTTTTACCCACAACGCCAGCAATAACCGAGCCCGTATTAATACCAATACGGATATTCCAAGTTGGTTCGCCAGCCTGTTTTTTCTTTTCATTCACTTCATTGACATAGCGAATCATATCCATAGCGGCAAGCACCACATCGAACGGGTGGCTATGGTTACGCATAGGCATACCGCCAGCACACATATATGCATCGCCAATAGTTTTTATTTTTTCGAGGAAATGATTTTCGCAGATGTCATCGAATTTCGTAAAATGACTATCCAGTTCCTGTATTAGCGTAGTCAATTCTATGTTTTCGCACATTGACGTAAACCCGACGAAATCGGTAAACAGTACCGTTACGCTCTTATAAAATTGCGGAACGACCTTACCATTTTTCAATAATTCCCTATAAATTTCATCCGGGAGAACGTTTTGCAGCAACTGCTCGCACTTTTGTTTTTCGGCAAGCAGTTCTGTTTTCTGTTGCTCGATTTGCTGTAGCAATTCCTGTACCTGTAGTTCCAAGGAGCATAATTGTCCTTGACTATCAGTTAATTGCGAAGATACACCATCATTCATATTCGATACAGAAATTATTTATTAGCAAGTAAAAATACACATTATTAGTGAACACAAATAAAAATTATATGCATTTTTTTAACGCTGACGCTTGTAGTTCAAAAAAATTACTATATTTGCATCGTGTTTTTCACAAGGCTCCGTAGCACAATTGGATTAATGCCCCTGACTACGGATCAGGAGATTGGGGGTTCGAACCCCTCCGGAGTCACAGAACGCAAATATTTGGATTTCAAATGTTTGCGTTTTTTGTTTTATGTAACTCCAAACAAAATCCCCATTTGTTCTTGTGTTAGCCATACCGTTTCATTATCTAAACGAACTTCTATACGGATTGTTTCGTTAGGATTGTATAATACAATTTCTCCTTTTTCCATTGTTAATTGGTTTGCGTGCTACAAATATACACAAAACTCTCTCATTTTCAATGGATTATTTTCTCTAACAACCATAAACAACAATAAGAAAACACAAACAAATCGAAAGCATTCGTAAATCTATGCAAACAAAGAATCTCCTTTTACAAACAAAATTTTTATGGAATTTATAAAAAAAGCCAAAGCAATAAACTTTGGCTAAATATTGAAACTGTTAAAAATATCGACGGTAACAGTTTTATATGCCTCCACTGTATGACAAAACAACAACACAAATATAAATAAATTTTCAAATAGGCTGTGAATTGCTTTCAAATTTGTATT
>DCIX01000030.1 GCA_002317135.1 Bacteroidales bacterium UBA1715
AACAGACTTCCCAAGTCGTTCATGGTAGAGAACACAGTCTTTATTCTGCTTACTGCATTGATACACAATTTCTACAAGACCATCATGAGTAGGCTCGACACCAAAGCCTTTGGACTTAAGAAAACAAGTCGCATAAAGGCTTTCGTCTTCAGATTCATCTCCGTACCAGCCAAGTGGATTATGACTGCAAGGCGATATGTGCTGAATATCTACACGGAGAACGGCGCTTATGTCAAGCCATTCAAAACGGAATTTGGTTAAGACTGCTTTCTTTACGGTTAAAATCTGCGTATTACCTCAAGTCGCATCGTGGGGTAAGGGAATGTTGACTACATATTGATGTTGTGCTGTGGCTTTTTACTGAAAGTAGCTACTAACGACTCTTCAAATCTACCCTTAATCGTGCATTGGATGATAGTTGCGGATTTGAGGGTAAAGACTAATCATTGCTAAAAAACGCAGAATCTATTAAATAGGTTCTGCGTTTTTTATTTCACATATAAACGCTCTATTTTTTCTTTGTAACACCTTTATAAGTAAAAAAAGCACCTGATTCTATCATTTTTGAAAGAATCATATTATGTTCAACTCCTTGATTTTTATACACATCACCAAAAACAGAATCGTCTACATTTATCGAATATAATTCTTGTATAGGATCAAAATCAATAATGCGTTTTTGCAAAGTATCCCCTAAATCACGTCTTAATAAAGAATCCTCCCAAAACGACTCAGCTTCTGAATAAGTAATGTCCGTAAAAGCATTTCCTTCATTATAAAATGGGTTGCCATAAGACATTATGTAGAAATCAGATAAGACACTATAATGGTTAAAATTCCGTATTACTTCCCCTGAACTATAAAACACACTATACCGTTTTAACTCATGTGTTTTTTCATCACATTGTACTAAAATATTATGAAGGTAACTGGTATCCCTTAATTTATAAACTGTAAATTCCTCTACTGGATCGCAATTATTTTCACAAGAACTTGCAATAAATATTAGCAAGATAAAATACAATAATAACCTTTTCATTTTATTAATTAATACACTTATATAGTACTAAAAATGACAAAAGACTGCACGAAAAATTAAAAATTATTTTACTTTTTCCATAAATCGTTCTATATCAACAACAAAACGAACATGTTCGCCTTCACCAATAATGGATTCACCATCTGACGCTGACACATGAAACGTAAGTTTTCGCCCTTCAACAGCAATAAGCTCGGCAGTTGCTGTTATTGTCGTACCTATACCTGAAGGTTTTATATGACTTGTATTCATAAGACTACCAACAGTTGTAGAACCATTAGGTAATTCACTTGCGACGGCATTCATAGCAGCATTTTCCATAAGCGCCACCATTGCCGGCGTTGCAAATACATCTAAATTTCCCGAGCCCATTACTTTTGCCGTATTCGCCTCGGTCACAATAGTTCGAGACGTGTTTTTCAATCCGATTTCCATATTATTAAATAATTTGTAAAGCCACAAAATTTTTGCAACTCTACAAAGCAACAAAAATTCAAGAAAAAAAACTATTTTTGAGCAATAAACTACTTTACAAAATATATGGAAAATTTTTCATTTTACAGTCCGACAAAATTCGTATTCGGACAAGACACAGAAAATAAATGTGGTGCATTAGTGCGTGAATTTGGTGGTTCAAAAGTTCTTCTTCACTATGGTGGTGGATCGGTTGTTCGTTCTGGACTTTTAGACAGAGTAAAAAAATCACTTACCGAAAGTGGTATTTCATTTTGTGAGCTTGGTGGTGTTCATCCAAATCCACTTGATAGCAAAGTATACGAGGGTATTGAACTTTGCCGCAAAGAAAGCATTGATTTTATCGTAGCGGTAGGTGGAGGTTCAACTATCGATTCTGCAAAGGCAATAGCAATGGGTGTTCCATACGAAGGTGATTTTTGGGATTTCTATTCAGGAAAGAACAGTCCCAAAGCTGCCCTACCAGTAGGTACCGTTTTAACAATTGCAGCAGCAGGTAGTGAAGGCTCTGGTGACTCTGTAATAACAAAAGAAGATGGAATGTTGAAACGTGGTGCAGGTTCAGACTTAATTCGTCCAAAATTCTCGGTACTAAACCCTGCTCTTACAATGACTTTGCCAGCATATCAAACAGCATGTGGTGCAACAGATATTATGGCTCATGTTTTTGAACGATATTTCACTAACACACAAAATGTAGAAACAACAGACCGTTTATGCGAGGCTGTTTTATTATCGATGATTCACGAAACACCAAAAGTAATCGCAAATCCGAACGATTACCAAGCACGCGCAAACATTATGTGGGCAGGAATGGTTGCACACAATAATATTGTAGGCGTTGGTCGCGATCAAGATTGGAATAGTCATGGCATAGAACACGAATTATCGGCTTTATATGACTGTGCACATGGTGCAGGTTTGGCAGTAATCATGCCAGCATGGATGCAATATGTAGTTGAGCATGATGTAATGAGATTTGCCCAAATGGCAACTCGCGTATGGAATTGCAAGATGGACTTCGCCAATCCATTAAAGACTGCAATGGACGGAATTCAAGCATTTAAAAATTTCTTAAAATCTATTGGCATGCCTCTTACATTTGCCGAATTAGGAGCAAAAGAAGAAGATATCCCAACACTTGTTAAGAATTTTGGTATCGGCGACGGCGAAACTGGTGGTTTCGTTCACCTTAAAGCAAAAGACATTGAAAACATCTACAGACTAGCTCTATAATTGTAGGACTCTCTTAAACAAAAAAGGTCTTGATTTTATAATCAAGACCTTTTTTATTTTAATCGGTGCTCAGAACGGGACTTGAACCCGTACAGCCTAATGGCCACATGCCCCTCAAACATGCTTGTCTACCAATTCCAACACCTGAGCAAATTCTAGGCAAATATAGTATTTTTTGTATATTTTACTTGGCATTCTCTAAAAACCACTATGTTATTTTCAAGTATTTCGTACTTTTACCTCAACAAAAATCGGAATGAAGGCACTTAAAGTACTCATATTCTTCTTGATGTTCTCCATCTGCTCCTTTGCTCAAACTGCAGAATGGGAAATCCACTACGAGCCTACAGGAACAACAAAAGACACGTTCTTGCTTATAATAGACGTCGATATTCCTGACGACTTTCACATGTATAGTTTCGACCAAGAAGCTGGAGGGCCAATAGCTGCCACAATCTCATTTACCCTTCCTGACGGAATAAAAAAAATCGGAGGCCTGCAAATCCTATCGGAACAACCAGAAACGTTCTTCGACGATATTTTTGAAGTACAAATCCGCCAATTCACAAAAAAAACTAAATGGGCACAAAGGTTTGTCATAACAAAAACGATTGCTCCAAATACTAAAATCACTGGAGAGTACAGTTATCAATTATGCAAGGATGACGGATATTGCCTCAATCCACTACCAGAAAAGTTTGTCGCAACAGTACCTGCACATGCAATCAAGGATGTGAAAGTTACCAAAGCTGAAACAATTCCTGAAAAAGAAGACTCAATTACACATTCTGCCGACACAGAACCTATTGCAGACACTATCACTGTTCTTGATACTATACCAAGACCTATAGAACAAGTTGCAAACGACAGAGAACAAGAGACTCGTCCTTTGTGGCTTATTTTCTTATTGGGATTTTTAGGTGGAATACTCGCATTCCTAACTCCTTGCGTATTTCCTATGGTTCCAATGACAGTTAGTATGTTCCTACGAAGAAACAAACAACATGCTCTCCGCGATGTTCTCATCTATGGTGCATCAATCGTTGCCATTTTTGTATTCCTCGGACTTTGTATCACCATGATTTTTGGCGTTGATGCACTAAACAAGCTATCCACCGAGCCACTCTTCAATCTACTATTTTTCATTATTTTCATAATCTTTGCCATATCATTCTTTGGCGTTTTTGAATTAATGCTACCAAGTAGTTGGATCAATGCCATTGACCAAAAAGCAGATTCTTCTAATGGATTTGTCAGCATATTTTTTATGGCTTTCACGTTAGTTCTCGTGTCTTTTTCTTGCACAGCAATGATTATTGGAACATTGTTGGTCGAATCCGTTGTTTCTGGTTCTATCATAGGTCCAATGATTGGAATGCTCGGATTTGCTATAGCACTATCGCTACCATTTATTGTTTTTGCAGCAGTTCCATCTTTACTATCATCTCTCTCAAAATCAGGAGATTGGATGAACGACATAAAAATTTCTCTCGGATTCATCGAACTTGCATTTGCTCTAAAATTCATTTCAAAAGCAGACCTTGTCGCAGGTTGGGGCATATTGCCACGAGATTTGTTTATCGCTATTTGGATTATCATATTCATCGTCTGGGGACTTTGCATACTTCGTATCATTCGTTTAGGACATACACAAAAGAAAGTGCTTTCAAAAACAAGAATAGCCATCGCAATCATTATTTTCTTGTTTGCCGCATACCTAATCCCTGGATTTTTAGGGAAACCTATTGACTTAATCAGCGGCTATCTCCCTCCTATGACAACGCAAAAAATCCATATTTTATCGGAAGAAACAAACACAGAAGAAATACAATCAAAGAAAAAATATGGAACTATTTTCCATACACCGTATGGCATAGAAGCATTTTACGACTACGACGAAGGACTTGCATACGCAAAGTCTACCAACAAGCCTATCTTGCTTGATTTCACAGGATTAGGATGTGAAAACTGCCGAAAAATAGAAATGAACGTATGGGCTAAAACTGAAATTCTTTCCATTATAAAAGAAAAATATGTACTCATATCACTATACCTTGATTCACGCGAGCCACTCGATTCTTCTCTTGTGAGAATCGAACAATATGGAGACAAATCATACGAGATTAAAACTGTCGGCGAACATTGGAGCATTTTTATGATGAAGAACTACCAAGGATTAATGCAGCCATACTACGTATTATTATCACCTGACGGGGAAAAACTAACAGAACCTATCACATACACAGAAGCAAAATCAGCAGAAAACTATAAGAACTTTTTATTACAAGGTTTAGAAGAGTTCCAAAAATAAACTCTAAAATCAATTTAATTCATTGAATTTATTGCCAATAGTATATCATTTCCATTTTTTTTCTATTTTTGCCGCAAAATAAATCAAAGATATATACAATGAAAAAAATATTATTCACACTCCTTATTTCAGGCTTCAGCCTAGTGTCATTGGCACAAGTTACAGATAACGAAAAGGCATTAAGAACTAATAACGTTGCTGCAGAAGAAGGCGAAGAAGGCTGGAAACTTGGTGGAATGACTAACATTCAATTCACTAACACAAAATTATACAACTGGGCAGCTGGTGGTGACAACTCTATTGCATTAAATGGTGTTGCAAGTTTATTCGCAAACTATAAACAAGGTAAAAATGCATGGGACAACACACTAGACCTTGGTTATGGTATTATGCGTCAAGGTTCAAAAGAATTTGAAGCAAACGGAAAAACATACAATCGTCCATTCAAGAAAACTGACGATAAAATTGAATTGGTTTCTAAATATGGCCGTCAAGCATTCAAGAACTGGTACTATGCAGCATTACTTGACTTCAAAACACAAATGACTGAAGGTAAGAACTGGATTGGTGATACAACAACTACAACAATCTCAAAAGCAATGGCTCCTGGTTATCTAACTGGTGGTATTGGACTTGACTATAAACCAAACAACTACTTCAGTGCATACATCTCTCCTATCACTGCTCGTTTTATCTTCGTAACAGATCAAGATTTAGCTGACGCAGGTTCTTTCGGTGTTGATCCTGCAGAATACGATGATTTAGGTGTAAAAATCAGTGACGGTAAAAACCTAAAAACAGAATTTGGTGGATATGTACGCGTTCAATATACTCGTACCGAATGGAATCAAGAATGGTTAAAGAATGTAGGTTTAACTACGAAATTGAACTTATTCTCTAACTACTTGGAAAATCCACAAAACGTAGATGTCGACTGGGAAACTTTAATCACTTGGAAAATCTATAAATACTTCAATATCAGCTTCAACGCTCACTTGATGTATGATGATGATACTAAAACTGTTGATGACTTAGGCAACGTAAGAGGTCCTAAAGTTCAATTCAAAGAAATCTTTGGTGTAGGTTTTTCTTATAGTTTCTAATAACATACAAATCAAACAATTAGCAAATTTTCATCAAATGATGGTGATTTTTTGCTAATTTTTGCTGTGACTTTTCTATCTTTGTAAGAAATAAACATTACTGAAAATGACACAAAATGCACAAATAGCATTCGAAGAGTTAAAATCGAAAATTTCGATTTTAAAGTCAATGTATTCAGTAGCGAAGTCACAAAACGAACAATTAAAGAGGGAAAACAACGAATTAAAACAACAACTAGAAAAACAACAAAATTCAATAGTAGAATTAGAGCAAAAAGTAACTAATTTGCAATTAGCAAAGGCTGTATCTGATTCTTCGGGAACGGACGACAACTCCGCCCGAAAATATATTGAAGGAATTATACGAGAAATAGATTCGTGTATTGCATTATTAAATAAATGAGCGAAAAACAATCCATAGTATTAAAGATTTTAGATCGATCATATTCATTGACAATTCCGGCAGAAAACGAAGAAATCTACCGCAATGCGAGTAAACGCATCAATGAAATGATAGATAAACTACGTCACCAATTTCCTCAAAAGGACGAACAAGATTGGTTACGATTGGCTTGTTTACAGTTTGAACTTAATGTACTTTCTTTAGATAAAGAACTCCAAAAAGAAGAATTAGGAGACTCTATCGTTAAAGAATGTGAAGAACTTGATGAATTTATTAAAATAAATCAATAGCTGATAATAAATATATTCAGATATACTCGTATTGTTTCTTTCATCCGCGGAAAACTCTACATTTAATTTTCGCAAAAAGAGACCAGTTACAGCCGCCAATGATAGGCCTCACTCCTTCGGGAGTCCTTTCGGACAGTGGAAATCAGAATCGGCATACTCTCTAACCCTGTTGCTTTTTGGGGTTTTCAGGAACGACGAAACAATATGAGTTTTTTTATTTTATATACTGAATAATTATGAATATATTATCAATTATTATCGCAATCATTGCGTTTATTGTAGGAGCAGTTCTTGCATTCGCAATCCAAAAAATATTATTAAAATCAAAAGCGGCTTCTATCATTGCCAAAGCTGAAGAAGAGGCTGAAGCAACTAAGAAGGAAAAAATGTTCCAAGCAAAGGAAAAATTCCTTCAAATGAAATCAGAGAACGAAAAACTTATTAATGAACGTAACAATAAAGTTGCTCAAGCAGAGAACCGCATAAAACAAAAAGAAGCGTCTCTACAAACAAAATTTGACGAAGTTCAACGCAAACAACAAGAACTTGCAAGTCAAAAGGAAATTCTTACAAACCAAATCCAATTGAACGAGAAAAAGGCTGAAGATTTGGAAAAACTTCACAAACAACAAGTTGAACAATTGGAAACAATCTCTGGTTTGTCTGCTCACGATGCGAAAGAACAGCTTATCGATTCTCTTAAAGCAGAAGCAAAAACTGAAGCAATGTCGCTTATAAACGACATTATGGATGAAGCAAAAATGACTGCGAATAAAGAAGCAAAGAAAATCGTCATTCAAACAATTCAACGTACTGCTACAGAACACGTTGCAGAAAACACCGTTTCTGTTTTCCATATTGAAAACGAGGAAGTGAAAGGCCGTATCATCGGTCGCGAAGGTCGTAACATTCGTGCTCTTGAAGCTGCAACTGGTATTGAAATCATAGTTGACGATACTCCTGACGCAATCATCCTTTCTGGCTTCGATCCTGTTCGTCGTGAAATCGCTCGTCTTTCTCTACACCAATTGGTGTCAGATGGTCGTATTCACCCAGCACGAATTGAAGAAGTGGTTGAAAAAACAAGAAAACAAGTCGAGGAAGAAATCATTGAAACAGGTAAACGCGTAACTATCGACCTTGGTATTCACGGTCTTCACTCTGATTTGATTCGCCACATCGGTAGAATGAAATATCGTTCTTCGTACGGACAAAACTTATTGCAACACTCTAAGGAAACTGCAAAACTTTGTGGTATCATGGCTGCAGAACTTGGTTTGAACGCAAAAGCAGCAAAACGCGCAGGTCTTCTTCACGATATTGGAAAAGTTATTGAAGACGACGGAGAAATGCCACACGCATTGGCAGGTATGAATCTTGCAGAAAAATGCAAAGAACGCCCAGAAATTTGTAACGCAATTGGTGCTCACCACGAAGAAATTGACATGGAATCGCTTATCGCTCCTATCGTTCAAGTATGTGACGCTATTTCTGGTGCTCGTCCAGGTGCTCGCCGTGAAATCGTTGAATCATATATGAAACGATTAAAAGATCTTGAAAACATAGCATTGTCTTACCCAGGTGTTCTAAAAACATACGCAATTCAAGCTGGTCGTGAACTTCGCGTAATTGTTGGTGCAGAAAAAGTAAGCGATTCCGAAGCTGAAGTTCTTTCAATGAATATTGCTAAGAAAATCCAGGAAGAAATGACATATCCTGGTCAAATTAAGATTACGGTAATTCGCGAAACAAGAGCAATTAACTACGCAAAATAATGTTTTCGAATAAAAACATATTAGTTACTGGCGGTGCAGGATTCATTGGTTCTAACCTATGCGAAGCTTTGCTCGCCAATAACAATTATGTAACATGTCTCGATAACTTTTCAACCGGACATAGAGAAAACATAGAACGTTTCTTCTCCAATCCTCGTTTTAAACTTATCGAAGGCGACATACGAGATATTGCGACTTGCAAAAAGGCAGTTGAAGGCAAAGATTTCATTTACCACGAAGCGGCCTTAGGTTCTGTTCCAAGATCTATTGCTGATCCAATTACAACAACACAAGTAAATATTCTTGGTTTTGTAAATATGCTTACTGCGGCAAAAAATGCAAAGGTAAAACGATTTATCTATGCGAGTTCTTCTTCCACTTATGGTGACGCACAATACTCACCTAAAGTTGAAGACAAGAAAGGTAATCTACTTTCGCCATACGCTGTAACAAAACATGCAAACGATTTATTTGCAAAAAACTTTGCACAACTATATGACATAGAAGCAATCGGACTTTGCTACTTTAATGTTTTCGGACCTCATCAAGATCCCAATGGAGCATACGCTGCTGTCATTCCAAAGTTCATCAACCTATTAAAGAAACACGAACAACCAACTATCTACGGTGATGGAAAACAATCACGCGATTTTACTTTCGTACAAAATGTTGTAAATGCAAATTTACTTGCTGCCGAAGCGGTTCTTGAAAACAAACACGAACATATAAATATTGCTTGCAACGAGTCTATCGACTTGACCTCACTAACGCAATGCATTATTGATAGTTTGTCAAAAAAAGATGCGGAAATTGCGAAAATTAAACCAATGTATGCAGAAGCACGACTTGGCGACATTAAAGATTCTCTTGCGTCTATAGAAAAAGCAAAACGTATCCTTCACTACGAACCAAAAATCTTCGTTAAAGAAGGTATTGAAATCACGACTGATTGGTATTTTAATCAAAAATAAAAAAGGCGTCTTACGACGCCTTTTTCTTTATCATTCTGTCTACGATTATTTAATCGCTAACAATTCAACTTCGAAAATCAAAGCCATGTGTGGTTCAATTGGTCCACCTGGATGTGGGTTTGCACCGTATGCCAATTCAGAAGGAATGAATAATTTCCATTTTGAACCAACTGGCATCAATTGCAAAGCTTCTACCCAACCTTGGATTACGCCATTTACTGGGAATGAAGCAGGTTGATTTCTTTCTACCGAACTATCAAATACAGTTCCATCAATTAAAGTTCCATGATAATGAGTTGTTACTGTATCAGTTGCTTTTGGCTTTGGTCCATTACCTTCTTTCATAATTTCATATTGAAGACCACTTGGCAATGTCACAACACCTGCTCGTTTAGCATTTTCTTCCAAGAATTTCTTGCCTTCTGCAATGTTCTTTTCAAATTTCTTGGCTTGTGCTTGTGCCAAGAAATTTTGAATAGTTTCGTATGCTTCTTGCATAGAAAGTTCCAATTTATTGCCTTTCATAATGTCTTCAAGACCTTTGGCAAACATTTCTGCATTGATTTCCGAAACACCTTCACCTTTTAAACTTGTTCCAATGTTCATTCCAAGACTATAACTTGCTTTGTCTAAATCTGTTTGTATCATTTTTTCTAGTTTTTATTTACAAATATACTGATTTTCCATGACTACATATTCTTTCTACGAATTTCCGAACAAAGAATAGCCGTAGCTACTGCAACATTCAAAGATTCTGATGTTTTCCCTGTCGTATTAAACGATGGAATATGAATGTTTCGGCTAACCAATTTTGAAACTGCGTCACTTATGCCATTCCCTTCATTTCCCATCACCAATACAACATTTTGTGGAACCGAATTGATATACACATTGTCTCCTTCCATATCGGCAGCAAGAATTTCTGTATTTTTCAGACTTGCCAACCATTGTGGCAAATCAACATAACTTACATGTATACGGAAAATTGCTCCCATTGTTGCCTGAACGACCTTTGGATTATAGACATCAACGCATTCTAGCGAACATACAACATGCTGAATACCAAACCAATCGGCAAGACGAATAATCGTTCCCATATTTCCTGGATCTTGCACACCATCCAACGCCAAGGTCAAATCATGTATTTGCGAAATGGCAGTATGATCCTTCATTTTTGCAAGTGCCCAAACATCCTGTGGATTTTGCAACAATGAAACTTTTGTCAAGTCTTCTTTCGTCGCTTCATAACAGTCGCAACGAGGTTTATTTTCTGCAATCCAATCGGCTGTCGCAACAATACATTCAACCTCAAAATCGGAAAGCAACAATTCCGCAACCATCTTATTTCCTTCTACAACAAATTTGCCTTCTTCCTCACGAATCTTCTTCTTCGAAAATGATGCGAAATACTTGATTTTATTTTTACTTAATTCCATTTTATCCTTCTTGCTTACGCAAAGAAAACAAAATCAGTCTACATATCCAAACAAAGCAAATTGAGTATGACGCTATACTTACAATTATCTTTTTACTACTATTATAATTTCCTATTTTTAACTACATTTGCGTAGAAAATTCAAAATAAACAAGATAATATGTTACCAACTATTAATCCAACTCAAACAAGTGCGTGGAAAGAACTTGAAAAATATTTCGCCACTTTCAATGGTACACAAATGAAGGATTTGTTTGCAAAAGATCCTCAACGTGCCGAAAAATATTCAATGCAATTTGAAGATATTTTCATTGATTTCTCAAAAAACATCGTTGATGAGAAAGTAATGTCTCTTTTAGTGAAACTTGCCGAAGAATGCGGTCTTAAAGATGCTATCGAAGCTGAATTCACAGGAGAAAAAATCAACAAAACAGAAAAACGTTCTGTTCTTCACGTTGCACTTCGTAACCGTAGCAACACTCCTATCCTTTCTGACGGCAAAGATGTTATGCCTGATGTAAACCGTGTGCTAGCACAAATGAAAGATTTCTCTGAAAAAATCATTTCTGGAGAATGGAAAGGTTACACTGGTAAAGCAATTACCGATATCGTAAATGTTGGTATTGGTGGTTCTGACCTTGGTCCTCTTATGGTTACAGAAGCATTAAAACCATACAAGAAACCAAACATTACTAATCACTTTGTTTCTAACATTGATGGAACTCACATGGCAGAAACATTGAAGAAAGTAAATCCTGAAACAACTTTGTTCATCATTGCTTCTAAGACATTTACTACTCTTGAAACAATGACGAATGCAAATTCTGCAAAACAATGGTTTATGCAAGCTGCAAAAGACGAAAAAGCTGTTGCAAAACATTTCGTTGCTCTTAGTACAAATGCAAAAGCAGTTTCTGAATTCGGTATCGACACGAACAATATGTTCGAATTCTGGGATTGGGTTGGCGGTCGCTACTCTTTGTGGAGTGCAATCGGTCTTTCAATCGCTTGTTCTATCGGTTTCGAAAACTACCAAGAATTATTGGAAGGTGCTCACGAAATGGATAAACATTTCCGTAACACAGAATTCTGCAAAAACATTCCTGTAACAATGGCTTTAATCGGCATTTGGTACAACAACTTCTACGGCGCAGAAACAGAAGCAATCCTTCCTTACGACCAATATATGCACCGCTTCTCTGCATATTTCCAACAAGGTAATATGGAAAGTAATGGTAAATATGTTGACAGAAACGGTAAAGAAGTTTCTTACCAAACAGGTCCTATAATCTGGGGTGAACCAGGAACTAACGGCCAACACGCATTCTATCAATTGATTCACCAAGGAACAAAAATGATTCCTTGCGACTTCATGGCTCCTGCTATTTCTCAAAATCCAATTGGCGACCATCATCCAAAATTGTTAGCGAACTTCTTCGCTCAACCAGAAGCTCTTATGATGGGTAAAACTGCAGAACAAGTAACTGCCGAATTGAAAAAACAAGGTAAATCTGACGAAGATATCGCAATGTTACTTCCATTCATGGTATTCAAAGGTAACATTCCTACTAACTCTATCTTGTTCAAGAAATTAACTCCAAGAACATTGGGTTCTTTAATCGCAATGTACGAACACAAAATCTTTACTCAAGGTATTATTTGGAATATCTTCAGCTTCGATCAATGGGGTGTTCAACTTGGTAAACAATTAGCAAACGTTATCCTTCCAGAATTGAACAATAATGACAAAGTAACAAGCCACGATTCTTCTACAAATGGTTTGATCAACAAATACAAAGAAATGAGATAATCATTCTTTATATGAAAACCAAAAACGCCTGGTAGATTTTCTATCAGGCGTTTTTATTTATAATAAGTTTTCAATCTCACTTATCATTAATCACTTTCCTCCATAATTGTCAATTATCCATTATCAATTGTCAATTAATAAATTACCTTTGCCGCTGAAAAAACAAAAACAATATGTGGATTCCAATTATCATTTGCTCGGCCATATTTTTAGGCATATACGATATATTCAAAAAAATGTCTGTTAAAGGCAATGTAGTATTATTGGTAATGCTTATATCATCGGCAACATCACTTTGCTTCTTTATTCCTTTAATAGCAATCTCGCTACTTTCTCCCGAAACATTACAAGATTCGATCTTCTTCGTTCCCTTTTCGGGCGTACAGACACAATTTCTCATATTTGTAAAAAGCATTATTGTGCTTTCATCGTGGATATTCTCGTTCTTTGCAATGAAATATCTACCGATATCCATTGTTGCACCAATTCGCTCTTCAGCACCAATGTGGACGCTAATCGGGGCCGTTTTTCTATTACACGAAAATCTAAACGCTTACCAATGGACAGGAATTCTGCTCATTATTATCAGCCTATATTTATACTCATTTTTAGGGCGAAAAGAAGGTATCCACTTTTCACACAACAAATGGATATATTTCATCTTCATAGGAACAATTTTAGGCTCCGTGAGCGCATTATTCGACAAATACCTTATCGTTCAATATGGCATTCCTAAAATGGAAATACAAGCATGGTTTTCGGTATATCAATTCCTATTAATGATTCCAACCGTAATGCTACTTTGGTATCCAAACTGTGACAAAGGTGACAAGTTCCAATGGCGCTGGAGTATTCCACTTGTTGGTGTATTCCTTGTCTTTGCCGACTTTTTTTACTATTACGCACTAAGTATTCCAGGTGCATTAATCGCGGTTATTTCCGCAATCCGTCGAAGCAATGTTATTCTCTCTTTCCTTGCTGGTGCATTCATTTTCAAAGAACAAAACATCCTTAAAAAAGGTATTGTTTTAATTGGCGTGCTTGCTGGCATTTACATTTTGTACATAGGGAAATAATCTCTATAACTCACTAAAATTCAATGAGAATAGCAATTCGGTTGTTGTTATTTGTTCTTGCGGTTTATACGACATGCGCACCCCTAAGTTCACAGGAACAACAATGTTAAAAAAATGCGAGTCTGTCAATATTTCAGCACCATAAGAACTATAATTAGTTTGTTTTGACGATAAATCAGTTTGTGCCCAATCAACAAACAAATTACAACGAATCCGTTTCAAATACATAAAATTTCCCCACTCCCAATCTGGATAACATACCGGAAACGAATAATTCGCCTTCAAAGAAATCATATCTTTCTTCATTGGAATACCTTCCAAATAGCCGCGCGGAATAGAAATTTGACGCGAGAAGTTTCCACTTCCCATAGATGCATTCCATTCATAACCACCATATAGACGGAAACTATGACTATTCAAGAAACCAGGGAAATATAAGTCGGCTTCCGCAAACGCATAATCAGAAAACTCTTCTGTCGCTTCAAAAGGAACTGTTTCATAACCAACACTTATTTTTTGTCCCCATCGTGCATACAAATCTCGCACCGACTGCTTGCGCATATTGCTCACTGTCAACATATAAGCAACATAATTTGCAGACATTAGCCGTTTAAAATTATCATAATAATGATAAGGAGCAACAGACTGTTTTTCATATTCCTGCATTCCAATCTGAATTTGCGGCACCACATATCTATAATATGATTTTGATGAAAGATTTAACGGAATATACATTCTTCCCGAAAAATCAAACAACGAATACTTTGCTGTAATAGTATCTTTGTACGAGTCATCTACAGACACAAAATCCTGATTTCCAAGTTCATAATCTAATTCAAACACTGGAAACAATCCTTTATATTCCAAATGCGCAAATGCTTTCTTATAACCATCAACTTTCGACCATTTATAGCCAACCGATGAAACAGTTGTTCCTAAATGATTTTGCGACAAAATCTGAATACCATTCCCTTGTTCTTCAATTTCGGAACCATTGTAATTCATATACCACGGCATCCAACTATGAATGTTTATTGCGTGCAACAACTTGGAATAACGCTTTGTCGGGAATTCAACACTATCCTTTTTTGTAAAATCAACTGGCCCCCCCGCTTGATTTGTCATCATTGTTGCCAAATTATAATTCTCTTTTTTCACAACCGACAACGAATGCCAAAATTTTGGATTTAAATGCACCGTAGCCAATTCATATCCATTCGCTGTATAATTAGAATAAACCAATGTACTATCTGTCACAGAAGGGAATTTACAGCCAAAGTCACCAACCGTAATTCGTGACGTCTGCTTCGACTCCTGATTATAAGCATAAATATTATCCACACCAGAATACGAAGAGGTATATAACACATACTCTTTCCAATACAATGGCGAATTATAATCCTCCGTAGAATAAGGTAAAATCTCCGAAAAAGTTCCTTCCTGAACATTATATTCCATCAAACGCTTACCGGCAGAATTCAAACCAACATATATAATCTTCGAGCCGTTTTCATTCCACGATGGTTGTAAAATCACATCATTATCAGGCGACGCTATTCGCTTTATACACTCCTTACTGCGTTTGTCATAAATAATTAAATAAGAAAGACTTGCGTTATCAATTTCGACAGCGACAATCCGTTCATTTGAAGGGGATATTGCTGGCGAAAAAGTATGTTTTTTCGTACGAATCGCGCTGACCTTACTTCGAGCAATATCATATACATAAATCGTTGATGACTGCTTCATTTCCCAACGAACATCATACTTTGTTTCTTCCCAAACTATACTTTTCCCGTTCGAATGCAATCGTCCATCCGTAGGTTTAAAGCCAATATTGCGCACAACTGTTTCTTTGCCATTTTCAAAACGAATTAGTTGTGGTATGGTATTCAAACCTTTTCTTTCATAGAAAAAAACACTATCACTTAAACTACCATGCAGAAAACTAGTATAAACTCCTTCCGCTTTCCGTATTGTATCATACGTGGTTTGATATTCCCTATCGTGTTTTAATTTCCATTCATTTGCTTGTTCCTCAAACACCGAAGCATACAAATCTCTTTTTGAAAGATTCGTTTTCTGTAATGCCGCATCATTCAACGGACGCAAGCGCAATGGATATCTTGCGGCATTATTTATAATTTGAGATTCAAAACCAAGTCCATAGTTCTTTCGAATATTTGACAAAAGAATATACCCCATGGAATAATAATTAGGCACATAATCTTTATACGAGCCAAAATATGCCTTGCTATAGGAATACATTCCTTTTTCATACAATTGTGCACGATACGGAGCAAAGAAATCAGCTTGTCTTCCTCTACCACTCGAACTCAAAGCTGTTTCAGTACAAACAGCATCTCCTTCCAACAACCATCGTGGCAAATATATTCCCGATAAAAATCCAACAGCCTCTTCACCTAACAAAAACGATAAAATATGAGTTAAACCTTGATTCATTTTATCCATCTGCACAACATGACGAAATTCGTGTATCGCCAAATTTTCAAACCATTCCTGGGAATGCTGATTTTGAGCCGGTATTGTATAAATATCCATCTGCTTTGGACACCAAATCACACTACCATTACTAACATTTGATTGATTATGCAAAATCACAGAAATTCGCTTAGGAGTATGCTGTAAACCTTGCGAGCAAAGATCATACACATAGGTTAACTTTCTTGCGAATTCCTGAGCAAGAGAATCCGTACCTTTCGGATATATGACCTGGAACTGTTCTGTTTTAATCTGCTTCCATTGCACACGCGTAGGTTCCGTTCCTAACGAATAGTATTGTGCATGGACAAACAAATGAAATAAAAATATGGTGACAATAGATAAAACTACTCGCTTATACATTGCAATGAATTTTGGTAAAAATAAAAAAAAAGGAGAAACACTAATGTGATTCTCCTCGTAATTGAAGCAATGTACCTTTGTAGAAACAGCATGAATCGCATTTCTGCTGTTCATATAAAACAAAAACGGAGATCTACTTTCGTAAATCTCCGTTTTCTATTGTAATAAATTATATTACTATTCTGCAGCTGGAGTTTCAGTTGCTTCTACAACTTGTGCTTCAGCAACATCTTTCTTAGCTTTTTTACCACTACTTCTACGAGAAGCTTTCTTAGTTGCTGCAGGTTTTGCATTTTTAGTGTATACATCGTTGAAGTCAACTAATTCAATGTAGCACATTTCAGCAGCATCACCAAGACGGTTACCTAATTTAATGATTCTCGTATATCCACCTGGACGGTCAGCAACTTTTGCAGATACTTCACGGAACAATTCTGTAACCGCGAATTTATTTTGCAAATATTTGAAAACCATACGACGTGAGTGAGTAGTATCGTCTTTTGAACGAGTAATGATAGGATCAACATATTGTTGTAGAGCTTTTGCTTTAGCAACAGTAGTTTTGATTCTTTTATGCATGATTAACGAAGTTGCCATGTTTGACAACAAAGCCAATCTGTGTTCGTGAGTTCTACCTAAGTGGTTTACTTTTCTTCCGTGTCTCATCTCTTTCTATTCTTTATCCAATTTATACTTTGTAATATCCATACCGAAGTTCAAGTTGTAGTTTTCTAACAACTCATCAAGTTCAGTAAGTGACTTTTTACCGAAATTTCTAAACTTAAGCAAATCAGCCTTATTGAATTGAACTAATTCACCCAAAGTTTCAACATCTGCTGCTTTCAAACAATTCAAAGCTCTTACAGACAAATCCAAGTCAACCAAACGAGATTTCAACAACTGACGCATGTGAAGGATTTCTTCATCAAATTCTTCGTTACCGAATTTATCATCAGTATCAATTGTAATCTTTTCGTCAGAGAACAACATGAAGTGTTGAATAAGAATTCTTGCAGCTTCTTTCAACGCATCTTTTGGATGAATAGAGCCATCAGTTTTGATTTCAAGAACTAATTTCTCATAGTCAGTTTTTTGTTCTACACGATAGTTTTCTGTGAAATATTTCACATTTACTATTGGAGTATAGATTGAATCTACTTGAATAATTCCGAATTCACCATCAACTGGTTTGTTTTCTTCAGCAGAAACATATCCACGACCTTTGCCAATCCAAAAATCAATCGTTAACTTGATTGAAGGATCCATGTTACAAAGAACCAATTCAGGATTAAGAATCTCGAAGTTTGTTGTCATAAACGCTTTCAAGTCACCTGCAGTTAAGCTAGATTTACCAGCAACTGTTACTGTGAAATGTTCGTTTTGAATTGCATCTGGAGAAATCTTTTTAAAGCGAATTTTCTTTATATTTAAGATAATCTCAGTTACATCTTCTACAACACCTTTAATTGTTGTAAATTCATGATCAACGCCTTCGATCTTGATATTAGTTACTGCGTAACCCTCCAAAGCAGAAAGCAATACTCTGCGTATAGCGTTTCCAACTGTGATTCCATAACCTGGTTCAAGAGGACGGAATTCAAACACGCCGAAACGATCATCCGATTCAAGCATTATAACTTTATCGGGTTTTTGAAATGCTAAAATTGCCATAGATTAAGTGCCTCTATTTTATTGTTTAGAATAAAGTTCTACGATTAATTGTTCTTTAATGTTTTCTGGAACATCTTGACGATCAGGAACATTCAAGAATTTACCTTGCATTTCTGATTTGTCGAATTCCAACCAAGCAAATTTGCTTACTGAATTTGTACTTAAAGAACTCGTAATAACTTCCAAAGATTTTGATTTTGGACGAACTGCGATAACCATTCCTGGTTTAACTGAGAAAGAAGGAATGTTTACAACTTGTCCGTTAACCATAATATGACCATGGTTAACCAATTGACGTGCAGAACGACGTGAAGGAGCAATACCCATACGGTATACTACATTGTCTAATCTTTGTTCCAATAATTGAATCAAGTTTTCACCAGTGATACCTGGTTTAGTTTCTGCTAAAGCAAATAGGTTTTCGAATTGACGTTCTAAAACACCATATGTGTATTTTGCTTTTTGCTTTTCTTGCAACTGAACACCATATTCAGTCTTTTTACCTCTTCTTTTTGAAGGGCCATGTTGACCTGGTGCATAGTTTTTCTTTTGTAAAGCACTATCTGGTCCGTAAATTGGTTCACCAAATCTACGTGCAACTTTCGATGTTGATCCTGTATATCTTGCCATCTAATTAATCTTTAATAATTTTACTATACTCTTCTTCTTTTAGGAGGTCTACAACCATTGTGAGGTAGTGGAGTAACATCAACGATTTCAGTTACTTCAATTCCCGCATTGTGAATTGTGCGAATTGCAGATTCTCTACCAGCTCCAGGACCTTTTACAAAAACTTTCACTCTGCGCAATCCTAAATCGAATGCTTCTTTCGCACAATCTTGCGCTGCAACTTGAGCAGCATAAGGAGTGTTTTTCTTTGATCCACGGAATCCTTTACGACCAGACGATGACCAAGATATTACTTGACCTTCTCCATTAGTGATCGTAACAATAATGTTGTTGAAAGAAGCATGAATGTGTGCTTGACCAGCTGCTTCTACTTTTACAACTTTTTTTACAGACTTTGTCTTTTTAGCCATACCGTATCAATTATTATTTAGTTGCTTTTTTCTTATTTGCAACAGTTTTTTTCTTACCTTTTCTTGTTCTTGCGTTGTTCTTTGTAGATTGTCCACGAACTGGAAGACCCAAACGGTGACGGATTCCTCTGTAACAACCAATATCCATCAAACGTTTAATGTTCATTTGGATTTCTGAACGCAATTCACCTTCAACTTTCAATTCGTCAGTAATGATAGTACGAATTGCTGTTTCTTGCTCATCTGTCCAATCTTGAACTTTAATACCTCTGTCGATGCCTGCTTTATCCAAAATATTAGCAGCAGTCGTTCTTCCGATACCGTAGATATACGTTAACGCAATCTCACCTCTCTTATTCTTTGGTAAATCTATACCTGCTATTCTTGCCATATTGACCTCTTAAAATTTTTTGCAAAATTATTAAATTATCCTTGACGTTGTTTCATTTTAGGATTTTTTTTGTTAATCACGTAAACTCTTCCTTTACGACGAACGATTTTACAATCTTCGTTTCTCTTCTTTACAGATGCTCTAACTTTCATTGTTTTATCTATTTACTTATATCGGAATGTTATTCTTCCTTTTGTTAAATCATATAAGGACATTTCTACTTTTACTTTATCTCCTGGTAAAATTTTAATGTAATGCATTCTCATTTTTCCAGAAATATGGGCTGTAATCACGTGTCCGTTCGATAACTCAACCCGAAACATTGCATTCGACAATGCTTCAACTATGGTTCCGTCTTGTTCTATTGATTGTTGCTTCGCCATATTAAATCATTGTTGTGCCAACTCCTGAACGACCTTTAATTCTACCAGTTTTCATCAAACCATCATAATGACGATTCAACAAGTAACTTTCGATTTGTTGCAATGTATCCAAAATAACACCAACAATAATCAACAATGTAGTACCGCCATAGAAATAAGAGAATTGGTTACTTACATGTGCGATTGAAGCAAATGCTGGGATAATTGCAACAAAGGCTAGGAATATTGAACCTGGCAATGTAATTCTAGAAATAACATCATCAATAAAATCTGCTGTTTTCTTTCCTGGTTTCACACCTGGAATGAATCCACCGTTACGTTTCAATTCTTCTGAGATTTGAACAGGATTCATTGTAATTGCAGTGTAGAAATAAGTGAAAAGAATTATCAATACAGCATAAACAACATTGTACCACAAGTTAGTGTGATCAGAAAATGCTGTCAAAAAAGCAGATGGTTCTTCACTTGATGCGAATCCTGCAAATGTAAGAGGAATGAACATCAATGCTTGAGCAAAGATAATCGGCATAACACCTGCACCATTTACTTTTATTGGCAAATACTGACGTACACCACCATATTGTTTATTTCCAACAACTCTTTTTGCATACAGTACAGGTATTTTACGTGTACCTTGAACTAATAGAATTGCCAATGTAATAATCACTAACAACATTACTATTTCAATCAAGAATACAATCAAACCACCAGCACCTTCAATACGAGTACCAAATTCTTGGAACAAAGCCGAAGGGAAACGAGCGATAATACCTATCATGATGATTAATGAGATACCATTACCGACACCCTTATCAGTAATTTTTTCTCCTAACCACATCACAAACATAGTTCCAGCTACCATAATGATAATTGAAGACAACCAAAACATTCCTGAAAATTCAGTTCCAATTTGGTATTCTAAGTTCTTCAAATATGCAGGAGCTTGAGCCGCAGTGATAAAGATTGTCAAGAAACGTGTAATTTGCGTAATTTTCTTTCTTCCGCTTTCTCCTTCATGTTGTAATTTCTGGAAATAAGGAATTGCCATTCCCAACAATTGAATAACAATTGAAGAAGAAATGTAAGGCATAATACCCAAAGCAAATACAGAAGCATTCGCAAATGCACCTCCCGAGAACATATTAATCAAACCAAGAAGACCTTCCGAAGAATTTTTTGCCAAAGTATCCAAACTAGATGGATCAACTCCAGGCAAAACAACGAAAGAACCTAATCGATAGATTAATATCAAACCGAGAGTAAATAAGATTCGGGAACGTAGTTCCTGAATCTTAAAAATATTCTTTATGGTTTCGATAAACTTCATATCTCAGTTTTATTCTTCTACTGTACCACCTGCAGCAACAATAGCTTCTTTTGCTTTTTCAGAAAAAGCGTCAGCTCTCACTGTTACTTTTGCAGACAATGTTCCGTTAGCTAAGATTTTAATAAGATCATTCTTTGATGCAAGACCGTTTTCTACAAACACATCTTGATTAAATTCTGAAATACCTTTTTTATCAACCAATGTTTGAATTTCTTTCAAATTGATAGCTTTAAATTCAACACGGTTAATGCTCTTGAAACCGAATTTAGGAACACGTCTTTGCAATGGCATCTGACCACCTTCAAAACCGATCTTTCTTGAATAACCACTTCTTGACTTAGCACCTTTACTACCACGAGTACTAGTACCACCAAGACCAGAACCAGCACCACGACCGATTATCTTTTTACTTCTTGTACCTTGTACAGGTTTTAATGTCTGTAAATCCATTGTCGTATTAAATTTCTTCTGTTTTTACTAAGTGACTTACTTTATTCACCATTCCCAAAATTTGTGGAGTAGCTTCTTTCTCTACACTTGAACCCATTTTGTTCAAGCCCAAAGACTCAAGAACCATCTTTTGAGCCTTTGTTCTATCTATTTTACTTTTAATTAAAGTAACACGAACTTTTGCCATATCTATTAGAATTATCCGTTAAATACTTTAGTCAATTCAACACCTCTTTGTTTTGCAACCATTGCTGCATCAGTCATTTCCATTAATGCTTTGAATGTAGCTTTAACAACATTGTGAGGGTTTGATGAACCTTTTGATTTTGCCAAGACATCTTTAATACCTGCACTTTCAAGTACGGCACGCATTGCACCACCGGCTTTTACTCCAGTACCAGGAGTTGCTGGTTGTACATATACTTCTGCACCACCAAATTTAGCAACTTGTGAGTGAGGCAAAGTATTTTTTACAAGTGGCACACGAATTAAGTTCTTCTTTGCGTCTTCAACACCTTTAGCAATAGCAGCTGTTACTTCACCTGCTTTACCAAGACCATATCCAACAACACCATTTTCATCTCCAACCACAACAATAGCAGCGAATGTAAATGTTCTACCACCTTTAGTAACTTTAGTCACACGATTGATTGCAACTAAACGATCCTTCAATTCTATATCAGAAGTTCTAACTTTTTTTGAATTATCTATCATGTGTTAAAAATTTAAACCGTTACTACGAGCTGAGTCAGCCAATGATTTTACTCTTCCGTGATACAAATAACCATTTCTATCAAATACTACTGAAGAAACACCTTTTTCAGTAGCTTTCTTTGCGATTGCTTCACCTACTAAAGCAGCTTGGTCAATCTTTGTTTTGCCTTTGCTTTGAGCAGCAATTTCAGTATCCAAAGACGAAGCAGCAACAAGTGTTGTTCCAGCAACATCGTCAATAAGTTGAACAGAAATTTGTTTATTACTTCTAAAAACAGACATACGTGGTCTTTCAGCTGTACCCTTTACAACTTTACGTATTCTTCTTTTTATTCTGATTCTTCTTTCTATCTTTGTAATAGCCATCTTACCTAAGTTTTATTATTTACCTGCAGATTTACCAGCCTTACGACGAATTTGTTCACCTTGGAACTTGATACCTTTACCCTTATATGGTTCAGGAGCTCTCAAAGAACGGATCTTCGCAGCAACTTGGCCCAACAATTGTTTATCACAGCTAGTCATTGTTAACAATGGATTGCTACCTCTTTCTGATTTAGCTTCAGCTTTGATTTCATTTGGCAATTGGAATATAATTGTGTGAGAGTAACCTAACGCCATTTCAACGTTTTGGCCAGTTACAGATACTCTATAACCCACACCAACAAATTCTTGTTTTGTAGTATAACCTTCAGTTACACCTACTACCATATTGTTAATCAATGCACGGTACAAACCATGTTTAGATTTTGCTGCCTTTTCTTCAGATGGTCTTTCCACTACTAATGTACCATCTTCCACTTTCACTACGAAACCTTCTTCTATTTTTTGTTGAAGTTCGCCTTTTGGTCCTTTTACCTTTACAAGATTATTTTCAACCTTGATTTCCACTTTTTCTGGAATACTAATCGGTGCTTTTCCTATACGTGACATCTTCTTACTATTAATATACGTAACACAAAACTTCACCTCCAACATTCAAAGCACGTGCTTCTTTATCAGAAACAATTCCTTTGTTTGTGGACAAAATGGCAATACCTAAACCATTTAATACACGTGGTAATTCTTCAACTGGAACATACTTACGTAAACCTGGTTTACTAATTCTTTCCAATTTTCTAATTGCTGGTGCTTTTGACACTGGATGATATTTCAATGCAATTTTTATAACACTTTCTGGTCCTTCACCTTCGAATTTATAACTCAAGATATAACCTTTGTCAAATAAAACTTTAGTCATTTCTTGTTTTATTTTAGAAGAAGGGATTTCAACTACTTTGTGTTGTGCTTTCTGAGCGTTTCTAATCCTTGTTAGATAATCTGCTATTGGATCTGTCATTGTTGTTGTATTTATATTTTACCAACTTGCTTTCTTTACTCCTGGAATCAAACCTGCCGATGCCATTTCACGGAATTGGATACGGCTGATACCAAATTGACGGATATAACCTCTTGGTCTTCCTGTTATGCTGCAACGATTGTGCAATCTTACACGTGAAGAATTTTTAGGCAATCTGCTAAGTGCAACATAATCACCTTTTTCTTTTAATTCTGCGCGTTTTGCCGCATATTTATCAACTAACTTTTGACGCTTTCTTTCGCGTGCTTTCATTGATTCTTTTGCCATGCTGTCTTACTATTTTTTAAATGGGAAACCAAATTCTTTTAACAATGCAAAACCTTCTTCGTCAGTTTGTGCAGAAGTTACAAATGTTATATCCATACCCATCATTCTTGTAACTTTATCTACTTCGATTTCTGGGAAGATAATTTGTTCTGTAATACCAAATGAGAAGTTACCGTTCTTATCAAATTTTGTTTTGATACCTTGGAAATCTCTAATACGAGGAAGAGCTGAACAAATCAATCTTTCCATGAATTCGTACATTTTTTCTCTTCTCAAAGTTACTCGTACACCGATTGGCATTCCTTTTCTTAACTTGAAGTTAGAAATATCTTTTCTAGAGTAAGTTGGAACAGCTTTTTGACCAGCAATAATTGAAATCTCACTGATAGCAGTGTCAATTAATTTCTTATCAGCTACTGCATCACCAATAGCTTGATTTATCACGATCTTTTCAATACGTGGTACTTGCATTTTTGACTTATACCCGAATTGTTTTTGCAAATTCGCCTGTATAGTTTCAGTATATAACTTTTTTAATGTAGGTACGTAAGTCTCCATTATTTAATTACCTCCCCTGTCTTTTTTGAATAACGAACTAATTTGCCTGCTTCATTACGTTTTTTACCAACTCTAGTAGGATTACCTGTTGCAGGATCTACTAACATAAGATTTGATACATGAATAGGAGCTTCTTTCTTCACAATTCCTCCTTGAGGATTTTTTGCATTAGGCTTTGTATTTTTTGATACAATGTTGATTCCTTCTACAAGAGCAGAGTCAATTTTGGTCTTCATTTCAAGAACCTTACCTTTTTGACCTTTGTACTCGCCTGAAAGAACTAATACTGTGTCGCCTTTCTTTATGTTAAATTTCTTTTGCATTTCTACTTGTATTAAATTATAACACTTCAGGAGCAAGTGAAACGATCTTCATATATTGACCGTCACGTAATTCACGACCTACAGGACCGAAAATACGAGTACCTCTCATTTCACCAGCCTCGTTAAGCAACACAACTGCATTATCATCAAAGCGGATGTATGAACCATCAGCGCGCTTAACTTCTTTTTTCGTTCTCACAACTACGCCTTTTGTAACCTGACCTTGTTTAACATTACCATTAGGTATTGCACTTTTAACGGTTACGACGATTTTATCACCGATAGAAGCATATCTTTTTCCTGTACCACCTAAAACACGGATACACAAAACTTCTTTTGCTCCACTGTTATCAGCAACATTTAATCTTGTTTCTTGCTGTATCATCTCTTATTTCGTTTTTTCAATTATCTCAACTAATCGCCAACGTTTTGTCTTGCTCAATGGGCGTGTTTCCATGATTCTTACAACATCGCCTTCTGAACATTCAGACTTGTCATCTTGAGCGACAAATTTAGTCGTTCTTTTCAAGAACTTACCATATAAAGGGTGTTTTTCTTTTCTCTCAACAGCAACAACAATTGTTTTGTCCATTTTATTGCTGACTACAACACCGATTCTTTCTTTTCTGAAATTTCTCTCCATTTTAGACTATTTAGTTAGTTCGCGTTCTCTTAATATTGTTTTCATACGAGCGATATTACGTCTCGTTTCTTTCAATTGATTAGGATTTTCCAATAGAGTGATAACATGATTAAGTTTCATCTTATTCAAGCCTTCAGTTTCAACTTGGATTTTTTCCTCAATCTCTTTTGTCGATAATTCTCTAATTTCTGCTGCTTTCATGGTCTTCCTTTCTATTCTTGAACATAATCATTTCTTACAACAAATTTGGTTGTTATCGGCAATTTTTGAGCAGCCAAACGAAGTGCTTCTTTAGCTACTTCCAATGGAACACCATCAGCTTCAAACAATATTCTTCCTGGAGTTACAGGTGCTGCCCAGTGAGAAACAGCTCCCTTACCTTTACCTTGACGTACTTCTGCAGGTTTTGCAGTTACTGGTTTATCAGGGAATATGCGAATCCAAATCTGACCTTCACGTTTCATATAACGAGTTACAGCAACACGGGCTGCCTCGATTTGTCTAGCAGTAATCCAATAAGATTCCAATGATTTTATTCCAAAAGATCCGAATGCTAATTCATGCCCTCTTTGAGCATTTCCTTTCATTCTTCCTTTTTGCTGCTTTCTATATTTTGTTTTCTTAGGTTGTAACATTGCTAATTCGTATTAGTTGTTATTTTTTTGTAGTTCTTTTTCTTCCGCCGAAGTTTTTCTTTGGTGCAGCGCTTGCTTCTACGCTATTTGGAGTTAAATCAACTTTACCATAACGTTCACCTTTGAAAATCCATACTTTCAAACCAAGTTTTCCGTATGTTGTTAATGCGAATGTGCTAGAGTAATCAATATCTGCACGTAACGTGTGTAGAGGAATACGTCCTTCTTTGTACATTTCTGAACGAGCCATTTCAGCACCATTCAAACGACCAGAAATTTGGATCTTGATTCCTTCTGCCCCCATTCTCATAGCAGAAGAGATTGCAGTTTTAATAGCACGTCTGTATGCTACACGACCTTCCAATTGACGAGCGATTTGGTCTCCAACAATAACAGCATCCAATTCAGGACGTTTAATTTCAAGAACGTTAAGTTGAACTTCTTTGTTAGAAATTTTCTTTAACTCTTCTTTCAATTTGTCAACTTCTTGACCACCTTTACCGATAATAACACCTGGACGGGCAGTGTTGATAGTTACTGTTACTAATTTCAACGTACGCTCAATAATAATTTTTGAAATGCTAGCTTTTGCCAAACGAGCATTTAAATAGCGACGAATCTCATAATCCTCATGTAGTTTTTCTACATAATTATCGCCACCATACCAGTTAGAATCCCAACCTTTTATAACTCCTAACCTGTTTCCTATTGGATTTACTTTTTGTCCCATGAAAATTTATTATTTTGCTTCTGTTTCTTTTTGAATTGTATCTACTACAACTGTTACATGATTTGAACGTTTACGAATTCTGTGAGCACGACCTTGTGGTGCTGGTTGAATTCTTTTCAAAGTTCTACCTTCGTTAACGAAGATTTCCTTAATGTATAAAGGATTATCTTCAACACGAAGACCTTCATTCTTTTGTTCCCAGTTGTTTATAGCACTCATCACGAGTTTTTCTACTTTACGAGAGGCTTCTTTTGTAGAGTAACGCAACACATCTAATGCATTGTTTACTTCTCTTCCTCTAATCATATCAACAACCAAACGCATTTTGCGAGGAGATGTTGGACAGTTACGCAAGATAGCGAAAGCCTTTTGTTTTTTGGCTTCTTTTATTTTTATTGAACTTTCTTTTTTTCTATTCATGACTCGCTAGTTTACTTTTTATTACCACCATGACCTCGGAAATTACGTGTAGGTGCAAATTCGCCTAATTTATGACCCACCATATTTTCAGTTACATACACAGGAATGAACTTATTTCCATTGTGAACTAACACTGTGTGACCAACGAAATCTGGAGAAATCATAGAGGCACGTGCCCAAGTTTTTACAGAGGTTTTTTTGCCACTTTCGTTCATTTGAAGCACTTTTCTCTCCAAATTGAAATCAATATATGGTCCTTTTTTTAGAGAACGACTCATAGTTACTTCTTTTTAATTACTTCTTTCTTCTTTCAATGATTAACTTATTTGATGCTTTCTTAGGAGCACGTGTCTTATAACCTCTTGAAGGCAAACCTTTTCTTGAACGAGGAAGACCTCCAGAAGCACGACCTTCACCACCACCCATTGGGTGATCTACTGGGTTCATTACAACACCTCTGTTTCGTGGACGACGTCCCAACCATCTTGAACGACCAGCTTTACCTGATTGTTCCAATGAGTGTTCTGAGTTAGAAACAGTTCCTATTGTTGCTTTACAAGTGACAAGAACCATTCTTGTTTCACCTGAAGGCAATTTAATAATAGCATATTTTCCATCACGAGAAGCCAATTGAGCATAAGAACCTGCACTACGAGCTAATTGTGCACCTCTACCAGGAATCAATTCAATATTATGAATGATTGTACCTAGAGGAATATCTTTCAAATATAACGTATTACCAATTTCTGGTTCAGCTGAATGTCCAGAAACAACCTTTTGTCCAATTTGAATTCCAACTGGAGCGATAATATATCTCTTTTCTCCATCTTCATATTGAACTAAGCAAATTCTAGCACTTCTATTAGGATCGTATTCAATAGTTAAAACTTCTGCTTGAATATCTTCTTTATCTCTCTTGAAGTCTATAATACGATATTTGCGTTTATGGCCTCCACCAATATAACGCATTGTCATTTTACCTGTGTTATCTCTACCACCTGTACTTTTCAATACAGCCAAAAGCGATTTTTCAGGTTTGTTAGTTGAAGATATTTGATTATCAACAACAACAACCTTATGACGCTGTCCAGGAGTGGTTGGTTTTAATTTCTTTATTGCCATCTCTATTAAATATTACTATAGAAGTCTATTTTTTGGTCTTTTTGAACTGTAACGATAGCTTTCTTATAAGCGTTAGTTCTACCTACCATCATACCTTTTTTAGTATTACGAACTTTCACTTTGCCATCATAACGCATAGTGTTAACTGCTACCACAGTAACACCATACATACTTTCAACTGCTTTCTTTATTTGATCTTTATCTGCCGTTTTCTCAACGATAAAACCATATTGGTTCAAAGCGTCGCCTTTTTTCGACATCTTTTCAGTTATGATCGGTTTTTGCAATACTTCCATCACCAATTATTTATTTAAAATTTTAACAATTTCTTCTACTGAGCTCTCGCACAAGATCAAATTTTTAGCCTTCAATAATTCGTAAGTGTTTATATCTGAAGCATTTACCACAGAGAACCCTTGCAAATTTCTAGCTGACAAATATACATTATTATCTTGATTTGCAATGACTAACAACGATTTTTTGTCGCCAACGTTCAAATTTTTCTGTAAAGCAACAATATTTTTTGTTTTTGGTGCTTCGAATGAAAAATCTTCTACAACGATGATTTCGTTATCTTTTGCCTTTGCTGATAATACAGATTTACGTGCAAGATCCTTAACTTTCTTGTTGATTTTTTCAGAGTAATCACGAGGTTGAGGACCAAATACTCTAGCTCCACCACGGAACAATGGGTTTTTGATACTACCTGCACGAGCTCCACCTGTACCTTTTTGTCTCTTTAATTTTCTTGTACTTCCAGAAATAGTACTCTTCTCTTTAGAAGCATGTGTACCTTGACGTTTGTTTGCTAAAATAGCTTTAACATCCAAGTAAACAGCGTGTTCGTTTGGTTCTATTCCGAAGATTGCGTCGTCAAGGACTACTTTCTTTCCAGTATCCTTACCTTGTATATCTTTTACTACTATTTCCATCGTTACTTCGTAATTATTAAATATCCACCTTTAGCTCCAGGTACAGCACCTCTCACTAATACAACATTCTTTTCTGGCATTACTTTAACAACTTCAAGGTTTTGTACCTTTACTTGATTGCCACCCATTTGACCGCCCATTCGCATACCTTTGAATACACGTGATGGAGTAGAACAAGCACCGATAGAACCAGGAGCACGTTGACGGTCATCTTGACCGTGAGTTGCTTCACCAACACCACCGAAACCATGACGTTTTACAACACCTTGGAAACCACGTCCCTTAGATGTACCTGTTACAGACAACCAATCGCCTTCTGCAATAATATCAGCAACAGACAAAATATCACCAAGTTTTACTTCTTTATCGAAATTTCTGAATTCTACAACTTCTCTCTTTGGAGTTGTTGCAGCTTTCTTAAAGTGACCAAGTTCAGCACGTGAAGTATTTTTTTCTTTCTTATCGTCGAAACCCAATTGAACTGATGAATAACCATCTGTTTCGTTTGATTTTATCTGGGTAACAACACAAGGTCCAGCTTCAATAACTGTACATGCTACATTTTTTCCATCTTCCAAGAAGATAGAGGTCATACCTACTTTTTTACCTAGTATACCAAGCATTTTTTTACAATTTTAAATTACTACACTCTAATTTCAACTTCAACTCCACTTGGCAACTCAAGTTTCATCAAAGCATCAACTGTTTTTGCTGAACTGCTATAGATGTCTAGCAATCTAGCATGTGATGACAATTGAAATTGTTCACGTGCTTTTTTGTTAACGTGTGTTGAACGGTTAACAGTAAAAATACGCTTGTGAGTTGGCAGCGGAATCGGACCACTTACTACAGCTCCTGTAGTTTTCACAGTCTTAACAATCTTTTCAGCAGATTTATCTACTAGATTGTGGTCATAAGACTTTAATTTAATTCTAATTCTTTGACTCATGCCTATTAATATTAATTGTTTTTATTTATAATCGTTTCTGCAATATTTGCTGGAACTTGTTCAAAATGGTCAAATTCCATTGTTGAAGTAGCACGACCTGAAGTAATTGTACGAAGATCTGTTACATAACCGAACATTTCTGCAAGAGGAACAAATGCTTTAACAACGCTTGCATTGTTTCTTGAATCCATACCGCGAATTTGACCACGACGTTTGTTCAAGTCACCTACAACATCACCCATAGATTCTTCTGGAGTAACGACTTCTACTTTCATGATAGGTTCCAAAATCTTTGGAGCAGCTTTCTTACAAGCTTCTTTGTAACCCATCTTAGCACATAGTTCGAATGACAATGCATCAGAGTCAACAGGGTGGAAAGAACCATCCATAACTTGAACCTTCATTGATTCAACTGGATAACCTGCTAACACACCATTTTCCATTGCAGCTTTGAAACCTTTTTCGATAGCAGGAATGAATTCCTTAGGAATGTTACCACCTTTAACATAGTCTTCGAATTGCAAGCCTTCTTTACCTTCATCAGCTGGACCGATTTTGAATGCGATATCAGCAAACTTACCACGACCACCAGATTGTTTTTTGAAGACTTCTCTATGTTCTACTTCTACTGTGATAGATTCTTTATAATTAACTTGAGGAGCACCTTGGCTACATTCTACATGGAATTCACGTTTCAAACGGTCCATAATGATATCCAAGTGTAATTCACCCATACCACTGATAACTGTTTGGCCTGTTTCTTGATCTGTCTTAACAGTGAATGTAGGGTCTTCTTCTGCCAATTTTGCAAGAGCGATACCCATTTTATCAACATCAGCTTTTGTTTTTGGTTCAACAGCCAAACCGATAACTGGATCTGGGAATGTCATTGATTCAAGTACGATTGGTGCGTTTTCATCACAAAGTGTATCACCAGTCTTAATATCTTTGAAACCTACACCAGCAGCAATATCACCACCTTCGATAAATTCGATTGGGTTTTGTTTGTTTGCGTGCATTTGGTAGATACGAGAGATACGCTCTTTTGCACCACTTCTTGTATTGTAAACATAAGAACCTGCATCCAAGTGACCTGAATATACACGGAAATAGCACAAACGTCCTACAAATGGGTCTGTTGCAATCTTAAATGCCAAAGCACAGAATGGATCTTCCACACCTGGTTTGCGACGAACTTTTTCATCTGTATTAGGGTTTGTACCTTCGATAAATTCTTTATCAAGTGGACTAGGAAGTAATTCCATTACATAGTTCAACATTTCTTGAACACCTTTATTCTTGAAAGAAGAACCACACAACATAGGAATTACCTTGTTAGCGATACAAGCTTTGCGAAGAGCTGAAAGGATTTCTTCTTCTGTAATAGAATCTGGATCTTCGAAGAATTTTTCCATTAAAGTATCATCGAATTCTGATACAGATTCAAGAAGTTTTTCTCTCCATTCTGCAACTTCATCTTTCATATCGTCTGGAATTGGAACTTCAGTATAAGTCATACCTTGGTCAGCTTCATTCCAAACCATACCGATACCTTTTACTAAGTCAACAACACCCTTGAAGCTATCTTCAGCACCAATTGGCAATTGTAGAGGAACAGCATTACCACCAAGCATTTCACGAACTTGTTTGCACACGTTCAAGAAATCAGCACCTTGACGGTCCATTTTGTTTACGAAACCTAGACGAGTTACATTGTATCCATCTGCCAAGCGCCAGTTTGTTTCTGATTGAGGTTCAACACCATCAACAGCAGAGAACAAGAATACAAGACCATCAAGAATACGTAAAGAACGGTTTACTTCAGCTGTGAAGTCAACGTGTCCCGGAGTATCGATAATGTTAATTTTATATTGGTTTCCTTTATATTTCCAGAAACAAGTAGTTGCTGCAGAACAGATAGTGATACCACGTTCTTGTTCTTGAGCCATCCAGTCCATTGTTGCAGCACCATCGTGTACTTCACCAATTTTATGGTTTACACCAGTATAGTAAAGAATACGTTCTGTAGTGGTAGTTTTACCTGCATCGATGTGAGCAGCGATACCAATGTTTCTTGTATAATGTAAATCAAGTTTTGCCATCTTTCGCTAATATTAAAATCTAAAGTGAGAGAATGCTTTGTTTGCTTCAGCCATTCTGTGAGTTTCATCTTTCTTTTTGAAAGCTCCACCTTCTTCATTGAAGGCAGCCAAAATTTCAGCAGCTAATTTGTCTTTCATTGAATGACCTGCTCTTTTGCGTGCATACAAAATCAAGTTCTTCATTCCGATTGATTGACGACGAGCTGGGCGGATTTCAGAAGGAATCTGGAATGTAGCACCACCTACACGACGGCTTTTTACCTCTACCAATGGAGTAACATTGTCTAAGGCTTTTTTCCATACGTCTAATGCAGACATTTCTGGAGTTTGTTTCTTTTCTTCAACGATATCTAACGTATCATAAAAAATTTCGTATGCGATGCTTTTTTTACCATCTAACATAAGATTATTTACGAACTTCGTTACATCCACGTCCCCAAACTTAGGATCTGGAAGAATTACTCGTTTTTTTGGTTTACTCTTTCTCATTGAAAATGCTTATTAAAGATTATTTTTTATTTTCTTTTGGACGTTTTGCTCCGTATTTAGAGCGAGATTGCAATCTTCCTTCTACACCAGAAGAATCTAATGCACCTCTTACTAAGTGATAACGAACACCTGGTAAATCTTTAACACGACCACCACGTACTAATACGATAGAGTGTTCTTGAAGCTTGTGACCTTCTCCTGGGATGTAAGCGTTCACCTCTTTTCCGTTTGTTAAACGAACACGGGCAACCTTACGCATTGCAGAATTAGGTTTCTTAGGTGTAGTTGTGTAAACACGAACGCAAACACCTCTTTTCTGTGGGCATGAATCCAAAGCCGGAGACTTACTTTTGTCTACGATTTCGTTTCTACCTTTTCTTACTAACTGCTGAATTGTAGGCATATTACTTATTATTTGTTTATTATTAGATATACTTTTCCCTATAAATCGGGATGCAAAAGTAGTTATTTTTTTGAAATACAATACAAAAAGGAAGATTTTTTTTAATTGATAATTTATTGAATGATTAATGATTAATTTTTCCGTCGTCCGTCGGGGCAGGGCTCTGCTCTGCCCTGAAAACAGAAATTTATTTCAAAACAAACAACAAACCATTTCTCGAAAAAATTCCATACGTCCAAAAAAAATTTTTGTCCAAAAACATTTCCTTACGCAAGGAATACGATGAATAATGTGAAAATATACCCAAATACGAATTCAGCCGAGCACGAATACTATATGGATTTTTCTCACGAAACAATGTCGGTAGTTTTTTATTCATTCTATGCAGGCATTGGTTGCTCACGTATTTCCGATGTGGTTTCAAATAAGCACCTAGGAATTCAACTCCATACCAGGAACTTCTGATGACAGTTTTTCCATCGTGTAAAGACAAAAATAAAGTTCCATTCAAAAAGGAACGAACTTGTTCTATCAATAAACGAAGCCATTGCTTGTCTATACTCACAACATAGAAATCATCGACATAGCGACCATAACGATGGCATTTCAGTGTTCGCTTCATAAATTCATCTAATTCCCCAAGATAAACATTACTAAACAACTGCGAGGTTAGATTTCCTATCGGCAAGCCACAACCTTCGGGAGAGCAAAACAAACTTTTTGCAGCGGGCAAGCTATCCCAATCACTTATCTTACCTTTACGTCTGCAATTTCCAACCGGATTGAGCAAGACAATTTCTCTGGTCAGATATTCAATAAAATCAAAATCAAGCACATCGTTCCAACATTGTTTTTCCTTTTTTGAAATTCTATGAAATTGCATCATACGAAGTTTCTTCAGACAAATTTCCAACAACAATTGTCGGTTTATATGCATAAAATAGCCTTGAATATCCATTTTTAGAACATAGCACGTTTCCGTGTAATTCAACGACTCTTGCCGTATATGCTGTTCCAAGCGATTGATTCCATAATGAGTGCCACGTCCCTTAATACAACTATACGAATCTTGTATAAAAGTGCGTTCAAACAATTCGTGTACGTAGTTGTAGTACAAATGATGAACCACCCTATCACGGAAATCGGCAGCGAAGACCTCTCGTTTTTTGGGATCTTCTATAATAAAACACGTTGAAGGCTGTGCCTTGTAAGTTCTTGTAAACAAATCGTGGGCAAGTTCCCGCAGGTTCTGCTCCATATATTTCTCGAAACGGACTTGGTAGGACTTTTTGCGTTTATGACGCCGGGCATCGAAATATGCTTGATGCAAATCGAACAATAATTGTTCGTAAGAAAGATTAAAAGGAGGTTTTTCCATAATTGATTAGTAAGTGCTACAACTGCGCACAAGACGCACAGATTGACCGTTGTTGCGGTTGTTGTTGTTCATGTTGGCATTGTCGCTGTTGAAGTTCAGGTAGTTCGCGTTGTTGTCGTTAGCCGTAGACGACCAGTAGTTCCCGTAGGAACCCACGTTATTCACGTCCGTACCGTTGCGGTTGCCAGCAGCAGGAAGAAAAACATTTTGTGACGATAGTCTCTGTTACCCATACGAAAAAGAATATTCTAAGACAAGCCATTTCGTATTACCGTTTTTTCACGCATTTCTTGCGAGCAGACTATCTTTGAATTTACCATTTTAGGAAGAATCCTCCTTTATTTATAGACGACGTATACAATACACCACTACATTATTTTTAACCTTCTACACCAATTTCGCCAATTGCTGTTTTACATCGGAAAGGAACGTAACACTTTCAATAAGCGATTTGTTTTCGATTGGGAAAGCAAGTATTTGTTGCATTATAGATGTGAGTGTTGGTTGTTGTACACTTGCAACTGTTCCTTCCTGCTTCTTTTTTGAAGACGATTCTGAAAGCGGAATTTCTTGTTTCCATTTCTCAAATTCAGATTGCATTGCAGTTACATCCATATCATCGGAAAGAAGCGACGGAGAAATCTCCAAATGAATTGTTCCATCGGTGTCGAAATAATGAGACGAACCTTCGGGAATGTGTTTTACAAAACTTGATGACGGACAACCAATGTGAACAAAACTCTGTTCCAAAGACTTAACCTTGCGGTGTGTTGGTTTGAAATCGGACACATAGCGACACCAAAGCCACGCACTCCGCTCGTACGCACGCAGGAATGAACCCTCGGGATAGAGATGCACTGTGCGATAATCCTGCATTGTTTCACGCAAGCCTTCTGCTTTTATTATATCTTGTAGTTGTGCCATAGTATTCAGTATTAAAAAATCAGTGAAAGGCGGTTTGGTGCCGCTTGTGGCGGCTTGTACCCGCCTTTCGCTGATTTTTAGACAGGGCGTATGAATACGCCCGTACTAGGGATGGTAAATTCTACAAACTGCGCACAAGACGCACAGATAGACCGTAGTCGCGGTAGTTGTAGTACACGCTGGCATAGTCGCTGTAGAAGTACAGGCAGTACGCGTTGTAGTCGTTAGCCGTAGACGACCAGTAGTACCCGTAGGAACCCACGTCCGTACCGTCGCGGTTGCCAGCAGCAGGAAGAAAAACTGCTCCGTAAGATTCCATAACCTCCCACTCTACAGCAGAATATTTATTAAACGCATAATTACCTGCCTGTTCTATAAAATCCAACAAGCTTGCTCCATTCCAATTATCCGGAAGAAATATGTAACCATTTATTCCATTCACTCTTGCTTGCGAACGTAGTCTTGAAGCATTGGGACGTTCATTCATCAAATAATTCCATTCTTCGCGTGTTAGTGTTCTCCACTGACCCGCTAAGTTTCCGCCGTTGCTTATCTTATTATATACGCCCCAGTCGAAGTTTGTTCCTGCAATGTCAGCAAATTCATCACCTACAACACCATAATCACTATAACTTGTACTTGTCATGTACGGATATTTTGAGTTATAACCGCTTGTCCCCCAACCGAACAAGTCTATCCAACCGCTGTATGTAGAAGAAATGTTTTTGTTTGCCTCACCTATCATATCATATTGGTGTTCCGCAAAACGCCATGTATTTGTGCTTGCCTGATATTGCAAGTTGCCTTGCGAGAAGGAAACTGTGCTATTTGCACTAACCGAGAAACAGCCTTTTATTGCTCCTGTTGCATACGAATAACTATTATTAACGGCAAGCGTTTTAAAACTCTTTTCATTGCCGTAAACAATCTTAGTATTTGTATTGCTGTTTATGTCAGTTAGCGTTACTATTGCATACGAACGCACATAATAGGTTGTATTCGGATTGAGCGGTTGGTCACAAGCCCATGAGAGCCCGCCATCTTCTGTAATACCTTCTTCATACACAGAATTATCTTGTATTGTAGGATTTGCAGATGTAGACAAACAGAAACCCACTTTGCTGTCGCTTCCCATTTTATACCAAGCGGAACCTGTTATTGCCAACAAATCAGAAAATTCTGCACTATGTGAAGTTACATTTTCCACCTTCATCGCATTCAACACAGGTTTCAATGTGGAATTGTCGGTATCATTTTCGTTATTGTCACCTGTTTCTTCTCCATTATTTTCTTCCTCAG
>DCIX01000014.1 GCA_002317135.1 Bacteroidales bacterium UBA1715
TGTAACGCTTTTTTAGGACGGGATAGGTGAAGTAAAAAAATAGGGGCGTTGTATTCGCCCCTGTTTTTATTTATGATAATAGTTTATTGGAAAACGTTCAGAATTTGTGTCTATACGTTGTTGTAGTCTTTTGCATAGACTTTCACAAGTTTTTATTCTGTGAATGTTTGTTATAAATATACTTTTCGTTTGTCGACAACACGCACTGCTTTGCCTTCGCTTACAGGTAAACTACCTTTGGCAACAAGTTTTACAAAAGGTGTTAATAGAATTTCGTCTTTTAATGCACGAGTGATGTTCTTCGTTAGCTTTTGTAGTTGTTCGGCATTATTGCTGTTTTCTGCAAGTTCTACTTCGACAGTCATATTGTCGTTGTTGTCGTCGGTAGTAAGTGTGATAAGGTAATTGCTTCCCAATTCTGAATATTGCATAAGAATTTTTTCTATTTGAATTGGGAAGATATTTACGCCACGAAGTACCATCATGTCGTCGCTTCTACCGCGCATACGATCTAGGCGGATGTGATTGCGGCCGCATGGGCAAGTTTTGCCAAGAACACGTGTTAAATCTCGTGTTCTGTAGCGAAGTAGCGGCATAGCTTCACGGTTAAGGGTGGTAAGTACTAACTCGCCAATTTCTCCATCAGGAACAGGTTCTAATGTTTCAGGGTCGACAATTTCTACAATGTAATAGTCTTCCCAAAAATGAAGACCGTTTTGTTCTTTACATTCAAAAGCAACGCCAGGGCCGCACATTTCACTCATTCCGAATGAGTTGTATGCTTTTACTCCCATCATGTCTTCTATACGTTTTCGTTGTTCTTCACTATGAGGTTCTGCGCCGATAGCAAGCACTTTAAGCTTCGTGTCTTTACGAGGGTCTATACCTTGTTGTTGCATGACTTCGTATAGACGTGTTATGTACGAAGGAACTGCGTGTACGGCAGTGGTACCAAAGTCTGTGAAGAATTTTATCTGTCGTAGGGAGTTTCCGGCAGCTGCAGGAACGGTAAGCATGCCAAGACGTTCAGCTCCATATTGGAAGCCTAAACCACCGGTAAACATTCCGTAGCCTGACGAGTTTTGAAAAACGTCATCGGGACGTAGGCCGACCATCCATAAGCAACGTGCAACGGCGTTTGCCCATTCGTCCAAATCTTTTTGTGTATGGAGGATTACGGTAGGGTTTCCTGTCGTTCCTGATGAGGAATGTAGTCGGACGCATTCGCGCAATGGAACGCTTGCCATTCCAAATGGGTAAGTGTCACGTAAATCTTGTTTTGTAGTGAATGGTATTTTCTTGATGTCTTCAAGTGAAGTTATGTCTTCTGGCTTTAATCCTATCTCTTCGAATCTCTTTTTGTAGAACGGAGAGTTCATACAATGTTTTACTGTTTCTTGTAATCTTTTTAGTTGAAGTTTTTCGATTTCGGCCCGAGAAAGTGTTTCCATTTCGGGATGAAGAAATTCTGATTCTATATTCATGTATTTTAATTTTTTTACAATATTTTTCAAAGGTACGGATTTTTGGTTTTCTTGAGCATTGTCTCGTAAATTTTTGTATGACGACATTGCGTTTTTTTGTTGATTCGGTATATTTGATAAAAATGATGATTATGGAAATTTTATATGTATTGATTGTTGCTGTTGTTTCAGCTTTGCTTGTGTATGTTTTTGTAGATAGATATTACAGAAATAAGTGTAATGGTTATGAGAACGAAATGATTCGTCTAAACTCGTCTATCGAAGAGAAAGACCGTTGTATTTCTAGTCGTGACGCAGAGCTTTTGAATTTGAAATATGATATGCAAATTGTAAGAGATGAGAAGGATGCTTTCCGTGCTCAGAGTGAAAGACTTGCTGCGCAAGTTCAGATGTTGGAACAGCAAGGAAAGGACGATAAAGAATTATTGCAAAATCAGTTTGATAAACAATTGCGGTTAGTACAAGAACAGTTACAATCTGCAACGGAACAGTTGTTGATTCAACGCGAGAAACAGTTGGCGGATACGAATAAGTTACAGATGGATGCAATCATTTCTCCGTTAAAGGATACTATTGGAGAAATGAAAAAGACAGTTGAGGCGAGTCGGGAAAGTCATACAAAAGAAAGTGCTACGTTAGAGCAGCAAATTCGTACAATGATGGAGCGAAGTGCCGATATAGGACAAAAGGCTGATAATCTTGCAAATGCGTTAAAAAATAATAATCCAAAGTTACAAGGTAACTGGGGAGAATTGATTTTAAATCAAATTCTTGAAAGTCAAGGACTTGTAAAGGGAAAACATTTTGATGTGCAGACTACTCTAGTAGATGAGCAAGGTAATGCTTTGCTTAATGAGGAAAATCATAGAATGATTCCAGATGTGGTTGTTCATTATCCGGATGGGAAAGACGTGGTTGTTGATTCTAAGACATCGCTTACGGCTTTTGTTGAGTATCAGAATGCCGAAACGGACGAAGCACGTGCTGTTGCTTTGAAAAATCATCTTACTAGTGTTCGTGCGCATATTGATGAGCTGTCAAAGAAAAATTATAGTAAATATGTGGTTGGTTCTCGTCAGTTTATCAACTATGTAATAATGTTTATTCCGAATGAAATGGCAATGCAGTTGGCATTAATGAACGATAACCAATTGTGGAGTAGTGCTTTTGCAAAGGGGGTTTTCATTACAAGTGAACAGAATTTAATTGCTTTACTTCGTATGATTGAACTTGCTTGGACGCAGGTGGAACAAAATAAAAATCAGGCGGAAATTATTCGTCGTGCGGAGGAATTGTTGAATCGCGTTTCTGATTTTACATCATTGTTTGAGGATTTGGGAAAAAGAATACAGGGCGTGTCTGACTATTATGAAAAAACAGAAAAGAAACTATATAGTGGCACACAAAGTATTGTAAATGGTGCTCATAAACTGCAGGATTTAGGTTTGAAAACCGATGCAAAGAAATCCTTGCCAGACGAACGCTTGTAGTTCTTGTTATGGAAATGATGGAAGGTTATTTACTTGCGTATCGACGGATTCGCACGAGTCTTCCTTCGTTTTTGTATTCTATTTCGTCGAATTGGAATCTGCTAATAAGTATTCCTCGTCCGTGTAGTTGTTGGGTTTGCGAAAGTTTTGTGAATGTCGGTATTTCACTTGGATCGAATCCGTTTCCTTCGTCTTCGATTTGCCATTCGTCGTAGTTTGGTTCTTGGTGAAACGAAATGGATATTTTTTTGTCTTTGTATAATTTGTTGCTTTTTCGCTCTTGCACAAGTTCCTCGAATGTACCATTAAAGATTGCCTGATTTTTTTCTGCAAAGTTTATGTTTAGGTTTCCGTGCTCTATTGCGTTGATAATCAGTTCTTCTAATCCTATTCGTATTTCGTTTTTGTCGAAATTTTGATTACAAAGTTCAACGAGTGAGTTGACTATTTCAGGGACGTTTTCAATAGTATTATCTGCAATAATTGTTTTTGATGTAGAAGTCTGTGGTTGTGGTGCTTGTGCTTTTTTGTTCCTTGTTTGTATAATTAATCCGCACAATTTTAGGTAGTTGCAAAGATCTTCTGTTATGATAGGGAACACGAGATAGTTATTTATGCCAAAAGACATTGCCTGAAATAACGTGTCTTTGTCGTTTTGGTCTAATAAAATGTTTATTAGAATGTTTGGGTTGTTCTTTCTTGCGAGTGAGAAGACTTCTGTATGGTACTGTTTTGCAAAGTTAAAATCGCAAAAAAATATTTGTGGGTTTTCGGAAGAAATATGAATAAGTGTTTCTTGTAGATTGTTCGCATAAAATAGATGAAAGTTTGTGCTTGTAACAGATTGTGTAACAGTGTTTCTGATGTCTTTATTGCTACAGATACACAGTATGTTATAGTTGTCTTCCATTTATTTGTATTTGTGTTGCAAAAATATCTAATCCTTGTAAATGAAGCGTAATTGGGGTGTTGTTTTTTGAAAAATAAAATACTAATGAGTTTATTTACAATTATTTATATTTATTTGTAGGAAAAATTGATTTTCTAATGATTGTTTTTTCTGTATTCTCGTGGTGAATATTTTGTCATTTTTTTGAAAAATTTGGTAAAATGTGCCTGGGATGAAAATCCGAAATCGTTTGCAATTTCTTGAATTGTTTTCCCTGTTGTTTTCAGTTCGGTCTCAATTTCTCCAAGTAAATAATTGTCTATTATTGTCTTAGGTGCCATACCTGATATTAGTTTTGTCACCTGTGACAAATATTTACTACTTACATTTAGCTGTTCAGCATAGAAATGTACATCGCTATATGTTTTGGCATATTTGACAATATTGCTCATAAATTCATTGTACAATTCATTGCTTCGGCCAGTGATGTTGGAAGTATGTACAATTTGTGTGTTTAAGTATGATTTTGCTTCTTCTAATGCTTCGCTGATGGTTTTGCCTTTACTAAGAAATACAGCTGTAGCACTTGAGAATTTATTTGCAAATCCGTGTAGGATGGTGTCGTCAAGAATATGCAGTTTTTCTGCGTTTATAGTTCGTTGTAAGAATAGTGCGTCTTTTTTTCTGACAATAATGAGGTCGCAAAGTGGAATTAATTCTTTTTGTATGCAATCTAAAATGTCGTTGTCCATAAGTAAATCACCTGTGGTAGAGTAGATTACAGGGTCGTATAGTATGAATTTTGGTTTATTTTTCCGTAGAGATTCGCAAATTACAGGAATGACATTGGTATTACGAATCATACCAATTTTTATGATGTTTGGTTGTACATCGTTAAAGATAGCCTCAATCTGACCAGCGACAATGTTTGCAGGAACATCGAAGAATTCCTGAATACCTAGTGTGGTTTGTACGGTAATGGAAGTTATTGCAGAAACAGCGTATCCGCCAAGTTCAGATATAGTTTTTATATCTGCTTGAATTCCAGAACCTCCGGTACTATCCGAACCTGTGATTGTTAATATGGAATTTTTTATTTCCATTTTACAAAAAGAGTTGTTTTTTGTGAAACAACAAAATCGAGTTCTATTTTTGACAAATAATACGGTATTTATGACAAAAAACGGCTGAATGAACTCATCCAGCCGCTTTAGATACTAATCAGTGTTTTTATTTATTTTTCTTATTTGGATAATCGGCCATATAATGTGCTCCAACGCTTTCTTTTCTCGCTTTTGCGGCTTTGATTACAAGATAGCCCACTTGTATTAAGTTTCGTAGTTCGCAAAGTTTACGAGATAATTTAGTTTGTTGGTATAATTCCTCTGTTTCTGAATAAATTGTCCACAAGCGGTTAAATGCCCTTTTCAGGCGTACTTCGCTTCGTACAATACCGACATAATTGCTGAGTATTTGTCTAACTTCTTTCAGACTTTGTGTGATAAGAATCATTTCTTCTGGGTGAGAAGTTCCTTCGTCGTTCCAATCAGGAATAGAAAGTTGCCATTCGTTTTCGTCTTTTTCCTTGATTGCAACTTTTGATGCAAAGTCAGCGTAAGCAATTGCTTCTAGTAAACTGTTGGAAGCAAGTCTGTTACCACCGTGAAGACCTGTGCAAGTTGTTTCGCCTGCTGCATACAAATATTTGATTGATGTACGACCTTCCAAATCAACTTTAACACCACCGCAGAAATAGTGTGCGGCAGGGGTTACAGGAATCATATCTTTCGTAATGTCGATACCTATAGATAGACATTTTTCGTAAATATGTGGGAAATGTTCTTTCAATGCTTCTGAATCAAGATGACGGCAGTCAAGGTATACATGATCGTCACCATTTTTCTTCATTTCGTTGTCGATTGCTCTGGAAACAATGTCTCGTGGTGCCAAATTACCTCGTTCATCGTAACGAGTCATAAATGCTTCATTGTTCTTGTTTCTTAGAATTGCACCGAAACCACGCATTGCTTCAGTAATAAGGAAGTTTGGTGATTCGCTTGGGTTATATAGGGCAGTAGGGTGGAATTGAACAAATTCCATATTGTCTACAATACCTTTAGCACGGTAAACCATTGCAAATCCATCACCTGTAGCAACCACAGGGTTTGTAGTTGTAAGGAATAATTGTCCAGAACCACCTGTTGCAAGCATAGTTGCTTTTGCTAAAATGGTAACAACTTCGTGATTGTCAAGATTTAGTGCATATACGCCATAGCATTTTATATCTCCTTGATGGCGTTTAACTAAACTTCCAAGGTGATGTTGAGTAATCAAATCAACGGCAAAGAAGTTTTCGTAAATCGTGATATTTTTATGAGCGCGAACTTTTTCGCATAATGCTCTTTGTACCTCGAATCCAGTATTGTCTTTGTGGTGTAAAATACGATGGTTGCTATGACCACCTTCGCGGTGTAAATCGAATGTTTCTTGATTGTCTTCGTTTTTGTCGAATTGTGTTCCCCACGATACAAGATCTTTGATTGCATTTGGGGCATATTCAATTACTTTCTCTACGGCTGCTTTGTCGCAAATACCAGCGCCAGCAACAAGAGTGTCGTCAATATGTTTTTGGAAATTGTCTGAAGACGAAGTCTCTAAAACGGCGGCAATTCCGCCTTGTGCGTAAGAAGTATTTGTTTCGTCTAGTTTTGTTTTTGAAATGATTGTAACACTTCCGGTTTCTGCAACTTTTAGTGCAAAACTTAATCCGGCAAGACCTGAACCGATAACTAAATAATCTGTAGTTATTCTCATATATTTAAATTTTGCGGGAACTACATTCCCAAACCTCTATTGTACATTTTTGTCACATCTTCTTTTAATTTCTTCAATTCCGAAGGAACTAAATACATCATGTGTCCACCGTTATAATAAGTGAATGTTATTCTATTTCTTAGTACGGCAGGTAAGTTCATGTGATTAAATGCGAAGATTGTTCCGAAGTAACTTGTAGCTAGGTCGTAGCGTCCGTTGGCAACAAGGATTTCCATGTTTGGATTAACAAACATTGCATTGCGCAATTCTGGTGTTACATTTAGGTATTTCCCATCACCGTATTTCCATGGACGAACATCACCGATAAGATAAAATTTATCAGAAATAGGGTATTGGAGTTCGTTACGAACATAGTCGTTGAATGCAGTGCCAACAACACCTGCAATTTCTGTATAACTTGGATCTTCTGACGCATAATCCCTATTGTTTGTTGGGTCAAACATTGTTAAGCGACCATCGTAGCGGCCAATGAGAAGATTTTGTTTGTCAAGTAATAATTTTCTGTATTGCCAACTAGGAATTTTTAGATCATGATCGAAAATAATATCTGCATTGATACCGATGAATGATTCAATCTTTTTAGCCAAGGCATATTTTTCATTTACCGACAACATATCGCCTCGTAATAATGCTTGAGCATATTCTCCAATAGCAAATTCTTCTGCGTCTTCTACAAATTCGTCGGTAGTTTTCTCTGGAGTGATAATTTCGTGGTAAACAGCAAGTTCAGCATATACAGGAAGATTGCATATATATGGTAACAGATTTCCTTCGTATTCACGTAAAGTTTCGAAATCTAATGCACAAGAAATCAATGATATACCGTTGAAATACATTGAATATTCTTCCATTAAATAGTTAACAACACCACAAGCTCTTGTTGTTCCGTAGCTTTCTCCAGCAAGGAATTTAGGAGAACCCCAGCGTTTGTTCTCGCTAGTCCATTGGTTAATGAAATCACCTGTTGTTTTTATATCATTTTCGTAGCCATAGAATTGATCTGCTTTTTCTTCGCCAATAGGTTTGCTGAAGCCACAACCAACAGGGTCAATGAAAACTAAATCAGTTATGTCAAGCCAACATTGGTCGTTGTTTATCAATGTGTATGTTTTTGGAGGAAGTTCTGCTTTCCCATATTCTGTAGTTGATACTTTCATAGGACCGATTGCTCCCATGTGTAACCACGCGGAAGAAGAACCTGGACCACCATTAAATACGAATGTTATAGGTCTTTTTCGTGTGTCGGAAACATCATTTTTTGTGTAGGCAATATAGAAGATGTTAGCTTTTGCTTTGCCGTCTTTTCCTTGTAAGGCAAGGAAACCTGTATTTGCATCATAATTTACGGTCTTTCCATTAATTGAAACATGACCAGTAGTTTTTACAACTTTATTGGTGTCTTGTGCATACGATAATGTAAACATTATCAACGCTATACAAGTAGTAAGTATTTTTTTCATATCTCTGTTTTTATTGCCCAAAGATAGTAAATATAACAATTTGTAATGCTTACCATAGAAATTTTTGTGTGAATTTATGTGTAGGTGTTTCTATGGTGATAAAATATATTCCAGAAGGTATGTCTGATAGTGAAATTATAGTATTTGAATTTTGTTTTCGAATGAATCCTTTTGAATCGTATAGTGTTAATTTATAATTTGTTGTGGAGTTATATGAAATTGTTTGGTTGTTTCTATCTATGTGTATGTTCGGGGATTTGTTATGTGCTATTGTATATATTTGTGAGTATTCTATTGCACCTGTGTTGTCTTTTTCGGCAAAACGATAATATACGATATTTTGTTGTGAATAAGTGTCTATGCATTCGTTACTTTTTTCTGAAAATTCTCCAATAGAAAAGAAGTGTTTTCCATCGTATGATTTTTCGATAAGTATTGTTTTGTTTTCTGTTGATTTCCATTGGATTTTGATGAGATTTTCTTGCTTTTGGAAGTATAAATCGTACATAGAAATGCCTAAAAAAGAAAGATTGTTCCCGATTGTGTAATATCCATTAGGATTATGAATTGTAGTTTGCTCTTTTGCACTTGTAGATAGGCGTTTCCATCCGTTTCCTGTAGATTTAAAAATAGTGCTACTGTCAGAATTAAAGAATGGTAATTCGCTCTTCGTACTCCAATAGCATCGTATTTTTGCTTTGTCTGCATTTGACTGTATATGCCATGTTGTTTGTATGAATTCTTGCTCTATAAAATCGTCGTTAGAATGACCGTTATTTGTTGTAAATGCAAATAAACTATCGATTGTGAATGTTTGTTTTTCTGTCTCAATGTTTTGTATTGTAAGTGTTGCAATTGCGGTGTCGTTAGTGAGTAGGGGAATGAGGCTTGTTTGATTTGGACTTATGTCCACAATAACTTTTCCATTGTTGAGAAAAATTCCATTGTTTTCTGTAGGAATAACTTCGCTATCTGCTATATCATAGGGGTTGAGTATAATAAGTTCAAAACCGTTACAGTCAACAAAAGCTTTCTTTTCTATTTGTAGATTGTTTAGTATTTGCGTGTTTTTTGAAAGAATGATTGACGCAAATCTGTCTTTTGATACAATTAGATTGTAAAATTCATCACAATGTATTGTTTGATTTCCCCCTCTTGTGTACGACACGGTATTACCAATTGCATTTGCTATTATTAATGGACTTGTGGTTGTTTTGATATCAAGAAACGAATTCTCTCCTTGGGTAAGTGTTCCTTTTCCAGAAAATGAATTTGTTACGGTAAGATTGCCGTGATTTGTGTATGTTGATGTTGTTTTTTCGAGATCGATTCTATAGCAAGAAAAATCTCCATAAAAATGTTTGTCTATTCCGTGTAGTTCAAAATTTGCGTTTTTACAAAGGGAAGTAGAGTTGTTTATTGCATTTCCATACAAAACAATGTTTTCGTTGTCTGTATTTTTGAAATAGCCATTGATTATGAAATCTTCTAATACGGTTTTTACACCAATTTTCCCAGTAAATTCAAGTGTATCGTTAACGATAAGGAATTGTGTGGTTAGATATGCAGACTCTACAATAGTGTAGCCGTTTATGTAAATATTTGAAGCAGTTATGTTTACGCTATTTATAGAGTCGGTTGATGTGATAAACGAATTTGCAAGTATTAGGTCTTGTTCGATTAGTATGGAATCTTTCTTTTGAGAGCAAACTGTTCCACCAGCAACAAGTGCGTTTTTTGTACGGATAATTCCGTTGTTTACTAATGTTCCATATACAATGAGTGAGTCGTTAATAGTTATTTGTGCAGTGTTTATTATGGTCGTGTTTTCTTCTACAATAAGTTTTTCAATAGTTTGATTTGTAGAAAAAATAGTCTGGCCCAAAATGGCACAGCATAAGCAACTCATAAAGATGAGTAGTAGGGTAAAATGTTTCATTTGTGTTGCGTCTATAACACAAATGTACAAATAATTTTATAGCTGAAAAGTTATGAAATATACTGAAAATCTTATTGTTATGCTGTTTTTATGTATGGTTCGATTTGTTTTGTTATTTTTATGGATGTTAGATGAAATTTTTTTTGAATTTATTCTGGATAAATCATCTTTCTTGTCACACCGCCATCAATTGTGATGTTTTGTCCATTAATGAAATTATTTTTAGAGTCACAAATGAATAATGCTGCGTTGGCAATATCTTCAACAGTACCAACTCGTCCACTTGGATGAAAGGAGTGATCTTTTTCTCGTAAAATTTCATTTTCGTCTACATGAATCCATCCTGGAGCAATAGCATTAACGGTAATGTTGTATGGTGCAAGCGATATGCACAAGGCGTGTGTAAGAGAATAGATTCCGCCTTTTGAAGCGCTGTAGGCCTCGGTGTCAGCTTCGCTCATAAGGTAGCGTGAAGAGCATAGATTTATGATGCGTCCATATTGATTGTTTCCGTTTTGTTTGCGGTGGATTGCCAACATTCGTGAGGTAATGAACGCAGAACGCAAGTTTGTTTGTAAAACAGTATCAAATTCTTCTACGGAAACTTCTGTGATTGGTTTAAAGTTGCCAATACCGACATTGTTTATAATTACATCAATATCTCCCCATTCATTGAAGAGTGTAGATAGACACTTTTCTAATTGTTCCTTATTTGCCACATCTAAGCAGAAGAATTTTGCTCCAAACGTTTCAGCAGTTAGGCTTCCTAATTGATTATCAATATCGCAAAAAGCAACTAAGTCGTTTTGTTTACAAAAAGCTTCAACCAATCCACGGCCAATTCCATGTGCACCGCCAGTTATAAATATTCTTCTTTTCATATTTATATGTTTGTATACAAAGGTAATTTTTCTTTTTCGAATGTGAAATATGCATTTCAGGTAAAAATATAGCCTTTTCTTCTGCGAAATACTTGAAATCGCTTTTTAACCGTTGTATATTTGTAAGAAATACAAATTTGTAAAATGATGAAAGTTGTAAAATATATTTTGTTATTGCTTTTCAGCATTGAATTTTGTGGAATTGCAATGGGTGCGACTTATACAAATATTAACGATTTACCTAAAAAAAATAATGTATACACACTTCCTGAAGGTGATATACTTGAAATAACTGGAAATGTAACTGTTGCAAATAATCAAACAGTTGTTATTTCAGCTGGTTCTAAATTTATTGTTAATGGTAATGTAACAATAGAAGAGAAAGGAACTTTACAATTAAGTTCTAATTCGAAGACAGTTATAAATGGTGATTTGTATCAAGACGGACATTCTCCATTAGGATTAGGTTTAGTTCGTGTAGATATTGGCGATATTAAGGCTACCAATGCTATTGTTGTTGTAACAGGTAGTTATGACATATGGAATAATTATGAGTATTCTCAAGGCTCTTATTTGGATGTTAATAATGGAAATGAAGTATATATATATGGGCACTCTGATGTTAGAGGTTTGGATGGTGAAAATGAATTTGTGAATAAGTATGGCACAATTAATGATTTGTTAAATCCAAGTTGGCCTAAATGTTATGATTTAGAAGTTGTTAGTACGAAAGAAATTATAAATGTCTGTACGGATGAAAATGGCGATTTAGATATAAATCTAAATAAAAGTTTATTTAAAGGAAAAGGTGTAATAAAAATAAAAGAAGGTACAACTATTGAATGTAGGAATTTTAGAGTACATAATGATAATCAATATGGTCAAAATATGCAATTGATTTGTGATGGTTCTATAATATGCACAGGAGAATTTCGAGTAGACCAGCTTGCACAAAATAATGATGGTTCGGCGTATTTTGCAACATCATGCTCTGCAAAAATAGCTGCAAATTCAATCTATATAGGATATAATTATGCTATACAGCCGTTTAAAGGTGTGTGGTTAACAGAAGATATGACTATAAAAAATGGTCAAGGACAGGATATTGATTTTCCTGAATGTTCCTATGTGAAAGCATCGGAAATATCCATTGATGCAAATGTTTCTAATGGTATTATTATTGGAGGACATGTAATTTCTGATAAGATTTCTTCTACAAAAGATATCTATTTAAAATACAATGGAACAGCTTCTGAAAATGCTATATTAACATTAGGGACATTAACAGGCTATCATACTTGGAATAATGTGAAAATTATTGCAGAACAATATACGGTTGTAAATATGTGTGGAAATCCGGTAGAAGGTAATGGTACAATAGAAAATGTGGGACAATGGAATGAACATCCTAATGGGGCGGACAATATAGGCTATTTTGGAGGGTATGTTTTGTACAATTATGGGGCAGGTGGTTGGCCAAATGGACATGGTCCAGAAGAGGAGTGGGATATAAATTATAAAACTACAGATGGTAGATATAGTAGTATTAAAGCGAAACAAGTTATTGCTGGTTATTCTTCGTATGCAGATTGTATTGCGGAATTAAATATGAACCAATTGTTGCCAATAGAATTGGTTTATTTTCTTTATTCTAATGGTGAATTTCTATGGGAAACTGCTTCGGAAACTAATAATGATTATTTTGTTGTTGAATACTCAAAGAATGGAAAAGATTGGATTGAATGTACTTATCACATGTATTCTATATCAAGTGATGGTGCACAATATGTTTGTATGCCAAATAAGGATGTAACTAATTCTGTATTTTCGTATTTTCGCCTAAAACAAGTAGATATGGATGGTAAGTATTCCTATTCTGATATTTATACGATATGTAATAATACAGCTTCATCTCCTTGTGATTCAGAGGATACGATAACATTAGATGGATTGAAATATCGTATTTATAACGGTCAATTATACTATTGCGAAGGTGATAATGAATAGTTCTATATTTTCTCACTGTACGCTTTGTCCACATAATTGTGGTGTTGACCGAAATAAAGGGCAATTGGGATTCTGTAAACTTGATTCGGGTTTACATATTGCAAAAATTTGTTTGCATACAGGTGAAGAACCGATTCCTAAAAGCGAAAATGGAGTATGCAATGTCTTTTTTTCTCATTGCAATTTGCGATGTGTGTATTGTCAGAATTATCAGATAAGTCAGCCGAAATCGATTGTGAATAACGAAATTACTGATTTTTCTGTTGCGGTAGAGCAGATTACTGATATTCTTTCGAAAGGAGTGAAATTTGTTGGATTTGTTTCTCCTTCAAGTCATATACCGCACATGGTACGCATTGTAGAAATGTTGCATGAAAAAGGTTTGTATCCAAAGATTATTTATAATACTAATGGCTATGATTCTGTGGAATCATTACGGGCGATAGAAGATGTTGTTGATTTCTATATTCCTGATTTTAAATATGCATATAATGACCTTGGAATGACATTTTCTTCGATTCCGAATTATTCCAAAATTGCTTTGGCGGCAATACAAGAAATGTATAGGCAGAAAAAAGATGTTATTTCAGAAGAAAATCCGGCATTAATTGTTCGGCATTTGGTTCTTCCGAATCATATTGCCAATAGTTTGGAAGCACTGGAGCAAATAGAGCAGACCTGCTCAAATAAGGTATTTATATCATTGATGTCACAGTATAATCCTGTGTATAAGGCATTGGAAATCAGTTCTATCAATAGAACATTACAATCTGTTGAATATGATATGGTTTTAGATAAACTTGATGAACTTGGTTTTGAAAATGGGTGGACGCAATTGCTTGAAAGCAATGACTATTATCAGCCTGATTTTGATAAGGACAACCCATTTGAATAAAATAAAAAAGGTCGACAATTCTGCCGACCTTCGTTTTTCTTAAGCCTATAAATTATTCGGCTTTAATAGCACCTGTTGGACATACATCTTCGCAAGAACCGCAGTCTGTACAAGCATCTGCGTTTACTTTGAAAATATCTCCTTCTTCAATAGCGCCTACTGGACATTCGCCTTGGCAAGCACCACATGCGATACAATCTTCTGAAATTTTGTGAGCCATAATAGTATAATTTTAATTGTTAGTAATTGTTATGCAAGTATAATAATTTTTTTACTACTTCAGAACTTTTATTCTTTATATTTTTTTAGTTTAAGTGCTTTCAATAGTAGGTTAGGAAGTGGTTTTTGTGGATCACGACCTTTTAATTTCAAAGCAAACCATTTTGTGATTGGAATTTTATATGCTTCAGTAAATTCTATCAATGTTCCACCTTGATCTTCGATGTATGCGAACATACCAGATGTGTCTCCCATATCAAAGTCGCCACCATTCAATAACTCAAGTGTATCTACAGTAAATGGATGGCCTTTTTCTTTACAGTATTCGCGTAAAACATCAACACCTTGTACGTCGAAGCATAGGTGAATAAAACCTCTGTCACCCCAGAAACGACCTTCGAACATATTGCGTGGAGTACGGTCTGTTACTTCTACCAATTCGATTTCGCTTGGACCGAATACTTTTCCAAATCCACCTTCGCGTTTTTCTGAATGGCGAAGTAAAATTCTTTTAAATGTTGAATTCCCTCCAGGAACAAAGGCGAAATCAGGACAAACGGCAGCTTCGGTTTTGTACACTTCAATGTCGTATCCCAAAATGTCTTTGTATAATGTCATTGCTGCATCAATATTTGGAACACCAATAACGGCACCTGCAGAAAGCCCTGTAATTTTACCTTCGTTTTTGAATTGGTATGTGTCGTGAATTACTTGGAAATAGTTTCCAAATGGATCTTGTAACCAGAAATAAACATCTCCTTTAGGATCTTTGCAAAGTTCCGATGTCTTTGTTCCATCGGTTTTTGCTTTGAAAAATTCATGTGCTTTTTCAACATTGCATGCTTTGATTTTTCCTGCATAGATACCGCAATCTCCTAATTGGATGTCGAATAATGGTTTTGTTGATTCATGAGATTTGTATTGCCAAATTTCAAAACCGCCACCACCTTGTAGGCTTACTGCAAGAATAGCATGACGACGGTGAGGGACACCACCAGTATATTTAAGCATGTATTTTGCTTCAGAATCGTCGTCTAATATTTTTATGTCGGCACCGAAATTTTCGCGATACCATTTCCAAGCGGCATGTACATCTGTGACGCCAATGCCTAATTGTTCCATTCCGCGGATATAATATTTGTTTGCCATAGTAATGTATTTATGTCGGATTAATTTTTGTTGCTAATAAATGGAATAGGCGAGGAAACTTTCTATATATATGAACCATAATTAGTTCGCCTTTGCCTACTAAAATTTCGTGTTTCTTTTTTGCCACACCTTTTACAATGCGTTTCGCACAAATGTCTGCGGCAAGTCCTTTTGCTTGTCCTGGGTCCATTTCTCCGTGTGGTTTTCCGTCTTTTGTAAGTGCGGATAGAGAAATAGGTGTGTTTATTCTGCCAGGAGAAACAATAGTTACTGCAATGTTTTTGGAACGCATTTCAATATCTAATGCTTCGTAGTAACCGTAAATCGCATGTTTCGCTGCACAATATGCTGATCGTTGTGGGAAACCGAAACAGCCAGAAATACTGCTTGTAACAACAATGTGCCCAAAGCCGTTTTTCATCATGTGTGGAAGCACTGTTTTTGTGATAATTATGGAACTGAAATAGTCAATCTCCATAATTTTTCTGTCGTTTTCTATTGGTGTTTCGTATGCAAGTGATCGTTGGCTAATGCCACCATTGTGTACCACTACATCTATAGTTCCGAATAGTTGTATTGCTTCGTTCGTTTTCTCTTCTAAAATGGCTGTATTTTCAAGGTCAAGAGGGAATACTTTGCATCGTGCGCCATTTTGTTCACATTCGTTTGCAACTTCGGTGAGTTTTTCTATTCTTCGTGCCGAAAGTATAAGCGCAATTCCTTCTATAGAAGATACTGCAATAGCAATTTCTTTACCAATACCACTGGATGCTCCAGTAATCCAAACAATTCTATTTTTGAAATATTGTGAAGGATTTGCCATTAGTAATTGTTATAAATCATTTCTAATATTTGTGCCTGTTTGACTTTCATGTTTGCATCGGTGTCTAAGAAACCGTTAAGCATAACGCAAAAGGCAATTTTCTTTCCAGATTTCGTATCCATATAGCCAGCCATATTTCTGACTCCAGTCATTGAACCCGTTTTTGCATGTATTTTGTCTACCAATTTTGAAGGGAATGGGAAAGAGCGTAGTGTTCCACTTCTTCCTGAAGTTGGCAAACTCTTATAGAAAGCCGATTTTATTCCACCAACGGTATTGTATTCTTTCACTAAAAATTCAGTCATGTGGTTGGCGTTAATATAGTTGGTGCGTGATAGACCACTGCCGTCATATAAAGCAGCACCGCCACATTCCATTTTTAATGTTTTGAAATACGCTAATACAGATAAAGCTCCGTCGGAGAATGTACCCATTCCTCTTTGTGAATATCCAAGATATTTAACAAGATGTTCAGCATAGTTGTTGCTACTATAGTAATTCATAATAGCTACAATGTATTGTAATTGAGGAGAATAGATTTCCTTTAATACAGTTACAGGAATGCTTTTCTTTGAAATCTTATATTGATGTGTGTATTGTACCAATCCTTTTCTAAAGAAAGCTTGATGTAGCTCCATTCCTAATACATCTGGCGGTGATGGCATTGCACTGCGAACAACATATTCATTACGGTTTGGTGGCAAGTAACCGGTGATTTTTACTAATTGATCATCTGCATTTGAATGGAATAGAAGGGTAGAATCCTCTGATTCAGCCAATTTAAGATTTTCATTTTCTGTGCTATCTGTAAAGCCAGAAACTTCACCATTATCGCCAGTTTTTATGCTGATTTGAAAGATATTATCTTGATATGAAACAGGGAATACGCCTGCACCATAATCTTTACCGTAATCATCAAATAGCCAAGTCTTTGGAATAGATTCTTTTTCATCTTTGTATAGTGAGCAATCTATGACTACACTTCCTTTAATTTTTGTGATTCCCGCATTGGTAACGGCTTTTACTATGGTGTCGATGAACGATTTTGTTGAAGGAAAGAATTTTGATGCTGTTGTTGGGTCACCGCCACCAACAATAACGACATCGCCGACAAGCGTACCGTTTTTATCTATGGTTCCTGTATAGCCAACTGTCGTTTTGAAGCGGAAATCATCTCCTAGATACGATAAAGCGGCAGCAGAAGTATACAATTTAACAATAGATGCCGGTACCATGGAATGGTTTTGATTGATTCCAGCAATAACTTCACTTGAATTCAAATCTCTAACACTGACGGCTACATTGGTATAAAAGAAATTTTTCTCATCGTTGCAATACTTGTTCAAGTCTTTCTGCATTGCATTTTGTGCCCCTGCAAACAAAGAACAATGGAGGAAAAGGACACTTACAAGTAGTTGTATGGAAATATTTCTTTTCATTGGCTAAAATGTATATGACAAGCTATATTCAACATAGTCTGCTTGGGTTCCGTTTGTGTTTATATACATACCCAAGGCAAGTTTTTGTTTTGCAAATGAATTCCAAATAGGATAGAATTTAAATCCAATTTTTGGTGCAAAAATAGATTTGAACCATAGTGATTCGTCTCGGTCTAACATATATGAACGATAGAAAGGATCAAGAACCTTAACTCCTAGGTCAGTTAATAATCCAAATCTATTGATAAGAAATTCGTGTCCGATATGTACAGCAACTTGCATTGCACCACCTCGTTGTAAATGGTCGTAGTAGTCGGTTAAATGAATGAATTCATAGTAACTTTCATAATATGATGCCGATACACCAAATTGAATTTCGTTAATGTTTGTTAATTGTTTTGAAACATAACCTGTTACCTTATATATATTGTACGATGGTCCGTCTGTTGGGAATGTAGAGAATGCCAATTCATGTCTACCAACAGATAGCATGATTGTTTTTCTCCAATAAGTATCCATACTTGGTAGTCTACGACCGAAAGTTTTTGTACCTGTTAGTGTTCCAGGTTCGTAAATTGCTCCAATTCTTGCTGTTATGTCGTTCAAACCATAGTTTGGAATTGCAGTGTGTCCATTTGAAAAATGGAGTAGTGATGTTCCTGCTTCAACTTTCCATTGTGGATGAAATTTAAACCATACCGATAATCCAAATTCTGTTGCGTTCGATAGGTGTGAGCCGACAAGCGTGTTTTCTGGATTGTCAATTTTATCGTATGGTTTTGTAAACCAAGCAAAACCACTTCCTAGTTTTATATTTGCTCCAATTGTTTTACTTTCGAAAAATGTGTAGCGCCAAGTAGGATATAGGGCAAGTACAGTTCCTAATGTCTCTCTTTTACCAGGCCAACCTACAAGGAATGAAAAACCAACTTGTGGTTTTTTGTAGAAATTGAAAAAACTACCTTCTTGCGTTCCGGTATTCATTGTTGCCGAAAGTTGAATGTAGTTTGAACCGTTTATATCTTTAATTCCATGTTGATTGACAATTTTTCCATGAAGATAATCGATGGAAAATTGTGGAATAACAAGGCCTGATTCTGAGGATATTACAGGCATTTCTTCGTTTTGAACAGCAACAACCGGTTCTTGTTTTGTAGAATCTGCGACGTTCTGTTGATTGTTTTCTTGTGCTACAAGTATGCTTGGCACTAAAAACAATGATATACAAGTATGTAGAATCTTATTCACCTAAATTAAATTTTCGCTAAAATACGGAAAATTTTTCAATGAATGGAAATAAGATTTCAACTGATTGTACACAATTTGTTTAAATCCTATTACTTGTCTTTCATATACGCTTGAATATGTTCGGCAACACGTCTAGAAGCACCTTCGTTTCCTAACTTATTGCGTAGTAGATCGTAGTTTTGTAAGATGTCGTTTCGGAACTTTTCGTCAAACAAGATAGAATCTAATGCTTTTGATAGATTTTCCGATGTCATGTCTCCTTGTAGCAATTCAGGCGTGATTTGACGTTCCATAATAAGGTTAGGCAATCCTAAATTGTTCAGTTTTACAAATAGTTTTCCTAAATGCCATGTAATTGGACTTGTTTGATATACAATGATTTCTGGTATATTTAGAATGGCTGTTTCTAATGTTGCAGAACCGGAAACAACAATGGCAGCTTCTGATTTTTTTAATAATTCGTATGTCTGATCAAACACAACTGAAATATTGTTTGCGGTAATGTATTTGTTGTAAAATTCTATGGAAAAACGCGACATTCCGGCTACAACAAATTGATAATCTGTATATTTTTCTGAAATTGACTGCATTGTTTTTAAGTTCTCGCGAATTTCATATTCGCGGCTACCAGGTAGAACGGCAATCAATTTTTTGTTTGGCAAATTATTTGCCTGTTTAAAGCTTTCTGCAGTATGTCTTTCCTTGAATTGTGCAATAGAATCGAGTAGTGGATGTCCCACAAAATCAACATGATAGTTGTGTCTTGTCTCGTAAAATGTTTTTACAAATGGCAATTCAACGAACATGTGGTCAACACAGGCTTTTATTTTCTTTACACGGTTTTCTTTCCACGCCCAAACGGTAGGGGAAATGTAGAAAAATGTTGGTATGCCAATTTTCTTCGCAAAAGGTGCAATTTTGAGGTTGAATCCAGGGAAATCTATAAAAATAATTGCGTCTGGTTTGTGCGCTGCTATATCTTGCTTGCAGAATTTTAGATTATTTAAAATTAGTCGTGCGTGTTTTACAACTTCTACAATTCCCATGTAATCGTATGTACGATAGTGCTTTACCAATTCTACACCAGCAGCGTTTGCCATACGGTCACCGCCCCAAATTCTGAACGAAGCGTTTTCGTCAATATTTTTTATTGCCTGTATAAGATTTGCTCCGTGTAAATCTCCAGATGCTTCGCCTGCAATTATATAGTAATTCATTATAAATCAAGTATTAAAAGTATAATTGTATATATCATTGTTGGAAACACAACTCCTTTTGCTGCACGGTCATAATGAAGAAAGTAGAATAGTGCGAATACAAAAGCAATAGGGAGTACGCACCATAAAAAGACTTCTGTTTGTATTCCCCACGTTTTTAATTTTTGAATAAATTCAAAATATGAATTAGTTCGGTTAAACCAATAATAAACGCCATACGATGCGATTGGTGGAATAATTGTTCCTAAAACTAATCCTAACCAAAAATTGTCGAATTTATTCGGCTTTTCGTATTGTTCTATTTCTTCCATAGTCATTCGTTTAAATTTTGTAGGGATTGTATTGTTTGAAAATCTGTAGCTTCAACTTTTAGTGGAACAATGGAAACAATGTTGTGTTGTAGGCACCATTCGTCTGTTTCTGGATTGTCTTTTTCGTCGTTTACGAAGCCTCCAGTTAACCAATAGTATGTTCTGCCAAGTGGATCAACTTTTTCTTCAAATCGTTCTACCCACATTCCGTCTGCTTGCTTACAAACTTTCATTCCCATAATTTTGTTTTCTGGCTTTGGGAAGTTTACATTCAAAAAAACATGTTTTTCTAAGCCTTGTTGTAAAACAGTTTTTGTGATTTTCTCGATGTACGGTTTATATGGTTCGAAATTTATTTCGGAAGAAAAATCAAGACTTGAGAATGCTATTGATGGAATGTTATTAATTGCCCCTTCGCGTACACAAGCTACTGTACCTGAGTATATTGCACTGTTTGCTGAATTTGAGCCGTGATTGATGCCAGAAACGATTAAATCTGCCGTTTTGTTTGGCAAAATTTTGTCCATAGCGAATTTTACACAGTCTACTGGAGTTCCACTAACAGAGTAAATATGTAGGTTATCTGTGTCTTTGTGTTTTCGTACGCGCACAGGCATTTGTAATGTAAGTGCTTGTGACATTCCAGACTGATGTTGTTGGGGAGCTACGACAAAAACATCGCCGAATTGTTCCATAATAGAAGCAAGGTAGTGTACGCCTTGGACTTCAACACCATCGTCATTTGTGACAAGAATTATAGGTCTTTTAGTCATTGAGAAAATTTTTGCTAATGTAAGTTTTTTTTGATAGAACTTTATAGATGTTCGATATTCTCTCAAAACAAAAAGATATACGGCAGTTTGGGTATTTTCATTATCTTTGCACAAATTTTTAGGACTATGAGTGGAGTAATCGCAATTGTGGGAAGACCAAATGTTGGTAAATCAACCCTTTTCAATAGACTAATAGAAGGTAAACAAGCCATTATTGATTCACAAAGTGGTGTAACTCGTGATCGTAACTATGGTGAAGGTGTATGGAATGGAAGAGAGTTTAAGGTTATTGATACCGGAGGTGTTACTGTGAAATCAGACGATGTTTTTGAAGAAGCAATCCGTAAACAGGTTGTTCTTGCTATGAATGAGGCTGATGTCATTATCTTTATGGTTGATGTTAAAACTGGTATAACAGACTTGGATTCTAATGTGGCTGAGATGCTTCGTCGTACGAATAAACCATACTTCTTGGTGGTAAATAAAGTTGATGATGGTAAGTATCTTTATGATGCTACAGAATTCTATTCGTTAGGATTGGGTGATTATTTCACGATTTCTTCTGCAAATGGTAGTGGAACAGGTGACTTGTTGGATGCTGTGATTGCAAAATTACCAGCTGAAACGAAAAAAGAAGCAGAACCAGAAGAAGATATTCCACATGTTGCTGTGGTTGGCCGTCCGAATGTTGGTAAATCTTCGTTTATCAATGCTTTAATAGGTGAGGATCAGCATATTGTTACGCCAATTGCGGGAACAACAAGAGATTCCATTGAAACTCGTTTCAATAAATTTGGATACGATTATTATTTCATTGATACCGCAGGTCTTCGTAAGAAAGAAAAAGTTACGGAAGATTTGGAATTCTATTCTGTGTTGCGTTCAATTCGCTCTTTGGAAGCAGCCGATGTTTGTGTGCTTATGATTGATGCGGTTGACGGTATTGAATCGCAAGATATGAATATTCTTCACTTGATTGTAAAAAATAACAAAGGTGTTGTTATTTGTGTGAACAAGTGGGATTTGATTGAGAAAACTTCTAATACGGCTCGAGATTTCGAAGAACAATTACGAAAGAAAATCGCACCATTTACCGATGTTCCAATTATTTTCACTTCGGTTCTAGAAAAACAAAGAATTCAAAAGATTTTGGAAAAAATCCGTGAAGTATATGAAAATAGAAAACGTCGTGTGCAAACGGCTCGTTTGAACGAAATTATGCTTGATGCAATAGATAGATTTTCTCCTCCAGCAGTGAAGGGTAAAAATATTAAGATTAAATATGTAACTCAATTACCAACTCCATATCCGGCATTTGTTTTCTTTGCAAGCAATGCGAAGTATGTGAAGGATTCATATAAACGATATTTAGAAAATCAGTTGCGTAAAAACTTTGAATTTACAGGTTCTACTATGCGTGTGTATGTTCGTGATAAGTAGCTTGTGAGGTTTCAATAAAAAAGCCTGAATGCAAATGCGTTCAGGCTTTTTTGTTTTGGAAGAAATGCCCAATGAATTATCTATTTTTTGTTTTTCTTACTTTTCTTTGAATTATCATTGGTTGCTTGTGCTTCATCACCGTTAATTGCTAATAATTCTAACTCAAAAATGAGGGTAGAACAAGGTTTTATTACGCCCATATCTTGCATCCCGTAGCCAAGTTCCGAAGGTATGTATATGATATATTTAGAACCGACTGTCATAAGTTGTAGTGCTTCGGAAAAACCAGGAATAACTGCTCTTACAGGAAATTCTGCGGGTGCACCTCTATCTATAGAAGAATCGAAAACTGTTCCGTCAATTAATGAACCTTTGTAATGTACGGTTACTTTATCATCAGCAGTTGGTGTAGCACCTTTACCTTTGGTAATTACCTTGTATTGTAAACCACTTTCTGTTGTTATGACATCTTTGTTTTCTTTATTTTTTAACAAGAAATCTTTGTTTTCTAAACACTGTTCTTGTATTTTTTCTTGTTCTTTATTAGACAATTTTTGGAAATAATTTTGAAGAATATCATTGGCTTTTTCTTCGGAAATAAGTGTGTTTCCTTTTTTGAATACAAAGTCATAAAAACCTTGTGCAAATTGTTCTATAGAAAGAAATTCGTTGATTTCTTTGGCTGAGCCTTGAGCTTGGTACATTCCCATAGCGTAGGAAGCGCTATCTTTTTCTGTTTGTAATGTTTGTGCAAATGCTCCAGCAGATACTGCAACGGCTGCGATAATTGTTGTTAGTTTTTTCATAGTCTTTATCTTATTGTAAAAATCCTTGCCATACTATAGGCAGGTCTGAAATATTTGTTTCTTTTTCGAAAATACCATACACGGTTGCACCGCTTCCGCTCATCGATGCGTAAACAGCCCCCGATTCGTATAGTTTATTTTTTACTAGTTCGATTTCTGGATGTGATTTGAAAATTGATTGTTCAAAATCGTTTACAACGACATTGTTCCAATCTGCAATATTTGCTGGTATAGTTTCGGCAAGGTTTTTATCGCGTTTAAATGGTGTAACACCACGATATGCTTCTGCTGTTCCTACTGCAACATCTGGCTTTGCCAATACAATCCAATAGTTTGCAAGGGATATAGAAATAGGAGAGAAGATTTCGCCTCTTCCTTGTGCGAATACTGGTTTGTTGTTAATGAAAAATGGGCAGTCGCTACCAAGTTCTAAAGCCATTTTTTCTAATTCTTCAGTAGTAGCACCTACAGTAAATTGCTCATTTATAGCAGATAAAAGAAATGATGCATCTGCGGAACCACCACCTAAACCGCCTCCGAAAGGAATGTTTTTGTATAAAACGATGTGAATAGGAGGAATGTCGTAATATTTCTTGAAAACCTTCCATGCTTTTACGCATAGATTCTTTTCTATTGGTGCGTCAATGTGTATTCCAAGGTTTTCGAAAGTGAGTTCTTTGGATTCAATAAATTCCAAACAATCACAAAAACCATGTACAGGATAGAAGACAGTTTCTATATTGTGAAATCCGTCAGGTCTTTTTTCTGTTATTGATAGACCTATGTTGATTTTTGCATTTGGAAAGACTATCATATTTACATAGGTTTAAAGTTGAATTTGTCTGCTAGTTGTTGAATCAAAGCATTTTTCTCCACATAGGATTTCAATAGTTCATTCTTTGGATCGGTTGTTTCTATATTTTCTGCTTGCGGAGCATTTATAATCTCCATTGCCGTTGTAGTATCGGGAGTTGGAATTGTTGCCGTATTGGGCGAAGAAACAGTTTCAACGTTATTTTCTGGGGTTTTGAATGTTCTGTTGGTGATTTTTATTGTTTGTCGTTCTACAGAAACATATTTTTTCTGTGGCTGTTCAACAGGTGGCTGTTGAACTTGCGTATTTGTTTCAGTTGCTACGCTAGTTTTTTTTTTAATATATTACAAAGTTGTAATAGTGCTAACTCAACATGGAGACGCTTGTTGTTACTTTCTTTGTATTTTTCGTCAAATTTACTAGCTAAGTCAAGTGCGGCGAATAAGAATGGTATTTGGCATTTTGCCGCTTGTTCGGCATATTTTTGTTTTGCTTTTTCGCTAACTTCGAGCAATTGCAATGTTTTTGAATCTTTACTTACTAGTAAGTCTCGGAAATGTGAACAAAGTCCTACAAGGAAATTTCTTTCGTCAAAGCCTTTGTTTAGAATTTGGTCGAAAGCTAGAAGGGCAGAAACATAATCACTTGTTAGGAAATAGTCTGTCATTTTGAAGAAATATTCATAATCTAACAAATTTAGATTGTCAATGACATTCTGATAGGTGATGTTTGTTCCTGAAAAACTTACAATTTGGTCGAATATAGAAAGTGCATCACGCAATCCGCCGTTTGCTTTTTCCGCAATGACTCCAGCAGCTTCGGCTTCTATCGTGATATTTTCTTTTTGTGCAACTTCTGCAATATGTTTTGCAATGTCTTCTACTTTTATACGATTGAAGTCAAATATTTGACAACGAGAAAGTATTGTAGGAAGAATTTTATGTTTTTCTGTTGTTGCTAATATAAAAATGGCATATCGTGGTGGTTCTTCCAATGTTTTCAAGAATGCATTGAATGCCTGTGATGAAAGCATGTGAACCTCGTCGATGATGTAAACGCTGTAATCTCCTGATTGAGGTGGTATTCTTACGCTGTCAATCAACGAACGAATGTCATCTACAGAGTTATTTGATGCAGCATCGAGTTCTGTTATGTTTAACGAAGCGTTTTCGTTGAATGACTTACAAGAATTACATTCGTTACAAGCTTCGCCATCTGCCGTTAAGTTTGTACAATTGATAGTTTTTGCAAAAATACGGGCACAAGTTGTTTTGCCGACACCACGAGGTCCGCAGAACAAATATGCTTGTCCAAGATGCTTTGTAGCAATAGAGTTTTTAAGAGTCTTTGTGATAGATTCTTGCCCAACTACTGTTGCAAAGGTTGCTGGTCTATATTTTCGTGCAGATACTAAAAATTGTTCCATAACACTACAAAGATAGGATTTTTCTTCGATTTATACTCTTCTAATGGAAAAAATTCTTGTATTGTTCAACTTCCTCGTCGTGCTCTTGTTTTACAGGTAATTTTCGGTATAAAATTTCAAAACTCATAGGTGGAACTTCTATGTATAATTGTAGATTTCTAATGTAATGCTTACATTGTGAAAAAGAAAGAAGTTCGTTATAATCTATTGATTCTGAAAGTTCTACTTGTATAGTTTGTGTCTCTGCAGATTTGTTGAAACAAACGAATGCAAATTCTTCGAAATAGGTTCTTTTATATACAAGAACTTGCTTTTCTATCGTTAGGAATTTGAAATCTCCATAAATTAAAGGCAAAAATGTCGAGCGTAATTGTCCGAGTTTTTGTGTAATGGCAAGATTCTCTGTCTCGTATTCCGATAGGCCTGTGAAATACATTGGTCTACGGTTATCTGGGTCACCACCGCCAGGGATACCGATTTCGTCTCCGTAATAAATTACAGGAATACCTGGAATTGTTGTGTTAAAAGCCAACAACATAGCTAGTTTCTTGTAGCCAATAGGATTTTTAACGGTAATGTGTCTGTTCCAGCCTTCGTATTCAGCATTTTGGTTGGTCCATAAATCTTCACCGGCATACGATATAAATCGTGGTAGGTCATGGTTCCCCGAGATATTTCCCATCATGTGGTGTGAACCGAAAAATTCAAGCTCTTGTCGTAGGCAGATGCAGAGTTTTTCGAAATGAACCTCTTCGTATAAGAATGCCGAGCGTGTCTCGTAGTACAAGTTGAACGAAAACTGTGAGTCGTGTATGCCGGAACTTACATAGCTTTGTAACATTTCACGACCACCGAATGTTTCGCCAATTTGGAACAAACGTTTTTTCTGAGGTATTACAACTTTTTCTTTCAACTTTTTCGTTAATGTTCTCCAGAATTCTGTTTGTATATGCTTGCAGGCATCGTGTCTAAATCCGTCAAGGTCGTATGTTTCTATCCATGAAACAGCAATGTCGGTCATTTTTTCTACAACTTCTTTTTTGCTGAAATCGAGTGTAGGAAGGAATTCTTCAAACCAAGTTGAAAAGCGTTGATCTTCCCAACGACCGATGTTTTTTGAGCCATCAGGAAGGTAGAGTGGTGTACACCACTCTGGATGTTCGGTAATGATAGGATTGTCTTTGTAAACATGATTTGCAACATAGTCTAACAATATGTTAATGTTATGTTTATGTGCTTTTTCTACTAAATTATGCAAATCTTTTGCGGTACCAAAATGCTCGTCAATTTTGTTTGAGTTTAATGGCCAGTATCCGTGATAGGCTGCTGATTTTCTGCCATTTTTTTCAATCGGGATATTCGGGTTTTTAACAACTGGAGAAATCCAAATTGTGTTAATTCCTAATTGGTCAAAATAGCCTTCTTCGATTTTTTGTGCTATACCTTCCAAGTCACCACCGTAGAAGTTTACTTTTGCATGAACTTGATCGGATTGGATAGATTTGTCTATATGTGGATTGCCATTGCAAAATCTGTCGATTAGAGCAAAATAGATGATTTGTGCTTCTTTATCGTCACGGTCGATTTTGTCTGTTGTGGTAATTACTTTTCCATAATCTAACGGAATGAGTAAGTCGTTTGTGGCAAATTCTTTATTGAAACCATATACCCGAATGTAGCTACGTTTTATGTTTTTTGCATCATTAGGGATAGTGATTATCAATCTATCATTTTGACGAAATGTGCAGTCTTCATTTATGAGTGTGTTTTGCCACATTGCGACAAAATGTGTGACTTTTTGGGGAATGGCAACAACGATTTTATTCTCGTAGAGTTGTACAGTTTCCAACTGCATTGCAGCACTGTCTGTAAATGGTACACGTAATAGCGAATTGTATCCTCCGTAACCGTTTTCAAGCACTTCGCCGTTTGCAGGGTCGTTTATCCAGTTACCATCAACTATGAGTTGATACGAGTAGTTGCCAGGTTCTATTTCTAATGTGTATTGCCAGCAGTTGTCTTTATATTCAAAATTGTAACCTTGTGGATTCCAACTATTAAAGTCACCAGCAATCTGTACCGATGAAATGTATGATTGTGGGTAAAAACGAACGGTGTGTTTTACTTTTTTTGATTTAAGTAGGACTATTGATTCCTTTGGACCGTTTGAAAATGAAATATCTAAGGTTGAAACTGCAGGAATTGCGTCGGCATCGTCAATGAGTAGTTTAACTTTTGCTTGTGCTTTATTTTCCCATACTTCAAAACCGTTTGGAGCAACAATGTTGGTGATTGACTTAGTGTCAATAATATAGTCATGTAGATGGACAATTGTTTCTGTTGTCGATAAATGTATTTCCGATGCTATGTTGCAAATTTTACTGCTCATTTTGTTCTAATACATGTATTGAAACCTCGTTGTTTTCAACGGTAAGTTCTATTGTTGAATTTGTGTTTACTGTATGGGCAAGAATATATTCGGATAGAGGATCCTCAACATATTTTTGTATTGCTCGTTTTAATGGACGGGCACCGTTTCTTTGGTCGTATCCCTTTTCTACAATGAAATCTTTAAGAGAATCAGTAAGAATAAGTTGGATGTTTAATTCTTTTGTTCTCTTGAAAATATCTTTCAACATAATGTTGATGATTTCCTTGATGTTATCTTTGTTTAATACATTGAATTGGATAATATCGTCAATACGGTTCAAAAATTCAGGAGAGAAGGTCTTCTTTAATTCTTTCTCTATTGTTTCTTTTGCATATTCCGACGCGATTTCTTCTTTTGTTTTTGCACTAAATCCGACATTTGTTCCAAATTGGGTTAATGAACGACTGCCGACATTTGATGTCATTATTATAATGGTGTTCTTGAAGTTTACTTTTCTGCCAAAGCTGTCAGTAAGGTGACCTTCGTCTAACATCTGTAAAAGGATGTTGAACACATCTGGGTGTGCCTTTTCAATTTCGTCTAATAAAACGACAGAATATGGTTTACGGCGAACTTTTTCGGTAAGTTGTCCGCCTTCGTCATAACCGACATATCCTGGAGGCGCTCCCACAAGGCGAGAAACGGCGAATTTTTCCATATATTCGCTCATATCTATGCGTATTAAAGCATCGCGAGAATCGAATAGATATTCAGCCAAAACTTTTGCCAATTCTGTTTTTCCAACACCGGTAGGACCAAGGAATATGAATGAACCGATAGGTTTGTTCGGATCTTTTAATCCGGCACGATTGCGTTGGATTGCTTTTACAACTTGTTTGATAGCGTCGTCTTGTCCTATTACAGAACCTTTTAGTTCTTGGTACATTTGTAATAGGCGAGAGCCTTCTTCTTTTGCGATTCGTTTTACAGGTACGCCAGTCATCATAGCCACAACTTCGGCGATAGTGTCTTCGGTAACAGGGTAGCGGTTTTCTTCCAAAGAACGTTGCCATTCGTTTTGTGCTTGTTCTATGCGAAGTTTTAGTTTATTTCTACGATCACGAAGTTCTGCAGCGTGTTCATATTCTTGTCTGTTTACCGCTTTGCTGATTTCTGCTTTTATTTGTTCGATTTCTTGTTCCATAGCCACAATTTCTTGTGGTGCAATAATGTTTTGTATGTGCATACGCGAACCTGCTTCGTCCATTGCATCAATTGCTTTGTCAGGAAGACAGCGGTCTGAAATATATCGCTGTGTTAATTGCACACACGCTTGTATGGCCTTGTCGGAGTAGCGTACATTGTGGAAATCTTCATAATGTTTCTTGATTTTGTTCAAGATGTTAATTGATTCTTCCACAGTTGGTTGCTCGATTAAAACTTTTTGGAATCTTCTTTCCAAAGCACCATCTTTCTCTATGTTTTGTCGGTATTCGTCCAGTGTGGTTGCACCAATACATTGGACTTCACCACGGGCAAGGGCAGGTTTTAGTATATTTGCTGCATCAAGTGCACCAGAAGAGCCACCAGCACCGACGATTGTATGTATTTCGTCAATAAAGAGAATGACATCTTTTGCATTCGCAAGTTCTTGTATAAGAGCTTTTAAGCGCTCTTCGAATTGTCCTCTGTATTTTGTTCCAGCAACCATCGATGCCATATCAATTGTAACGACTCGTTTGTCGTGTAGTGTGCGTGAAACCTCGTGGTTTACAATTTTTAACGCAAGACCTTCGACAATTGCAGATTTTCCCACACCTGGTTCTCCAATAAGGATTGGGTTATTTTTTTTGCGTCTGCTTAGTATTTGTGCGATTCGTTCAATCTCATTGTCGCGACCTTCTATGCAATCAAGTTTACCTTCGCGGGCAGATTTTGTAAGGTCGTTTCCGAATTTGTCTAATAGTGGAGTAGAACTGTTAGAAACCTGTCTGTTTTGATGGGAAGGATGTTGTTGCGGGTAACGAGGTTCAAATTTGTCTGCCATCGGCTGTTCATCGTCACTATTGTTTTTTGCTTGAAAATCAGGAAAAATGTCCTGTGCTTCTTCTCCGGAAGAAGCCTCGTTTTCTTTGTCTTTCTTGTAATTATCCAAGGCTTTTTTGTATGAATTGTATGTAATTCCTTGTTGATTTAACTGCTTCTTGCACAATGCGTTATCGTTTCGTAGAATAGCCAATACGAGGTGTTCGGCATCGGTTTCTTCTGCAAGCATGTTGACAGCTTCAAATTGGGCTATGTTTAAAAGATTGTGAGCCTCGGATTGAATAGGAATTTGTGCTTTTTTTTCAGGATCTAACGGCTCTGCTTGCATATATTCTTGCTCCAATAGTTTTTTTATTTCGGCAAGATCGGCATTGAGTTTTGTTAGAATATCTGTCGCAAGACATTGGTTTTCACGTATTAAAGCAAGAAAGAAATGGTCGATATTGAGAAATTCGTTTCCCAATCGGATAGCTTCCTCTCTGCTGTTTCGTAAAATTTCAGTTAATTTATGTGAATAATTCATTGTATCGTTAAATAGTGTGTAAATGTAATAAAAAAGACTTTATGCACATATATAAATATGTATCGGTGGAGAATTGCTTGTGCTTATTCTTTAATTTTCAAACTTTTACCATACAAATGATTTATTAACAAAAAAATGTTGAAAAAAAACTACCTGATATGACAAAAAAATACCCAAAAAAGTGGGTTCTTTGCTATGAATGTTAAGTGGGCAAAATGCCTTCTGCAAAACAAGATAAAATGTCAGAAGAATTAGAAAAAACAACAGGAGAACGTATCATTCAGTTTGATATTGAAAAGGAAATGAAGTCGGCGTACATTGACTACTCAATGTCCGTTATTGTTGCGAGAGCCTTGCCAGATGCCAGAGATGGTATGAAGCCGGTTCATCGCCGTGTTTTGTTCGGTATGGACAAGATGGGTAATACGCACGACAAACCATATAAGAAATCAGCCAGAATTGTGGGTGAGGTTATGGGTAAGTACCACCCTCACGGAGACTCTTCTATTTATGGAACTTTGGTGCACTTGGCACAACCTTGGAATATGCGTTATCCGTTAGTTGACGGACAAGGTAACTTTGGTTCTGTCGATGGTGATAATCCTGCTGCAATGCGTTATACAGAAGCGCGTTTGGCTAAAATTGCGGAAGAAACGCTTGTAGACTTGGAGAAGGATACAGTTGATATGCAAAAGAACTTCTCTGAAGAATACGATGAACCAACTGTGTTGCCAACAAAGATTCCTATGCTTTTGGTGAACGGTTGTGCTGGTATTGCGGTAGGTATGGCTACCAATATGGCTCCACATAATTTGAGCGATACAATTGATGCAATTGTTGCATACATTGACAATAATGACATCACAATTCCAGAATTGGCATCGATAATTCAAGCCCCTGATTTTCCAACGGGAGGAACTATCTATGGATATCAGGGCGTTCTTGATGCCTATGAAACTGGTCAAGGAAGAATCGTCCTTCGTGGTAAGGCTCGTTTTGAAACTGAAAACGGTCGCGATTTAATCGTTGTTGATGAAATTCCATATATGGTTAATAAAGCTGAACTTATTAAAAGAACAGCAGATTTAATCAACGAAAAGAAAATTGATGGATTGACAGAAGTCAACGATGAATCGGATAAGGAAGGTATGCGTATTGTGTATACACTTAAAAAAGACGCTGTGCCAAATATCGTCTTGAATAAGTTGTATAAGTACACATATTTACAATCTTCTTTCAGTGTAAATAATGTTGCTTTGGTTGATGGTCGTCCAAAGACGATGAACTTGAGAGATATGATTTCTGTATTTACAGAACATCGTCACGAAGTTGTTGTTCGTCGTACGAAATTTGACTTGAACGAAGCAGAAAAACGTGCTCATATCCTTGAAGGTCTTATTATTGCTTGTGATAACATTGACGAAGTTGTTCATATTATTCGTGCATCGAAGAATGTGGGTGAGGCTCGCGAAAATTTGATGAAGCGATTCAATCTTGATGAAGAACAAGCAAGTGCAATCGTTGAAATGCGTTTGCGTCAGCTTACAGGCTTGCAAATGGATCAACTTCACGCTGAATACGAAGAATTGGAAAGAAAAATCGCATACTTCAAAGAAGTGCTTGCGAACTACGATTTGCAGATGAAGATTGTGAAGGATGAACTTCTTGAAATCAAGGCTAAATATGGTGATGAAAGAAAAACAGACATTATTAAGTCTGCTGAAGAATTCAATCCAGAAGATTTCTATGCTGATGAAGATGTTGTGATTGCAATTTCTCACATGGGCTACATTAAGAGAACTGCATTGACAGAATACAAGCTTCAAAACCGTGGTGGTGTTGGTTCTCGTGGTGGCGATACTCGTGATGCGGATTATATTGAACATCTATATATTGCAAATATGCATGCCACATTGCTTATCTTTACAGAACAAGGTAAGTGTTTCTGGCAAAAAGTATATGATATTCCTGAAGGCACAAAAGTTTCTAAAGGCCGTGCAATCCAAAATATTTTGAACATATCTAACGACGATAAAGTAAAGGCGTACGTTACAGTAAATACGTTGGATGACGAAGAATACTTGAAGAATCATTTTGTTGTTCTTTGTACAGAAAATGGTATCATTAAGAAGACAACTCTTGAAGCATATTCTCGTCCTCGTCAAAATGGTATTATTGCATTGTCTATCCGTGAAGGTGATACATTGTTGGATGCTTGTTTGACAGACGGAACTTGCGAAATCTTGATGGCAATTCAATCAGGTAAGGCTATTCGCTTCCCAGAAGAAAAATTCCGTCCAATGGGCCGTACTGCTTCAGGTGTTAAGGGTATGACTGTTCCAGAAGGCGAAAAAGTTGTTGGATTGATTTGTGCACCAGCAGATACTAAAAAGGAAATTTTAGTCGTTTCAGAAAAAGGTTTCGGTAAGCGTTCTTCTATAGAAGATTATCGTGTAACGAACCGTGGTGGTAAGGGTGTGAAGACAATCAATATCACAGACAAAACGGGTAAATTGGTAGCATTCGAGGCTGTGGATGATGATGATGATTTGATGATTATGAACAAATCTGGTATCACTATTCGTATGGAAGTTGCTCCATTGAGAGTTATGGGTCGTGTTGCACAAGGTGTTAAATTGATTAACTTGAGACCAAAAGATTCTATTGCTGCAATTTCTACAGTTCATGTTGAACCAGAAGAACGACAAGCAATGAAAGATGCTGCGAATGCTGAAATGCAGGAAGGAGAAAATGAATCTTCTCAAGGACAAGGTGGTGAAAATCAAGAAGAAACAAATTCTGAAAATAACGAATAATAAATAATAGAAAACGATGAAAAAGAATCTAACTCTTGCCTTAGCGGCATTGTTTTTCGGAAATATTGCTTTCAGTCAAAGTGATGAATTCGTAATGACTTGGGGTGTAGTTGAAGCAGAAGCAAAAAAATCTGATGCGGAAATTACAAATCCTAAAAAGAACATAAAAGTAAATACTTGGACAGAACGTGGTCGTAAATATATCCAAGTTTACAATTTCGATGCAGAAAACCTATATTCTGGCTTGGATCAAAGTCAAATTATGATGATAATGAAAGGTTCTGCAAAGAATGAAACTGCAAAAGGTGATACAACAATACTTTCGTATGATCGTGTTGACATCTATGCCGTTGGTGGAAAAGTTGTAAAATATGAAAGAACGGGTAGAGCAAAAGAATTTTTCTTCCCAACTCATACAGCTGCTCTTGATGTTGCAACAGAAGCTTATCTTAAGGCAAAAGAATTGGATAAAGATGGAAAGCAAGCTACTAAAATTGGTAACAATTTAAAGACACTTTCTAATTTGTATCAAAAAGAAGGTTACATTTTCTACTCAAATAAGGATAATGTAAATGCAGCACACTGTTTCACTCAAGCAGCAAATATTGCAAAGACAGGTTTGACTGGCGAAGCTGATACTGTTATTTCTGCTACTTTGAATTATGCTGGTGTAATGAATAGAATTGTTAAGAATTATGATCTTGCAATTTCTTTCTTTAATGACATTATTACATTAGCTGGCGATAACCAAACAGTTGAAATGTACGATGGTGTATATGCTTGTCAGTTAGAGAAAAAAGATACTACTGCAGCAATAAAAACTTGTTTGACTGTAGTTGAAAAATTCCCAAAAGACAAACATTCTGTTGCATACTTAAACCAATTGATTGACTTATATCAAAAGACAAATCAAGGTGACTTAGCTGTTACATATCTACAAAAGGCTATCGAAGCTGATCCACAAAACGTATTGTATTTGGTTGTTTTGGCAAATATGTATGAAGCTCAAGGTAATGTAACTGAAGCTATCAATACTTACAAGAAAGCATTGGAAATCAATCCAAAAGATGAAAATGCTAACTTGAATCTTGGTGTTCTTTATGAAAAGAAAGGTTCTGATATCCTTAGCGTTGCCGATGGAATGTATGGTAAGAAAGGCTATCAAGCAAAAGTTGATGAAGGTAAGTCTTATTTGAAACTTGCTCTTCCTTATATTGAAAACTTCGCAGCTGTTACAAACGATAACGCAACAAAGAAAAACGCATATCGTGACTTGATGTCTATCTACTTGAAATTAAGTATGATGACAGAATACAAGGCTACTAAGAATAAATACGACGAATTATAGGATATAGTTCCTAACAGTTTTAAAAAGTGGAATGTCAATGTGATGTTCCACTTTTTTTATATTTGTAAAAAAACTTATACTTATGGATATTTCACAATCTCAAATAGTATCTTTCATCTGGGGCATCGCAGATGATTGTCTGCGTGATGTCTTTGTACGTGGACAATACCGTGATGTAATTTTACCTATGGTTGTGCTTCGTCGTTTTGATGCATTGCTAGAGACAACCAAAGATGCTGTCGAAGAAGAAATTAAGGCTCAGCGTGAAATTGGTCTTGATGAAGACTCTTTTGACGAGGGTGCACTCTGTGACATTACCAAATTGTCATTCTACAATACCAGCAAGTGGACGTTGAATCGAATAAAATCGCAGGCTACAGATAACAATGACTTGCTATACAGCAATTTTGTTGAATACCTAAACGGCTATAGCGAGAATGTGAAAGACGTGCTCCGTAACTTTGACTACTACAACAAAGCAAAACGTCTTGCCGACAATGACCGTTTGCTCTCTGTGATTGAGAAGATAACCGATCCCCATATCAACCTCACTGACCGACCAGTCAATGATCCTGACGGATTGCCATTGCCGCCGCTCAGCAACATTGCTATGGGTACCATCTTCGAGGAACTTCTTCGTAAGTTCAACGAAGAGAATAATGAGGAGACGGGTGCACACTTCACTCCACGCGATGCTATTGCACTTCTTGCTCGCCTTGTTTTTGAACCAGTCAAGGACAATCTCCCAAAGACAATTTCACTCTATGACCCTGCAGAGGGCTCGGGCGGTATGCTTACCGAAGGACGTGACTACCTAATGTCTTTAGGCGTATCATCCTCTGCCATTCAGTTGTCTGGCACTGAAATCAATCCTGAGACCTACGCTATCTGCAAGGCAGACCTCATTATCAAGGGAGTAGATCCATCGGGTATGCACTTAGGTAATACCATTACCGATGACAACTTTCGTGGCAAGACTTTTGGCTATTGCATAACAAACCCTCCTTATGGCAAGTCGTGGAAGACAGACAAGGCACGTATATATCATGATGGAGCCTTGATTGACCATCGTTTTGAATTGCCTCTCACCAACTTTAAGGGTGAGACAGAAGTCGTTGATTCAACTCCACGTACAAGTGACGGTCAGTTGCTCTTCATCCTTGAAGAGGTCAACAAGATGAAGCCTGTTGAATATCAGCCACAGGGAAGCCGTGTGGCAAGTGTTCACAATGGATCGTCGCTCTTCACGGGTGACGCAGGTTCTGGCGAAAGCAATATTCGTCGTTATCTCATTGAAAACGACTTGGTAGATGCTATCGTTCAGTTACCTAACAATATTTTCTACAATACCGGTATCTCAACATACGTCTGGATTCTAACCAACAAGAAAGCGGCTCATCGCCAGGGTAAAGTCCAGCTCATTGATGCCAGCCAGGCTTTTGAAAAGCTTCGCAAGAACCAAGGCTCACGCAACTGCACCATTACACCGGAACATGCAGAGATGATTGTACAGAGCTACATGACATTCTCTAACCAAGAGGCTACAGATGGATGTCCGATAGTTAGCAAAATATTCAATAACGACGACTTCCGCTACTTCTCTGTAACCATAGAACGACCACTTCGTCTTCGTGCTCAGTTCTCTGCTTTGAAAGTAGATGAACTTCTCTATGACAATAAGGATCTTGAATTTACCAAGTATCTCTACCAGACTTATGGCAATGCTGTATTCACTGGTCTGACAGATAAGATAACAGAGATTAAGGAGTACCTTGCCGAAGAAGAAATCAAAAAGACAGATAAGCAGTTGGAAGGTCTTATTTCCGCAAAGAAATGGACGGAGCGCAAGGAACTTTTGGATGCTGCTCAGAAAATAATGCACATTATAGGCACTGATATCTATATGGACTATAATGTCTTTGCGGATAAGGTTGCTGCAGCAGCCAAGAACGAAAAAATGAAGCTCACAGCAGGTCAGCTCAAAACCATCTGTCGTGCCATGTCTGTTGCCGATCCAGAGGCAAAGCCTGTTATCAAAAAGGAACTGAAACTAGGAGCTAAGGAATACGCAGAACTCACTGATAGTTTCGGAATCGGCGAGGATCGACTTTCTGACTATGGCATAATAGCCGAGGGCAAAAAGTTCGTACAATACGAACCAGATAGCGACTTGCGCGATGGCGAGAAGATTCCGGTTACTGAAGACATTTATGAGTACTTCCAGCGTGAGGTTCGTCCATACGTTGCTGATGCGTGGATTGACCTGCCATCTACCAAGATAGGTTGTGAGATTTCCTTCAACAAATATTTCTACAAGCCCTCACCCCTCCGCACCCTGGAGGAGAACGAGGCCGACATCCGCGCCCTCGACGAGCAAAGCCAAGGCTTCATCAAGTCGCTGTTTCAATTAGTTTAGGCGGATTCTGTTATTGAAAAATGAGATCACAGATGTCTTCTAACCCAAAAGATACTATTTTTTAACAGTTATTAAGACTTTAGGTTGGTAAAAAAATGATTGATTATCAATATAGTAATTTGTTGGGTGAGATTTTTTCTCAGTAAATCTATTCTATGTGGCAAAAAATGTGTAATTTTGCATCATCTTAATTACAGATTTAACATAATAAATTCATCATGAATACCCTACTACGCTTCACAGCTCAGAACTATCGTTCAATATGCAATCAACATAGTATTGTCCTCACTCCTCGAAACAATATTACTGACCAACCCAAAGCGAACATCGCCACTAATGGAAACACAAAATATCTCAAGACCATTGTTATTTATGGCGCCAACTCAAGCGGCAAAAGCAATTGGGTAAGAGCGATAAACCAAATGTGCCGTATGGTTAGAAGGTCCAACAAAAGAGATCCCGGAGAGCCATTACCCTACGAGCCTTTTAAACTAGATGAAACCTCATCATCGGCGCCAACATTGTTTGAGGCCGAGTTCCTGATAGAAGAGGAGCACTTCCGCTATGGCTTTTCTTACGACAAAACCAATATCTATAGCGAGTGGCTATGTAAAATCCTTTCTTCTGAAAAGGAGCAGAATCTATTTCTTCGTGACCTGGACGGTATAGGTGTGGATGCGACTCTATTCCCCGAGGGCATAGATAAAGAGACGCTTACCACCGACAACCGTCTTTTTATGCCTTTAGTTGCACAAATGAATGGCACAATCTCCAAGTCCATCTTGGGTTTCTTCTTTGGTAAAATCAATACCTTGAGCGGATTGGATACCGATGGTCTTGAAGAGATCACCAAAGAGATGCTGAAAGATCAAAAACCGGGAGTAGATAAGATGAAATCTTTTTTCCTGCGAACTCAACTCGGCTTTTCGGATGTCGCCATTCGGAAGTCAAAATTTGAAGGAGCAAATTACCCAGCCGATATCCCCGACGAAGCAAAGAAGTTGTTAGATGCCCTTAATAGCAATTATATAGGTGAAGAGGTTTTGCGAGTTGAATCCATGCACGGTATATACGATGCCGATGGCACCTTGATCGAAAAAAAATCGTTTGACTTTGACGACATGGAGTCTTCGGGCACCCAAAAACTATTCCAATTGTCAGGCCCCATTTTTGACACCCTTGAGCAAGGCAACATTTTGGTAATCGATGAACTTGATGCTAAGATGCACCCTTTGTTGTCGCAAGAGCTGGTTCGTCTCTTCAACAATCCTGAGAGCAATCCGCTTGGGGCTCAGTTGATTTTTACCACTCACGACACCAATCTGCTTTCCGCTGGGCTCTTGCGCAGAGACCAAATTTGGTTCACCGAGAAAGACTCGCAGGAGCGCACCGACTTATATTGCATGATGCAGCTCAAACTGCCTGATGGTACAACACCTCGTCGTGATGGTAATATAGAGCGCAATTATATCCAAGGCCGCTATGGTGCAATACCATATATCAAACCCTATAACGATTAACGACTATGGCCAAAAAGAAATCGATTAAGGATATATCAATTCCTAAGATTGTACTTGAGCCTGTGGCAAAATCCGATAGCCGCTATATCCGTTGTCGGGTGCTCATTGTCTGCGAAGGTGCTAGGACTGAGCCAAACTACTTCAAGTCGTTTGACCAGATGAAGAATCGCAGCAGCTTTGTGTTCGAGGTCACTTCGGATGGGGGTGGCATTAATACCAAAGATGTTGTAGATGAAGCCATCCGGCTGCGCGATGAAGCAGAAGCCAATGGCCGACCTTTCGATACTGTATGGGCTGTTTTTGACAAAGATAGTTTCGACTCTGCTGTATTTGACAATGCTATCAACAAGGCCGAGGCAAATAAAATCAATTGCGCTTGGAGCAACGAAGCCTTTGAACTCTGGTATGTATATCATTTTGATGATAGAAGCACTGCAATGCAACGTAATGAATACAAGAAAATCATCACGCAGCGAGTGTGTGCAAAAGGCATCCAATTCCAATATAAAAAGAACGACCCCAACATGCGTAAGATACTCAGCGACTGCGGGTGCGATGAGCATTTAGCCATAAAACGAGCCGAACGTCAGGCCGATAGTTTTACCGACAGGCGATACCACACCCACAATCCTAGCACAATGGTGTATAAGTTGGTACGACTACTTATTGGGGAGGACCAAGATTTCAATAATCAAATAAAGAAAGGATTGGCAAAGAAATAGACGAGTAGACTGAAATGTTCGATACTTATAAAAGGTACTCAGCGCCTTCAAGACTTGGGTATTATGCAAGGCTTTGACAAACATTCGAATTAATCAAATTATGTAGGCATGTACTAAAACAACCCGCACATGGACCATCAACAGAAAACATCGATCCGATTCTATAACGACCACGAGGTGCGTGCTGTATGGAGCGAGGAAGAGAACAAATGGTTCTTTTCAGCAGTTGATGTCGTTATGGCGATAACAGAAAGTCCAAACCCTCGCAAATACTGGAGTGTGTTGAAGACCAGATTGAAAAAGTCGGGAAGCGAGTTGACTACAGTTTGTAGTCAACTGAAACTGATGGCAACCGATGGTAAGAAGTATATGACCGACTGTTTTCCTCAAGATGCTATCGAAGCATTGGTGAAGGTCATCCCAAGCAAGAATACCCAGGCTTTTTTGGATTGGTTTACCTACAGTGACAACACCATAGATGGTAAGAGCAAGAAGAAAGCCTACGAACTGTGGGAAAGTCATTTGGTAGCGGATAAAGATGTGGGTAGCATAAAGGGCCTGCAGCAGATACATGCCTATCTTTTTGGTGGACTATATGATTTTGCCGGAAAAATACGCACAAAGACCATCGCGAAAGGCAATACGTTGTTTTGCCTTGCAGAATACTTGCACGACAATCTGGCAACCATAGAAAAGATGCCAGAAAATACCTTTGAGGAGATCGTGGACAAATATGTAGAGATGAACGTGGCACACCCATTTATGGAGGGCAACGGTCGTAGCACCCGCATCTGGCTGGACATGATATTCAAGAAGCGACTATCGAAGTGTGTGGATTGGAGTAAGATAGATAAGACCGAATATTTGGATGCTATGATAGAGAGCCACATCAATAGTGCGCATATCAAGCAGTTGCTCAATGGAGCCTTGACCGACGAAATTGATAGTCGCGAAATGTTTATGAAAGGTATTGACTACTCTTATTATTATGAGGAGAACTAATGAGTATGGAGAGATATAACGAATATAAAGATAGTGGTATATACTTCATTCCTGACATACCTAAGTCATGGCAGGTATTGAAAGCCAAGTACCTCTTCAAACAAGAGAAGCGTGAGGTTCGTCCAGAGGATGAGATAGTGACGTGCTTTCGTGATGGTCAGGTTACATTACGAAAGAACAGGCGTACAGAGGGCTTTACCAACTCGATGAAGGAGATTGGCTACCAAGGTGTCCGTAAAGGCGATTTGGTAATACATAACATGGATGCTTTTGCTGGTGCTATTGGAGTTTCTGACTCTGATGGCAAGGGAACTCCTGTATATGCTTGTTGCACTCCAAAACGTGATGATGTAAATCAGTATTACTATTGCTATTTGCTCCGCTACCTTGCTCGTAATGGTTTTATTCTGTCGTTAGCAAAGGGAATACGGGAACGTTCTACTGATTTTAGATTTAACGACTTCAAAGAGTTATATCTTCCTGTGCCATCCAGAGAAGAGCAAGATGCTATAGTATCATATATCGACCTTCACTCGACCAAAATAGACGCCGCCATAGCCCAACAGCAGAAGATGATTGATTTACTAAACGAACGCAAGCAGATTATCATCAACAATGCTGTGACTAAAGGTTTGAATCCTAATGTGAAGATGAAAGATAGTGGCGTGGATTGGATTGGGGAGATACCGGAACATTGGGGAGTTTTGCGTATTAGATACATTGGAGAAGCGAAAAACGGACTCACTTACAACCCTAATGATATGGTTGGTGAGGGGAGTGGAATTTTAGTTTTGAGATCTTCTAATATTTAAGATGGCAAATTGACTTTTGAAGACAATGTGTATGTGAAAAGCGCTCCAGAAAAACTTTGGGTTAAGAAAGGTGATATTATTATTTGCTCCAGAAATGGTAGTGCTTCTCTTGTTGGTAAATGCGCTATAGTAGAGGAAGATATATATGCTTCTTATGGAGCATTCATGATGAGATTTAGAAGTGAATATAATAGTAAATATATATATTATCTACTAACAGCGGCAATTAGCCATTACAAACAGTTATTTGCAACTTCAACTATTAACCAGTTGACCTTAGGAATTTTTGCCGACATAAAAATGCCATTTGCTTCAGATTGGGGTGAGCAAAAAAATATCGCAGAGTCTTTAGACATCTCTATTCAAAAAATAGAAATGGCAATTAACAAATCCACGAACCAGATATCTCTTCTTCAAGAGCGCAAGCAGATAATAATTAACGAAGTGGTAACAGGGAAGGTAAAGGTGTGCAACAATTAATGTGACGAGGTTATGAAGAATGTACAAATCGCAAATGCAAAACTAATATATGAGGCAAGTAAGAACGACAAACTAGTCATCATGGTCGGATCTGGAGTATCAAAAAATTCTGGTATTCCAACTTGGGGACATCTTATCGATATGCTGAAGAAAGATCTTCCTGGCTGCGTTGATGGTGAGCATGATTATTTAAAGTTGGCCCAACTCCACCAAAATACTTTTGGGTTCAGAGATTCAATTGAGAAAGTCAAGCAAATTTTAAATCTCGAACATGCTACCCCCAATGATATTCACAAAGCAATTTTTCGGCTTAATCCTTGCCATATAATCACAACAAACTATGATAATTTGATTGAGGACTATGCATCAAAATTGATAGGCATCAAATATAGTACGATTCGTCGAGATATGGATATCCCCTACGCTCCATTTAACAAATTCATCATCAAAATGCATGGCGATTTTGAGAATAACAATATCGTACTAACCGAAAATGACTATCTAAATTATCCTAATAACTTTCCTCTTGTTTCTAGCTTGGTTCAGTCAATATTTGCTACAAAAACAGTGTTGTGTGTCGGATATTCATTTAGCGACATTGACTTAAAGATGCTCCTAAATACCGTAAAGAATGTTTTAAAACAAAATTGTCCCAGAATATTCATGTTGGCTGATTATTCAAACAATTCTGTGAATGAAAAATACCTTCAATCTCAGGGCATATATCCAATATGGTTAGATGAGGAGTGCTTTGATCAAGACAATTCCGAGAAAGTCAAACTAACTGAAGAGGGATTACAAGTTTACAAACAATTGTGCAATTTGCAAAGAGACTTGACCATACCTAACAATATTATTGATGACTTGTATGGTGTTTTTTCAAAGATTACCCCTGAGTTTCCATATCTAGTATGGGGAATGCGAAATCTTATACCCAAGAAGTACTACTCTTTTTTCAATCTTCATTCCACAGGTCTTCAGCTGGAGTCAATTCAAATCAAAGAACTCCTTGAACAAACCTCAAGTAAAAGAGATTTAAAGGAGTATCTTAAAGGTCGTAAAGAAAAAGTTGATTTCTTGAAGGATGCCGCATTAAGGAATGGTATCTATAAAATTGATGATTTAGACTTTTCAAAATACAAATTCTATAATAGATTTCTTCAAAAAGGGCATAGTGATGCCATTGATTATATTTACAAATTTGATTTCAAAGAGGCCTTCAACCGAATTAAAGATTGTGTTTCGAATCCGATAAAATATTCATTTGAGGATTTGGAATTACCTTATGCCTATTGGAGTTTGGGGTTCTATTCAAAAGCTTTTAATAAGTATAAGGAATTAAGCGAGGCATATTCTAAGTCTTCCCATCATATATTATATTTTCTGTGTATGCATAGCCAGCGTATGTTAGCAAATGCTGTCAGAAATGAAAATTTGTTTGATGAGTTATCTGATATTGACAAAGAACTTAAGGCAATTCGAATTGTTGATTTTGATAAACTTATTGAATCTTTGAACATTCCAACAGATCTCAAATCAGTTCTGAAGGATATCTCAAATTTTGGAATGTACCTTGATGTGTTAACTGAGTCAAAGAAATTGGAAAAATGTTTCTTGGAGGAGAAACAAAATGCAGAGAATGGCGGGTGCTCATACAATAATAATATTAACATTTTATATTCAAATGTTTTTCGTGTTTTCTGCTTTAGCAATACGAATTATGTAATTTCTACGAATAACCAATATGCAAATGAAGTATTTCGCTCGGGTATCTCCGGGCTTTTGTTATCACATTCAATAAAGGTGCATGACACAAAAAATAGTCATTTCCAACAGCCCAAGTTGCAGAAGATTGATAATCTATTAGTCGTTCTTATGTTATTCTCTATAGAGAACAAGGAACTAGAAAAGATTTTTAAAGATTATAGTATAGAGTCAATTGAACTTACTGAAGATGCTACCAATTATATTGAAGAATGTATCAATAATATCATCTCATCTAGCGAAAATACTTGGTCAAAGGACAATATAAAAAAATACATCAAAAAGGAGAAGTTTTCCAATCAATTAACTAATTTGATGTTGATATGCAGAAAGGCAACAAATCAAATTAGCAATATCAATAAACTTGTTGATATTTTAATAAATAACAATCTTATCAACTGTCGTTACGATTCCATTACCAAGAATTTTCGATTGTTATTGGTAGAAAAAAAAGTTGATTTAACAAAAGAACAGGCCAATAAGATTTTTGAGCTGTTCAACCCTAAAGATTGGAATGCATTGCTATTATCTTCAGTTTCTAACTATATGAAGAATCATGATATGGAACTAACGAGTACGGATATCTCATATCTTCAAGGACAAACAGTTAATAGTTTTGACACAGTCGTTACTGTATATCCCATTGCTACTAATGAAGTAAAAAAACAAATAGAAGATTGGATACTTAAATTGAACTTCAAAACATTGGACAAAGAAAGGTGGCAATGCATTTGGTGGATATCAAGATATTATTGCCAAAGTCTTGTTTCTTCAAGTATTATGGAAGCTTTTGTAGAATTTAGAAAAACTCAACTAGATAATAACTCCGACGACATCATTATACGAACTGTTAAGCATATCTCAGCAATGGTTCGGTCTGGAAGTGTGAAAGATTACGTAGAATCTTCAATGAAGACTATTGATGACGATCTTTACAAGTTTTTTATGGCTCCAAATTCTTTAGATGATGACAAGGTTGAGAATTCTTGGATATTCTATCTTGAGGATAATCTTCTTATGGAATATCTGTCTGTTCCTAGTCACAAATCCGCTGTCAAAAGGCTAATAGAAAAGAATGATGCAAATGGCAAATATTTGGCAAATAGGGTCAATATGTTGTTTTTGAAATAAGGGTGTAAACACAAGCAGATAATCATCAACGAAGTATTAACTGGTAATGTAAAGATTGTTTAATGAAAGAAATAGATTTTATTCTATATAACATGCCGGAAGAAGGCGGCAATGTGCAGGTAGTAGTCAAAGACGAAACCATCTGGTGTAGTCAGAAGGCGATGGCATTGCTATATGATTGTTCGACAGACAATATCGGGCTTCATTTGAAAAATATCTTTAATTCTGGTGAATTGGAGAAAGATTCAGTTACCGAGAAAATCTCGGCAACTGCTTCTGATGGTAAAAATTATCTAACTCAATTCTATCATCTTGATGCTATAATTGCAGTAGGTTACAGAGTGAATTCGCTTCGCGCCACCCGTTTTCGTCAGTGGGCCACTAAAGTACTTAATGAGTATATCCGCAAAGGATTTGCGATGGACGATGAACGTTTGAAGCAAGGTAAAGCTGTTTTTGGAACTGACTATTTTAAAGAATTGCTTGAAAGAGTTCGTTCCATCCGAGCAAGCGAACGTCGTATATGGCAACAGATAACAGACATTTATGCGGAATGCTCCATCGACTATGATGCAAAATCAGACGTGACAAGGGAGTTTTTCATGATGGTACAAAACCGCTTCCATTATGCTATCACAGGTCAAACTGCTCCTGAAATAATTTATACCCATGCCAATCATGAAAAGGAGAACATGGGTCTTAAAACATGGAAAAACTCTCCGGACGGAAGAATCCTCAAATCGGACACCAAGATTGCCAAAAACTATCTTGACGAAAAAGAAATTCGACAGCTTGAAAGATTAGTCTCTGGTTACTTTGACTACATAGAAGATCTTATAGAGCGAGAAAACACCTTCAATATGCAACAATTTGCATCAAGCGTAAATGAATTTATCTCTTTCCGCAAATACCAGATTCTACCAGATAAAGGGAAAATCACCAAAGCCATGGCCGATGAGAAAGCCGCTGCTGAATATGACATATTCAATAAGACCCAAAAGATAGACTCTGACTTTGACAAGGAGGTGAGAAAGATGTTGGGAGAAGGTGATAGCAAATGAAGTAGGAACAGGTAAAGTAAAAGTTGTTTTATGAAAGAGATAGATTTTATACTATATAACATGCCAGAGGAAGGCGGCAATGTGCAGGTGGTAGTCAAAGACGAAACCATCTGGTGAAAACAGAAAAATAGTTTGAAACGAGGCAAGGTGCAAAAAGCGCCGTATTTTTTTTACGGTTAAAAACATTTTTCGTATATTTGCGTTATCATAAATAAGGATATATAATGCTTATTAAATTCAAAGTCAATAGATTTCGTGGTTTTGCCGAAGAATTGTGCTGGGATCTTTCCAGTCCTAGCAACTACGAATACAATACCTTTGCTATCAAGAACGGCGTTATAAAGAATGGTATTGTATTTGGCCCTAATGGCAGTGGAAAGTCGAATCTGAGCAAGTCGGTCTTCGATATTATCTACCATCTGTCGCAGAAAGAAAGATTCGCTGATTTTTACCAGTCTTACATCTATGCCGGCAGTCCCAATGGCTTTGTTGACTTTGAATACACCTTCAAGTTTGGTACTTCAATTATTGTGTATGCCTACAGTAAAAATGCTGTTGGTGTTTTGATGGCTGAATCTCTAAATGTAGATGGTCGCCAGATATTCAGCAGAAGTCAGGATGAGTTACAGTATTTCGACACCCAGGAATTCCCGCTAAATCAAGACACCCTCAATACATTGGCGAACAATGCCAACAATATCTCAATTGTCAACTTTCTACTATTGTCTTACCCTTTAAACGTTAATCACTATCTCATAAAGCTTAGAGATTTTGTTAACGGTATGTTGTGGTTTGTGAATCTCGATATGCGTGGATACATGGGTTTGGAAATGGGATCTACTAATCTTCAGGAATATATTATACGAAATGGATTGCTGGATAGGTTTCAGACGTTTCTAAAAGACATAAGCGGACAGGTTTATCGGTTTGTCAAACCCAAGAAAGATGACACAATATTGTTCTGCTCGTTTGGTGATGTGAAGGCTCCATTCCTGAGCATAGCATCGACAGGAACAAGAGCACTGATGCTGATTTTCTTCTGGTTACAGAAATTGAACAACGCCACATTTGTATTTGTTGACGAGTTTGATGCTTTCTACCATTTTGACCTTTCTAAGAAAGTCTGCCAGGCATTGTTTTCCCTTGACTGCCAGGTGTTCACCACCTCACACAACACCTCGCTGATGAGCAACGACTTGCTACGCCCCGACTGCTATTTCATCTTGAATAATAATAAGATCAAGCCGTTCTACCAATGTACCGACAAGGAACTGAGGTTTGCCCATAATTTGGAGAAAATGTATAGGGGTGGTGCTTTAGGAGTATAGGTTATGATTCTATTTGTATTTGAAGGTAAAAAGCCAGAGATGGCATTGTTTGAAGCCATCGATAGTCTTTTGCTTCATATCGGCAATGAGAAGATTGTGACTACCTTCCAAACAAATTTCTATAAGCTGTACGACGAAATACAGAAAGATGAGGATGTCCTTACACTGAATCTGCTCAAGGAATGGCTATGGACAAAAGACGATCATTCTTTGGATGAATACAGCACCGACGACTTTACGGAAATCTACCTCTTCTTCGATTACGACATTCATGCCGCTACGTCTTTCCTGCACCTGACCACTGACGAGGCCAATATCGCAGTCAAAAAAATGCTACATATCTTTGATGACGAATACGAACACGGCAGATTGTTTGTCAGTTACCCCATGATAGAGTCGTATCTATATACCAAGAAGATGCCCGATAGCGATTTTGCGACCTACACTTATAGGATAGCAGATTTGGCCAATTTCAAGGATGCCACAAATGCATTCTCGGACTATACCCAGAACCAGTTCACCACGGCCCATGCCAAACAGGAGAATTGGAGAAAGGCAATATTGCAGAATGTTTACAAGGCAAATTATCTTTGCATAGGTCAATATTCTATGCCCGTAACGAAAGCCGACATCATTCAGGCAGATATCTTTGATTCCGAAGTCAATCATTATGTAGTGCCAAATGCTGAAGTTTCCATCCTTTGCGCACTGCCATTATTTGTCTACTATTATCTGAGACACGAACTATTTGAAGAACGCATATTGTCTCATAAAAAGTAATATATATCATGATTACAACCAGCACCAACGAGCAAGCATTTGAACAACTGATAGAGCTAGCCTTAGTGGGCACCACCCATGAAGAACGTGGCGCAGGTGCTATTGGGGACAACCCAAGGACATGGACAAGACATTGGCTCTTGATCTTCGTCGGTTGTGGTCGTTCCTCAAAGCAACTCAGCAAAATGTTCTTGATGGTTATAGAGGTCGCAACTTGCAGGAGTCGCTACCAAAGCAACTCAGCAAGGCAATTGAAACCCAAGGTGTGATAGATGTTATTCGCAAGGGTCTTGACGTGGATAATATCCATCTGACCTTGTTCTATCCAAAGCCAACAGCTGCGGACAGCGAGGAGAGTCACCGACTCTACAACCTCAATCAGTTCTCTGTTACTCGTCAACAGACCTTCTCAAACATGCGCCCAGGCTTGGAGCTCGATATGGTTATATTTCTCAATGGTATTCCTCTGTTTACCTTTGAGTTGAAGAACCCTTGGACGCACCAGACAGCTCGCGTGAACGGTCAGAAGCAATATAAGAGCACTGAGCGAGACCCTAAAGAGACGATTCTTCGCTTTGGACGCTGTTTGGCACACTTCACACTTGACAAAGACGAGATTTACTTTACCACCCATCTGGAGTTGGAAAAAACTTACTTCATGCCATTCAACAAAGGGTTGGAGAATGGTGCTGGAGCAGGAAATCCAGTGAATCCAAATGGCTTCAAGACCTCATACCTGTGGGAAGAGGTTCTACAGAAGGATGTTCTCTCAGACATCATCATGAACTATGTCCTTTTTGATTATGGTGAGACTAAGACACAGAAGAAAGTCCCACACATCATGAAGAATGCTCAGGTGCTTATCTTCCCTCGCTATCATCAGTTGAATGTTGTAAATAAACTAACAGCAGATGTAAGCACCCTTGGTGTAGGAAAGACATACCTCATTCAGCATTCGGCGGGTTCGGGCAAGTCAAACTCAATCACATGGTTGGCATACAAACTCATCAAAGAGTGTCCTGCCACTATGGATGCTGTACGAGCCAAGTCATTAGACACACCACTTTACAACTCGGTAATAGTTGTGACCGATCGTCGTTTACTCGACAAGCAGATTACTGACAATATAAAGGCATTTGGACAATCTGATAAAATTGTGGCCCATGCCGATTCGTCAGCAGAGTTGAAGTCTGCCATCGAAAACAACAAACGCATCATCATTACCACTATTCAGAAGTTCCCATTCATCTGCGACACCATCCGCGATGTGAGCGACCATAACTTTGCCATATTGATTGACGAGGCACATTCAAGTCAGTCCGGTGTAGCAGCAGACAAGATGAATGCCGCTGTACAAAAGGCTATTAGTGAAGACGGAGAAGTTACAACTGATACTATACTGATGGATATGATGCTGAGCCGCAAAATGTCATCGAACTGTTCTTACTTCGCATTCACAGCCACACCAAAGAAAGAGACATTGGAACGATTTGGTGTCCACAAAGAGGACAATTCCTTCCATCCATTCCACCTGTATAGTATGAAACAAGCTATAGATGAGGGTTTTATTCTGGATGTGTTGACCAACTATACCACCTACAAGAGTTATTACGAGCTGATAAAATCTACAGAGAAAGATCCGTTCTATGACAGCGAACGAGCTCAAAAATTGCTAAAGAAAGCTGTAGAGCGTGAACCTAAAACTATCAAGGCTAAAGCCGAACAGATGCTGGCACACTTTGATTCAAATCTTTTCCGCAATCATAAACTTATGGGTAAGGCCAAGGCAATGGTGGTGACCAAGGATATAGAATGTGCCATTCGTTATTACAGTGCGTTGCAAGAAATTAAGAAAGAGAAGAATCTTCCTTTCGGTATTATGATCGCTTTTTCTGGTGAGAAGCAGCTGGCGGGAGGTGTATCTAACTACTCCCGCAATATAAATGATGGTAATGAGTATTCTGTCGATATGGCGGCAGAACCGCAGGTAACTTATGGTCCAACTTATACGGAAGCAAGCATCAATGGCTTCCCAGAAAGCAAAACTGCTGAAGAGTTTGATAAGGATGAAAACCGTATCTTGGTAGTTGCTAATAAGTACTTGACAGGTTTTGACCAACCAAAACTGGCGGCAATGTATATTGATAAACCTCTTGCTGGAGTGCTTGCAGTTCAGGCTTTGTCACGCCTCAATCGTGCCAAACCTTCACTAGGCAAGAGAAGCGAAGACCTCTTTATTCTTGACTTCTACAACAAGATTGATGACATTAAGGCATCGTTTGATCCTTATTATACTTCAACAGCACTTTCAGAGCCAACAGATGTAAACGTGCTTCATGAGTTACGCTCTACATTATTGTCTGTAGGAGTCTTCGATCAAGAAGAGATTGATGAGTTCTCTGACCTTTACTTCATGGGACAGCCTGCCGATAGATGGACTTCCATCATTGATGTTGCTGCAGAGCGTTTTAACAAAGAAATAGAATGGCCGGAGAATGGTCAGGCGGATTTCAAGATTAAATGTAAGCAATTTGTAAAGGTATATAGCCGCGTTGCAGCAATCATAGATTTTGAGGTAAAAGAGTGGGAAAAACTATTCTGGTATCTGCGTTTTTTGATTCCTGGACTTCATGTTGATGTCGCAGGACGCGATAGTATGAAGGATTTACTTGACAATGTTGATTTGAATACATACGGTCTGCGTCGTACTGCGCTTAACCAAATGGTAGCACTGGATGATACGGAAACAGTTGTTGATCCGAATAAGGCGGCTATGGCAGGTGCTGGCAGTGATGAGGTAATTGAGGAAACACTAGATCAAATTATTGAAACTTTCAACGAACATCATTTCAAAGGCTGGGAAGCGACACCAGAGGATCAGAAGACAAAACTTGTAAGTATCGCAACTGCAATAACAAAAAACGAGGACTACAAAAAACTTGTTGTTGGCAATCCTGACCCAGATGCAGTCAAAGAAACTCTCAATAAAATCATTGATAAAACCATACGGGAAAAGCGAATAAGCGATATGTCGCTTTACAAGCAGTATCAGTTGAATGAAGACTTTAAATCGCAAATGCGACATGTGTTGACTCGAATACTTAACACTATTGATAGTACTCCTGAAGCAACCATGATGAAAGGTGTTGGGTTTACTCAGCATGGAGATGTCCCTATTATTGGAGAAACAATTACACCACTTTCAACAACAAAATAAAGATGGTTAATGGAAAAGATAATAAGGAATTTTTCAACTCGTCATTTTCAAAATCTGTAATTTATTTAATTATCAATTGCTAATTGGCAATTATCAATTAAATAATGTATATTTGCGTATAAGGGATTGTAATCATCAAAATTTGTAAGCTATGGATTACTGTGTTATTACAAAAAAATCGACTTATACGCTAATAGAAATATTAGTTGACAGGTTGGATATTCGTATTGCAGCTTCTTTGAAGTCTGATTTGGTTCAGTTGAATGGCAATCGTGAGAAAAATATAGTTCTAGACTTGTCAAAGTGTGCGTATTGTGATTCTTCTGGTTTGAGTGCCATATTGGTTGCAAATCGCCTTTGTAAAAATTCAAAAGGTGTGTTTGTTTTATGTGGCTTACAAGAAGCAATAGAGCGATTAATTACAATTTCACAGTTGGATTCTGTTCTTACAATCGTTTCTACAAAAGAAAAAGCAGACGATTTATTGAATAATGATTGATGGAAGATAACGCTCTCATTGTATTGGGCTGCAGTTCGGCAACACCGAATTCTGTACGGTTCCCTTCGGCACAGGTTCTTCATTTTCGGAGCAAGTATTTCTTGATAGACTGTGGTGAAGGAACTCAAATGCAATTGCGTAGAGCGAAAATTCCTTTTGAACGAATTGATTCTATTTTTATTTCTCATCTCCATGGCGACCATTATTTTGGCTTGTTTGGCTTACTTGCTTCGCTTAATTTAACTGGTCGCAAAAATCCATTAACGGTATATGCACCAGAAGGCTTAGAAGAATTGGTGAGATATCATTTCTTAAAAACAGAGCAACCATTTTCATATCCATTGGTATTTGTGTCTTTGCCCAAAGAACCTTGTGCGTGTATAAAGTCGGGAAGAGGGTATGAAATACGGGCGATTCAGTTGAATCATCGTGTTCCTTGTTGGGGATTTTATTTTGTAGAAGAACCAAAGGAACGCAAAATCAGGAAAGAGGCAATTTCGGCATATAATTTATCTATTGAAGAGGTAAAATGTATTAAAAATGGTTCGGATTTAACTTTGCAAGATGGTACGGTAATGTTAAATGAAGAACTTACACTTGCTCCGCAACCGTCGTTTTCGTATGCTTATATTTCCGATACGGTTGTGAAACCAGATATTGCTCAATATTTGCCAGATGTGCATTTGTTGTATCACGAAGCAACATTCTTGCATGAATTGCTTTCTATGGCAGAAAAAACACATCATTCTACAGCGAAACAAGCTGGGGAATTTGCTGCCTTGGTAAAGGCTGATAAATTGATTATTGGGCATTTTTCGGCTCGATATAAAGACTTGCAAGAACATTTGAACGAAGCAAAGCAATCGTTTGAAAATGTTGAATTAGCGTCAGATTTGAGCTTATATACATTGTATAAACCTGCGTATAGTATTTGGTAGAGATGAAGTTAGGTACGCTGTCAATATATCATTATCGTAATTTAGAGGAACTATCGTTTGATTGTAACGAAAAAGTTAATTGTATTATTGGCAGAAATGGCGTAGGGAAAACGAATATTCTTGATGCAATTTATTATTTGTCGTGTTGCAAAAGCAATTTAATGACAAATGATGTGTTGAATGTGAAACACGGGGAGAAATCATTTTTATTGCAGGGAATATATGATTTGAATGACACAGAAGTGAAAGTTTCGTGTGCGTATAATTTGGAAGACAAAAGCAAGTTGATTCGTTGCAACGATAAAAAATATGCGCGTATTTCAGACCATTTGGGATTGTTGCCGATAGTCTTTATTTCTCCGAACGATGTATCACTTATATATGAAGGAGGTACGGAACGACGAAAATTTTTGGATGGTTTTATTTCTATGTATAATAGAGAATATTTGTCTAATTTATTGGTTTATAATAAGATATTACAACAGCGAAATACACTTCTTAAACAAGATCAACCAATTGATGATGTGTATTTATCCATTATAGATGAAAAACTTTCGATTTTAGGAACAGCAATTTTTGAAGAACGGAAACGAGCCGTTTCGGCACTTTCAGAATTGGCAAAACAATTTTATGGAAAAATAGCAACTACGGAGGAATGTTCTGTTGAATATGATTCGCAACTGTTTTCGGGAGCAATGAAAGGTCTTTTGGAGCGTAATCGTGATAAAGATAGATGTTTGACTTATACTAGCGCAGGAATTCACCGTGATGATTTGGCTTTTAAGTTTAACGAAAGTTCGTTGAAAAATACAGCTTCGCAAGGACAGAAGAAAAGTTTTCTACTTGCATTGAAATTTGCTCAATATCAGTTAATTAAAGAATATAAAAATGGCGTTAAGCCGTTGCTTTTGTTAGATGATTTGTTTGATAAACTTGATAAAGAACGATCAAAAAATATATTTGATTTGGTTGATAGTCAGGATTTTGGACAAATTTTTATAACAGATACCGACAAGGTTTTGTTACATACAATATTTGAACAAAAAAGGGAAGAAGGTATTTTCTGGCAAGTTTCCGATGGAAAAATAGAAAAGGCAACACTATAGAGTTGTGTGTTTTGTCTTTCGTGAAATAGTGTCTATAGCTTTGTTTATGCTTACAAATGTGGCGTACGATTCTTTATCGCCTTGGTTTATTTTCTCGGTTAATTCGATTTTTTTCTTTTTGTAGCGACGTTTCATATATTCAAGAAGAGTGTCTTTCACTAAATTGCTGATTTCAGTATCTTCTTTATCTTGTTGTTCTTTTAGTTTCAACTCCTTTCTTTTTTCTTTGTTTTTGTCCCAATAGTCAACATCGATTTCGTATCCGTTGTCGCCTAAAATATTGGCAATCAATTCTGGATTAGAATAATTCAATAGATATGAATTGATGTTTTCTTTTTGCTCGTCGAAATTTTGATAATAGGTATTGTAAATAGTCCGTTCAGGCTCGTTTATAGGTGTGAAAGTCTCAACGGAATCTATTTTTTTTTGAAGAATGTCGTAGATGAGTATGTTGGTTGGTACGTCTATATCTAATTTTTTCTCATTTTCGTTGCTGTCGTACATTGAATAGAAAAAATCAGATGCTGTAAGTCTTACTTCTTTTTCTCCGTATTTTATGAGTAGGCTTATTATGTCGTGTTCGCTTTGTTTTATTTCTTTATCTATAGTTGTGATATGCGAGTGAGTTACAGGTTTCGTTGTATTTGTGTTAGGGCTTGCTGTTCTCTGAACTTGATTAGTTTGGTATGTTCGTTGTGGAGTCCCAGCACTTCTTTTGACTTGATTGTCAAGTGATTGTTCGTCTATACCAAGTATTTTGCTACATTCTTGAATATAAACGGCACGTTTAACGCTGTTTGGTATTTTTGCAATTGTAGATGCTATGGATGTTATGAAGTTTGAACGAGCAATAGGATCATTCTCACATTCTTTAGATTCAGATTGTGTTCTGAATGTAAGGAAATCTGTTTTGTTTTGTTGAATGTATGCAGCAATTTCCTCTGCAGAATGTTTATGAGAGAATGTGTCAGGATCGTCTCCGTCGGGAAGGAGAAGAATTCGCACATTCATATCCTTTTCCAAAATCATGTCAATACCACGAACAGCCGCTTTTATACCAGCATTATCACCATCATAAATGATTACAATGTTTTCTGTATATCGTTTAATGAGATTGATTTGGTCATTTGTTAATGATGTTCCAGAAGATGCGACCACGTTGGTAATACCAGCTTGGTGCATGGAAAGCACGTCGGTGTAACCTTCCACCAAAATACATTCATCCTTACGGGTAATCTCATTTCTCGCTTGACTAATTCCGTAGAGTGTTTTACTCTTGTTGTAGATTTCTGATTCTGGAGAGTTTATATATTTAGGAACATTGTTGTCTTTTGCATGTTGGTTTGCTGCACTCAAAATTCGTCCGCCAAAACCGATTACCATTCCCGAAATAGAAGTAATCGGAAACATTACACGACCGTGATATTTGTCGTTTTGGTAGTCGTTTGTGAATCCAAGTTTTTGTAAGTATTCTAATTTATATCCAGCTTTTATGGCAGCTTCGGTAAACGCATTTTTCTTGTCTGGACAAAAACCGAGTTGGAATTTTCTGATAATTTCCTCTGTAAATCCACGTTCATAGAAATAGGATAGACCGATAGCTTTTCCTTCTTCGGTTTCCCACATATTTTTCTCGAAGTATTCGGTAGCAAATCTATTGACAGCTAGCATACTTTCGCGAACGTCTCTTTGAGCCATTTCTTCGGCAGAAACCGCTGTCTCTATTACGGGTATATGGTATTTGTTTGCAAGATAGCGTATTGCGTCGGTAAAAGAGCATTTTTCTTGCTCCATGACAAATGACACGGAGTTTCCAGCCTTTCCGCAACCAAAACACTTATAGATACCTTTGGCAGGAGAAACAACAAACGAAGGAGTTTTCTCGTCGTGAAATGGGCAACATCCTTTGTATGATGAACCAGCTCTTTTTAACGACACGAAATCACCTACAACTTCTTCAACGCGAGTTGTAAATAAAACCTTGTCTATAGTTTCTTGTGTTATCATTTCTTTGTGTGAATACAAAAATAGATAAATCTATGTATGCATTTTACATAGAAATGATGAAAAAAACTAAGTGGTTAGTAATCAGCTTGAAATGTTATTAACAATTAGAATAATGACATTTTGTAGTATGCTTCGTAGGCAGCTTTTAATTCGTTGACTACGGTTCTACGCAATTTGTCAGGAGCTTCAACCTTTATTTTAGAACCAAATGTTAGTATTTTTTCTATTAAATCCTGATTTACAATAACTTTTAGTTCTATGAATGAATCTTCATCACCTGCTTCTTTTATCTCTTGAGTAGAGTGGATTGGACTATTTTGAAGTCTGCTAATGATTTCATTGTTTGCTCGTAGTACTACAGTTGTTGGCTTAATGGTTTCGCCAGGATGTACGCCAATCAAATATTTGAAATAACTGTCTATAGTATATTTCTCATTTTCAATGAAATTGATGATTTGTGGGGATAATGCAATTATATTGCGTACAGGGACCATTGTCAATTCTGTTGTGTTGTCGTCTATGCCGTAAAGGTACCATTCGTTATGGTATTCTTTTAGAAAATAAGGATGTACGACTTGTTGTGCTACGCAGTTGTTTTCATTTTTTATAGAAAGTTCTACAACATTTTTGTTAACAACAGCGTCAACTATTTGTTTGAGCCAAGAAATGCCTTTTATTAATTTGTGAGCTGATTCAAATGCAGCAATATTTGAATCTGGCTGTGGGTTGATGGCAATAATAGCTTCGATTTTTTCTATTAGCTTAGAAATATCTCCAAGGTGTGTGTATTGCTTATATTGCTTGAGCGTATTTGCAACTTCGGTGAGATTGTCTATGTCTGGTTTGCTCAATCTCATGTTTTGGATAGAGAAATTTTCGTCGGAGTAGGTGTATTTTCCATCTACGCAGATAATTGGAGCGTCATATCCGATAGGTTGTTTCTCGCGCATTAAAGCAATGTCGTACTGAATAGAACGACGACTAACTTTTTCGACATTGAATTCGTCTGTCAATTTTTTAGAAACTTCGTTTATAAGATCGTCCAGAGTCCATGTACGTGAACGGTCGCATAAACATTCGTCTATGATTCTAAAACGGAAATTCTTTGACTTATGTGCTGGCATATCGAAAAAGTTTTATTGTTTGTTTTGCAAATATAAATGCAATATAGATGCAATGCAAATAAAATGCAACATATTTTATTTATATTGCATGGTTGAATAATTACGGTTATTGTAAATTATTGTACGATAATTATTTATGTTATATGCAAAACAACTGCATATAAAAGTTTTACTTTCAATATGGCGGTAGAAATAATCTCTAACGTATTTATAGTGATGTTATAATTGTTCCAAATAACTCTTGGATTCTGGTCCTAAATTGCATAGTAAATCAAGTATGCTTAGGTTAGGATGGAATGGCATTTTTTCTTCGAAAACTTGCGTATATTCTGGATAAACAAGTTCGTTTTTGACTTTGGGAGAAATAGTATAGCGATAATCGTTTTCTACAGTATTTACTTTTATAAAATCAGTGCTGAAATTGCAAGCACAGTTAATTTTTAATAATTGTAGGATACATAGTAGGAATTCAGCATTAAAGTCAACGAGCGAGGTGTATTTCTTTGTGAAAAACGGTTGTATGTCGTCCGCATAATATTCGAAAAATGGTGATGAATTATAAGCGGAAATAATTGCATTCCAATGTTCTGCGTTCCATCTATCGTGGTAGGCGATTTGTACATCTTTCATCAATGTTTTGCTTCCGTTCTTTTTTTCTAATGGTATAATCAAGTCTAGTGGACCATTGGCCGAAAGAATAGTTGCTCTATTTCTGTAGGTTTGTTTTACATAATGTTCCCATATTTCTATAGTTGCTTCTTTTTGTTTTGCAAGAAGTGCGACATATTGAATAGGAGGTAGGTATGCAGATGAAAGTAACATATCGGTATAAAAAAAGAGGCGATTTGCATCGCCTCAATATTTTAGTTTTTATGAATTATAGTAAATAATCGATTCCAACGAATACTTGATGGGAATGGTTTGTTTTGTTCTGACGAGAACCAGATAAGCACAGCTTTACCTACAATGTGATCTTCTGGAACAAATCCCCAAAATCTTGAATCTAACGAGTTATCTCTGTTGTCGCCCATCATCCAATAGTAATCTTGTTTGAATGTGTAAGAAGTTGCTAATTCGTCGTTGATATAGATATTTTCGCCGTCAACGCGAAGTGTGTTAGCTTCGTACAGTTCTATAATTCTCTTGTATAGAGGGAGATTTTTCGTTGATAGTTCGACAGTTGTTCCTGCTTGTGGTATTACAAGTGGACCGAAAAAGTCTTTGTTCCAATTGTAGTTTTCGCTTTGTGGGAAACATTCGTTATAGCGGAAACCAGCAGGAAATTCTTGTTTTTGTATGCTTGTGATTGATTTATAGCCTTTCAATGCTTCAACTTGTTTTTCGTTGAGTAGCATAACATATCCTTTTTTGGTAACACCATATTCACGAATGTCTAACTTTTCGAAAATAGCAGGTCGTAATGGAGCAGTTGTTATTACTTCGTAACGGAATTGAAGAGTTTCAATTTCTTTTTGTGGTTTACCATTTATAATTACTTTACCTCCAACAACTTGCAAGGTATCTCCAGCTATAGCAACGCAGCGTTTGATATAGTTTTCTTTTTTGTCTAGTGGTCGTACAACAATAGAATCTTTGAAATATTCGTTGAAGCAATCCTCAAGATTGTTTGTTTTCATCTTGATTTGCGTAAGTCTATTGTAATCGTGTTGTGAGATAGGATAAAGTATGCCTTCGTTTAAGAAATCTCGTTTTATTTGATAATAACTCTGAGATTGTCTTGTTAGGATAACTGTATCGCCTTCAGGAAAGTTGAATACAACAATGTCGTCATTTTTTACAGTTTCGAATCCTGTCATTCGTTCGTATGGGCGTTTCCATATTTCAGAATATGATTTCTTTGTTGTAGAAAAAGGCATAGTATGGTGAACAAATGGGAAAGAAAGGGGAGTCATTGGTTTTCTTGGTCCGTAATTACATTTGCTTACGAATAAGTAGTCGCCAATCAACATAGAACCTTCCATAGACGATGTTGGAATTGTATATGCTTCGAAGAAGAAAATTCTGATGAATGAAGCCGCTATTACTGCAAAAATGATAGCGTCAACCCAACCCATGAGCCATTTGCCGAAAGCGGATTTTGGTTGATAGATTTTCCAGAAAGCCCAAGGAACTTTTTTTGTGATGCAAAGGTCGAAAATAACTCCTAAGCCGAGTAGCCACCAGAAGTTTCCGAGCCAAATGACAAATAAAATCCAGCATACCGCAGATATGCCGAATATGAACCATTTATTTTTTAGAAAGTCTATCAACTTTTTCATAATCAATTATATATCAAGTAAATCTTTCATGCCGAAAACGCCTTTTTTGTCTTTTACAAATTCGGCAGCAACAACTGCACCGAATGCAAGACCACGACGAGATTTTGCAGCATGTTTAATTTCTAATGTGTCGTCTGCAGAGTCGTATGTAACGATGTGAGTTCCTGGTATTGTACCCAAGCGAGTAGAGACAACTTGTAATTCATCTGTCGATTTGAATTCGTTAAGTCTCCAGTCTTTTTTTCTGTCGATATTTTCAAGGATACCTTGTGCAATTGTGATTGCGGTACCACTTGGAGCGTCTAGTTTTTGATTGTGGTGAGCTTCTTGTACGCAAACATCATATTGTTCAAACTTGTTCATGATAGCAGCAAGTTTTTTGTTTAATTCAAAGAAGATGTTTACTCCAAGGCTATAGTTAGATGAGTAGAAGAATGTGTTATTTGTTTTATTACACAAATCAGCGATTTCATCGTATTGAGCAGTCCATCCTGTAGAACCAGAAACAACAGGAATCCCTGCGTTAAAGCATTGTTTATAGTTATTTACTGCAGTTTTAGGAGTTGTGAATTCAATGGCAACATCAGCTTTTTTTAGATTTTCAGGAGTCATATCCTGTTGATTGTCTATGTCTATTTTTAGAACGATTGAATGTCCGCGTTCGATTGCGATTTTTTCAATCTCTTTTCCCATTTTTCCGTATCCGATAAGTGCAATTTTCATAACTATGTGATATTAAAAAAAAGGGAAGCCATAGAGACTTCCCTAAAATGAATATAATAATGTATTATTTTTTTACAGTGTTAACGATAGCTTCGAACGCTTCAGCATTGTTCATTGCTAAATCAGCAAGAACTTTACGGTTAAGCGTGATGTTGTTCTTTGCTAACGCTCCCATAAATTGAGAGTAGTTCATTCCGAAAGTACGAACACCAGCATTAATTCTTTGAATCCATAATGCTCTGAAGTTTCTCTTTTTAGTTTTTCTGTCTCTGTAAGCATATTGCAAACCTTTTTCAAGTGTGTTTTTTGCAACTGTGTAGACATTTCTTCTTGCAAGGTAGTTACCTTTTGTTTGTTTTAAGATTTTTTTTCTGCGTGCTCTTGAAGCAACGTGATTTACTGATCTTGGCATGTTTTTAAAATTTTAACGATTAGCGACTACTTATTTCATTAGTTCTTAGCTGCTTAATCATTGTTATACAATAAAAATTAAATAGCGAGCATGTTTTTAACGCTCTTTTTGTTTGTTTTGTCAACTGTAGTAGAGTAACGAAGATTTCTTTTTTGCTTCGTTTCTTTTCTAGTTAACAAGTGACTCTTAAACGCTTTTTTGCGTTTGATTTTACCAGTACCCGTCAATGTGAAACGTTTTTTTGCACTGGATTTAGATTTCATCTTTGGCATTTTACTTCACTTATTTTATTTGTTAAACATTAATTATTTCTTTTTTGGTAGAGGAGAAAGCATGATGAACATTCTTTTTCCTTCTAGTCTTGGTTCCATATCCAAACGAGCTACATCTTCCAAGTCTTTTATGAAACGAGTTAAAACTTCTGTTCCTTGTTCTTTATATAGAATAGAACGACCTTTGAAGAATACGTATGCTTTTACTTTAGCACCTTCGGCAAGGAATTTTTGAGCATGTTTCAATTTGAATTGATAATCGTGCTCATCTGTTTGAGGTCCGAAACGAACTTCTTTCAAAACAACTTTTGTACTGTTTGCTTTGATTTCCTTTTGTTTTTTCTTTAATGAATAAAGAAATTTTTGGAAATCAATAACACGACAAACTGGTGGATCAGCATTTGGTGATATTTCAACTAAGTCTAAGTTTTGTTCGTCCGCAATTTTTAGGGCATCGAAAATAGAGTATACTCCTTGAGTTACATTATCGCCAACTAGGCGCACTTCGCGTGCTCTAATGCTGTGGTTAATTTTAAAATTGTCTGCTAATTCGTCAGCCATTTACAATAGTTATCTTGTTTATACTAATTTAAGTTCTATTTCATTTCGTTCATTTGCTCGTCAACTTCGGCAGAGATTTGTGCAACGAATTCTTCTATTTTCATTACAGTTGCACCATTTCCTTCGCCTTGTTTTCTCACAGAAACTGTTCCTTCGTTTTGTTCATTTTCTCCGACTACGATTAGGTAAGGGATACGTTTCATTTCGTTGTCGCGTATCTTTTTACCGACCTTCTCGTTTCTGTCGTCAATGAGTGTGCGAATATCGTAATTATTTAATAAATTCAAAACTTTTTTCGCATAATCATTATATTTTTCACTTACAGGAATGATTACCGCTTGATCTGGAGTCAACCATAATGGGAATTTACCGCCTGTATGTTCAATCAAAACGGCAACGAAACGTTCCATTGAACCGAATGGTGCTCGGTGAATCATTACAGGACGTTCTTTTGTGTTTTCGCTTGTAATGTATTCAAGATCAAATCGTTTTGGTAAGTTGTAGTCAACTTGGATAGTTCCTAATTGCCATCTTCTTCCAAGAGCATCGCGAACCATGAAGTCTAGTTTTGGACCATAGAATGCTGCTTCGCCGTATTCTACGATAGTGTTCAAACCTTTTTCAGCAGCTGCTTCAATGATAGCATTTTCAGCTCTTTCCCAATCTTCGTCGCTACCAATATATTTAGTAGTGTTGTTTTTGTCACGAAGAGAAACTTGTGCTTCAAATTTATCGAATTTCAAAGCTTTGAAAATGATTTGAATAATATCGATAACTTTTAAGAATTCGTCTTTTACTTGGTCTGCACGACAGAAAATGTGCGCATCATCTTGTGTGAATGAACGTACACGTGTAAGTCCGTGTAATTCACCACTTTGCTCATAACGATATACAGTTCCGAATTCAGCACAACGGAATGGTAAATCTTTGTATGAACGAGGTGCGTTTTTGTAGATCATACAGTGGTGAGGGCAGTTCATTGGTTTTAACAAATAAACTTCACCTTCTTCTGGAGTTGTGATAGGTTGGAAGCTATCTTTTCCATAGTGATCCCAGTGACCTGAAGTAACATATAGATTTTTACCACCAATATGAGGAGTCATAACTTGTTGGTAACCAAATCTTTTTTGAATTCTTTTAAGTGCGCTTTCCAAACGAAGACGAAGGTCTGTACCTTTTGGCAACCAAATAGGAAGACCTTTACCAACTAAATCGGAGAACATGAAAAGTTCCATTTCTTTACCGATTTTTCTGTGGTCGCGTTGTTTAGCTTGTTCTAACAATTCCAAGTATTCGTCAAGCATTTTCTTCTTAGGGAAGGTAATACCGTAAATACGAGTTAATTGTTTACGTGTTTCGTCGCCTCTCCAATATGCACCTGCAATACTTGTAAGTTTTACAGCTTTGATAGGTTCTGTGTTTGGCAAGTGTGGACCACGACAAAGGTCGGTGAAAGCACCTTGTGTGTAATATGTAATAGAACCATCTTCCAAGTCGTTGATAAGTTCTACTTTATACGTTTCGTTTTTGTCACCAAAATATTTTAAAGCATCAGCTTTAGGAACATCTTTGCGTACGAAATCGCTTTTTTGACGTGCCAAGTCTAACATTTTGTTTTCAATGGCAGTCAAGTCTTTTTCTGTTAATGTAATATCGCCAAGGTCTACATCGTAATAGAAGCCGTTTTCAATGGCTGGACCGATACCGAATTTTGTATTTGGATATAATGCTTGTAGAGCTTCTGCTAAAAGGTGTGCAGAAGAGTGCCAGAAAGCATGTTTACCTTCAGGGGTGTCGAATTTATGAAGGGCAATTGTCGCATTTTCATTTATAGAGCGTTTTAAATCCCAAGCATTGCCGTTAACTGTTGCAATAACAACTTCGCGTGCTAATTGTGCACTTAAACTTTCGGCAATTTCCAACGGAGTTACACCTTCGTTGAACTCTTTGACACTACCGTCAGGAAATGTTATTTGTATCATTGTAGTAAATATATTTTCGGTCGCAAATGTAGTAAAGATTTAGAAATGATACGCATTTCAACCGAAAATAATGGCTATTATTTATGTGTTTTATGCTTATTTAGAACATATATGAATATTGTAGGGGCATACTGTGTACGTTTTTTCGAGTGATTAATCCTATATAGTTCATTATTTTTAAAATTAACCATTTATCGTTAATTATTGAATAAATATTATATATTTCTAATATTTGATTAGAATAATTAAGTAAAATAATAAAAATAATTACAAATTGTAAGTTTTATGTTAAAATTTATATATATTTGCAACTGAAAAAAGAAATGTAATGAGATTCTTAAAGGATACAATAGTACTACAACAAGCACAGCAGCCCGCCTGGGCTGGAGGATATTGTATTGTCATAAACGGTGACTATAGTAGATAGTCGAAAAAAAGAATCTTAATTTAAAAGCAATTATTTTATGAAAGAATTATTAGCAGCACGAGATACTGTTAATGTATGGATGGAACGGTATGGCGTGCGTTTTGGAGTATATAAAAATGGTGTGTTTAATGAACAATTATTTCCATTTGATTCAATTCCACGAAAAATTCCAGCAGATGAATGGGCTATGTTGGAAAAAGGTTTGATTCAACGAGTTACGGCGTTAAATATGTTTTTGTATGATATTTATCATGAAAAACATATTGTGAATGATGGAATTGTTCCAAAGGAATTTACATACGAAAGCAAAGGGTATATGCCTGATTGTGATGGCATAACGCCATTGAAGAATGTGTATGCACATATTGCGGGAATTGATTTGGTTCAAGATAAAGATGGTCGTTGGTTGGTATTAGAGGATAATCTTCGTATTCCAAGTGGTGCTTCGTATCCGATGATAGCAAGAAAAGTTACACGAAAAGCGTCTCCGCAAACCTTCCGTGATAATCTTGTTGCAGACAATAGAAATTATGGCGACATGCTTCGTGAAATGATGGATTATATTAATGATGGAAAGGGAATAAATGTGATTTTTACTCCTGGTCGTTATAATTCTGCATTTTTTGAACATTCGTATCTTGCAGAGAAAACAGGTGCTGTTTTGGCATTTCCTGGTGATTTGGTTGTAGAGGATTCAATGGTTTATTATATAGGTATCAATAAAAGAAAACATCGTGTTGGTGCTATCTATCGTCGTGTTTCTGATGAATATATGGATCCATTAGCTTTTGAACCTTCGTCGTTACTTGGTGTTCCAAATTTGATGGAAGCCTATCGTGCTGGAAATGTTGGTGTTATAAATGCTTTTGGAAATGGAGTAGCGGACGATAAGGGTATTTATTATTTTGTGCCAAAAATGATTTCGTATTATTTGCACGAAGAGCCGATTTTGGCAAATGCACCAACTTATTTACCTTTCTTCAAAGAAGATTTTGACTATATCATTACCAATATCAAAAAACTGGTGATTAAGGATGTCGCAGAAGCTGGCGGTTATGGCGTTATGTTTGGCCGTGATATGTCTCCAGAGCGTTTGGAGGAGGTTAAGAAACTTATTGTTCAAGATCCTCGCCGATGGATTGCACAAGAGGTTGTCGATTTTATTGATTTGGATATTATTGATGAGAATGGTTGTCCATCACCTCGTAAATGTGATCTTCGTGCTTTTGTAGTGACGGGGAAAGAGACAAAGGTTTGGAAGTCTGGATTGACTCGTTTTAGTCGTGATCCACATTCGTTTGTCGTAAATAGTAGTCAAGGTGGTGGCTTTAAAGATACTTGGGTAATGGAAAAATAAAAAACAAAATAACAAACGGTATGAAAACAATTCTTAGTGAAAATAAAGCAAATTGCCTATTTTGGTTAGGTCGATATGCAGAACGTGGATATATAATGTTGCATCTTATGCGTCGTGCGTATGATGAAGTGATTGATGTTCCTGTTGGGGAAGTTCCATATAGTGATTTCTTGGAAAAACTAGATGTGTATGTTTCAAGTGAATTTACCACTAGTTATCAAATGATGGTGCAGATATATGATCCAGAAACAGTTACATCGTTACGGAGTGTTATTGAAATGATGATGAATAATGCGATTGTTCTTCGGTCTGAAATTTATTCGGAATCGTTTGCTTATATAGAACTTTGTCGTGATTTGATTCGTAAAAAAGCAGATGCAAAAGAAATGAATATCACAGAATTGCAACCGATTACAGACTGGTTGTTGGCATTCTGGGGCTCTATTCGCGAACGTGTTCGTGGACAGGTGTATTCTTTGCTTGAAATTGGTCGTTTGATAGAACATTTAGATATGTATATCCGCTTTGAGTACGAAAAAAATCGTTTGGAAGAGATTTGGGCTATGATTGAAAAATATCGTGTAACTGAGCCTGAAATATTCGATAATGGTAAGTCAGACTTGTTTGCTAATTTGTTGAAGTCAGATGGTTTTTATGCATCGAAGGAAAGTAAGGATTTAATATTAGAAATTTTGAATTCTATTGTGTTGGTATAGTGGAAGATGGCTATAGAAGATATGAGTATTTGTATGTGACGGAGGCCTTTTTTTCACCATCGGTTTCCTACCATTTTTTCAAAATGCGTGTGGTACCGTGCATGAATTCAATGCAATTGGTGGAAAAACGAAATTTGTGCATTGAACCGTCTTGTATGGTTCATTGGGCAAAGGATGGTTTTGGTAATGAGGTGCAGTATGGTAGCTATAGTCTATCACATGACAAGTTTCGCATCGAAAGTTCTGGTGTGGTAAAATGTGGTCCGTATATCTTGTCGGAATTACAACCAAATCCAATTTATTTAGCACCTTCGCTACATACTTATTATGACTACTCTTTTTCTCATTGGGTTCGCTCGTTTCTAACAACAGATATGGATAGTGTTGCTATGTCTATTGCTATCATGCATAATGTTCATAATTATTTGAATTATAAGAAGTTCTCTACTTCAAATACAACTTGTGCAATGGATGTCTTTTATAGTCGTGAAGGTGTTTGTCAGGATTTTTCTCATGTTATGATTGCGGCTTGTCGTTGTGCTGGTTTATATGCTCGATATGTGAATGGTTTGGTTTTAGGGGAAGGAGAAACGCATGCATGGGTTGAAGTGTATGATGGTTCCTGTTGGAAAGGTTATGATCCGACCCGAGATTGCTGTGTCACTTGGGGCTATGTTAAAATTGCACATGGTAGAGATGTTGGAGATTGTCCTTCGAATCGTGGACAGATATATGGAAATACACAAGAGTTATTGAATATACAAACTGTTTTAAAGGAATTATAATGATACAAAATGTTACATCGTTGGAAATGCCTGTAGATGAGGAATTTCGAATACGGAAAAATCATCTTTCGCATGGTAAGGGGAAGCGTATATGTATTGTTACAGGTACGCATGGAGACGAATTAGAAGGTCAGTATGTGTGTTATTTGATTGCAAAGATGGTACAAGAGTTTCCTGAAAAACTCAATGGCACGGTAGATATTTATCCTTCTTTGAATCCTCTTGGTATGGACGCTATGCAACGTGGTGTTCCTGCTTTTGATCTTGATATGAATAGAATTTTCCCAGGAAATTCAAAAGGGTCGATGATAGAAAAAGTTGCTCACGATATTTATACGGATTTAAGTGGGGCAGATATGGTTATTGATATTCATGCCTCAAATATCTTTTTGCGTGAAATTCCTCAGGTTCGTATCAGTGAAATGTGTGCGGAAACTTTGGTTCCGTATGCAAAAATGTTGGGCATTGATTTTATATGGATACATCAGGCAGCAACGGTGTTGGAGTCAACTTTGGCACATTCTCTTAATTCAACAGGTACGCCTTGTTTGGTGGCAGAAATGGGTGTTGGTGG
>DCIX01000032.1 GCA_002317135.1 Bacteroidales bacterium UBA1715
GTAACGCTATTTTAGGACTAGACACTTGTGTCGAGTTTTACCTTAATAACTATCATAGAGCCCATTTTTTTGTTTTTTTACCAACATTTTCCAATTCTTCACCAACGAAAATGCTTAAAAAATGCCGTCAATTCTGAGTTTACGAGATTTATTTACTCGTGAATTTCTTGCCAACTTTTTACCAACATTTCCGTTTTATCAAAATCACAAACAAAAATAAAAAATCTACAAACAATAACAAAATCAAGCAGTTACAAGCATTGGCAAATGTTGGTAAATGGTTTTGTGTAAAAATAAAAAAGGACTCACAAACATTCTTGTAAGTCCTTTATTTTCAAGATTTTACCCTTGTAGCGAGAGGCGGGCATGATCCGCCGACCTCATGATTATGAATCATGCGCTCTAACCAGCTGAGCTACCTCGCCATGATTTTTAAATCGCTTGCAAAAGTATAAATAAATTTTACTTGAACAAGACTTAAATCAGAAAAATTACATTTTTATTTGAAAAATTAACTGTTCCCTGAAAAACAGACAGTTTTATTCTTTAGCAAAAAGTGTGTACATTTGTAAAAACTATCTTACATGAGAAAAAAAGCTTTATTTATTGGCGGAACTGGCACCATCAGCACTGCTATATCTTCCGCAGTTGCGGCTTCCGAAGAATGGGAACTGTATGTAATTAACCGAGGAAACAGAAATGATAAACTTCCTTCTAATGTACATTGTATTACTGTACAAGATATTAATAACGAAAAAGATATTGCAGACAAACTAAAAGGTCTTCTATTTGATTGTGTATGTGATTTTATTTGTTTCTGCAAAGAACAAATTGAACGTGATTACCGTTTATTCAATGGTAAGACTAAGCAAATGATGTTTATCAGTTCGGCTTCGGCTTACCAAAAACCTCTGGAAAATCATATTATTTCCGAAAGTACTCCGCTGGCAAATCCATACTGGGAATATTCACGAAATAAAATTGCCTGTGAACAATTTTTAATTGAAAAATACCGTGAAGAGCAATTCCCAATCACTATTGTACGACCAAGTCATACATACGACGAACGTTCTATTCCTCTTGGCGTACACGGCAAAAACGGAAGTTGGCAGGTTGTAAAACGTATGCTCGAAAATAAGCCGGTAATCATCCACGGTGATGGCACATCGTTATGGACATTCACACACAATAGCGATTTTGCAAAAGGTTTTATCGGACTTATGGGAAATCCACATGCAATTGGCGAGGCATTCCACATCACATCCGGAGAATCGGTTACATGGAACCAAGCATACCAAGCAATTGCCGACGCTCTTGGAGTTACATTAAAACCTTATCATGTATCATCGGAATTTCTTGCTGCTGTAAGTGATTATGATTTCACAGGAAGTTTGATTGGCGACAAAGCAAATTCAGTCATATTCAACCTTGACAAACTTAAACGTGTTGTTCCAAACTACAATCCAACGATACGCTTTGACCAAGGAGTTCGAAAAACTATTGAATACGTTCTATCTCATCCTGAATATCAAAAAGAAGACAAAGAATTTGACCAATGGTGCGACAACGTTATTGAAACACTTGAGCAAGCAAAAAGAAACATACAACCATTGAAAAACTAACAGAATGAGACGATTTATAACATCACTTTTATTTTGTGCAACAGTTATATTTTGTAACGCACAACTATTTAACCCGATAATTTCAGGAATGGCTCCAGATCCAAGCGTATGCCGTGTTGGTAACGATTATTATCTAGTAAACAGCTCATTCATACAAAATCCCGCTATTCCCATCTATCACAGCACAGACTTGGTTAATTGGAAATTAATAAACTATGCGGTTACAGAAGCTAACGGACTCGACCTTAGCAAAGGTGAAGGAATGTATGCTCCAACTATCCGATACAACGAATTCGACAGTACATTCTATGTTATCTGCACAAATGTCGGCGGCGGACAGAATTTCATTGTCCACACTAAAGACCCATACAAAACATGGAGCAATCCAATTTGGTTGACTAACCCAAGAATCGGCATAGACCCTTCTCTATTTTGGGACAAAGATGGAACATGTTACTTGCAATGTACGGGCGATAATAATATTATACAAATTGTCATAGACCCAAAAACAGGAGAAGAACTTTCGTCTTTTCATTATTTAACAGACGGACTTGGTGGCCGCTACCCAGAAGGACCACACATGTATAAAATCGGAGATTATTACTATTTAATGATTTCTGAAGGTGGCACTGAATTCGGACACCACGTAAACATTTTCAGAAGTGACGACATTTGGGGACCATTTGTTAGCTGCCCTTCTAATCCTATTCTTTCGCATACCGGGAAAAATGCTCAATCGAACTCCATCCAATGTACAGGCCATGCCGACATGGTTCAAGCACACGACGGTTCATGGTGGATGGTTTTCTTGGCAACACGCCCTATTGGACAATTCTACCCTCTTGGACGAGAAACATTCCTTGCACCAGTAGAATGGAAAAACAATTGGCCTATCGTTAACAAAAAAGGAACAATCTTAGAGAAAGAAGTAGAAATAAATACGATACCTTCATCGTCTAACAAATCGAAATATCAAGAACAAACAACAACCTTATATAGTTTTGTGCACGAAAAACTTTCCCTTGACTGGAATGCGTATAGAGTATCACCATACACTGTAGCAAAACACACGTCGGACGGCATCGAAATAAAGGCAAGCAATACCTACGATGCCTTCATCGGCATACGACAATACAGTTATTATATGAGTACCGAAACAAAAGTGAGCATTGCAGGTTTTGAAGGCGAAGCTGGTCTATGTGTGCATCACGACGACGGGAAACGATATAATCTGGCTCTCGTAAGAGAAAACGGCAAAGCATTTGTTCAATCAGAATGCATAATAAACAACATGCACCAAACAAAACGAATAGAAATAGACAGTAAAACCCACACAATTGAACTCAAAATAGATAGTAAAAAAGAGCTATACTATTTCTATTTTTCTACAGATAACGGAAAAACATGGACAGAAATAGAAAAAATGGATGCATACTTTCTTGCCGGCGGATTCTCTGGTTTGCTAACTGGATTATACACAGGTAAAGGATCAGCGACATTTAGTTTATTTGTTGCAAAAGACAACGATTGTCATTGTATATCAACCCGATTTTAATACATTTACCCCAATAAAAATCTAACGATATGAAAAAACACATTTCTTCCCTATTCATCTCTATTTGTATAGCTTTAGGATTTTCAAGTTGTAACTACAATTCACTTGTAGAAAAACAAGAAAGCGTAAACAGCGCATGGTCTAACGTAGAAAACCAATACCAACGTCGTATGGATTTGATTCCTAACCTTGTAAATACGGTAAAAGGTTATGCCAGCCATGAAGAAAAAACACTAAAAGAAGTTACCGCTATGCGTGCGCAAGTTGGTCAAATCAAAGTAAATGCAGAAGATTTAGACGAAGAGACTTTGGCAAAGTTCCAAAAAGCACAAGAACAATTAAGCCAAGGAATTGGAAGACTATTGGCTGTAAGCGAATCATATCCTGACCTTAAAGCAAACACTAACTTTTTGGAATTACAAGCACAATTAGAAGGTACAGAAAACCGTATTGCCGTAGAACGCCGTAATTTCAACGAAGTTGCCAAAGAATACAACACTGAAATAGCAAAATTTCCAACTATGATTTATGCAGGTTGGTTTGGCTTCAAGAAAAAACCTTATTTCAGTGCTCAAATGGGCGCAGATGTTGCTCCAACTGTTGAATTCTAATCCACTAAGACACAGTCATTGATTTGAAGCGATTTGTTTGCATACTATTCGCTTGTTGTACCGTTTTTCTTGCCTTTTCTCTTACGTTACCAGAGAAAACAGACAAGATGGTCAATGACTATGCACATCTACTATCGGAGCTACAAATTTCAGAATTAGAACAACGTCTTGAAGCATTTTCGGACACAACAAGCAACCAAATCTGTATTGTAACGCGTACTGATTTAGAAGGTTACGAAGCAGCAGACTATGCACAACGATTATTCGATCATTGGGGAATTGGCAGTAAGAAAAACAACGGCGTTCTCGTTCTAATAAAACCACGAAACGAACACGGTAGCGGAGATTTTTTCATTGCCACAGGCTACGGAGTCGAAGGTGTACTTACCGATGCGGTTTGCAAAAACATCTTTTTAAATGACGTATTGCCTATTCTAAAGGAAGAAAATTGCGATTATTATCAAGCAATTGTAGCAGCCGTTAATCGTATTATTCCTCCTCTCAATGAAGAATATCACGAAGCATTTAATGCCAAAGACGAAAAAAAATCACCACAAGAAACACCACCATTACTAATTGTTATCGTAACAGGAATTGTCGGTTTTGTATTGTACAAAATCTTCCCATCCAAAAAGAGACAAGCATGTTCTGCAATATCTAACGCAAACACATTACAAGAACTACAAACGGCAATAGATAAAGCAAGAGAATTACAAGTAAAAGAAAAAAGAATAGAAAAGGCTCGTTCCAAAATACCAAACAGAATGTTTTCTCTCCTACGAAAAGCAAGTACTCCAGAAGTCTTTAGTTCCATAGCGTCGAACGCAACAGCAATGGGTGTAAATGCAGGAGAAATAATGGCATTAGAGTTCCAAATGAAAGACAATACTTTACAAGAAGTACAAGACTGCCGTAGCAGATACGATTTATATTCAAGACAAGCACGGGCACGAGCATTTGGGAACAATGAAAACGATATACAAAAAGCAACAGCCATTGCTTTAGCGGCTATTGCCGCTATGGCTCTTGCCGCACGTCGAAACCGTTCTTACCACGGCTCTGGATTTGGAGGAAATAGCGGAGGGGGTTTTGGTGGATTTGGAGGAGGACGTTCCGGTGGCGGAGGTGCAGGTGGCAAATTTTAACAATTAAGCATAGTATAGATTTCAGCCTTATACATTATATATTTGCATAATACTATTTTTTGATATATTTGCACCATTGATTTTTGTAACGATGTCATTCACTTGATTTCAAGCAAAAAATCAATATAATTTGTAAAATTTGCAACATATTAAAAGAAGAATTGCGACATGACAGAAAATTTGGTAATAGTCGAATCTCCTGCAAAGGCAAAAACTATTGAAAAGTTCTTGGGCAAAGATTTTACAGTAATGTCTAGCTACGGACACATTCGCGACCTTGAGAAAAAAGGCTTGGGAATTGATGTAGAAAAATCATTTGCTCCACTTTACGAAATCTCGGCAGATAAAAAGAAATTGGTTGCCGATTTGCGAAAAGCTGTTAAGGAAACAAAAACAGTATGGCTCGCATCCGATGAGGACCGTGAAGGAGAAGCTATTGCTTGGCACTTAGCCGAAGTTTTAAAATTACCAGTAAAGTCTACAAAGCGTATCGTATTCCACGAGATTACCAAAGACGCTATTCTTAATTCTTTACAAAATCCTCGTACTATCGACCTAAAACTTGTTGATGCACAACAAGCTCGTCGTGTACTTGATAGATTGGTAGGTTTTGAACTTTCGCCAGTGCTTTGGAAAAAGGTTAAACCACAACTTTCTGCAGGTCGTGTACAATCTGTTGCCGTTCGTATCATTGTTGAACGCGAACGCGAAATCAACGCATTCAAATCAGAATCTTCGTATCGTGTTGTTGCAGATTTTGTTACAGAATCAAAAGGGAAAAAATATACATTCACTGCTGAATTATCAAAACGATTCAATACACAAAAAGAAGCAGAGTCATTTTTAACAAAAGCAAAAGATGCAACTTTTGAAGTAGTTTCTTGCGATAAGAAACCAAATTCAAGACGCCCTGCTCCACCATTCACAACATCGACATTACAACAAGAGGCAAGCAGAAAATTCTCGTTCCCTGTTGCTAAAACAATGCAAATTGCACAGCAATTATATGAATCAGGTTTCATTACATATATGAGAACTGACTCGGTGAATCTTTCTGCCTTGGCAACCAATACGGCAAAAAAATTCATTACAGAGAATTTTGGTGCAAATTATTCAAAAACTCGTAAATATTCTACAACATCGAAAGGTGCACAAGAAGCACACGAAGCTATTCGTCCTACTTATGTCGACAATGAATTTGTATCGGCAAATGCCGACGAGCAACGCTTGTATGATTTAATACGCAAACGTACACTTGCTTCTCAAATGGTTGATGCACAAATAGAAAGCACAACCGTTACAATCGCAAGCAAAGACCTTCCAGGTTGCACATTCTCGGCAAAAGGTGAAGTCATTACTTTTGACGGTTTCCTAAAAATGTATATGGAATCAAAAGATGACGATGCAGCTGAAGAAGATAGCATTGTATTGCCAGATATGACTGTTGGTGCTGTGGTAAATACCAAATCAATAACTGCAACAGAACGTTTCACACAACATCCTCCACGATATACAGAAGCGACATTAGTACGCAAACTTGAAGAATTAGGAATTGGTCGTCCATCAACATACGCACCTACAATTTCAACTATTCAAAAACGTGGTTATATTGTAAAAGAAGATAGAAGCGGTAGCAAACGCCAATTTATAAAATTGGAATTAAAAGATGGCAAAATCGCATCTATTAAATCTTCTGAAAATATTGATACAGAAAAGAATAAGTTATTCCCTACTGATATTGGTATCGTTGTAAACGATTTCTTAATGAAGTATTTCGAAGGAATTATGGACTATAATTTCACAGCTTCTGTGGAACAAGAATTCGACGAAATTGCATTAGGAAAAATCGATTGGGTTAGTATGCTTACCAAATTCTATAATCCATTCCATACGCAAGTCGAAGACACAATGGAAACGTCTGAACGTGGTAATGGAGAAAGAGTTTTAGGTATCGATCCAGAAACAGGTAAACAAGTGTCTGTTCGTATCGGTCGATTTGGCTCTATGGTGCAACTTGGTAAACAAGAAGATGATGAAAAACCAACGTATGTTGCCTTAGACAAGGCTCATCAAATAGAAACCATAACTCTTGACGAAGCATTACAACTTCTTCAAAACGGTAACGACGGTAGACTTCTTGGCGTACACCCTGCAACTGGCAAGAACATCTATGTAAAAAATGGTCGTTTCAGCCAATTTATACAAATGGGTGAAGCTGATGACAACGAGAAGAAAACTGCATCGCTATTAAAAGGTCAAAATCCAAAGACTATAACATTAGAAGATGCACTAGTTTTATTGGAATTACCTCGTACGGTTGGAGAATTCGAAGGAGAACCTGTTGTGGCAAACATTGGTCGTTTTGGACCATTCCTTGCACATAAAGGAAAATTCATTTCTCTTAAGAAAAATGATCCAGACGCGTTCTCTGTAACAATTGAAGAAGCAGAAAAAATCATCATACGCAAACGTGAAACTGACGAAAAACGTAGCATAAAAGATTTTGCAGAAGATACGAATGTAAAAGTTCTTCTTGATAGATGGGGACATCCTTGTGTTCTTTACAAGAAGAAGTATTTCAGAATTGCAAAAAATGTTGATCCTGCAAAACTTACATTAGAGCAATGCTACGAAATTGCTGATGTGAAAAAAACGAAATAATGGAGCTCAAATTTCTTTGTGAACCATACTACAAGAATGCCGAAGATGTCCAAAACATGGAAATTCTTCCTTGTTCCACTTACAACGAACAAGATTTGGCTTCGGCAGATGCTTTTCTAGTAGGTTACAAAGAAGATAGAAATTCTGACAATATCGGTTGCGAAACGGCTGCAGATATAGTTAGACAACAGTTGTATGCATTACACAAGACATCAAAACCGTTACGCATCATTGATTTGGGTAATTGCAAAAAAGGAGCTACAGTAGCAGAATCTTACGAAAACCTTCGTCTTTGTATGCAAGAGCTTGCCACATACGAAAAACCTATAGTTATTGTTGGCGGCACACAAGAAGCTGTTTGCTATACAACCAAAGCAAGCTTTCGTTCTGTTTCATTCCCATCGGCAGCATTCATCGATGCAAAAATCGATTGGGATAACGACAAAGATGATTTCTCTAACAGAAACTATCTAACACGAATAGCAGAGGAATTCCCTCTATTGCGAATTAGCCATATTGCAAACCAAGAATATCTTTCCTCAAAAGATGCTTTTATATGGCTTTCAAGCCATTGTTTTCCTTCATTCCGCTTAGGAGACTGTAATGCAACAATAGAGCGTTCAGAACCATACACACGCGATGTTCAACTTGTTTCCTTCGACATAAATGCCATTCGTTACTCCGATAGTCCGGCAGGAAGAAATGCCAACGGATTATATGCAGAAAAAGCTTGTCAAATAGCATGGAATTCAGGATTTTCGCCTCGACTAAACACATTCATTCTTTCTGAATATAATCCTCAAAAAGATGTGGACGGTATTTCCGCTCAACTTTGCGCAGAAATTATCTGGCACGTATTTGACGGAATTGCTCAACGCATACCTGAAAGTGCTGATTTCAACGAAGATAGTTATCTAAAACATTTTGTACACAACTCCGTACTGCCACAAGATATCTGCTTTTACGAATCACTCATCTCAAAAATGTTTTGGGTAGAGGTTCCTATTGGAACGACAAACAAAAAACGAATTATTCCTTGCTCACAAGAAGATTTTGAACTTTTCAAGGCTGGTTTTATTCCCGACATTTGGATGATAGAATTCAATCGACTACTTAAAATCCAATAACAAAACACACCAAATTCTTGAATAACTATATATTCTAAGCACTCGCATAGTGCTTATTTTTTACCTTTGTACTATATATTATTTCGATTTTAGATATGAAAAAGATAATTCTAATCATCTGTGCAACAATCATTTTCATCATTCTTGCCAGTTTTTTTATAGTACCTCCTATTGCAAAATCATATATTGAAAACCATTCAAAGGAACTCACGCACAGAAAAATTACTATAGATAGACTTTCGTGTAACATTTTCACTGGCTCTGCCGACATTGAGTCATTTCAAATGTACGAAGAAGACGATGTAACTTCCTTTATATCATTCGATAACCTTCATATCAATCTAAACCTATTAGGACTACTTACAAAAAGAATCGAAGTTGAATCGCTGACATTAGCTGGAGCAGAAATCGCAGTCGAACAAAATGGAGAGACATTCAATTTTGATGATATCATTGAGTTTTTCTCATCGGACTCTACCGAAGTAGAATCAGATGAACCATCGGACTGGGACATTATTATAAATGACATTCATTTAGACCGTAGTTATTTCATTTACAAAGATTTGGAAGTTGGTAGCGAATGGGCATTACGCGATATATCACTATACATACCAGGAATAGACTTATCTGATGTCAAAGCCGATATGGGATTAGAATTTGCCTTCAAAAATGGCGGTACACTCACAACAAACATAAAATATGATACCGACAAAGAGCTTTATGACTTGCGAGTAAAAATAAATCAGTTCCACGTTGAACCTATTCTTCCATATCTACAACAATCATTTAATGTTGATAGCGTACAAGGTGTTTTCTCTTCCGTTTTATCAATAAAAGGTTCTACAAACCATATTATGAACTTTGATGTAAATGGCGACCTTACCATACACGACTTCAGTCTTGTAGACAACAAAGGTAAACGCGTCCTAACATTTGATGAAGTAAATACAACCATCGAAAAAATTGACTTAATCAACGACAAATACGTTTTCAAATCACTGATTGCCAATAATCTATACACATACTACGAAATCTACAAAAACAATTCTGACAACATAACAGAACTATTCAAAGAAGAATCTGAAGATTCTACACAAGCCGACACAACAGAAACACTTATGTCTATCACAATCAAAGATTTGCAAATAAAAAACGCAAATGTAAACTACATAGACAATACCCTTCCAACGCCATTTAATTATACAATAAGTGACATAACCGTAAACGCCCAAAACTTCAATCCAGACCTAAAAAACACAGTTACTGCTCAAGCTATTCTTCAGAATTCTGGAAGATTAAAGTTAAAGTGGATTGGTTCTGCATACGACATTTCGAACCAAAACATAAATGTTAGTTTATCAAATTTGGAACTAAAACCTTTTAGCCCATATTCGTTATCGTTATTTGGATTCCCTATTTCCGACGGTCATCTTTCCATTCAAAGCAACAATGTCATTGTAAACAATATGCTTGATGGTGCAAATAAGATTAATATCTACAATCCTAAATTGGGAGATAAAAATAAAGACATAAAAGCCGAATATAATCTTCCTGTAAAATTAGGATTATATGTTTTAACCGACAAAAACGGCAAAGTTGACTTGGATTTACCAGTAACAGGCAATGTAGAATCACCTGATTTTTCTTATAAGAAAATAATATTCAAGACCTTAGGTAATTTACTCGTAAAAGTTGCGTCTTCTCCTTTCAACGCACTAAAATCAAATAGCGAAGAATTTGACAACATTGTAATTCCTTCACCATATACGGCATCGATTACCAACGAAGAATTTGCGAAATTCGCACAAATCGGCAACTTATATCAAGAAAAACCTATGTTAAAACTTACAATAACGCAAGAAATCAACTATGATAAAACCATAAAAGACTACTGTGTAAACACACTAAAAAAGAACTATTACCTCACACACAATAAAGAAGTTGCAGAAGATATTATACAAAATGAACTTCTACTTCAAGAAAAATATTCTTCTATAAATCTGTCTTCTAACGAAATAGGTGCCTTTGCAGATTCTATCTTGCGTGCGAATAACATTAGTTTCGGAAAGAAAACTACAAACGAACAAAAAGCTATTTTGCTATACGAGAAGGACATGGAAACTATTCTAAATCAAGATGCTACAGAACGAAACAATAAATTACAAACATTCCTAAACAAGGATCAAAACATACCTGACACTTCATTTACTATCCAAACGAATTTCATTAAAGAAAGTGAAGGACAAAAAGGAAAGAAAAACTTGTATACGATAGAATGGCGTTTAGATACAACAGAAGAATAACTACTTTCGCAATTTTTTCTTCTGCTTCATAAAGAATTCAGGTTTCGGAATATAATCTGTTGACAATATACGTAATTCCGTGCGTCTATTTATTTGGTTTGCAATTTCTTGAGATGATTTTGGAAGTCGCTCCACATATTCAGGAGTTAAAACAGTACCGACAACAAAAGCAGAATCTTGACGGGCAATTTCTTCAGTAACAGTTACTGGTTTTGACTCGCCATAACCTCGTGCCACAAGTCTATCAACATCGTAACCTTTTTGAGTTAAATAATCCACAACAGACTGCGCACGACGTTTAGAAAGAACCAAGTTTGCATTTGCATCGCCAACCATATCGGTATGAGCACCTAGTTCTATCGTAATATTTGGATTATCGTCAAGCAACTTACCTAATTGTTCCAACGCCGTTTTCGAAGCATCATTCAACGTCCATTTTCCGGATTCATAAAAGATATTTGGAATCTCTACAGGTTTGCTCATTGTAATTAGATTCAAATCCTGCGTAAATGTTGTATCATCGCTAATATTCGTTGTAGAAACCTTTACCTTTTGCTTCAGAAAGCCTTCGTAAGAGCCAATAACAATGTAATCTATATATTGTTCCAACTGAAACGAATATGTTCCGTCAATTTTTGTTCTTGCTGTTTGCAAAGAGCCGTCACTACCTATCAGGGTAACTTCACCTTCCACAATCGGCTTATTGATAGAAACATCTATCATTTTTCCTTCAACGGCAAGTTTCAATTCTGGCAATTCAAAAGAATATATATCCTCTAAACCACGAGTTCCTTTTCTATTAGATGTAAATAAGCCTATTTCCTTATTCCCTTGAAATACAATACCAAAATCATCTTGAGTAGAATTGATAGGAGATTGCATATTCGTAACAATCCACTTTCCATCATCGCCCCTTACAGCCTTAAAAATATCCAATCCACCCATTCCAGGCAAGCCATCAGAAGCGAAATACAAAGTTCCATCTAAACGAACATACGGGAACAATTCATCACCTTCGGTGTTGATTTCAGAACCTAAATTTATAGGTCTTCCCCACGCAGCACTTTCTGAACTACGCTCAACTTTCCATATATCCGAACCACCTTTTCCTCCCTTCATACGAGATGCAAAATACAATGTTAATCCATCTGGAGAAATTGCAGGTTGTCCGACAGAAACAGAGTCAGGAACAATCTCAACTAGTTCTGTAGCGTGCCAAGCGGCATTTTTATAGGTATTTTTAAAAATTTGACAACCCAAATGTTTACCCGTTTCCTGTAAACAACGAGTAAAGTACATAGTAAAACCATCTGGAGAAATTGATACCGATCCATCGTCAAAGTCAGAATTAACCGTAGAATCCGCTATCTTTTCCGGAGCCTTCCATTTTCCTTTTCTATCATAACGAGCCTCATAAATACTCGTATAGTTCATGCCCGACACATTACTTATTTGTGGCTTTACCCCCTCCTCTATTCTTGACGAAGTGAAATACACGACATCGTATGTATTATCTAAATACATTGGAGCAAAATCATTGAATTTCGTATTCAACGCTTTCACATTTTCAACGACATATCGTGTTGGTTTTTCTTTATATGCAACAGCAAGCGAACACGAAGCTATACCATTTGCACCACGAGAATCCTTGGGTGTAGATTTTTTAAATGCCTTAAACATTTTTTCTGCTTCCTCATACTTTTCACTTCTAAGCAAGTAATATGCATACCAATAGCGAGATTCTTTGTCTTTTACCGCCTTTTCCTTTGCTAATTTTTTGTAAGCGACTTCTGCTTTTTTATACAAATTCAATTTGCGATAACATTCCGCTAATTTAGCCTCATAGGTAGATTTTATATACTTAGATTGTTCTTCTTTTATCAGTTCTTCGAACAATTCCGAAGCCTTGAAATATTCGCCATTATCAAAAGCCGTCTCTGCTTTTTGACTCAGTTTCTTTGTCGAAGAACAAGAAACGCAAAGCAACAACAAAATTGTTGCAAAAGACAAACTATAGCGATTCAATATATGCATATTTACCAAACGAGAAATCGTGGTTTTTATTTTGCACAAATATAACAATTGAAAATGGAAATTTGATAACTGACAAATAAGAAATACGGATTTTATAAACCAAGATATTCTTTACAATTAAAGGGAGTTATAAAAAAAGAAAAGGCCGTCGTTACCGACAGCCTTTCTTATTATAGTAAGAACTTCATTCTACTTTTGTTCTTCTGGTTTTGCAGGACGAGCAGGTCTTTCAGTCAAAACTTTTTTAGACAATTTGAATTTACCTTTTTCAATACCTATCAATTTTACTTCGATAGTATCACCTTCTTTCAAATAGTCACCAACTTTTTCAACACGTTCCCATGCAATTTCAGAAATGTGTAGCAAACCATCTTTTTGTGGCAAGAATTCACAGAATGCACCAAATTCAACAATAGATTTTACTTTTGCTTTATAAACCTTACCGATTTCTGGTTCTTGAGAAATACCTAGAATGTATTCCTTAGCAGCATCCATTCCTTCTTTGTTATTACCAGAGATTTCAACGATTCCAAATCCATCAACTTCTTCAATAGAAATAGTTGTATTTGTACGAGCTTGAAGTTCTTGAATATTTTTACCACCAGAACCAATAACTGCACCGATGAAATCTTTACCTATCTTCAAAGTTTCAATTCTTGGAGCATGAGGTTTCAAATCTTCGCGAGGTTCAGCGATTGTTTCAGTGATTTTACCCAAAATGTGCAAACGTCCTTCTTTTGCTTGATTCAAAGCTTTTTCCAAAACTTCGTAAGACAAACCGTCAACTTTGATATCCATTTGAGTAGCAGTAATACCATCTGCAGTACCTGTTACCTTAAAGTCCATATCACCAAGGTGATCTTCGTCACCAAGGATATCAGACAAAACAGACCATTTTACATTTCCTTTATCGGTAATCAAGCCCATTGCGATACCTGCAACTGGTTTCTTAATCTTAACACCAGCATCCATAAGTGCCAAAGTACCAGCACAAACAGTAGCCATAGAAGAAGAACCATTTGATTCCATAATATCAGAAACCACGCGAACGCAATACGGATAGTTTTCTGGAATCATTCTCTTCAATGCTCTCCAAGCCAAATGACCGTGACCAATTTCACGACGACCTACACCACGTTGTGCTTTCGCTTCACCTGTTGAGAATGGAGGGAAATTATAGTGTAACAAGAATCTTTCTTTACCTTGAACAAGAACATCATCAACGATTTTTTCGTCTTGTTTTGTACCAAGAGTTACACTTGTCAACGATTGAGTTTCACCACGAGTGAAGATTGATGATCCGTGAGGGCCAGGAAGATAACCAACTTCGCACCAAATAGGACGAATTTCCGTTGTCTTACGACCATCAAGACGTTTACCTTCATCCAAGATACAACGACGCATAGCTTCTTTTTCTACTGCGTGATAGTATCGACTAATCATATCTGCTTTTGCAGCAACATCTTCTTCAGACATTGAAGCAAGGTATTCTTCCTTAATCGCAGAGAAGTTAGCTTCTCTTTCGTGTTTATTTGTGTTTTCTGATGCAGCAACAGCGTATGCTTTATCATAACATTTGTTCCATACATCTTGTTTCAACTCTTCATCATTTTCTTCGTGGCAGTATTCACGTTTTACCGTTTTACCAACCATTTCAGTCAATTCCATTTGAGCCTTACACATAGGTTTGATAGCTTCGTGAGCGAATTTCAAAGCTTCCAACATTTCAGTTTCAGAAACTTCATCCATTTCACCTTCAACCATCAAAATGTTGTCGTATGTAGCACCAACCATAATATCAATATCGGCACGTTCCATTTCTTCGAATGTTGGGTCGATAACTAATTTACCATCAACACGAGCAACACGAACTTCAGAGATAGGACCTCCGAAAGGTATATCTGAAACAGCTAATGCAGCAGAAGCAGCCAAACCTGCCAATGCATCTGGTTGATCTTTACCATCAGCAGAAATCAAGTGAACATTCACAAATGTTTCAGCGTGATAGTTATCTGGGAACAATGGGCGAAGCGCACGGTCAACCAAACGAGCTGTTAAAATTTCATAATCTGAAGCTTTTCCTTCTCTCTTTGTAAATCCACCCGGAAATCTTCCAAACGAAGCGAATTTCTCTTTGTACTCAACGGTAAGTGGCATAAAGTCTGTACCAGGAACAGCATCTTTCGCACTACAAACTGTAGCCAAAAGCATTGTGTTACCCATACGAACCACAACAGAACCGTCAGCTTGTTTAGCCAACTTACCTGTTTCGATTTCGATCGTACGACCATCACTTAACGTGATTTCTTTCTTAAAAACTTGTAACATATTGTATTTTATTTGTGTATAAATTCTCTATGAGTATAAACTATAATAAATAGCAAAAGGCAACTGTAAAAATTGCCTTCCCACTATTATAGTTTTATCGCGTAAAAGATTATTTACGGATGTTCAAAGCCTTAATCAAGCTACGGTATTCTTCTATATCGTGGTCTTTTACGTAATTCAACAAACTACGTCTTTTACCAACAAGTTTCAACAAAGAACGTTGAGTAACGAAATCTTTGTGGTTTTCTTTCATCTTTTCTGTCAATGCATTTATTCTTTCAGTATAAATAGCGATTTGACATTTAGCAGATCCTGAATCCTTTTCTGATTTACCGAATTGTTTGATCAATTCAGCTTTTTTTTCTGTAGTTAAGTACATAATTATATATATTTCTCTAAATCGTTTTTCAAGACGCAAAAGTACACGTTTTTCTTTAATTGCAATACTTAAAATGTTTTTTTTTCACAAAAAGTATTCTTTTACAAAGATTTGACAAATTCTTTTGGTACATAATTATCCATAGACTGACAAACTGCCCCCGCACATCGAATAGCAAACGGAATAGCTTCATCGAAGAAATTCTCGGAAATAGTCTTAATTTGGTCTTTTCGAATACCATATTTGTGCAACATGTGAAGCAATCCAGCATTAAATGTATCTCCCGCTCCAATCGTACTAACAACCTTTATTTCTGGAACAGCATATTCTTTTGTAAACAATGGAGTTTTCACAACCACTTCCCTGCTATTCTGCGTATAGACCAAAACCGGAACATTCCATTCTTTCAAACATTCATAAACTTCATCCGAAGTTTTTGCACCAAACATTGCGATTCCATCTTCGTCCGAAATATGAGTAATGTCTGCTGCCGTCAAATTTTCTTTCAAAAAATCGTATGATTTTCCTGTTTTCGACAAAGGTTTACGCATATTCGGATCGTACAAGACTACAACATTTGCATCCATTGCTTTTCGCAACATTGAACAAACCGCCCCACGAACTCGCTCATTCAACGAAAAAGACGACGAAAGCAATAGATAGTCTTTAGAACACAATGTACTATCATTTGCTGTCAAACTTTCCGAGAACTCCTTATAGAATTGATATTTAGCATCATTCCTTTCATTTAGAAACGCCAATGCAAGAGAGGTTTTCTTGTTTTCATAACAAACTACATAATCAGTAGAAACACCATTTTCCCGCAAAAACGATAAGCACCAATTTCCAAAGTCATCGTTACCAACCTCAGAGATAAAAGAAACAGAATCCCCCAACCGCCCCAAAGTAACCGACGTGTTTAAGGCCGAACCACCAACTTTTGCACTTTGCGGTTGCATATTTTTAAATATCAAATCTATAACCGTTTCTCCTAATGTATAAATCATTCTTTTTTTGTTTCTAAAGACAATAATGTCTGTTTCACATCAAGACCTAAAGCAAATCCAACCAAAGAACCCGTAGCACCGACAACTCTATGACAGGGAACGACAAGCAACAATTTATTTTTATTACAAGCACTTCCGACTGCACGAGATGCCTTAGGTCTACCTATTCGTTTTGCTATTTCACCATACGTAGATACTTGTCCATAAGGAATCTTACGTAATTCATACCACACAGAACATTGGAAAGGCGTACCATGTAATTCTATCGGGAAAGTAAAGTCTTTTCTTTTCCCTAAAAAATATTCATCAAGTTCCTGTTGAACCCTTAACAACAATGGAAAATCCGAATGTTTTTCAACACCAACAACACGTTCCAACCGTACAACCGCCGTTTCATTACAAACAATTTCTAATATTCCTATCGGCGAGTTATACGTTGCTTCAAAAAGCATACTTTGTTTATTCTGATTTTTTCACAAGATGCATGATTTCCTTTCCTGATTCGTCGAAAAACGTAGCTTCATTACCAGAAATCTTGCATTGTTTTACAGAATTTAAGCCTTGTACTACCGCATCTTCAACATCCATTGAAGCGCCCATTCTTTTTGTCATTCCCATATCTGACAATGAAAGATTTTCACTCGCGTATTTGTACTTGCCAAAGAATGAATTCACACTAGTACTTCCATTTATTTCATTTGCAGCAGAAAACACAATAAATGCTTCCTCTTCACCTTTTTCTGTACTAACACCATTGGCATCATTAATATGCCAAGTTCCTACGATAGACATTTCTTTTGTTGAAGAACAACCCATAACAAGCAAAGCCATAACAATGGCACTAAAAATTTTTTTCATATTCTTTAAATAATTAACGTTCAAAATTACAAGTTTTTTTCACACGAAGAAAAGATTTCTCGCCTATAATTCCTATTTTTGTTTTATAAAAGAACGATATGAAAAAAACAACATTACTTTTAGGGACATTATTCCTTTCAGCAATATTATTTTGTGCAAGCACATTACAAAGCTATACGATAAATCCAAATGGGACAACGGTTGAAACACGCATTCTTCCACCTACTGGATTTGCACGAGAAAAATGCGATGCAAACTCTTTCACATATTATTTAAGAAACCTTCCATTAAAAAAGCACGGTTCCAAAGTCCTATTATATGACAAGACAGAGAAAGGTTACCAATCGGGCGCTTGTGCTGTTGTTGATATGGAAATTGGAACAACAGACTTACAGCAATGTGCAGATGCGGTAATGCGACTTCGTGCCGAATATTTATGGAAACAAAAACGATACTCAGAAATACATTTCAACTTCACAAATGGTTTTAAAGCCGACTATGTAACATGGGCAGAAGGAAGTAGAATAAAAGTATTAGGGACAAAGAGTACATGGGAAAAGACTACGACAAAAGATTATTCCCACGCTACATTTAGACAATATCTAGACAAAGTATTTATGTATGCAGGAACAGCATCTCTTTCAAAAGAATTAGTCCCTGTACAAATAAGCAGAATCCAACCCGGAGATGTATTCATTCATGGCGGACACCCTGGACATGCCATGATAGTTGTGGACGTTGTAAAAAATCCACAAACGAAGAAAATCGCATTTATTTGTGCACAAAGCTATATGCCTGCACAAGAAATAGAAATTGTTAAAAACCTAAATAACGAAGCGAACTCTCCTTGGTATATCGTAAATCCATCTGATGTTACGATAAATTTTCCACAATGGACATTCACTGCCAGTGAGTTAAAACGATTTCAATAATAATTAATGGAAAGCGAACGACTATGGAATAGCAATTACACAAAAGTTTGGTGTGCAAACTTTATGATATTCTTTTCCTTCATGTTGCTCACACCACTACTGCCTATTTTCCTAAGTGAAACATTTCAAGCAGATAAGCACGTAATCGGCATTGTACTTTCTGGCTACACCATCATGGCGTTAATATCGAGAATGTTTAGTGGCTACATAGTTGACAGTTTTCCAAGAAAAATTGTGCTATTAACTAGCTACTTTTTATTTTTTCTATTTTTCTCTGGCTATATAATTGCCGGTTCTCTCCTATTTTTTGCAATAATACGCACATTTCACGGAGCACCATTTGGAGCCGTCACAGTATCGAACAGTACTGTTGCAATAGATGTTTTACCTGCATCACGAAGAGCTGAAGGTATTGGATACTATGGATTAAGTAATAATCTTGCTACAGCAATAAGTCCTTCCGTGGCACTTTGGATTTACAACGCTACGAACAATTTCAACCTTTTATTCGGACTTGCATTTTGTACCGCACTAATTGGATTTCTTATCAACTCAACGGTAAAACTTTCTCCCAAAGAATTAGTAGCAGACAAAAAAACAATTTCCTTAGACAGATTTTTCCTTTCTAAAGGTTGGCATTCTGCTGTCTGCATAGTTTGTTACGCTTTCTCATACGGAGTTTTATCAACATATGTAGCAATTTACGGTAAAGAAGCGTTAAACATCCGCGGCGGCTCGGGTTTCTTTTTTATGCTATTATCAATAGGCCTTATACTTTCCAGACTAGTAGGCAGTAGAACTTTACGACAAGGGAAAATAATACAAAATGCAGGCATCGGCTGTAGCATCGCAATGGTCGGCTACCTATTGTTTGCCGCCGTGCCGAATGAATTTGGCTATTATGCTTCTGCATTTATCATAGGCTTAGGAAACGGACACATGTGGCCCGCAATGCAGACTATGTTTATAAACATGGCCCCAAACTCACAACGAGGAACCGCAAATTCTTCCGTATTAGTATCGTGGGATGTCGGTATTGGTCTTGGCATAGTTGCAGGAGGATTCTTCTCCGAATTTTATGGATATACCGAAGCTTTCTGGGCGGCATGGATAGTCAACATTATTGGCGTATTGGTATTCTTCTTAGTTGCGAAGAACAAATACAAAACAAGAATTTATGCAAAATAAAAAAGCAGAACCCCATTTCTGAGATTCTGCTTAAAATACAATTTCAAAGAAAATTTATTTTTGAACCTTTGCCAAAGCTTCGTCCAATGTAAGACCAGCGAAATCTTGTGCGCCAAATAAGCGACCACTTTTCTTATCGTTTACAAAAGCACCCAAAACGATACCTGGTATTACTGAATCAGGTGAATTTGGAGCATTTGGTCCACCTAAATCTGTGCGGCACCATCCTGGATCTGTAAGACTGATGATAACATCTGTACCGTCAACTGTAGTTCCCAAGTCTTTTGTTACTTTATCCAATGCTGCTTTACTTGCAGAATATCCTGCTTGTTGTGGTTCTTTATCTATGCCACTTGTAGTATTGATTACACGACCAAACCCTCTTTCTATCATTGGTGGCAAGAACGCATAACACAACATCATTGGAGCAATAGTGTTGATTAAGAAACTTTGTGTGTAATCTTCTACAGGAGTTTGATAGTAGTCAGTACGGTATGCAATTTGAACAGCAGCATCGTTGAACAAGATATCAATTTGAGTACCTTTTGCATTGATTTCTGCAATCATTTTTTGTACTTCCTCTGGTTTAGACAATTCTGCAGCGACACAATAAGCATCAACACCCATAGCTTTTACTTCTTCAAGTACTTTTTGAGTGTGATCTAAAGAACGGCTATGTAATACAAGATTACAACCCTGTCCCGCCATAAATTTAGTAATTCGGTATCCGATACCTCTGTTAGCACCTGTGATAAGTGCCCATTTTCCTTTTACATCTGTTTTCATGTTACAATAGTTAAATTCTTCGCAACAAAAATAATTAAAAATGGCAACATGCAGAATCGCACATTGCCATTTCTTAAAATTTGATTTTCAACAATTATTTTACTTCTACTATAAAATAGTTCTTCTTGCCTTTTTGTACCAAGATGTATGAGCCATTCAATAAAGCAGTTGCATTTACCTGCATATCGATAGCTTCTACCTTAGCCTTGTTAATACTAACGCCACCACCTTGGATCATTTTACGAGCTTCACCTTTACTTGGGAAAATGTTTGTTTTTTCAGCAATCAAATCTATAACAGAAACACCTGCTTCAATTTCTGATTTTGCAACTTGGAAAGTTGGAACTCCTTCGAAAACAGACAAGAATGTTTCTTTATCCAATTTTTTCAAAGAATCACTTGTTGCATTTCCAAATAAAATATTCGACGCTTCCAACGCAGCTTCATAGTCTTCCTTACTATGAACCATAATAGTAACCTCTTGTGCCAAACGTTTTTGAAGAACGCGCAAATGAGGTGCTTGTTCATGTTCAGCTATCAATGATTCAATTTCTTCTTTTGGAAGCATAGTAAAAATCTTGATATAACGTTTAGCATCATCATCGCTTACGTTCATCCAAAATTGGAAGAACTTATATGGAGATGTATAACGACGATCCAACCAAACATTACCACTTTCTGTTTTACCAAATTTTCCACCGTCTGCTTTCGTAATCAACGGACAAGTTAAAGCGTACGCTTCACCGCCATTCATACGACGAATCAATTCCGTACCAGTAGTAATATTTCCCCATTGATCGGAACCACCCATTTGTAATTTACAATTTTTATGTTCGTTCAAGTACACGAAATCATATCCTTGCAACAATTGGTATGTAAATTCTGTAAAGCTCATACCATCAGAGCATTCGCCATTGAAACGTTTTTTTACAGAATCTTTAGCCATCATATAATTAACGGTAATCAATTTACCGACATTTCTTGCGAAATCAAGAAATGTATAATCTTTCATCCAATCGTAATTGTTAACTAACTCTGCAGCATTTGGAGCATCGCTATTGAAATCAAGAAAATGTTCCAATTGAGCTTTAATACAAGCAACATTATGAGCCAATGTTGCTTCATCCAACAAATTACGTTCTTTAGATTTTCCAGAAGGATCACCAATCATACCTGTAGCACCACCAATAAGAGCAAGTGGTTTGTGACCACTATGTTGGAAATGTCTCAACATCATAACACCACACAAGTGACCAATATGTAAAGAATCAGCAGTTGGATCTATACCCAAATAAGCTGTCGTCATTTCTTTAGAAAGTTGTTCTTCTGTTCCTGGCATGATGTCTTGAAGCATGCCTCTCCATTTCAATTCTTCTACAAAATTCATCGATTTAAATTTTTCGCAAAGATATGTTTTTATTACTTTCTGTTAATCACAATTCAAAATTTTCTATTTTTGTAAAAATCTACGCCGATACATTTGTGGTCGGTGGGGATACATTTATTAGGGAAAGGCGTTTATCTAACGCTTTGTTTTGACATCTTGAAACTTCGCAAACTTCAAAATCCCGTCAAAAACAAAGTAGCGGTGAATGTCCATGGGTATGATTGTATGCAATACACACATATTGCTTGCTCGTACGGCGTGGGTTCTTCGTTGCTTGTTTCGATGGGAAAGGTAGCGAAGACCTCAAGATGTGAGACAAGCAACAGATACAGATTCCACGCTTTTTTTATTTATAACCATTAAGTTGCTTGGGAGTCGGCATGACAACAATTACATATGAAAATTTGTAAACATTGCAACCATTCAAACTATGAAGATGCAAAATTTTGCAATAACTGTGGAAAATCATTAGAAACAGTGGAAGACACACAAGAAAAGCAAAATAGCGAAAGAAGCAGTAAACCTCAGAAAAGATTAATCATGGAATGGATTGAAACAATCTGTACCATAATTATCGTCTATTTTATATATACTAATTGGAATGATATAAAACAATTCTTCAGCAAAGATTCTAAAGTAGATTCACTATACACAGAAGAAAAAATCACTCACGAAAACGCAAAAGAAATAATTCAAAAAACATTAAATACTATGGGGGAAGATGTTTCTTCCATAAAAGAACAAGAAAAAATTCAAAAAACTTTCAACACATGGGTAGAGCAACAAATAACATTAGGGGTATTCACACACGAAAGCATTCCTACTTCCGGAGATGACGGTGGAATAAAGCAATGCGGCTACAGCGATTTAAATAAAGATGGAAAGTTAGACGCCCTTTATCAAATTTGTTTTTATTATGGAGGAAATGAAATACCTTGTACTTCCTACCTTGTTTTATCAGGCACAAATAGATATACGATTTCTGAAATTTCAACAAACAGCATTAAAAACTTCAAACAGTTAAATGATTGTTTTTCCGAAACAAAGATATACCTAAATAGACTTGTAAAAAATCGTATAGAAGGGACGTTTATGGGGTATTTAGAAAACGATCCTCATTGCTGTCCATCAATTACCGAAGATATCATTATAGAATATGACAGCAAAGAAATAACTTCTATTGGTATGTATTCTTTTAAAACAAAAATTAACGAATACTCTTATTACAAAGCACTTGGTACATATACAGGGTCAGTTAAAGCATATATATTAGAAGATTTCGGAAAACTTTCATTTCTTTCAAAAGTAGAAGATGCAACAATTGATATGAAATTAGAGAAAAATGAGTTGTGTTTATACGAAAATGAAACAAAAACATTCACATGTACAAAATTAGCGAAAGCATCTAATGGATATGCTTTCGACATTAAATTCACGAACAAAGAAGCAAACAGTTTCATAAACGGATTCTCACAAATTACCTTTAACGAAACGAAATATCACGGATCAATAAACACACATGACCAAACACTCAAATTCAGTTATATGATTAACAGCGAAAACTTATCATATCTTTACACAATTCTAGGAATAAATATATCTGAATTTGATTTAATAGACTCAAGAATAAGAGGCATTGTATTAACCTACGATTTAAATAAAAACATTTATTAAAATACAAACATGAAAAGATTTATCTACATCACATTTTTCCTTATTTATAGCCTATTTTCCTATGCACAAAAAGCTATAGTTACAACGTCTGAAAACGGCATAAAAGAAACCGAAACAGCCGACTGGTCACTTTGCACTGGCCTTATGGGACAAGCAAAAATGGGGCCTTATAATGAAGATATATATTTATATGGCCACAAAGTCAACATTATCTCATACAAAGGTGGAAACCAAACAGAAAGCGTTCCTTTAATTTATGAATGGGATTGCAAATACCAAGGCAATGACGGACTTTGGAGATATGCTAAAAATTATGAAGATGAAATAACTGGTCAATGGATTTTCTATCTCCTCATAAAACAAGATAGCGAAAATTATATATTCACCCAATGTTTTTATTAGATTTCTCCGATACAATGGAAATTAAAGCAAATCCCCCTCCAATTTTAGGTTAAGCATAGAATATGCGAATACAAAGTTTTAGTGTACCATCTTTACCGCTCACACGAAACTTATTACCAGCATCATCTATCAACCATTCTCCGTTCAATTATCTACTTTAATCTTGTAGAACTATATAGCTTAACGCATGCAACAGACTCGGGGGAGGAAATTCTACAATCAAGTTTATTTCGGTTTCAAGGAAGATACAACTCAACTTCACGAATAAACTAAAAAAAAAGACGCAAAGAAGCATTCAACCAATAATCTACTCCAACAACCACTCTACAGCAGAACGAATTTTTATAGTATAACCTTCTATTTGCACATCTTTACTTTCATCAAAAGAAACCAAGGTGAGATTTTGGCAATGTAACGAACGCGCTGCTTCTATAAGTGCTTCCGTTTCACGTTTAAATGCTTTTCGCTCAGCAATGGAATACGACACCTGTACGAGCTCAACAACCTTTCCTTGTTGGCAAACTACAAAGTCCACCTCTTTACTACGAGATGTTGGTTTATAATAATAAATATCCTCAGCTCCTAATTGATTACGTCTCAACAATTCAATGAAAACCACATTTTCTAAACGCCAACCTAAATTTTCAGGCAACAAACTATTTTCTCTATTTGCAATAAACCCGTTGTCTATAACATAAGCTTTTTCTTTCGTAATACGCTCGACACTCTTATAACTAAACTTAGACAAACGACGAATCAAATAGGCCTGTTGTAAGTATGCAACATACGACTGAACTGTTGTACTACTACCTAACAATGAAATTTCCGCCAACTGATCATATTGAATTGTTTGACAACAATTATTTATCAAATGGTTTACTATACGACGAAGAGCTTCTGTGTTTCGTATTCTAAAACGACGAGCTATATCCTTCGTCACAATTGTTTCTATCAGACCTGATAGATAGTTTTTTCTATTTCGAACGGATTGAATATTTTTAATTTCAGGCATACCACCTTCTACAATGTATTGAGACAAGGCACTATTCCGCGATGCAATAGCTTTGGTTGTTATACCTGTCATATCCACATTCAACAATCGGCAATAATCAAAGAAAGAAAACGGATACAGTTTTATTTCCATATAACGACCTGTTAGGTGAGTTGCCAACTCCCCTGATAATAGTTTTGCATTGCTTCCTGTTACAAACACATGCAACTTCATTCGAAGCAAACGATTAACAAACAAATACCAACCATCAACATTTTGTACCTCATCTAAGAAAACATACTGTATATCAATTCCATATAATTGATAAACACATTCCAATACAGTATTCAAATCTGAGGTTTGCAGGCCTACAAGTCTATCATCATCAAAATTCACATACCCATACTTAACTCCACGCCTTTTCAAAGCATTATGACATAAAGTGGATTTACCACTACGACGAACTCCCGTAACTACCTGAGCCATATTACTATTCCACTCAAATAGTTGCTCTTCTTTTCTTTCGCATGAACCTATCAAAACATCGTTCAAAACATCTTCTTGTTGTTCACGAAGCACTTGTAAAACCAAATCTTTTTTCATAAAAATCAATTTTTACAAAAATAATTATAATTCAATTATTTACAAATTTCTATTGGACTATTTTGCACATTTTTATAAATTCTATTGGACTATTTTGCATATTTTCATAAATTCTATTGGACTATTTTACATAGTTTATAAAATAAAAAACAAATCTTCCAAAGTAAAATTTGTTTCTAAAAATTATATACTACCTTTGCAGAACACCTAAAAGAACAAAGATGAATTTTGATGATAATTCAGCCGCACTTCATGTTATCCGCTTTATAAACGGAACAAACAAAAACATTTTCTTAACTGGGAAAGCAGGGACGGGCAAGACAACTTTATTAAAAAACATTGTAAAAAACACTCACAAACAAGTTGTTATTGTTGCACCAACTGGTATTGCCGCACTAAATGCTGGTGGCGTAACCATACATTCTTTATTTCAACTCCCTCCTTCTTGCTACGCTCCAGAAGTCAGATTTAACACACAAGAAATACCATTCGCCATAATGCCATTTAGCAAGATTCCCAAAGAAACAGCTAAAATGAATGGTGCCAAAAGACAACTACTTCGCTCTATGGAATTGTTAGTTATAGACGAAGTCAGTATGTTACGCGCAGATTTACTCGATGCGATAGATGTTGAACTACGCTACATCCGTCATTGCAGATATTTGCCTTTTGGTGGTGTGCAAGTTCTTTTCATCGGCGATATGCTCCAATTGCCACCTGTTGTAAAACAGGAGGAATGGGATTTTCTTAAACAATTCTACAAAGGAATGTATTTCTTTGATTCCCTTGCCTTACGAGGAAATCAACCTATCACATTAGAATTAGAAAAAATATACCGACAAAGCGATTTTAGGTTTATAGAAATTTTAGGAAATCTACGAGACAACAAATTCGTTCAAAAGGATATTAATGAGCTAAACAGACATTACATACCTGACTTTGAAGCACCGAAAAAACAGCCGTTCATATTCCTAACTACACACAATAGAAAAGCAGACGCTATTAACGACACAAAATTGCGTAAGTTAAAAACGCAATCTGAATTTTTTGAAGCTGACATTATTGGTAATTTTCCCGAGAACATCTATCCTATTAGTCCGAAATTGGAATTGCGTGCAGGAGCGCAAATTATGTTCATTAAAAACGACATGAATCAAGGCCAATCGTACTACAACGGCAAAATTGGAACAATCAAGGAAATTCTACCAGATAATATTATTGTAACATTTCCCGAAACAGGACAAGAGGTCGAAGTTGAAAGACACGTTTGGGAAAACATACGATATACTTTAGACAAATCAACTGGACAAATCGAAGAAGAAGTTATAGGAAGATTTACCCAATACCCAATAAAACTTGCTTGGGCAGTAACCGTACACAAAAGCCAAGGTTTAACATTCAAAAATGCGATAATTGATGTATCGGAAGCCTTCGCACCTGGACAAATTTACGTTGCACTTTCACGATTGGAATCACTTGAAGGATTAGTTCTTTCTGAACCTATAGTAGACGATTTTCCAGAACAAGACAAGCGTGTTATTGAATTCACAAACGACAAAAAAGACGAAAATGAACTGCAGTCAATCTTTTCCGATGAATCTCAAAAATACATCGGACAAATCATAATAGAAAGTTTCAACTTTGATTCTCTAATCGATGAATTCAACGAACACATGACTCATTATGAGGAAGATAATCTTTTTAATACAAATTCTACTGCTTCAAAATTCAAAAAGCAAATTCTTGATCTCAAACCCCAAATAGACACCATTGTTTCTACTGCACATAAGTTTATTGTGCAACTACAAAACATATTCAAACAAAAAGACTTCAAACGGTTAGAAGAACGAATAAAGGCTTCAATTGTCTACTTTACTCCACTGTTTGATGAAATTTCAACAGAAATCTATGCTGTAATTGCAGAAGCATCTATTTCCAGCGGCACTAAAACATACATTACAGACTTACAAAATTTTGAGTTACAATTCTTTAGTGTTGTACAAAAAATAAACAAATGCGACAAATTAGTGGAGTCACTCAATTCTGGGAAACCATTCACAAAAGAAAACATAAACTTACAAGTTGACATTGAAATACGAAAGAAATTGTTATTTCAAAAAGTAGCTAAAAAGTCACCAAACACAGTAAAATATTCCGACAAGAAGCTCGACACCAAGGAAATAACCTATATGATGTATTCCAATGGTATGACAATAAAAGAAATTGCCCAAGAGCGAAAACTGACTCAAAATACCATTTGTAAACATATTGAATATTACATAGCCGAAGGTGCTCTTTCTGTGGATGATTTCGTACCAAACGACATCGTAAAAAAGATAAAAAAACTTGCAAAAAAATTAAACACCAAAAGTGTGTCTGCAATAAAAGAAGAAAATCCAGACTTTGATTATCAAGATATTCGTTATGTACTCGCAAGTATTGAATGTAACGGATATTAATTATTGTGTAAAAAAGACAATAAGAAGATTATTTTTCAGAAACGATTTTATACATTTGTAATCTAAATAAAATATAAAATTCGTACTATGAATGTATTTTCAAAAACTGCAGAAGAACAACTTGCAGAACTTACAAAAGAACAAGAAGCATTACTTTCTCAAGTAAATATCCCTTCAAAAGAATACAATGGTATTTATCAGCGTTTTGAGAATCCTGTATTAACTGATAAACATATTCCGCTATCGTGGAGATTTGATTTGAATCTAAAGAGAAACCCGCTTCTACTTCAAAGAATCGGTATAAACGCAGCATTCAACGCTGGTGCAATGAAGTTCAACGGGAAATACATTCTTTGTGCACGTGTTGAAGGTTGGGACAGAAAATCATTTTTCGCCATCGCCGAAAGTCCTAATGGAATAGACAACTTCCGTTTCTGGGACGAGCCAATCCTTCTTCCTGAAACCGACGATCCAGACATTAACGTGTACGATATGCGTTTAACGCAACATGACGATGGTTACATTTACGGTATTTTCTGTACAGAAAGAAAGGATCCGAATGCTCCTGCTGGAGATACAAGTTCAGCGATCGCCAATGCTGGTGTTGTTCGTACCAAAGATTTGAAAAATTGGGAAAGACTACCAGACTTAATTTCTAACAGCGGCCAACAACGAAATGTTGTTATGTTCCCTCATTTCGTAAATGGTAAATATGCTTTGTACACAAGACCACAAGACGGATTTATTGAAGTTGGTTCTGGCGGAGGAATCGGATTCGGATACATTACAGATATGAAAAATCCAGTCATAGAAGACGAACATATTTTTAGCAACAAACAATACCATACAATCTACGAATTGAAAAATGGTATGGGACCTGCGCCAATCAAAACAGCAAAAGGTTGGTTAAATCTTGCACACGGCGTACGAAACACAGCAGCTGGTCTTCGCTATGTATTGTATATGTTCCTAACCGACTTGGAACAACCAGATAAAGTTATCGCCCAACCTGGCGGCTACTTCTTAGCACCACAAAACGAAGAACGCATCGGAGATGTTTCTAATGTTGCTTTTTCTAATGGCTGGATTGCCGACGAAGACGGTACTGTATTTATTTACTACGCTTCTTCCGACACAAGAATGCATGTCGCAGTAAGTACAATAGACCGTTTAGTTGACTACTGTTTAAACACTCCAGAAGATGGATTACGAACAGGAAAATCGGTTGAAAATATTATACAATTAATCAGAAACAATAAATAACCATAGAGACACAATTGTAGAGCCGCAATAAATTGCAGATCTACGATTTATACACTAATCACTATAAAGATGTATAAGGCATTACAAAAAGAATTCGAGAAAGAACTTAAAAGTGTTCTAACATTTTGGTCGACAAAAGCTATTGACAAAGAAAGCGGCCAATATTTAGGAGAAATGGACCACTATGGGACACCTTGTCCTGAAGCAAACAAAGGAATCATCATGTATTCCCGCATTATGTGGACTTTCTCTACAGCATGCCGTTTCTACCAAAACGAAGACTATAAGAAATACGCAGATTTAGCAAAATCATTCATTGAAAACCACTTTCTTGATAAGAAAAACGGTGGCGTTTATTGGGAAACCGATTGCGATGGGAATGTGGTTGTAAACAAGAAACAAGTTTATGCTGAAGCATTTACGATTTACGCCTACTCGGAATACGCACTTGCATTCAACGATAAACAAGCGCTTGAAATGGCAATGGACATTTTCGAAAAATTGGAGACTATTTGCTACGACAAAAAAAATGGCGGATACTTCGAAGCATTCTCCGAAACATGGGAAAAACTCGATGATGTACGTCTTAGTGTGAAAGACCTCAACGAACCGAAAGGTATGAACACGAATCTCCATGTTTTGGAAGCATACACAACATTGTACGAGGCAACAAAAAATCCAAAAGTTGGCGAAGCACTCAAAAAAGAAATAGAAATCTACATGAACAAAATTGTTAACGACAAAAATCATGTAACTATTTTCTTTTCTGAAGATTGGAAACCAAAAACAACAGAATTTTCATACGGACACGACATTGAATCTACTTGGTTGATTTGGGAAGCAGCCGAAATGCTTGGCGACAAACAACTCCTTGAAGGTATACGTCCAAAAATTCTTGCCATGGTGGATACTTTTATAGCCGAAGGATTCGACAAAGAAACAAATTCTACTCTTTACGAAATCTTCCCTGAGAAAGGTACAATAGACAAAGATCGCCACTGGTGGGTACAAATAGAAGCTGTTGAAGGACTTGCAAACGCCTTTGACATGACAGGCAACGAAGAATATCGTACACTTGCACTGAAACAATGGGAATACATTCGAGAAAATCTCATCGACCGCGTACACGGAGAATGGTTCTGGCGTATCGACGACGACGGTTTCCCTGTTGACGAAGAAGCAAAAATGGGAATGTGGAAATGTCCTTACCACAATGGTCGAGGTCTTATGCACATGATAAAAGAAATGGATAAATGGCAATAATGTAAGGGCGGAGACAACTCCGCCCTACTCGTTATGATAAGCTATACAAAAAAATTACTATCCTTTTTTAGTTGCATATTGTTCTGTAATATCGCGTTTTCACAGATTTTATATGACCAATATGTACATTCTTCGTATGCAAAAATCAAATCATTCAAAATGGTTCCCGTTGTCGAAGAAAGGAAAGGTTATATTTTGCACTATGGTCCAGAAAATGGCGATTCTCTAGCAAATCCTGTATTTCCATTATTAGGGAATTGCGGTTTGATGGTTGATTTTGATATTTTAGAAGAATCTACACGAGATTTACGCTATGAAGTTATTCATTGCGACAGAAATTGGAAAGAAGATGAACTTCTTGAAGGTGAATACGTTACCATTAAAGAAGATTTAGTATTAGATGGCGACCGAGCCGAAAGTTCTTTTAGCACAACTGTCCCATATATTCACTATAGTTTTATGTTTCCTTTTTCTGATATAACTCTTCATGTATCAGGAAATTACATTCTTAAAATCTATGAATTAACCGACGACGACAAAATCGTGCCACTTATACAGAAACGATTTGTAGTATATGAACAATTAGTTGAAATTCAAGGAGAAGTAAAGCGACCAAATGTTGTACAATACATAGACTCACATCAACAAATAGAAGCAAAAATTATTCCTCACGGATTTGACTTGTCGTCTTTCGACAAAGATTTATTTGTTGTGTACAGACAAAACGGACGCTGGGACAAAACAATTAGTGGCATACAGCCAAGCCATATATCTGGTGACGGAAATCTTATCTTCAATAATAACAGAAATGCGCTTTTCGAAGCTGGTAACGAATTTCGTCAATTTGTATTCAGAAACTTACGAATAGCTACTTTCCCTATCGATTACATAACCAAAGAAAACGGATTATTCACCGTGTATCTCCATCCCGACGACGATTGGCACGCAGCCTATACATCAACAACAGACTTAAACGGAAAATTCATAATACAAGAAGAAATAAGTCCACAATCTTCTGATTATACCGCAGATTACGCAACTGTAAAATTCACATTGCCATATCACAAAACAATGGATGACACGCTTAATCTATATGTCTGCGGAGAGTTCAACGACTGGAAAATGAATGAAGAAAATAAGATGACATACAACATTGAAAAACAACAATATGAGGCGTCTATTCTATTAAAGCAAGGATGTTATAGTTACACTTACATTAGAGCATCGAACAACTTCAAAACAATTGATTTCTCGTCTATTGATGGCAATTTTTACCAGACAGAAAACGAGTATGAAGTTTTCGTCTATTACTACGATTACAGCATGGGGTATGACCGATGTATCGGCTACAAACGAATCAATTCAAAAAAATAAAAAGGCCACAACTTTCGTTGTAGCCTTATTCTTTAAATTACAATCAGTTGATTAATATTCTTCTTCATTAAAGAAAAAGTCATCTTTACTTGGATAATCAGGCCATATTTCTTCGATACTTTCGTACACTTCGCCTTCATCTTCCATTTCATTCAAATTTTCTACTACCTCTTGTGGAGCACCAGAACGAATTGCATAATCAATCAATTCTTCCTTAGTTGCAGGCCATGGTGCATCTTCCAATTTCGAAGCTAATTCTAAAGTCCAATACATAGTATTTATATTTTTATTTTTTTGCGAATAAAGTGATTTTTATAGAAACTACAAAGAAGGATTCCATGTAATTTCGCTTTTGTTGAAATCTTTTAAAACCTTCCGCGCTAATACAAATAAATAGTCGCTTAGACGGTTCATATAGACTGTTGATAACCTTTTTCCTCTTTCATTCGAATCTAACGAACAAATCCTTCGCTCTGCCCTTCTACAAACTGTTCGAGCGATTTGACAATACGAAGACACTATATGTCCGCCAGGCAAGATAAAAGTTTTCAGAGGCAACAATTCTGCAGAAATTTCGTCAATATGTTGTTCCAACAAGTGAATTTCTTCATCAGATACATTCAAAAAAATGTCTTTCTCATTAGCAAAAACACCACCAATTACAAACAAATTATTTTGAATCTTCAACAACTGATCCTGAATTTCTACATTATCAATAGAATCACGAATCAATCCAATATATGAATTTAGTTCATCTATTGTTCCATAGCATTCTATTCGTGGATCATCCTTCTGCACCCTTGTTCCACCTACCAACGAAGTTGTTCCATCGTCGCCAGTTTTGGTATAAATCTTCATTATAGTCGAGAACGTCTAAAATTCCGATGTAAAATGGAATTCTATATCAGGGAAATTTTGCTGTGCCATTTCTAACGCATACATACTTTCAGCCAAGAAAACATCACAACCACGTTTATCTACCGCCAAACTTTGATATTTACGTTTCTTGAAGTCTTCTAATTGCGCTTTGTTTGTAGATGTAAACCAACAAGCCTTATATAATTGTATTGGCTCGTAACGACATTTTGCATTATATTCATGCTCCAAACGATACTCGATAACCTCAAATTGCAAAGCACCAACAGTACCGATAATCTTACGTCCATTAAATTGATTGATAAACAATTGGGCAACACCTTCGTCCATTAATTGATCAACACCCTTAGCCAATTGTTTGAACTTCATAGGATCCGCATTTTCAATATAACGGAACATTTCAGGAGAGAAACTTGGGATACCAGCAAAGTGTAATTCCTCACCTTCCGTCAATGTATCACCAATTTTAAAGTTTCCTGAATCATACAAACCTACAATATCACCAGGGAAAGCCTCATCTACAATAGATTTCTTCTCAGCCATGAACGAAGTTGGGTTCGCAAACTTCAATTGTTTTTGTTGGCGAACATGCAAATAGTTTTTATTTCTTTCAAAACGACCAGAACACACTTTCACGAAAGCAATTCTATCGCGATGGTTCGGATCCATGTTTGCGTGAATTTTGAATACAAATCCAGAAAACTTGTCTTCATACGGAGAAACCATACGTTCATCCGTCTTAGAATCTCGTGGAGATGGTGCAATTTCCACAAACGAATCAAGTAATTCCTGTACACCAAAATTGTATAACGCACTTCCAAAAAACACAGGAGCTAATTCGGCACGACGATAGGCTTCGACATCAAATTCCGGATATACAGTTTCCACAAGTTCAACATCGTCACGCAATTTGCTTGCAGCACGCTCGCCAATAATAGCATCAATACCTGGATCACTTATATTATCAAACTTTTCAGCAGGTTTTATACGCTCCACATTTGACTCGAACAAGCGCAAATTATTTGAATACAAATTGTAAACACCCTTAAAATCATGTCCCATACCAATAGGCCATGCCAATGGGCGAACTTTTATATTCAACAAAGACTCTATTTCGTCAAGTAATTCGAAAACATCCTTACCCTCACGGTCAAGTTTGTTAATGAAAACCATTACCGGCGTATTACGCATACGACAAACTTCAGCCAATTTCTTTGTCTGTTCCTCAACACCTTTGGCAACGTCAATAACAATAATTACACTATCAACCGCAGTCAAAGTTCTATAGGTATCTTCAGCAAAGTCCTTGTGACCAGGAGTATCCAAGATATTTATCTTACGACCTTCATATTCAAAACCCATTACCGATGTAGCAACCGAAATACCACGTTGCTTCTCAATTTCCATAAAATCGGAAGTTGCAGTCTTTTTAATCTTATTTGATTTCACAGCACCTGCAACATGAATGGCACCACCAAACAACAACAATTTTTCTGTCAAAGTTGTCTTACCAGCATCCGGGTGACTAATAATCGCAAACGTACGTCGTCTTTGTATCTCTTGTTCGAACATAATTCTAATTTTACGGCAAAGATAAAAATTAAAAACGTATGATTTTGCCCGTTTTTATAAAAACGAATACGATTTCTAACTATTTATAAACACCTCTTTTTACCTCGGAATAACTTGTTATATTTGCATATCAAAAATTTTTGAAACTATGATCTATTTCTTTGAAGACAAACAGCACAAAATACTTGCTGTACAGTCCGATTCAACATTCGATGCAAAAACTACAGAAAAGCTTTCTTGGCTATTTGGAAATGCACAATTCATCAATGCACAAACTCTAGACGGAAAATTCATCGGTCCACGCCGCGAAATGATTACTCCTTGGAGTACTAATGCCGTTGAAATCACACAAAACATGGGTGTTTCAGGCATTAAGCGTATTGAGGAATATTTTCCACAAACCGAAACAAGTGCATTCGACCCTATGCTTCAACGCAAATACGAAGGTCTAAATCAAGATATTTTTACAGTTAACCACGAACCTGAACCTATTGTCTTCATTGACAATCTTGTTGAATACAACAAAAAAGAAGGTCTTGCTCTTAATGAAAACGAAATTGCATACCTTGAAGGTTTGTCTCAAAAACTTGGAAGAAAACTTACCGATAGCGAAGTATTCGGTTTCTCTCAAGTAAACTCAGAACACTGCCGTCACAAAATTTTTGGTGGAAGTTTCATAATCGATGGACAAGAAAAACCATTTTCATTGTTCAAAATGATTAAACAAACTACGGAACAAAATCCTAACAGAGTTGTTTCAGCTTACAAAGACAACTGTGCGTTCATTCAAGGTCCAATGATTGAACAATTTGCTCCAGAAACACAAAATAAACCTGACTATTTCACAATAAAAGATTACGAATCGGTAATCTCTTTAAAAGCTGAAACTCACAACTTCCCTACTACTGTTGAGCCTTTCAACGGTGCTGCAACTGGTACTGGTGGTGAAATTCGTGACAGAATTGCTGGTGGTAAAGCGGCATACCCAATTGCAGGTACTGCTGTGTATATGACTTCGTACACACGATTGAACGATCCTAATCGTGTATGGGAAAAAGCAACAAGCCCACGTCCTTGGTTATATCAAACGCCAAAAGACATTCTTATCAAAGCTTCTAATGGTGCAAGTGATTTCGGTAACAAATTCGGTCAACCACTTATCTGTGGTAGTGTTTTGACATTCGAACATTTCGAAAATCAAAAGAAATATGGTTTCGATAAGGTTATCATGATGGCCGGTGGTGTTGGTTACGCAAAGAAAAACGACAGTTTAAAAGATACTCCAGAAATTGGAGATAAAGTTGTTCTTCTTGGTGGTGACAACTACCGAATCGGTATGGGCGGTGGAGCTGTTTCTTCTGTTGCTACAGGTGAATACAACAACTCTATTGAGTTGAACGCCATCCAACGAAGCAACCCAGAAATGCAAAAACGTGCATACAACGCAATCCGTGCATTAGGAGAAATGGATGTAAACCCTGTTGTTTCTATCCATGACCACGGTGCTGGCGGTCACTTGAACTGCCTATCTGAATTAGTTGAAGAAACTGGTGGTACAATCCATATCAATGAACTTCCTATCGGTGACCCAACTCTTTCGGCAAAAGAAATCGTCGGAAACGAATCACAAGAACGTATGGGCTTGGTAATGAAAGAAGAAAATGTAGAACTTCTTTCTCAAATTGCAAGTCGCGAACGTGCTCCTATGTATGTTATCGGTGAAGCAACTGGCACACACCAATTTACAATTGTAAATGATAAAAACGGTGAAAAGCCAATCGATTTACAAATGGATGATATGATTGGAAATCCACCAAAAACAATCATGAAAGATTCTACAATTGAAGAAACTTTCAAGCCATTGAATGTAAAACAAGAAAACATTCATGAATATCTTAACCAAGTTCTTCAACTTGAATCTGTTGCTTGTAAAGATTACTTAACAAACAAGGTTGACCGTTCGGTAACTGGTAAAATAGCTACACAACAATGTACTGGTGAATTACAATTGCCTTTGAACGACTGCGGTGTTGTTGCAATTGACTACCAAGGTGTTAAAGGTATTGCGACTTCTATCGGTCACGCACCTGCAGTTGGTTTGATTTCACCAGAAAATGGTTCTATTATGTCTATTGCAGAAGCATTAACAAATATTGTTCTTACTCCAATTGAAGGTGGTTTAAAAGGCATTTCGTTGAGTGCAAACTGGATGTGGCCTTGTAAAAACGCTGGTGAAGATGCTCGTTTATACCGTGCAGTACAAGCAGCAAGCGATTTTGCAAAAGCACTTCAAATCAACATTCCTACCGGAAAAGACTCTCTGTCGATGACACAAAAGTACAAAGACGGAGATTCGGTATATTCTCCAGGTACAGTGATTATTTCAACTGTTGGAGAAGTTCAAGATATTCGCAAAACAGTTACTCCATATATTAAACCAAACGAAGATGCGGTTTTAGTATATGTTGATTTCGGTAAATCAGGACAAAAACTTGGCGGTTCTGCATTAGCTCAAGTTGTAAACGGACTTGGTACGGAAACTCCTACTGTAACAGACTCAGCATACTTTACAAAAGCATTCAATACAGTACAAAAACTTGTTGCCGATGGTAAAGTTTACGCTGGACACGATGTTTCTGCCGGTGGTTTAATCACTTGTTTGTTGGAAATGAATTTTGCCAATACAAAAGGCGGTATGACAGTTGATTTAACTCACTTCAACAACAACAATGATGTTGAAGTATTCTTCAATGAAAACCCTGCTCTTGTACTTCAAGTTGCTCCAGAGACAGTAAACGAACTTAAAGAAGCAGGCATTTCTTGCTTCGCATTTGGTGCCTATTCAAACAAAGACAACAATCTTTCTGTTTACACTGCAAATTCTGAACAAAACGGTATTTACGAATTCAACATCAGCGAATTACGTAAGACATGGTTCAAGACATCATACTTACTTGACTGCGAACAAAGCGGCCCTGTTAAAGCAAAAGAACGTTTTGAATCATTCGACAAATCACCATTGAAATACACATTCCCAGCAAACTTTACTGGACAAATTGCTCCTTACGGAATTGATTTGCACAGAAAAACAAAAACTGGCATTCACGCAGCAATCATCCGTGAAAAAGGTGTAAACGGCGACCGCGAAATGGCTTGGTGCATGCACGCTGCAGGATTTGACGTTAAGGATGTTCACATGACAGACCTTATCACTGGCCGTGAAGATCTTTCAGATGTAAATCTTATCGTATTTGTTGGTGGTTTCTCTAACTCCGATGTACTTGGTTCCGCAAAAGGTTGGGCTGGTGCATTCTTGTACAACGAAAAAGCAAAGAAATCATTGGACAACTTCTTTGCACGTAAAGACACTATGAGTTTGGGCGTATGCAACGGTTGCCAACTAATGATTGAATTAGGTCTAATCAACCCTACTGACGCAGAAAAACCTCACATGGAACACAACGATTCACATAAATTTGAATCTGGATTCCTTGGTGTTACAATCAAACAAAGTCCAAGCATTATGCTTAAATCATTGGAAAACAGTTCACTTGGTATTTGGATTGCCCATGGTGAAGGTAAATTCAAATTCCCATACGACAAATCTAAGTACAACATTGCTATGACATATAATTATAGCAGCTATCCAGCTAACCCTAACGGTTCTGACTGGGATACTGCTGGTATTACATCGAACGATGGACGTCATCTTGCAATGATGCCTCACTTGGAAAGAGCATTGTATCCTTGGAACTGGGCATATTACCCACAAGACAGAAAGAACGATGTTGTTACTCCATGGATTGAAGCATTCGTAAACGCACGCAAATGGATTGAAAACAACAAATAGTAACAATCAACCTCAACAACAAAAAAGCCAATCATAAAATGATTGGCTTTTTTGTTTACATTATATATATGTATAGTTTACTTATACGAATGAACGTATTCACTCACCACACGAGGAAAATGTTCATACTCCAAAGCATGAACACGTGCTGCCAAAGAATCAGGAGTATCATCAGACAAAACTGGACAAGATGCTTGAAACAATGTTTTTCCACTATCGTATAATTCATTAACCAAATGAATTGTTATACCACTCTCCTGCTCTTTATTTGCCAACACAGCTTCGTGAACATGGTGCCCAAACATACCCTTTCCACCATAATTTGGTAACAAAGCAGGATGAATATTTAAGATTCTATCCTTATATAAATCAGTAATTTTAGTAGGTAACAACCAAAGAAAGCCTGATAAAATGATAAAATCCACAGAATCCCTTATCAATAAATCAAGAAGATCATTTGTATCATTCATATCAGACTTATTAAAAACACACACAGGGACTTGCAAACGATTTGCACGTTCAATCACCCCTGCATTTTTATTATTACAATACACGCGCGACACATGTATATCCGTATCAGCAAATGATTGTATAAGATTTTCCGCATTCGTACCCGATCCCGATGCAAAAATAGCAACTGTATACATACTTTATTGTTAATATTCTTTTAATAACTTTACTTCTTTTTACGTATGCAAAAATATAAATATTTGAATATCAGCAAAAAAAGTTTTACAAGATTAAAGAAAATATTTTTTTTATTTTTTGTATTGAAAAAAAACATTTATTTGCAACCGAAAACAGAATTATTAACTAAACATTAAAGTTATGTCAGAAATTGAATCAAAAGTTAAATCTATTATCGTAGAAAAATTAGGTATCGACGAAGCTGAAGTTACAAACGAAGCAAACTTCACAAACGACCTAGGTGCAGACTCTTTGGACACTGTTGAATTGATTATGGAATTCGAAAAAGAATTCGGTATTTCTATTCCAGATGATCAAGCAGACACTATTTCTACAGTAGGCGACGCTATCGCATTCATCGAAAAGAATCAAACAAAATAAGAAAAGCATCCGCCTTATGGAATTAAAGCGTGTAGTTATTACCGGTATCGGAGGATTTACACCTATAGGTAATTCCATAGAAGATATTTTTCAAAATTTAACTAATGGAACGAGTGGTAGTGGCCCTATCACTCGTTTTAATTCTGAAAACTGCAAGACACGCTTTGCGTGTGAGGTTAAGAATTTCGACCCTAGTCTATTCATAGACAAAAAAGAAATTCGAAAAATGGACTTGTTCGAACAGTTTGCTGTAGCTGCTGCTGCACAATGTTTACAAGATTCAGAAATTGATTTAGAAACAATCAACAGAGATAGAATTGGTGTTATTTGGGGAACTGGTATCGGTGGACTTGGTTCATACGAGCCTGAACTAAAAAGTTTCTACGAAAGTGGAAACGGAACTCCTCGATTTAATCCGTTCACTATCACAAAATTGATTCCTAATATGGCTGCAGGTTTGATATCTATCAAATTCGGCCTACAAGGAATTAGTTATGCTACAGCATCGGCATGTGCATCTTCATCTCATGCAATTATTGACGCTGTAAACTACATCCGCTTAAACAAATCAGATATGTTTATCACAGGAGGTTCCGAAGCCCCTATAAACATAAGTAGTATTGGCGGATTCAATGCAATGAAAGCACTTTCCGAAAACAATGAAGAAATGACAACCGCAAGCCGTCCATTCGATGCTACACGCGACGGATTTGTAATGGCTGAAGGCGGTGTTGCTCTTATGTTGGAAGAATTAGAGCACGCAAAACAACGCGGTGCTCATATATACGCAGAAATAGTCGGTTGCGGTCTTACTTCCGATGCATACCATTTAACTGCACCACATCCAGATGGACGCGGTACGGTAAATGTCATGAAACTTGCTTTAGAAGATGCTGGTCTAACACCAAACGACATCGACTATATAAATGTACATGGTACATCTACCCCAATAGGCGATATAACCGAATTAGCATCTATACAAAAATTATTCGGTGAAGATGCCTATAAAATAAATATCAGTTCAACAAAATCCATTACTGGACACATGTTGGGTGCTGCAGGTGCAGTCGAAGCTGTTGCCTCTGTGTTTGCAATCCAAAAAGGCATAATACCACCAACAATGCACGTTACACAGTTAGACGAAAATATCGACAGCAAACTAAACCTAACTTTAGGCGAAGCACAACAAAGGAATGTTACATACGCTTTAAGTAACACATTTGGTTTTGGTGGACATAATAGCACATTAATCTTCAAGAAATATAGTGAATAAGCTACACTATCACCTCAGATTACTGTTTACTTCAGACAGCGACAAAGAATTCTTTATATTTGTCTATAATATTTTGGGATTTTGTCCTAAAAACCTTACAGTATACAAGCAAAGTTTTACTCATAAATCTGCAAAGGGGAACGAATGTAACGAACGATTAGAATTCCTTGGAGATGCAATTTTAGGTAGTGTTGTTGCCGATTATCTGTACGATAATTTTCCAAAAGAAAACGAAGGATTCCTTTCTACCTTACGTTCAAACATTGTCAACCGACAAAGCATGAACAAAATAGGTTTGGAACTACATCTACAACGAAACCTTTGTGCACAAATTCCAAATCTCAGTAAGAATGATGCTATCGGTAATTGCCTAGAAGCATTTATTGGAGCCATATACAAAGACTTAGGGTACAAAAAAGCAAAGGAATTCATCATAAAAAAAATTATTCTACCACACATAAACGAAAAAAAGAATCTTAAAAACAATTGCGCTTCTAACCATAAAAGTTTATTGCTCCAATATTGCCAACGAACAAAACAAAATTTAGAATACAAAACAGTATCTATCGCGACAGATAAAATGCCATTGTTCCTTGCAGAAGTCTATATTGACGGCAATAAAATAAGCGAAGCCAAAGGACGATCAAAAAAAATCGCCGAACAGGCAGCGGCAAAAATTGCTCTCTGCAGTAAAAAATCTTTACCCAAAAAGACTTCTGATAAGCAGAATCTTATGGATGCAAAGCCTACACAAAACTAATTGTTTTGTATCTTTGCACAGTTTTACTGTATGAAGAATTTCCATAGCATACTCTTTTTCTTGAGCGTCTTTGTCTTACTGGGAGCAATTAGTTTCGTTTTTCCTAAAGACGGCTTGGAATTCACTCTCCGATTCCCTTCCTTTGAAGATATCTTGCTATCAAAAAAAGATTCTATCAATCTGGAAGACAACTTATTAAACATAGAACAAGGTCTCACTTTTGTAACAGATTCAACAGAACTATTTTCTGAGATAGAAAACACTGATTCTCTTGCCTTTATTGATTCACTCAAGTTTTTCCAAAACTTTGACACTACAAGTGTAGCAAGAATCTACTTTCCAAACGATAATCCATCGATATTGGACAATGTATTTGAAGCATTAGACAACACAAAGAAAAATGGTTATTTGCATATTCTACACTACGGAGACTCTCAAATTGAAGTTGATAGAATTTCTGGATACCTTCGCGAAGCTTTGCAAGAACGCTTCGGTGGATATGGAGCCGGACTTATTCCTATAATGCCTCTTGTACCTTCTACCGCGGTTGGTCAAACGTTCTCTGACAGTTTACCACGATATGTTGCTTCGGGAACAATGAGACAAAAACTAAGTCATAACAGATATGGTATTTTAGCACAAATGTGCGAGCTAAAAGGTTCTGTATCTCTTCATTTTGTTGCACGAAATTGGAAACAAACATACGCACACACACGACAATTCTATAGAGTTCGATTGTTCTTAGGGAATAATGCAAAGAATTTTTCCGCAAAACTCATAGCAAAAGGAATTGATTCCACTCAAGTCATAGAAGAAGAAAAATTTGGATTGAGTGAAATTTCTTGGAGCACAAAATCCCCTATTACAGAATGTACGTTAAATCTAAAAGGGAATGCAGAATTATATGCCGTTTCATTAGAAAGTAGTTCTGGTGTTGTGGTTGATAATATTCCTCTTCGCGGTAGCGCAGGTACATTTTTTACCGGAATTTCCTCGTCTTTGTTAAAAGAAACAATGACTGCATTGAAAGTTCCGATGATTATTATGGAATACGGAGGAAACGCTGTTCCATCAATTCACTCTTTGGAATCTGTACAGAACTACAAGAAAGATTTTGGCAGACAGATTCGATATGTAAAAAACATCTATCCCAATGCATTTATTCTTGTCATTGGGCCTGCCGATATGTCTACAAAATTTGACGGTGTTCTCCAAACTTGGCCATTCGTTGAAGAAGTTGTCGAAGCAATGAAAGAAGTCGCACTGGAAAATGGGGCTGCATTTTGGAATATGTTCGAAGTTATGGGCGGTCGCAACTCTATGATACAGTGGGTTTCACATAAACCTGCATGGGCTGGTTCCGACTACATTCACTTTACTCCACAAGGAGCAAGTAAAATCGCTAGTCTATTTACAGAATCGTTTCTGCATTATTACGATTACTATAAATTCTTACAAAGAAATTCTCACTGGCTTCCAAGCGAAGAAATTGAGACACCCGAAAATTGGGCTGCCGACTCTTTAGAATTATCAGAAGAATGAAAAAATTAGCATACATATTAATCGTTTGTTGTTTACCATTGCTTTCAATAGGGCAGACAAAATTTCCATTCATTGTCGACTCTATGAATGTGATTCAAATACCGAATGGGAAAAGCGAACACCTTACGTTATTTTACGAAAAATTATTACAAACACTACAAACAAAACAAGGTCAAATATCGATTCTTCATATTGGCGGTTCACACATTCAAGCCGACATGATGTCGCATCAAATACGATCACATTTCGACTCGTTATTTCCAGAAACACATGCGAGCCGCGGACTTATTTTTCCTTTTGAAACCGCAAAAACAAATAACCCGTATAACTACAAGGTTACTCACAAAGGGAATTGGACCGCATCACGAAATGTCAGAGAAACTCGAGTTGCAACATTAGGTCTAACAGGTATAGCTGTAACGACCAACGATACTGCAGCACAAATCACCGTAAACCTCAACCCAGAAGAAGAAAAACATAGATGGCAATTCAATAGGCTTACCGTTTTAGGATATGCCGATAATGACTTAGTAGAACCAAAACTGGCAATAAATGATTCAATTTATACCGCAACATTCGATTCTACTCTTTCAACTTATCTATTCAAAATAGATAGACCTGCTGAACAATTCACTTTGGTTATAGAACAAAAAGACAGCATTATGCACAACTTCACCGTTAATGGATTTTATGCCGAAAATGACGAATGTGGAATTGTATACAATGCCGTTGGTGTTAACGGAGCCTCCGTTCCTTCGTACTTGTCGTGCGAAAATTTCGAAAGAGATTTACACATTATAAAACCAGACTTACTGATTTTTGCTATTGGTATAAACGATGCTGTTCCTGAAAATTTCTCTGATTCTACCTTTATTAGCAATTACGATTCTTTATTGACAAAAATCAAGCGTGTTGTTCCCGATTGTGCATTTATTTTCGTGACCAACAACGATTCTTATCGAAAAATTAAAGGCAAAAAAACGTCGTATTATTCAGTAAACAGAAATGGTTTGCGTGTAGAAAGAGACTTTTACGAATTGGCACAAAAACATAACGGAGCTGTGTGGGATATGTTTGCTATAATGGGCGGCTTACAATCTATGCCACAATGGGAAGCTATGGGATTAGCACAAAAAGACAAAGTTCATTTCACCAAAAAAGGATATAAACTATTGGGCGATCTCTTCTACTCTGCCCTTATTAGATCTTATAACAAAACAATGTCTGAACGATAATGGTATTGGAATTTTTTAAAAATATTTTCTCATTTGACTCCAACTCCCCGTTGTTGTTTACCCAATTTTATTTTTGGGCATTTTTTGCCATTGTTTTCTCTGTGTTTTCTTTATTCAAGAACAAAATTATCTTGCGAAATGCATTCATATTTTTCGTAAGCTTATTTTTCTATTACAAAACAAGCGGATGGGCTACATTAATACTCATTTCTGCTACATTTCTAAATTACTGGATAGGTTTATCGCTATACAAAAAAGAATCAGACAAAGCACGATTGGGATATCTGCTACTTGGTTTATGCATAAACCTTGGTATACTGAGTTATTTCAAATACGCGTATTTCTTTTCCGATATGATTTTTAACCTTATCGGTTTACAAATACCAGTAGTAAATATATTCTCAGAAATAGGGAATGTTATTGCCGGAAAACAAGCATTCTCTATCGACACAATTATACTACCTGTCGGCATTTCGTTCTACACATTTCAATGTATCAGTTACATTATGGATGTGTTCCGTAAAAAAGTGGAACCAGTAGAAAATATTCTGAATTTTGGATTTTATGTTACATTTTTTCCACAACTAGTAGCCGGACCTATTATCCGTGCAAGTGATTTTATACCACAGATTTACAAGAATTATTCACTATCAAGAAGACAATTCGGTATTGCTGTTTTTTGGATTTTAAATGGCTTGGCAAAAAAAATCATCCTAAGCGATTATTTAGCGGTAAATTTTGCCGACCGAGTATTCGATAACCCCTTATTATACACCGGATTCGAAAATCTTCTCGCACTATTTGTATACTCACTACAAGTATATGCCGATTTCTCTGGCTACACCGATATTGCGATTGGCGTAGCAATGATTATGGGATTTTATCTTCCACGAAATTTCAATTCTCCATACAAAGCAACAAACCCAGGCGAGTTTTGGAAGCGTTGGCATATATCTCTTTCAAAATGGTTACAAGACTACCTTTATATTCCTCTTGGCGGTAATAGAACTGCATCAATTGGAACATACGCCTGCATAGCGACAATTGCTTTAGTTGGAACAATTTTATCGGGAAGTATTTGGGTTGCAATAATTTTAATTGCCATAGCTATTATTGTTACATTCTACTGTTACAAATCACCAGAAAAACGAAAATCACTTACATCCAACATGAACCGTATGAACACTATGCTTTTAGGCGGACTATGGCATGGTGCGAGTTGGAATTTTATGATTTGGGGAGGATTAAATGGAATAGGAATGATTGTGTACCGTTTTTGGAAAGATTGGGATCATCCTATGCGCCTTTTAACAATCACCCTATTAACAGTAGCTTCTTGGAAACTAGGAGAATATTTCCCCGCACCAATATGGAATATTGCATTGGTATGGTCTGGAATGATATGGACAGGAACATTTCTTCGCTTTATGTATAACTTTATTGGTTGGAAACGGGAAATACCTTGGTTAGAACGCGTATGGGCAATATGGCTTACATTCGTGTTTATAACTTGGACCCGATTATTCTTTAGAGCAGGTTCAAACCTTTCACCTGCAGAAGCTAACGATGTTGCTTGGAACACAGCAAAAAATATGGTCAACCAAATTGGTTCTCCATGGAATTTTGAACAAATTCCTGCCATTGCAACCCACTACTCCAACATAATAGTTCTCTTTGTTTTAGGAATGATTATTCATTGGCTACCTGATAAAACAAAACGAAGCTATAGAATCGCCTTTGCCAAACTCCCATTGCCACTTATGGCAATCGTAGTTACATGTGTTGTTTTTGTTGTATATCAATTCATTACTGCAGACTTACAAAAATTTATATACTTCCAATTTTAGGCACCCTAAATTTTAAAGCCAATAGGTTTTCTTTCGTTTTTTTTATTTTTCTCTACTTGCAATTCTGCAAGAGTTTGATTTATTAACTCTAACTGCATTGACGTATCTTCATTTATATCGTTTTGATCGTGAAGTACTTCTTCAATATAATCCTTAAGGCTATCTAGTTTCTGAGCCATTTGATTTACTTGCAAGTTTTTAGCAACAACTACATCTGTATTCTGTTTTCGCAATAAAATAAAAGCACGCATTATATTTATATTCACCTGAATTGCAATTTCAGAATTCAAAACACTACTAAGCATTGCAACGCCTAATTCAGTAAATACAAATGGTAAATATCTTGTTCCGCCTCTTTTGTTTGAGGTCGCAATTTGCGACCTCAAACAATCAAACTCCTCTTCTGTAACAACAAACATTGCATCTAACGGAAACCGTGCAATATTTCGTTTAACTGCTTCCTTTAAGCGTTTGGTTTCAACTTGATACAAACTAGCCAAATCCTTGTCAAGCATGACTCTTTGACCTCGCAATTCATAAATTTTAGTTCTAATACATTCAACTGTTAGTGGTTGGTTCTCTATTTCTGACATATCTGTATAATTTGTTTGCGGCTTCACAAATATACATAAAGCTATTCATTTTCAATAATTTATTTCTTATACCAATTAGCAACAACTATAACTAAATCAATACAAATAAACAAAAAACTCCTGACCGTTTCCAGCCAGGAGTTTTTTATAGAGAATAATCAGTCGATTATTTTTCGCTAACCGATGTATATAATTTAATTTGGTTTGAAAGAATCTTTGTAAATCCTTTAACATCTTCACCAGAGAATGCTGTATTAATTTCGCCATATTGAGCAAATTTAGCCTGCATCAAATCGTATTTAGATTCGATACCAATTACCGTGAAATTGTAAGGTTTCAATTCAACGAATACTTTACCACAAACATGTGCTTGAGAACTTTCTAAATATTTTTCAATATCTCTCATCACTGGTTCTTGATATTGAGCTTCATGAAGCAACATACCATAGAAGTTTGCTAATTGTTCTTTCCAATATAATTGCCATTTTGTAAGGTTATGTTTTTCCAACATGTGATGTGCTTTTATAATCACCATTGGAGCAGCAGCTTCGAATGCCACACGACCTTTAATACCAATAATTGTATCACCAATGTGCATATCGCGACCAATTGCATATTTAGATGCAATACTGTTCAAATTCTTGATGATATCAACTGGATTTTCGTAGATAACACCATCCATTGCAACCAACTCACCTTTTTCGAAAACTAATTCGATTTTACGAGGTTCTTTTTCTTCTAATTGAGAAGGATATGCATATTCAGGAATTGTTTGTTCTGAATGAAGTGTTTCCTTTCCACCGATACTTGTTCCCCAAATACCTTTGTTAATTGAATATTCAGCTTTTTTCCAGTCAGAAACTATACCTTCTTTCTTCAAATATTCGATTTCGAATTCACGAGTAAGTTTTTCGTCGCGAACTGGAGTAAGAATTTCGATTTCTGGGCAAATTACATTGAATGCAAGGTCAAAACGAACTTGGTCGTTTCCTGCACCTGTACTTCCGTGAATAATATAATCAGCTTTTACATCGCGTGCATATTGAGCCAAAGCAATTGCTTGGAAAATACGCTCAGAACTTACAGATAGCGGATATGTGTTGTTTTTAAGAATGTTTCCGAAAATCATATAACGGATACATTTCTTGTAGTATTCCGAAGAAATATCTATGCAAACATGTTTTGATACACCTAAGTTGAGTGCTTTTTCTTCAACAGTTTTCAATTCTTCTGCCGAAAAGCCACCTGTATTGATAATTACAGAATGAATGTTGTAGCCTTTTTCCTTGCTGTAATATTTTGCACAATATGAAGTATCCAAACCTCCACTGAATGCAAGTACTGCTGTTTTTGCCATAATATATTTTATTTAAAACTATTTTTTTGCTTTTGGATCGAAGACCATACCAGTACATAAACAGTTGGTTCTTCCTGTTCTTTCTAAAATATCGTAGTTCGCACACGATTCACAACCTTTCCAGAATGCGTCATCGTCAGTTAGATGCACATAATTTACAGGCACATAACCCAAACTTGTGTTAATTTTCATAACAGCTTCGCTTGTTGTCAAACCAAAAATCTTTGCGTCTGGGAACAAATCTCTCGAAAGATTAAATGCTTCTTGCTTAATTCTTGTAGCCAAACCTTGACCACGGAATTTTGGATTTACAATCAATCCAGAATTTGCAACAAACTGTCCGTGTTGCCAAGTTTCCACATAACAAAAACCTGCAATTTCATCGTTTTCGGCAAAAGCAATCACACCTTTACCTTCACGCATTTTCGAAATTATATAATTGGGTGTACGCTGAGCCAATCCGGAATTTTTCGATTTCGAAGCCTGGTAAATCAAGTCAGAAATGGCTTGTGCATATTTTTCGTGTTCGCTATTTGCACGAACTACTCGTATCTCACTCATAATATTTATTTGTATTTGCAAAAATCTAAAAAAAAACGGAATTTATTATGCTTCTATCTAAAATAATTCGGGAATATGACATGTAAAAATTATATCTGGAAATTATTTTTTGCATTTCAATTAAAAAAAACGACCAATTTGCTCTCTATTTATTTGAAACTCGTACTTTTGACCCATCAAGATTTCAGATATGAAGATTCCTTCCTATGTAGAAAACGACCCTTGGTTAAAACCGTTTGCGTCGGAGATTGTCAGTCGTTTAGAGTATATCGAATCAAAGAAGAATACTCTGCTTGCTAATAATAGCAGTTTGGAATCTTTTGCCAACGGACATTTATACTTTGGTTGCCATAAAACAGAAGATTGTTGGATTTTCCGTGAATGGGCTCCAAATGCAACCAGCGTTTGTCTTGTTGGAACTTTTTCTGATTGGGAAGAACGTGTTGAATTTGTTTTCGAAGAAAAAGATAACTGTTGGGAATTGATTGTTCCCCTAAACAGAATTCATCACGGTGATTTATATAAGCTTTCTATTTATTGGAAAGGCGGACAAGGATATAGAATTCCTGCATGGACACATCGAGTTGTTCAAGATGAACAAACTAAGATGTTCAATGCACAAATTTGGGATGTTGAGCCATATCAATGGAAAAATCCTCTTCCTGTCATAAATCAAGCGCCTCTAATTTACGAAGCACATATTGGTATGGCAACCGAAGAATACAAGGTTGGCACATACGCTGAATTCACAAAAAATATTTTACCTCAAATCAAAGAATCTGGCTACAATACCGTTCAGTTGATGGCTATACAGGAACACCCTTATTATGGTTCGTTTGGCTATCATGTTTCGAGTTTCTTTGCTCCTTCATCGCGTTTTGGTACGCCCGAGGAATTAAAAGAATTAATCGACACAGCACATGGAATGGGTATGCGTGTTGTCATGGATTTAATTCATTCTCACGCAGTTAAGAATACGGTCGAAGGTTTGGGGAAATACGACGGAACCGATTACCAATTTTTCCATAAAGGTGAAAAAGGTACTCATTCTGCATGGGATTCAAAATGTTTTAATTACGGGAAAGGCGAAGTTCTTCATTTCTTATTGTCAAACTGTAAATATTGGTTGACAGAATTCAATTTTGATGGTTTCCGCTTCGACGGCATCACAAGTATGATGTACTGGGATCACGGATTGGGCCGTGCATTCGATTGCTACGAACGATATTTTGACGGCAACGAAGACATTGATGCCTTAGCCTACTTGGCTTTGGCCAATGGAGTTATACACGAAGTAAAACCTTCTGCTATAACTATTGCCGAAGATATGAGCGGTATGCCTGGTCTTGGTGTTGCTCTTACCGATGGCGGTTATGGTTTTGACTACCGCTTGTCTATGGGAGTTCCAGACTATTGGATTAAGCTATTGAAAGAATACCGTGACGAAGACTGGCAAGTTGGTAATATGTATTATGAACTAACCCAATCACGCATTGACGAAAAAGTTATTTCGTATGCCGAATCCCACGACCAAGCATTGGTTGGCGACAAAACGATTGCCTTCCGCTTAATGGACAAGGAAATGTATAACTCCATGCATGTTGCAATTCCTAGTCTTGTAATAGACCGTGGTATGGCTCTTCATAAAGAAATTCGTCTTATGACGATTGCCACAGCACCGAATGGTTACCTAAACTTCATGGGAAACGAATTCGGTCATCCAGAATGGATAGATTTTCCACGTGAAGGTAATGGTTGGTCGTATCATTACGCCCGCCGACAATGGCACTTAAAAACAGACGAAAACCTTCGCTATAAATTCCTTGACATTTTTGATAAAGATATGATAGGATTGATTAACAAACATCCTCATTTCTTTGACAAAAAAGCGAATTTTATACACGACAACAATAAGGATCAAATCGTTGCATTTGAACGCGATGGTCTATATTTCGTATTCTCCTTCAACCCTACCAAATCGTTCGAAGGATACGGAATTGCCATGCCCGAAGGTGAATATAAAATCGTTCTTACCAACGACTCGCTTAAATATGGCGGTTTAATGAGAATTGACGAAACATTAAGCTACTTCTCTCTCCCTGTAGACGAAGGAATGTACGCAGAACATTATTTGCAAATGTATATTCCCAACCATACGGTTATCGTATTTGAAAAATGTAAGTAAAGCAAGGATGAAATGCAACTATCGCATCATATTACCATGAAAAGCACTAATATTAAAAATATAAGTTGTTTCTAGTCCCCAAGACATTACTTTCCCATAATCCTTATCTCGTTGATATTGTATATAAGGACATAATCTTAAACTATTTCCTCCAGCAAGTCCGTCAAGTAAATTGACAAAAGAGAAACAATGTAAATTTGCAGAGACCCCCAATCGAAATGCTAAAAAATCAACCTCTCCATTTTTATTTTTGTCAGAACTTGTGTAATAAACACATCCAAGAGAAATAACAGGACCAACGGAAACATATTTATTATCGATTATTTTCCTTTCATATTGGAGTGCCAAATAATTTGAGAGTATTTTTTCATTAACATTTATAGTGTCATCCTCTGTTGCAATCATAGTTTGTTTACTTATACCCCTTTGTCCTAATGTTAATGACATACCATAGCTATTTCGCCTAGAATAAAAATTCATTCCCATAAGAAAAGTACCAATTCGTTCTGCATCAAACACTGTATTCGTAGTCGGATAAAAATGAGAACATGCTCCCATAACAATCTCAAATCCACGTGGCACCGAATAATAGCCATAATTAATATTTTTTATAGAATCAGTTACCGATATGGAAGTTAACTCTTGCTTAACATAATTATAAAATGCATCAACAGTATCTTTAATTGTACCATTACTAGAGTTTGCATAAAAATCTTTTATTTCTTTTGATTTGTTAATTTGATATCCGTAATAACCCAAAATGTCATATCTACTATTTCCTCCTAATGTTTTAGAATAATCTAAAGTCGCTTTTCTACAATTCAATTCACGATAGTCAAATAATGTTTGACGAAATTTAAGATTACAATCTGTCTTTAGAGAGTCGTCCACATACGAGTCATAAAGAAAAATGACAGGAGTCACTGTCCAATAAGAAAATTTTGTCGGCCATTTCATTACTTTTTCTTGGTGCTGATCATAACCTAAATGCATACCAAAACAAAATGTTGTATCATCTTCAGTTCCATGAAAGTCCTTCCAAGATAGTTCCTCTTCATCACTCCAATAGCGAAAAACGTCATTTATCTGTGCCATTGTTGAATTTGCGATTAAAGCAAAAAGTAAAACGCATAAAAAATATACAAAGGAATGTTTAAATATAAGTTTCACATTTATCATATAACAGACAATTTTTTTCTTTAAATCAACAAAAAATAGATTACTCCATTTTATAATAATAGCCAAATAATAAAAAAGCAAACATAAGTTTGCTTCTTTATTTTAATATTTTTTATTTATCCAAAGTATAAAAATAACTATTGTTCTTATCGTCCATATATTCATCCAATGTTTTCATTGGTTTGGTAATGATTACACGACCTGAGCGGATGAATTCTAAAATTCCAAGCGGACGAAGTTTTTCCAACAAATCTTGTGTTTGCTGAGCCGTACCGGTTTTTTCTATCACAAAATATTCTTGCTGCATATCTAAAATACGAGCATTATTTTCACGGATAAAACGACCCATATTTATCATTTTTATTGCAGACATTGGCATTTTATACAATGCAAGTTCTTGTGCAATAAGTTGCTCTTCTTCGTAGTAGAATGCCTTAATAACTTCTACAAGTTTATCTATTTGACTTACAACTTTCTCAACCATAGATTTTGTTGAATTTACCACAATAGTAAAACTATGGATACCCTTAATCTGTGATTCCGAAACAGTTAAACTTTCAATATTGATTTTTCGACGTGTAAAAACAATAGTGATTTTATTCAACAAACCAATATGGTTTTCTGTGAATGCCGTAATTGTATATAGTTTCTTCTCTTCCATACTCATTATTTTAATTTCATTTCAGAAACACCTGCTCCTGGTTCTACCATAGGTAGAATATTTTCTTCTGGTTCTATTGCAACTTCAAGTACATAGGGTTTGTCGTCAGCCAACATTTCGTCTATTGCAGCAGACAAGTCTTTACGTTCTACAACACGCTTACTTGCAACTTTCCAACCTTTTGCAATTGTGACAAAATCTGGACCTGCAATATCTACGAATGAATAACGACCACCAAAGAACATTTCTTGCCATTGGCGAACATTTCCAAGATATGTATTATTTAAAAGAACTATCTTCAAACCAATGTTGTTTGCCGACATTGTACCAAGTTCTTGTGCTGTCATTTGGAAACCACCATCACCGACAAATGTAATTACTTGTTTTTCTGGACGTGCGACCTTTGCTCCAACCCCAGCAGGAATGCCATACCCCATAGTTCCCAAGCCACCAGATGTAAGAATTTCCGAGCCTTGTTTGAATTTATAGTAACGACAAGCTGCCATTTGGTTTTGTCCAACATCGGTTACAACTATAGCCGAGCCTTTTGTTTTCTCAGAAATCAAATTGATTACCTCACCCATTTTTATATCTCCCGATTTTGGATGAATAGCCTTTTCTATGACTTCTTCATTTTCAATCTGTTGCAATGGTTTGAAACTATCAATCCAATCTTTATGGTTCGCTGGTTTTACCGATTTACTCAATGCATCCAAAGCAGTTTTTGCATCGCAATTAATTGAAATACAAGGATTAATTATTTTTCCTATTTCTGCTTGATCGATTTCAATATGAATAATTTTCGCCTGTTTTGCATACTTATTCAAATTACCTGTAACACGGCTATCAAAACGAAGTCCAACACCGATAATCACATCTGCTTCGTTTGTTTTTAGGTTTACAGCATAACTTCCATGCATACCAAGCATACCAACATAGTTTGGATGATCATTATCCATACCATTCAAATTCATTATTGTAGATGCAACCGGAATACCAGCTTTTTCAGATAATACTGCCAATTCTTTCTGAGCACGACTCAAACTAACTCCGTGACCAGCAAGGATAAGAGGTTTTTCAGCACTATTAATCAATTCTACTGCTTTTTGAACATCGTCTTCGTTCAATTTCGGATATGGATAGTAACCACGAACATACGTACAAGGAGTGTATTTCGTAAAATTACATTCATTCACCAAAGCATCTTTGGTAATATCAATCAAAATCGGTCCAGGACGACCAGTTTGTGCCAAATAAAACGCTTTCGCTATTATTTCTGGAATTTCGTCAGCCGAAGTTATTTGGTAATTCCATTTAGTAATAGGCATAGTAACACCTATAATATCAACTTCTTGGAATTCGTCCGTTCCCAACGATTTTGATACGACTTGCGCTGTTATTGCAATGATTGGAGTCGAATCAATCATTGCATCGGCAATACCTGTCACCAAATTTGTAGCACCTGGACCTGATGTTGCCATACAAACACCGACCTTTCCCGTAGCTCTGGCAAAACCTTGAGCTGCATGCACGGCACCTTGTTCATGGCGTGTTAAAATATGATTAATTTTATCTCCGTAATAATATAATTTATCATACAAAGGCATAATAGTTCCGCCCGGATACCCGAAAACAGTTTTTACACCTTCTTGTAATAAACATTGTAATAAAGCTTCTGCGCCTGTCATATTAAATGAATATTGGTTTATATTTTTTAATAGAGACGTGATTTTCCACCACGTCTCTACTGAAATTTATTCTATTACACGTACACCACCAAGATCTGCTGATGCAACATTTTGAGCATATACTTTCAAAGAATTTGGAACAAAACGTTCTCTGTTTGGTTTGAATGCCAATTTACCTTTTGCCAATTCTTCTTTTCTACGATTTTCTAATTCTTCATCAGAAATTAAAAGTTCTACTTTTCGATTTGGTATATCGAACAAAATTTGGTCGCCATTACGAACTAAACCGATTTCTCCACCACTAGCAGCTTCTGGAGAAACGTGTCCAATTGAAAGACCTGATGTTCCACCAGAGAAACGACCGTCAGTAATCAATGCACATGCTTTTCCAAGATGTTTTGATTTCAAATATGAAGTTGGATATAACATTTCTTGCATACCAGGACCACCTTTAGGGCCTTCATATATAATTACAACAACATCACCTGCTTGGATTTCATCTTTGATAATTGCATCGCATGCATCTTCTTGAGAATGATACACTTTAGCATTTCCTTTGAATGTAAACAATGATTCATCTACACCTGCTACCTTAACAATACATCCTTCTTTTGCAATGTTACCGAAAAGAACTGCAAGACCGCCATCTTTTGTGTAAGCGTGGTCGATATCACGGATACAACCTTCCGCACGGTCTTTGTCAAATTCTTTATACATAGTGTTTTGAGAACCCATTTTTGTAGTTCTATCACCTTTTGGTGCACTCTTATAGATTTCTGTAAGATTAGCATCTGCAGAGCTACGAAGAATATCGTAAGTATTCAAAGCTTCAGCCAACGTCATACCATCAACACGGCGAACACTTGTATCAAGAAGACCTTTTTGATCAAGAACGCCAAGAATACCCATAACACCACCTGCACGGTTTACATCTTCAATATGATATTTCTTAGTATTTGGAGCAACTTTACAAACACATGGAACCTGACGAGATAATTGATCTATATCCTTCATTTTGAATTCCACACCTGCTTCGTGAGCAACAGCCAACAAGTGAAGAACTGTATTTGAAGAACCACCCATGGCTATATCCATCTTCATTGAGTTCAAGAAAGCCGCACGAGTTGCAATTGAACGTGGAAGTACTGAAGTATCTCCTTCTTCGTAATATTTCTTTGTATTTGCTACGATTTGTTTTGCTGCACGAACAAACAAATTTTCTCTGTTTACGTGAGTAGAAACGATACTACCATTTCCTGGCAACGACAAACCTAATGCTTCAGTCAAGCAGTTCATTGAGTTTGCGGTAAACATACCTGAGCAAGAGCCACAAGTAGGACACGCATTCTTTTCAACAGCATCAAGAGTTGCATCATCAACATTTGAGTCTAATGCCATAACCATAGCGTCAATCAAATCGTATTTTTCTTTATTGATAACGCCGGCTTCCATCGGACCACCAGAAACAAAAATTGTAGGAATATTCAAACGCATTGCTGCAATCAACATACCTGGAGTAATTTTATCGCAGTTGCTGATGCAAACAAGAGCGTCAACTTTATGCGCATTACACATATACTCAACACTGTCGGCAATAATTTCACGAGAAGGTAGCGAATAAAGCATACCTGTGTGCCCCATAGCGATTCCATCGTCGATGGCAATAGTATTGAATTCTGCTGCGAAACAACCTTCAGCTTCAATTGCAGCCTTTACCTTTTGACCAATTTCGTGTAGATGAACATGACCAGGAACCAATTGAGTGAATGAGTTTGCAATAGCAATAATTGGTTTACCAATTTGTTCTTCTTTCATTCCATTTGCACGCCATAGGCTTCGTGCACCAGCCATCAATCTTCCTTGTGTTGATGTTTCACTTCTTAAAGGGAATCCCATTGTGTTTAATTTTTAAGTTCTTTATATAAATCCATGCTTTTCAAACGAAAAGCACCAAACTCGTAGGAGAATGGTGCTTTCGTATTTTGTATAGTCAAACACCATTCATTACTGAATGACATCCACGACTACCACTGTTACTATATTGTAAAGCATAAATTCTGTTTTCTTTTCTGCAAATATAGAAAATTTTCAATATTACCGTATGCCAAAACAGACAAATCTTATCCAAATTAGAAGTTTGGACGAAGACGAGAGTCTGATTTATTATAGAATGTATTTATAACCTCTACGGCCTCATCAGCTGTGTCAACAATGTGCAATAAATCCATATCGCTTGCACTAATGTTTTTCTCACGATCGAGAACAACCTCTTTTATCCAGTTTACCAAACCTTCCCAATATGACTTACCAACAAGAACGATAGGGAATTTTTCGATTTTTCCAGTTTGAATCAATGTAATTGCTTCGAACAATTCGTCGAATGTTCCAAAACCACCAGGCATTACCACAAAGCCTTGTGAATAACGCATAAACATTGTTTTTCTTGTAAAGAAATAATCGAATGTAATTAATTTATCGTTATCAATAAAGTTGTTTGCCGATTGCTCGAATGGCAACGAAATATTAATACCAACAGACTTCCCTTTTCCTTTTTGAGCACCAAGGTTTCCTGCTTCCATAATACCAGGACCACCACCAGTTATAATACCATAACCGTGTTTCGTCAACAAGAAAGCAATGTCTTTTGCCAATTTATAGTATTCCGAAGTTTCCTTTGTACGAGCAGATCCAAAGATAGAAACACAAGGACCGATTTTTGTAAGTTTTTCGAAACCTTCAACAAATTCCGACATATATTTGAAGATTTCCCAAGTATTTTCTGCTTTTATGCTTTGCCACTCTCTTTGCATTGAAAGTTCTTCGTTTTTTTTCTGATTCTTAGCCATAATTATTGAATTTTTAAATGTAATTTCTCAAAAATACGATTCTTTTCTCAAAAAAACAAGAACTATCAGCATTTATGCGACATTCAAGGAATTTTTATAACAAAAATTTTCTAAATCAGCCTTCAATTACGTAAGGATACAGAAAAAACATTCATACCATTTTCCAATATTTTCCCCATAACCTCCTGATTTCCCATTATTCCTTTTGTATATAGATTAAAATCTATGGGATTGGGACCTGTGAACCATTTATCTAAGTCCATTCGTATAACAATACCCTTGCTTTGTTTCTCTTTTGTAACAGGAAGCGTTACTACAAAATCATTATCAACAAAACCGTCTGCCACAACTCCTTTTCCTAAATGGCAATTAAACAGTGACATAAGAGTTTGATTATCAATAAACTTTAGATTTAATTTCATATAATGGTAACCACCACCAAGTGTCTCTGGCCAATACATTCGGGCTAATTTAGAATCTGTAAGAGAATAAGGTACATTTAATTCTTTTGGAATTCCAAATGTAAAACGAACTGAGTCTACCGTAAATTTTCGTTCTTTTACGGTAAAAACAATAGTATTTTGGAGTAATGAATCTGTACAATCAAAATAATACGGTTCGGAATACTGTTTTTGCACACCATCAAATTCCTTTATCTGAATAGATTTTGTTAGCCATTTTCCATTTACACATATTGCAAAATTTGACAAAAAAAGCTGCAAGTCTGTAATTTGATATGTTGTTCCAAATGAATTCGAATAACAATAGTCATTTGTTTTTAGAGGCTTTCCATCACAATAATAGTCCACATTCACAAAAACACTTTTTTGTGCAAATGAAACTATCGTTACCGATAACAGAAATATGATACTACACAATTTTTTCATGTACAAAAAAAAGAGACGCAAATTTCTGCGTCTCTGTAAGATTATAATGAATCTACAACAACTTCTAATTTCACACCACGCGATCCCTTTATTAAAACGGTTGCGTTCACTATTGGTTGTTGTTCTAATTGCTGTTTTAAATCTGTTGATGTTTTGAAATAATTTGCTGAAAATCCATCTATATGTGGCCAATTTCCAACAAGATTAATAGTTGTAATTGATGAATTTTTCAATAGTTCCAAAATTGAAAGATGTTCTTTTTCTGAAGCCTCTCCCAACTCAAACATTTCACCTAAAATTACACATTTATTGTCTGCATTCATTGCAACAAATGTCTCCAATGACGCACGCATACTAGTTGGATTTGCGTTATACGCATCAAGAATCAATGTGTTTTTATCTGTTTTCTTTAATTGAGAGCGGTTGTTCGATGGCTGATATTGTTCTATTGCTGTTTTTATTTCTTCTACAGAAACACCAAAGTACGAACCAACAGTTGCAGCAGCCAACATATTTTTAGCATTGTATTCGCCATATAGAGAAGAATAGACATCTACACTTTCATCTTCTATGTTTGTAAACGTGAAGGCTGCATAAATTGCATTATCCAACATTTTTCCATGTGAGCAAGAAGTATCTTTAAAAGAATACTTCTCAGCAGTAAGATTTTGTGGTAATGCTTTCATTAAATGTTCGTTGTCTGCATCAATAAAGACAGTTCCATCGTGAGCAGATAGATATGCATATAATTCAGTTTTTGTTTTGATAATATTTTCAAAACTGCCAAAACCAAGCAAATGTGCTTTGCCGACATTTGTAATCAATCCACAAGTAGGACAAGCAATGTTCACCAAAGTCTCTATTTCACCCGGATGATTAGCTCCCATTTCTACCACCGCAATTTCAATATCCTTTGTAATCGACAACAAAGTCAAAGGAACACCAATATGATTATTCAAATTTCCGCGAGTATATTCTACCGCATATTTTTGAGAAAGAACTGTTGAAACAAGTTCTTTTGTGGTTGTTTTACCATTTGTTCCGGTGATTCCAATAACAGGAATATTTAATTGCATTCTGTGATATTTTGCCAACTGTTGCAAAAATGTCAATGTATTTTCCACATAGATGCAGCGTTCATTTTCTATTGACTTATCATCAACAACAGAACATACTGCACCAAGTTCTAAAGCCTTTTCTGCGTATTGATTGCCATCAAATGTTTCACCCTTTAGGGCGATAAAAATAGAACCTTCTGTTATTGTTCTTGTATCAGTTGATACATGAGGATATTTTACAAAATATTGCTCGTAAAATTCTTGTACTGTCATAATTAGAGAAAATATATATTCAAAAAAAAAGCCCACAAAAGTGGGCTTCTTATAGTTGTTTCAAATTATTAGTAAGCAACTGGGCTACCAACGCGAGTCATTGCGCAACGGAAACCGATATCATCAGTTGATTTAGATTCATCCAAGAAACGACGTGAACCTGGAGCTAAGTAGTAAGCTCTATCTCTCCAAGAACCACCTTTGTAAACACGAGAGTGATCGTTTACTAGAGTGTACCATCCTGTTTCAGCATACAAATCTTCGTCAGACAAGTTCTTTTGTTGATACATCAAGTTAGAACCGTATGTTCTTGTTGAGTCATCAATTTCTTCATTGTAATCAATACTTGACATTTGATCACCATCCAAGTAGTTAATGTTGTCAGCTTGACGATAGTTCATACGACCGTATGCGTCAGCAACAGTAACATCTTCTTTTACCATGTGGCCTAAAGAGTCACGTTCTTCAAATACACCTTGTTCAACTTCAGTATATTTTTGGAATACGTTACCACGGAAAGGTCTGAATTCATCAACATCAGCAGAAGAGTTAGCACGATAAACATCAAGTACCCATTCGTTAACGTTACCAGCCATACAGTACAATCCGTAATCATTAGGCCAGTAAGACAATACAGGAGCAGTGATATCAGCCATATCGTTCAAACGACCAGCAACACCCATTTGGTCACCACGAGCACGAGTGTAGTTCGCCATCATTTGACCACGGTTGTTTACACTTGCATTACGCATTTGATGACCGTTCCAAGGGAATATTCTTCTTTCATAAATACGTTCATCAACAGAGTTACCGATTGTTGCCAATGCAGCGAATTCCCATTCAGCTTCAGTCGGTAGGCGGTATTTAGGAAGAATAATACCATCTTCCTCGTGTACTATACGAGTTCCATCAGCATTCGATGGGTTATAGTCATGTAAGTTTTGATTAACAGAACCTTCATACAAGTGATTCATGTATGTTTCAACATTGAAGTTGTCATCGTTTGTTTGTTCTGTATTTTCATTAAGAATACCTTCACGAATCAAGATTCTTTCGTTTACACGGTCAGTACGCCAAACACAATAGTCATTTGCTTGCAACCAACTAACACCAACAACTGGATAGTTTTGGAATGCAGGGTGACGCAAATAGTGTTGTACATAAGGTTCGTTGTAGCTCATACGAGATCTCCAAACCAATGTATCAGGTAAAGCTGACCAATACACGTATGGATTATCAGCGAATACACGAGTCAACCAATACAAATATTCACGGTAGTCGATATTACGAACCTCTGTTTCATCCATATAGAAAGAAGAAACACTGACTTTACGAGCGACATTGTTCCAATCGTACATAACATCTTGTTGAACAGTTCCCATTGTAAAAGAACCACCTTCTACCAAAACAAGTCCAGGACCTGTTTCTTGTTCGTAGAAATCATCGTACTTTTGGAAACCACCATTCTTTGAATCATTGTAGTTCCAACCAGTTGTAGTAGAAACTTCATCAGCACAAGAACTCATAAGGAAAAGTCCTGCAATCGCTGAAAACATCAAAAGATTCTTAATATTCATACTTTTTTGTTTTTAATTTCACTTCTATATTTAAAATGTCGGCGCTTTTACCGCCTCGAATTTTTTCTTTTTCTCCCGACAATCAAATTGGTAACCGAAAGAGACTTCATGTGACCCAATTCTTTTTGACGAGTTTATTGTCATATCACAATTGTAGGCAAATCTAAACTTTTTTTCAACAACACCAATAAAAAAAGAGAAAGTTTTTGCATTTAAAGGAAAATTTTGTCGGTAAGCACCTCCACATTGCACCATCCACTTTTGCAAGATCAATCCCATTTGTGCATACGAGGATGTTCCTCCTATTACTATATTTACATGTGGATAAAACCATATTAAATACTTCAGCATAAATGCTTTAGTAGTTGAAAACTTCGCCATTCCATGCAGAGACAATATGCGTGGGAATGCGTTTTGTTGCTTATTAAAATCAGTAACATTTCCCTGTAAATTTTTCACAGTCATTCCTGCATAAAACACATCATTATATAACAATAATCCTAATTCAGAATTAAAATCATTACGTTTCAACGAAGATAAATCTTCTCCAGAATCACCTATATTTTCTTGAAACACATCCAACATATTCGGAAACACTAAATTTGAATATGACACAGATTTATGTACATACCCTCCTGCCAACGATGTTGACAAGAACAATTTCTTTTGTAACTGAAACGATTTCGCATAAATAGCAAGCAATTCTGTTTCAGAAAACACAGAAGACTGAAAATCCTGTAAAAGACTTACGCCAAAACTTGAATTACTTTTTCCTAATTCCATATCAAAAGACAGATATGCACTTGTAAAGCCATCAGAAAAAGAATCTTTGTTTCGAAAAGATGTAAAAATATGTGGACAAGAAGTATTACCAACAAACGCAGGATTCAGATATACATAATTATTATACATCTGCGAGAAGTCAACAATCTGCGCACCAACTTCCATACATATAAATATATGTAAGGAAAAAAGTATTCGTCGTAGTGCCTTCATGTTCAAGTTTTGAGTAATTTTATGCGCCAAAAATACTAAACCTATTGTATTTACGGTTTTATTTAAAATTTATTTTTCAAAAGTGAAGTTCTTCCGTTCTATAATAACAAAGATAATTGTTTCGATAGTTTTCGTAACAAATATTTGTCTTTTTTGCAATGCGCAATCAGCATTGGGTACTGGAGAATGGATTCAAGTTTCCGTTTCGGAATCGGGAGTGTATAAAATCACATACGAAGATTTACAGAGTTGGGGATTCACAAATATACAGCATGTTGCTGTCTTTGGGAATGGAGCAACAGAATTACCACTCATGAACGGAACAGCAATTCCTGACACGTTACACGAAATAGCCATATATCAAAATTTCGGGACTGATGGTATATTTTCTAATGGCGACTACATATTATTGTATGCACAATCGCCACACGGATGGACATACAACAACGAACAAAAAAAATTTTCACATAGCGCACATAGTTACGCCAACGAAAATTACTATTTTATAACCTGTAGTGGTCCTGCCACAAAAACTATAGAAAAAAAAGCAGACGTTTCGCAAACGAATGCCGTAAATATCACAAGTTACGACGAACATCTCTTTTACGAATCAAACCAATCTAATTTCATTCGTTCTGGACGAAATTTCATGGAATCATTCACTGGCTCTAAAGCACTTTCTTTTTCGATTCCAAACATACTAACAAGTGAAACGGCAACTGTCACTGCAGCAGTTGCAGCAAGGCATTCGTCTTCGGCAACGGTAACTGTTTCTGCCAATAATACAACGCTGGGAACTATCTCCTATTCTAGTACAACAAGCAACAAGCCGTATGCTTATCTAAAAGAAAAATCATTCTTTTTTACTCCAACGAATTCCAACATTGCAATAACTATTCAAGCGAATTATTCTGGCCCAAACAGCCGAGCAATTATTGATTTTTGCGAAATACAATGTCGTTGTAATTTACAGGCGAATAGCAACGAACAACTTATTTTTAGAGATAGCAAATCTATTGGAAAAAATACTGTTGGCAAATTCAACATACAATCAAATGCTGAATTATCCGTTTGGAATATAACAAATCCAGAATGCCCAACAAGTTTAAAAGTAACACAAACAAACGGCTGTACAACATTTACAGATTCAACAAGCACATTACAAGAATATGTTGCATTTTCAACAAAATTCAAGTCTGTTAAATTCCAAAAGAAAATCAACAACCAAGACATTTTAAGCAATCAAAATGTTGATATGGTTATTGTTGCGAATGACATTTTCTTGCCATACGCACAGCAAATTGCTGATTTACACAAACAAAAAGATAATTTCACAACTGCGATTGTTTCTCAAGAATCTATTTGTAATGAATTTTCTTCGGGAAGAAAAGATGTTACAGCTATACGAAATTTCCTACGCTATTTATATAAGAAAGGCAATGGAACACTACAATATGTTCTTCTATTGGGAGATGGTACCTATAATAATGAATCAATAGAATTAAACGGGACAAACATCTTTACATTCCAGTCCAAAGAAAGTTTAGATGCCGACAACACATATTGTAGCGACGATTTTTTCGCAATAGTTGGAGACAACAAAGGTCTTAACGGAGATAAATTTGTTGGAGAAACAGACCTTGCCATCGGAAGATTTGCCGTTGCGACAACAGAAGAAGCAAAAATCGTAACAGATAAAAATATTCAATATGCCTTGAACGCCGACTATCGTGGCGAGTGGCAAAACAATCTCTGTTTTTTAGCCGACGATGCCGACGAAAACCAGACAATTCACATGACCGACGCCGATATGCTTTGTCAAACAATAACAAAAACATATCCGTACTTCAATTTCGACAAGATATTTGCCGATGCCTACCAGCAAGAAAAAAATAGTGCTGGTCAACGATATCCTGAAGTTATAAATGCCATTCGCGACAGAATGCAGAAAGGTTGTTTGATTTTCAACTATACAGGACACGGAAACGAAAACAGAATGATGGCCGAATATTCCGTAGATGCAAATACAATTGAAACTTGGAAAAATCAGACAAAACTACCATTATTCATTGGAGCAGCTTGTAACATTGCCCATTTTGACCAAGACTGGACATCCCTTGGAGAAAAAATTGTTAACTTACCGAATGGCGGCGGAATCGCTATGGTTAGTGCCACTCGCTATTCGTACGCGTCGTCAAACTATACATTTTGCAACAATTTGTACAAAGTCATTTTTACATTAGATTCACTGAATCACGTTCGCACAATTGGTGAATCTCTTAAAATAGCAAAAGCCAATACGTCAAACGACTTTTATCAAAACAAACGACTCTACACATTATTAGGAGACCCAGCTCTTCGACTTGCTATTCCATTGTATTCCATTGCAATAGATTCAATAAACGGAGAAAAAGTGCAATCTATTCCAGACACAATAAAAGCACACTCCATATTACAAATTTCTGGACATATCGAAACAGTAGAAGGCAATAAAGCAAGCGATTACACTGGATTTTTATCGATAAAATTATTTGACAAAGAACAGTCTATCACCACATTAGGCAATGACGGGAATGACACCTACACCTACAAATCCTATACGAATGTCTTATATCAAGGTAAAGCAAGTATAGAAAACGGAACATTCTCATTTTCTGCTCCAATTCCCGAAGACATATTCTATTACGAAGGATACGGTAAACTTAGCTTATTTGCAAATGATGAAAACACCCAAGCAACGGGAGCATTTACCAATTTCATAATTAATGGAAGCGAAACTGTCACAAACGACGACTTTACTGGTCCAACCGTTTCGCTATTCCTAAACGATACAACATTCATCGATGGTTCAATAACTAACCAAAACCCAACACTATTGGCATTCATAACAGACTCATCTGGTATCAATGTGTCAAACGCCTCATTTGGTCACAATATAACCATAACAATAGACGGAGACGAGTCATCACAAATTGAACTTAACAATTTCTTTTGCAACGACTTGAATACATTCATTTCGGGTTCTATCAAATATAAACTGAATAATTTAGAAGAAGGAGAACACACGCTTACATTAAGTATTTGGGACAGTTACAATAATAATACAGAAGCAGAATTATCCTTCTATGTATGTAATAGTAAAACTGTTACATTAAAAAATTTGTACAACTACCCTAATCCAATGCAAAACCATACCAACTTCTATTTTGAGCACAATCAAACCGAAGAAGAAAGTACAGTTACCTTACAAATTTATGATGCATCCGGTAATGTAATATATAAATTGAAACGAACAGGAACAATTGCAAGTTTTGCAGACACGAGCATTAGTTGGGACGGCAAATCAAGCAACGGAACTGTATTACAATCAGGAATTTACCCATACACGATAGAAATAAAAACCAGCAATGGAAAAACATTGGTTGGCGAACAAAAAATATTACTTGTGAGATAATTTTTTCATCAAACAATAAACAAGAGAAGTTTGCGTTTACTAAAATTGTATATTTGCATAAAATTTAAATAAAAACATAAAATGCGTCATTTTGCTTCTACAATACTTGCAGTATTATTAAGTGTATCAGTATTTGCCCAATTACAAGTTGACCAAGAGGGAAACCTAAGTAATGGTGGAACATTAGACAAACAATACAATGTCATAACAACAGCGGTATCATTCCTTACTATTACTCCAGACTCACGCAGTGGTGGTATGGGAGACGCAGGTGCAGCAACAACAAACGATGTTTGGGCACAACATTCAAATGCGTCTAAATATGCATTAGAAGAAGATGATTTTGGAGTTGGATTATCGTACACTCCTTGGTTGTCGAATCTTGGAATAAAAGACATAAACCTATTATATTTAGCTGGTTACAAAAAACTTTCGAAAAAAGAAGCATTAGGTGCATCTTTATGCTATTTCTCTTTAGGTGACATTCCTGCATTTGACGAAAACGGTAACTCTGCAGGTTACGAAATTTCACCAAAAGAATATTCAGTAGATGTATCATACTCACGATTTTTAGCTGATAATTTTATTATGGGTATGACTGCTCGCTTCATCTATTCAAACCTTACAGGTGGAACTGTAGAAAACTATCATGCTGGTAAAGCAGTTGCAGCAGACATCTCTGGTACCTATTTCAAAAACATAAAAGGTTCTGTACCAGGACTTTTAACTGTAGGATTTAACCTTTCTAATATTGGTTCTAAAATTTCTTATTCTGAAGATAACAAAGATTTTATTCCTGCAAACCTACGACTTGGTGCTGGTTACAATATGGAAATCGACAAGTATAACAAAGTCGGTGTTTACTTCGACATCAACAAATTGTTAGTACCTACACCTCCTATTTATCAAACAATTGACGGACAACGCGTTATGGTTGGAGGAAAAGATGATGATGTATCCGTACCAGTTGGTATTTTCCAATCATTCTACGATGCACCAGGTGGTTTCAAAGAAGAAATGAAGGAATTTATGTTGAGCATTGGTGCAGAATATTGGTATAACGATCAATTTGCTGTTCGTGCTGGTTATTTTAACGAAGCAAAGACAAAAGGTGACAGAAAATACTTCACTGCAGGTGCTGGTTTACGACTAAATGTATTTGGACTAGATTTCTCATATCTTGTTCCTGTAAACGGAAAGAATTCTCCACTTGCCAATACATTTAGATTTTCTCTTACATTCGATTTCAACGACGGTAAATAATGAATATCCGTATTGGTCAAGGATATGATGTACATCAATTGGCAGAAGGTTTACCTTTTGTCCTTGGTGGCGTAACAATACCTCACACACATGGAATGGTTGCACATTCCGATGGTGATGTGTTACTCCATAGCATTTGCGACGCTCTACTTGGTGCTGCTGGAATGCGAGACATTGGCTTCCATTTCCCTGACACGAGTGCAGAATTCAAAAACATAGACAGCAGAATTCTATTACGAAAAACGGTTGAATTATTACAGCAAAACGGTTGGAGCATCATAAACATAGATGCAACGGTTTGTCTTCAGAAACCAAAACTTCTTCCACATATTCCACAAATGCAAAAGAACATTGCCGATGATTGTCAGCTTACCGACATTACCGCAATTTCTGTTAAAGCAACAACAACAGAACACCTCGGATTTGTAGGACGAGAAGAAGGTATTGCTGTTTTCGCAGTGGCTCTTTTAGAGAAAGTCTAAGAAAATTTACCCCTTTCCTGCAAAATTAAGAAGCGTATTTCACCCCTTAAACAACATATTTACACCCACTAAGCCTATTTTACTCAAATGTAAGAGGGTTAAACCCTTTTTTTTCATAAAATAAGAAACACAAAATACATTTGTAGAAAATAAAACGAAAGATCTATGACTCTTTTAAAACAAAGCACGAAAAAAGCAGTTGTCTACAAAGACAAGGAATATTCATTCAACGAAGTTTTGTTCTACTCAGAGCAATACGCACAACAATTTAACACAATAGCTAAGCCTACAAAAGTTGTTATTTTCTCAGAAAACTGCCCAGAGTGGATTTTCGCATTTTTCGGAACTATCCGCAATAAAGCTATCGTTATCCCTGTTGACGTACAATCATCAGCAAAAGAACTTGCATATATCATAAACGACTGCCGTCCAGAATTGATATTCACCTCAACAGATAAAAAACAACTGGTAGAAGAAGCTATTTCCTCCGCAGAAAGCAGTTGTAAAATTTGTACAAGCGAAGACATTCTACTTACCGCATATACAAATCAAGAAGTTACAGACATAAAGAAAGGTAACGACGAAGACACCGTATTCATCATATACACTTCAGGAACAACTGGTTCTCCAAAAGGTGTAATGCTTTCCTATAAAAATGTATTTTTCAATATAGACGCCGTATCGAAACAAGTTCCAATTTTTACGGAAGATAGACGTACAATGATTTTACTACCATTGCATCATGCCTTTCCACTAATAGGTTCTTTAGTTGCACCATTATGTCAAGGGGAAACGGTATATATTGCAGAAGGTCTGAATGCAGAAAGTATTTTAGGCACATTAAACCAAGGAAAAATCAACATTTTTATTGGAGTTCCACGCCTATACGAAATTCTTGCAAAAGGTATCATGACAAAAATCAATGTCTCGGCAATAACAAGAGGCCTTTTTGCTTTTGCAAAGAAACTTCATAGTAAAGCATTCTCAAGAATTATATTCTCTTCCGTACACAAAAAATTTGGTGGACACATGACATATCTTGTATCTGGTGGCGCAGCTCTTCCAGCCGATGTAGCAGCAGTATTCGACACATTAGGATTCGATATTCTTGAAGGATATGGAATGACAGAGACTGCCCCAATGATTAGCTTCACACGTCCGAACAACATTCGTCTTGGATATGCAGGAGAACCACTTCCTAACATAGAAGTTAAGATAGACGAAAAAGGAGAAGTCTGTGTGAAAGGTCCAAATGTAATGCAAGGCTATTACAACCGACCAGAAGAAACAGCCGACATTATAAAAGACGGATGGTTGCACACCGGCGACATCGGTGAATTTGATGGAAAGAGTCTAAAACTTACCGGAAGAATCAAACATATTATTGTTACGTCTAACGGTAAAAACATTAATCCTGAAGAAGTTGAAGCAGAAATACTAAAAGATGCTACATTCATTAAAGAAATTGGCGTATTCTTGAAAGACTCTGTTCTTCAATGTATTGCTGTTCCTCTAACCTCAAATATGAAGGAAACGTCAGAGGAATATATGAATGAAGTAATAAAAGACGAGATTACAAAATACAATCAATCGGTTTCTTCATATAAACGAATTAAACAAATACATCTGTATATGGACGAGTTGCCAAAAACTCGTCTCATGAAAATACAACGATTCAAATTAGAGTCCTTGATTTCCGAAAAAACAACTACGAATAATGAACAAAAGGTAGAAAACGAGAATCAGGATGAAGTTTTCTCTATGTTGAAATCGTATGTTGATTCAGAAAACGGTTGTAATGCTAAACGCAACGACGACTTAGAGATAGATCTTGCAATTGATTCACTTAGCCGTGTAGCATTCCTTACCTATATAGAAAAATCATTTGGTGTACTTTTGAAAGAAAGTCAATTCATGAAATTAAATACTTTAGGCAAGATAAGCGATTACATAAAAGAACACATAGATGGTTCTATCAGTAACATAGCAGCGACAACACAAAATATTTCATGGAAAGAAATCCTTACAGCAAATGTTCCTATCACTATTCCAAAACCAGGATTTATCCAAGCAATTTGTAGTGAGACTTCGAAGATATTGATGCATATAGTATATCGTTACAGAAAGCACGAATCCAACAAGTTACCAAACAAACCTTGTATTATCGTAGCAAACCACAGAAGTGCATTAGATGGTTATTTTATTTCCTCAAAATTAAAAAGAAAGATTTCGAAAAACACGTTCTTCTTCGCAAAGGAAAAACATTTCCATTCAAAAATAGGTCATTTCTTTGCCCGCAAAAACAATGTGATTCTTATGGACATTAACACGAACGTAAGAGAATCATTGCAACAAATGGCACAAGTTCTCAAAGCGGGAAAAAACATCATTATTTTCCCAGAAGGAACCAGAGCGAAAGACAATCAACTACTTGCTTTTAAAGATAGTTTTGCAATCTTAAGCCGAGAATTGGATGTACCAGTAGTACCAGTTGCAATCAACGGTTCTGAACGAGCAATTTTCAACCATATACATCTACCTCGCCCATTGGCAAAAATCACCGTAGATTTTCTATCACCAATATATCCAAACAAGGCATCGATAGAAGATATTAAGAAAGATGCAATGACAAGAATTGCAAATAAGTTGAAAGAATACACAAAAATGGCAGCGTAAAAACAAGCCAAAAAAGCAGTCGAAAGACTGCTTTTTTTATTAACTATTCTTGCCAATCCCCGTTTTCCTTAATCAAATTGATTAGGGCATCAACTGCGGTTGCTTCTGGTATATTGCGACAAACAAGTGTTTGTTTTTTGTACAAATTCACCATTCCTTTACCTGAGCCCATATAACCATAGTCGGCATCACTCATTTCGCCTGGACCGTTTACAATACAACCCATTACGGCAATTTTCAATCCTTTTAAATGTGAAGTACGTGATTTCACCTGATTTAACGCATCTTCTATATTAAACAACGTTCTTCCACACGACGGGCACGAAATAAACTCTGTTTTTTCGAAACGAGAACGAGTTGCTTGAAGAATAGAGAAGGATAAATCAACAGCTTCTTCTTGCGTAACACAACTTGTATTGATGAAAATACCATTTAAAAAGCCGTCGATAAGAACAGAGCCAAAGTCCATTGCCGCACGAATCTGCAAAACTTCAGAGGAAATATTTTCATACGAGCGTTGTAACAATACCGGATTTTTTCTCCCTTTTAAGACGGCATACAATTTTCTCACAAAATAAGTAACATGAGAATCATCGCATTGTAATAAAATTATCGTCTTAGTACCAAGCGATATGGATTGCAAGCAATCAATTTCTTGTTCTGACAATTTCAAAACACAGATTTCATGTTGTTTATATTCAGAAATAGCAACAACAGGAATTGATGCATTTGCTGACTGCAAACAGGTATCAGAAATACAAAAGTCCGCCTTTCCTTTTTCTGAAGCAAAAACCATTGGTACCGCATTTCCACCTATTCCAAATACTGAATAAGTTTCTTGCTGGCTATACGAAAACGCAGATTTACGAACATCTGCAAAAGATGTTTTAACTAATGGAGCAGCAAATACTTCATTTCTATAATCAACTATCATCTTGCAAACCGGAATTTCACTTTCTGGAGCTTCGGTTAACGAAACGCGAATAGTGTCCCCTATTCCATCAAGCAACAAAGAGCCACTACCAACAGCCGATTTTATACGACCATCCTCTCCTGCTCCTGCTTCGGTTACGCCTAAATGTATCGGGAAACGACAATCCTCATCTTGCATACGTTGCGCAAGCAAACGAGTTGCCTGAACCATAATGCGTGTATTGCTTGCCTTTATAGAACAAGCAACATTCGTAAAGCCGGCATCCTTACATATATGGAGGAATTCCATCATACTCACTACCATACCTTCAGGAGTATCGCCATAGCGAGACACTATGCGTTGCGACAACGAGCCATGGTTTACGCCAATACGAATCGCCGTATTATACTGCTTACAAACATTCAATAAAGGAAGAATGTTCTCTCGAATTTTCACTAATTCTGCAGTATATTCCTCAGCAGTATAATCTGTTTTTCGTAACGACCCGATATACACGTAATTACCGGGATTTATACGAACTTTTTCCACATATTTTGCAGCAACCAAAGCAGCCTGTGGATTAAAATGAATATCGGCAACCAAAGGTTGATTATATCCCCTCTCTTGTAATGCTTGTTTTATAAGACGAAGATTTTCAGCCTCTTTTACACCTTGAGCCGTCAAACGAACATAGTCGGCACCAGCATCAAAAACTCGAATACATTGTTCTACACTTGCTTCAATGTCATTCGTATTTGTATTTGTCATTGATTGGAGCGCAATAGGATTTTCTCCTCCAATTCTAACTGTACCAATTTCTATCTCTGGTATTTGTAAACGCGTATATGCTGTTTGACTCATTGCTATAAATTTTATACAAAAGTACGTTTCTTTCTGAAAAAAGAGCATAGAATATCTTTTATTTCGGTCATTATAAGACAATTAGTCACATTTTAGTCTACAATTTACGACAAAATGTCTTCTATTTCCCTTTGGCAATTCTTTTGATAAACTACTGACAATAATTAAAACATACAATTATGGACTTAAATCAATTCACTATCAAAGCACAAGAGGTTGTACAGCAAGCTGCACAGACAGCTCTGGCAAACAACCAACAAGCGATAGAAACTGGTCACTTGTTAACTGCACTTTTTAGTAAAGCAGATAGTATTTCATCATTTATTCTCAAGAAACTTGATGTAAATACAACAATGCTTACTGCGGCTTTACAGAAAATTGTAGAATCGTATCCGAAAGTTTCTGGTGGAGATCCATATCTTTCGTCTTATGCAAACAAAGCATTACTTGAAGCACAAAATCAACTCAAAAATTTCGGAGATCAATATGTTTCGGTAGAACATATTTTCATTGGTATTTTCAAATGTGGCGACCAAGTTTCTCAACTATTGAAAGACAATGGAATTACTGAAAAAAATCTGATTGCTGCCATACAAGAACTTCGAAAAGGAGCTAAAGTAACGAGCCAATCGGCTGAAGACACATACAATGCGTTACAGAAATTTGCAATAAATCTAAACGCACAAGCGCGTAATGGAAAACTTGACCCAGTAATTGGTAGAGACGATGAAATTCGTCGTGTTTTACAAATTCTATCGCGTAGAACGAAGAACAACCCTATCCTTATTGGAGAACCCGGTGTTGGTAAAACTGCTATTGCAGAAGGACTTGCACACCGAATCATTAAAGGCGATGTTCCAGACAACCTAAAGTCAAAACAAATTTATTCGCTTGATATGGGGGCACTCGTTGCTGGTGCAAAATACAAGGGAGAATTCGAAGAAAGACTTAAATCCGTAGTAAACGAAGTAATTTCTGCAAATGGCGAAATTATTCTATTCATAGATGAAATTCATACTCTTGTTGGTGCAGGAAAAAGCGACGGGGCTATGGATGCCGCCAACATTCTTAAACCGGCACTTGCTCGTGGAGAATTGCGTTCAATCGGTGCGACAACTCTTGACGAATACCAAAAATATTTCGAAAAAGATAAAGCCCTTGAACGTCGTTTCCAAACCGTTGTGGTAGATGAGCCAAGTGTTGAAAACACTATTTCTATCCTTCGTGGTTTAAAAGAACGCTACGAAAATCATCACAAAGTTCACATTTTAGACGAAGCAATTGTTGCTGCCGTTGAACTTTCGCACAGATACATTACCAGCAGATTTTTGCCAGATAAAGCCATAGATCTTATGGACGAAGCTGCTGCAAAACTTCGTATGGAAATGAATTCTGTTCCTGAAGAAATAGATGAGTTAAATAGAAAAATCCGTCAACTTGAAATTGAACGTGAGGCTATTCGCCGAGATGGGAAAACAGCGAGAACAGAAACTATAGACAGACAAATTGACGACTTAAAAGCCGAGCTAACAAAATATATGGCTTCGTGGACCGCGGAAAAAGAAATAGTTACAAGAATCCATGCCATTAGTCAAGAAATGGAAAGTCTGAAATTCGAGGCTGAACAAGCTGAACGAAATGGCGATTACGGAAAAGTTGCCGAAATTCGATATGGAAAATTGAAGAGTCTTGAAAAAGAATCCCAAGATTTAGCCGAAGAATTAAAGCAGAAGCAAAACAATGGCGGGTTAATAGACGAAGAAGTCGGTGCCGACGATATTGCCGATGTTGTTTCACGATGGACTGGCATACCAGTAAGTAAAATGTTGCAAGCAGAAAAAGACAAGTTATTAAACCTAGAAACAGAATTACATAAACGAGTAATCGGTCAAAATGAAGCAATTACGGCAATTGCCGATGCTGTTCGTCGTAGTCGTGCCGGCTTACAAGACGAGAAAAGACCTATTGGTTCATTCATTTTCTTGGGAACTACCGGTGTTGGTAAGACAGAATTGGCTAAAGCGTTAGCTGAATTCCTATTTGATGACGAAAACCTCATCACAAGAATTGATATGTCGGAATATCAAGAGAGACATTCCGTATCGCGTTTAATTGGAGCACCTCCGGGATATGTCGGTTATGATGAAGGCGGACAATTAACCGAAGCCGTACGTCGCAAACCATATTCTGTAGTTTTGCTTGACGAGATTGAAAAAGCACATCCAGATGTATTCAATATTTTGTTGCAAGTTCTTGACGATGGTCAACTTACCGACAACAAAGGTCGTACGGCAAGTTTCAAAAATACAATCATCATTATGACATCGAACATTGGTTCCGATATCATACAAGATAAATTTGAGAACAGTTCCGATGCAGACAAAGCAGAAACAATTGAGTCGGCAAAGAATGAGGTTTACAATCTTTTGAAGAAAACAGTAAGACCAGAATTTCTAAACAGAATTGACGAAACGATTATGTTCACTCCTTTGAGTAAAGAAGACATAACATCTATTGTCAAACTACAATTCAAGCGATTAGCACAACGACTTGAGGCTATGGGTATCAGCATAGACATTACCGACAAAGCTATCGCAAGTCTCACACAATTGGGATACAATCCACAATTTGGTGCACGTCCTGTTAAGAGAATTATTCAAAAAGAATTGCTAAATGAACTTTCAAAGAAAATTCTTTCTGGGGAAATTCTTAAAGACTCAAAGATTATTGTTGATGCAAACGGAGAAGAAATTGTCTTCTTGAATGATTAATAATTAGTGATTAATCTATAAAAACGAAAAGGGCAGATTTGAAATCTGCCCTTTTTGTTTACACGCTAAAAATGCATCTTATTTTTTATTTACCAAAACTTCTGGTAATTCATTGCGAGAACCATCTGCATTTACAACAGGGAAATCACCCTTGTAACACCAGTGAGCATTAGCGATATTGTTATCTCTAAAGATTTCGCAAATGTCTTTATACCATTGTAAACGAGTTTCTTTATCGATGAATACTGGATATACACCAAATTCTCCACAGTATGCTTGCAAACCAAATTCTTTTGCTTTATCGATTGCTGGTTTAATTTGATTATAAAGAGTTTCTTTTGTCCATTCTCCATTCAATTCACGCAATTTGTCAGCTTCTTCTGCAGATAAATCTTTCAAGAAAGCTGTATCTGGAAGTAATTGACCTGGATAAGCAACTGCACCAGTATAATCTTTAATTTTTGTCCAAGGTGCTCTGTAGTGAGTGATTAACAATGGATTATAGTAGTGGAATGCAACGATTAATTTTTTATCGTTTGCTGGTGGATTCAAGTATTGAATTGTTTCTGGAGATTGTTGCCAGTTTGAACCCAAAACTATATAACGGTCAGGTTCTGTTTCACGAATAGCAGCAACCAAACGAGCTTCAAGGTCATTCAATGCTTCGTGAGTTGGAGCGATTGCTTCGTTCAACAATTCGTATGCAAGGCGATCGTTTGGATAATCTTTCAAGAATTTTTGTAAATCTTTCCAGATATTTATTAAACGCTCTTGTTCTCCTGTTTTTTCAAACAAAGTATTACCACCTTCGTTTTCATTATTGAAGTGGAAAGAACGAATAATATGCAAATCAACGATGATATTCATATTATTTTCCAAAGTCCAATCAATAGCATTCTTCAACAAAGCAAATGCATCTTCGTAACGATTTAGATTTTCGTCATACATTTGTACTTCATCTATAGGAAGACGAACGTGGTCGAAGCCCATTGCTGCGATAGAATCAAAATCAGCTTTTGTGATTTGATTTGCACGTGCCTCTCCTCTTGAATCCGATTGAGAAAGCCAGTGACTAACATTAACACCTGTTCCTAAAAAGAAACCTTCTTTTGGAGTTTCTTCGTTAGATCCTCCACATGACGACATCATTAACGCAGTAGATACCGTCAAAATTGAACTTACCATTTTTTTCATTTTCGATAGATTTTAGTTTAGGCAAAAATACGAAATATTTTTCAATAGAATAGTCAACAAAAAATAGAATACTACCAACGTATGTTTGTATCTGAATTTGCGTATATAAAATAGGCTTCTCCTGGTTTTAGAGTCGAAACTTTCTTACCAGAATAATCGGTAACATTTGTAATTGAGGCAGGCAATGAAGAAACTGATACTTCCGCCTGAACAGGAACACCAACAAGATTCCATCCTGCTTTCAAAACCGAAGTATAATCTGTCAACAATGTTCCACTCACTTGGAAAGACGCAGGTTTATTCAAATAAATTAGATATCCTTCGCCTGGTTCAATTGTTGCTAAACTTTGCAAACCAGTCACAACATCGGCAGCATAAAATCCTTCATTATTCTTCACAATTTTGAAATCAACACCAGAAAGAACAGAAGCAACAGAGATGTCTTCTGGGACAACATTTATAGAGAACGCATTCCAACCTGCATTCAACGATATGGTTTGTTCTTCCAAAACAGAAGCACAAGGTTTATCAGTATCAACAATTGCCACAACAGGCGTACGAACACAAGAAGAGCCAACTTTTATCGTCCAATTATAAAAATGAACAGGTCCATCTTTCAACCAAGAATCCGGAGCAGGCTTAACAGATACATAACCAGGCAAACCTATAGGATTTGAAATACCAGAAGTCTGTAAGAACAAACCACCCCAGTCATCAGCAAACGTAGATTCCGACAAATCAACAATATATGTACCAACCGCAAGACTTATGTTGAGTTCTAATTCATTAAAACCAGCAGGAACATTTTCTATTGTTTTGGTATACACAACAGTAGAACCTGATTTTAGATTAACAACAATGTTTGCCTTACTGTTATTCTTAACCGAAAACGATTGTAACGTACAAGGACTTTCTACCGTAAGTTGGACTTGCGACGACGCATCGTCCAAGGTATTAGTAGACCAACCATCTACGCCATCAACATATTCCAAAACGCCAAACGAAGATACACTAGCTCCAGCATCTTGTACATAGAAAGTTGTATTTTCAGAAACTGTTGGTACATAGACTGTTCCTGTTTCCAAAGCAGTTCCACCAATTTCCGAAGCATACCATTCATACGGACCACCAACAGTTTGAACCTCCATAGTTACCTCTCCACCATTTTTGCAAGCTGGTTCTACAGAAATATCCAACAAATCCGAAGTTATTACTACCTCTCCAGAAACGTCCTCACAATTGGCAGCACTAACAACACAAGTATATGTTGCAGGTTCCTTTGCCACAAATGTTTGATTTGTTTCCCCTACTATAGAAACATTATCCTTCTTCCACTGATATGAATACGCCTCAGAAGTAACACCAGCATTTAGCACAAACGAAGTTTCCTCACACAAATTCTGAGTTGGTCCTAAATCGATTTCAGGTAATGTTGCAGCAACAACAATTTCATCTGATTTTGAACAAGTTGCACTATCACGAACCACTTTATATGTTCCACTCGTTGTAACTTTTATTGTAGGATTTGTTTCTCCCGAAATCAGCACATCATCTTTATACCAACTATATGTTACATTCGTATTCGTTTTGGTGTTAGAATTTAACGTTAATTCATCTATACCACAAATACTTTTATCTGGTCCAAGAGAAACTTTTGCACACTGGGAAACTAACTGTTTTCCATAAATAGCACCACGACCAACCGTACTCATTATAACATTACCATATACAGCCATATCCCCAGAAACAAATTGTCCGTTTCCTGGACCGCCAAACTGGTGTAAGTCATCATTGATTCGAATCCATGTCGCACCCTCGTCATCACTACGGAACAAACCTTCTATACCAGAAACTGTTCCCCAAATAAAAACAGCAGGGAATGTTTTTCCAGGTGCTGCCTTACCAAAACCAACCGCAGCACACGACGAGACTTTAGAATTTTTTGTAAACGATGTTGCTGAATTTGTTGAGCGATACAAACCATTACTACCACAAGGAGCCCAAACATCCCCTTCAACACCAGGAACAGTTCGTATTTTATAATAGCTTGAAGAACCCGTAGAGCCTTTTGCTGAGAAATTTTTTCCTCCATCGGTAGAAACATACACCGTACTACCATTTGTTACATAAAAAGTCTTTGGATTAGCACCATCGGCTACAGGATACGCACCAGTAACGCTAACGCCATTACATTGCGACCACGACGCACCTTTATCGGTAGAATAATACAATTTATTACCAGAGCCATCGTAACTATATCCATTCGATGTATTCGGGCAATGCAAAATAATAGAACCATCAGCAGAAACCGCCACATGTCCGCTTCCCTCTTTACCTCCAGAACAGAACTTCCATGTTTGTCCTTTATCGGTTGAATATTGCACATACGAAGACTGACTTCCCGCACGAACAAGCAACGAACCATCAACAGCAGCTGCTATACCATGTGTTGTATGCATTTCCGGTGTGTGAATCCGTGAAGGATACGTATCGTAATCACCATTATTTGCCACATACAAACCACCATCATAATCACCCACAACAGTAACAACTTGACCAGTAGATAAACTTACAATATCAAGAGGAACAGTCTCTTCCAAACCTTTTACACAAAACTTCAAATCTATCTTTGTTGTGTTGAGATTTTCTGTCATAAACAAGCCATTACCCGAAATAAAAAAAGCACGATTAGCATTGAATGGGTCTAATGTGGCACATCCTGTCCAGTGCATAGCATGATCTTTCACCCAAGGAACAGAATTAGCATCAAGATTTACCTTGCAATTCGAAAACAAAGCCGACCATGAATTACCTAAATTGTCACTAACAAAGATTTCATCACCCCAAGTTGCCGTTTGCCAATCACACTTGCCATCCCAAGACTGCATTTTATAGCAGCCAACACTTGTTACAACAATACGATTTCCAACAATAGATATACCGCCATAACTAAAATCACCGGTAGTTTTTGAAGGAGATATATTTGTCCACGAACCATTATATTTATAGACATACCCTCCAGCAGTAGAGATACCTGGGCCTGCACCATTTGCGTAAGTTACATACAAAACGCCATCCTTCATAGCACAACGATGTGGCATAAAATCTGTCGGTTGACCGCTAATTGCCGACCAAGAACTACCTCCATTTGTTGACACATAGATTGAAGAACCCGTTTGTGCTGTTCCTACATAAATCTTTTGCGTTGCACCACCCGATACCGTTGCTGTTTCATCAAATTGTACAAAATTGATACCTACACCATTTTCAGTTGTTGTAACAGGAAACGAAACACTTTTCCATGTTAGACCACCATCGGTAGATTTGAACAATCCATTGCTTCTTGTACCACAATAAAGAATGTTACTATTATGAGGGTCAACAGCCAAACGCTCACCCATTTGTCTTCCGCCACCATTTCCGTGAGCCTTAAATTGAGAGGTTACATTTACAACTTTGAATGTTTCACCATAATCCTTAGAAATAAGAATAGCCGTTTTCCCACCACTAAAATAGCTTGTACCAACAAAAGCGTACAACATTTCTGGTTTTTGTGGGTCAAGTGCAATTGCTTCTACACCATACAACCCCTTATCTGCCTCCGAGATAAAATCCGTCAATGGTTTCCATGAAGATGTTTCTTCTATCCAACGATAAATACCACCAACATCGGTACGAGCATATATCAAATTCTTTTCTGTCGGGTGAGCAATTATACCAGAAACAAAACCACCTCCACCTAAAGGTAAACTTCCCCATTCATATTCCTCTTGAGCATACAATTTGCCAATAATAGCAAAGAGAAATAAAAATAACACTATTTGTCGTATAAATCGCTTCATTTCGGTCTATATTCATTTTGTAAATATATAAAAAAACAGGAATACTTTACAATAAAATATATTAACATTCAACCATTTACAAATCAAATACTTATAGTGTTATTTTAACACTATCATATAATATAATAGACTATATATAGACATAAAAAGAGGCGTTCAAATGAACGCCTCAACACAAATTCACAGATAAACTTATGTTATTTTTTCACAACTGTACGTTGTGTTCTTCCATCTGTTGTTGTAATGACAACAAAATAGATTCCATCTTTCATATCAGACAAATCAAATGCTTCATCAACACTATCTCTATCCTCGATTACTTTATCAACAACCTTTTGTCCCATTGCAGAGAAAATCTCGATTCTGCTTGTTTCTACTGAAGGTAATTCGTACGAAACGTAAATAGGGCCTTCTGTTGGAGTTGGATAAACAACCACATCTTGAAGAACGGCATCTTCTACAGCAGATGGATCTGGATTATCGGAAGGTTTTGTTTTCACTCCATCGATTATAAATACAAGTTGTGCAGTTGCAGATGCTCCAGAAGGATCTTTCACATGGATTCCAACCATTTGTTCGCCACCCATTCCATATTCATCTTTCACTGTAAATGTCGCCTTACCATCGCTTGAAACGCTACAACTGATATTACTGCCCATATCGTCAATAGAATATAGCAACACGTCATCATCGAAGAAATAATCTGTTAAATCTATAGTGACAGACGAGCCAACTGTCAATTGTTGATCTGGAATACGTCCAATGACTTGTGGGGCAACATTAGGTTCTGCAACTTCGCAAACAATTGCACAAGAAACGCCATTTGATGCAGTTGCTGTTACAATTGCCTTACCAAGACCCACCGCTTCAATCAAACCTTCTTTAGAAACTGTTACAACCTTATTGTCACTAGAAGTCCAAGTTATTTCAGAAGAACTGGCCTCTTCGGGTTCAATAGTAAGTTTTATACCCTTCATTGTACCAACATTCATATTTAGTGATGAAACATTAGGAGTAATTTTTTGTACAGGAGTTTCAATAACAGTTACAACACATCTTGCATAAATTGAAGAATTTATTTTTGAACAAACTGTAATCATAGTTGATCCAGTATTAACTGCATATACAACACCGTCTTTTACCGATGCAATTTCTGGATTTGCACTTTCCCATTTTACCGATGTATTAGAAGCATTTGTTGGCAATATTGTAGCTTGTAATTTTTCATTACTATTTACTACCAATTCCAACGTACTCTTATTCAAACTAACACTAGAAGGCATAATTGGATTCACACTAATTGTGATTGTTGTTGTAACACCTGTAGAGGCACTGGTAATCAACAAGTCTGCAGAACCAGCAGCAACAGCTGTAACTACGCCATTAGAAACTGAAACTACAGAAGCCGTTTCGTCATAATCAGGATGATTAGCTATAACAACAGCTGTCAAAGATTTATTTGTTGCATTTTCAGGGTTAAAGATAACCAACGAGCTCAAATCTATAGAGTTATCTATATTCATCGTATAAGAGCCTCTTGCAACAATAGATTTAACAGGAATAGCTGTTTCTGTCACCTTTACATTAGCCATACCAATAACACCGTTTGCAGACATTGCCATTACCCTAGTCGTACCTTCTGCAACACCAGTAATTTTTCCAGAAGAAGTAATTGTTGCAATGCTTTCGTTTGCAACCGACCAAGTAATAGATTTATCTGTTGCATTTGTTGGCAAACAAACAGCAGTAAGTGTTTGGAATTCACCAACAGCCAAAGAGACCTCAGAAATAGTTATTGAAGTTATTTCTATTTCCTTAACCGTAACAACGCATGTACCAACAATATTATTAGCCGATGTTGCCTTTATTGTTGCCTTACCTGCAGAGACTGCAGAAATCGATCCATATTGATCTACCGTTGCAACGGAGATCTTGTCAGAAGACCATACAATAGATTTATTTGTTGTATTTGCTGGAGTTATTTGTGCTTCTACTGGATTAATTTCACCAACATACATTGTCAACTGACTAGGAACAATTTCTACTCCTGTTGCAGCAACAACATTCAATGTAACAACAACCTTACAAGTTGCATTTAGACCATTTGCTGTAGCGGCGGTTATTACAGTCTCACCGATACCAATTGCAGTAATTTTACCAACAGCATCTACCGTTGCAACTGTTCTATCTGACGAAGTCCATTTTACCATTTTATTCGTTGTTTTTTCAGGAAGAACCGTTGCGATTAAGTTTTGTTGTTCATTTTGAAGCAAAGTAACTTCGTCTGTGTTCAATGTAATTGAAGTTGCTTCCAATGCATTTACCTTTACAATGATTTCTTTCTCCAAGCCATTGCCTGTTGTCACAACCACCTTTGTAGAACCAGCACCAACAGCCTTTATTACCCCATTTTCAACAGTAGCAACCGTTGTATTATTTGATGTCCAAGTCAATTCTGTATCGGTAACGTTACTTGGAGACAAGGTAGTTATGATAGTTGCAGTTTCGTCAATGTCCAATTGTACAGAAGTTGTTGAAACCGTAATTGCAATTGGTTCAATATCTGTTACTGTAATCGCACATGATTTTGTTTTACCATTTGCTGATGTGGCCATAATTGAGCAAGATCCAGACTTATGGGCTGTAATGATACCATTTTCATCGACTGTTGCAATTACTTCATTTGAAGAAGACCAAACAATTGTCTTGTCTGTTGCATTAGTTGGAGTTACTGTTGCTATCAATTGTTCACTATCATACACTTGAATTGACAATGTAGATTGGCTCAATGTAATTGCTGTTACATCAATTGCTTTTGCTGTAATCAAACAAGAAGCAGAAACACCATTATTAGCCTTTGCCATAATTGTAGTTCTACCTGCAGCAAGTATAGTAACCTTACCCGTAGCATCTACAGTAGCAACAGTTTCATCAGAAGATGTCCACGTCAAAGATTGATTTGTTGCATCGGCAGGATAAACAGCAGCACCCAATGTGAAGGTATCACCAATGTACTTAATAGCCGATGTCATGTCAAACGAGACAGCCGTTACGGCAACAACATCTTTTAATACCGACACAGAAACAGTTTTCTCTATCGTGCTAAAGCCATCAGAAATAAGAACTGTCACCGTTGTTTCACCATTGCTTACAGCAGAAATTTTACCTGTCGAAGAAACTGTTGCTACAGTCTTATCAGCAGATGTATAAGTAATATATTCAACACATGCATCTTTTGGTAAAATAGACACGGTTAATTGTGAAGAACCAGAAGCAGATATTTCTACATCTGTTGTATTTACTGAAGCGCTTGTAATTTTTTGTTGACAACCATTCAATGTAACAGACATTGTTGCAGTCTTAACTGTTCCATACATATCTGTAACAGTAACCGTTACTGTTGCCTGTTCCGTTCCAAATGCACGATTGTTTGTCAACAAACCATCTTCATCAATACTTGCATTTGTCGAATTCACAGACCAAACAACCGATTCTGTTTCCACTGCAGCAGGTACTATATTTAATAGTGAGCCCAAATCAACTTCTTCTCCTTCATTCAACAAAACAGTTCTTTCTGTTCTTTCTGAGAAAGAAACAGAAGATATCTGTTTATAGTTAACCGTAACACCTACATCTGCTGTTTTCCCATTTGCTGAAGAAGCTGTAATTGTTGCAGTACCAGCTGCTACCGCAGTTATAACGCCTTCGGCTGATACTGTTGCAATCGTTTCGTCTGACGAACTCCAAGAAACTGTTTTATTTGTAGCATTTGTTGGAGTTACTGTTGCGACAATTGTCTTTGTATCACCAGCATTCATTTTTACTGTAGTTGGAGAAACAGCAATTTTTTCTACTGGAACAACATCAGATTGAACAGAAACAGAAATGACCTTAGATATACCACTTACTGTCTTAACAACAATTGTTGTCGTACCTTCAGAAACAGCTGTAATCACACCATCCTCTGAAACTGTTGCAATTGTTTCATCAGTAGAAGTCCAAATTAACGATTTGTTTGTTGCATTTTCTGGTTCATACGAAACAGATACTTGTTGTTTATCGCCCGTTGTTAATGTTACTTTTGAGATATTCAAAGTTATATCTTGTACTTCAATATCCACAACTTGAATACTATAGTGGTCAGATACACCACTTGCAGCAAGTGCATAAATTGTAACTGTTCCACTCGATAATGCTGTAACTACACCCTTGCTTGAAACTTTTGCAACGTCGGCATCGGAAGACAACCAAGTTACCGATTTGTTATCCGCATTTTCTGGTGTAAGTTTTACAGACATTGTTTGTGTAGTTCCCACATACATCATCTTTGCTTGTGGTACAAGTTCAACTGCAGTAACGTCTTTTTCCGCAACAGTAAGATTACAAGTTACAGCATTACCACCTTGTACAGCTGTCGCTGTTATAATAGTAGATCCATATTTCAATGGAGTTATCACCCCATCTTCAACAGTAGCTACAGTTTCATCTGAAGAAGTCCATACAATAGTATTATCGCAAGGATGTTCTGTTAAAATATTTGCAGTTAAAGTCAACTCTTCAGATAAATACATTGTTGCTGTTTCTGAACTCATTGCCAATTCAACTGGACCAGATTCACAATCCGAAGATACTGTTACGACACAAGTTGCTGTTGTTATTCCGTTACCAGTAGTCGTTGCCGTAATCGTAGCCGTTCCTGCTGAAATACCAGAAACAACGCCATTTGCAACTGTTGCAACCTTCGCATTTGATGTCGTCCAGACTACTTCATTATCGGCAGTACATTCGTCGTCTGGAGTGATTGTTGCCGTTAATTTTTCGTTTGCATTAGTCAACAATGCCATTGTAGCCTTATTCAACGATAGTTCTATATCACCAGAACAATCCTTTGAGACTGTAACGGTACAAGTTGCCGTCTTAACAGAGAATCCATCATTTACAGAAACAGTAATTACAGTCGAACCATTTTTTTGCAAAGCAGTAATTACCCCTTTGTCCGAAATAGTTGCTATTGATTTATTTGAACTACTATATGAGACAGATTTCACACAAGCATTTGCTGGAGAAATAACATATTCAACTTGAGCTGTTCCATCATAATACAAGTCTAATTTTGTATCTTCAAGCGACAAAGCAGAAACTTTTGTTGGACAACCCGTAAGAACTACCGAAATGTTCTTTGTATATTCATTACCGCTCTTATCAGTAACAACAACTGTTGCAATAACTGTTTCTGATCCATATTCAAGCATATTTGTCAACTCCCCAACACCATTTACCGAAGCAATTGTTTTGTCAGAAATCGACCAAACCATAGATTCGATAGTTGCATCAACTGGTTTGTATGTTATATAATTTGCAAGGTCTATTTTTTCGTCTTGAGCAACCGAAAGACTTGTTTGACTAAATGCAACCGATTCTAAGTCGATTTTCAATTCTTCGACCGCTATTGTTATTGTTACAATTGAACTTGCACCTTCTTCGTCAGTTGCACTAATCTTCAATGTTTCAGAACCTAACCAAGAATAATCTTTTACTGCAATTGACAACACACCTGACGAAATACTAAGTGTTACATTTTCTGAAGCATTTTCTAAAGCAAACTTCAATTTTGCAGGCTCAGTTGCATCGTCAGTTACAAAAGAAGCCAAGTTAATATTGGTGAATGTTCCACCTTGTTGTATTGTTTGCGAAGGAATTTCGCTCCATACAGGTGCTTGATTAATAGACAACTCAACATCACTACCGAATCGAAGCTCGTCGATTGTAATTGTACCTGATGCTTTTGTAGAAGAACCTTTATCGAAATAAAGATTCATACCATAGATTTCCGAAGCATCAGCAGAACCAAATTTACCAGTAAAATCAAATGTATATGTTACATATTCTGCTCCAGCTGAGCAACTTGCAGCTGCAACAGTTGAAGCTGTTGTTTTTCCATTTGCATCAAACAATTCTACAAATAATGTTGTTGAAACAGAGGTTTTTAATTTCACTGATACATACGGATTGTTTTGTAAATCCAAAATTGTGTAATCTTCATCTACTAAATTATATTGTATAGCATCGGATGAAGAAGATGTTCTATTGTATGCAATTGCAATGTCACCGCCATTGTATGCCATTTCATATAGCGAAGAGGATTCGCTCCAGCCTTTCATTGCTGGACGTACGACATAATCAGTATAACCTTCCACAGTTGCTGGCGTAACGACAAATTGAATAGAGTATTCATTCATATCTGTCATATCTTGCGATATAACTTTTACATAAGCAATTCCATCTAATTGAGATGCCTGCGTTACTTCCAAATATGCACTTGCATCTTCAGCAACAGCCGTTACTGTTGGAATGTCTGTTGTTCCAGCTGGCAATGTTACAACATACGAGTGAGCAGCCTGATTAAACGCAGGAGTTAATGTTCCAGGATTTACAGAAATAGACTTTAAATTTGCATTATCAGACAATGTGATTGCCTCACTATTTCCTGTAGATTCTTTCGGACCAATTACAAGATTGTCGATATATGCAGCCTTATTTCTCGCTTTCTTAGAATCACTAGGACCAGCCAAAGCTATACGCACAGCAACAATTGCCGATTTTGTAATATAACTTGCTGTAGCATAATTAAATGTAGTAACACCTTCTGTACTTGAACTAACTGTTTTTGCTGGAGTCAAATAATCGGAAACATTACCATAAATATCTACCAATGCAACATTAAAGCTAATATACTCATTATCAACGGTAACACCATTTAACGTTGCACCTTCAGCAACACCGACAACTTCCAAAGAGACATTCAATGCTGCCGTACCATCCAACACATATCCGGTAGGTAAATGATATTCAATATACCCAAACTCTGTTTCCTTACCTGTTTGTACCAAAGAAACACCTAACTTTTGGTTATATGTAGTTATTTGTCCAAAACCAATACCTGTTGTTGTTGCTATATTTTGAAGAGTAGCCTTATATTGATCTGTTACAACAGAAACATTACCAATTCCATTCGTAAAGTCATCTGACCATTCAGACACAATATTTTGTGAAGATGCAGCGGAATAACTAATTTCATATTGTTTACGAGAACCATCCTCTGCAGTAACCGTAATCACAGTTGTTTCAGAAACAGTTTCGGCATAATCAATTTCTACATTTGCATTCTTATCGGTAGCAATTGCTGTAAGATAAGGGACAAATGTTGTATTCAACATTGCCTTATAACTATATACGTCTGGAGAGAATGCTGGTTGAAGCGTTCCACCACCCAATGTCAAAGTTGCAAGTGTTGCATCCGAAGAAGCAGCAATTTTAAATGTAACTTTGTATATTTCACTATTGAAACCATTTGCAGAAATAACTTTTACAGTCGCATTTCCCTCCAATGATTCTGCTTGTGTTACTGTTGCAGACGCTTTTTCGTGAACCGTTGATGCCGAAATGATTGGAACTTCAGTTGTTCCTGCTGGCAATACACATTCATAAGACAATACCGAAGTTGATAACGAAGGTGTTATAACACCCACTGACGAAGTCAATGTTTTCAACGCAACACTAGAGTTAACCGATTGGTTTTTAGAAGCGTATGTAGGAGACATTTCTTCCCAGTTATCATTTGTTTCTGGATAACGTCCATAACTGATATTTTCTGTTTGTGCACCAAAAGTAACTTCATCAATAGTTGTTATAATGCCATCAGCACCAATTTGGCTCAACACTACCGACTCTCCTGCACCACTTAACGAAAAGTCTAAGTGATTTGCACCAAGTTCAGGTTTTCCATCTGCCCAAAAAGCAATCCACTTACCTGATTGTACTGTTGTTAATGCTGAATTTGTTGTTGGAATACGGCAACGAAGTGAGTAGCCAGCAGAGTCACTAATGAACAATCCACCTAAATCAATAGCAGAACTTGAACCATTATAGAACTCAATATAGTCACTATAATTACCTTGATCATCAGCGACAATAGACGTATTCAAAGCAAGCACTTCGTTGATTGTAATGCCTGAAACTGGTTTTACAGTAACATTGTTTGCATTCTTTGCATTTGGAGTTGGTGTCAACAAATATCTAAAATCAGAAGTAACCGAAGGATAACGACCATACGAAACATCTTCACCTTGATTTGAATATGACACTTGGTCAATTATATAATTTTCAGACCCACGCAACTGAACGATAGCTATATCACCAGCTGCAGCAGGTAATTTAAAATCAACGTGATTTGGATTGATTGCCGTTTGCTTATCGCACCAGAACACATAATAACCACCAGCCTTTATTGTTGTAAGTTCCGATTGTCCTTTCGGAATCATGTATTTATTTAGGTTGTTCAAATCGTTTGTTACGAACAAACCACCTAAGTCAATATCTTTAGACGTTGTATTGTATATTTCAAACCAATCTGCGTATGTTCCTGTTTCTTCTTGTACGGTAGTAGTATTCTTCGACATAAATTCATTGATTACCAAGCCATCAATAAAGCTATCGGAAAGAATTGTATTTGAAGCATTTGGTGTCGTTTTCGTAAAGATAATCACATTGGAAGAACCATCTGGATAACGACCATACGAAACATCTGTATTCTGTTGTGCATATTGAATAGAATCAATAATCACCATGTTTCCAGAAGCATTCTTTTGAGACAAATAAATAGAACCTTTTGAGCGATCCAATTTAAATGGTAAATGCAACACGCCATCTTGTGGTTCTTTATCTGCCCAGAATAATAGATAGCCTTTTGCAGCTATAGTCGTTTTATTTGACTCGCCATAAGGAATTTGGTATTTTGTCAAATTTTGCAAATTATCAGACAAATACAAACCAGCCATATTTACATCTGAAGTACCAGCATTATAGATTTCTATCCAATCTTCGTGTTTTGATGCCTCATTAGTTATATCGGTACTGTTTGACGCAAGGAATTCATTGATATACAAGTTGTTTTCTGTTGGTCGTGTAACAAATTCCGCAGTAATTGTTGTTGTGCTTTCAATCGTTACAAAATATTCAGGATCAGTAGATACTGTAGTTGTTCCGTTTTTCCAAGCAGAGAACTTGTAGCCATCTTTAGGTTCTGCAGTCAAACGAATTGCACGATTTTTTTGATGTGCTGCAGAATAACCATTTTCAACAGGAATAGCACAAACATATACTTGACCTTGTGAACTTGAATATTTAATATTCAATGTAGTAGTGCCTTTTGCCCCAAATTTGTCATCTATATATCCTTTCATATAGCCGACACGCTTAGTTGCCCACGATTGCATAGCACAAACGCCATAACCATAGCAGTCACCAGCGTTAAGAGTACAAGTCCATTCATCCATCAAGGCATCGCGTTCCATTGAAAGTTTATGTTCAATGTTGTCCGAAATTGTGATGAATCGTTCTGGATTATATACCGTTGCAATCATTGCATAAAAGCGTTGTACGAATTCAGCCTTAAACACATCGTTTTTCAACAAATAATTCAATATTGCAACAGAAACTTTCTTCGTATAACTTGATTTATCGAAGTTATCCCATGGATTTGTATAGGCATCACCACCCCACAAACCATAACCAAAATCAGTATCATACCAAGGGAAACGGAATTTACCATTTTCCGTTCTTGGGCGCCACATACGCATATTGTTTGCTGGCCAGTCTGTATTCTGACAATACAATTGAGCAATGTAATAGTTTATTGCATTGTCTACATCTATATAATGATTCTTAACAAACTCATAATTGTCGGCATCTGCCAAGGAGTTATTTGCCAAATAAATCATCATTTCTGCAAGACGTTCTGTTGTTCCTTTCGATGCACGGAAATCGTATGTGCTATCGTCAGCAAATTTCAACAAATCAATATCATCAGCGTAATCGTGATAACCTGCAAAATAATCTTCGTCAAAGCGTTCACGCAAGTTAATCAAGCCCCAATACTCACCATTCAAATACATAACAACTGGTTCAAAATCTTGTGTCTCCAAATCGATCTGACCACGAAGAACTTGTTGTATAGCAGCATCACGATATTTGGAACCTTGTTCCCAGTCATTACCTGCATTACGCAAGACGAATGATTTATATGAAGACAAACCATCTTCACCAAACAACGGATAATTGATTTCACCTGCTTCGTATTTTTTCTTCATCACGATATTCAAAGACTTCATATCGTAGTTTCGAGAAACCGCCCCCATTGTAGACGCACCTGCAGAAACACCAAACTGACGATTTCCACTCGCATCAAAATATTCTACAAAGACTTTTCGTTCCCAATCTTGACGCCAGTTTGCTGTAACATAACCATCATTTACGCCATTTGTTCCTTGAATATAAATACCGCTATCCGCATCAAAGAAGTTTGCAAAATCTGTAGAAATAGCCACAACTGGAAGTGAACGGGCATTTATATTTATAAAATAGGTATTACCTTCTGTTTCACTCGGGACATAGTCTTCATGGAACACCTTTGCTTTCAAAACAAAACCATATGTTCTTGTCCCTGAATATTTTGAAGAAGGATAACTCAACGAAGAAGGATAGGTATAATGTTGAATACCTGTTTTATTTTTACGATCATATCCAGCCTTTTGCGTTGTTTTTTCTGAGCTTTTTGCCGTTATTGCTCCTTCATAAATTGGAGAATTTTCCGTTGGTTCAGAACCATCTGTTGTATAACGGATAACTGCGCCTGGCAATGTTGTCGACAACGTAATGTTTTGCTCTTTATTAAAATAGCCACCTTTTATTGAGAATACAGGTTTTGGAGCCAAACCCTTCACTGTTGTAGAAACATTTGATGCTCCTGGTGTTGGTTTTGAAAGAGCTGCCCAAGCACCTGTTCCATTAACCAAACGACCATAAGTATAATCTGTCTCAATATTGCCGATGTGCACTGAGTCCATCAAACGCATTGTCGAAGAATACAAATACAAGACATCACCTTCTGAAATTTTGAAGTTCGTGTGCATTGCCTTACCGATAACATCTTCGCCATCACAGTAAATCAACAAAAATGCCTTTGAAGCAATTGTTTTTCCCGAAGGAATCTGCCATTTGCGTGGTTTATCCTTATTGTCTGTTACATAATAACCACTCAAGTCAACTGCAGAAGTTGAAGTGTTATACAACTCAATCCAATCTCTGTATTTATAAAAATCCGGATCTAATTGTGTTTTTGAATTCGATGGTTGAACCTCATTAAACTTCACTTGCGAGAAAGAAACGTTTCCAAATACTGTAAATACAACAGCCAACGCAAGAATCGTATATATTTTTTTCATTATCAATAATTTACTTTCACACCACTATTTGAGAAAATGTTCTCTTCTACAACATCCTTCAAATAAAATTTGAAATCAATCAACAAAAAATTATTTGCCCATTTTATAGACCTTCAAAAGTAGTAAAAAACTACATATCAAAACTTACATTTCGGTAAAAACTATACGAATTTTATCCACAATTTTTCTTAACCAAAACGGCGAAATACAAAAAGACGAAACTGTTTTATAAATCTTTACAACACAATAAATTACAAATCCTGTAAACCGAAATTAAAAGAAAAAAGGCATTCTACTACACACAAGCATAGCAATAAAAAAGACATTTTAGTCTTGATTTACATGAAATAAAAAGTAAAAAATGTCGTTATTACCACTCTATTGGCGTCTTTCCCAAACCTTGCAAAATTTCATTTGTTTTGGAAAAATGACGACAACCAAAGAACCCTTTGTACGAAGACAAAGGAGACGGATGCGCTGCTTTCAAAATATGATGTTTTGAAGTGTCAATCAATGCCGACTTTGCCTGAGCAAACGAGCCCCATAAAAGAAAAACCAAATCCGATTTTTGTTCCGACAATGTTTGAATTACTTTATCGGTAAATTGTTCCCAACCATGTTTTTGGTGAGATCCTGCCTGATTCGCACGAACAGTCAATGTGGCATTTAGCAAAAGAACTCCTTGTTTTGCCCACGACTCAAGATTACCACTCTCAGGATTTGGTTTGCCAATATCGTCGTGTAACTCCTTAAAAATATTTTGCAACGAAGGTGGTTTTTGTATACCATCTTGCACAGAAAACGATAAACCGTGAGCCTGTCCAGGACCATGATATGGATCTTGGCCAATAATGACAACTTTCACAGCATCGAATGGTGTGCAAGCAAATGCATTGAAAATGTTTTTCCCTTCTGGATAAACAATGTAGCGTTTTTTCTCTTCAACAAGAAAATCTTTCAACGCATAGAAATATGGTTTATTGAATTCGTCTATTAAGACGCGTTTCCACGATTCTTCTATTTTTGGATCTATCATCTTACAATAATCCTTTAGTTACACACCATCGAAATTTCACTATCGCATTTGCTTTTGGAGCCTCTCCTCTCAACAAATAATATACAGCCAACACAATAGAACCGCACCATTTCCACAACTCCTTTGTGAGTGCACAAACATATCCACCACGATTATTTGAGCAACGGATTTTTTCACTCATACCAATTCCCTCTCCCATTTTCTTCACAAAATCTATCGTTGTTCGAAATTCTGGAATAACATGATGAACCTGCACATTTGGCAAATATAGAATTTGCATCGAAGCCTGCTTTACTCTATTGAAAATATCCTTTTCCTCACCACCCATCAAATTCTTTTTAGAACGACCTAAAGCTGTATTAAAAAGTCCTATTTGCTCCAAACATTGCCGGCGAAATCCCATATTCGCGCCAATAGGATATGATTTGCCATCAAATAGAACCACTTCGTTTCCTTTGTCTATAGCAGACACAAGTGGAATCAAACGAGGAGACATCCAATCAGGTTCTTTTCCAGTTTCATACAACGGATAAATTCTTCCGCCAAAAGCCTGCATTTCTGGAAAATTTGTCAAATAACCCGACAAATTTTTCAAATAATCTGATTCAACAAAAGCATCGTCATCCAAAAAGACAATGCAATCTCCTTTTGCTTCTGCAAAACCTCTATTTCTTGCGAAAGACAAACCCTGTTGTGTTTCTTTCACATACAAGTAATTCACCATTGAATAATTTTCATGGAACTTCTGACATTCTGCAACTGTATTATCAGTGCTATTGTTATCTATCAAAAGTATTTCGTATTGTTCAAACGGGAAATCATTCTGAGCAATATGCTCTAATGTCCGATAAACATACGCGTCACGATTATATGTGCAAATTACTAATGAAATCATATACAAATGTACACTTATACTTTGACATTTGAAAGCATAAAAAAAGGGAACGATATTCGTCCCCTTTTACAAATAGAAATTATGCTATTATAGCATACCTTTTTCGTGCATAAACTCATCGTAGAAAGAAACATAGTCGTCTTTCTTTTCGCTATCCATCCAAGCCATTGCTGAACGTGGGTGTTCATTCATAGAACCAGAAATCAAATATGGCATAAAGTAACCCCAGTCAATTTGTTTTTGAAGTGGTTTTACTTGTTCTTGAATAACTTTAAGGATTGGTCTTAATTTATATTTTGGATTTTTCAAGAATGAAATCAACAATTCCATTGGACAGTTTCCTGCACCACGACCAATACCAAGCATAGTTGCATCAAGCATATTTGCACCATCAATAATACATTCGATTGTATTTGCAAATGCTAATTGTTGGTTATTATGTCCGTGGAAACCAATTGTTTTTCCTGGCAATGCAGTTGTATATTTTGTCATCAAATTGTGAATATCTTCAGAATACAAGCTACCAAAACTATCAACCAAGTAGAATGTACCAACTCTTGATTTTGCAACATCATCAAGAACTTCGTTCAAACTACGTTCTGTTACTTTTGAAACAGCCATCAAGTTAATAGTTGCTTCGTAACCTTTATCCATCACATGGTGAGCTAATTCAATAGCTTTATCGATTTGATGATCGTAGCAAGCAACACGGAATAAGTCGATTACACTTTCTGATTTTGGACGAATATCATCAAATTTAATACGACCGATGTCGGCCATTACAGACAATTTTGTGTTTGTGTTGTTGTCACCAACGATTTCACGAAGTTCTTCTTCTGCACAGAATTTCCAAGGTCCATATACATCACGAGAGAATTGGTCTTCACTACTGATGTAGCCAATTTCCATATAATCTATACCTGCTTCTACACAAGAATCGTAAATTCCTTTTACAAATTCTTTGCTGAATTGCCATTTATTCATCAAACCACCGTCGCGAACAGTGCAATCCAAAACTTTTAATTCTTTTCTAAACATATCTTTATAAATAAACTACAAATTAATAATCTTCTTTTCTTCTTCGATAAAGTACGAAATTAAACGACGATAGATTTCCTCTATCACATCAGGGTTCAAGCCATTTTCTTCTGCCCATTGTCGGCGTTGTGTAATAACCGCTTCGCGTCTATCCGATGCTTCTATGCTAGCAGCAGTTTTTTCCTTGTATTTCACAACCTCTTTTACATATTGAAAACGGTCTTTCAACAAAGATATAACTACTTTATCAATATTGTCTATTTCGTTTCGAACTTCGGTAATATTCGTACATTCCGAAGGCTTCTTTTTATTCACTTGTGATTCCATATTGCCAATGAAATTATTTCAAGATTAACAATGCATCACCGTATGATCCAAAACGATATCCTTCTTTGATAGCCGTATTGTAAGTTTTCATAACCAAATCAAATCCACCAAAAGCACAAACCATCATCAACATTGTTGATTGTGACAAATGGAAATTTGAAATCAAACGGTTTGCAATCGTAAAATCGTATGGAGGGAAAATAAACTTATTTGTCCAACCATCGTATGGTTTCAAGAATCCATTCATAGAAACCGAAGATTCAATAGCACGAAGAACAGTCGTTCCACAAGCAAACACATTATGTCTACCTTCGCGTGCTTCATTTACCTTGTCGGCAACTTCAGGAGTGATAATCATTCTCTCTGAATCCATCTTATGTTTTGTAAGATCTTCAACTTCTACAGCACTGAAATTTCCCAATCCCATGTGCAAAGTTAGATATTGAAAATCAACACCTTTTATTTCCAAGCGCTTCAACAACTCACGGCTAAAGTGCATACCTGCTGCTGGCAATGCAACAGAACCTTCTTCTGTTGCGAAGATATTTTGGAATCGACCTTCGTCAGATGGTTCTACGATTGGTTTTTCTGCAGAACGACGTGCATTCAAAATATGATCTGGTAGTGGAGTTTGTCCTAATGAGAACAAAATTTTCTTGAATGTTTCATAGTTTTCCTCGCACAAGAAACGAATTGTTCTACCGCGAGAAGTTGTATTATCAATAACTTCAGCAACCAATTCGTCGTTATCGCCGAAATACAATTTATTTCCGATACGAATTTTTCTTGCAGGGTCAACAAGTACATCCCACAAATATTGTTCACGACTTAGCTCGCGTAACAGGAATACTTCAATTTTAGCACCTGTACGTTCTTTATTTCCATACAAACGAGCAGGAAATACTCGCGTGTTATTCAACATCAACACATCGTCTTCTTCGAAGTAGTCAATTATATCTTTAAAAAGTTTATGTTCCACTTCACCCGTTTTCGCATTCAATACCATCAAACGAGATTCGTCTCTGTTTTCTGCTGGATACATTGCAATTGATTCAGCAGGGATTTTCAATCTAAACTCTGATAACTTCATATTATATAATTTTTTCCTGTTCTATTATTTCTTGTAATTGTTCCAAATTTATGCAGTCTGTCAAACATACAGAACCGATTTTTGTACGCTGTAAAGCTTCCAAATACGCACCACTACCCAATGCTTTTCCTAAATCACGAGCCAACGAACGAATATATGTTCCTTTACTACAAGCAACTCGGATAGTTATATATGGTAAATTATACTGCAATAGTTCTATTTCGTCAATATGGATTGTGCGTGTTGGTATTTCAACATCGATATTTTTTCGTGCAAGCTCGTAAGCGTGCTGTCCTTGAATTCGAATAGCAGAAAAGACTGGTGGTGTTTGTTGTATATCGCCAACAAACTGTTGCAACACTTGTTCTACCAAATCCTGAGTTATATGTTCTGTCGGATAGGTTCCGTCCTCTTCTGTTTCTTTATCGAACGAAGGAGTTGTCGCACCAAGTTTTATGGTTGCAATATATTCTTTATCCTGATGAAGAAAACCATCAATTTTCTTTGTTGCCTTTCCTGTACACAGAATCATAACACCTGTTGCCAACGGATCCAATGTTCCTGCGTGTCCAACCTTTATTTTTTTCACACCAAGGGAACGACGCAACATATACCTCGTCTTATTTACTAAGTCAAACGAAGTCCATTGCAATGGTTTATCAATATATAGCACTTCCCCTTCTATGAAATTCATTATAGAATTGTATATAGCAATGTTGCGCAACCAATTATTGCACAGTATATTGCGAAATATAGTAATTTACATTTCTTTACAAGAGCAATCATTAGCTTGCAAGCAAAACAGCCACTAATAAAAGCAGCCAAAAATCCAACAAGCAATGGAAGCAAACCTATAGGTTCTGCCGCTGCGTGTTCAGCAAGATATTCTGCAGAAGGAGCAATAATATGCTTGAAGTCAAGCAATGCTTCACCCAAGATTGGTGGAATCACCATTAAAAACGAGAATTGAGCAAGTTTTTCCTTACTATTTCCCAACAACAAACCAGTGGCAATCGTAGAGCCAGAACGAGAAAGTCCTGGCAAAACAGCAACGGCTTGAGCGATACCAATCATAAATGAGTGTAATGGTGATATCGATTCTTTTGCTTGTGGTTTATAGAAATGTGTTAATGCAAGTAATGCTGCTGTTACAAGTAAACAACAGCCAACAACAGGAAGAATATTATTTGCATACAATGCTTCAATTGAATCCTTAAAGCAAAGTCCGACAACGCCTACGGGAATCATCGAGATAATGATATTCAACGCATATTTTTGTTCGTCATTAAGATATGACAACAAACCATCACCTTTTTTTACTGGTTTGTTAAACAGTCCTTTAAAAATCCAGAAAACTTCTTTGTAAAGAATAACCAACGTAGCCAATACTGTTGCTACATGCACAACAATATCGAAAGTCAATCCTCCTACCTCTGCCCCTTCACCTAAAAGGACCTTTCCTATCTCTAAATGACCACTACTACTGACAGGTAAGTATTCTGTCAAGCCTTGGACTATACCAAGTATCAGTGCTTGTAACCAACTCATTATTGTTCGTCTTTTTTAGATTTTGGAGACCAAAGAATTGCAACGATTTCGAAAGCGAAACCAAATAAAATCACGATTGGAGCCAATGTCAACCGACGAAAATCAAAAATTGCAGGTACCTGATTTTGATCGCCATTTGGATAGAATTCATCTGGATTTTCCACTGCACCACCCGACAATAATATAAAGCCAACAAGCAAAATCAAAGCACCAATAGCAACCAATATATAATTGGTACGACTAAAAGTGAAATTCTTGTCTTCGTTTGTATTTTCTATAAATTTCATATTATAATATGTATAGTTCTTCTTTATTTACTTTCAAAAATTTATTGAGTGCAAAGAATGTTGCTGTAAATGTCAAAAACATTCCTGCCAGTATTATGGTCAAAAAGACAATACCCAATAATTCAAAATCAAGATAGTTGATTGTCTCCAATGCTTCTGTTTTCAAAAGGTATAATATACCGACTGTAAGTGCAACGGCAATAACACCACTCAAGAAGCCCTGAAAAGCACCGCGCAACAAGAATGGAGAACGAATGTAATGATTTGTTGCTCCAACCATTTGCATTGTCTTTATTAAAAAACGTTTCGAATACACAGACAAGCGAATTGTATTGTGAATCAACACAATAGAAACAACAAACAATAATAATCCTAATACAAACAAGAACAAACTAATCTTCTTTATATTAGTATTTAGATTTTTGATATGAGATCTATCATAATGAATAGAGTCGACAAACTCGTTATTTTTGAATTGTTGCTCTACCAACACAAAATTTTCTGGTGTAGCAAAATCAGCATGGAAATGGACTTCCAACGAAGGAGGTATAGGATTTCCTTCTGCCAAATCAACATAATCCTGTCCTAAAGTTTCCGCCAATCGATTCGATGCTTCTTCTGCAGAAACATATTCGGTAGATTTAACCATATCCATCACATCGATTTTTTTGCGCAATTCAAACATATCGGCCTCTGCAATGTCTGGTTTTAAAAACAATGTAAAACCAACCTTTTCTTTTATCTGTTTAGAAACCGCTCGTTCGCTTGTAAGCAACAAACCTATCAAACACAATACGAATAACACCAATGCAACGCTAATAAGCGTGGAAGTGTACGAAGAAAGAAACCTTTTACGAATTATCTTATTCTGTTTCATTGTCTTATATATATTGTCACGATAGTAATGTTTCAAGAAAGAGCATACCATCCCAACATTAAAAAACTTTGGCAAATATAGTCTTTTTCGGTAGTTTCCGAGATTTTCCCACAGTTTTTTTCTACAGAAAACATTTGAATGATTAATGATAAATGGTTAATGATTAATTATTGGTTGTGGAATGCATGGAATTAATAACCCGTAGAAACTGAAATTTGCTCACATATAAAAAAAGGGCGAGGAAGAACCTCGCCCTTACAATAACATATTAAATAGGTCTATCCTATTCTTGAATTTTTCTTAAAAGATTTGCCATTGAAACTTTTTGTGGCAATGTTGCAACCACTTCATCAATTGACATACGAACCTGTTCCATTGTATCGCGTTCGCGAACTGTAACCGTATTATCTTCCAATGTTTGGTGGTCAATTGTAATACAGTATGGAGTACCAATTGCATCTTGACGACGGTAACGTTTACCAATAGAATCTTTTTCTTCGTATTGACAGTTACATTCAATTTCCAATTGTTTCATCAATTTTTGAGCAACTTCAGGAAGACCATCTTTTTTAGTCAATGGCATAACAGCGAATTTAACTGGTGCCAATGCAGCAGGAATACGTAATACTTCACGAACTTCACCGTCAAGTTGTTCTTCGCAGAATGAGTTACACAATACAGCCAAAACAGTTCTATCCAAACCAATTGAAGTTTCAATTACGTATGGTACATAACTTTCGTTCAATTCTGGATCGAAATATTGAATCTTCTTGCCAGAGAATTTTTGGTGTTGACTCAAGTCAAAGTTTGTACGAGAGTGAATACCTTCCAATTCTTTGAATCCCATAGGGAAATTGAATTCGATATCTGTAGCGGCATTTGCATAGTGAGCCAATTTTTCGTGATCATGGAAACGATAGTTTTGGTCGCCCATACCAAGAGCCTTATGCCAAGCAAGACGAGTTTCTTTCCATTTTTTAAACCACTCCATTTCCGAGCCAGGACGTACAAAGAATTGCATTTCCATTTGTTCAAACTCTCTCATACGGAACACGAACTGACGTGCAACGATTTCGTTACGGAAAGCTTTACCAATTTGAGCTATACCGAAAGGAATCTTCATACGACCAGTTTTTTGCACATTCAAATAGTTAACGAATATACCTTGTGCAGTTTCTGGACGTAAATATATTGAACTTGCACCTTCTGCAGTTGAACCAAGTTTTGTTTCGAACATCAAATTGAACTGACGAACTTCCGACCAGTTAGCAGTACCAGAAATAGGACAAACAATACCTAAATCCAAAATCAACTGACGCATTGCCTCCAAATCGTTTGCATTCAAAGCTTCATCATAACGTTTTGTAATTTCGTCAATCTTTGCTTGTTCACGAAGAATATTTGGGTTTGTCTCACGAGCCTTTGCTTCATCAAAAGAATCACCAAATTTCTTACGACCTTTTTCGATTTCTTTCAAAATCTTTTGATTGTGTTTTTCGCGTTCTTCTTCAATCAAAACATCAGCACGATATCGTTTCTTAGAATCTTTGTTATCAATCAATGGATCATTGAATGCATCAACGTGACCAGAAGCCTTCCAAATTGTTGGATGCATAAAAATAGAAGAATCAATACCAACAATATTTTCGTGCAAACGAACCATTGCGTTCCACCAATATTGCTTTATATTGTTCTTTAATTCACTACCATTTTGACCATAATCATACACAGCACCAAGGCCGTCGTAGATTTCGCTTGAAGGAAAAATGAAACCATATTCCTTTGCGTGAGCGATAACTTTCTTTAATAAATCGTCTGCCATTGTATTTTATACATTATATTGTTGAGCGGTGCAAAAATAATAATTTTACATACAAAAACCACCAACAACAAAAATATTACTAAGAATACATGAACTTTTGTTTGAAATTTCGTAAAAAGTGTATTTTTGCAACAATAAATAATTTTCAAACTTAAAAATTAATTTTTATGTCAAATCCAAATTTTCTTAGTTCTTCTATCGGGAAAAAATTCCTGATGAGTATTACTGGACTATTTCTAATCATGTTCCTTGCTTTCCACGCATCGATGAACATGGTGGCAATATTCTCTAGCGAAGCATACAATGCTGTATGTGAATTTTTAGGTACAAACTGGTACGCATTGGCAGCAACTGCCGTACTTGCAATCGGTACATTAGTACACATTGCATACGCATTCATCTTGTCTGTTCAGAACAGCAAGGCTCGTGGTAACAACAAATACGACAGCCAAGTTCGTCCAGCAAGCGTAGAATGGGCATCAAAGAACATGCTTATTTTAGGTATTATCGTTTTATGCGGTATCGTTCTTCACCTTTCTCAATTCTGGTACAAAATGATGTTCGCCGAATTAGCAGAAATGTCTAACGAATTCGCTGCTACAGATGGTGCTGCTTGGATTTCATATTATTTCTCACAATGGCCAGTAGTTGTTGCTTATATCGTATGGTTGGTTGCTCTTTGGTTCCACTTAACTCACGGATTCTGGAGTGCACTTCAAACAATTGGTTGGAACAACAAAATTTGGTTACCTCGTTTGAAATGTATTAGCGACATTTTCGCTACTATAGTATGCTGTGCTTTCGCTGCAGTTGTAATCGTAGCATTTTGTCAAAGTCTTTAATTACTAACCCTGAAAAATATATACTATGACAACATTAAATAGTAAAATTCCAGAAGGTCATTTGTACGAAAAATGGTCTAATTATAAAGCTCACCAAAAACTTGTAAACCCTGCTAACAAACGTAAACTTGATGTTATCGTTGTTGGTTCTGGTCTTGCTGGTGGTGCAGCTGCAGCTTCTCTTGGTGAACTTGGTTTCAATGTAAAATGTTTCTGCTACCAAGATAGTCCACGTCGTGCTCACTCTATCGCTGCACAAGGTGGTATCAACGCAGCAAAGAACTATCAAAATGATGGTGATAGCGTTTATCGCTTATTCTATGATACAATCAAAGGTGGTGACTACCGTGCTCGTGAAGCTAATGTATATCGTTTGGCTGAAGTAAGTAACAACATCATTGACCAATGTGTTGCTCAAGGTGTTCCTTTCGCTCGTGATTACGGAGGGTTGTTGGCTAACCGTTCTTTCGGTGGTGCACAGGTTTCTCGTACATTCTATGCAAAAGGTCAAACTGGACAACAATTGTTGTTAGGTGCTTACAGTGCACTTAGCCGTCAAATTGGTAAAGGTACAGTTACAATGTATCCTCGTACAGAAATGATGGATATCGTTGTTGTTGACGGAAAATGTCGCGGTATCGTTACTCGTAACCTTATCACTGGTGAAATCGATGCTCATTTCGGTCACGCTGTAATCCTTGCTACTGGTGGTTACGGAAACGTATTCTTCCTTTCTACTAACGCAATGGGTTCTAACGGTTCTGCAGCCTGGAAAGCATACAAGAAAGGTGCTTGTTTTGCAAATCCTTGCTACATCCAAATTCACCCAACTTGTATCCCAGTTCATGGTGAATTCCAATCAAAATTGACTTTGATGTCTGAATCTCTTCGTAACGATGGTCGTATCTGGGCTCCTAAAAAAGCAGAAGATGCTGAAGCTATCCGTAACGGAAAGAAAAAAGCACAAGATATTCCAGACGAAGATCGCGACTTCTACTTGGAAAGACGTTACCCTGCATTCGGTAACTTGGTTCCTCGTGACGTAGCTTCTCGTGCAGCTAAAGAACGTTGTGACCACGGTTTCGGTGTAGAAAACGGCGGTGCTGTATTCTTGGATTTCAAATATGCAATCGAAAGATTAGGTAAAGATGTTGTTGAAGCTCGCTATGGTAACTTGTTCCAAATGTATGAAAAGATTACTAACGACAATCCATACGAAACTCCAATGAAGATTTACCCTGCCATCCACTACACAATGGGTGGTATCTGGGTTGACTATGAACTTCAAACAACTATCCCAGGTTTGTTCGCTGCAGGTGAAGCAAACTTCTCTGACCACGGTGCTAACCGTCTTGGTGCTTCTGCTTTGATGCAAGGTTTGTCTGATGGTTATTTCGTATTACCATACACAATCCAAAACTACCTTGCTGACGAACTTCACACTCCAAGAATGGATACTAACTCTGGCGAATTCGCTAAAGTTAAAGAAGATGTTAAAGCTCACATCGAAAAACTTATGAATGTAAAAGGTACAAAATCTGTAGATAGCATTCACAAGGAACTTGGTCACATTATGTGGGAACATGTTGGTATGGGCCGTACAAAAGAAGGTCTTCAAGAAGGTATCAAGATGATTCAAGAACTTCGTAAAAAATTCTGGGCAGAAGTTCGTATCCCTGGAAACGCAAACGAATTGAACGTAGAACTTGAAAAAGCAAACCGTGTTGCTGACTTCCTTGAATTAGGTGAATTGATTGCACGCGACGCTTTACACCGTGAAGAATCTTGTGGTGGTCACTTCCGTGAAGAATACCAAACAGAAGAAGGTGAAGCTCTTCGTCAAGATGACAAATTCGCTTATGTTGGTGCTTGGGAATACAAAGGTGAAGATGTAGAACCAGAACTTCATAAAGAAGAATTGAAATTCGAATATTGCGAATTGAAACAAAGAAATTATAAATAATCTATTGTAAAACACCCGTAAGGATAAAATATATCGAGTTATGAGCGAAGTACAAAACTTGAATTTGACAGTAAAAGTTTGGAGACAAAAAGGTCCAAAAGAAGCTGGTCATTTTGAAACAAATGAATTAAAAGGTATCTCTCCTAATAGTTCTTTCTTGGAAATGATGGATGTTCTTAACGAACAACTTATCAATGAAGGAAAAGAACCTGTTGCATTTGACCATGATTGCCGTGAAGGTATCTGCGGTATGTGTAGCCTTTACATCAACGGACATGCACATGGACCAGACGATCACGTAACAACTTGTCAGTTGCACATGCGTAAATTCAAAGACGGTGATACTATCACTGTTGAACCATGGCGTTCAGCTGGTTTCCCAGTAATAAAGGACTTAATGGTTGATCGTAGCGCATACGACAAAATCATGGCTGCTGGTGGTTTCATTTCGGTAAACACTGGTGGTGTTCCTGATGGGAATGCAATTCCAATTCCTAAGAAAGATGCTGACGAAGCAATGGATGCTGCTTCTTGTATCGGTTGCGGTGCTTGCGTTGCAACTTGTAAGAACGGTTCTGCTATGTTGTTCGTTTCTGCAAAAGTTTCTCAATTGGCTCTTCTTCCACAAGGTCGCATTGAAGCAGCTCGCCGTGCGAAAGCAATGGTTGCTAAAATGGACGAACTTGGTTTCGGTAACTGTACAAACACAGGTGCTTGCGAAGCAGAATGTCCAAAAGGCGTGTCAATCTCTAACATTGCTCGTCTTAACAGAGAATTCTTGTGTGCTAAATTCCAAGACTAAGATTGTTCTCTTGAATATGAAAAAGGCTGTTCGTTTGAGCAGCCTTTTTTGTTTTCCGTTATCTCTAAGAACATTTTTTATATATTCGCACAAGAAATATTCTTGTATGAAATTCTATCTAATTTTTGCTACACAAATACTACAATCACTCTCATTTGCAAGGGTGTGGAATTTCATGCAATTATACTTCTCCTACACCTACTCCATTATTTCAAAAAAAATTGTTCACAAAGGAAATCCTGCATTTATCAGCATAGAACCAACAAACATCTGTAACCTACAATGCCCAGAATGTCCAACAGGAAATAAATCCAGCATTGTAGAAAAAGGACAAATGCAATTAGAACTTTGCAAAAAAATTCTTCCACAAATAAAAAAACACACATTGTTCGCAAATTTATATTTCCAAGGCGAGCCATTCATAAATAAGGAAACAATAGCCATTATTCAAGAAGCAAAAAAAGCAAACATTATTACTTCTATATCATCGAATGCACATTTCATTACAAAAGAAAATGCAAATGAAATCGTCACGTCTGGTCTAACAAAACTCATCATTTCTTTAGACGGCTACGATCAAGAATCTTACGAAAAATATAGAAGAAACGGTTCTTTTCAAAAAGTATTAGACGGAATGCAAGCAATTCAAGAAGCAAAGCAAAAAAACAACAGCAATCTTCCGTTAATAGAACTCCAATGTTTACTTTTTAAACACACCGAAAATAACAAAGACAAAATACAAGAACTTGGCAAACAATACGGAGCCGACATAATACAATTTAAGACAGCACAATTCTACGACGAAAGCAATATAGATATGCTTCCTTCTGAAAAGAATAGTCGTTACGAAGTAAAAGAAGGTCATATCGAAATAAAAAAGGACCTACAAAATTGTTGCTGGAAAATGTGGTGTAGTTGCATAATCGCTTGGAACGGAAATGTCCTCCCCTGCTGTTTCGACAAAAATCACTCCTTTACATTTGGGAATATAACAACAGTCAAATTTAACGAAATTTGGCATTCCGCAAAATACTATTCTTTCAGAAAGTCCGTTTTTTCAAACAGAAACAAAATTGAGATGTGTCAAAATTGTTCCGAATAGAAGTTGTATTACAAAAAATTATATCATATTTGCAATACATAAGAATAGATGAATAAAACGAGACAAACGATATTATACCTTTGTTGCGACTTAGCTACAGCCATCATTGCATGGACACTATTCTTCTTTTTCAGAAACGAATACATTGATGCGTATTATCTAGAATTCCCTGAAATGAAAGGGAAAATCATCTTAGACATCAATTTCAGACATGGTTTGGTGGTAATTCCATTGATGTGGTTAGGTCTATATTACCTAACAGGCTATTACAAAAACATCTACAGAAAATCACGCCTACAAGAATTCACAAACACATTTTGGGTAACGCTAATAGGCTCACTCATTCTATTTTTCACCATAATTTTGAACGACAATGTGGTTAATTATCAGGCATATTACTACTCCTATTTAATTTTATTTGCCGTTCATTTCGTAATCACATACATTCCACGATTTTGTATAACAACATCAACTAAAAACAAGATTAGTTCACGCAAAATTGGATTCAATACATTGCTCGTTGGTAGCAACGACAAAGCAGAAAAACTATATAAAAGACTTTCTACGGCAAAAAAATCTGCAGGAAACAAATTCATTGGCTTCGTGAATGTAATCACCCAAGAGAAATACCAAATGGCTGATTATATGCCACATTTAGGTAAAATTGACGATGTAAAATCCATATTAAAAGATCAAAAAATCGAAGAAATTCTCATTGCCATAGATACCAAAGAACACGCTTACATTGAACATATTCTACATTGCTTACTTGGTACCAAAGCTATCATAAAAGCAATACCTGACAATTGCGATATTATTTCTGGTCGAGTTACACTTGAGTCTATACACGACGAGCCTCTAATCATAATATCACAAAATGTTATGCCTATATGGCAAGAAAAAATAAAACGAGCAATAGACATCATTACTTCAATTGCTGTACTTATAATAGGCTCGCCATTATATATTTTTACAGCAATAATGGTTGCGTGTTCATCGAAAGGACCAATTTTCTACAAACAAGAACGAATTGGCCAATACGGTAAGCCATTCTATATATACAAATACCGTTCAATGTATATAGATTCCGAAGTCAACGGTCCACAACTTTCGTCGGAAAATGACAAGAGAATCACCCCATGGGGACATATCATGAGAAAATTCCGTCTTGATGAAATCCCACAATTCTACAATGTGCTTAAAGGCGATATGTCGCTTGTAGGACCAAGACCTGAACGACAATTTTTCATAGACCAAATCGTTAAAATCGCCCCTCATTATCTTCATTTACAAAAAGTTAGACCAGGAATAACTTCATTAGGACAAGTTAAATATGGCTATGCACAAAGCCCAGAAGAAATGGCAGCACGAATGAAATACGACATAATCTATATAGAAAACATGTCTATCTATTTGGATATTAAAATCTTAATCTACACCATAAAAACAGTACTTTCTGGAGAAGGTGTATAAAGAAAAAGAAATGGAAGCAGACAAACGAATTGCTGTTGTAAAAAACGAAGTTAAAAGAACGCTACAAAATGCAGAGTGCGGACACGATTATTCTCATGCACTACGCGTTTGCAGAAATGCGGAACAAATATCACAAACAGAAGGAGGAGAACTTGCAATCATTCAGGCTGCAGCTCTACTTCACGATGTTTCAGACGAAAAATTTAGTAACGGTAATACGATTATTGGGTTAAAACTAACAGAAAACATCCTAAAAAAAGCAAAATTTAAGACTGCAGAAATCAAGAAAATTGTTGACATCATCCAAAACATCTCCTATAAAGGTGGATTTAACGGAAACGGCATTCCATCAATAGAATGTGCTATCGTACAAGACGCCGACAGACTTGATGCTATTGGAGCAATCGGAGTTGCACGTGCATTCCACTACGGAGGTTTTAAAAACAGGGAATTATACAATCCCGAGATAGAACCACAAGACTTTGCAAACGCCGACGAATATCGAAAATCTAACGGTCCTACCCTAAACCATTTCTATGAAAAATTATTGAAACTGAAATACTTAATGAACACACCAACTGCAAAAGAAATGGCAGAACCACGACATCAATTTCTTTTGCAATTTATAGACGAATTCCTACATGAATGGGGAAATGACAAACAAGAATAAAAGAAACGCCAACGGAATGTTGGCATTTTTTTTATAAAAAAACATCAAATTTTAATCTAAATTTTTTAGCCAAAACACAGATTTTTTCATAAATTCGCAACGAAATTTTAACTATAAGAAGAGAAATATTATGGCTGATGCGTTATTTCTAATGTTGGTAGGTATGCTTACCGTATTTGTTGTACTAATCCTTGTTGTGTTAATAGGAAACAGTATTATCATTTTTATAAACAAATTCTTCCCTGAAGAACAAGTAGCAGTTAAACCAAGTGCAGCAAGCGCACCAGCAATAAACTCAAATGTTTATGCAGCAATATGCTCTGCCGTTTCTACCGTTACTGGAGGGAAAGGTTCAGTTGCAGATGTGAAGAAATTATAATAACTAAGTAACTAAAATAAATCATTAATATAAAACGTATTATGGGTCGAGAGATTAAGTTTTCTTTGGTATACAGAGATATGTGGCAAAGTTCTGGAAAGTACCAGCCACGTGTTGACCAATTGGTTCGCATTGCTCCAGAAATCGTTAAGATGGGATGCTTTGCTAGAGTTGAAACTAACGGTGGTGGTTTCGAACAAGTAAATTTGCTATATGGTGAAAATCCTAATAAAGCTGTTCGTGCATGGACAAAACCTTTCAAAGAAGCAGGTATTCAAACTCACATGTTGGACCGTGCTCTTAATGGTTTAAGAATGAGTCCTGTTCCTGTTGATGTTCGTAAGTTGTTCTACAAAGTTAAAAAAGCACAAGGCGTTGACATCACTCGTTGCTTCTGCGGTTTGAACGACACACGTAACATTATCGACTCTATTAAATATGCGAAAGAAGCAGGAATGATTGCACAAGCAACTCTTTGCTTGACTGTGTCAAAAGTTCACACTGTTGAATACTACTGCAACTTAGCAGACGAATTAATCGCAAACGGTGCAGATGAAATCTGTATGAAAGATATGGCTGGTATCGGTCGTCCAGTTTCTTTAGGAAAAATCGTTTCATACATTAAATCTAAATACCCTAACATTACTATTCAATATCACGGACAAACAGGTCCTGGCTTTACTCCTGCATCTATTTTGGAAGTTGCAAAAGCAGGTTGTGATATTATTGACGTTGGTATGGAACCACTTTCTTGGGGTACTGGCCACGCAGATGTTATCATGGTTCGCGAAATGTTGGCTGACGCAGGTTTTGATGTTCCTGAAATCAATATGTCTGCATACATGCGTGCAAGAACATTAACTCAAGAATTTATGGATGATTTCTTGGGCTACTACATTCCAGAATCAAACCGTCGTTTAACTTCATTGTTGATTGCTCCAGGTCTTCCTGGCGGTATGATGGGTAGCTTGATGAACGACCTTTCTACAAACTTGGCAAGTATCAACAAATCGTTGGCAAAACAAGGTAAACCAGAAATCACAACAGATGATTTGATGGTTAAAATGTTCGACGAAGTTGCATACGTATGGCCACGCGTTGGTTTCCCTCCACTTGTAACTCCTTTCTCACAATATGTTAAGAACTTAGCATTGTTCAACATCATGCAAACTGTAAAAGGTCAAGAAAGATGGACAATGATTGCAGACAACATTTGGGATATGATTTTGGGTAAATCTGGTAAATTACCAGGAGAAGTTGCTCCAGAAATCAAGGAATTGGCTGCAAAACAAGGTCGCGAATTCTTCACAGGAAATCCTCAAGATTTGTATCCAGACAAATTGGATGAATTCCGTAAAGAAATGGACGAAAACGGTTGGGAATATGGTCAAGACGATGAAGAATTGTTCGAATTGGCTATGCACCCAGAACAATATCGTGCATACAAATCTGGTAAAGCTAAAGCTGATTTCGAAGCTGAATTAGCTAAGAAAAAAGCAGAAAAAGCTCAAGGCGGTGCAGGTTCTCTAAAACCTCAAACATTAACAGTTGACGTAAACGGAGAAAAATATGCTGTAACAGTTAGCTACGATGCTCCAAAAGCAGATGCACCAAAAGCAGCACAAGCTTCCGCACCAGTTTCTGGCAACGCAACAGATGTTATTGCACCAATCTCTGGTAAATTCTTCAAAACAAAAGATTCCTCTTCAAAAGCAGTAGCTGTAGGTGATGCCGTAAAACAAGGTGACATCATCGGCTACATCGAAGCTATGAAAGTATTCAACGCTGTTGCAGCTCCTTGCGATGGTAAAGTAGTTGAAATCTGCCGTAACTCCGGTGACGACGTAGATGAAGACGATGTTTTGATGAAAATTCAATAAAAACTAATGTATGGGATAGTAGCAATCTACTATCCCTTTTTTAACGAAAAACAACTATGCTAGAAAAAATCTATGATATGACTGCAATAGGTGCCTTTATTGATAATCCAGGCTACCTATTAATGTTATTGATTGCTTTCGTTCTTCTTTACTTGGGTATAGTAAAGAAATACGAACCTCTTTTGTTAATACCTATTGGCTTCGGCGTTTTGTTGGCAAACTTCCCAGGTGCTGATCTTGGTGTTGTTGCTGGTGACAAAATAGAACTAGGACTTGATGAAAACGGTCGTATGCAATACATGAATCTATTCGAAATTGCTCACGAATACGGTATCTTCAACTTCCTATACTATGCATTGATCAAAACTGGTCTTCTTCCTCCACTTATCTTTTTAGGTGTAGGTGCAATGACTGACTTTGGTCCAATGTTGCGTAACCTAAAATTAGCTTTATTTGGTGGTGCAGCACAATTCGGTATCTTTACTGTATTGTTGATTGCTATGGCTTCTGGAGCATTCTCATTACAAGAAGCTGCTTCTTTGGCTATCATCGGTGGTGCTGACGGTCCAACAGCCATTTATACAACATTAAAATTGGCTCCACAATTATTAGGACCAATTGCAATTGCTGCTTATTCTTATATGGCATTGGTACCAGTAATTATTCCATTGGTTGTTAAGTTACTTTGTTCAGAAAAAGAACTTAAAATCAACATGAAGCAACAAGATAAATTGTTCCCTCCTAAACACCAAATTAAAAACATGCGTGCAGTGAAGATTATCTTCCCTATCGTATTAGGAACAATTGTAATTATTCTTGTACCTTCTGCTGGTCCACTTCTAGGTATGCTACTTTTGGGTAACTTGCTAAAAGAAATCGGAACAGATACACAAAGATTAACAACTGCAGCTACAGAATACATTATGAACCCTGCAACAATTATCTTAGGCCTTTGCGTTGGTGCTACAATGACAGCCGATGTATTCCTAGATATAAAAACTATCGGTATCATTATTGGTGGTTTCTTCGCATTCGCTCTTTCTGTAGCAAGTGGTATTTGCTTGGTTAAACTATTCAACCTATTTGCAAAGAAAAAAATCAATCCACTTTGTGGTGCAACTGGTTTAAGTGCGGTGCCTATGGCTTCTCGTGTTGCTAATGAAATCTCAACAAAATACGATCCTCAAAACCACGTTCTTCAATACTGTATGTCAAGTAACGTGTCTGGTGTAATTGGTTCTGCCGTTGCAGCTGGTGTGTTAATTACATTCTGTATATAATCTTTATACATACTTATAAAAAAAGCGTTCTTTAAAAAGAACGCTTTTTTTATTTATAGCCTTATCCCGTCCTAAAAAAGCGTTA
>DCIX01000015.1 GCA_002317135.1 Bacteroidales bacterium UBA1715
TTTTTTGCAAAAATAAAAATATATCGCAAACGATATAAATTTCAAGATGATTTTTTATAGATAATTAAATTGGAATAGAAATTGCATATTTGTAACAGTTAAATTAAAAGGAAGAATATGAAACAGCATGTATTGTCAAATGGCAAATTATGGTATGTATTAGTTGTGATGTCGCTGATATTTTTGGGTTCTTGTGAAAAACGGACAGGACGTTCTTTTCTTAATAATGTAACCGAATGTGGAGTTACTGTTGAATATGGTTTTGAGCCTTGGAAGGAGAGTCCCACGAGTGTATATGTTGGACCAGGCGAAGAGGTCGAAATTCCAGATATCGATAGATGGGGAATGGTGCATCCTGCAACTCAGGATTCTGTTGTCTTTGTGTTCGACGATGGCGTTAGAATCGTTCATTATTATACTATGGAGCTTGACTCTGCAGGTTGTGGACACGAAACCTATACTCCGGACTTAAACAATATTATGGCGGATTTCCTTTCTCCAAATCCAAGTTGGAAAGAAAAAAACACAAGTGGAAATAAGTGGAGAAACGATTATTATATCCGTCGATAAGGCGTATTGATTTCCATAAATAGAAATTGTTGTTATAAAATTTAGGGAAACCAATCATAAAAACATTCAAAAAACCTATTTTTGTAAAAAATTACTGTACAGGAATGGAAATACAAAAAATTGCAATGGCTTGCGACCACGCAGGTTTTCAAATGAAGGAATTTATAAAGAAACAACTTGAAACTGCTGGTTATGAAGTTGTTGATTATGGAACAAATTCTGATGCATCGGTAGATTATCCTGACTTTGCGCACAAAGTTGGTGCTGCGATTAGCAATGCTGAATTTCCTCTTGGTTTTGTGCTTTGTGGTTCTGGTAATGGCGTAAATATGACGGTAAACAAGCATAAAGGTGTTCGTTCTGCTCTTTGTTGGAACGAAGAAATCGCTCGCTTAGCCCGTGCTCACAACAACGCAAACATTTGTGCAATTCCAGCACGATTCATTCCAGCCGATGAAGCCTGGAGAATTGCAAAAACATTTTTATCTACAGATTTCGAAGGTGGTCGCCACGAGAATAGAATCAATAAAATAGATTTGTAATAGATTGAAAATTAACAAGAAAAGCCACTCAAACGAGTGGCTTTTCTTGTTAAATGGTACTTGTTCAAGATAGAATTCATATCTTTGTGGTTACATTAACCACTACAAATTATGAAAAAATACGTTCTATTCTGTAGATATTGCCGCTATTGCGTAATCTATTGGAAACATCATGGATTTACCTTCAAAACAGGTGGTTTTCTTGTAACACATAGAAACCGTATTCGTGAGTCAAGAAAAAGTAAAAATGAAGGAGAAAAATACGCAAAAGAACATTTCATGTGTCAAATTTTGAAACGACATGGATTTCAGGTTGAACATTTACCTGACAATAAATTAGAAGGAACTTATGATATAACATTAAATGGAATTCCTACAGATTTAAAAAGAATGCATACACATACAAATATTCAGAAAAAGGCAAAGCATTCTATAAATGAGCAAGGTGCAAAATTTATTGTCTTTCAATTTGACAATTGGAACGGAAAATTTCGTGCAGAAATAGAAGGTATAAAAAAGAAAGGCATTCACGGATACTATTTTCTTACAAGTGATGTAACAGTAATCCATAGTTTCTAAAAAAACAGCCCCAACCATATTCTGATTGGGGGATCTGTACGGGTTGCTTTCACAACACCGCCACTTAATGAAACAAATATAGTACAAATTTATTTCTTGTCAATAGTTAAGTGACTAATTTTCATTTATTTCTTTGGCATTCTTATGAATTACAACTTTGTTCGTCTAATACAAATTGAAAGTTCCTAATTTTCCGAGTACGACGACAAAGTCAGTATTTTCTTATTATTGAAATTTCTTTCCTTTTCTTATAAAATTTCTTTTTGCAAAAGAACAAATGTCTCTTTCTTGTTATAAAATCTTCCACTAAATCTTTTTTGTGTTATCAATGAGACAAATAAAAAGTTATCTTTGTTGCTGTGATTTTTTATGAATTTATGTCAAATCAAAAAGCGAAAAAATTCCAAATAGACGCCGCTCGTGTGTCTTTTGACGAAAAACACCGTAAAACTATACGGTTCAATATGGGTAAATATCATGCGGCTGTTTCGAAAGGAAAGGCTCGCTATCAAAGTTTTGAAGCCACTCGCGAAAAGGCAGCGGCTATTAAACGCCATACTATAGAACATCTTGCAGAATATCTTCAAGAGTTCGAAAAGAATTTTACTGCTAATGGCGGTACTGTTCTTTGGGCTCGCACTGCTGACGATGCAATAGCTTATATCACAAAGATTTTCCAAGAAAACAATGTTAAGTCTATTGTGAAAAGTAAATCGATGACGACAGAGGAAATCGAATTAAACGAAAATTTAAAGAAAATAGGCGTTGAGTCTGTCGAAACCGATTTAGGAGAGTATATTGTACAACTTGCGGGTGAAAAGCCGTATCATATTGTAACTCCTGCTATGCATAAGTCAAAGGCTGATGTTGCACAATTGTTCAATAAACACTTTGGTTTCCCATTGGAAAGTTCTGCAGAAGAAATGACTATGCTTGCTCGTGCAAAATTGAGAGAAAAATATCTTGCTGCTGATGCAGGTATAACAGGAGCAAATTTCATCGTTGCCGACAAAGGTGCTATTGCTGTAACAGAGAATGAAGGTAATGCGTTGATGTCAACTTCTTTCCCAAAAATTCAGATTGCAATTGCAGGTATAGAAAAAATAATTCCTTCGTACAAAGATTTAGCTTTGTTTTGGCCTCATTTGGCTCAAAACGGTACTGGCCAACCAATTACGGCGTACAGTTCTGTGTTTAGTGGACCGAAAAAAGATAATGAATCTCATGGTCCAGAGAAAATGTATGTGATTTTGTTGGACAATGGTCGTACTAATATATATAAGCAAGATAAATTCCGTGTTGCGCTTACTTGTATTCGTTGCGGTGCTTGTTTGAATGCGTGTCCAATCTACAAAAATATTGGTGGTTATACATACGATACAACATATCAAGGTCCTATTGGAACAGTAATTTCTCCACACTTAAAAGGCTTTGACCAATTAGCTCATTTATGTACAGCTTGTTCTTTGTGTGCAAATTGTGCAAGTGTTTGTCCTGTGAAAATGCCGTTGAATGACCTTATTCTTGAGAATCGTAAATTAGCGGTTGAAGGTGGTTATTTCTCTTCATTGGAAAAACCAATTGTAGGTGGATTCACGTTCTTTACGAAATCTGCGGGTCGAATGGATTGTGTTGGTGGTGGCATGAAAAACATTGCAGCTAAATGTTTGGGTAAAAATGCGTGGGGTTCAAAACGTGCATTCCCGAAATTTGCACGAAAGTCATTCCGAAAACTACATAAATAATAATTGGTAGATAAGGCGGAAGGAAAGAAAATCCGTCTTACTTACCATTCATTCGGAAATAAAACATATATTTGCCGTCACAAATTGGAAAACTAGGTTAACTTAATTTATAAAAAGATGCAAAATAAAGGATTTATCCGTATCTTCACAGTGTTGTTGGTTTTAGCAGCACTTTATTCTCTTTCATTTACATACTTTACTTCAAAGGCAAATCGTGATGCTGATTCTTATGCAAAAGAAAAAGCAGCAGGTGATAATGTTGCGTATGCTACATATCAAAAACAATACCTTGATTCTTTGTCTCAAGTAGAGGATTACTACAACTTCTTCTGGTTGAGAAAGTTCAGTTTGAATGAATGTCATCAACATGAATTGAATCTAGGTTTGGACTTGAAGGGCGGTATGAACGTTACACTTCAAATTTCTACTCGTGATTTGATTAAAAACTTGTCTTCTGATGGCGATGCAGATACAATGTTGATTAACACATTGAATCTTGCTGATAAATATGAACAAGAAGCAGGTGAAACATATATCACTGCTTTTGGTAAAGCATTTGAAAAATTATATCCATCAAACTTTATGCGTACAATGTTTGTCGCTAACGAAGATATGATGGGTAAAATCAACTATAATTCAACAAACGACGAAGTGTTGAAGGTGTTGGAAGCAGAAGAAACTTCTGCAATCGAAAATACTTTCAATGTGATTAGAACTCGTATTGACCGTTTCGGTGTTACTCAACCAAACATCCAAAACGTTGGTGGTGGTAGAATTTTAGTTGAACTTCCTGGTGTTGAAGATCGTGAACGCGTTCGTGACCTTTTGGAAAGTTCTGCTCAATTGGAATTCTGGGAAACTTATAATAATGCTGAAGTTTACCAAGTTCTTTTTGCTGTAAATAATGCTCTTGCAGCAATGAATAAAATTGCAGAACCTACAAAAGTTGATTCTGCTGTTGCTCAAGTAAAAGACACAACTGCTACAGCTGAGTTGTCTTTGTCTGAACAAATCAAACAAGACTCTGCATCTGTAGATTCAGCACAAATGATGGCTCAAAATGCTGAAGAATTTAAGAAAGCAAATCCATTGTTCGCATTGTTGACTCCAAATGTTGACCGTGAAGGCCGTTTGGGCTACGGACCAATTGTTGGTTATGCTCAAAAAAGTGCTTTAGCTCAAATAGATTCAATTCTTGCAAAACCAGAAATTAAAGCTATTCTTTTAGAAAACGCTCCTGAATTAAAATTGACTTGGTCTAAAAAAGCAGATAACGGAATCTATACATTGATTGCGTTGAAAGATGCAGACTTAGATGGTCACGCTTCTTTGGAAGGTGATGTTGTTGTTGATGCTCGTCCTGAGTTCTCTAACACAAATGGTAGCGCTAGTGTTCGTATGGTTATGAACAACGAAGGTGCTAAAGAATGGAAACGATTGACTAAAGAAAATATTCAACGTTCGGTTGCAATCGTTCTTGATGGTTATGTATATTCTTACCCTACAGTACAATCAGAAATTGGTGACGGTATTTCTTCTATCACAGGTGATTTCACTATTGCTCAAGCAACTGACTTGGCAAACATCTTGAAATCAGGTAAATTATCTGCTCGTGCTCACATTATGAATGCTGAATTCGTAGGTCCTTCACTTGGTAAGGAATCAATTAGAACAGGTATCCTTTCATTCGTATTCGCATTCGTATTAGTACTTATCTATATGATATTCTACTATCGTAAAGCTGGATTCGTTGCAAGTCTTGCATTGTTGTTGAACTTGTTCTTAATCTTCGGTGTACTTGCTTCTATCGGTGCAGTTCTTACATTGTCTGGTATCGCAGGTATCGTATTGACTCTTGGTATGGCAGTCGATGCGAACGTAATCATTTACGAACGTGTTCGTGAGGAACTTGCCGCAGGTAAGGGTGCTCGTTTGGCTATAGCCGATGGTTTCAAGAATGCATATTCTGCTATTATCGATGGTCAGGTTACAACATTCTTAACAGGTTTGATTTTGTTCATCTTCGGTACAGGTCCAATCCAAGGTTTCGCAACAACATTGTTAATCGGTATCTTGACTTCATTGTTCTGCGGTATTTTTATTACTCGCTTGGTTTTCGAAAGAATGTTGGATAAGAAGAAAGAAATCTCTTTCGATAGCAACTTGACTCGTGGTGCTTTCAAGAATGTAAATATTGACTTTATTAAGAGTGGTAAAGTCACAGCAATTATCTCTGGTATTTTGGTTGTAGGTTCTCTACTTTCAATTGCTGTAAGAGGTTTCGATGTTGGTGTTGATTTCGCTGGTGGTCGTTCATTCGTAATCACATTACAAGGTGAACGTAATGTAGAAGCGATTGCTCAATCGTTGGCTCCTCAATTCGATGGTGCTGCTCCTGAAGTAAAGACTTACGGTGCTTCTGATGTTAAGATTACTACTAACTACAAAATCAATGAAAAATCTGACGAAGGTCACGATATCAATGCTGAAGTAGAAGAAAAACTTTTCAATGGTATTAAACCATTCTTGGCTGAAGGTGCCACATTAGAATCATTCAAACAAGATAACTTGAAACAATCAGATATGGTTGGTCCTACAATCGCTAACGATATCATCTTCGGTGCAATTGTTGCAATCATCATCGCATTGATCTGTATGTTCTTGTATATCTTCGTACGATTCTCAAAATGGCAATATGGTGTTGGTGCTGTTGCTGCATTGTTCCACGATACTATCATCGTTATCGGTGTGTACTCTATCCTTTATGGAATTGTTCCTTTCTCTTTGGAAATCGGACAAACATTCGTGGCTGCAATCTTGACAATCATTGGTTATTCTATCAACGATACTGTGGTTGTATTCGACCGTATTCGTGAATTCACTCGTGAATATCCAAAACGTAGTACGAAGATGTTGTTCAACCAAGGTATCAACAGTACAATCAGCCGTACAATTAATACTTCTATGACAACATTCGTTACATTGTTGATTATGTTCATCTTCGGTGCTGATGCAATCAAAGGTTTCGTATTCTCAATGGCAATTGGTGTTATCATCGGTACTTATTCTTCATTGTTCGTTGCTTCTCCAGTGTCATACGCATTGATGAAGAAAAACGAAGGCGAAGAAGCATAATAATTTTGATTAGACAGACAAGAGAGTATCAGTAATGGTACTCTCTTTTTTTATGTCTAATTTGTTATATTTGTCTATAAAATTTTAGCTATGGAACAGAAACCTATCTTTATTGCAGGTCCTTGTGTAATTGAAACAATGGATGTATTGGAAGAAGTTGCTACTGAATTGGTTCGTATAAATAAGGCTCATAATGTATCTATTATTTTCAAGGCTTCTTTTGATAAGGCAAACAGAACATCTTTGCAGTCATTTCGTGGACCTGGATTGGAGAAAGGTTTGCAAATGTTGGCAGACATACGATCAAAATACGGATTGCAAATTCTAACAGATATTCATGAATCTTGTCAGGCAGAACCTGTTGCTCAGGTTGCCGATGTTTTACAAATTCCAGCATTTCTTTGTCGGCAGACAGATTTACTTGTGGCTGCAGCAAAGACTGGAAAGGTGGTGAATATTAAGAAAGCACAATTTCTTTCGGGTATTGACATGCAATTCCCAGTAGAGAAAGTTCGTCAGTCGGGAAATACGAATGTTTGGCTAACAGAACGTGGAAATATGTATGGTTACAATAATTTGGCTGTGGATTTTAGAAATATATCCGATATGAAACAGTTTACTCCAACGGTAATAATGGATTGTACGCATTCCGTACAACGCCCAGGTGCAGCTGGAGGGAAATCGGGTGGTGACCGTCAGTTTGTTCCTGCTATGGCTTTGGCGGCAAAAGCATTTGGCGCTTCGGGGTATTTCTTCGAAATACATCCAAATCCAGAACAAGCCAAAAGTGATGGACCAAATATGTTGTATCTAAAAGATTTTGAAGGAGTTGTTACAAGTCTATTGTAGATTTCTTGCCATTAATCGATAGATTTTCAAAAGTTCAAATACATCATTTTCGCTGACAGAAATAAGGTTTTTAGCAGCGATTATGATAGGAACGCGGTTTATTTTTTCTTGATGTACAAAGTTGAGAAACTTGTAAACCATAAAGCCGTTAAACCAGTTGAAGAATCGTTTTTTGAAAAGTTCAATTGTGGCGACATTGCCTTTTATTTCTTCAATTTTATCGACAAAATCTTCTTGTAGAAATTCCTGTAGGTAAGGATGGAGTTTGTAGAATTGTTCGCTTGTGTCCTTTTCCCAAAATTGAAGTATTTGTGAAAAAAAATCTTTTAATATGTCAAATGCTTCTGCGGAGAATGTGCTGTAGTTTGTTTGATTTTCTGTCATTTTTGAAATGACAGTTCCTGTACCAAACGGCACTCTGTCCGAAGTTCTCGACGACGGGTATATTGTGGTCGTGATTATTTCTCCGAATGTCTCTGCTTGAAATAGCTTTTGTAGAAAGTAGAAATCTTCGCCAGCTTGTCGTTTGTTCATTCCACCTTGTTTGCAATATGCTTTGGCACGAACGGTAAAACAAGAACCTATTGTATGGTGAGCGTAGGGAAATCCGATTCGCTTCAATTGTTCTACATAATATCTCATATACAACTCATATTGCGCAATTGCACTGTATTGGTGTTCGGATAAGTTTCCGCTTAATGGATGTTCAAAATAACAGTTCGCTGCATTTGTTTTGGGATGTTCAGAATAAAATCTTTCGATTTCAATAAAATAAGTTGATTCTACGGCGACATCTGCGTCGCAGGATATAATTATGCCATTCGGATTGTTTATAGTCGCAAAACGACGAATAGCCTCATCCATTGCGATTTTTCGTGCAAGTCCTACACCAGCTTTTTTGGCAGGAAGATTTTCTGCTAAAATCGGGCAGAAATGTATCCAATTCTGTTCGTTTGCTTTTTCGAACTTCTGTATTTGTTGATAGGTTTCTTTGTTTAGACTAATAATTTCTTGCTTTGTCGTGTCGCTATGATTCACAACAACAATGACTTCTACGGAACAGTGAGGCTTTTGGCATTTTGCGAGAGACTCCATTGTCTTGGGAAAGTCAGGCTCATTGTAGCATGGAATCGTGACAATAATGTTCAGATTTGGGTCAACTGCATTTGTCAATCGCTGTTCGAATGCTTCAAAGCGTGTAAAATATGTCTCAAAAACGGAATCCATCATTAATCTTTGTTTTGTAAAAATAGTTGTCTTTCTGCAATATTCCTAATGCTTAAAATTCTGTATTTTTGGAAAAATTACGATTATGGAATCAATACTATCAAGATTTTTGCGATATGTTGCGGTAGAAACAACTTCTGACGAACAATCACATACTCATCCAAGTTCTGCTTGCCAATTAAATCTGTTACAAATGCTGTATGACGAATTGCGAAATCTTGGCTATGAAGCTGATTTTGATAGCAACGGATATGTCACAGCGACAATCCCATCAAATGTTGACACTGATGTTCCTACAATTGGTTTTATTGCCCATGTTGATACGTCTCCAGACGCATCGGGAGTGAACATTCATCCTAATATTATAGAAAACTATGATGGGAAAGATATTGTATTGAATACGGAGAAAAACATTGTTTTGCAGGTTTCTTCTTTCCCAGAATTGAAACGATACGCGGGGCAAACTATAATTACAACAGATGGAACGACTTTACTTGGTGCTGACGATAAGGCTGGCGTTGCCGAAATAATGTGTGCGATTGAATATCTTCATGAACATCAAGAAATTCCTCATGGAGAATTGAAAATAGCGTTTACTACCGACGAAGAAATCGGCTGTGGTGTTGATTTGTTTGCAGTAGAACAATTTGGTGCAGACTATGCTTATACAATTGATGGCGGTGAAATTGGCGAACTGGAATACGAAAACTTTAATGCGGCAGCAGCAACTATTGAAGTTTATGGTTTTAATGTTCATCCTGGTTATGCCAAGGGTACAATGATTAATTCTCAATTAATTGCGTCTGAATTTATATCTCTTTTGCCGAAAGACGAACGCCCAGAAACGACAGAGGGAAGAGAGGGATTTATTCATCTTACAGATTTGAAAGGCGATGTTTCAAAAACAATTTTGCAATGTATTATACGAGATTTCGACCAACAGAAATTTAAACAAAAACAGTTTGTTTTGAAGCAGATAGCGCAGCAATTACAAGAGAAATATCATACAAAAATTGAGGTTACTATTACTCAGCAGTATGAGAATATGATAGAGAAAATACGACCTTGTATGTTTATTGTGGATATTGCAAGACAGGCAATGAAAGAGGTTGGTATTGTTCCGAAAATTCAACCGATTCGTGGTGGAACCGATGGCGTTCGGTTGTCGTTTATGGGACTTCCTTGTCCGAATCTTTTTGCTGGTGGGCACAATTTTCATAGCAATTTTGAATATGTGCCTCTTCAAAGTATGGAGAAAGCAGCGGAAACAATCATTGCGATAGCTCGATTGTTTACAGAGAAATAAAAAAAGCAATCCGTATGGATTGCTTTTTATCTAAATACAAGGATAATTCCTAATTAATTATTCTCCTTTTCTTGAATTTCAGGAGTTCCGTCAACTACTTGACCTTTAATGGTTAAGATAATAGTTGATTCCTCTTGTTTGTTAGTTGTAACAGTGATTCTTTTTGTGAAGTGACCGACATTGTTTGTGTTATATTTTACATCAATTGCACTTGATTCTCCTGGATTAATTGGCGTTTTTGGCCAACTAGGAACAGTACAACCACAAGAAGCAACTACATTTGTAAGAATAAGTGGAGTTTCTGAATTGTTTGTGAATTTGAAAGAACATTTTCCGTCAGAACCTTTAGCAATCATTCCGTAATCGTATGTTTGTGTTTCAAAAGCAACTTCTTTTTTTTGTTGTTCTGATTCTTGACCAAAACTGCACATTGCGAAGCAGAATAATGCACTAAATAATACTACTAATTTTTTCATTGTCTTGATTTTTTAATTGTTTACAAAAATAGAAATTTATTTGTTGAATTACATTCCAAATGCGAAATAATATGTTCCTGCAACATCAGGGTAGACGCCTTCAATCATAACGCCGCCTTTTTTGTTTTGCATAATTTGTATGAATTGTTCTGTGTCTTTAATGTTTTCGTTATCTACTTTCGTGATAATAAAGCCCTTACGCATATTTGTATGCTTTTGTATCACTCCTTCTTCAATTGATGTAACTTCTACACCATTGGAAATACCAATCTTCTTTAAGATTTTTTCGTTAGCGTTTTGAACAGTAATTCCCAACTTGTTGCAAATGTCTTCGCTTGCTTTTTCTGTGAGAGTTTCTTTGCCATCTTTATTGGTTAGATGCACATCGAAGACCATATCTTTATCTCCGTTTCGTACAATTCCTACACGGATTGCATCGCCAGGTGCTCTACGGCCAATAATTTCTTGTAATTCGGTTGAACTCGTTACAGAAACTCCATCAATAGATATAATTACATCGCCTGATTTAATGCCGGCTTTATCGGCAGCACCATTGTCAGAAACAGATTCTACATAGACACCTTTGTTTATTTTGTAGCCTTTCTCGTTTGCCAGTTTTGAATCTAAATCACGGATAGAAACGCCTAAGAAACCACGTTGAACAATTCCGTATGTTTTTAAGTCATAGATAACTTTTGAAACAATATTGGCAGGTACAGCGAATCCGTAACCAGTATAAGAACCTGTAGGACTTGCAATAGCCGTATTGATTCCTATCAAATCGCCAGAAGCATTGGTTAATGCACCACCACTATTACCAGGATTGATTGCCGCATCTGTTTGAATGAATGATTCTATTGCATATTTCTGTTTCAAAATATTGATATTTCGTCCTTTTGCACTCACAATACCTGCAGTAACGGTAGAGTTTAAGTTGAAAGGATTACCTACAGCCAAGCACCATTCACCAACTTTTACATTGTCACTATTTGCGAATGAAATTGCAGACAAATCGTCAGCATCGATTTTTATAAGAGCAAGGTCTGTGTTAGGATCTGTTCCTATAACCGTTGCTGTAAATTCACGTTTGTCGTGTAAGGTAACCGAAATTTCATCTGCTCCTTTCACAACATGGTTATTGGTAACAATGTATCCGTCTTTCTGTACGATAACGCCAGATCCACTTGCTTGTTGCACATTCTCTTTTTGTGGAACATCCCAACTATCACCAAAGAACTCTCTCCATAAATCAAATCCTTGAGGATATGCAGACGAACGAACTGTCGTTTTGGTAGCAATGTGTACAACAGTAGGCATGACTTTTTCGGCTGCTTGGGTAAAATCTATGCCATTCCCAATAGATGCAGCAGAATACGAAACTGTTTGAACCATAGATGGTTGACTTGTTTGCACAATAGAATCCGAAACATTGACAATCTTCGGATTTACTGCATACAAAAATGCAATTGTTAGGGCACTGCCCACAATTGCCGAACCTGTTAAAACCAAAAATTTTTTCATAGTCATTAAATTAAAATCAACAACTGAAACTTTACGAATTCGTTTTTATTGTTTGTATTCTATCAAATTTTAGACCAAAGTTTGTTTTTTATTATGTGAAAATATATAGTGTTAAGAATTTATTTAAATATATAAATTTGCATTTGAAATAAATAAGTTGTCATTTTATAATTAAAAAATTATGAAATTATCGATAAAAATATTGGTTTTTATCACAGCTTGCTATCTTTTAGGCTGTAAAGATGGTTGTCCGGAAGAATTTAATAGTATACAATGTTCTATTTGTAATGGAACCATAGATACTGTAAGAATATCCTTTTGTGGGAAATCAGTCAAATCTATTGATATGGCTCCTGGCGAAAAATATCAATATCCTTTTGATAAACAAGCACATACAATTGAGGATGCAGATTCCTTAAAAATCAAATCATGCAAAAAAGAATATACTTATTATAGCATTGATCACACTGGACCATTTGACTTAGATAATTATACTTCGACAGATACAATTGCGAAAAAGAGAAGTAAAGGTTACCTACTTTTCACTTATTACTACGAATACAATATAAGTGAGTAAAAATATTGTGACGCTATTTTAGGATTAGACACAGGTATCATTGAGTTTTCAATAAAACAATAAAAGGCTTATGAAAAAGATTATTTCTTTATTTGTAGTTGTATTAA
>DCIX01000034.1 GCA_002317135.1 Bacteroidales bacterium UBA1715
TGTAACGCTATTTTAGGACTAGACAGCTATTCTAAAATTGCATTAATCTATTCCATCACTTTCTTTGCTATTTCTGCAAATTGCTTTCCAATAATAGAATTTTCGTTCATTGCGGCAGGTTTGCCGGCGTCACCGCCTTCGCGAAGGCCCATTACAATTGGAACTGCACCAAGGAATGGAAGACCACGCAATTTTGCTAATTCTTCTACCCCACCTTTACCGAAAATATAGTATTTGTTGTCTGGCAATTCTTCTGGAGTAAACCAAGCCATATTTTCAACCAATCCTAAGATAGGAACTTCGATTTTTTCTTTTTGGAAGAAATCGATAGCTTTTACTACATCGATAACTGCAACATCTTGTGGCGTTCCTACCATGATTGCCCCAGTAATGTTAATAATTTGGCAAAGAGTAAGTTGAATATCGCTTGTGCCAGGAGGCATATCAATCACCATAACATCTAATTCGCCCCAATCAGAGTCTTGAACAAATTGTTTCAAAACATTTCCCGCCATTGGACCACGCCATGCAAGTGCATCTTCTGGACGAACAAAGAAACCGATAGAAAGCAATTTTATACCATATTGTTCAACTGGAAGTATCCATTCTTTTTCTCCTTCTTTGCGCGAATATGGTTGTGCATCTTCAACACCGAACATTTTTGGAATTGAAGGGCCAAAAATATCGGCATCCAACAAACCTACTTTGTAACCTTGTTTTGCCAAAGCTATTGCAAGATTTGCACTGACAGTAGATTTACCTACGCCACCTTTACCAGAGGCAACGGCAATGACTTTCTTTACTTTTGAAATGCCACCCTCGCCTGCCATATCGTTTGCTTTAACAATATTCACAAGCACATCAACATGTTTTGCAGCAGGAATTCCTCGTTTAATTGCATCTTGAACAGATGAGATTATTGCTCTTTCAAATTTGTCATATTTTTGAGGTACTTTTAATTTTATAGTAATGTCATCTTCGTGGACATCAACTAATTCCACAAATTTTACAATTGATTCCGATTCTCCTGGAACGGGAATTTGCATTAAAAGTTTTACAATCTGTTCTTTCATTGCTTTCGTATTTGTTGCAAAGATAGGAAAATTTAACTTCTTGTAGCTTTCACAAATCTATCTTTGCCGAATAAATCTTTAATAATTTGCGTGTTAGAAAATCCGTATGATTGAAACATTTGTGCTGTTTCATTTCCTAAGGTCTCATTTATTTCACAGTAAATCACACCTTTTTCTGTAAGATGAAGTTGGGCGAATTTTGCTATTGCTATATAGAATTGTAATGGATTTTCGTCGGTATCGACAAACAGGGCAAGATGAGGTTCAAATTGCAGTACATTTGGTCTCATTTCCTGCTTCTCGTAGTTACAAACATACGGAGGGTTACTCACAATTATGTCGTATTCTTCATCAGTAACACATTGACTATCTTGCATATCGCCAAGAAGAAAGTTAATGTGGACATTGTTTTTTTCTGCATTTTGTTTGGCAACATTTATTGCAGCAGAAGAAATATCTACAGCAGAAACTTTTGCTGATCGTATATGTTTTGCCAAGGAAATTGCTATGCAACCACTTCCGGTTCCTAAATCAATAATGTTACCATTGCAATTTCCCTGTTCGTTAATGATTCTATCAACCAATTCTTCTGTTTCTGGTCGTGGTATTAAAACAGATGAATTCACACAGAATTGCATATCATAGAAGTCGGCTTTACCACGAACATATTGAACTGGTTCGCCAGAAACAAGTCGTTTTAGGCAATCAAAAAAATGGATTTGTTGCGTTTCTGTTAGTTCGTCTTCGTTGTGAATAACAAGCGATGTAGGTGTGAAGCCCAAATCTTCGGCAACTAAAGAAAAGATGGATTGGATTTCTTTTGCTCCATAAAGTGTTGCCAATTTCTGTTGAAATTCTATTTTTACATCACGAATTGTCATACTGCAAAAATACTGTTTTTGAGCAATGAATACGAAAGAAGACGAAAAATACATGTATAGATGTATTGAATTGGCACAAAAAGCGTTTGGAAATACGTATCCGAATCCTATGGTCGGTTCGGTTATTGTGCATAATGGGGAGATTATTGGGGAAGGTTTTCATCATAAAGCAGGAGAACCACATGCTGAAGTTAATGCAGTGAATTCTGTTGAAAATCAGGAACTTTTGAAAGATAGTACCATTTATGTATGTCTTGAACCATGTGCACATTTTGGTAAAACGCCTCCGTGTGCGGATTTAATTGTGTCAAAGCAGTTTAAGCGTGTTGTTGTTGGTTGTGTAGATTCATTTAGTAAAGTTTCGGGAAAAGGAATAGAGAAAATACAGCAGGCGGGTATTGAGACGACTATAGGCGTTTTAGAGAAGGAATCTCGTTTCTTAAATCGTCGTTTCTTTACTTTTCATGAGAAAAAGCGTCCATACATTATTCTAAAGTGGGCACAAACAGCAGACGGCTTTATAGATAAACTTCGTGAAGAAAAAAAATCGGACAAAGGTGTTCGAATAACCGATGAGGTTTGTCAGAAGTTGGTTCATACTTGGCGTTCTCAGGAACAAGCAATTCTGGTTGGGACGACTACTGCACTTTGTGACAATCCCAGTCTTACAACGCGTTTAGTGGAGGGTAAAAATCCACTTCGCATTGTGTGGGATTTGCATGACACAGTTGCCGAAAATGCTTGTCTGAAAGACAAGTCAACAGAAACAATCGTTTTTACAAGATTAGAAAAGGAAAGTTCCGAAAACCTTGAATATGTCCAGGTTTTGGCAACCGAAAATGTACTTAAAAAAACGTTGGATGTTTTGTATCAAAAAGGAATTCAGTCACTTATAGTGGAGGGAGGAGCAAAAACGCTCCAAACATTTATTGATGCAGACCTATGGGACGAAGCACGAGTATTTACAACAAAAGAAAAATTTGGCAAAGGCGTTGCTTCACCAAATTTTCCTAAAGAATTATCCGTAAGTGAGACAATTGGAAATGCCCAATTGTCAATTGTGTATCGCTAAAAGAGCGACATTTGTTCGCCAGACATAGGACCTGGTTCTGGTGTTGGATTTTCGTCGTTTGAATCCGAAGGAGTAGAAGAAATAGGTTCTTCTTCTTTTTCATCCTCAGGAAGTTCTTTTTCAAGAGGTTCAACAAATTCCATCATATCGATAGTGTATGGCGAGATTCGTTTACCTTTTGCTTTGTATCCTTTTACGCCGATAAATTCGTCAACATCAATGTATTCCATTTCCCTATTGGCGTGCTTGCCACCAAAACTCAAGCAGAGTTGTGGGAAACGGTCGTCATTGATTTTTACTAGTTTAGAACCTTCCGATTCTGGCAAGAAACTGACATATTTTGCGGTTTCCTCAATTTTGAATCGTTTGATATAATTCAAATCTTGTTCTGCATCGTATACAATTGCAGTCCAGATCTTCTTTTCATTATACTTTTCAATGCATTTAATTGTGCATTCAAAGTGATTGCTTAAATCAAATGTTGTAAGAGCGAATTTTCCGTCGTCGGTAATGACAAGAATTTTATCCGAGCCTTTGAATTCACCAAGGAAGTCTCCGTATCCAGCATCGTTCAAGCGTTTTGTGTCTTTGTTGAAGTAAATCTTTCTTCCGCCAAGAGTCGATACACCTTCCTCGATTTTTTCAATCTTTGTTGCAGGGTGTTTGGTCAAAATATTACCTTTTGAACTCTTTCCTTTTATTGCGATTGTACTAAAATCAACTTCAAAAATAGGTTTTCGTAGACGAAGATCAGAACGAAGTCGTACTTTTATAATTTCAGCTTCTCCGTTAGGGTTTGCACTGAAATACAATATTTTAGTCTTGTCGGTGCCTAATGTTAGGTCGTATTCTTTGTCTCGTGTTACGCCGGTTACCGGGAATCGTTTAATGTATGTTACATTTGTTTCCCCATCGCGGTAGGCAACATTGTAAACGGTGCGTTCATCATTTTTACGGAATACGCCAATATGAATAATGTCTTTCCCAAAGAATGCTTTGTCGCTAACTTTCGAAACTTTGAACTTACCATTTTGTTGGAATACAATAATGTCGTCAAGGTCAGAGCAGTCGCAAACGAAGGTTTCTTTCTTCAAGCTTGTGCCGACAAATCCGTCCTCGTAGTTTGCATATAATTTTGTGTTTGCGTTAACAACTTGAGTAACTTCAATTTTTTCGAAGTTTCTAATTTCAGATTTTCGTTCACGACCAACGCCATACTTTTCTTTAATATGTTGGAAATATCGAATGGTGTAGTCTATAATGTGAGCAAGGTCGTTTTTCACATCTTCCATTCGTTGTTCCAAAGATTTAATGTATTCTTCGGCCTTATAAGTATTGTATTTCGAAATTTTCTTGATAGGAATATTCGACAATGTAATGCAGTCTTCGCGTGTGACTTCTCGCCAAAAATCCTTTACATACGGTTTCAAACCTTTGTCGATTGTAGTAAGAATATCTTCTTCCGTCTTGCAAGGTTTGATTTTTTCGTACACTTCGTGTTCAATGAAGATTTTCTCCAATGAAGTCTTTATCCAGCTTTCCTTTAGTTCTGCTAAAGTTATCTCCAACTCTTTTGTAAGCAAGAAGACTGTCTGGTCGGTATTTCTTTTTAATATTTCGGAAACTCCGATGAACAAAGGTTTTTTGTTATCTATGACATTTGCATTTGGTGCAATGGAAATACCACATTCTGTGAAAACATAAAGTGCATCAATCGTTTCGTCGGCCGAAACATTGGCTGGAAGAGTAATGACAATTTCTGCTGATGCAGCGGTATCATCGTCCACATGTTTGATTTTGATTTTGCCGGCATCGTTTGCTTCAAGAATTGACTTGATGATTGAGGTAGTTGTTTTCCCGTATGGAATTTCGTTGATTACCAATGTCTTATTGTCAATCTTGTTTATGCGTGCACGAACACGTACACGACCGCCTTTTAGACCATCGTTGTATTTTGATACATCGATAAGGCCACCTGTAGGGAAGTCAGGATACAGTTCAAAAGGTTCGTTTTTTAGATATGCAATACTTGCATCAATCAATTCGTTGAAGTTGTGTGGAAGAATGTTGCAGGCCATACTTACACCAATTCCGTCAGCACCTTGTGCTAATAGCAAAGGGAATTTTGCTGGCAATGTAATCGGTTCTTCGTTACGGCCATCGTATGATGGAGTAAATTCTGTGGTCTTAGCATTAAAAAGAATTTCGAGAGCGAATTTCGATAGTCGTGCTTCGATATAACGACCTGCAGCAGCGTCGTCACCGGTAAAAATGTTTCCCCAGTTTCCTTGCGTAGTGACAAGTAAATCCTTTTGGCCGATACCGACCAAGGCTTCGTATATACTTGAATCGCCATGAGGATGTAGTTTCATGGTTTCACCAACGATACTTGCCACCTTGTTGAATCGTCCATCGTCCATTTTTTTCATCGTGTAGAGTACACGGCGTTGTACTGGTTTTAGACCATCTTCAATGTAGGGAATAGCACGGTCTATATTTACATAAGACGCATAGTCAAGGTACCAATTGTAGAAATAGTCATTGATGTACTGAGTATTTTCAGCAATTGCTTCTATTTTTGGTTCTTCTTGAGCCTGCAAATCGTCGTTCTGTTCTTCCATTTGAATCAATTTTGCTACAAATTTCAGAAAATCAGTAGAATAAAAGAGATTTTTTCAAAGAAAATTTCAGCATGTTTTTCACAAAAGGGAGGATTGGGGTAGGGAGAGACGCGTTTGTGGGACTGTAGATATGCGATTAATCGCGTCTCTACAGACTACTTTGGAGTCAATACAGTATATTTTGCAGTATCAATGGTCTATAAAAAAAACATTTTCGTCTATAATTGATTTTCGTGTTATGGGAAAAAAATATCTTGCCGCCGTTTTTAAAACAATTTTAAGACATTTTATGAATAATCAAGAAAAAATGGAAATCTTGCTCGAAAAGAAAGAGCAGGCTCTTGCAGGTGGAGGTCAAAAAGCAGTTGATGCTCAACATGCAAAAGGAAAATATACAGCGCGTGAGCGTATAGAAATGCTACTTGACGAAGGTAGTTTCGAAGAAATCGATATGTTTGTAACACATCGTTGTACAGACTTCGGTATGGAGAAAAAAGTGTTCTATGGCGATGGTGTTGCTGTTGGTAGTGGAACAATTGATGGCAGATTAGTTTTTGTATATGCCCAAGATTTTACTGTAATTGCGGGTACATTATCAGAAACAATGTCTCAAAAAATTTGTAAGGTTATGGACCTTGCAATGAAAATGGGTGCACCTGTAATTGGTATCAATGACTCGGGAGGTGCTCGTATTCAAGAAGGTGCTTGTGCATTGGCTGGTTTTGGTGAAATATTCGAACGCAATGTTCTTGCCTCTGGTGTTATTCCTCAAATTTCGTTAATCTTTGGTCTTTGTGCTGGTGGTGCAGTATATTCACCTGCATTGACAGACTTCATTTTAATGACTGAACAAAACAGTTGTATGTACATTACTGGTCCAAAGGTTGTAAAAACCGTGACTGGTGAGGATGTAACTGACCAACAACTTGGTGGTGCATTAGTACACTCAACAAAATCTGGTGTTTGTCACTTCACAACTCCAACAGAAGAAGAAGGTTTGCAATTGGTTCGCAAATTGATTTCGTATATTCCACAAAATAATATGGAAGATGTACCGGTTGTTGAAACAAGTGATCCATACAACCGTATTGATGAAGCATTGGATTCTTTGGTTCCAGACGATCCAAATAAACCATACGATATGAAAGAAATCATCACTACATTGGTAGATGATAAAGATTTCTTTGAAATTCAAAAAGACTTCGCTAAAAACATTATCTGTGGTTTTGCTCGTTTCAATGGTAAATCAACAGGTATTATTGCTAACCAGCCTAACTTTATGGCTGGCGTTTTGGATTGCAATGCTGCTCGTAAAGCAGGTCGTTTCGTTCGTTTCTGCGATGCATTCAATATTCCTATCCTTACATTGGTTGATGTTCCTGGATTCCTTTGCGGTACAGGTCAAGAATATGCAGGTATTATCGATCATGGTGCTAAGTTGTTGTTCGCATACGGTGAAGCAACTGTTCCAAAAGTTACAATCACTATTCGTAAATCATACGGTGGTGCTCATATCGTGATGAGTTGTAAACAATTACGCGGTGATGTAAATTACGCTTGGCCAAATGCTGAAATAGCCGTAATGGGTGCTGCTGGTGCTATCGGTATTTTGCAAGGTAAGGCAATGAAAGCAATTGAAGACGATGCAGAACGCAAGAAATTCAAAGAAGAAAAGATTGCTGAATATGAATCTAAATTCGCAAGCCCTTATCAAGCAGCAGAACGCGGTTATGTTGATGACGTGATTTTGCCACATGATACACGATTCAGAATTATTCGTGCATTTGAAATGTTGCGTACAAAACGTCAACAAAATCCTATGAAGAAACACTCAAATATGCCTCTATAATGGGAAAAGAATCACAAGATATTGTAGTTAAATCGATTAGTGCAGAGGCAACAGAAGAAGAAATGCTTGCCATTGCAACCGCTATAAACTTGTATGTTCGTGGTGGTTTCGAAGAAAATAAATTGACAATAAAACACAATAATTCTACAAGTTGGAATTCCAAAATATTTGGGATCAATCAATTAAATAAATAATATGAAGAAGTTCAAATTCAATATACAAGGAAATCCATACGAAATCGCCATTAATAAAATGCAGGATGGCGTGGTTGAAATGGATGTAAATGGAAAGAATTTCACGGTGGAAATTGAGCGTGAAAGAACAGTTGTAACTCCACCTGTGCAAACAGAAAAACCAAAACTTGTTGAACAAAAAGCTGCACCTGTTGCAAAACCACAACCAGTTGCTTCTGGCGACCAACCTATCAGCATAATGAAAGTGTATGTTGCAAGTGGTCAAGTTGTGAAAAAAGGTGCGAAATTATTCACTATGGAATCTGGTGGAAAGGAATGTACAATCACTGCCGATAAAGACGGTGAAATTCATAGAATAGATGTGAATATTGCTAACAATCTACTTGTTGAAGGTGATATTGTTGATTTGCAAAATGCTGGTGCTACAAGTGCTTCGGCAAAAGCAAACGTAAATACCGATAAGGCTGTACCTGCACCACTTCCAGGAACTATTGTTAAGGTAATGCTTCCAGAAGGTAGTGCTGTTAAGGCAGGCGATGTTGTGTTGACAATGGACTCAATGAAAATGGTCAACAATGTTTGTGCAGACAAAGACGGAAAAGTAGTTGCAATGCTTGTTAATGACGGTGATGCAGTACTTGAAGGTGATCCTTTGTTTGTAATCGAATAATTTCGCTTTTCAGCGAGCACGATGAAACAGAAATATGATGCTATTGTAATTGGAGCAGGACTTTCTGGACTATCGTGTGCATATTGCTTAGCAAAAGAAGGATACTCCGTATGTGTTCTTGAAAAAGAACATATTCTTGGAGGAGCTTTTCAATCATTTACCCGTGGCGGACTTCGGTTCGACACGGGTTTTCATTTTGTTGGCGGTGTCGGTGAAGGCCAAATGATGAATCCACTTATTACATATTTTGGTCTGGAAAATCTTCCGTGGAAACGTCTTGATTTAAACTGCTTTGCTGATGTTTATATACGAGGTAAGAAATTCCATTTCCGCTCAGGGTATGATGCGTTTCAAGAAGACTTAATACAACAGTTTCCCGATGAAGAACAAGGCATACGAGAATTTATGGATGTGATGCGTTATATAAACGCCCATTTGTATGAATCGACCGATCCACAATGGAATCTCTTTGACGAACAATATTTCTCTGTCTCTGCTTATGAGTTTTTGCAAACACATATTCATTCTGACTTATTGCGAGATGTGTTGTGTGGTGGTTCTATTACTACTGAACTCACCGAGGATTTACCGTTGTATTCGTTTGTGCAGTCTTTAAATTCATTTGTTCAAGGTGCTTATAAATTGCAAGGTGGCGGACAGACTTTGATAGATAAATTGGCAGAGAACATGCACAATCTCGGTGGAGAAATTTATTCTCATGTTGAGGTTCAGTCTTTTGTACTCAATGCCGATGGTAAGGCAACGGGAGTGCTTTGCAATGGAGTAGAATATAACGCCGATATGTTTATTTCTACCATTCATCCGTCGCTTACAATTCCTATGATTCCAGAAACAGCTTCTGTCCGTTCTATTTATAGACGGAGAATGGAAAATTTGCAGAATACGATGGGAATGTTCACGGTTCAATTACAGATACGAGAGAATACAATTCCGTATGTAAATCGTGCCGTTTGCGTGTATAACTCAGAAGATTTGTGGCATAGCGATTTTGGCAAAAATTCGTCAGTACAGACAATGCTGATACATTATTCTGCTCCATTGGATGGAAATGGCTATGTTCGTACTATTGATTTGTTGACACCAATGTCTTGGGATTCTGTAAGTGAATGGTCTGATAGTACCATTGGAAAGCGTCCAGAAGCATATAAGCTGTTTAAGGAACAAAAGGCAAAAGAATGCATTGCATTGGCAAAACAATATGTTCCACAATTAGAGGAAAATGTTGAAAAAGTTTGGATAAGTACGCCGTTGACTTATCGTGATTATACAGGGACCGTACAAGGTTCTGCATACGGAGTACGGAAGTCAAGTAAGTCATTAATTACAACGATACTTTCGCCTGCCACGCCAATTAAAAATATCTTCCTTTCTGGACAAAATATGACTCTACATGGAATGTTAGGCGTATTGATTACGACCATTCGTGTTTGTGGTCAAATAAAAGGAGAGAGAATTAAACTATAAAAAAAGCCGATTGGGATTTCCAACCGGCTTTTTCGTTATACAAATTTTTTGTTTATTCAAAAACGATAGTCTTATTATTGTAAACCAAGGTTTTATGTTGAATGTGTGACCAAATTGCTTTTGATAACACAATCTTTTCCAAATCCAAACCTTTACGTTTCATATTTTCCACTGTGTCTTTGTGTGAAACTTCTGTAACACCTTGCGCAATGATTGGTCCTGCGTCAAGTTCAGGAGTAACATAGTGGCTTGTTGCACCAATCAATTTCACACCGCGGGCGTATGCCGATTCGTATGGTTTTGCACCAGGGAATGCAGGCAAGAAAGAGTGGTGAATATTGATAATTCTGTTTGTATAATCTTTTATGAATGAATCAGATACAACTTGCATGTAGCGAGCAAGAATAACCAAGTCAATATTGTTTTCTTGCAATAACTTCTTAATTTTTGCTTCTTGTTCCAATTTGTTTTCAGGAGTGATTGGCAAGCAGTAATATGGAATATTGAATTCTTCCGCAATATGACGAAGTTTTTCGTGGTTGCTAATAATTAGTGGAACCTCAATGTCCCATTCACCAGAGCGAGCACGAGAAAGAATATCGTAGATACAGTGTGAAAGATTCGATACGAAGATTGCCAAGCGTTGTTTTGTACTTGAAAAATGAATTTCGAAAGTCATATTTGCTGGTTTCGCAACCAATGTGTCGAAGTAGTCTCCGATTTTTTCGGTTGGAATATTGAATCCTTCAAGATCCCATTGCACACGCATGAAGAATTCTGATTCTTCGTGGTCAACGTGTTGGTCTAAGTAAAGGATATTACCGTTATTGTTCAAAATAAAGTTTGTGACAGCAACCACAATACCTTTTTGGTCTTTGCAGTGTACAAGAATTGTTGCTGTTTGTTGGTTTTTCTTTTCCATATTATAGGGCATTAGCCAATTCGTCAGTAATTTCAAGGTTATGGTAAACGGCACTCACGTCGTCGATTTCTTCCAATGCTTCAACAAAGTTCAACACTTTTTGAGCCTCTTCTAAAGGAAGTTCCTTCATGTTGTTTGGAATTTGTTTCAATTCTGCACTGTCGATTTCTACTTGCAATTCTTCGAGTTTCTTTTGAATCTCACCGAAAGAATCGTAAGGACAGTATAGAGTTACGATTTCTTCATCATCAGCATCAAGTTCGTCCAAACCTGCGTCAATCAATGCGAATTCAAATTCGTCCATTGGCATTGTAATTGCTGATTTTTTGATTTCGAATACACCTTTTCTGTCAAAAATGAATGCAAGCGAACCATTGTTACCCAAGTTGTTATTGTATTTCTTGAAACAAGTGCGTACTGCAGTGTATGAACGGTTGTTGTTATCGCTCAAACATTCAACAAAAACAGCAACACCACCATTTGCATAGCCTTCGTATGTAAGTAGTTCAAAGTCAGACTTGTCTTGTTTTCCTTTATTGATTGCACGTTCAATTACATCTTTTGGCATATTTTGGCTTTTCGCATTTTGAATACACAAACGCAAGCGTGGATTCATATCTGGGTCACTACATTGACCTTCTTTAACTGCGATAGTGATTTCCTTTGAAATACGAGAGAAAATTTTACTTCTTTTTGAGTCGTTTGCTCCTTTATCTCTCTTAATTTTAGCCCATTTACTATGTCCTGACATAACTGATTTCTTTTAAGTTTAAGCAAAAGTACATTATTTTTTCTAAAGTGAAAATTTTGAAGTGCTTTGAAATCCCTTTTTATATATTTGTAAGGTGCAATTAAGACAGATATGAAGAAAATTCTCCTCCTTTCGGACACGCATAATTATATGGACGATGCGATTATGAAACATATTCGTGAGGCCGATGAGGTGTGGCATTCGGGTGACATTGGTTCGTTGGATTTACTGGAGCAAATTCGGAGAGTAAAACCTGTGCGTGCAGTTTTCGGTAATATTGATGGTCAGGATTTACGGGTGCAGATTCCGAAAGTATTGACTTTTGAATGTGAAGGATTAAAGGTTTTGATGACGCATATTGGTGGGTATCCGGGGAAATACGATGCTTCGGTATATGCAAAAATTTTGGAATATAAACCAACATTGTTTATTAGTGGTCATTCACATATTTTGAAAGTTATGAATGACAAAAAGTTGAGCTTGTTGCATTTGAATCCTGGAGCAATTGGGAAATATGGATTTCACCAAAAAAGAACGATGCTTCGGTTCGACATTGATAATGGTATTCCCAAGAATTTGGCGGTAATAGAATTTGATAGATGGTAGAAAAACATTCTAACATATTGTTAATTAAAGAATTTCATACTCCTTTTGATGACTTGCTTCGAGTTTTTTCGAATCGCTCATTATTACATTACACGGATTTGAATTTTTGTAATTCATTTCCTAATGAATATGTTGAATCTTGGATTTCTGATGCAGATAGGATTTCGTTTGCAGGTTTTACCAATACACAATTTGTTGGTTTTGTTTCCGCACATCTTGTACGAAAACACCTTACAGCATCAATAACAATAGTAGTTTTAGAGGAATTTCAGCATACTGGTTATGCGAAACAGTTACTTACGTATATTGTGGCATATTTGCAGAAACAAGGAATTGCCCGTATTGAAGCACAAATTTGTACTGAAAATACCATATCTGTTGCGTTATTTGAAGGCCTTGGCTTTGAATGTGAAGGCATTTTACATAAGAATTTCTTAATCGACGGAGAATTACGAGATTCGTATATGTATGCGTTGTACTAAAACTGGCTGACAAACTTATAGAAGTACTCTTTGTTCTCTATGGAGAATTGGTTTTTGATACCAAGTGCAATAGAGATAAATTTGTTCTCTGAATTATATACTAGAAACCATTTGTCTGCAGAATTTTTGTAGTTGTTCCAAAAATTCTCTTTGCTTCGATAGTAGCGGCGAATCACATCTTTGTCGGGAACAAAGTGACCACCTTTCAATACACGTTCTTTGATTCGTTCAATGCAAACTTCTGGAGAATAGAGGAATACATACACAAGTGTAACTTCGTATCCTTCTTTGTGAAATTCGTCCATCATTTTGGTGAGATACGTTCCCGATAGAGTGCTTTCAACAAGAATACTTTCACCGCGTTCTTTATATTCCTTTAGTTTTTTAAAGAAAACCCTGCCGGCGCTCACGCTTGCTTTGCTCATATCGTCAGGGTTTATTGTCTTTGCAATTTCGTCGGCATTAAGGCAAGCCATAGGGTGCATGGCAACATACCCTTGAGTGAATGTTGTCTTTCCCGAGCCATTTGGACCACCAATAATAACCAACTCTTTTGTTTCGGACATAAACTTGTAAGATGTTTTACTCTACAAATATAATGATTTTGTGGAATAATATCAATTGTTTATTGATGTTTTGTAGAATAGATGCGATTGTTTTGGGTTGCAGTTGTAGAAACGCGATTAACGCGTCTCTACAGTTTATGCAGCTAAAGAAGAACCTGCCCCCATCATTCTTGCCATTTTTTCGATACCGCTATTACGGATTTGGCGTACGCGTTCTTTGCTAAGTCCATAGATGTCGCCAATTTCTTCAAGGCTGACAGTATCTTTACCCATGTCTTCCATGCCAAAATACATTTTGATAACGTCACGTTCTTTTTTGGTTAGTTTGCCGATACAGGTTTGAAGATATGGTAAATCAAGACCTTGAAACATTTTTTCTGTCAACTCGTTAGCATATTCCGAAGGAGTTGTTTCGTGGTCGTTCACTGTATCATCTTCGGAATCAGCAAGACCGAAGTTGCGGTCAAGACTACGCATAGCGAAGTAATAATTACCTTCATCATCTTTGTAACCGTTATATTTTTTTTGGTCATCGATTGCTGCCTGCAATTTGTTGAAAATCCAAATATTTGCGTAGGTAATGAATCGTGTCCCCTTTTCTGGTTTGAATCGTTCTAAGGCTTCCATTACACCTTCGTTTGCTGCACTGACTAATTCTTCGTCGTCAACTATGCCGCCAAACCTTTTTTGTGCTTCCTCGTAAGCGTATCTAAGCACAGACATTGCAAGGCGATCTCGTGTTTTTCTATCTCCGGCAAGAAATGCTTCGTGAAGTTTTGCTTCATCTTCAGGTGTTAAGATATCACATCTTTTTAGTTCGTTTTGATATTGTTTCATGATTGGTTTTGTGGCAAAAATTTTTTTCATAGGCGTACAGAATTTAAGTTAATAATTGAATTGATTGATTGTAACTTGTTTAAGTTTCTTGTTTGTGTTTTGGCTACTGTATTTTCTCCGTATATTTGGGGAAGAGAAAATATGGTTCTTTTCGTATATGAAAGCAAAATTAGATAGTTTCTAGTATGTCAATGAACACCCGTTTCCGAAAAAGACGAAAACATACAAATATACGAAGGGTATATCCGCTTGTCAAGAAAAGATTTTTAGGTCTTTTGCAATAACCTGATAGTTAGTAATATAATTTTTATTTTGAAATTATTTGTGGTGGGGAACTTATTGTAGTCCCTCTATAAAATAGAAAAAGTTCAACGCGTTTGCATTGAACTTTCTCTTGAGCGGAAAAGGAGGGATTCGAACCCCCGGTACCTTGCGGTACGCCGGTTTTCAAGACCGGTGCATTCGACCACTCTGCCACTTTTCCGTGGTGATGCAAAAGTACACTTTTTTTGTAACATACAATACTAAGCACGATTATTTTTCAAAAAAAATATTAAAATACATATAATTATCTGATTAATAGTATATTAAAATATATTTTTATTTTGTTGATAAGGAAACCCTACGGACTATAGATAGAAAATTGTACTATCTCAAATAGTATGCGATTAGTTGATAATCATATAAATATAGAATTTACAATGCAAATACATATAAACCTATCAATATAGTAGGTTGAAAGAATGAAAATATATGTATCTTTGCCAAAACAAAAATTCACAAAAATGACAGAAAAAGAAAAACTGTATAAAAGCGAGGACTGGCTTGCTGTATGGATAGGTTTTATTGTTATTGCTGTTGCAGTAATTAGTGTGTTAACGGGTGCATTCGATTTCTCTGCTTTGAAATTCAGCACATGGACAATATGGGAGGAAGGTAATAGCAAAGTTGTTCCTTTGTTGGATCAATTGGCAAGTGGTAGTTTCTGGGCTAAGTTGGTACTTACATTTGTGGTTTCAAGTGGATTATTCACTATTGGAGCCAAATTACAAGGTGAAAGTGTAAAAAAATACATTCCTGCATTTATTGGATTATTTGTTTTGGCATTGATAGTTCGCTTAGTAAGTGCAGAATTCACATTCAATAGATATTTGGAATGGGCATTTTGGGCGTTGATTATTGGTTTGTTGGTATCGAACACAGTTGGTGTTCCTCAATGGTTGAAACCTGCTGTAAAAACAGAGTTTTATATTAAGACTGGCTTGGTAATTATGGGTTTCTCTGTCCTTTTCTCCAATATTGCCAAATTTGGCTTGTATGGATTGGGAATTGCTTGGATTGTAACGCCAGTTGTTATCATATTTATGTGGTGGTTTGGTACAAAACTATTGAAAATCGACAATAAACCACTTGTAATTACTATGGCTGCGGCAACATCGGTTTGCGGAACAAGTGCTGCCATAGCAACTGGAGCTGCATCAAATTGTAAGAAGACTGACTTGACAATGGTTGTTTCTATTTCAATCATTTTCACTGTAATTTTAATGGTGGTTGAACCTATCGTTTGCAATGCGTTGGGCTTGTCTCCAATAATGGGCGGTTCGCTGATTGGTGGAACAGTCGATTCAACTGGAGCCGTTGTAGTTGCTGGTACAGCATTGGGCGAAGAAGCACAGGTTGCTGCTGTTTTGGTTAAATCAATTCAAAACATATTAATTGGTTTCATCGCCTTTTTTGTAGCATTATTCTTTGCAACTCATGTAGATAAAGAACAAGGACGCAAAGTTGGTGCTATAGAAATTTGGACTCGTTTCCCTAAATTCATAATTGGCTTCTTTGTTGCCTCTTTGGTAGCATCGTTTGTTGTTTTACCAATGACTGATAGTTCTACCGTTGGTGTAATCAATAAGGTTTTGGATCAGTATAAGAATTGGGCGTTTGTGTTGGCTTTTACAAGCATTGGTCTTGACACAAAATTCAGCGAAATCATTAAACAAATGCAAGGTGGAAAAGTGTTGTGGTTGTACATTGCTGGTCAGGCATTCAACATTATCTTGACATTTGTGGCCGTTTGGTTGTTATTATCGGGTATGATTTTCGACGTTCCTGTATTGGACAAATAGCGTGAAGATATTCAAAATCATTACAATTATAGTTGGAACCTGTATTCTTGCAGGTTCCATTTTTATTATGTGCCAGGGGCTTGGCTTGCAAGAAAATCTTGACTTTGGTGCAGGAGCATATTATTATGCCGATATTCCCAATTTTGAGAAATTTGTGAATGTTGTAGATTTCCAAACCACAATACCAATGTGGGTACATATTGTGTTATTCCTAGTTTGGGGATATTTGATGTACAAATTGTGGTGCTGGATAGACAAACGGTAATCTTGTTCTTTCTTGACCTGAAGCAAGAAAGAACAATGTCTAATTAGAGAGTAAATTACAAAATTGAAGTAAGTAATTCGATTTTTATGTTATTACCACTATTCAAACCACTGATTCTTATTTGTTTAAATATCTCGTTAGTGTTTGAAATACAATAATATAAAGACTAATTTTTACC
>DCIX01000007.1 GCA_002317135.1 Bacteroidales bacterium UBA1715
TAGGACGGATATTTGTGTAGATAGAAGCACCAACGGCGTTCGAATCTACATCAAACATATTGTCGTTTACAGGAATCATAATTTCTGCAGGGTTGATTTCTCCAGCAAATTTGAACCATAATGGTTTTACCATAGCGCATTCGTTGGAAATCAACACATTACCATCGAATACAAGATATTGCTGATTTGAATTCATACGATAGTCGCCATAGTAACTATACACTGACGACAATTTGAAGTTTTCTTCTTGTGAAAGACTTCCGACACCGTATGTATGTAATGCAGAGTCAACTTTGATTTTGTTCAATGGAAGTGGATGTTTTACGCTTGTTTCATCAACATAATCGTACATACCACGACCAGAGAAGTTGTTTCTACCTTTTACAAAGAATGTTGCGTCATATACCGAATGGTATTTGTTTGTACGGCTTGCAAGCAATTTTGCATTACGAAGTGTATCCATATAAGCCTCTTGGCGAATAGTTATTATACTATCTTTATTAGGTAGTATTCGCGAGTCTGCAACATCGATATATGGGACTTTTTTAGCACTAATAATGTAGTTCTTCAAATCGTATGTTGCATACGGAGAATTAAAGTTCAAAGTATCTTGTTTTGGGTGAGTAGAATAGAAGTGAAGGTCACATTTGTCTGTGTTCAAATCTTTTGCATCACCAAGTGCGATTTGTTTTGTCTGCATATCCCAAGTGAATTTTGTCAAATAGCAGACATACATATTCTTAGGTAATTGAACCAACGAAAGGGTATCGTTTGTTGTAAAGTTAGCTTTCTTGGTTGTGAAGTCGATATTTGCCTTTACATTCTTTGTTTTGAATGCCATTTCGTCTAATGCGCCACCTTGTGTCAACAAGTCGAAGTCGGCAGAATCAGCATTGGCAACTTTTTCCTTGAAATCAAAATTCTTTGACGTGATAAGTGCTTCGCTGAATTTGTATTTACCCCAACCGCCAAGACCTTTTGGAGTGTAGATTAAACCACCAGAAAGAGTAGTAGTGTCGCCATACATTTTGAACGCTTTGCCAGTTTCTACTGCATACAACTTATTTTCGTATGGTTCCCAGTGGATATTTACGCTTTCGCCATTTACACTTGGGGATTCTGTACCTTGAGCGGCACTCTGTTGTTTGATTGTAAATGTTGTAGCAAAACCATTTGTCGAGTCTGGGAAGAATGTAAATCCTTTTGGTCCAGAAACCGATTTTGATTGAATGTAATCCAATGTACCATTACCACGCAAACCTTTGAAACTCAAATTGATTGTGTCGGTAAATGTACCTTTCCCTTTATACATTTTGTAGCCACCTTTGCCAGTTATGCGAGTAAAACCGAAAGAATAATCAGGTTGTACAACGATTTTCTCTCTGATAGGATCAAAAATGTCGGCTGAGTTCAATTCACCTTCGAAGAACAAGGCATCGGTAGAGAAGTCGTTCACACTATCGATAGTAAATGGATCGACCTTGTAGTAGAACTTATTGCGGTCGTATACGCCATTGTAGATTTTCTTGTTGTCGTAGTAAACATACGAAGTTTCCTTGCTATTGAAAATAGGGTATTGTGGGAAATCTTTCACAGAAGATTTGTTGTTAGGATCATCAATTAAGATATCGCCAGTAACGTGTTCGATGGCATTCTTAATTTGAACCAAGTCTTTCACACCATATTGGTTAGGAGTAAAGCTCTTAACCTTAATTTTAAGAGAGTCAACATTTTGCAAATTGATTTTGAAGTTTTCGTAGTTGAAATCAAAACCACGACCATAGAATGTGAACAAACCAGTTTCAACAATACCGTCGAATTGGAAGTTACGGTTCTTCGACATTGTTAATTGGCTACCACGAGGGTAGAATACAACATTTTGAGAGTCAGATACTTGGATTTTTGACACACCAACCATATTCAAGTCTTTGCTTGTCATATCGAATGTTGCATTCGACATACCTTTCATATCGTGTTCAGACACGAAGCGGATAACATCATAGTCGATTTTACCGATAACAGCATCAAGATATTCGTATGTTCTTTGTTTAATTTCCAATGTATTTGTCTTGGAATCGAACTTAATCATACCACGGAACGAAAGATCCAAGCAAAGGTGAATACAGTCTGGTTCTGGCATACGCATATATGCGGCATATTCGCGCACAGAGAATGTTTCTTTCTTTTTCTCTTTGCTCAATCTACGAAGAGCAACAAGCGGGTGGATTTGATTATACATACCTATTTCCATATAGCGTGCTTCGCGGAAATAATTTGCCGATTCAAAAGTCGCTTTACTCATATTGGTACCATCAAGACCACCCATTTTCATTTCGGGGTTATCGATTTGCCAAGTCAATTGTTGGAAATCCATATCCAACATGTGATAAGAGTCGAAATAAGGGCTTCGAGAAAGATTTTCGGTATCACCATTACGAATCAAATTCACTGTTCGTGTAGCCACATTGTAGCGGAACAACAAACCTGGATGGTAGATTGAATCTTGGTCAACATAAATACTGATAGCGGCATTACGGCTACTAATGCTTTCCTTTTGGAAAGTGTAACCCATTGAGTTTGTTTTGAATAATGTCTTACCATTGTTTGCCTTAACCGTCAATGTTGCAGGTTCTTCAACCGAACCAGAACCAATAAATTTAGAACCGTTCATATTGAAACCACCACGGAAATCAATACCAGGATAGATGTCTTTAATTACAAACACATTTTTATATGACTTGAATCGAGGATAGGTAATATCAGCAGGACTTTTCACATCAGTTGTTTTATCTTCTAACGAACCAAGAATCTTTTCGTTGTAGTAACTATCGTTTGTAAACCACACAGAGTCAGCCGTGTAGGTATGTTTTGTCATATCAATTTGATAGTTTGCCAATTCAGCAAAAACCGATTCGCTATTTAGGTTTGAACGTTCCCAAGTAACCTTACCGCCGTCACCAACCCAAAGGTTTTCGAAAGGAAGGAAGTAACCACTTGCTTGGTTGATTACGAAAGAGTTACCAGTTGAAGTACATTGCAAAGTAGTAGGAGGAAGGATGACTTTTGCAACATTATCCTTGAACTCGTACTTGAACGATTTTACACGAAGAAGTTTCCAAGTAACTGTAGAAGAAGTATATAGAGCATGTTCAGCTAACAACTGCAAAGAGTTTTTACAGAATTTGTCTGCTGCGTTCAACGACTTTGATTTCAACAAATATTTGTATGCCTCGTCCCAAGCGTGGTAACTTGTTGCAGGTTGATCAGTAGTAAAGAACAACTCAACAGTTTGTAAATACTCATGGAAGTGAGGACTTGGCTTACCGTATTTCTTCAACAACGCATTAGATGTTGCTACGATACGAGATTTTTCATCTCTGTCGATTTCGCCAGATTCCCAATTCTTTTTGAATTGTTTCAAATATTTTAACAATTCATCCTTCTTAGCAGATGAAGAAAAGAATGTCTCCAATTCCTGCAAATACGCAACTTCATTATCAGAGAACTGCTTGATTTGCTGTGCATTAGAGAAAAGGGACGCACAAAGGAATGTGCAAATAAAAACGACCTTTTTTACATGTGATACCATATTATTTATATATAAAAGTTGTTATTGTCCAATTATTTTTTGATTTTGTTGATTGTAGTTGTAGTCCATATTGTTCGGCAGCCATTTGAATGTCTGCAACATCTTCGGTATAGAATCCGCTAAGAACAACCAAGCCATTGGAATTTACTGCATTAGCAATAAAATTCATATTAGAAACGAGAATATTTCGATTTATATTTGCAATGACGACATCGAATTTTTTGCCAGACAACGCATCGAGTTTGGCAAGTTGCACATCCATATTGCCTACATTGTTTAAGTGCATATTTGTCTGTGTATTGCTTACACAGCAGTCATCGTAGTCGAAAGCGAATACTTGTTTTGCACCGAGGAGAGAGGCAAAAATGCCAAGTATGCCTGTTCCACATCCACAATCTGCAACCGTTTTACCCGAAAAATCAATAGCAGACATTTCCTGCAAAATTTGCGAAGTTGTTTCGTGGGTTCCTGATCCAAAAGACATTTCAGGCTTTATAACAATCTCGTAATCAAATGATTTCGTTGGTTTATATTGCGGTGTACGAATTAAAATTGAATCAGACACTTCGGCACATTCAAAAGTTGCTTCCCATTCAGAATTCCAGTTTTGCGACTGAATCGTTTGCACAGAGTAGGGGAAGTCGCCAATAAAAGAGTTGGCGGAATCCATTGTTTCCTGTAAAGCATCCTGGTTGAACAATTCTTTTTGAATATAGGCTTTGAATACATTGTTTTCCTCATAGAAACTTTCGAAGCCAATTTCGGACAACAATGCAGTCAGAATATCCTTGTTTTCCAAAGATAGACGGTCTAAATCACAAGTGAATTCGCAATAATCCATAGATATACTTAAACATTCAAATTTCATTTATTTTTATGTAATTGATAGAAATGTTTATGGGTGAATTATTAACATTTTTTCTACGAATTCAGTAGTAGAAATATTATGTTAAATAGAATATATGAAATCTAATTTATAATCAGATCTTATTGACAAATTGAAAGACTACTATTATGGCTTTTGTATAAATTCCAAAAAAAGTCATGTATCTGTATTGAAATAAAACAAACGCTTAAAACGAACAGTATATAATATAGAATTCTAATGTGAAAGCTATATACAAGTGAAAATTGTCTTTTTTTTCTTTGAATTTTTTACTCAAAAAAAATGCGATTTTTTAGGACTGAAAGAGAATTATCCAGATCTCAGAAAAAAAGTGATGATTTTTACAATAGAATTGTGTTATTTATTTGAATTAGGAATAGAATTATTCAACATGAAAAAAAAACAAAATTTCAGAAATGAAAATTTGAGAGATTTAGAGAGTGAGTATATTTTGTTGGATAAAAATCCATCAAAAAAAGAACAGGAAATTGATAAGAACATTTACTCAAGAAAAATCAGTCGAATAATTATTTCAAATATTGCAGAAAAAGTAGCAAAATCAACAGAATACCACTACTATCCTATATTTTATATCTTTGTCCTATAATTTATATTATGTTAAATAGATAAAATAAACAAGTACCCTATAGAGAATGTTTTTTACTTTTCCAGTATAATTTCTCTGATTCTTTGTAATAAGAATTCGTTTTGCTTTTTTGATGCTACTTTTTGATACATTGCATTGCCTTCTGGATTTTCGATAAATTCTAAAGTAAAATCATCCGTAAGTTTTACGATTCCTTTTTCTGACCAGGAAAATAAATCAAGACCTTCGACAGCTGTCATTATTGTAAGTGGATCCCACATACGCTGATAAATATCTTCCGGACAAGCAAGATAGATTTGTTTTAACGGATGAATTTCTACATCAGAAAAATCCTGTAAAATTTGGTCTCGTGTCCAATAAATTTGATTTCCGACAGATTCTGGCGAATACAATATTGGAATTTCTTCCGGAATTAATGAATAAAATTTCTTAGCAAATTCAGCACTCAGTTGAATATTGTATTCTCCGGTTTTATCGTTTTCATCGAATTTTCCTCCCATAAGAATAATTCGCTCAACTTTTTGGCGAACTAATTCCACACCAGTCAGTTCGCTATATTCGTCTGCTTGAGATTCCAACAGGTTTGATAAACTAGTCAAAAATCCAATTGATATAATTGTTACCGATTTGTCTTCTTGATTTGCCAATAATTTTCTATATAACTTATAATCATCAGGAAAATCTTCGGTTTTTGTTCGTTTAAATAATTGGTTGCCTTTGTTGTCTTTTGCATACGCAAGTCCAGCATAATCACTAAAAATTTGTGGATTGTGGAGTCCATTTCTACATAGTCCAATTGGAATTTCTGGAAAACCATAATAGGTATTCAGCACATCGGCAAATTCCGCATTCTGCTCTCCCTTTCTATCTACTATGATTCCCAATAAGTTAGCCTTTCCTTGTCGCATATATTTGTAGGCCATACAAATTGTTGCAACATCGTCGGTTGAACTACCTAAATCCGTGTCTATGATTATGTTAACCATTAGTCGTGGTGGTATGGCAAATCATTTATAATGGTAAATGCACGATAAAATTGCTCAACAACAAATACTCGTATCATTTGATGCGAAAATGTCATTTTTGAGAACGAAACCTTTTGTGGTACAGCATTATACACGTCTTGTGAAAATCCGTACGGTCCACCAATTATAAAGCACAAATCGCGTGAATTATCTTTTGCCGTTTCAATTACTTTTGCGAATTGTCGTGAAGTGTATTCTTTGCCGTTTTCGTCCAACAAGAAACATTGGGCATTTTGTGGCAATTTTGCAAGTATGGCGCTTCCCTCCTTTTTCTTGATTTCATCAAAACTTGTCTTGCTCGAAGACTTGTATTCAGGAATTTCAACAATATTGAATTGGCAATAGTGTTTTAGGCGTTCGGTATATTCTTTTATGCCTTCTGCCAAATACGACGCATTCGTCTTTGCAACCCAAATAAGCGTGATTTTCATTATTCTTTATGTCCGCCAAATGAGTATGAAAGTCCAATCAAGAAATTTGCACGTTGGCAAGGATAATCCACATATCTGTGATATCTTAAACCAAGAATATTGTTTACATCAACAAATACACGCAAAACGCTATTATAGTAATAGTTAGCTTCCAATCCTAAGTCAAAAATGCAAGATTTTGCAATATCTCCATCGCCATTGGTTTCATCTTGATACAACAAGAAATACGCACTAGGTTCAATAGAAAGTTTTGTCTTGCTATTGTTTGGATTCAAAATGCTGAAACGTGACGTTATTGTTGCGTCAACAACAGGTTTGTACCAAGCATACGAAAGTGTATCCAACTGCCAATAATAGTAGTTAGCCTCTATCCCACAATTCACTTTTCTAAATAAAAAGCCAAGGTCGGCATGAGCCTTCATAAGCATTGAATTATCGTACACAACACCGTATGTTGTATTGATATCTTCAACTGGAATATTGGTCAATCCTAATGTAACAGGATTGTGTCTTTCTGCTATCCAGAAATACATATCGTCGTATGCTTTTACAGAGAATTCTGCATTATAGGTAACTAATTTCTTTATTCTACCACTTAAACCAAGGTCAAATCCTAATTTATTAATTGTTGGTTTAACCATAATTGAATCAGATACATACGGATTTTCTTCCAACATATCTTTCATCGACATCATAGAAACTCCACCATAGAAATTGAAATAAGGAACCATTTTTACTTTTGGTAACGAGTATGCGAATGCAATATCTGGGAAGATTTTAAATTGCGTATTTCCGCCTAAAATTGGAGACGCATTCACTCCTACTTTCAACGACCAATCGTCTGTTCCGACTTTCGCGTATGGCAAAACTTTCAATACACTTTCGAACTGAGAGCTATCAAGATCTTCTGGTTGGAAATTCAAGATGCTCATTTCATAATTTGCATCGAAACCTGCAACTACTCGCCCGAAAGCCTTGTTTAAACCACCAGAAAGGTTTACTAGATTTTCAATATTTTTAGGATTTGTAGCAAACGACAAATCGTAATTTACATCGGCATTGTAACGTAGTGCATCAACATCGGTGTCGTTTGAAACAAGAGCGACATTTGCATTTAGACCAATTACATTTCTACGGATTTTCTTTTTCTCGTAAACTACCCCATCAAATGTTTCAATATTCTGATAACCATATCGCATAAAGTTTTTATACTCAGGTTTTATTGATGTGTACAACGTAAATTTGTCGTAGAATCGTTTCCAATATGCTGAAAAATAATCTGTTGTATATCCGGCAAAGATCTTTTCCTCTCCTATTTTTCGTTTCAATTTGCTAGTAGAACTTTGGTGATAGAACTCTATACCCGATTGTCTTAAGCGTGAACGCTCAGTCATATAACGAAGCGAAAATAAGCCAGTCATATAATTACCCAAACCGACAGTTGCTTCACCTTTATACAATTCCTGCAATCTGTCGCCTTTTACGCTTACTGCGCGTAATGGTATAATGTGGTAGTCCGTTTTCAATGGAGATGTTGCCACATCATATTTCAAATTAACCTGTAAATCAAGTGTATCGTATACTTTCGGATTTACAGAAATACGTGCCGCATCGGAAATTTGTGGTTTATATTCAGAATAAACTTGTATGGTTTTGCTTAATTCTGGTTCTTCCGTTTGTGCAAACAACGATAACGGAGAAACTAAAACAGCACAATATGTCGCTAATTTTGTTATTGAGGATTTCATACTCATAGATTTTTGTTCTGTCTTCATAGTGAATTATCTCTGTTCAATCTCAACAGATTGAGATTCTTGTGCTTTTTGCTGCATTTCAATATCAGTAATATAATCAAGCATATCGTTAACTTCGTTAATTATGCCATCATCTTGTATTTTGTAATGTTGCAATACATTCTGTAATGTGTAGCGAGCTTGGAACAATTCATTGCGTGCAACAAATATTTTAGCCCACATAATATATGATTTTCCTAACCAATATTGGTGAGGAGAATTCTTTTCCAAGAAGTCTAAAATCTCACGTTCAGATTCATCATAGCGTGCTTGGTCGAACAACAATGAAGCAGCACGGTATTTTGCTTCAGAACCTTCTGCTGTAGATATTTCCAATGCAACAGTTCTATATTTAACCAATGCATTTGTTGTGTCTGCCAAAGAATCGTATGCAATTGCCGCATTCATATTTGCCCAACGTTTGTCGTCTTGCGTAACTTTTTCTGTTACAATGAAATTTTCTACTGTAGCAATTAACTTTTGGTATTCTTTTAATTTAGCGTATGCTTCAATTTGTAGTTTGCGAGACAACAATACATTTGGTTTTATCTCTGCTGTTGTTTCCAATTGTACCAAATATGGAATTGCTTGTTCATATTGGAAATAATTCATAAGAATTTGCGAAGCGTTTACCAATGCTTGTTCTGTATAACCGTTTTTCGGTTGTTGTATTACATATTCAAAATGAGGCAATGCTTCTGTTTGGTATCCTCTGTAATTCAAGCAGTCACCTAAATAATAATGTACATTGATTTTGAAGAAACCGTCTCCGTATTTTTGTAAGTAGCTTTGCATTAGCGGAGTTGCTTTGTCACAGTTTCCTTCCAAATATGTTTCTTCAATTACTTCGTAACTCAAAGAGTCAAGATGTGCTTCTGTAATATCGGAATAGCCACCAATTTGTTTAAGGTATGTAGAATAAGTATCGATATCGTTTTTCTTTCTGTAAATGTTTTGAATCATATTCAATGCCGTTACCGATTCTTGTGAACCAGGATATTGTTCAACAATACCTTTATACATGTCTAAAGCCTTGTCAATATTTTGAGAATTATATTCCAACAACGCATATTGCAATAATGCACGTTTAACATACGAACTTGATTTGTAATTGTTTATAATATTTTTGTAGTTATCAATAGCCTTCTGATTCTCTCCCACTTTCATATATGCTTCGGCTTGTTCATACAATGCGTCATCGTAATAAGTTGAATTTACATACGTCTTCAAGAATGTAGAAAGTGTACTGATTTTTCCACTTTGATTTCCATCCAAACCTTGGCAGAAAGCTTCTTGGAACAATGCATATTCAACATCGTATCGGCCAATTTTCTCTGCTTGACCATAATATTTTACAGCCGAAGCAAAGTCTTTTAACATATAATAACTATCTCCTGTACGAATCAACGCATCTGTGTAAATGTCTGATTTCTTATCTTTTGCAAGATCAATATACTTTCTGTACCACATTGCAGCCGATGCATAATCTTCATTTTCGAAATAAGTATATGCTATATTATAATGTGCGCGTTCATATTCTTGTGTTCCAAAAGCACCTTGTGCAATGATGTAATCCTTATATAAAGAAAGAGCATCAGTATATTGTTTTAGTTTATAGTTTGATTCAGCTTTCCAATACAAGCAATATGAATTCACAACTCTATCGTATATGCCATATTCCATAGATTTGTTAAACATATCGATAGCAGCCTTGTAATCAAGATTGTTGAACAATTCCAAACCACGGTAGTATGCAATTTGCTGATATGCCATCTTCAAGTCACTCGACAAATTCGAAATACCTTCCAACGATTTCAATGCATCTCCATAGTTTTTCGAAGACATAAAGATTTTCACCATCAATCCATTAGCCTCGTCTTTGTATTTAGACTTTGGATAGAGATTCATAAAGTTTTGCATAGCTGTAATTGCTTCATTAAAAGGAGCAAACGAAAGTTCGTATGTCAGTTTTGCATAGCAAAATGTTGCATTTTCTGTTATTTCTGGGAATACAGAATACTGCGAACAGGCATAAAAAACATTGCGTGCCTTTTCCTTCTCACCCAATTTTAAATAGCAATCCGCCATGTGATAATAGGCGTTTTGTGCAATTGTATCGTTTTCGGATGTTACCATTTGGAACTTATCTACCGCCTTTTGATATTCACCTAAACGATAGTATAATTGACCTAATTCGTAGTATTCCACCTTTGTTGGTGCCGGAGAAGATGCAAAAAACTTTTCATAATACGGTAATGCTTGTTGATATTGAAGCGTCTTGTAATAAGCACCTGCCATTACACGATACACATCACCCAAATATTTTGGATTCACTGATGTTTCTACCTTTTTACCATATTGAATTAGCTTATCGTAGTCGCCGTTTTGATAGTAAATCTGACAAATATATGGTGCAACGACTGGTGCAAACATCGATGAATCAGACAATGTCATAAAACCATTCAAAGCAGTTTCGTAATTGCCATCTACATATTCAATATATGAATAGTAAAACAAAGCGTTCTCGGCGTATGGCGATCGTTGGTTGTCCTTGACTTCTTTAAACAGCGGCTTAGCCAATTCATAATAAGAAGACTGTTCTGCATAAATTGAATTCTTTTTATCTTCATTATTTGCATTGGTAATATCATTCATTTTATAGTACGAATAGCCCTTTTTGTAGAATAATTCCAACACTTCGTTGTTTGTAAATCGTTGCAAGTCAGTTTTTTGATAGCAATTAAGTGCTTCTTTATACATTTCTTCGTGAAACATATAATTTCCTAACTCAAAATAAGCCTGATACATGCGTGGATATTGTGGATTATTCTCTATGAATTGTTGCGTCATTCCTACGCCATCTGGATTGAACAAACGCAAGGCACACATTGCTGAATAGAATGCCGCGTCAATCTTTTGCTCGCGTCCAAGATTCTGTTGCAACGCTTCCTGGAAATACCGTTGTGCGGCACTATATTTTTGATTTTCAAACAAATCTACCGCCGTTGCGTATGCAGGCATATTGTGTTCGTATTTTTGTGCAGATGCCGCCATACAACTGCCTAATACTAAAAGAATTAAAGATGTCTTTAACTTGTTCATAATATTATACACTATAACGCACAAATTTGAATAAAAAAAACACTACTTCGCTCACTTGCTTCATTAAGTTTTCAAAAACTTATAAACGTTTTTTTCTTGTTGTAGTATTGTTGTTAACTTGTTGATTTTATGAAAAGAAACTACCTTTTTTTACTAAAAAATTTAGTTACCTTGCTCAAAATTTAAAATATAACGAAAATGGATAAGAATTCTTTTACAGGTGTTTTAAATTATTTCAAAAGTTTAATCAACATAGATCAAGATTGTGATATTGATACAACCATAGATAATATATCGCAAAATATTGAATTTAAAGGACTTAATGCTTGGATTTTAATATTCGCAATCTTCCTCGCATCGATTGGTTTGAATGTAAATTCAACTGCTGTTATTATTGGTGCGATGTTGGTTTCTCCACTTATGGGACCTATTATTGGCATAGGTTTATCTATTGGAATTAACGATATTAAACTATTGAAAAAGTCATTAAAGAATTTGTTTATAATGACAGCAATAAGTCTTTTAGTTTCAACTATTTATTTCTTACTTACGCCTCTTAGCGATGCTCAATCTGAATTACTTGCGAGAACACGTCCAACTATATTTGATGTATTGATAGCCACTTTCGGTGGATTTGCAGGAATCGTTGCTTCATCAAGAAAGCAAGAAAAAACAACGGTTGTTTCTGGCGTGGCAATAGCAACGGCTTTGATGCCTCCACTTTGTACAGCTGGATATGGTATTGGAACAGGACAGTTTAATTACTTTTTCGGTGCCTTTTATTTGTTTTTCATAAACTCGTTTTTCATTGCATTAGCAACATTTTTAATTGTTAAATATCTTCATTTTCCAGAGAAAGACTATGTTGATGATACTCGCCAACGAAAGGTTCGCCACTACATTCTTATATTCTCTCTTATTGTTATGATTCCAAGTGTATTTATTGCATTGAATGTCATAAGAGAAACTGCATTTAATTCAGCATCAATCAAATATGTCAATAGTATAGAACAAAGTGAATTGTTCCCAGAAGCACAAATTATTAAGAATTCACGCGATTTCAAGACAAAGACAATCGATCTTGCTTTTGTCGGTAAACCCTTAACAGACGAACAAATTCAATATCTACAAACACATTTGAACGACTTTGATTTGGGAGAAGTAAATCTTAATATTAAACAATCTGGTGCTGCCACATTTGACTTAAATAAACAATCGGAACTTATTCAAGATTTGTTTGAGAAAAAAGACGCGATGATTGAGAAAAACGAAGCAACAATAGCCAATCTACAAAAACAAATAGCAGACCTACAATCTGCTTCAAAGCTTTCTGTATCAGAACTTTCCAAAGAAATTCACGCTCTTTACCCTGCTATAGAAAAAGTTGCAATGGGCGAAACAGAAAATTACGATATTGCATCAAACAAAACGATTAAATCCCCTATTGTAAGATTGTACTGGAGTGGCACGCCAAAAGAAGATGCCGTGGCGAGAATCACTTCGTGGTTACAAATTAGAATGGCGGATTCAACAGTGGTAGTTGAAAACAAATAAGAAAAACTTGAACAAACGGCCTTGTTAATTTCATAGATTCAGTAATTTTGGGCCATAATAAATATACAATGGAAAAAATTATCATTTTAGACTTCGGTTCGCAGACGACCCAACTGATAGGTCGCCGTGTCCGTGAATTGGATATGTTCTGCGAAATCGTTCCCTACAACAAATTTCCAAAAGACGACAAAGATGTCATTGGTGTCATTCTAAGTGGTTCTCCTTTTAGTGTTTACGATGAAAAAGCATTCAAAGTTGACCTTACGGACATTCGTGGCAAATACCCTATCCTTGGTATTTGTTATGGTGCTCAATTTATGGCACAAACATTTGGTGGCAAGGTTGAATCTGCGGGAACAAGAGAATATGGTCGTGCAAATCTTTCGTCATTCGACAAGACAAATCCTCTTTTACAAGGATTAGACGACAATTCCCAAGTTTGGATGAGTCACGGTGATACAATCACGAAACTTCCAGCAAATGCAAAGAAAATTGCTTCAACAGATAAAGTTGAATTTGCTGCATATCAATTTGAAAGTGAACAAGTTTGGGGCGTACAATTCCACCCTGAAGTGTTCCACTCGGTACAAGGAACCTTATTATTGAAGAACTTTGTCGTTGGTATTTGTGGCGGTAAACAATCGTGGAGCCCTGCTTCATTTGTTGAAACTACTGTCGCTGAATTAAAAGCACAACTTGGAAACGACCGAGTTATTCTTGGTTTAAGTGGCGGTGTTGATTCTTCGGTTGCTGCTGTTCTTTTGAACAAGGCAATTGGCAAGAATTTAACTTGTATCTTCGTTGACCACGGTATGCTTCGTAAGGATGAGTTCAAGAATGTACTTCACGACTACGAATGTCTTGGTTTGAACGTAATTGGTGTTGACGCAAGCGAAAAATTCTTCAAAGAATTGGAAGGTGTTACAGAACCTGAACGCAAGCGTAAAATTATCGGTGCTGGTTTCATTGACGTATTCGATGCTGAAGCACAAAAGATTACCGATGCGAAATGGTTAGCACAAGGAACTATTTATCCAGACCGTATTGAAAGTTTGAGCATTACCGGTATGGTTATCAAGAGTCACCACAATGTTGGTGGTCTTCCAGAAAAAATGCACCTACAACTTTGCGAGCCATTAAAATGGTTGTTCAAAGACGAAGTTCGTCGTGTTGGTCGCCAAATGGGTATGCCAGAGCATTTGATTACTCGTCACCCATTCCCTGGACCAGGTTTGGCTGTTCGTATTTTGGGCGACATTACAAGAGAAAAAGTTCGTATCCTTCAAGATGCAGACGATATTTTCATACAAGGTCTTCGTGATTGGAAAGTTAAACTGTCTGGTGAAGAAGCTCGTAAAGTACTTGCTGCTGGTGTTCCAGCCGATATGACTAATGGAGAAATTGAAGTTTCGTTGTACGATCAAATTTGGCAAGCAGGTGTTGTTTTGTTGCCAATCAAGAGCGTAGGCGTTATGGGTGACGAAAGAACATACGAACGCGCTGTTGCATTGCGTGCCGTAACAAGTACCGATGCAATGACAGCAGACTGGGCTCACCTACCATACGAATTTATGGCAAAAGTGTCTAACGACATTATAAATAAAGTGAAAGGTGTCAACCGAGTATGCTACGACATTTCTTCAAAACCACCTTCAACAATTGAATGGGAATAAGAAAAAAGGAGCATTTTGCTCCTTTTTTCTTGTAAAAGCAACCAAAACATTCAATTTATTGTATATTTGAAGAATTAAAATTTTACAAAATGTTTTCAGAATCTAATCTTCACGAAATTCAATTTCACGGACTTAGTTTGGAGCAGGTTGAAAAACAAATCAAACGTTTCGAAACAGGATTTTCTCCGATGAATATTGTCTCTCCTGCTACATTAGAGCACGGAATCAAAAAATACGAAGAAGACGAAATCGTTGATTTTGCGAAGTTATACGAAAGAAAAAAACGCCACAAAAAAGTGGTTAAATTCGTTCCTGCTTCTGGTGCTGCTTCCCGTATGTTTAAAATGTTATTTACACTTTTGAACGAATATGACGGAAGCGAAGAATCATACAAAAAATTCTTCACAAAAACAGGCTTGCATTCGCCACAAAATTTCATTAACGAAATACAAAAATTTGCATTCTATCAAGATTTAGTTGCCGCCTTGGCAAAAGATGGCTTCGAAATAGAAAGCTTATTGGCGAAAAAGGACTATAAACCTATTTTCGAATATCTTTTGACTGCCAAAGGATTAAATTATGGCAACCTTCCAAAAGGTCTTCTCCTATTCCATAAATATGCGTCAGAAAACAGAACACCATTGGAAGAACATTTGGTGGAAGGTGCTTTGTATGCAAAGAATCACAATAAAGATGTAAATATTCATTTTACCGTTTCTCCAGAATTTATGGACGGCTTCAAAGAAAAAGTAGCCGAAGTAAAACATAAATATCAAGACGAACATAAAGTGAAATATTATGTGGATTACAGTGTGCAAAAGTCAACAACAGACACTATCGCAGTCAATCCGGATAACACACCTTTCAAGAATAACGACGACACTCTCCTTTTTAGACCTGCTGGTCACGGAGCATTAATAGAGAACTTGAACGATCTTAATTACGATATAATTTTCATTAAAAATATCGACAATATCGTTCCTGATGACTATAAAGAAACAACAACTTTATACAAAAAGGCGCTTGCCGGTATTTTGATTCATTATCAATCGGAAATATTCCATTTCTATAAGAAAATTCGTGGTTGCAGACATTTGTCAGACAGGCGATTGAGAAAGACAATCAACTTCTTACAGAATGAATTGAACTATATCTTACCTGAAGGTTTTGAAAATTGGGCAAGAAACGATTGTAAGGATTATTTGCTTGAAATTCTTCACAGACCAATTCGTGTATGCGGTATGGTGAAAAACGAAGGCGAACCTGGCGGCGGACCATTCTTCGTACAAGAAAGAGATGGTGCAAAAACATTGCAAGTTATTGAAAAAGCACAAATTGACACAAAAGCAGAAGGTCAAGAAGCTATTTTCAATGCCTCTACCCACTTTAATCCAGTGGACTTAGTTTGTGCCGTAAAAGATTACGACGACAAGAAATTTGATCTTTTACAATATATTGATGAAGAAGCCGGAATCATTACTTCAAAAAGTAAAGACGGCAAAGATTTGAAGGCGCTTGAACTTCCTGGACTTTGGAACGGAGCAATGTCAAATTGGAATACAATATTTGTAGAAGTGCCATCAATTACATTTAACCCAGTAAAAGAAGTTAATGATTTACTTCGTAACGAACATCAACAAAAACAGTAATAAAATTTTAATACAATGAATTTCCCATTAGAATTTATTCCAAACAGAGAAGCGAAACCTCGCACTATCGGACAAACAATGGTAATTGACAAAGGTTTAACTTGCATTGAAGCCGAAGGAATGGCTCAAGATGCTGGTGACTATATTGATTATGTAAAATTAGGTTTCGGTACAAGTTTGGTAACAAAGAACCTTGAAAAGAAAATAGCAATCTATAAAAACGCAAATATTACTCCTTATTTTGGCGGTACCCTATTTGAATTGTTCATCGTTAGAAACCAATTCGATGAATATCAAAGATTTCTAGAAAAATATGGCATTGAAATGTCTGAAGTAAGTGACGGTTCAATGTACATGCCAACAGAGGAAAAATTGCGTTACATTAAAGAATTAAAGAAAAACTTTAGAGTAATTTCAGAAGTTGGTTCAAAAGACGCAAGTGTTGAAATTCCAACTGAAAAATGGGTTGAATATATCAAGGCTGAATTGGAAGCTGGTTCAGAAAAAGTTATTACAGAAGCACGTGAAAGTGGAACAATTGGTATTTACAAAAAAGATGGTTCTGCTAATAGTGAACTAATCGACACAATTGTTGCCAACTTCGACATAAACAAAATTATGTGGGAAGCACCTAATAAAGCACAACAAGCGATGTTCATCAAAATGCTTGGTGCAAATGTGAACTTAGGTAATATAGCAACTAACGAAGTTGTTGCGTTGGAAGCTCTTAGAATGGGATTCCGCGGAGATACATTCTTTCAATTTTTACCAGCTAATTTGAAACAAAAATAATGTTTCAAAGCATTATTGCTATAGGATTGGGAAGTTGCTGCGGAGGAGTACTCCGTTGGCTACTCTCCCAATTTTTTCAACGATTTTCGTTTTATCACTACCCTCTTGGAACATTTGTTGTAAACATCCTTGGATGTTTCTGCATAGGGATGTTCTATGCCCTTTTCGAGAAATATAACATTGGTAACCAATCGTTAAAATTATTCCTCACTGTTGGATTTTGCGGCAGTTTTACCACATTTTCTACATTCATTAACGAAAATGTATCGTTGTTACAAAACGATCAAATTTCTATTTCACTACTCTATTTATTGGCAAGTCTTGTATTCGGTGCTTGTGCATTGATGTTAGGAACAATTGTGGTGAAAGCAATAGCATAAAAATTCTCTCTATTTTTGTGAATATTTAGTGAATATGTTTTCACAAGCATTTTCTATTGTCATTTAGGAAAAATCTATTTTTGCTGTGAAATGGAAAATAAGCTACTTACATATCCAGAGATTACAACTATCGCAAAGGAAGATTTAGAAAAATATCCTATTCAATCCTTTGATGGTCCAATCTATGTCATTGACAATGTGAAAGATGTAGAAAAAGCAGTAAAATATTTATCTACCAAAACGGTATTGGGATTTGATACGGAAACTAAGCCAGCATTTTCCAAAAATGTAAGGAATACTGTTGCGTTACTACAATTAAGTGACGAAAACGAAGCATTTCTTTTTCAACTAAAAAAGACAGGAATTCCTAATTGTCTTGCTGAATTATTGGCTTCGAAATCCATTGCAAAAATCGGCGTTGCTGTACGCGATGATATTAAAGCTTTACAAAAACTTAAATCTTTTACTGCAGGTAATTTTATTGATTTACAAGTAATTGCAAAACAATTGCAATTAACAGCAATGGGATTACGAACCCTTACTCCTATAGCTTTAGGATATAGAATTTCTAAAAGACAGCAATTGTCAAATTGGGAAAACGACAGACTTTCCGAAGCACAACAACGCTATGCTGCAACCGATGCTTGGGTTAGTCTAAAAATTTATCAAAAACTTTATCCATACACAGTATGATAAAAATCACATTACGACCAGGTAAAGAACAAAGTGTCAAAAGATTACACCCTTGGATTTTTTCAGGTGCTATCGCTAAAATGACAGGCGAACCAGAAGAAGGCGAACTTGTACAAGTATATTCTTCAGAAAAGGAATTTCTTGCAATTGGACACTATCAAAAATCATCTATTGCTGTCAGAATCCTAAGTTTTGATGATATTGAAATCAATCAAAATTTCTGGAATGAACGCATAGAATCTGCCTTCAATTATCGTAAGCAATTAGGTCTTGTAAATAATTCTGAAACAACTTGTTATCGTCTTGTTCATGGTGAAGGAGATAATCTTTCTGGATTAGTTATTGACTACTACAATGGTACTGCAGTTGTGCAATGTCACTCTGTTGGAATGTTCAAAAACATTGATTGTATAGTAAAGGCATTGCAACAAGTTATGGGTGAACAACTTACAGCAATCTACAACAAAAGCGAAAGCACTCTCCCATTTAAAGCTGGCGTAGATAATGCCGACGGACTTTTGTGGGGAGAAATCAAGACGGAAAATGCTTTAGAATATGGCAATTCATTCTTTATAGACTGGATTCAAGGACAAAAAACAGGTTTCTTTATTGACCAAAGAGAAAATAGGAAATTAGTCGAAAAGTATTCAAAAGGGAAATCGGTTCTAAATACATTTTGTTACACTGGTGGCTTTTCGGTATATGCACTTCGTGGCGGTGCGGAAAGAGTTGTTTCCGTTGACTGTTCTGCCCGTGCTATCGAATTGACAGACAAGACCGTTGCAATGAATTTTCCAAATACGGCACACACATCTGCTGTAAGTGATACATTTAAATATCTTGACAACAACAAGGACGAATTTGACTTAATTATCCTTGACCCTCCTGCTTTCGCAAAGCACGGCAAAGTGCTGAATAATGCATTGCAAGGTTATAAGAGATTGAATATGAAAGCAATCGAGCAGATCAAGAAAGGCGGAATTTTATTTACTTTTTCATGCTCTCAGGCTGTAAGCAAGGAAGATTTTCGTAAATCGGTGTTTGCTGCTGCAGCCAACACAAAGCGCAAAGTTCGTATTCTTCATCAGCTAACACAACCAGCCGACCACCCGATTAACATCTACCATCCCGAAGGTGAATATCTGAAAGGATTGGTTTTGCAGGTGGAATAAAGAATCCAATTTATAATTTGACTTGTATTAAGGAACAAGTCCATCGAGGATTATTTTTTCATTTCATTAGCACGTATAGCAACGATTACCAATTTACTTTCCGTAAATCTATATACAATCCTATATTTGGGATGTATTAAAAACTTCTATACGTTTTGTTTTGTGTACACCTCCGTTCTTCTATTATACCAATAGTAGGATTACTGGCTAGTAAATCAATAGTTTCAAACAAATCATTTAAAAATTTTGATGTAGCTACTGGTCCTAAATGAATATTATACCACACAGATATTGATTCCACACGTCGAACGGCTCGGCGAGTCCATTCGATTGTTAAAGCCATTTTGCAAAAATTCTTTTCGCTTCTTCGTTAGTTACAAATCCACTTTTTTCCGATTCTTCAATTTCTATATTAAATTCCTCATCGGAAAAAAGACAAGGCATTGAAGACGACAACATAGACAAACAATTTGCCAGTAATTTCGCATCATCAATACAATTGATTTTATCATGAAGTTTTTTTCTCAAAACAGCAACTTCTGTTTGTGGCACATATTGTACAGACGGTTCCGATACAATATTTTTCTCTTCCTTCTTTTGTTTCATTGCTAATCTTTTGATGTGATAAGCAAATGTATAGAAAAAAAATATTATTTCAGAGATTTAACAAAAGTTACTTACAACAACTATTGTGGTGCTACTTTCTTATAGTTATTATTATTATTATTTCAATAGTTCAAGTAATCCCAAAACTGAATTCTCGAATTTAAGACTATCTGGTATAGGTGGTAGTTTATACGGTGGGCCTGTGTCCGGTTCTGGATCTAACCGATGTTTCCATTCTTGTCGCCAAAGAGAATCAACCACCTTTTGATTACTTACATAAATGCTATCCTTCTCTTTAATTGATTCATTGGTTTCATACAAGTCCCAATGTTTTGGTAGGACATAAAAAAACACAACGAATATAGCCACGATTGAAAGACCGCAGATTGCATTAATAATTCTATTCCTAACATTTCGTTTCATAATTATTGAATTTAAGAAGCTACTCTTCAGGTCTTCGATGTGCTGGGTTCAACGAAACGATATTTGATTTTTCGTCATACGAGAAATACTGTTTTTTCTCTTTTATTCGTAGTAAAATTTGACTTGCTGGCAATGGTTGCTTGTCGTTGCGTTCGTATAGATTTTGTTCGTTGATACTGTCTGCCAATGCTTGAGGAGTCATTTCGTATTTGTTTTGGCTTAGAACAATTATCATTGCGTCGTGAAGTTTATATTTTCCAACCGACAATGAATGACTGAAATATTTACATGCCGATTCCTTTTCTTGCAAGTCCTCAATTGCAGAATAAAAATCCTCATATCCAAGATATTTAGCAAGTATATTTAAAATACCAATTGAGATATTTGTCTTATTTTGTTGCCAAAGTCTCTGAACCGTCTTTGTGCTAATTTGTTCTCCTTGAACACAATCCGTGATTTCTTTTGCAAGCGAACTGCACTCGCCCACTGTTCCAATCGGTCGATTATATTTTTTACCAATTGCATTTTTTAGGAGTTCAATATTTTGAGATTTATTCTCCATAAAAGAATTTTGGTAAAGTTAGCAAAAATGCGACACATTGCAGCTTTGTTCGTTGTTTTTACAAAGACAGTCGTCAACGTTGTTATAACCAATAAATTGAGCAAGAATATCAAGCGTGGTGTCGTTTACTTTTTGTTGTTTCTTATTTGTCCCCATAAAAACACGTTGCAAAGTGGAAATTGAAAGTTTCTCGTCCAACAAATTCCTCAATCGCTTGAGTTCCCCCAAATCTTCGAGATTCATATTATATTTTTGATTGCAGTATCTCCGTACCATTTCAATCAATTTATTATATGCCTCAGAATTTCTTTTCATACGGCAAATGAAATACATCTGCCCGTTTTTTCAAATCTCTACCGAAACTTGACCTAATCTTGACTTAAACTTGACCTAATTCTGACCTAATTCTGACCTAATAGAAAATAATTTTATATGTAATTTTGACTCAATAAATGAATAATTGTATGAAACAAGAAGAAAAAATACAGCTAATTAATGCTGTTTTGAAAGAGTATTTCAAAACTCACACAGAAAAAGAACTTGCAAAGAATTTTATGCCTTTATTTATTAAGGCAGGTATTTTCGAAAAAGACAAAAAAAATGGTTGGCCGATACGAGAATTGTTACGAGATTTAAATGAAGGGAAAAAATTGAAAGCTATACCCTACACCATAGCAGAACGTAAAGAGAAAAATATTAATTGGTTTTTTGCGCCATCTTCAGAAGCTCCTCAAATTATAGAAAAAGCAACAATAGCACCTAAGAAAGAAACGTCACAATCAAAAGGCCGTTCCAATTCTGATGAATACTATGTAATAGATTTATGCGATGAAATATTAAAACAAAAAGCCTCTCGTCAACACACATTTGACTTTCTTCGAGGAGATGGTAATCCTGGCAAAAAACTTCCTGTTGATGCATATTATGCCAAGAAAAATCTTGTTGTTGAATATTATGAGAAACAGCACACGGAATCAGTTTCATTCTTTGACAACAAACAAACTGTAAGTGGAGTTTCTCGAGGGGAACAACGTAAGATCTACGATGCACGACGGAAAGAGATTCTTCCTAAACATGGAATTTCTGTTGTAACAATTAGTTATAGCGATTTTGGTTCAACAAAGAAATTGAAACGCAATAAAGAGGTAGATTTAGCAGTAGTTCGAAGAATTTTGAAAAAACACATTGATAATTTATAGGAAAAAGAATGGCAAAATTAGAGACTCTCAAACAATTATTTGAAGGTAAAATCTTTAGAATACCTGATTATCAGCGTGGTTATTCTTGGCAAGACGACCAATTAGATGATTTGTGGGATGACTTGAAAGAAACGCAAGGCATGCGGAAAAACCATTTTTTGGGTGTTATTACATGTAACTCTATGACCGATTCTGATATGTCTCCGTTTCAGAATCAACACGATTTTGTTGAAATAACCGAGGACAATAAAATTCTGCTGGGGAACGAAAAATACACGCCCTATTTTATTGTTGATGGTCAGCAAAGAGTCACCACTTTGTTAATTCTCATATCTGTGATTGTTGCAAAACTTAAGAAGAACAAGGCATACGAGGCAAAAGCAAACGAGTGGGAGTCGCTGTACATAAAGAAGTCAAATCTGTACAAATTAGACTATAACAATGAACCAAAGAATTCAGAGTATTTATATGCAACTTTCAATCAGTCATCAACTACAGATACTGCGAATTCACATTCTATGTATGTTCAGAATTTATCCAATGCATTGGATTATTTCTCAAATAAAATAAATACTGAAGAAGACTCTGATTTAGATTATTTCATGTCTGTTATTGAAGAAAAATTTTTATTCTATTTTTTTGAAATCAATCCAAATGAACTGAATATATCTTTGGTTTTTGAAACCATGAACAATAGAGGAATTCCTTTGTCAAAACTCGAGTTGTTTAAAAATAGACTCTTGTATTTAATAGACAAAAATCTTGGAGAAAATAAAAACCTCAAAGACAAAGTGCTTATCACATGGAATACCATGTATGAGTGGTTAGGTAGAAGCAATCAAAAACATGTGCCTCTCAAAGACGATGAATTTCTAAAGGCTTTTTACATTATGTACTTTGATCATAAAAATGAAAAAGAAGATGAACTCAACGATTTTGAATATGGATTATTTAAGGAAATTTATTCTACACAAACAACTCCTAAATATGAAGAATTGAGAGTTCTGTTGAATTCTCTTAAAAGCTGTTCTAAACTGTGGTACATCATCAACTATCCTTTGGATTACAAAGAAGAGATAAACACTGATGAATCAATAACTCTATCAAATGAAATACTTGATTTGCTTTATACAATTTCCTTGAATCCTAATAGTTCATTTTCTCGTCCGTTAATTATGGCCGCATTATGTAGGCTAAATAAAAACAGTGAAGACGAGCAATCTGTAATCGGTATTTTAAAAGAACTTGAGCGCCATAATTTTGTTGTATATTTATTAGCAGGAAGAAGCTCTAATACCAATCGTGTGAATATACTTCGAAATGTATATAGTTATTTTTCAGAAGGGAACAAAGACGTACATTCAACTATAACAGGAGCAACAACTAATTCAATTAAAGAAAAAGAAATCATAGATAACATTTGGAAAATCACACAACAAAAACAAAAATATTTCTATAGTTGGGCTGGGTGCAAATATTTTATGTGGAATTGGGAATGTTATTTAAAAGAAAATAGCAATTCACAAGAAATAGATGAACCTACAGACTTCAAAAAAGGAGATCGTTGTTTGATTTTTTATAAAGATGCCTCGAAAAAAGATTTTCCTGAAGTTTGGCGTAATAGAGATGTTGAAAGTATCAAAAAACTTCGTTATTCATTAGGAAACATAACATTTTCAAGGAGTCCTAAAACAAAGGACTCATTCAAAGACAACAAAAGATTCTATCAAGTAAGTAAATCCTATACAGACAGAGAACTTACTGAATATCCCGAATGGACGGACAAGGCAATATATGAGAGAGGTAAAAAAATGTTTGATTTTCTATTAGAGCGCTGGGAATTAAAAAACACATCAATAGATTCACCAGAGTTTATGAAAAAATTTCTAATAGAAAAAGTAACATTGAAAGACTAGTCCCCAAATTATCCGTTAGAACATATACCCCATCTTGATATACAAGTTGCTTGCTTTACCATTGTCTTGTTTGTCGAGTGCGGTAGCCCAGTCAACGCTCAACACAAAGTTTTCGTTCATAGCGACTTTCAAGCCGCAACCTGCCGACAAATGAAGGTCGTGCATACGATTTTCCGACGATTTTGTGATGTTCAATAGATTGTAAGCATAATCATACTCATCGTATGGTTGAACAACCATTCCCGCATCCATAAACGGATTCAAACCGATGTAGAAATTTTCTTTCCCTACACGGAAATGAGCAACTTGCACACGAAATTCAACATTGGCAAATGCAACGCCTTCTGCCAATACTCTATTTCGCATAATTCCTCGAATGGAATTTGCTCCGCCCAAACCTTCGTAAATCACACGCTGCATATACAACTGATTGATGTACGTATTCAAATAAAATGGACTCTCGCCTGCCAAATTCAATTGTGTTCCTAAACGATAGGCAAACGTCAGGTGTTGTGGTATTAACGATATATATTGACGCCACGTTGCATTCAATTTCAAATCATTAAAACTTGACATATCCCCTAATCCTGCATAATACGTCAAGAACAAATCGGCATGAATACCCTTTCGTGGATTTTGCTGACGATCGCGTGTGTCGAACGTAACACCACCGTGCACATACGGATGTGCACCGCCATTTGCTTCTTCGTCCGATATATAACCTTGCTTTACATATTCATCGTACAATGTAGTTGCAACAGGTAATTTATCATCATCTTTGGTGTATTTGTTAAGTCTATCAACATCAACACTACCCACGTTGTACCACAGCAGTCCCACGCCAGCATTCCAATACCATGGCTTCTTTATTGTTCCTTGCAAATCGGCACTAAAACGAAACATGTCGCGTTTCATCTTATAAAAAGCACGAGTTATGTATTCTGGACTATCGTCATCAACATAGTCATCCACAAATTCAGTTTCGTAGCCATTATATCCATAAAAATCGCACATTTGATCTGGCAAATACGTCAAATCAATGCTCAAACGATGTTTGGGAATCAAATATTTTGAATCGTATGCCAAACGGAACAATCCATAATGCTTTGATGTTGTAGCAGCTTCGGCATAAAACGAATGGTAATATTCTGGATAAATCGCACCATCTCCAAAACAGTAAACATTTGTAAGCGCACCTAATTGCAAGCCCAAATCGGCATCGTAAGCAAAACTTGGCAACACACCAAACGTCCATCCTTTTCGTATATTTTCTGAATTTGTGCTATCCTGAGCCTGTGCCATAACGCAACAAGCAACGCACGCAACGACTAAAATAAATGTTTTTTTCATATTATGTATTTTTTATGAATCGCGTCTCTACTATTCGGATTTCTTCTTTCTGCAAAAGATTTTCTTTCTAAAAATAAACAATGTAAACGCCGAAAATCCGAGCAGTAAAATCGCCAACGAAATCATACAATTATGAAGACTTTGCGGAGCAAAACCAACGACCAACAATACAGGGAAACCAAACGCTATGGCAGGAATTGCCTGAAGAACCAAGTTGTTTGCCGCAGGAGTTTCAAATTTCGGATCAATTTCGCGCAACAAAATCATACCGTTGCTTGCAGTTCCCGTCAACATTCCGAACAACGAGAAGAAACCTTCGTACGTGTAATCCGGGAAAAGATATTTCGAGCACCACAATACGTACACAAACGTAATAATCGCCCCTACCGTACAAATTAAAATCAATGGCAACCAAATTCCTTGCAAATTATTGAAATCAATTGCAGCAGTGCCGGCAACAATCATAAAATCAAAACACGTACCCGCAATTCGGTCCAACGTGTAATTGTTGATGTATTCACGATTCATCAATTTATGTTTGCGTAATTTTGTGATCACAAATTTTGTCAGCGAGCCGAAAATTGTTCCCCACGACATTGGCTTGATTGTTTTCTCGCCAAAAGTACCCATGTCAAGGCTTTGTACGCCATACATAAACAAAAATACAATTGCATAAACCAACAAAACCAAACTCAATTGCACCGACATTTTGTCGATTGATTCAGCATGAGGAATTTCGTTTTCGGATTCGTAATCCTCCAACGTATAAACTTCCTTGAAATTAGCCGATTTTATTCTCAATTTGCCCTTTCTGCGCAAAATATTCATAAAAATCACGCCAACAATACTTCCAACAATAATACTTGGTGGCAAGTGGAGAATACCAACTGCTGCAGAATGGCAAGAACTTATAGATAAATGTACTTGGGTGCCACGAGACGTGAATAGCTATTATTGTTACTACGAAGTAGTTGTGACTGGTCCAAATGGAAATTCCATCACGCTTCGAGCAGAGGGAGAATACCAAGATAGAATTCTCTTTAATACTGTAGGATATTATTGGTCTTCGGAAGTTGATACTGTTTATCCTTTCCGTGCGAAAAAACTTGTGTTTAGCAGAGACACAGCTTTTATATCTGTAGGCAATCGTAATATTGGTCTAAATATACGTCCGGTTATGGATTAGTCGATTGTCAGTAATCAGTAGTCAGCTACATTGTTATCTGGCTACTGATTTTTTTACATATTCTCTTTTGCATTTTCCCCCTATCACTTTTTATTTATCTTTGCGCGGTTTAATACAGAATCAAATTGACTGCTGCTGATATAATAAACGAGATAAACAGTATTGTTTGGGGATGGCCAATGATCATCCTTCTTATTGGCACGCATATCTATTTGACAATTCGATTAAAATTTCCTCAAAGAAAGATCTTCACTGCCATAAAACTAAGCGTAAAACCCGACAAAGAAAGCACGGGAGAAGTAAGCCAATTTGGTGCATTAGCAACGTCTTTGGCGGCATCTATAGGTACGGGAAACATTATTGGTGTAGCTACAGCTATTTCACTTGGTGGACCAGGTGCGGTATTTTGGTGCTTCATGTCTGGCGTACTTGGTATTGCTACAAAATATGGCGAAGGTTTGCTTGCCGTAAAATATCGAACAAGAAATGAGAACGGTGAAGTTGTCGGTGGACCAATGTACGCACTCGACCGAGGCTTAGGAATGAAATGGCTTGCGATTTTATTTGCCATATTTACATCTTTTGCAGCCTTTGGTATCGGGAACACCGTTCAAGCAAAAGCAATCAGCGAAATCCTATTGCCATATAGTCCATTGGAAAGCGACGCAATGAGTCGATTTGTTATTGGTGTTGCTATGGCTATAATCGTTGGTTTGGTGGTTATTGGTGGCGTAAAAAAGATTTCGAAAGTTTGTAGTAGTCTTGTTCCTTTTATGGCTTTAATTTACATAATTGGATGTGTCTATATTCTAATTGTAAACAATGCGTATGTCTGGGAAGCTTTATGCTGGATTGTTGGTGACGCATTTTCTTTACAAGCCGGAGTTGGCGGTGTTGTCGGCACGGCAATTATGACAACAATGCGTTATGGTATGGCAAGAGGCCTGTTCTCTAACGAATCTGGGCTCGGCTCCTCACCTATAATTGCAGCTGCAGCACAGACAAAAAATCCTGTAAGGCAAGCACTTGTACTTTCTTCAGGAGTATTTTGGGACAGCGTTGTAATCTGTACATTAACAGGACTTGTCATTGTTTCGAGTATATTGGCATTCGACCATATAGACATTTCTTCCCCTGGAATTCTTACACATTTAGCATTTGGCGAAATTCCGTATGTTGGCACGCCAATTCTTTCAATTGGAATCATAACATTTGCATTCTCAACCATTTTGGGATGGACATATTGCGGTGAAAAAGCAATTGAATATTTGGGTGGAAAAGTTCTTATTCGAATCTATCGCTCATTATGGATCTTGGGCGTAATTGCCGGCAGTTGTATGGAATTCACTATGGTTTGGGATTTAGCAGACATAATGAACGCCTTAATGGCAGTGCCTAACCTCATTTCTCTCCTATTGCTTTCTGGCGTTATTGTTACAGAAACGCGTCATTATTTGTGGGAAAACAATTTGGACGAAGAAGCGAAAGACGTTGAAAATTAATTTTTCATTTTCAAAACGGTTATTTGTCCTTGCACATAACCTTTTTTCATTCCCTCGCTACAAATAACCATATCACCATTCGATAGAAACTCTATTCCTTCTGGTTTGTAAAATAACTCTGGTGGAAGAAGCATCACGTTTGTTAATTTTTCTCCGTTATAGACAGCTATCAATCTATCCGATGCCGATAAAACATAGAGTTCTTTAGTTTGAGGATGAATTGCCAAAGCCGATGGATTAAACGATATAGTTTGCACAGAATCAATATGATAATTGTCTTGTATAAAAGAACGAATATCAGCAATTTCAATTGCTAAATATTCCGTTGGATGATTTGTAGTATTTAAAGAAAATGAATAGACAAACCGTTCTTTTTCTGCGTTTTGCTTAACAATTTCTTTATGTTCTTTCTTTGTTGCCGCCCGAACAGAAACTGATGGTTCTTTACACGAAACAAGATATTGTTTTGATTGTCTATCATACCATAGACCTTCGATATTCATACAAGGAACCTGTATGCGTGCTTCAGATGCTTTTCCCGAAAAATAATCGTAGTCAAATGTAAATAAAACACCATCACTACGAAGAATTGTAACCATATTTCCAACAACTTGAATATCCTCAAAATCACCAATATCGGTAAATCGAGCAACGGTCGACATTGTTTCGTTATTTAAATCAATTTGAAAGACGGCGCCAAGTTCATCTTGCACACAAAACAAAAGACTATCGTTTACAAGTGAAATGCCTGAAATTTCTTTTAGAATTTCTGGAACATCAAACTGTCTATCTGGTTGTATAAAATTGTATGGCAATGTTTTGCTATACAGATTATTCTCTAATGTTTTTAGTGACCAAGGTTCGTTATTTTGAACATTTTTTACTTTATAAAACTTTCCATCCATAGTAAAAAACAGACTTTCCTCAACACCATTCTTAATCACTTCTAATTTTACAAACGAAGTATCAGCAGTTTCTATTAATGAAATCTCATCCAACAACCAACCAGCGTGTGTTTTGTTTATTTTCTTGTCGATTTTTTGCAAAAAATCACTTGGGGCATTAAACGCAGATTCGGTATAAAGAAGTATACCTTTTTTATCAAAAATCATAGAAATTGGTTTGTCGTTACATACAAATTCAACCTCTATTGATTCCATTTTCTGTTCTATATTAACAACATCAGCCTTGGGGCATATACGATACACTTCGGCCATTATTCCACTATGACCATTATCGCTTGTTTTTTGACCATTACACCCCAAGAAGCAGCATGATGCAAGACTAAGAAAGAGAATACGACATTTCATTTTCAAAAAATTTTGTACAAGATAGTTCTTTTACCGAAATATCTTTTGTTTTTTTATTATCAAAAATCACATTCATATTATGTATGAGTTACAAGAATAATTCTTAATTTTGGGAACTTAATTTAAGAAACATAATTTTTACAATGGATCAAGAAATACTAAACAAGGCACAGCAATGGCTTGCTGGCAATTATGACGAAAAAACTAAAAAAGAAATTCAGTATTTAATCGACAACAACGACCCTGAATTAGAGAATGCTTTCTATCAAAACCTTGAATTCGGAACTGGTGGTTTACGTGGTGTAATCGGTGTTGGTACTAACAAAATGAACATCTACACTGTTGGTATGGCAACACAAGGTTTTGCTAACTACATCAAGAAAGCCTACCCTAACGAATCAGAAATCAAGGTTGCTGTTATTCATGACTGCCGTCTTCGTAGCCGTTTGTTCGCAGAAACAACTGCAAACATTTTCGCTGCTAATGGTTTCAAAGTATATCTTTCAAAAGAATTACGTCCAACTCCAGAATTGTCTTTCGCTATCCGTCATTTAGGTTGCCAAGCTGGTGTAAACATCACTGCTTCTCACAACCCAGCAAAATACAACGGTTACAAGGCATATTGGAACGATGGTTGCCAATTGGTTCCTCCTCACGATAAAAATGTAATCGACGAAGTAAACAAAATCGCTTCTATCGATGATGTTAAATGGAAAGGCAACGAAGAAAACATCATTCTTTGGGATGAATTAATCGACCGCCCTTATATCGATGCAATCAAGAGTCTTTCTATCAACGGCGATATCATTAAGAAACAAAAAGATCTTAAGATAGTTTACACTTCTATTCACGGAACAGGTATTAAATTAGTTCCAAGAGTATTGGAAGAACTTGGTTTCGAAAACGTAAATGTTGTAGAAGAACAAGCTGTTGTTTCTGGTGAATTCCCATCTTTGAGAAAACCAGGTTGTGGCGAAATTAAGGAAGAAGATTTCGTAACTGAAAAAGATTGGTTGAATAAGATTCACGAAGTTACAGGTTCTCCTAACCCAGAAAAAGAATCTGCAATGAAACTTGCCATAGAAAAAGGTAAAGCAATGAATGCAGACATCATCATGGCAACTGACCCAGATGGTGACCGTGTTGGTATCGTTGTTAAGAACTCTGAAGGTAACTATGTGATTATGAATGGTAACCAAACAGCTACTATCCTAACTCAATACTTACTTTCTGCATGGCAAAAAGCTGGCAAATTAAAAGGAAAAGAATTTGTCGTAAAAACTATCGTTACAACAGAATTGATTACAGATATGTGTAAGAAATTCGGTGTTGAAATGTTCGACGTTTTAACTGGTTTCAAATACATCGGTGAAAAAATCCGTGAATTGGAAGGTCAAAAACAATACATCGGCGGTGGTGAAGAAAGTTTCGGTTACCTTGCTGGTGATTTCGTACGCGACAAAGATGCTGTTATCGCTTGTTCTCTTGTTGCTGAAGCTGCAGCTGTTGCTAAAAACGAAGGCAAGAGTTTGTACGACGTTTTGGTTGAAACATACGTTGAATACGGCATGTACAAAGAAACTCTTTGTTCAATAGAAAAAGAAGGTAAAGCTGGTAAAGAAGCTATCCAAGCAATGATGGAAGCATTCAGAAACAACCCTCCAAAAGAATTGAACGGTTCTCCAGTAGCATACATTAAAGACTACGGAAAACAAATCACAACATACCAAGATGGCAGAACTGAACCTATCAACTTGCCAAAATCGAATGTGTTACAATTCTTCGCAGAAGATGGCTCTAAAGTAACTGCAAGACCTTCAGGAACAGAACCTCTAATCAAATTCTACTTCGGTGTAAAAACAAATATTGCCAACAAAGGCGAATTGAAACAAGCCGAAGAAGATTTGAACAAGAAAATCGAAGGTTTGAAAAAATCATTAGGAATTTAAATAATATAGAGACGCAAGATTTTGCGTCTCTTTTTTTTATAAAAAAAATATAACAGTATGGATTTCGTAAAATATTTCAAAGACAAAGCAAAGTCAAACATTCAAAGAATCGTTTTGGCAGAAGGTACGGAAGAACGTACATTAAAAGCCGCCGACATTGTTTTAGGTGAAGGCTTCGCTGAACTAATTATTCTTTCTAAACCAGAATTCGTAAAAGATTTTGCAGAAAAAAATGGTCTAAAAAACTTGTGCAAAGCCACTATAGTTGACCCTGAAAACCATCCTAAGATGGAAGAATATGCGAACTTGATTTACGAACTTCGCAAAAATAAAGGTATGGATTTGGAAACTGCTCGTAAGACTGTTAAGAATCCATTGTATTTGGCAGCAACAATGATTAAAGCTGGCGATGCTGACGGTGAAGTAGCTGGTGCAGAAAACTCAACTGGAAACGTACTTCGTCCTGCCCTACAATTAATCAAAACTATGCCTGGCATTTCTGTTGTTTCTGGTGCATTTATTATTATATTGAAAGACAAAGAATTCGGCGACGACGGCGTATTCTTGTTCGCTGACTGTGCTGTAACTCCAGTTCCAGACGAAAAACAACTTGCAGAAATCGCCGTAACAAGTGCCAAATCTGCAAAAGATTTGCTTGATATGGATGCTCGTATTGCAATGTTGAGTTTCTCAACTCACGGAAGTGCAAGCCACGAAGTAGTTGACAAAGTTGTAAATGCAACTAAACTTGCGAAAGAATTGAATCCAAACCTTGTAATTGACGGCGAATTGCAGTTTGACGCAGCTGTTGTACCTAACGTTGCAGAAAAGAAAGCGCCAAAGAGCGAAATCAAAGGTCGTGCTAACGTATTGGTATTCCCTGACTTACAGGCTGGAAATATTGCATACAAAATGGCACAAAGATTCGGTCATGCCGAAGCATACGGTCCTATCCTACAAGGTATGGCAGCTCCAGTAAATGACCTTTCTCGTGGTTGTTATGTATCCGATATCGTAAATGTTATCGCAATTACAGCTACACAAGCAATTGGAAGAAAAAATCAATAGAATTCCATAGCGATAGTTATCGCACTAAAAAAAAAGTCCGTTATGCAAATGCTTAACGGACTTTTTTATTGATATTTTTCTGCTAATTGATGCATAAAATCTTGAAATAAACTAAGATAAGTTTCATAATCTTCATTGTCTTTACAAATCAGTAATGCAGAATAGTATGAAATACCATCAAAATTAATAGATGCAGTTTTGAGTGTGTATTTTTCTTTTCCTAAATAGGAATTAAACCACATATGAAACAAACGACTTCTTGCCTGCTGCCTGCCATCCATTGAGTCACAGATGTAAACAGCGACACGATTTTTATCCTCAAAAAAATGCTCAATCACAGCAATAATCGTTTTTTTTCAATTTTATATCTCTTAACGAGGGCGTTTTCGTCTTATTTTGAATATAAAATTGGTACACTCCTGATTCTGAAATCATACAATCCTCTGTGAATCCAATTTGAAATTCAGAGCCATTATCTGACTTAAAATCGAACGAAGTGTCTGAACAAAAATAAACTTTGTATGGAGCGGTTTGGTTTATCTTAGAAGCTGAAAGTTGAATTTTCATTTTCCAACTCGCAACGGAACAACGCCCATTTTCTTCATCTCTTCTAAAGATAAATTATTTTTTATTGCATACTCCCATTTGGATCGTAATGCAATTGCTTGACGAAAGGCTTCTGCTGCCTCTTCTCTTGTTTTGTATGTCTTGAATTTGCCCATTAGTGTGTGATTGATTAGTTTTTGCAAATATATAAAATTGATAACATCTACAAAATAGAGAACAAAAAACGTCCGTTAAGCAAATGCTAAACGGACGTTTTATTATTAAAATGCCCGAATAATTTTTATTTGACTTGTAATATATTGATAATTACATTTCGATGTTATTGTATTTAATGAAATCGGGTTGTTTGTCGTAACATAAGTTGTTACATTAGGAGCACATTCTAACCAATCTACTTGAATACCAACTCCAAGATTTTTAGTTATCATTTTATAAATTTTCATTCCAAAATTATAACCAATTGTAAAAACATTATCATTATATATAGAACCACCTATCTCAGTAACTCCATCAGCCATATATGAAAACCAGTTAAAATTTGGCTCAAAATCAAAAATCCCCAAACATTCGATATTTACATCATAAAAAAAGCCACTCCTACCAATTTCACGACTTATACTTAATCCTATACCAAATGAAGTTTCTTGATATGATTTTTTTCCATTATTATTATTTTCCAAATACAACGGATATAATTTTTCAGGCTGCAACAAAAAAGTACTTGTTTTTGTGTCTACAATTAATCCATACGCTGAACCTGCAAAATTTGCTAAATTATATTTACCATCTAAACCATAACAATATCCCATTGTTTTAGAATAATCTTTAAGATCTTTACTAATAGGAAAAGCACCTCCTCCTTGAATAGAAACAAAGCCTTTTTGTGCTAGTGAAGAAACAGAAATTAAAATAGAAAATATAAACAAAAAATTTTTATTCATAATAAAAATACATTAAGCCTACTTCTTTCTAACCGACTTTTCGGCAAGCGTCGGAGTACCTTTATTTTCCATATACGCACATAAAAAAAGCGTGGTACTTAATGTTTTATTGATTTTCTGAGGTCTTCGACTACCTAATCCTTCAATAATAACAATAGAGTCCACGCAAAAATGCATGAACGTTTCTCGCTAATTCTTGAAGGATTTTTGAAATTGTCGAAGTTTCAGAAAATCAAGAATGCTTAACGCTCTTTCCCACCACCTAAGTGGCTATTTTATATATGTGCGTACAATTACGCGTTTACTTCATAGGCAAAATTTTAATGGTTTATATTTCATTTTCAAAAAATTCATAAGGTGAATATATCTGTATTTTTGAAAACTCAAAATGTTTTTTATTTGAGGTTACAATACAATCACATTGGTTATCCTTTGCGCATACATATTGAAGTACATCCTCAAAATCTGTGTTTTCTATATGCAAGGCTTTTGAAAACTGATCGTTAGTCATTGGCAAAATAGAAAATATTGTAGTAAGCAAAGACAATATATTATATAGATTTTCTTTTGGTATTTTCCTTAATATATACGCAATATTCGCCATTGACAGAAAAGATGTACATAATGATATTTTCCCTTCTTCTCCCATTTGCATAATATCTATTGCGTTATTCTCCCCATCTCTATGCAACACAAAATCAAGAATGACATTTGTATCTAAAAACACCTTTTTCATTTACTATTTGTTTAATATATAAAGGCTTCGCTCATCGTTATCAAGCTTTACCGCAAGATTCTGAGTTAAATTGTTAAGTTCTTGTAGACGAGACGAATATGTTTTCTTTGTACATATTTGCTTCTTTATATACGAAAGGCAATTTTGTAGAACACTAATGTTTTCTGTTGTTCCAATTGCTTCTGTAATCTGTGCCTTTAACTGTTGTACAGTGTCTAAACCGTACGAAACAGTAGGTTCTTTTGTTGTTTGCGTCTTCTGCTTGTTCATAATGTAATATTTGTCTTCAAATATAAGAATTATTTCAACTACTTTGAACTTTAATATTTTTTTATGAAATTTGTGAAACAAAAAAATACAAGCAAAATGAAACTTTTAGTCCTAAACTGTGGTAGTTCATCTATCAAATATCAACTTTTGGAAATGCCAGCTGAAAAGGTCTTGGCTGTAGGTGTTGTAGAACGCATTGGCGAAGCAATGGGTAAAATCAAAATGGAAATCGATGGCAATAAAGAAGCGTTCGATTTACCTATTGAAAACCATGAAATTGGTGTTTCTAAAGTTATTGATCTTTTATTGGACCCAAAACGCAGTTTAATTTCAAGTCCAGACGAAATTAAAGCTATCGGTCACCGTATCGTACATGGCGGTGAATTCTTCAGCGAAAGTGTTGAACTTACTCCTGATGCAATAGAAAAAATTGCAGCATGCAATGATTTTGCACCGCTCCACAACCCTGCAAACCTAAAAGGTATTAAAGCTGCGCAAGCTGCTCTGCCAAAGGCTGTTAACTGTGGTACATTCGACACTGCATTCCATCAAACTATGGAACCTGTTGCATATATGTACGGTTTACCATATAAATACTACGAACAATACAAAATCCGTCGTTATGGTTTCCATGGCTCAAGCCACCGTTATGTTTCGCAAGAAGCTGCAAAAATGATGAACAAACCTTTGGATAACTGCAAAACTATTGTTTGCCATATTGGTAACGGTTCATCGGTTACAGCTGTTGTAAACGGAAAATCCGTTGATACTTCAATGGGATTCACTCCTCTTGAAGGTGTTGTTATGGGAACTCGTGCCGGTAATGTTGATATGGGTGCCGCATTCCAAATGATGCGTCTTGAAAACTTAAGCATAGACGAAATCGACAACATAGTTAACAAACAAAGTGGTTTGAAAGGTATAGCCGGTGTTTCTGACATGCGCGACTTGCAAAGTATGGCTGCACAAGGCGACAAAAAAGCACAACTTGCAAAAGAAATGTTGACTTTGAGCATCAAAAAATATGTAGGTGCATATCTTGCAGAAATCGGCGGCGCTGATTGTATCGCATTTGCCGGTGGTATCGGCGAACATGACGGTGATGTACGTAAAGGTATTCTTGCAGGTCTTGAATGTTTCGGTATCGAATTAGACGAAACTGCAAATAACAAACAAGGCGAAAGCTGGGTTATTTCAACACCAAACTCAAAAATCAAGGTTATGGTAATCCAAACTAACGAAGAAATCGTTATCGCTCGCGATACATACAACATCGTTACCAAATAACATTATTCAGAATTTGTAATCTAAAGTCCGTAAGACAGATGTTTTACGGACTTTTTTATTTTCTATCTTGTCAATTCTTGGCAAACTCGTATATTTGGATTGAAAATAGAGAAATACAGTATGATTCAATTTGAAACATTTGAACTAGAAAATGGCTTGCGTTTTTATGTCAATATTGACAAAACCACTCCATTTGTTGCCGTAAATACATTATATAATGTTGGTTCAAAGGATGAAGATCCAAACAAGACTGGTTTTGCTCACCTATTTGAACATTTAATGTTTGGTGGCTCAAAAAATATACCTGACTACGACACTCCACTACAAAAAGTTGGTGGTGACAATAATGCGTTCACTACAACCGACATTACAAACTATTACGTTACGCTTCCACATTATAATTTGGAAACGGCTTTTTGGTTGGAATCCGATAGAATGCTTGAACTTGCATTTTCAACAAAAAGCCTTGAAACACAACGAAATGTAGTATGCGAAGAGTTTAAACAAAGATATTTAAACAAGCCATACGGAGACCTAATGTTATTGGCAAGACCACTTGCCTACAAGGTTCATCCTTACCAGTGGCCAACAATCGGTAAAGAATTAAGTCACATTGAAAATGCAACAATGGACGATGTGAAATCGTTCTTTTTTAGCCATTATGCACCAAACAATGCTATCGTTAGCATTTCTGGTAATGTTGATATGAAGACGGTAAAAGAACTTGCAAAAAAATGGTATGCCGACATTCCTCGCAGAGATGTTGCTGTGCGAAATCTTCCACAAGAGCCTATTCAAACAGAAAAACGCTCACTGACTGTTGAACGCAATGTACCAGCGTCAAACCTTTATATGTCGTTTCACATGTGTGGTCAACGAGATGCAGATTATTACGCTACCGACCTGATTTCCGATATTCTCTCTAATGGAAAATCTACTCGATTAAATCAAAGTCTTGTTGAGCAACAAAAGTTATTTAGCAGTATTGATGCCTATATTTCTGGAGAAATTGAACCGGGTACATTTATGGTTTCGGGCAAGTTAAATCCTTTTGTTTCAATGGATGAAGCTGAAAAAGCTGTAAAAATAGAACTACAAAAAATAATAGACGGAACGGTCAGTGAATATGAATTGCAAAAGGTGAAAAACCGATACGAAAGTGCTGCCGTTTTTGGCGAAATCGATATTCTTTCCAAAGCACGCGCCATTGCCTACTATGCAAATCTTGGCGATGTTACTCTTGTAAACACAAGGTTGGATGAATATGGGAATGTTAGCCTTAAAGACATTCAACGTGTTGCAAAACAATTATTTGCAGATACAAATTGCTCTACTGTTTATTATATGTCACAAAATCAGAAATAATATGCTACAAAGAAATATACAACCAGAATTTAAATCGATGCAGCCTCTCAATCTTACAGCACCACAATGCTGTAAGGCAGAATGTGGCACCTCCATACATTTATTGCCAATACAAGATCAAGAAGTTGTAAAGATTGACTTTGTTTTTAATGCCGGAGAATATTTCGCCGAACATCCTATCATTGCACTTTCTACGCTAAAAATGCTGCAAGAAGGCTCAACTTCAAAAACATCAGAAGAAATTGCAGAGCGTTTGGATTTTCTTGGTGCATACTTATTTTGCAGTATGACAAAGGATTACTCTACCATAACTCTTTGTTGTATGGAAAAACATGCTAAAGAAGCATACGATATTGTGAGTGATTTTATATTGCATCCTACGTTTCCTGAAGATAAATTGGCTATTCATAAATCAAATCGATTAGAACAATTCAAAATAGACAGCGAACGTGTTGAAATAAAGGCGCAACGCTTGTTTACCAACACCCTATTCGGTTCGCAACATCCATACGGAAAGATATTGGAACAATCAGATTTTGAATATATTACACGAAAAAATCTTATTGCATTCCATAAACAAAACTTTACAGCAGAAAAAACAAATATTTTCATTTGTGCAAATCTGCAATCTTGTATAGTTCAAGACTTATTAGCAATAATAAAACAAATACAACTACCAAAGTCAGAAACAATTCAAGTTCCTCAATACAAAATAGTAACAAACGATTCTCGTTCGTTACGAGTACCCAAAGAAAATGCTGTACAAACAGCATTGAAAATTGGTAAAGTAATGGTAAACCGAAACCATCCTGATTTTATTAAATTACAGGTAGTTAACACAATTTTAGGCGGTTATTTTGGATCTCGTTTAATGACTTCGGTACGAGAAGAAAAAGGTTACACCTACGGAATCGGTTCAGCAATCATTTCTATGAAAGAATCAGGTTATTTCATTATTTCTTCGCAAGTCGGAAAAGATGTACACGAAAAGGCTTTAGAGGCAATATTTGCCGAACTACAGCGTTTACGAACAGAATTGGTTCCTGAAGAAGAATTGAATATTGTAAAAACATATATGCTTTCAAGTTTTGCCCGTAGTTTTGATGGTGCAATGGCAACAAGTGAAATGTTGTTAGATACGGTTTTATATGGATTGGATTTTACCGAATACTACAACCAAATGTGGAATCTAACAAATTCAACACAAGCAAAAGAAATTCAAGAACTTGCAAATACTTATTTACATGAGAACTCGATGTATGAAATCGCTGTTGGTTAACAGAAAAAATATACTCATTATATGCTTTTTCTTGTTGCTTTCAATCTCCTCTTTTGCCGATGAGATTGATCCAACAGATGTTTCGTATGTCTCGATAAATCCATACACAAATGAAGTAACTGTTTCTTGGTATAAAAGCGAATCGGATAACATCAAATTCGCTAGAATTTTATACATCTACGACGAAACAACGCTTATAAAAGGAAAAGGAATTGTTGATATTCAAGACAATACAGACAATTCCTTTGGTTTCAAAACGGACACAATTTCCTTATTTCCATACAACTCATACGAACGCCCTATTTCGCTTGCTGTAGATGCTTATGCAGAAAATGGGAACAATAGCACCTCATTGCGTGAATACCATACCACAATGGTTTCTACGGCAAAAACAACAACTTGTCCGGCACAAATAAAAATTACTTGGACACAATACTACGGATTCGGAATCTCTGTTGAAAAATATGAAATTATTGAATCAATTGACGGTAAAGAAGTTGTTGTAAAACAATGTCTTGCATCAGAAACAAGTTGTTTTATCAGTCCCAACGAGCACAGCGAACGATCATTTTTTGTTCGTGCTTCATTCGTAGATAGCCATGGAAAACAACAAACCTCCACATCGTCAATGTGTTCGGTAAACGAACCTTTACCTGCCGCCCCACAATTTCTTACAGCTGAAAATATAAGCATTGAAGAACAAGACATAACAGTTACATTTACTATTGATACAGCTTCGGATTACAAAAAATATATTCTTTTAAAATCAGAAAAAGACAATCTTCATTTTGTTGGCATAGACACCATACATTCAATTGCAAATAATTGTAACACATATACATACAAAGATGAACTTGCATACAAAAAAGACACTACCGTTTATTACAAAATGATGGGTTTTGACAATTGCGGAACAAGTATCATAGAATCAAACGAACTTTCTCCTATAACCCTGACAGTGCGTGAAATAACAGAAACACAAAACATTTTAGAATGGTCTAAAAACACACCAACAAATGGTTCATATACATATAAAATTTGGTGTAGTGAAAATGAAGAAACGGAAAAACTAATCACAACAATCACCGAAAAACAATACCTCTATGTAGATGAAATCACCAATCCGGACCATAGTTTTTCAAGATGTTATCGCATAGAAGCACAAAGAAACTCATACTCCTCTTTTTCTAATAGTGTTTGTTTAAATAAGTCATATAAGTTATTAATACCAAATGCAATAAATCCATTTAGTACCATAGAAGAAAATAGAATCTTCAAACCCAAATATGCCTTCATTAGTGGCGATTATACTTTGCAAATTTATGACAGAAACGGGACCTGTATTTTCCGTAGTGACGACATTGATACTGGCTGGGACGGTACTACAAAAGGGAAAAATGCAACAGCGGGAATCTATCGTTACTTTATACAAATTACATTACCTGACGGTGAAAAAATAGAACGAAGAGGCACTGTTCATTTGCTATACAACTAGCGAAAAACACGATATTTTATCACAAAGAGTGGCGATTTATAAAAAAATCAATATCTTTGAGTTTGTTTAAAATATTCTGGCAATGGCTGAATTTTCGCAAGAAGAAAAAGATAATATCCAAAAGCAATTTGAAGATTTACTACAAAATTCTCCAAAATGCCATAAGTCCGAAGAGACAATTGCTCTTGTCCGTAAGGCGTTTGATGTGGCGAATGAGGCTCATTATGGAACTCGACGCCGCTCAGGAGAGCCATATATATTACACCCTATTGCTGTAGCCAAAATCGTTTCTATTGAAATTGGACTTGGTTCAAAATCAGTTATTTCCGCCCTACTACACGACGTGGTAGAAGACACTGACATTACTTTGGAAGACATTAGCAATATGTTCAATCCTAAGATTGCTCAAATCGTTGATGGTCTTACCAAAATCCGTGGATTGTTAAAAAACAAGGAAGGACAAGCCGAAAACTTCAAAAAAATTGTCTTTACCCTCTCTGAAGATGTGCGAGTAATTATCATAAAGCTCGCCGACCGTTTACATAACATGCGAACACTGGATTCAATGTCTCCAGAAAAACAACTTCGCATAGCAGAAGAAACGAATACATTGTTCGTACCGCTTGCCCACCGATTGGGTTTTTACAAGATTAAAATGGAATTAGAGGATTTATGTTTAAAATACTTAAATCCAACTGTTTACAACGACATTTTCCGTCAGTTAAAAGGTAGCGAAAAGAAACGCATACACTATTTGAACCGTTTCTGCGTTCCTATTATGATGACGCTTGAAAAAAACAATATAAATTACAGTATATCAAGCCGTTCAAAGTCTATTTCTTCTATTTGGGCAAAAATGCAAAAGAAAGGCATCTCATTCGATAATGTCTATGATGTTTTTGCGGTTAGAATTATTTTACAAGATGTTCCTTTAGAAGAAGAAAAAGCAATGTGCTGGCGTGTATATTCGTATATTACAGATAAATACACACCAAACCCAGAACGATTACGAGATTGGATTTCAACGCCGAAAGACAATGGATACGAATCGTTGCATACAACAGTGATGGGTCCTGATGGAACTTGGGTTGAAGTGCAAATCCGTACACAACGAATGGATGACATTGCCGAACAAGGATATGCTGCTCATTGGCGTTACAAAAACATTGACGGTTTTGAACAAAGCCAGTTGGAAGTTTGGATGAAACGCGTCCGTTCATCGCTTGTAAACCCTGACGAAGATGCACTTAAGTTTCTCGACGACTTTAAGTTAAACCTATACGCAACCGACTTGTTCGCATTTACTCCAAAAGGAGAAATGCACCGCTTCCCTATTGGTGCCACAGCATTGGATTTTGCATACGAAATCCATTCGGAAGTCGGCAATCACGCAATTGGGGCACGAATAAATAAGGGAAAAGTCGTTGGTGTTGACTATAAATTAGAAAGTGGCGACCAAGTAGAAATTTTAACATCAGACTCACAAAAGCCACAAAAAGAATGGTTAAAAATCATTTCAACTTCAAAGGCTAAAAATGCTTTAGATCAGATCTTTAAATACGAAAAACGAAAAAATTTTGTTCGTGGTCAACAATTACTTCCTAAGTTACTAGAAGAAAGAGAATTGCCAGCATCGCCTACCATTATCAATAAATTGGTGCAAGGTTATGGCGTTGCAGACAAGAATGAACTCTATGAAAAGCTTGGTGGTGACGAATTGAATATAGAAAAAATGGTAGAATATGCTACCCATAAACGACAAAGCAAGAAGATCACATTCTGGGGACTTTCGTTTATGAAAAACGAAGACGAAACCGACGACGAACAAGAAGAAAGCGGCGTAAAAGTCTTGCGTCATTCTACAAACTACACAATTGCAAGTTGCTGTCACCCTATTCCAGGCGATGAAGTCATTGGGTTTGAAGGAAAGAATGGTTGGGTTATACACAAAAAGAATTGTCCTTCTGCAATAGAACGCCAACAGACAGAAAACGCTCATAAAATCAAATGGATTAGTAGACAAGAGCAAGTATTCTTGGTTACTATACAAATGAAAGGGAAAGACAGAATCGGAATGTTAAACGATATTTCTAACGTCATTTCCAATCAATTAAATGTAAATATTCGTACTGGACATATTGAAACAGTCGAACACGAATTTATTGCACATTTTGACCTCTATATTCACGATAGTCAGCAGTTAAATACACTGATGATGAACCTACAAAAGGTCAAAGGAATGAACAAAGTTGAAAGAATTGAACAACAAGAAAAATAGAATTAACTGTATTTCAGCGACATACAAAACGATATTTTTTTTATCAACAATTAACAAATTATAAGTTTTACAGACAAAAAAATCCCTATATTTACAAGGTTTTTGAGTTTTATACTAACAAATTGAAACAATGAATGCAAAACAAAAAGCAGATGTTCTATTAGGACTTCAATGGGGCGACGAAGGAAAAGGTAAAATTGTGGATGTATTAACCCCAAAATACAACATTATTTCTCGTTTTCAAGGTGGACCTAACGCAGGACACACATTAGTTTTCAACAATGTAAAACATGTATTGCACACTATTCCATCTGGCGTTTTCCGTCCAAATGCGATAAACATTATTGGTAACGGTGTTGTTATCGACCCATACATATTTAAAGAAGAAATTGATAAACTTAAAGAACAAGGCATAGATGTTGCCAAAACGTTAATCATTTCAACTCGTGCACACATCATCCTTCCTTCTCACAAAGCATTGGATGAAGCATACGAAAATTCTAAAGGGGCAAATAAGATTGGTTCAACAAAGAAAGGTATCGGTCCTACATATACTGACAAGATTGCTCGTACAGGTATGCGTGTTGGTGACTTGTTGAACAATTTCGAAGAAAAATACCAACAATGTAAGGAGACACACCTTAACATATTGAAGAATTACACATATACATTCGATATCAATGCATACGAAAAAGAATGGTTCGAAGGCATCAAATTGATTCAATCATTGCAAATTGTTGATACAGAATTTTATGTAAATGAAGCATTGGATAATGGTAAAACAATGTTGTGCGAAGGTGCTCAAGGAACATTACTTGATATTGAATTTGGTTCTTATCCATTCGTAACTTCATCAAACACTATTACAGCTGGAGCATGTACAGGTCTTGGTCTTGCACCTAGTAAAATCGGTGAAGTATTCGGTATTTTCAAAGCATATTGTACTCGTGTAGGTAGTGGTCCATTCCCTACTGAGTTATTTGATGAAACAGGCGAATTACTTCGTAAAAACGGTGGTGAATTTGGAGCAACAACAGGTCGTGCTCGTCGTTGCGGTTGGTTAGACTTAGTTGCTTTAAAATATGCAATTATGCTTAATGGTGTTACACAATTATTTATGATGAAAATTGACGTCATGAATGATTTTGACACAATAAAAGTATGTACAGCATATAAATATAAAGGTCAAACCATCAACTATCTTCCTAACGATCTTGAAAATGCAGAACCAATCTACACAGAATTCAAAGGTTGGAAACAAGAAATTAACACAAACAATTTCAACGAGTTACCAAAAGAAATTAAGGAATACATTGAATTCATAGAAAAAGAAACTAATGTTCCTGTGAAAATTGTTTCTGTAGGTCCAGATAGAGATAAAACTATTTTCAGATAGAATTATGAGTCGCTGTTCAATCTCCCATAAAGGTATTGTCCGTGAAATATCGGAATCCATGATTATTGTTGCAATCGCAGCAGAATCAGCATGTGGAGATTGTCATGCAAAAACAATCTGTGGTTTCTCCGAAATATCCGAAAAGTTGGTGCATGTACAAAAAGATTGCTCCAAACAATTGAAACCAGGAGACGAAGTGCAGGTTGTAATGGATTCAAAATTAGGCACTAAAGCGGTATTATGGGCGTACATAATACCGCTTTTTATTTTAATTGCATCAATATTTATATGTATGCAACTTACCAATGAATTATTAGCCGCATGCATAGGAGTATCTCTTGTAGCATGCCATTATGTTTTACTATATAAAAATCAAGACAAACTAGATAAAAGATTCTCTTTTTCAATAAAAACAAACGGTTATGACAACAATTATTAACACAATCTTATTGCTATGTGCCATAGGCATTTTGGCGGGACTGGCGTTGTATTTCGTTGCAAAGAAATTTAAGACGGAAGAAAATCCACTTTATGATGAAGTGGAATCAATGTTACCAGGAGCCAATTGCGGTGGTTGCGGTTATCCGGGATGTCGCAAGTTAGCAGAAAAAATGGTAGACTCTCCTACCTTGGAAGGTTTATACTGTTCCGTTGGCGGAAATGAAACCATGGAAAAAATCGCGTCTTTTTTGGGCAAAGCTGCCGCACAAAAAGAAATGCAAGTTGCTGTTGTTCGTTGCAATGGTTCTTGCGACAAACGCGAAAAACTAGTTAACTATGAAGGTATTCAGTCTTGTGCTTTTGCTGCTAATTTCTCGGCAGGCGATACAGGCTGTTCTTTTGGTTGTATTGGCTTCGGTGATTGCGAAGCTGTATGTCAATTTGGTGGAATAAAAATTAACAAAGAAACTCTCCTACCAGAAGTTGACACTGCACTTTGTACAGCTTGCGGACAATGTGTAAATGCTTGTCCTAAACATATTATAGAACTACGAAAGACGAACAAAAAAGACATGAAAATTTATGTCGCTTGTTCTAACAAAGATAAAGGTGCTGTTGCCAGAAAAGCATGCACAGCCGCATGTATTGGCTGCGGAAAGTGTACGAAAGTCTGCCCTAACGAAGCTATTGTCGTAACAGATTTTCTTGCATACATAGATGCAAATGCTTGTAAACTTTGTAGAAAATGTGTCGAAGCTTGTCCTACTGGTGCAATTACAGAGACAAATTTTCCAGTAAGAAAAAAAGCAGAAGAAACAAACAGTTAAAACCGTAACCTTATGAAAACCTTTACTATAGGTGGCGTACACCCTAAAGAAAATAAACTATCAAAAGGAGAAAAAATTACAGTTGCTCCTATTCCAGAGCGTGTAATGATTCCTCTTTCTCAACATGTTGGTGCCCCTGCTACTCCTACTGTTGCCGTTGGGGACACAGTTAAAGTCGGCACAAAAATCGGTGAAAGTGCAGGATTCGTATCCGCATGTGTTCACTCATCAGTTTCTGGTACCGTTGAAAAAATAGATATGTTTCCTGACCTATCTGGTATCAAAAAACAAATGATTGTTATAAAAACTGATGGTCAAGATGAATGGGAAGATTCAATCATAAAATCATCTGATTTACAGAAAGATATCAGTGGTTTTTCACCTGAATTTATTAAAGAAAAAATATTTGCAGCTGGTATTGTCGGTATGGGTGGTGCAACATTCCCTATGGGTGTAAAATTAACTCCTCCAAAAGATGTCACGATTGACAAACTTTTAATTAATGGTGTTGAATGTGAGCCATATCTAACTGCTGACCATGCACTTATGCTTGAAAAAGCAGAAGAAATTTGTGTCGGTATTGAACTTATTAAGAAAGTATTAGGAATTTCGACTGCACTAGTTGGTATCGAAAACAATAAACCAGATGCTATTGCAAAAATGCAACAGGTTGCTGCAACATATCAAGGTATCGAAATTGTTCCATTACAAGTAAAATATCCACAAGGTAGCGAAAAACATCTTATTCAAGCATTAACCGGACGCGAAGTTCCTTCGAGACAATTACCTGCATCAGTTGGAGTAATTGTTTGTAATGTTGCTTCTGCTTTTGCTGTTTACGAAGCTGTTATAAAAAACAAACCTCTTATCGAAAGAATTGTAACAGTTACAGGAACTGGCTTACAAAAACCTTCTAACCTACTTACAAGAATTGGAACAAGCTTCAATGATCTTTTAGGTTCTATTGGTGGTGTTCCAGAAGGTACAGATAAAATAATTTCTGGAGGACCTATGATGGGACGAGCAATACGCTCTATTGATGTCCCTGTAATGAAGGGAACTTCTGGTATTTTATGTATGACCGAAAAAGAAGCCCATAGACAAAAAGAAACAAATTGTATTCGTTGTGGCCGTTGTGTTGATGGTTGTCCAATGGGACTTGAACCATATTTGCTTTATACCCTTTCGAAAAAAGCAATGTATGCCGAACTTAATGACCATAATGTAACAGATTGTTTTGAATGTGGATCATGCTCTTTTTCTTGTCCTGCACATAAACCATTGTTGGATTACATTCGATTAGGAAAACCTAAAGCTATACAACTTCTTAATGCATCAAAATAAATAAACAAATAAAACAAACGGAATAAAAAAACAAAACTATGCTTTCAGTATCTCCATCGCCTCATTATCAATCGGATACAAGCACAACTCGCTTGATGTGCAATGTTCTGATTGCTCTTGTACCGGCGCTCATTTTTTCAGTTGTCGTTTTCGGCTTCTCTGCTTTATTGCTGACTGCCGTTGCCGTTATCTCATGTCTATTTTTTGAATTTGCCATAGATAAATGGTTACTAAAAAACGAAGATATTTCTATAAAAGATTGTTCTGCAATAATTACAGGCGTTCTTTTGTCATTTAATTTACCGAACAATCTTCCTATTTGGATGGTTATTATTGGTAGTTTGGTTGCTATTGGTATTGCAAAAATGTCTTTTGGTGGCTTAGGTTGCAATATTTTTAACCCAGCTCTAGTTGGACGCGTGTTCCTTCTTATTTCTTTCCCTGCAGACATGACAACATGGTCAAAAGTATCAGACTACACAATCGACGGAACATCTGGTGCTACTCCACTTGGACTTTTAAAAGAAAGCATACTTAGTGGAAAAACTATCTCTCAAATTTCATTACCATCAGTTCAGGATTTGTTTATCGGAAACATTGGTGGTAGTCTTGGAGAAATATCTGTTATTGCCTTACTTGTTGGTGGAATATACTTAATTTGCACAAAAACAATATCTTGGCATATCCCTGTTAGCATTTTAGGAACAATGTTCTTATTCTCTGGTATTTTGTATCTTGTAAATCCAGAATTGAATGCTAACCCACTATTCCACATTTGTTCTGGTGGTGCAATGTTAGGCGCTATTTTTATGGCAACAGATTACACAACATCACCAATGACTGCAAAAGGGAAATTACTTTTTGGCTTTGGAATAGGAATATTAACTATAATTATACGTCGATTTGGCGCATATCCAGAAGGTATGTCTTTTGCAATATTAATAATGAATGCATTAACACCTCTTATCAATAAAATGCAACCACATCGTTACGGAACTAAAAAACAATAAGCTATGTCACAGAAATTAGAATCTTCTTTAAAAAACATGGTTATTGTCTTATTTGTAATAACCTTCGTTGCTGGTATTTCGTTGGCACTTGTTCAACAAATTACCTTAGACCCTATAAATGCTGCTCATCAACAAAAACAAATAGATGCAATTTCTATTGTTGTACCTGAATTTGACAACAATCCTCTTGATTGTTGCTCAAAAGTTGCTGTTGACGGAGATAGCGTCTCTATTTATAAAGCAACAAAAAACAATGAACCTGTTGGATATGCAATTTTAAGTTCAACAAATTCAGGATTTGGCGGATTTGTACAAGTTATGGTTGGCTTACAACCAGACGGAACAATATATAATACTTCGGTAGTTTCACACCAAGAAACTCCTGGTTTGGGCGACCGAATGACAACAGACAAATTCCGTAATCAATTCCAAGGATTTGACTGCGAAAAACAAAAAGCAATCGTCAAAAAAGACGGTGGCGATGTTGATGCACTTACTGCTGCAACAATAAGTTCTAGAGCTTTCTGTTCTACAATCCGTAAAGCATACAATGCATATCTTGCATTAAACAATCAATCAACTTGCACTGACGGTCAATCAGGTGCCACAAAACACGAATAAGTTATGGCTGATATAAAAAATTTAACACGAGGAATTATCAAGGAGAATCCAATTTTTTCTCTCCTTTTGGGTATGTGTCCAACCCTTGGCGTAACTACCTCAGGAACAAACGGTATGTGTATGGGACTAGCAACTATGTTTGTACTTATAATGTCAAATATGGTTATCTCTATCATTAAAAATGTAATACCTAACAAAGTACGAATACCTGCTTTTATTGTCATAATAGCAACATTCGTAACTATTATTCAATTACTTATGGAAGCGTATGTTCCTGCCTTGTTTGAACAACTTGGTTTATATATTCCATTAATTGTGGTAAACTGTATCATTCTTGGTCGAGCAGAATCTTTCGCTTCGAAAAACGGTGTTATTGACTCTATTCTTGACGGAATTGGTATGGGATTAGGATTTACACTTGCCCTTACCCTACTTGGACTTGTAAGAGAAATGCTTGGAGCAGGAACAATCTTCGGATGGAATTTCTTAGGAATGGAAGATCCTAAAACAATGTTGGTATTCATTTTACCTCCAGGAGCATTCTTAGTTTTGGCATATTTAATTGCAATAATTAAAAAGAACAACTAAAAACTAAATTACTATGGCATATTTACTCATTATTATATCGGCTGTTTTTGTAAACAACATCGTATTAAGTCAGTTTTTGGGAATCTGCCCATTCTTGGGAGTTTCTAAAAAAGTAAATACAGCAATCGGAATGTCCGGTGCCGTAATGTTCGTATTAGTACTTGCTACAATGGTTACCTACATTCTAAACAAGTATGTTTTAGTACCACTAAATATTGAATTCTTACAAACAATTAGTTTCATTCTCATTATTGCTTCATTAGTCCAAATGGTTGAAATTGTACTAAAAAAAGTCTCTCATTCATTATATGAAGCATTAGGTGTATTTCTACCATTGATTACGACAAACTGTTGTGTATTAGGTGTTTCTATGTTGGCTTTGGATTTACCAAGTAAATATTCTTTTGTTGAAGAAGGTTCTTTAGCATTAGCCATTGTTTTTGCATTTGCAAACGCTCTTGCATTCGGTCTTGCATTAGTTTTATTTGCTGGAATTCGTGAACAAATTCAACTTACCGATATTCCTAAAAGATTGCAAGGTACTCCTATTTCACTCATTGCCGCAGGTTTGTTGGCATTAGCATTTATGGGATTCTCTGGATTAGTATAATAAAATAATAAAATAATAAAATTATGAAAAAGAAAATTTTTTATGCCGTAATGGCCTTACTTACAAGTATTTCGTTTGTAAGTTGTGGTGATGAAGAAAATAAATCTTCAGAATCAGACATTTTAAAAAAAATAACTGATAATCAAGCATTTTATGATGGAAAGTCAAGTGATGTTGAATATCATCTTGCCATTAGACCTGCAAATGCAGAATATGAAGATGAAGGGGCACATTATCTTGATATAATGGGTGGAGATTTTCAAGGAAGATTTGACCTTGGCACTCCTTTACTTGGTTCTAAGATAGATTTGGCAAAACCTGCAGTTAAACATCAATTTTCATTTGGATTTAGTTCTGGAAATGATGATTTCTTTGGTCTAGATTCATTTGAAAATAGTGTTCATTCATATATTGCAGATGTTCAATACGAAAATGAATCTTGTTTTTCTTCTGGTTATATTATCATTGGAAAAAGCGACAAAGAATTTACTCTATCTCTTGTTGGTACTTTAAAAAATAATAAACAAGTTGCATTAAAGGTTGCAATTCCAGAAAAAGATTTTGAATATTGGAATTAAAAACTTATTTCTTACGTTATTCTTCAATATAAGAAAATAACGCAGAAATATCAGGATTCTTAAGTTCTATGGAAACAACAACAGAAATAGTAGATGAGCAAAACTCACTTACAATTAAATCGGGAACAACTGTAGAAACTCGTATTACTCCACCCTCGGGTTTTGTTAGAGAAAAATGCGAAGAAAATACCTTTACTCAATATCTTCGTACTCTTCCACTAAAACCGTATGGTTCAAAAGTTCTTTTATTCGATAAATCAGAAAAGGATTATCAAGCAGGAACAAGTGCGGTAATAAATTTAGAAATCGGAAACACGGACCTTCAACAATGTGCCGATGCTGTAATACGACTTCGTGCAGAATATTTATGGAAGCAAAAACGCTACGATGAAATTCACTTTAAGTTTACTAATGGTTTCAATGCTAGCTATGTTACATGGGCCGAAGGAAGTAGAATTAATGTAAAACTCAACAATGTAAGTTGGCAACAAACAGCCAATAAAGATTATTCATACGAAACGTTCCGTGAATATTTGGATAAAGTTTTCTTGTACGCAGGAAGCGCCTCATTAGCAAGAGAACTTGTTTCTGTTCAAATTAGCAAGATTCAGCCAGGAGATGTATTTATTCACGGCGGTCATCCCGAACATGCAATGATGGTAATTGATGTGGTATCCAATCCTACATCTAAGCAAAAGGCATTTATTTGTTGTCAAAGTTTTATTCCTGCTCAAGAAATTGAAATCGTTAGAAATCTAAACGATTCCGAACATTCACCATGGTATATTGTAAATCCCAATGAAACAACTGTAGAATTTCCTCAATGGACATTTACAACATTTGAATTAAAGAGATTTCAAGAATAAAAACAGTTTTTCTATAATAAAAGTCCAATCATTTTATGGTTGGACTTTTTTATTACACACAAATAAAGGCTAATATTACAAAAAAGGCCATCGTTTCCAACAGCCTTTATTTATTAGAAAAATTTGATTAAATCAAACTATGAAGAATCAAACCACTTCTCAATTTTGGTTCAAACCATGTTGATTTTGGAGGCATAATTTCACCGCTATCAGCAATATTCATTAATTGATCCATAGATACTGGATATAATGCAAAAGCAGCTTGCATTTCTCCTGAATCTACGCGTTTTTTCAATTCTCCCAAACCGCGAATACCACCAACAAAATCAATTCTTTGACTTCTTCGCAAGTCTTGAATATCAAATAATGGAGAAAGAACTTGTTCTGTCAAAATTGTAACATCCAAAACACCAATTGGATCAGAATCATTGTATGTGCCTTCTTTAGCTGTTAGCGAATACCATTCTCCTGCCAAATACATAGAGAAATTATGCAATTTGTCTGGTTTATAAATGTCAGTACCTTTTTTCTCAACAACAAAAGACTTCTCTAATTTTGAAACTAACTCAGCTGGAGTCATTCCATTCAAATCTTTCAAAACACGGTTGTAGTCAATAATTGTCAATTGGTTTGCTGGGAAGTTTACAGCCAAGAAATAGTTGTACTCTTCACTACCATCATGATTTTTATTTGCCGAACGGCGTTCTGCACCTACACCAGCAGCAGCTGCTGTTCTATGGTGACCATCAGCAACATACAAGCAATCAACTTCGTTAGCAAACAAATATTCAATTCTCTTGATTTTTGCATCGTTGTCTATTACCCAAACATGATGACCAACACCGTCTTCAGAAACGAAATTATAAACAGGATCAACCAAAATTGCATCATGAATAATCATATCCAATTCCAAATTGTTTTTGAATGCAAAAAACACTGGTTCAGCATTGAAATTTGTATGACGAACATGGTTTCTACGATCCTCTTCTTTATCTGGACGAGTTAATTCGTGTTTCTTAATGATATTATTTTCGTAATCAGCAACATACGCACCACCAACAATACCATATTGTGTACGACCATTCATTGTTTGTGCATAGATGTAATAGCAAGGTTTTTCGTCTTGAATAAGAACTTTTTCGTCAATCAATTTTTGGATTGCTGATTTTGCTGTATCATATACAAGTTGAGAGTGCAAATCAACATCTGCAGGTAAGTCAATTTCTGGCTTAATTACATGATAGAACGAATATTGATTGTCTCCAGCTTCTGCTTTTGCTTCTTCTGAATTCAATACATCGTATGGACGAGATGCAATTTTCTTTGCATATTCTTCGTTACAAGGACGAAATCCTTTGAATGGTTTTACTATTGGCATTGTTATAATGATTAGTGATTAATGTTTAGTGACTAATTCTGCAATTAATCACTAAACTCTAATCGTTATTTTACTTGTTTACTTGGAATTTCTTATCACCAGTAGTGATGAAAGAAACAATTTGACGAGCTGCTGCTAAACCAGCATTAATGTTTGCTTCTGAAGTTTGAGCTCCCATTTTCTTAGGTGTTGAAAAATAACGACCTTCAAATTTAGAAAATTCTTCGTGAGCTGCTGGCATAATATCAGAAATGTATTTGATATCAGCACGATCGTTCATCAACTTAATCAAACCAGCTTCGTCGATAACTTCTTTACGAGCAGTGTTAACTAAGATACCACCTTTCTTCATTTGGTTAACCATATCGTAGTTAATGCTGTTGATTGTTTCTGGAGTTGCAGGAATGTGCAAAGAAACTACATCACAAGTTTTGAATAATTCATTTTGGTTTGCAACAGCTTTAACACCAGCAGCTTCAATAACTTCTGCAGGACAGAAAGCGTCGTATGCATAAACTTCCATACCGAAACCTTTAGCAACACGAGCAACATTACGGCCAACATTACCAAATGCCAAGATACCAAGTTTTTTACCCATCAATTCAGAACCAGATTTTCCATTGTAGAAATTACGAACTGCGAAAACCAACAAACCAAATACTAATTCTGCAACAGCATTAGCATTTTGTCCTGGAGTATTCATAACAACAACGTTTTTAGCTGTAGCTGCAGCCAAGTCAACATTGTCATAACCAGCACCAGCACGAACAACGATTTTTAAGTTTTTACCAGCCTCCAATACTTCAGCATCAACTTTATCACTTCTGATAATGATTGCATCTGCATCAGCAACTGCATTCAATAAAGCAGATTTTTCTGTGTATGATTCTAATAAAGCAAATTCAAATCCTGCTTTTTCTACGATTTCTTTAATACCGTCCACTGCAGCTTTTGCAAATGGTTTTTCGGTAGCAACAAGTACTTTTGTCATTTTTATACAATTAAAAAAGGAGAAAGCAAAACTTTCTCCTTTCTGTGTTTAACATCAATTAAATAGATTGTTCAAATTTCTTCATGCAGTCAATCAATGCTTGTACGCTTTCGATTGGAAGTGCATTGTAGCAAGATGCTCTGAAACCACCAACAGAACGGTGACCTTTAACACCAACCATGCCGTTTTCTTGAGCGAATTTCAAGAAGTCTGCTTCTTTTTCTTTGTATTCTTCTTTCATTACGAAGCAAATGTTCATTCTTGAACGGTCTTCTTCTTTCGCTGTTCCAACGAAAATCTTACTGCTGTCGATTGCATCGTATAGCAAGTTTGCTTTTTCGATGTTTTTCTTTTCCATTGCAGCAACACCACCGTTTGCTTTCAAATAACGCAAGTTCAATAATGCTGTGTAAATTGGCAATACTGGAGGTGTATTGAACATTGAACCGCCATCGATGTGAGTACGGTAATCCAACATTGTTGGAATTGGACGAGTTACTTTACCAAGTAATTCATTTTTGATGATTACGAATGTAACACCTGCTGGAGCCAAGTTCTTTTGTGCACCACCATAGATTACACCATATTTTGAAACATCGATTGGACGAGAGAAAATGTCTGATGACATATCTGCAAACAATGGAACAGGAGAATCGATATCTTTCAATATTTCTGTTCCGTAGATAGTGTTGTTTGTTGTGATATGGAAATAATCAGCATCTGTTGGGATTGTGTAGTTCTTTGGAATGAATGTGTAGTTTGCATCTGCAGAAGAAGCAACTTCAACAACATCACCGAACAATTTAGCTTCTTTCATTGCTTTCTTTGCCCACACACCTGTGTTCAAATAAGCAGCTTTCTTTTCCAAGAAGTTATATGGAATCATACAGAATTCCAAACTTGCACCACCGCCAAGGAAGATTACGGAGTATCCTTCTGGAATGTCCAATAATTCTTTGAATAACGAGACTGCCTCATCAACTACTGGTTGGAAGTTTTTAGCTCTGTGGCTAATCTCTAAAATTGAAAGTCCATCATTTTGAAAGTCAAGAACAGCCTTTGCTGTTTCTTCAATGACCTCGCGTGGCAAAATGGACGGTCCTGCATTGAAATTATGTTTCTTCATTGTAAATTTTATTTTTGTGTCGCAAATTTGCAAAATAATCTTCAAATTTTGAAAGCATTTATCGCTTTCTTTTAACAAATTTTGAAAAAAATATTAACTATTGTTATTTTTTTGATTTGTATGTAAATAAAAAAGGTTGTCCAAAAGAACAACCTTTTATCATTTAGAATTCAGATTTCTCGTCTAATAAAGCATATTTCAACACTTCTGAAACTTCGTTTACATATTTAAATGTGACGCCTTTGAGATACTTCTCGCCTATCTCTTCTATATCTTTTTGATTCTGTGAAGAAAGAATTATTTCCTTTATGCCTGCTCGTTTGGCGGCTAATATTTTTTCTTTTATGCCTCCTACTGGCAAGACCTTTCCACGCAATGTAATTTCACCTGTCATTGCAATTGCTTTACGAACTTTACGATGCGTTAATGCACTGGCAATAGATGTAGCCATTGTTATACCAGCCGAAGGTCCATCTTTTGGAATCGCACCTTCTGGCACATGCAAATGAACATTTACGGAATCAAAATCAAATTCATTCAAGCCTATCTTATCGGCATGGGCTTTTATGTATTCCATAGCAATTGTGGCTGATTCTTTCATAACATTCCCAAGATTTCCTGTTAATGTTAGTCCGCCTTTGCCTTTGCTATAACTTGTTTCAATATACAATATCTCTCCACCAACAGCTGTCCACGCTAAACCTGTAACAACTCCGGCAAAATCGTTACCTTCGTAAATATCAGATGAGAAATCTGGTTTTCCTAAAATTGATTTTATATCCGCAATAGAAACCGTTTGCGAAAAATCCTCGCCTTTTACAACTTTTTGTGCGTATGCACGGGCTATTTCAGCAATCTTCTTATCTAAACCACGAACACCTGATTCTCTTGTATGATTTACAATAATATATTCTATTGTTTTTGATGCAAGTTTTAAATCTGTAGCCTTCATACCAACATTTTGTAGTTGCGTTGGTATTAAATGACGTTTTGCAATCTCGATTTTTTCTTCAACAATATATCCAGAAATGTCTATCATTTCCATTCTATCACGCAATGCCGGACTAATCGATTCAATATTGTTTGCTGTTGCAATAAACATCACCTTCGACAAGTCAAAATCTAATTCCAAATAGTTGTCATAGAATGTATTGTTTTGTTCTGGATCCAAAACTTCCAATAAGGCTGACTCTGGATCTCCATGCACATCTTTTCCAACTTTGTCGACTTCATCAAGTACAAAGACAGGATTTGCAGTCTTGACCTTTTTAAGGTTTTGAATAATTCTACCTGGCATAGAACCAATGTATGTCTTTCTATGTCCACGAATTTCTGATTCATCATGTAAGCCACCCAAAGACATTCTACAATATTTTCTATTCAATGCTTTGGCTATAGATTTCCCTAACGATGTTTTACCAACACCTGGAGCACCATACAAACATAGGATTGGAGATTTCATGTCTCCTTTCAATTTTAATACTGCCAAGTGTTCCAAGATGCGTTTTTTAACCTTATCAAGTCCGTAATGATCTTGGTTCAAAATTTTTTCTGCACGAACTAAATCAAAATTGTCTTCGCTATACTCATTCCAAGGCAAATCCAACAAAGTCTGTACATAACTATATTGTACACTATAATCAGGTGAATGCGTACCTATGCGCGAAAGTTTCACCAATTCTTTTTCAAACTGAGCAGCAACGTCTTCCGACCATTTTTTTGTTTTTGCCTGTTCACGGAATTTATCCATTTCTTCTTCAACAGACTCCTCGCCTAATTCAGACTGAATTTGCTTGATTTGCTGATGTAAGAAGAAATCACGTTGTTGCTGGTCAATATCCTGACGAGTCTTGTTGAGAATGTCATTCTTAATCTCCAATATTTGTGCTTGTTGCGACAATTCTTTCATAAGAAGAATTGCTCGTGACTTTAAGTCATTACATTCCAACAACACAATTTTCTTATCCAACGGCATGTCTACATTTGAAGACATGAAATTGATAATGAATTTTGGATTAGAAATATTTTTTATTGCAAATATTGACTCTTTTGGAACTTGAGAAGACATTTTCAAGACCTTTAACGAAAGGTCTTTTAAAGAAGAAATAATAGCCTCAAATTCCTTATCTACAGGTAATGTAATTTCATCTCTTGCAATTACATTACACATCATATATGGTTCATGTTGAACCTGATCCATAATTGCAATGCGTGACAATCCTTGCAGAATAACCATAGTATTTCCGTCCGGCATTTCTAAAATCTTAAGAATTTGAGCAGCCGTACCTGTTGCGTACAAATCACCAATTACAGGTTTTTCTATACCCGCATTTTTTTGTGTTGCAACACCTATGATTTTCTCTTTTTTATTGTAATCACGAATCAATCTGATAGATTGCACACGACCAACAGTTATTGGCATAACAACCCCAGGGAACAAAATCGCATTCTTAAGCGGTAAAATTGGCAGAACTTCTGGAACTTCTACTTTACTTGGTGACATAACATCTTCGTCCGTCACAATAGGGATTATTTCAGCATTTGCCTCGATTGAGTCAAACAATATATCAGATAAATTCTTTTTGTTAAAATTTGCCATACAGTCAAAATGTCAGTTTATGCTAGTTTTCTTTTCGAAAACCACATATTTCAAATGGTATGCCATTTATTAAAATTGTCTATTTTGGCGTGTTTGCTCAAAAATTGTTGTCAAAATTGCAGTTTCAACTTCATCGAAATCCTTATGACGACGAGCATATACACGTTTAGCGGTTTCAATCGCTTTCGACAATATATTTTCTTCTATGCCTTGTGAACCTCCTCTGGTGAAAGATGGTATGAAGTTTCGAGGGAATCCCGCACTATAAATATTTGCACAAACACCTACAACTGTACCTGTGTTAAACATGGTATTTATGGCTGATTTTGAATGATCTCCCATCATTAAACCACAGAATTGTAAGCCTGTCTTCTCAAATTTTCCAGTAGCATAATTCCAAATCTTCACTTCGGAATAATCGTTTTTCAAGTTGGAATTATTTGTGTCTGCACCTAAGTTGCACCACTCTCCTAATACTGCATTGCCAAGATATCCATCGTGTCCTTTATTCGAGTAACCAATTATTACAGAGTTTTGCACTTCACCACCAACTTTTGAATGCGGACCGATCGTTGTTCCTTCATAGATTTTTGCAGACATTTTTACTACTGAATGTTCATTCATTGCAAATGGCGCACGAATCACAGCATTCTCCCAAACTTCTGCATCTTTACCAATATAAACCTTTCCAGCAGAAGCATTTATAATAGCAAAATCAACTTTTGCCCCCTCTTCAATAAATACATTCTCTGGACAATGCACACGGTTGGTTTCATTTATCGGTTGCGATTTTCTTCCTGCTGTAACTAATTCAAAATCAGCATTAATTTCGTCCGGATTAAATTGGAAGATATTCCATAAATGTGCTAATTGTTTACAAGAACCTGTTGCCTGTATTTTTTCATATTTACCTGCATCTTCTTCCGATTGCATTTCTGCCGTATTGGTGGCAACCCACAATTCTCCCGCATATAAAGAAGTATTCTTTTTAAGTGAACAAACTTCGTTCACCAACTCTTTTGTCGGAATAATTGAGCTATTGATAAACACATTTTCGTCAGCTAATTGCAATGCATATTTCGCTTGCAGATAGTCTTCTGTTTTAAACGAACATGTCGTTTGCAACATACGATTCCATTTTTCCGTAATGGTAAGTATTCCACAACGAATTTCCGAAATCGGACGAGTAAATGTAAATGGTTTTAATGCTTCACGAACTTTAGTATCAAATAAAATGTAGTTTTTCATTATTTCAAATTTAAAGAAACGGTCTTTGGATATGTCACTTGATATCCTAATTTCAATGTTTTTAATTCTGCTGGTTTTAATTCAAACTTCCACTCCACAATGTTCAAATCGTTTATGGTAGCACCTTCGTAACTTTGATTTGAAACAGTTACGCTCGACATATTTGAAACTGGGATATTATCTTGAATTTCAATATTTACCGACTTCTGTTTGTTGTTTTTCACATGAATTGTCCATTCTACCGTTTGCTTATAGTTTTTACCAACCGAAGCTTTTTTATTGTATTCATCTGACAATGTGCGATCTACGACAATACCATTGTCTTGTCCTAACGAGAATTGCAACGTATCTGTAGTTTGAGAAATATTCAAATACGATGTTCCAACATACTTGCCAGCTAAATACAACGTTGCATCACCAGACAAGAAATTATATTGAGCAAAATCTGTTGCCTTTGCCAACAAATAAGCGTGTTTATCTAACTTTGGTACACAACGATAGACATAACTTGCAGGTAAAGAATTTTGATTGATTGATACTGTTGCATCATTTTGAGAAGACTTCACACTAAATTTTTCTTGTATAGCAAACTCAATTGATGTCATTTGTGTATTAGTAGTAGTTTTTATGCTCGATGCTTTTTTCACCGGCATTTCTACCGCATCTTCAATTTCAGCAAAATCTTCATCTGCTACAGCAACAGCCATATTTGCTTTATATGTTTTCACACGAGACGAATAAACATTATCACGCAACACCCATTTTGTTAATGTTGGAACTGTTCCGTTTAATGTAGGATTTCCAGTAGAAAGAGTTACATTCACATTATTCCAATCATAGCCAGATGTCTGATAAACTTTTGCCTTATATGTCACTTCCAAATCTTTATCAACATCAGCTACACGGACTTCATAATACGGTGTCCAAGATGCTGCGTAAATAAAATAAGCTAACTCTAAGCGTATTTTTTGTTCTTTTTTAGATGACACAGCAACAACGACCTCCCCTTTTTTCTGTGCTCGCTTATAAACAGAAAGTTCTGAATTAACTTGTGCCAACATATTTTTTACAATTGCAAGTTCTTTATCCGTTTCAAATATTTTTGTCTTTAGTTTCAATAATTCTGTCTGATAATACTTTAAAAACTTATCTAATTCTACAGTATTTAGATTCGAAGTTGTTCCCTTAATCTCTTTGTTTGCATCAAGCATCGTAATCGATTGGTTATAAACATCTTTCTCATTTGAAAGATTAGTAGCTCTGTCTATAAGTTCCAGTTGTAGTTTTGTCAAACTATCAACCTTGTGTGTTTGTGCATTCGACAACTGAAAAGACACATTCATTATTGTAAAATCACCAAAACCCGATACTTGAATAGATTCCTCGTTTACCATTGTCGGTAAATCAGATAATGTTACATAACTAACCCCCGAAGGGATGTTTGTAGATACCGAGCTTTCTATCGTCGCACCTTGTAAATACACGGTTACATCGGAAATTTTAGGAGAAACAGTAATATTTGCTGAAAATGCTTGGATTGCAACTATTGCAAGAGCCAAAACCATTGATAGTTTTCTCATAAGCCTTATGTTTTTTTAGAAAGATAGACGTTAAATTACGCCAACAGAATTAGTTTTTCTTTTTGCCAAAAGTCCAGCCAAATGACATTTCAAAGTTTGGAGAGAAATAAAATTCACTGTTTCGAGAACCAACACCAACACCTAATTCCATTTCCGCAGTCAATCCACCAGCAATACAACCCTTTCCAAATACAGAAATACCAGCCAAATGTTCTATTTGACCAACTTTTTCATACACTTTTCCATCTTCAACAATGTAATTGTCATCATTGTTATAGGCGGCTTTTTCTTCTGCCGTTTTTCCAGATAAATCAACAGCATCTTTTGCTGTGTAATTCCAATATTTATATGACACACTCAAGCCATATTGAAGCATACAAGCATCTTGTGCTTTCGGGAAATAATATCGTGGATTAACAATTGCATAAATACCACCAGGAACACAGGTTTGTTGAGCTTCGTTAAATAAAATCCTTGTACCTAAAACTGTACCTGCACCTACACGAACAGACATTGCTGGGAAAAGCTGTAACTCATAGTTTAAGTTTGCCGTACCTGTTGCAAACTGCAACACATTTGTAGAAATAAAATGTCTACATTCCGAAAGACAAACTGTTTGAGTTATCTCAGTCGTATCAATTTCATAACCATCAATATCTGTTGGATAACTTTGAGAAAATGAATTTACATATAACAATGTAGCACAAGAAGTTGCTAATAGTAATCTAAACAAATTCTTCATATCTATTCTTTTTATTAAATCGTATAAGTTAGACAAATCTTTCTTGTCATTTGTTACAAACAACATACCAAAGTTTGCAACTATTTTTTCTTCTTTTTGTTTGTTCTAAACACATCAGCAGGATCAACAGGACGAATATCATCGTACCAATTAAAATCGTCAATCTTTTCTAATTTCTTAGGAAATTGACTTACCGGACTGAATGTACCTTCTGGTTTATTTTTGAACACAATTTGATCAATCTTACCATTCTTTAAATACGCAGAAATATCACTACATATTGCCCGATTCACTCCTACTATTTCGTCATCGTCTTTCAAATAATACAATGTTTCTCCATTTTGAAACAAATCAACACGATACAATTCATTATTTTTCACATATCCAACCAATGATTTTCCTTTCATTTGATTGAATTTGTCCTTTCCACATTGTGCCACAACAAACGCATCCGACTGAATCAAAAGCTTCTCTATACTTTGATTGTTTTTTCCTAATTTTATACGAATATCAAAACCTGTCATTTGGTTTTCTTCAGACCAAATTATCGGTTCTGTGCACAAATAAATCATTGAATCTAAGGAATTGTATATCAACGAATCACAAACGCCTTGCAAATCCTCTTTATAGAAACGAACCTTATGATATGCCTTTACTGTTTGATATGTAATAGAATCTTGTAATGTTGAATCTGTATTTGCAATTGTATACTGATTAAAATAAATGCTGTCGGCATGTAAGAACAATGAATCAGAACCAAAATCCTTCACTGCCATTACGCTATCAGTCACAAAAACAGACTGTTTCTTACCTTGATAAAAGCCATATTGCGAATACAATGTAAGTTTTTCTGCAGTATCAACAATCATTGCATTTTTGCGAATTGTACCCTCATCTTTTTTACGATCATAAAACATATCATCCCCATAAACAAAACGCGAACCACTAGTCAAATAGGAATTCTGATATAGTTGAGCTTGGTCAGATTTTGTATTATACCAGCCATTTTTGGTAAAAATCTTATTGTTCTGACTCGTAATTGTCGTAGAACCAACGAAATACGCAACATTATTTCCAGTTTTGTATTTCAAAGTATCGGTATTCATCACATAGTTGGCATTTGTCAAAATGACATTGTTTTTAAAGAACAACATTCGTTCATTCACATAATAGCGGCCAACTTCACTAGTCAAAATATTGGTTTCATCAACAATTTTTCCTCCATTTTGATAATAGCCCATATTTTGCGACAAGTCATAATCCAAAAAATGTGTCGTTAGATTCATTTTTCCGTGTACCATACGAATATTACCACGCATACTTGCCATATTCGACGAACTCGAATAATACAATGTATCGCCATACACTGTCACATCTTTATTAACGATTCTCACATTACCGTATGCTTCGAATCGATTATCTGCGGAATACGACAATGCACTATCACAATACATACAAACATCATTGTGCTGGAACATAACATTTCCATACAGGCGACGCACTTCTCTATCCCCTTTCATAACATCCGTACGTTTGATTTCTACCTTTGTTTTTTGTGCAAAAACAGACAAAGTAGAACACACAAGTACAAACAGATATAGGATACGTTTCATTATTCCACTATAAGTTTATGTATGATATCATCCACGCTAATTCCTTCCGCCTCAGCCTTGTAATTTTTAACAATACGATGGCGAAGAATTGGCAACGCAACCGCTTTTACATCTTCCACATCTGGAGAATATTTCCCGTGAATGGCAGCATGTGCCTTTGCTCCCACAATCAAATATTGCGAAGCACGAGGACCTGCTCCCCAAGACAAATATTCCTTTGCGTATGAGCTAGTCGTTTTTTCCTTTCTTGTTTTTGTAACCAATTCAACAGCAAATCGTATAACAGAATCATTTACAGGCATTTTCCGTATCACTTGCTGATATGCGATTATATCTTCGGCAGATATTACAGATGATACTTCGCACACATTTGCACCAGTTGTAGCCCTCACAATTGCAATCTCTTCCTCGACAGAAGGATAATCAAGAGTTACATTAAACATAAATCGGTCCAACTGAGCTTCAGGAAGCGGATAAGTACCTTCTTGTTCTATTGGATTTTGAGTTGCAAGAACAAAAAACGGAGCATCCAACGCATATCGTTTTCCGGCAGCTGTAACCGCATATTCTTGCATAGCCTCAAGAAGAGCAGCTTGCGTTTTAGGCGGAGTACGGTTTATTTCATCTGCCAACAAAAAATTCGTAAACAATGGTCCTGGAATAAATTGAAATTGACGTTCGCTATTCAATATTTCAGAACCTATAATGTCACTTGGCATCAAATCAGGCGTGAATTGAATTCTATTATTCTTCAAACCAAGAACTTGCGCCATTGTAGTCACAAGTAATGTTTTAGCTAAACCTGGCACACCAACAAGTAAACAATGTCCTTTACTAAAAATCGATAACAAAACATCATCAATTATAGCATCTTGTCCAATTACCCTTTTATGGATTTCCTGTTTTAAGGATGCGAACACATCTTTCAGGGAATCTATTGCTTCAACATCGTCTGTAAATTTCATTGTAAATTCGAACTAACAATGCAAAAGTAGGCAGAAAAAATCACATCTCCTATTTTCAAGTCAGATACATATTAACATTAAATGAAACACAAACAGATATATTCTGTCAGAAATTCGCTGAAAATCATAAACAAAAACACGACACACAACAAATAAATAGAAAAATTGTGTATATTTGTTCATTAAATAATGATTAACTAAATTTTAAGTATATGAAAGTTACTGTTGTTGGAGCAGGAAATGTTGGAGCAACTTGTGCCAATGTTCTTGCATTTAAAGAAATCGCTGATGAAGTTGTAATGCTTGACATTAAAGAAGGCGTTTCGGAAGGTAAAGCAATGGATATGATGCAAACTGCTCAATTATTGAGTATGGATACTCGTATCATTGGTTGCACAAACGATTACGAAAAAACTGCTAATTCAGATGTAGTTGTAATCACTTCTGGTATTCCTCGTAAACCAGGTATGACTCG
>DCIX01000040.1 GCA_002317135.1 Bacteroidales bacterium UBA1715
AGTGGCGGGCGTTTTTTTTGTTTATATACTCCCCCCGGACCGTTTTTGTCGGTCAACCGTTGGCCATTTGCCACAAATCATTCAAATATTTGTCAATTGTCAATTATCAATTGTCAATTATAATTACCTTTGCAAAAGCAATTAATAGATTTAACAATGGGAAAAACATTATTTGAAAAGATTTGGGAAGCACATGTTGTGCAGGTTGTTCCTGATGGTCCTACTCAATTGTATATTGACCGTCTATATGCACACGAGGTAACTTCTCCACAAGCATTTGATACTCTTCGTGATAAAGGAATTAAAGCATTCCGTCCCAATCATGTGGTAGCTATGCCTGACCATAATACACCTTCGGATCAACAAGAAGTTATTAATGATCCTGTTGGTCGTAAACAAGTAGAAACATTAGCAAAAAACTGTGAAGAGTTTGGTATCAAACATTTTGCAATGGGAACGAAAGACAATGGTATTATCCATGTTGTAGGTCCTGAAAAGGCGTTGTCTCTACCTGGTATGACTATCGTTTGTGGTGACTCTCACACATCTACTCACGGTGCTGTTGGTGCTCTTGCAATGGGTATTGGTACAAGTGAAGTAGCTGAAGTTTTAGCTAGTCAATGTATTTTACAAGGCAAGCCTAAATCAATGAGAATTAACATCGAAGGTGAACTTCAAAAAGGTGTTACTGCTAAGGATATTGCTTTATATATCATGGCCCAAATGACAACTTCTGGTGCTACTGGTTATGTTGTTGAATATGCAGGTTCAACTATCCGTAATCTTTCAATGGAAGGTCGTTTAACATTGTCTAATCTTTCTATTGAAATGGGGTCTCGTGCTGGTATTATTGCTCCAGATGAAACTACTTTCAACTATTTGAAAGGTCGTGAATATGCTCCCAAAGGTGCAGATTGGGATAAGGCAGTAGCTTACTGGAAGACATTGAAAACAGATGACGATGCTGTTTTCGACAAAGAAGTTTCATATCGTGCGGAAGACATAAAACCACGTATTACTTACGGAACAAACCCAGGTGCTGGTATAGCTATTGATGAGACTGTTCCTACTTTTGACGGCTTGTCAGAGGCTGAAAAGACACAATTAAAAGCACAATTAGACTATATGCAGTTTGAACCAGGTCAAAAATTGGAAGGTACTCCTGTTGACTATTGTTTCTTGGGTGCTTGTACTAATGGCCGTATAGAAGATTTCCGTGCTTTTGCATCTGTTGTTAAAGGCAAGAAAAAATCGGCAAATGTAGTTGCTTGGTTAGTTCCAGGTTCTTGGTTGGTTCGTCAACAAATTATAGATGAAGGAATTGATAAAATTCTTGAAGAAGCAGGTTTCGAATTGCGTTTACCTTCTTGTTCTTCATGTTTAGCAATGAATCCAGACAAAGTTCCTGCTGGAAAGCTTTCAATTTCTACATCCAACCGTAACTTCGTTGGCCGTCAAGGTCCAGGAGCAAGAACAGTTTTGGCTTCTCCTCTTGTAGTTGCTGCAAGTGCAATAACTGGTGTAATTACTGACCCTCGTAAAATTTAATACTATGGCAAAAGAAAAATTCGACATAATTCAGTCAACTTGTATTCCTATTGCAATTGACAACAATAATACTGATAATATTATTCCTGCTCGTTATCTTGCATTTACAACTCGTGATCCGAAATTCTACGGTGATGCTTTTATGCATGACCTTCGTTACAATGCAAACAATGAACCTATCGCCGACTTTGTTATGAATAAACCAGAATATTCTGAAGTTCCTAGCAAAGGTGTGCACGAAATTATTATTGGTGGTAAAAACTGGGGTTCTGGTTCTAGTCGTGAACATGCTGCTTGGGCTATTGCAGGTTATGGTGTTCGTGTTGTAATATCTTCAAGTTTTGCAGATATTCACAGAAATAACTTATTAAACTGTTTTGTATTGCCGGTAATCGTTAGCGAAGCATTCCAACAAGAACTTTTTGACACCGTATTTGCTAATCCAAAAGCAGAAGTAAAAGTTGATTTACCAAATCAAACGGTTACGAATGTAACAACTGGCAAGAGTGAAAAGTTCGAAATCAATGGTTACAAGAAACATTGCCTTGTAAATGCCCTTGATGACATTGATTATCTTCTATCAGTACAAGATAAGACAGAAGCGTTCGAAAAAGCTCAGAAGACATTCTAAATCATAATAAAGGTGATAAAAACATGTAAGGTTGCTCAAAAATTGGGCAACCTTTTTTATATAAAAAAGCAGGCTCAAAATTACATGAACCTGCCTCCGAGTTTTGTTAAATATATAGGAATTAGAATAAGTAGCTTATGCCAATAGTGTAACTTCTGTTTATTCTATCGAACGATTCTGTATGTGAAATGCCACTGGCAGCATCGGTAGATGTTTTTTCTGCTTTATCGTAAGTTACATTCATAAAACCGAAGTCAACTTTCAATTTTTCAGAGCAATTTAGACGTCCCCCGAAACCGATTGCATTTGAACTTAGACTATGGTCCATATCGCTTTGGAATTCAGCACTTGCCCCCGACATTCCACGAGAGAAACCTGCACTTATTGTTAAAAGAGGTATAACATCGTATTCTAAACTACCTGCAACATCCATAGAGTTCTTTTCCATTAGAAGTTCTTTGCCACCCCAATCACATTGCTTGTCGAAATAGTAAACGCAAGACAATGAACCTCTAAATTTATCGGTGAATCCATAACCTAAGCCAACAGACATAATTGCAGGAACGTCTTTACGAAAAGTAGAATCGTCGGTAAACATACCTGTGTCATCTTTTTTCGTATCGTTTGTTAATTCCATTTTTGTTTTGCCTTCATATTTGAAGCCAATGTTCAATTTATCGTCGGGTTTAAAGCTAAAACCAAGAATAGGAGCAATGCCGAAACCTGTTTGAACAGCATCAACTTCTTTATCTGCTACGGCACTTCCGTATGCGTTAACAGTTGCTGCCATTTCTGCAAGTCCCATTGCACTTAATGCAGTAGAGGCATTCGTAAAGAAAACTGTTGCTGGAATCATGTCTCCATTCAAGCCCATTAATGCACAAGAAGGATTTAATTGTATATTTTTTATTGTTCCTGAATATGCATTTTTCTGGTAAATACCTGCAATGCCAGCACTTACAGCTAAGGTTCCGTCTAAGAAAGAATATGCTGCACCAATACGACCACCATATAAAATCGAACTACCTGTAAAATTAATATCTACGCTGTATTGGTTTGCCGAAAGTCCCATTGTTTTTCCTAATTGTGAAACCATTCCAGGAATCATAGAAATTTGTCTTTCAAACGAAGCAAGACCGTTGTCATATTGTAGACTTCCGCCACCACCGTTAGGACCGAAGCCGAAGAAAACAGCAAGATTGTTCTTTTTCCAAGTTGCTTGTAATGTTGGATATGCAGGAACAAATACTTTGCCGACATATTCTTTTTCACTACCATTGTTTAGCAAAAGAAAATTATCTGTAGTAGTTCGTTTTTGACTACAAATTTGGTGACCATATTGTAAATGGAAACCGTCTGCAAATTGTGCTGTTGCAGCAGGATTAAAATAAACGGCGTCATCGTCTAGCGAGGCACTGCGTGATACGGTACGAATAAATTGTGAACTTTGGTTAGTGTTTGTAATTACACCCCCTGCCATAACTTGAGAAGCACTTATGGCTAATGCTGCAAACAAAAATTGTTTTTTCATTAGTTTTTATTTTTAATGTAACATTGAATGCCAAGAAATTCGTGCATTCGAAAATTTTCGTCACAAAATTATTGAATACACATACCGATGGTAAAAAAAGGGGAATACGCGTTTGTAAAGTTGTTAAAGAAGCTTTTTTAGTGAAAAAAAGTTGCTTTTAGGGGTGAAACACAAGCAAGAAGCGATTTTGCCCCATAACTTTTAGGGGTGAGTTATTTATTTTTGTAAAAACAGTCGAACTAATTTTGAAAGAAATTAGAGATAAAATGTCATTTTCTCAAAATGTAATAACTAAAACGACAACTGAAATGAATTTATAAAATTCAATAAAACCTCTATTTTATAATAGTAAAAACAAATTAAGGTCGTTTTGATTAGTTCTTGTTCAGAAAAATTTCTGCAATAGCAAGATCGGTTGGAGTGGTTATCTTTATATTACTTGTAGAACCAGGATAGAAAAACAATTTTTTACCAAACTGTTCCCATACCGAGGCTTCATCTGTAAAAGAAGCTGTATATTCTTGATTCATAGCTTTTTTCAACGCTTCAATATCAAAGATTTGTGGGGTTTGTATTCTTTTTATGACGGAACGATCAACCGATTGCGTTTTCCCCCCGTCAATTATTCTAAGTGAATCTATAGAATCAACAAATGGGACGGCTGAACCAGTTTGTTCCGCAAGTGTAAAACCTGCGTCTAACAGTTCCTTAGAAAGTAATGGTCGAACACCGTCGTGTACGGCAACAACACCATCAGTGGTGATAGAAAAAACACCGTTTTTAACGGAATAAAACCGTTCTTTTCCGCCGAAAACAATAGTGTGTGGAGTTGTGAAGTTATGTTTTATACACAACTCTTTCCAATAGGGAACTTGTTGTTCTGGTAATACAACTATGCATTGAATAGTTGAGTCATAGGAGTAGAATGCGTCAATACTATGCATAAGAATAGGTCTTCCTTGCAATAAAAGAAATTGTTTTGGAATGTCATGTCCCATTCTTAATCCTTTGCCACCAGCAACAATCACAGCATATCGTTTCATATAATCAAGTCTTTATAACAAAAATACAAATCATTTATGAAATGAACGAAAAAATCAGGTAAATCACTATAAAACAATGACAAATAAACATTTTTACATAAAAAAAGAACAATTCTTATTTTTTAATTGTTATTTTTACACTTTGTAACCTTATGCCTAAAAATAAGGTCTTTTTCTAAAAATACTTGAGTTATGAAACGATTACTTATATTTTTCAGTTTTCTACTTTTGACAAGTGTATGTGTGCAAGCACAAAGTTTGGTTGCAGGTACAGATTTTAGTCAAAAATCAGAATATGTCGATGCATCTTCTGAATGGAGAAGTTGGGATTTCTCAACGATAAATAAATATGGAGCTCCGTCTTCATCGTCATTTACTTCAGTGTTTAATCAAATCGCTACGGGTACGGATATCCGTGATGGTGAAGCTGCTTGGGCAATTGTACCAAACCCATTTCAATTAGGTACAAACGAAGAAGATGAAACAAGTTTATATCCTGATATAGAAGAAGATATGTATGTGTCTTCGATTGTGGGAAAATCTGCTAATGCCAATTTGTTTTCCATCAGTGTCGGAGGTTTAAAACCAGGATCTGATTATACAGTAAATGTAACAGTATATCTTTTGTATCCTTCTACAGGTAACTCATGGGACCAAGCAATAGGATTTATGTTGGGTGTACCTGATAGTTATGGAAATATGAATGGTGCTACTAATTCGGGAACATTAACACCTAAGGATGTTGGTGTTGCTAAGACGTTAACGTATGAAGGTACTTTGGGTGCAAATGAAACATCTGTCAACTTAGAGTTGCACTTAGGTTATAACTTTAATAAAAATGCTGTCTTTGGTATTTCGAACATTGAAGTTTTGGGTACAATAAATCCATTTGCCGTATCTGGACAAGGTAAGGAAATGTGTCGTGGAGAACAGACTTTGTTAACTCTTGATCGCGATTACGGACCAAAGGCTGCTATAAAATGGGAAAAATCACCAAATGGGACTTCATGGTCGGTAGCTTCAACAAAAACGAGTTTGTACGATGAAGTAACTGCTACGAAAATGTATTATCGTGCAACAGTAAATGGTATTGTAACTCCAGCTTTGGAAGTAACGACAATTACATGTTGTGAAACGGAGGTTGATGGAAAAACTGTTTATTCTTCTCGTGAAACCATTTATTACGAAGATTTTGGATATTTTACAGATGATCATGCTTATGTACACGCGGATCCTGTTTCTCGCGCAGAAACGGAAAGTACAACGCCGTCTAATTACATTCCGATGAGAACAAATTGTCCTTTCTCAATGCCTACTGGTGCGGGATCTTTTGATGCGACAGGACAAATCAACGATGGTTATTATGGTGTAGTTGTTCCAACTAGTATGGGTTACAAAACTGATTACTGGGCTACTTGGATGACAGGTAATGGTGCTATTATTAAAGACCATTCAAGTATGATAAATGGTATTGAAAATAGTGCTTGCTTGTTCATGAATGTGAATCGTGGTTTTGAAGGAAACATTTTTGCCCAACAAATTTCAGGGCTATGTACTGGTAAAAAATTAACATTTGAATGTTATGTTGGTAATATGTCAGATGGTACATCTCCTATAATTTCTCTTCGAATAAAAAGTAAAAATGGAACAGTACTTGGTTCTGTCGAGAACTTCTCACCAGGTAAAGGTGCAGGTTGGTGTAGAGTCGTTATTGATGACTTGATTTTAACAGAATCTGATATCATTTTTGAAATCTATAGTGGTTCTGATGGAAGTGGCTATGATTTCTGGGATCATGGTTGTGACTTATGTATTGATGATATTAAGATTATGGCTTGTTCTTCTCCTGCTTTGGATTTGTTCTCAGATGTGAATAATCTTGATCGTGCGACGTATGTTTGTTCTGATCCGTTTACACTTGGTTCGGTAGCAAGTAATTTGTTGAAGTCATATTATGGTTCAACATTACAATATTTGTTTCAATACTCAAAAACACCTGATGTAGAAACAAGTTGGATTGATATAACTCGATCTGCTTCAAGTGAATATACTATTCCGAATCCGAGAGAATCTCAGATTTTTGATGGTTTAAGAACAGGTGAATCAGTTTATTTCCGTGTAATTGCGGCAACTGCTTCTACTCTTGCTTCAACTAGCTCATTTTCTGCAACAAACTATTGTAAGAACTATTCAATTTCACCTTCAGTAGAGGCTCTTATGGATTGTCCAACATGTTCCACTCCAAAAGCATTGACTATTTCTGGTGATGATTTGTTGTGTACTGGAGAATCTGGTAAATTGGAGGTTACAGAACAAGCTGATGCAACGACATATAGCTATACTTGGTATAAAGGTAGCGTTGCCGATGCGAATATTGTTGCAGGTCCAAAGACAGCAAGTACATTACCATTAAATATTCAATATACGACAGAGGGAACCACAGATACATATATAGTGGTTGTGAAAGACGTTAATTTCCCAACACTTACATCTTGTCAGCAAACAGCAGAATTTGATGTTATTTCAAATATTCCTCCAACAGTAACAATTTCGGGCGGAAATCAAAGTGTTTGTGAGGACGAGATTTCAGATTTAGAAGAGGTTACGTTTACATTTAATGGTGTTAAGGCTAAAAATTACTGGACGTTTACATATAGTGATGGCACAAATACATACGAAGATATTCGTGAGAAAACAGGTGTGTATAAGCCAACATTACCAACAGAAATAGGAACGTATACTTATACAATTTCTGATTTAAAGGATAGAAAGTGTGTTGGTACAGCACCGACAAATTCTGCCTCGATTACAATTAAGCCAATCCCAACGGCAAAGATAACAGCAGACAAGGAAGAAGTTTGCGAGGGCGAGTCAATTAAGTTGGAAGCAAGCAGTGACCAAGCAGATGCTGAATTTACTTGGGGCGGAAAAGGAAGCGGTAAGAGCGCAAGCTTAACATTGACAGAGCCAAGTGCAACAGGCGAGTACGAGTTGACAGCAGGCTTGGACGGTTGTTCGAGCGATGCGGAACC
>DCIX01000035.1 GCA_002317135.1 Bacteroidales bacterium UBA1715
AAGATATTGAAGGAAATCTAACAACAATAGTGGATAACATAGAAATAACCAATGAAACATCAATTACAATTGATATTCCAGATGATATTGTGTCGGGAATGTATAGCATATACATAGAGTCGCAAAACAATTTGTATAAATCTGTGGAAACAGAAATGATAGAAATAACAAAGAAAACGCCTGTCAATGTAATAAAAGAAAATTCCAACTACAGAATTGTTGGGAAAACAATATATGTCATTTCCAATGATATACAACTTTATACAATAACAGGAGTAGAAATACCCATTATAAACGGAGTTGTAGAATTGCAATCGGGAGTGTATATGCTGGTAAATGGTAAGGAAACACAGAAGGTAATAATTAAATAAGTTAAGAATATAGTAATAATGAATACAGTGTATATATTAGTCAAAAGAATCTTAATAGTATTAATAGTAGGTTTGTTCTCGTGTTATGCTGTTTTTGCTCAATCGTATCCATATAGTCTATATGAGTAGTGAAAGAAGTTTTTCCTTTCTCTTTATTTACCATTTGACCTAAAAAAATACTTTTGCTTACATTTTTGAGTAGTCTATGGAAATACTTTTTGGGGATTGCATAAAAGAAATCCGTTCAGAAATGTAATTTTGCAAAAAACAAAATGATGGAAAAACAAAGAACTCTTGAAGAAGTTGGTGAATTTGGTTTGATAGATATTCTAACAAAGCCGTTTTCAACATCGGAAACTACAATAAAAGGCGTTGGTGACGATTGTGCTGTATTACCATACAGTGAATCTGAATACGCATTGGTAACTACAGATTTATTGATGGAAGGTATTCATTTTGATTTAGTGTATTCTCCATTAAAACATATTGGCTATAAAGCTGTTATGGTTAATGCATCGGATGTGTATGCGATGAATGGTACTCCTAAGAAAATGACTGTTTCCATAGCGGTTTCCGCAAAATTTTCTGTTGACGCTTTGGAACAACTTTACGAAGGTATGCGTATAGCGTGCGAACGTATTGGAGTTGAATTAATAGGTGGTGATACATCAGCCTCAATGACGGGATTGGCTATTAGCATAACGATGTTGGGAACAGTTGCAAAAGATAAAGTTGTGTATCGTTCGGGAGCAAAACCAACAGATTTGATTTGTGTTTCTGGTGATTTAGGTGCAGCTTATGCTGGTTTACAGGTGTTGCAACGTGAAAAGGCTGTTTTTAACGGAGGTAAAGGCGCACAACCAAAGTTAGAAGGATATGAATATCCACTACAGAGAATTTTGAAACCAGAAGCACGATACGATATTTTAGAAGAACTTGCAAAGCATAACATCGTGCCTACCAGTATGATAGATGTTTCTGATGGCCTAACATCTGAGTTGTTTCATATTTGTACGCAGTCGAAAGTTGGTTGTAAAATTTATGAAGAACGACTTCCGATAAATGTGCAAACAGCAGAAGTTTGTAAAGAATTTTCTGTGGAACCGTTAATACCTGCACTTCATGGTGGCGAAGATTATGAGCTGTTGTTTACTGTGCCATTGACACAATATGAGGAAGTGAAAAAGATAAAAGACATTTCAATCATTGGAAATATTGCGGAAGCAAGTCAGGAAATGGGTATGATTTCCCGCTCTGGTGACTTTGTACATTTGAAAGCACAAGGTTGGAATGCTGCCTATGTAAAAAAATAAATTTTGTCTATCGTCATACGGTAGATTTAACTACTTTTGTCGAAAATTCAATTGAATAATGGAGAAAACATATAGATTGTGGAATAACATTCTAGGATTTCTGTCTTTTATTGGTGCATCAATAGTGTATTTGTTGACTATTGAACCAACAGTAAGTCTTTGGGATTGTGGAGAATTTATAGCAACTGCAGGAAAATTGGAAGTTGGTCACCCTCCTGGGGCACCATTGTTTTTGCTTTTAGGTAGATTTTTTGCCTTGTTTGCTTCATCTCCTGAGCAAATTGCTGCGTGTGTAAACTCAATGACAGCATTGGCAAGTGGTGCAACGATTATGTTCTTGTTTTGGACAATCACTCACCTTGCAAGGAAGTTCTTTATAACAGAAGAACTTAATGCGGTAAAAATTATTCTTATTCTTGCAGCAGGTTTGATTGGTGCTGGTTCTTACACATTTACCGATACTTTCTGGTTCTCGGCTGTTGAAGGCGAAGTGTATGGTATGTCGTCGTTATTGACGGCAGTTGTGTTCTGGGCAATCTTGAAATGGGAAGACCATTTTGATGAACAAGGTAGCGATCGTTGGGTTATCTTTATTGCTTACATTATGGGTTTGTCAATTGGTGTTCACTTGTTGAACTTGTTGACAATCACAGCTATTGTATTTGTTTATTACTTTAAGAAATACGAACCAACTTGGAAAGGTATCATTTTTACATGCTTGCTTTCGTTCATCTTCATCGCATTTATGATGTGGGGAATTATTGCAGGTTCTGTTGATGTTGCTTCTTCATTTGAATTGTTCTGCGTAAATGTACTTGGAATGCCATTCCAATCAGGTTTGATTGCGTGGTTGGTAACTGTGGTCGTTGCATTTGTTGCCGGTATTATTGTTACAAAATCGACTACAATAAACAAATGGGTGAAAGTTGCTGTAGTAACTTTCATCGCTGTTCTTTTAGGTATTCCAACATTGACAGATAATCCATTGGTATGGATAGTGATTTTTGCTGGTATTGTTTATGGTTTGTATTATGTAAATGAAAAGAATAAGTATGTTTTGAATACATTGGTGAATGTGTTGATGATGGTAATGATTGGTTACTCTTCGTATGCAATGATTATCATTCGTTCGAATGCAGAAACTCCAATGAATGAAAATGCTCCAAAAGATGCATTCTCGCTTCTTTCATACTTGAACCGTGAGCAATATGGTAGCACTCCAATTCTGTATGGACCATATTACAATGCTTCCCCTGTGTGGAAAGACAATGGTTCTGCCGAAATTAAGGAAAAATTCACATATACTCCTCGTGATGGAAAATATGTGAAGGTTAGCAATGGTCTTGAATATGTTTGGAATCCAGATATGTGTACATTGTTCCCTCGTATGTATAGCCGTGAATCTCATCATGTTCGTGGTTATAAGGATTGGGCAGGAATCAAAGACGGTGTAAATACTCGTAAGGTTCGTTATGACCGTGAAGGAAAGACATACGAAGTTCCAACATTCGGACAAAATTTGCGCTACTTCTTCTCTTACCAAGTTGGTCACATGTATATGCGCTACTTTATGTGGAACTTCTGTGGTCGTCAAAATGATGTGCAAGGACACGGAGGCATAGAAAATGGTAATTGGATTACAGGTATAGGTTTTATAGATTCTATGCTTATTGGTGACCAATCGCAAATTTCGGAAGTTGCGAAAAATACTCCATCAAGAAATGTGTACTATATGTTGCCATTCTTGCTTGGTTTGCTCGGTTTGATTTATCAAATGACAAAACGCAAATATGACTCATTGGTCGTTGTGTTATTGTTCTTAATGACAGGTCTTGCAATTATTGTGTATTTGAACCAAAAGCCATACGAGCCACGCGAACGTGACTATGCGTATGCTGGTTCATTCTACGCATATTGTATTTGGATAGGAATGAGTGTTTTGGCAATTTTCGATTTCGTAAAAGAATTGTTAAAGAAAAGTGGTAAATCTGCGACTGTTGTTGGTGTGTTGGTAGCATTATTATTGACAATTCCTGCTCCTGTATTGTTGGCAACTCAAAACTGGGATGACCACGATCGTTCAAATCGTTATACTGCTCACGATTTTGCATACAACTATTTGCAAAGTTGCGATCCAAATGCAATGATTGTAACTGCGGGCGATAACGATACGTTCCCATTGTGGTACATTCAAGAAATTGAGGGCGTTCGTACCGATGTCCGTGTACTTTGTACTCCATTGTTGGCAACAGATTGGTATGCACAACAAATGAAACATCGTGCATACGAGTCCGCTCCGCTTCCAATGAAGTTGACTGAAAAACAAGTCGGCAAAGGCATACGCGATATTGTAACGGTACGCGAATATGCATCTACAAAAGATAAGGTTGTTCCTTTGGCACAAGCAATGAGTGTTGTTCGTGACGATAAGTTCCTTGTAGAAATGTATGGCGATCAATACAATGTGTTCCCTGCAAAGAAAGTTTCTATTCCAGTTGATAAGGAACTTGCATTGAAAAACAATGCTGTTTCGCTAAAAGATTCAGCCTCGATTGTTCCAGAAATTGTATTGTCGGTTAAGGATAATTCAATTTATAAAAACAAATTGGTTATCTACGATTGCTTGGATGGCTATCAATGGGACAGACCATTGTATTTCACAAGCCAATCATCTGCAATGGATTTAGGTTTGGAATCGTATGTTCGTTATGATGGTTTTGCATTCAAGTTTGTTCCAATTAAGAATGCAGATGCTCGCGTTCCAAAGATAGACTCAGATGTTTTGTATGACAAGTTGATGAATGTATATAAATGGGGTGGAATGGGAGAAAAAGGTGTTTATATCGATCATTTCCACGAACGTACAACTCGTGTAATTGGAATTCGTCAGATGTTTAACTCGCTTGCATACGAATTGATAGGTCAACATAAACTTGATTCAGCAAAACAAGTGTTGAATAAACTTTGTGCAATTATGCCAAACTGGCAAATTCCATATTTCGATGAGTCTGTTATTGCAACTGCAAATGCATTCTATTTAATGAATGACTATGAAGCAGGTAACAGAGAGCTTCGTTATCTTGCATTGAATTTAATGGATGAAGTTGAATGGTATAATTCTTTGCAAAGTCAACCAACTTTCTATAAGCAGGTGGAAGCAGATCGCACTGATTATACAAGAACCATTTTGCAGATTTATCAGAATGCGATGTATTATCACCAAGATGACTTTTGTAAAGAACTAGAGGCTCGTTGGGCAGAAATCGACAGCTTCTCTTTAGCAGCGTATGTAAAGGCTGTTAATTCACACAATACAATAGATGATATAGAAGAATAAACAAACGGATAAAACATACTATTATGTCTTCAAAAAGAACGGAAATAAAAGAACTTTTACAAGCAGAAGAGTTAGATGTAAAAGTTGTTGTAAAAGGATGGGTTAGAAACTGTCGTGGTAACAATTTTGTATTGTTTGCTGCGCTAAACGACGGTTCATCATTACAAAATATTCAAATTGTATTCGATACAGAAAAATTCAATGAAGCAGAATTGAAGAAAATCACAGTCGGATGTTCGCTTAGTGTAGAAGGAACGTTGAAAGCATCTGAAGGGAAAGGACAACGTGTTGAGGTTGTTGCTGAAACATTCGAAGTGTTAGGTCTTTGTAATCCAGATGAATACCCAATCCAACCAAAGAAACACTCATTGGAGTTTTTGCGTGAAAATGCACACTTGCGTTTCCGTACAAACTTGTTCGGCGCAATCATGCGTGTTCGTCACAATATGATTTACGCAATCCATACATTTTTCACTCAAAAAGGATTTTATAATATTCATACTCCACTTATCACAGGTTCGGATTGCGAAGGTGCAGGAGAAATGTTCCAAGTTACAACATTGGATATGAATGACTTGCCAAAAACAGAAGATGGTGCAATTGATTATTCTCAAGATTTCTTCGGTAAAATGACGAACTTGACTGTGTCTGGTCAGCTTGAAGTTGAATTAGCATGTATGGCTTTATCGAAGGTTTACACATTTGGTCCAACATTCCGTGCAGAGAACTCAAATACAACTCGTCACTTGGCGGAATTCTGGATGATAGAACCAGAAATTGCATTTGCCGACATTAATGATGACATGGATATTGCGGAAGAATTCTTGAAATATTTGATTCAATATGCGTTAGACCATTGTCGTGAAGATTTGGAATTCTTGCAAGATCGCTTGATGCAAGAAGAAAAATCAAAACCACAGAACGAACGTTCTATGCCATTGATTGAAAAACTTGAATTCGTTTTGGCTAACGATTTCCAACGTTTGACTTATACTGAAGCTATCGAAATCTTGAAAGAATCGAAACCAAACCAAAAAGGTCAATTCAAATATCATATCGATGGTTACGGAGCAGATTTGCAAAGTGAGCACGAACGTTACTTGGTAGAAAAACATTTCAAAAAACCTGTGATTCTTACTGGTTATCCAAAGGAAATCAAAGCTTTCTATATGAAACAAAATCCAGACGGAAAAACTGTTGCCGCAATGGATATTTTGTTCCCAGGTATCGGAGAAATTATCGGTGGTTCAGAACGTGAAGCTGATTTCGATAAATTGAATAAACGTATTGAGGAATTGAATATTCCAATGAAAGATATGTGGTGGTATTTGGATACACGACGTTTCGGTGCTGTGCCTCACTCTGGATTTGGTCTTGGTTTCGAACGTTTGATGTTATTCGTAACTGGTATGTCGAACATTCGCGATGTAATCCCATTCCCACGTTATCCAAAATCTGCTGAATTTTAATTATGGCGAAAGAGCTTGAATTTGTAAGTAAGATTACAAAAAATGCTTGTGAGGATTCTCAATTGTATGACTTCCTCTCTGATTTCCGTAATCTAGAAGCTATGCTTCCGGCAGAAGCCCGTGATAAGGTAAGTGTTTCGCAAGAAACGATTACTATCCAGGCAATGGGAAGCATGAACATTACACTTTCGGTATTGGACAAGGAACCATACAAATTGGTAAAACTCGGAACTGCAGGCAATGATATGTTTTGTTTGTGGATACAATTAAAGCAAGTTGCTCCATACGATACACGAATTCGTGTTACATTACGAATGAATGTACCGCTGATAGCCCGTCCAATGATAAAGAAGGACAAAATGCAAGAGTTTGTTGATAATCTTGCTTTAGCATTGTCGCAGATTCCAACGATGGCATTCAATAAAAACAATATGAACTAAAAAAATGTAGTTCTTTGTAAGTTCTACGAAAATAGATCTAATTTCTTCAATTTCCATATTTGTATAATCTATTGGTAGGATATAGCATATATTGTAAAAAAACATATCTTTGCCTCGCCTAAGGTAGTCTTTATAATATGCATAAATAAATGAAAATGAATATATTTAACACATTAAAACGTATAGCTCTAACGGTGCTTTCGTTGGTTTCATTACAGTTGGTGACATTCGCAACGGGTGTGACTTTTACTTATGTCGATTCCGATGATTCGGACGCTGCAAAAATTTTTGATGGTAATTTATTAAATTATTGGTGGAATCGTTTAGGTTCGTCTGTTGTATTTGAAGCATCAGAGAAGGTTTCTGTGTCAGGTTATAAATTTTTGACTACTGATGATGCGGATGAATATGCGTATGCAAACCCTTCTGGTTGGAAGTTGTCGGCAACAAATGCTCTTGATAGTTACGGAAATCCTACTGATTGGATTCTTATTGATGAAAAATCGGATGATTATACAATTGCAGCTGAAATTTCTCAATGGTATGAATTTTCTATAGTAAAAACGACAGAACTATATAAATATTTTAAATTAGAAATAACTGGTAATCAAGCACCTGAATGTCCTGAATGTTCTGTCTCTTTCCAGATTGCGGAATTTACATTATTATATGAAACTGTACAAATCATACTTATGAAAATGACATCTGTACGATTTGTGGGATGATGAATCCTAATCATATATGCGCAACATATACTAACTATGTTTGTGATGTTTGTGGCTTGGTTGATCCTACAATTTTGCCACATTCTGCAGATGGCTATTATGAAATATCAACTTTGGAACAATTGCAGTTATGGGGTACTGCTATTGTGTCGGTTGATTCTTTGTCGAAGGCAAGACTTATGGCAGACATCGTGCTAAATGAACATGTACTAGCTGCTGATGGTAAATCTTTGCAAAACGATGCTTCTACTTATACACAATGGGTTCCTATAGAATTTTTTTCAGGCGTATTCGATGGTAATGGACATACCATAAGTGGATTGTATATAAACGACGAAACGGCAATTTGTGTAGGCTTATTTTCGAAGGTTGGCACTGCAACAATTCGTAATTTAGGAGTAAGAGATTCTTATGTTGTGGGTGCAGGATCTGTAGGAACTATTTTGGGAGAACAAATTAAATGTGATGATTCAAAATATACAATTTTGGAAAATTGTTATACAGAAGGATATGTAGCAGCTGTTAATTCCGATAATGATTATGCTGGTGGTCTTTGTGGTAAAGGATATACATTAAAGATGACTGATTGTCATAATAATGGATATGTAGAAGGGTTAAATTCTGCTTCATCTATTGGTGGTCTTGCTGGATATGCATATCAGTGTACTTTACTTAGATGTTATAATGAAGGTGATATTTCAGGTTATGTTCAAGCAAATCATGTTGGTGGTTTAGTTGGTCGGATAGGATATGAATTTACTGTGAATGATTGCTATAATGCGGGAACAATAAATAATGAATGGTGTTATGCTGGTGGTTTTGCCGCATCTACTTATTATAATAAATTTTCAAATTCATTTAACGTTGGAAATGTAACTAGTGATAATTGCTATGTAGGACCTTATGTAGCAGATTTCTCTTCTAATACATATCAAGGAATTTTTTATAAATCAGGTTGTACAACAGGACGTTATCCATATAATTCTTCTGATAGATTCTTAGAGGGTGAAACAGAGGCTGCTGTTTTTTCTTCGGGTGAATTGTGTTATTTATTAAATGGTTCTGTTAATAATGGTAATCATTTTTACCAAAATTTAACTGGTGAGAACATTGATTTATATCCTGTTCTTGACTCTACTCATAAAACAGTAATGCTTGGTACACATGGACAATACATCAATCCATGTACAAGCCATACTTATGAAAATGATATTATGGTATGTACTGTCTGCGATACCATAACTCTTACTAAAAATGCTACAGGTGAATTTGAAATAGGCAGTGCACAGGATTTGTTGACCTTTGCATATTATGTAAATGAAGACGAAGGTCATGAAGCTGCAAAAGCAATTTTGACTGCCGATATTGATTTAAAAGACATAACGATTGTTCCAATGGGAACAGAAACAAATCCGTTTGTTGGTTCTTTCAATGGTGCAGGTCATCATATTTCGAATATGGTGATAGATAACCAAACAAAAGAAGCACAAGGATTATTCGGTTATGTTGGAGACGCATGTGCAATCTCTAATGTTGTAATAGATAATTCTTGTTCTATAAAAGCAAAAAGTAAGTCGGCCGCTTTGGTTGGTGTTGTTGCAGGTTCTGGAGATATAACTATTTCAGGCTGTTCCAACTATGCTACGATAACTGGTGAAAATTATATGGCAGGTCTTGTAGGTTACAATTCATCGTTGACTGCAAGTGTAACAATGAAAAACTGTTTGAATACAGGAAATGTAACTATTACTGCTGCTGAAGGATATGCTGGTGGTCTTGCTGCATCGTTGGGTGAAAATGCAAGTGTAGAAAATTGTTTGAATGTTGGTACAATAACAGGTGCGAACACGGCCTTAGCACGCGTAAATACGGGTACAATAACAAATTGTTATCAAATAGATACTGAAACCGCTCAAGCAAATGTAACAGCAGTAAGTGCAGCAGAGTTGGCTTCTGGTTTGATTTGTTACAACTTAAATGAACAAACAACGACCAATCCAATTTGGTATCAAACTCTTGAGTCTGATGATTTCCCTGTATTGGATGCATTACATTCAGAAATTCATTTAAGTGGTGAAAAAAACTGTGATGGTTCTATTAAATCAGCAATGGTTTATACAAACGAGGCAGAAGATTTGGTTGCTCAAGATGAACATCAATGGGTAGCTGGTATTTGTTCGGTTTGTAATGCCTGTGACATGGATTTTGTTGAAAAAGAAGGTGATTATTTCTTAGTAGGTAATGCAGATCAATTGCATTGGTTCTCAAAATATATTGAGAATGGTAACATTACAGCAAAAGCAAAATTAACAGCCAATATCATTGTAAATGAAAATTTAAATGCTTCGACTGCAAAAGTTTGGAAGCCAATAGGTTCAGAAAATAACGCTTTTGCTGGAGAATTCGAAGGTGATGGTCATACCATACGTGGTTTGTATTATGATGAGGCAACTACAAATAATATTGGTTTGATAGGATATGCCAATGGGGCAACTATTGCTAATGTCGGTATAGAAGATTCATACTTGAATGGTTATAAAAATATTGGTGCAATTTGTGGCTTTGCAATAGGAACTACTATTTCGCATTGTTTCAATAATGCTGCAGTGAGCGGTGTTGATGCTGTTGGTGGTGTGCTTGGTTGTGCAAATACAAACACGGTAAAGGTAAAGTATTCGTATAATGAAGGTACAGTAACAGGTTCTCGAAACTATGCCGCTGGTGTTGTTGGATATTGTCGTCTTGCTGCGGTTACAATTGAAAACTGTTATAATGTAGGAACGGTTACTGGTAATGCGTATGTCGCTGGTATTAGTGGTTATAAAGGCTCTATATCAAAATCATTCAATTATACAGCCATAGTTGGAAATAACTATGTTGGCAATATTGTAGGTGAATTCGATGGTACATTAAGTGATAACTATTATTTAGAAACACTTGATATAGATGTAAATGCAGAGGCAAAATCCACAGATTTTTTTGCTAATGGTGAACTGGCTTATGTTTTAAATGGTTCTGCAACAGATGCTCCGGTATGGTATCAAACTATTGGAACAGACAACTATCCTGTATTGGATAATTCACATAGTGTGATACATACTTATTTAGAAAAGAATTGTTCAGGTGTTGCCAAAGGTGATGTACAATATGTAAATACAGATGAAGATCAAATTGTACAAGATGAGCACATTTTTGTAGACGGAATGTGTTCTGTTTGTGGGTCTGCACGCGATGGTTTTATGACTCCTAATGAAGATGGAGTATTTGAAATCGCAAATGCAGGTGAACTTCGTTGGTTTGCTTCGTATGTAAATACAGGTAATAGTTCGGCAAAAGCAAAATTGGTTGCCGACATTGTGTTGAACGAAAATGTCTTGAACGAAGACTATACATTGAATGGTACAGGAAAAGATTTTGTTCAATGGACTCCAATTGGTAATTACTCGGTTCCTTTTAGTGGAAGTATCGATGGTCAAAACCATACAATAAGTGGTTTGTATTTTAATGGACCGGGTGAATATATCGGTCTTGTTGGCTATATGGAGGGTAATGCTGGTGGTGTAGCGATTAATAATCTTGGCATTATTAATAGTTATATTGCAGTAGAAGGAAAAGGTCAATATGTCGGTGGTTTTATAGGTTCTTCTTACTGCAATGCAGCAATTGAGTCTTGTTACTTTAATGGCGCAATTAGTTCAAATAATGCATCTGTCGGTGGTATAATAGGGGAAACAAGTTCTATGGATATAACTAACTGTTATACTGAAGGACGTATATACGCAAAAGCAGGAAATGTTGGTGGTATAGTTGGTGAATATAGCCAAAAGACAGTTTCAAATTGCCACAACTCTGCTATGGTTTCGTCTTCGGGTGATTATGTTGGTGGTATTGTAGGACGAGCTGTTGTTGATTTTGTTTATTCACATAGAAATGTAGCAACAATTAAAGACTCTTATAATGAAGGTGAGATTTTGGGTACATCGTATGTTGGTGGTATTTGTGGAGATCATTCAAATTACAATATCTCTGAGAGAGATATTCGTTCTGTTTATTTATCAAATTGTTATAATGCCGGAAAAATTTCGGGCTCATCGTATGTTGGTGGTATTGCAGGAAAAAATAATTTGGGGTTAACAAATGTTCAAAATCTTGCAACGGTAAACGGTACAGAAGAATATGTCGGTGGTATTGTAGGTTATGGTAATTTTGTTTCTACAGCCATTAATACAGGTGTCGTTACTTGTAATGGAAAAACCACACGAGTAGGAGCAATTGCTGGTTCTATTTCAGAAAACGGTGGTGTACTTAGTGCAATTTATGATAAAGATGTGACGTCATATAAAGGAATCAATAATGATGCTAGTTGGGAAGATTTTGTTCCTTTATCTCCTAAAAGTATGCAGGCCTTTGGTTTAACAACTGAGCAACTTTGTAAAGGTCAATTGGAGGGAAATAGCGAGACCAGAGGATGGACGCAAAATGATTTCTTTGATAATTATTCACACATAATAGATGTTAATGACAATGTTGTAGATTCAACATTAAACAAAAGGGCGTGGTCAAGAGGAAATTTCGATGTTGCAGCGTCAAATATAGTAACAACGGATAACGAGTTTGGTGTTTCTCAAAAAGGGTTATATCCATATTTGTCTTCTTTCTCATATCGTCCGGCAGCTACAATAAAATTCTATAATTTCGGTGACGAAGAGGATACCAATTGGAAAACGTATCGTCCTATTGTACAAGTAAGTGAGTTGTATGCGATAACTACAAGTGAATCAGATTTGTCTGCTAACTATGTTTTGATGTGCGACATTGCTGATTATGAAAATTTGGATGCTGATGGCAAGTTACTAGATACTCCGGTAAATACTTGGCCTGGTATAGGATATTGTATAAGATCAGGAGGATTGCCAGCCGAAGATGGAGATTACTATGAACCGTTCCGTGGGTATTTTGCCGGACGCGGTCATACAATTTCCGGATTAAGTCTTATATCTAATGCCGGTCAAGCAACAAATGGACTTATTAATACGGCAGAGAATGCAACTATTACAGGAGTAACAATAAAGAATAGTAACTTAGCAAATGAGTATCTTTTGTCAAGCGGTATGATTTGTGGCTTTGCAAAAAATACAACAATTTCGGATTGTAAATCTTATTGTAATTTAGAGGGTGACAACTATGATCGTGTGGGTGGTATTTGTGGTATATTAGAAAATGGTATAGTAAAAGATTGTTATAATTATGGGTCTATTTCTAGCTCAGGATATTATATTGGTGGTATTGTTGGTTCTAGTAGTGGAACTATAATGCATTGTGGTAATTATGGAGATATTTCTAGTTCCTATAACGTTGGTGGTATAGTTGGAGTTGGAGGTTCTATTAATTATTGTTACAATAAAGGTACAATAACAGCGCATCATGTTGCAACTACAGGTTCTCGTCAAGGTAATTGTGCCGGAGGTATTGCAGGTATATATGGTACTATAGCAAACTGTTTTAATGTAGGAACAATTAAAGCTGATGAAAATGCTGGTGGTTTAGTTGGTGGATATGCTACAAGTATTATTTCTTCATATAATATTGGTTCGGTAAGTGGAACGGATGCTAAAACTGCTGGATTAGGTAGTTTGGTAGGAGCATCTTCTGGTAATACAAAATTATCATATAACTATAATGATACCCTAAAATGTAATATAGGTGCGGTTGATGGTATTAACACTCCAGGATCAGGAGAAGGTATTGCAACAATTGATTTCTGTGGTACTTTGCCAAAAGGTTTCTCGCCAAGTATATGGGCAATAAGACCTGCAGAAATGGAAGGTTTGAAAAACAAAAATTACTATCCATATTTACGCTATTGGGGACCAGATTCTGCAATGGTTGCAGTTGTTGTAGAAACATACCAAATCACATTAGAATTTAATGGTGGTATTGCAAAAGGAACAGTTCCAACTTCGTATGCTTCAGGTATTGGTGTTGAACTTCCTACAGAAGTAACTCAAAACGGATATGCATTTGCAGGATGGTATTCTAACTCGAACTTTACAAGTGAAATTTACACTAAAGTTGATCAAGCAGCAATCGGAAATAAAATCTTCTATGCTCGTTGGATTGCCGATGTATACGATGTGACATTGAATACAAATGATGGTCGAATCAATTCTGGTAATGTTGCAAGTTATACATTTGGAAACAATGTTATCCTTCCTCTTGATGTAACTCGTACTGGTTATACATTTGCTGGTTGGTACGATACTGAAGATTGTTTTGGCGACCGTATTCTACAAATTTCGGCGAAAGAATTTGGTAACAAGGAATATTGGGCAAAATGGAATGTGGTTGATTACACTATTACGTATAATGTAAATGGTGGTACAATCAATGATACTGATTACGCTTCTGCATTTCAATATGCACTTGCTGAGGTTTCTTTACCTTCGGATGTAACAAGAACTGGCTACACGTTCGCTGGTTGGTACGATAATTCAAACTTAAATGGCGAGCCTGTTACTTCAATCGCAACAACTGAATATGGTAATAAAGAATATTGGGCAAAATGGGATGTAAATACATATAAGGTAACATTAGATGCTAACGAAGGAAGTATTAACAGCGGTAATCTTGTAATGTATGTATTTGACGTGTTGTCGATTCTTCCTGCCGATGTAACTAAGGTTGGCTACACTTTTGGTGGTTGGTATGCAGATGAGGATTGCTCTGGTGATCAGATTCTACAGATTTCTAAGGGTGAGTACGGCGATAAACAATTCTATGCAAAATGGACTGCCAATACATATAAGGTAACTTTAGTTGTAAATGATGGTACTATCAATAATGGTACTATCAGCAACTATACATACGGTGAAGGTGCGGCACTTCCAACTGACGTGACAAGAACTGGTTATGAGTTCGAAGGTTGGTATACGACATCGTATTTCGACAATTCAAATGTATTGACTATTGGCTCGAACGACTTTGGTGACAAAACATATTGGGCAAAATGGTCTGTTGCGTCGTACGGTGTTGATTTGGTAACAAACGGCGGAACAATCAACGACGGAACAATCGACAATTACACATTTGGCGTGGGTGCTATTTTGCCAACAAATGTAACTAAGATTGGTTATGAGTTTACTGGTTGGTACACAAATACAGAATGTACTGGTGCATCAGTGAAGGAGATTACTACAGCGGATATTGATGATTTGACATTCTATGCAGGTTGGAAAAAGGCTGTGTATACGATAACATTTGACAACAATGGCGGTGCAATTAAGAATGAGTCGTATGCAACTACATATTCGTACGATGTCGAAAAAACAGTTGCTTTGCCTTCTACTGTTGAAAAAACAGGATGCACATTTGCAGGCTGGTACGATAATGTAAACCTTGCGGGAGAAGCTGTCGCTTCGGTAGCTGCAGGTGAATACGGCGATAAAACATATTACGCAAAATGGACTCCAAATACTTACACTGTTACATTGAATGTAAACGAAGGTGTTGTGAATGGAATGGCAATTGACTCGTATGTATATGGTGTTGTTGCTTCTTTGCCTACAGATGTTACAAAAGACGGCTATACATTTATGGGTTGGTTTGACAATGCTGACTTGATAGGCTCAGCAGTTAGCATAATTCCATCAACATCGATAGGCGACCAAACGTACTATGCAAGTTGGTCAACAAATGCCTATACGGTTACGTTGAACACGAACGATGGTGTTGTAAAAACAAACAGTGTTACTGGATATGTATATGGCGTAGGCGCAACACTCCCAGGAATGAACGATGTTGAAAAGACTGGTTACACTTTCGGAGGATGGTATGATAACTCAAGCTATGTGGGAACTGCCGTTACGGAGATTTCTAAAACAGAAACAGGCAACAAGTCATTCTGGGCAAAATGGTCTGTGAATTCATATTCAATTGCATTGACTCTCAACGGTGGAACAATTAATAGCGGCAATGTTACAAACTATGTGTATGGAAACGGAGCAAACTTGCCGAGCGATGTAACGAAAGCTGGTAACACATTTAGCGGTTGGTACGCAAAAGATGATTTCTCTGGTGAGTCTGTTATAAGAATTGACGAGTCCACAACAGGTGATGTGGCATTCTTTGCAAAATGGACAGCAAATGACTACGCTATCGTATACGAAACAAGTGCCGGTGTGATAAGCGATGCTTCTTACGCACAAACATATACATACGGAACTGGTGCTACTTTGCCAACGATGGTGAATAAGTCTGGTTACACGTTTGTTGGTTGGTATACGACTTCGGCATACGAAGGTGTAAAAGTTGAAAATATATCTACAACGGAATATGGCAATAAGACCTTCTATGCAAAATGGAATGCAAATACATTTGCAGTGAAGTTAAACGCAAACGAAGGTACTGTAAATAATGGTGCGATAGGTGAGTACACATTTGGAGTGGGGGCTACATTGCCAACGAATGTAACAAAGACAGGCTACACATTTGCCGGTTGGTACGATAATGACGAATTCGGTGGCGAACCTATCAAAGCAATTGCAAACAATGTTGCTGGTGATAAGGAATATTTTGCAAAATGGACAATCAATAATTACAAGATTACATTGAACGCCAACGGTGGTTTAATCAATGCTGGTGCTGTAAGTGGTTACGAATTTGCAACGGGTGCAACTCTTCCAACAGATGTAACTCGTGAAGGTTACAGTTTCGCTGGTTGGTATGATAATTCAAATTTGACAGGCGAACGCTATACATCTATTTCAAAAACAGAAACGGGTGATAAGACATATTATGCAAAATGGTCAGTTCTATCGTATACTGTTACCTTGAATACAAATGGCGGTACGGTAAATAGTGGTAATGTAGTATCTTATACATATAGTAATGGTGCAACGTTGCCTATCGATGTAACAAAAACAGGGTACACGTTTGCTGGTTGGTATGTAGATGAGTCTTTGACTGGCGATGATGTGACAACAATTTCTCTAACAGAAAGTGGCAATAAAACATATTATGCGAAATGGACTCCAAATGATTACACAATAGAATTGGTTGTAAACGAAGGAACAATCAATAGAGGAAATATTGTAAAATACACATTTGGAACAGTAATAGCACTTCCAACAGATGTAACTCGTGAAGGTTATGCATTTGGTGGTTGGTATACAAATTCTAACTATGATGGTTCGGCAATGACGACTATTGCAGCGAACGATTTTGGTAACAAGACGTTCTATGCGAAATGGAATGTTAATTCATACGCAGTTACATTGAATGCAAATGGTGGAGAAATCAATAGCGGTGCAGTTGCTGCATATACATTTAGTGTAGGAGCAACATTGCCAACAAATGTAACTAAGAATGGCTATACATTTGCTGGATGGTTCGATAATGCAGAATTAGATGGCGAGTCAGTTATAGCAATCGCAAACAACGAGTCTGGTGACAAGGAATATTTTGCAAAATGGACAATTAATAGTTATTTGGTTATATTGAATGCCAACGGTGGAGCAATTAACGCCGGTGATGTGACTTCATACAAATTTGGAACAAAGACAATGCTTCCAACAGATGTAACTCGCGAAGGTTTTACGTTTGCAGGTTGGTACAATAATTCAAACTTGACAGGCGAAAAGCAAACATGTATAGATAGTCTATCAATAGGCGATATGTCATTCTACGCTAAATGGAATGTAAATAGCTATGCAATTGCGTTGAATGCCAACGAAGGCACAATCAACAGCGGCAACGTGACGAACTACGTATACGGTAACGGTGCGAACTTGCCAAGTGATGTGACAAGAACAGGCTACAAGTTCGGCGGTTGGTATAATGTAACTGACTCGACAAAACAAGTTGTTCGCATAGACGAGGAAACAACCGGCGACCAGTCGTTCTTCGCAAAATGGACGGCGAACTCGTACAACATCATCTTGGTTGTAAACGAAGGAACAATCAATGAAGGCAATGTAGAAAGCTATGTATACGGCGAAGGTGCGACATTGCCAAGCAATGTGACAAAAGACGGCAACACATTCGGCGGCTGGTATGCAAATACGACATACACAGGCGGCGAAGTTTCAGGCATCGCCAAGAACGACGCAGGCGACAAACAGTTCTGGGCTAAGTGGACAATAAACAACTACGAAGTAACTGCAATAGCAGAAAACGGTTCGGTTGCAGGTGCCGGAAGCTACGAATACAAATCTACAGCCACATTGACAGCAACAGCAAACGAGGGCTATGAGTTCACAGGCTGGTCAAACGGCTCGACAGAGAACAAGATACAGTTGGTTGTAACAAAAGATACGATTGTAACAGCTAACTTCAAGGAGAAGGAAAAAGTCGTTGTTGCAGGCACATTGACGATTCCAACGATGAAGACGGAGAGAGAGGTAGCTCCGATAGATTTGACAGGTTTGTTCGGCACGACAGAAGGTAGTGAAGTTCTTTGTACTGCGACAAGTTCCCGCCCAGATGTAGTCTCTGCATCGGTGGTTGAAGGCAAATTGATTTTGACGGTGAACTCGTTGGAAGGCGAGGCAGAAATTACGGTGACAGCGACATTGCCAAACGGCGAGAATAACTCGGTTAAGGCAACAGCCGAAGTTGTCTTGGCTTGTAATATCCAAGTTGCCGAAACAATCAAGAATGTTTCCTGCTTCGGTGAAAGCGATGGTGAAATCAGCGTAGTGGTTAAGAACGTATTCGAACCATACACAATTCAATGGATTGGCGAGGACAACACGAACGATACGCTTCCTGCTTTGAAGGCTGGCAATTATACAATCGACATCGCTGATGCCGAAGGTTGTATGTTCCAAAAGACATATACGGTTACTCAACCTCAGGAAATCGTAATCAGTAAGTCGGTTATTAACCCAACTTGTGCTACTGCCGATGGTTCGATTACTATTAATGTAACTGGCGGAACAGACTTTACATACATTTGGAACAACGACACGACAAGCCGTAGCTTGACAAATATCGCTAAGGGCGAATACAACTTAGTTGTAGTGAACAACGAGACTGGCTGTAAGGCAGAAACATCGGTTGTGTTGACAGAACCTGACGCTCCAGTTGTGAAAGTTTCTGATGTGATAGAAACAGCTTGTAATGCAAATAATGGTGCTGTAATCATAAGCGGTGCAGACAATCTAATCTATAAATGGAACAATGGTCGTGCGACAAAGAATTTGACAAATGTGAAGGCTGGCGATTACAATTTGGTAGTAATTGATCCAGAAACAAATTGTAAAGATTCAGTTGCTGTAACAATCCCATCGATTCCATTGAAACAGCCAGAAATTGCATTGGTAACTGTAAGCCAAGAAACAGGCAACAATTTGGTTGTATGGTTGAAGGAAAATACTGATTTAATCGACTACTACACTGTATACCGTCAATCTGATGAAAAAGATAGATACGAGGCATTGGATACAATAGCATACAATGATTTGAGTGTATACGAAGATGTTGATGCCAATCCAATGGTAAAACCTTGGAGTTATCGTTTGACTGCAACGGATGTTTGTGGCAATGAAACAGATATGAGTGAAACTCACAGAACGCTTCACTTGCAGAAATATCCAGGTTTGAGTAATGACATTAACTTGGGCTGGACAGCTTACGAAGGTATAGACTACTCAACATTCGTAATCATGCGTGAAACGACAGTAAATGGAAGAAAGAGCGTTGATACATTGACAACAGTTTCATCTGATATCACAACATATACGGATATAGTTCCTGCCGAAGGTACCAGTTCATACTATGTGGGAATCAAGCTTCCAAGTGAAGTTAATCCAAAGACTCAATTTATGAAGGCAGAGTCGGGACCATTCTCATTGGCATTGTCAAACATTGCTGAAGCAGAGAACGACGGTGAAGGTCCAACAGCAGTAGAAGATATTGAAAATCAAGTTGTGGTTTATGCAATCGGTCATACAATCTATGTGAAGAATGCCGATGGCAAAGACATCAAGATTTACGATAATAATGGTCGTGCAATCGCCAATGTTGCTGATGAAAACGAAATCTCTGTTCGTTTGGACGGCACATATTTCGTGAAGGTTGGTAACGAATCGTTTGCTGTTGTGATTAAATAAGGAATTGTTGAGGCGTATGGTCATACGCCTCATTGTATTTCAATAAACGACTTTGATTGTGTGTTGTAGGGGGCGAGGTCATACCTCGCCCTTGTTTGTTTGGTCGTATGGTTATACGACCATTTGATTCCAATCAGCGATATTTTTTGATGCGTATTTTATTGGGCAGAGTAGATTTTTGTTCCTACGATGTATACATATTTTTTTTGGGGGGACAAATAAAATTGTTGTTATTTGTTTATGGTTGTTTGAAAAAATAATTCATTGAGAATGAATGCGTTTATACTATATTTGTAATTGAAAAAGTCGCAAAATATGGAACATAATAAAGGAGAGATTGTATTGTACAATCCTAATGAAACAATTAGTATAGATGTTCGTTTGGAGGATGAAACAGTGTGGCTAACTCAGTCGCAAATGGCAGAATTGTTTAATACCACAAGAAACAATGTAACACTTCATATTCGTAATATTTTCAAGGAAGGCGAACTTACGGAAAATTCAGTTAGTAAGGATTTCTTACTAACTGCAAATGATGGGAAAAAATATCGCACCAAATGTTATAATCTAGATGTCATTATTTCTGTTGGATATAGAGTGAAAAGTAGAATAGGTACCAAGTTCAGACAATGGGCATTAACAATCATAAAAGAGCATTTGTTACGAGGATATACAATAAATGCTCAAATAGCATCTTTGCAGTATCAAATAGACGCAAGATTTGAAAAAACGCAAAATGATTTATTTGTATTAAATCAAAGACAGCAAAAACAAGAACAACAACTAAAATTTTTCATAAAGACTTCCTTACCACCTAAAGAAGGTATTTTCTTTGATGGTCAGATTTTTGATGCCTATGTATTTGTTGCCGATTTAATTAAGAAAGCTAATAAACGGATTGTTTTGATAGATAATTATATCGATGAATCTGTGTTGCTTTTGTTTTCAAAACGAAAGGAATCTATTCCTGCTACAATTTATACGCAGAAAATATCGGAACAATTACGCCTTGATATTCAGAAATACAACACCCAATATTCTCAAATAGACGTAAAAATTTTCAAACAATCGCATGATAGATTTCTCATAATTGATGATGAATTATATTGGGTTGGTGCGAGTCTGAAAGATTTAGGAAAGAAATGGTTTGGATTTTCAAAAATGGAATCATTTTCTGCCAATGCAATTATTGCAAGAATAGAATCGTAGGGGGCGAGGTCATACCTCGCCCTTGTTTGTTTTATTAAATTTGTATAAAGGGGTATGTAATTTGTGCGTATGTGCAACAATTAATCATTTATCATTAAAATAATTATCAATTATCTTAAGGCTTACCTTTTTCTTGGTTGATTTCAATTCATATTTTTCTCCAAAAATTAAGGCATGATTTAGGTCTTCATGTCCCGAAGGGAAGTCAAATATAACTGGGATTTTGTAGTCTTTGGTAACCGAAAGAATAATGTCTTCTACAGAACCTTCGTATGTATCTGTTCCATGTTTCATTCCACTCATTGTACCAACAATCAGTCCGGAAATTCGAGATAAAATGCCAGAATGAAGAAGATTTTGCATCATTCTATCTATGTGATAATAGTATTCGTTAAGATCTTCGATAAATAAAATTTTTCCACTATAGTCATATTCAAAAGGAACGCCTCTTAGACTATAAATCATAGAAAGATTGCCACCAATTAGTTCTCCTTTGCAAGAACCTTGTTTATTTCGTGAAGAAGGTTGTAGTTGAATTGTATCTGCACAACCAAATAAACAATTGTGAAGTGATTGAATAGATTCTGGTGTAACATTGGGGAAACTTTTCGCCATTGCTCCGTGAATAGATTGTATTCCAAGAGAGTGAAGTTTTTCATGAAAAACAGTTATGTCACTAAAACCAATAAGCCATTTTGGATTGCTTTGTAATGAACTAAAATCAATTAAATCAACAACACGAATTGCACCATAACCACCTCTTGCACAAAGAATTGCTTTTGTCTTTTGGTCATTTATCGCTTTTTGTAAATCGTGTGCTCGATTTTTGTCTGTTCCTGCAAAAACGCCGAATTTATCGTATGTGTGTTTCCCTACTTTTACTTTGAGTCCCCATGATAGTAGGGTTTCAATCGCGAAGTCAAGTGAACCTTCTTTTACTGGTCCAGAAGGAGACACAATGGTGACAAGGTCGCCTTTATGTAAAAAATCGGGTTTAAGCATTGTTTTGTATGATTATAATTGTCACAAATAATATATCTTTGCGAAAATAGTAAAAATTTGTATTGCAATGACAGAATATAAGCGTTACCTCATTACTGCGGCCCTTCCATACGCGAATGGACCTGTACATATTGGACATTTGGCTGGTGTATATGTACCTGCTGATATCTATGTTCGTTATTTGAGAATGAACAAAAAAGATGTGCTTTTTGTTTGTGGTAGCGATGAACATGGTGTTCCTATTACTATCAAAGCTCGTAAGGAACAATGTTCTCCTCAAGATATTGTGGACCGTTATAATGGAATTATCAAGAAGTCTTTTGAAGATTTCGGAATTAGTTTCTCGAATTATTCTCGTACTTCTAACGACTTGCATAGCAAAATTTCTTCGGATTTTTTCAAAACATTGTATGAAAAAGGAGAATTTGTTGAACAAACAAGTGAACAATATTATGACGAAGAATCGCAAACATTTTTGGCCGACCGTTATATCGTAGGAACTTGTCCGAAATGTGGTGCAGAAGGTGCGTACGGCGACCAATGTGAAAAATGTGGTAGCTCGCTTTCTCCAGATGAATTGATAAATCCAGTAAGTAAACTTTCTGGAGCAAAACCAATTAAGAAGCCAACAAAACACTGGTATCTTCCTTTGGATAAGTACGAAAATTTCCTTCGCTCTTGGATTTTGGATGGTCATAAAGAGTGGAAATCAAATGTGTATGGTCAGTGTAAGTCTTGGTTAGATGGTGGTTTGCATCCTCGTGCAGTAAGCCGTGACTTGGATTGGGGTGTGCCAGTTCCTGTAGAAGGTGCTGAAGGCAAGGTATTGTATGTTTGGTTTGATGCTCCAATTGGTTACATTACTTCTACACAAGAATGTTCTGCAGATTGGGAAAAATACTGGAAGTCAGAAGATACAAAATTGGTTCACTTTATTGGTAAAGACAATATTGTATTCCACTGCATTGTATTCCCTGTAATGTTGAAGGCTCATGGTGGTTATATCTTACCAGAAAATGTTCCTGCTAACGAATTCTTGAACTTGGAGGGCGATAAAATTTCCACATCAAAAAATTGGGCAGTTTGGTTGAATGAATATTTAGAAGACTTTAAAGACCAACAAGATACGTTACGTTATGTTTTAACTGCAAATGCACCTGAAACGAAAGATAATGATTTCACTTGGAAAGATTTCCAAGCAAGAAATAACAATGAGTTGGTCGCTATTTTAGGAAACTTCGTAAATCGCGTTGTTGTTCTTACCAATAAATATTTTGCTGGCAAAGTTCCTGCAAAAGGCAATTTAACTGACATTGATTCGCAAGCATTGGCAGCAATAGCAGAAGCAAAAGAAAATATTTCGAAGAATATTGAAAACTACCGTTTCCGTGATGCTTTGAAAGATGCAATGCAATTGGCTCGTGTCGGAAATAAATATTTGACCGAAACAGAACCTTGGAAACTAATAAAAACGGACGAATCTCGTGTTGCAACAATTTTGAACGTATGTTTACAAATTACTGCAAACTGTGGTATCTTGTTTGAACCATTCTTACCATTTACAGCAGCAAAAATCCGTACAATGTTGCAGATTGAAAATGCATTGTGGGAAAATGCTGGAGATGACAATATTATGCAAGAAGGCAAGACAATTGGTGAAGTAGCCTTGTTGTTCAGAAAGATAGAAGATGCAGAAGTTGATGCACAAGTAGAAAAATTAAAAGCTGCAAAAGCTGCTCGTGAGGCAGAAGAAGCTATGAATGCTCCTGTTGCTGCACAAAAAGCAACAATCGAATACGATGACTTTGCTAAATTGGATATTCGTTTGGGAACTATTTTGGAAGCAGAACGAGTTCCAAAAACAGATAAGTTGATGAAGCTTTTAATTGATACAGGTATCGATAAACGTACAATCGTATCTGGTATTGCAGAACATTTTACTCCAGAACAATGCGTTGGACGACAAGTAAGTGTGTTAGTAAATTTGCAACCTCGAAAAATGAAAGGCATTGAATCTCAAGGTATGATTTTGATGGCAGAGGATGCAAATGGTTCACTTCAGTTCGTTTCAACAGAGCAAAAAGTAAAAAATGGTAGTTCTATTAGTTAATTTTTTGTTAAAAAGTTGCTTTTTATTGTAAAAAATATACTTTTGTACGATAAATTAAATATAAAAGCTGTTTGAAAAAGAGGTTATACATAGTAATTGGGGTGCTATTAGGGTGTCTTGGTGTGCAAGCACAAGACTCTCACTTCTCTCAATTTGACGCTGCTCCGTTGTATTACAATCCTGCATTGGCTGGTGTAAACGAGTGTCATAATAGAATTTATACCAACTATAAAGGTCAGTGGAATACCTATAACACATTCTTGATTTCGTATGATCAAGCATTGGAAAAACTACAATTGTTAGGTGGTACTCTTGGACTTGGTGGTTTGGTAGTGGCTGATTATGCAGGGGAAAACTCGTATGGTAATACTCAGATAAAGGTTATGCCTGCATATCATTATAATGTGATTCCAGGTATGTTACGACTTTCAGCAGGCTTGGATGCTATATTCGATCTTATGAGTATTTCTGAAGATCAAGTAGTTGTAGGTGGCGGAATTAATCCTATTACGGGCGAGAAAACTCCAGGTTATGATATGGAACATACCAAGAGATTCTATGCCGATATGGGTTTGGGCTTAAATGCACAATATAATATTACACCATTGTTCCCAATTAATATGGGTGTAACATTTTTCCATTTATTTGGTTCTGGTGGTGGTGGACTTGCGGTAAATACTTCGGAGGCTACAAATAACTATCGTAGATTCTCGTTGAATGCAAATGCGGTTTGTCCTTTGAACCCACGATTGACATTGTTACCAAGTTTCATTTATACAAACCAAAAAAAGTATAACGAAATGAACTTTGGTACTTATCTAAAATGTGCAATTGGTGACTATACATCGTTTATTGATGCATTGTATGTAGGTTCTTGGTATCGTGTAAAAGATGCTATTATCTTAGGACTTGCGTTTGATAAACCGGTAACAAAGAATTGGGTTTTGCAATTTGGACTTAGTTATGATGTGACAGTTTCGTCATATAGAAAATCAGATAAATGGACTAGCGGTAAGAATGTGAAGGGTGATAGTTTCGAGTTGTCTGTGAAATTGTTGAACTGTCGTCGTCCGATTGTAGTTAATCCGGAAGGTATTGTAAATGACCCATTTAGATAAGATATGAATCAAATAAGCCGTAACTTATATATTTTGTTCTTTTCGTTGTTGCTTTCTTTTTCTGTTTTTGGACAGGGAAAGAAACAATATTATGAGGCCTATATTGCTTTAGGTGATACTTGTTATGCCCATGCAAACTATTATGGTGCTCATCAAGCATACGAGAAAGCATTGCAATATGTCGATAATCCAAATATTGCCTTTCGTTGTGCTGAAGCTTGTCGTGGATATCAGAATTATCCAGATGCTGAAAAATATTACAAAATCGCTATTTCAAAAGATTCTGTAACATTTCGTCTTGCAAATTATTGGTATGCGGAAATGTTAAAATTACAGGGAAAGTATCCGGAAGCTAAAGAACAGTATGATATTCATTATAAGATGAATAAAAATCGAAATGATTATTATACAAAACGTGCAAAAGAGGAGTCAACTGTACTATCAAAGAAAATTCAAAAAGTAGGAGAATCAGTTGGGTTGGAGGTTAAACGTCCTGATGATAGGGATTTGAACTCAATGTATGCGGAATATGCTCCTTGTCAGTACAATGACACATTATTCTTTTTCGCAGGTGTTCGTCCACTTGATGCTAAATTAGCTGATACTTCGTATATCTATGCGAACTATTTGACTCGTGTAATGCAGGCAACTCGTCAAGGTGATTCTGTATGGAAAGATGTGAAGGTTGTAAAAACGTTGATTGATAATAAGGCGCATGTTAATAACCTATCATTCTCACACGATGGTAAGACTGCTTATTTTAGTAAATGTATCGGTTATAATTGTGCTATTTATAAGGCAGATTTTGATCCTAAATTTGTTGATTTCACAAACATAACAAAATTGCCAGCTCCTATAAATATGGCACAAACAAGTAATACAACTCCACAAATTGCCTATACTCCACAAGGAGATTACTTGTTCTTTGCATCAAACCGTAAAGGTTCAAAAGGTGGATATGATATTTGGTATGCTCCAGTTGATTCTGCTGGAAATTTTGGGGCTGTACAGAATTGTGGTAAGAACATTAATACATTGGGTGATGAAGTAACTCCATTCTTCGATTCTCGTGACTCTTTGCTTTATTTTAGTAGTGAATGGCATACGAGTTTAGGTGGATTTGATATTTTCTCGTCAAAAGGTGATTTGTCACATGGACGTTGGTCGGAAGCGGTTAATATTGGTGCTCCAATCAACTCTTCATACAACGATTTGTATTATGCGTACTCTCGTGACTCGTTGCGTGCATATTGGTGTTCAAACCGTGAAGGTTCTGAAAAATTGATTGGTAAAGCATATAGCAACGACATCTATTCTCACTCTTTGATTCGTCGTTCTATTGCTCGTATTACCGATTTGATTCCAATTACTTTGTACTTTGATAACGATTATCCAGATCCACGTTCGAAAGATTCTGTAACGGATAAGATTTATGAAAATTTGTACAATGACTTTTTGGCAAAGAAAGGCGAATATATTAAAGAATATACAAAATACTCTCCAGCAGAGCGTTTGAAATATGATACTCGTACGGTAGAGACATTCTTTGACGATTTACAGGAAGAATTTGAAAAACTTGCGTTGTTCGCAGAATTAATGTCTGTTATTTTACAAGACGGACAAGATATTGTTGTGGCTTTCAAGGGTTATGCGAGTCCGGTAGGTAACTTGTCGTATAACGAAATCGTTGCGAAAAAGCGTATTTCTTGTATTCAAAACTACTTTACTACATACGATCATGGTGTTTTGAATAAATATTTGAAGAATGAACCAAAATCTGGTAAGGGTAGTTTGAAATATATTTACGAACCTATTGGTGTTGTAAAGATGGAAAACACCTTCTATACAAGTTCTGGTGCACAAGTAAGTGCAATTTCCGACCGTCGCCAAAAATGGATGTCTGTGTATAGTCCAGCAGCTGCATATCAGCGTAAGATAGAAATCATTGCTGTAGATATTGAATACGAAAACGAATTGTTTGAAGAAATTAAACGCGAGATTTCTACACAAAAGAAAATGGTTGACGAAGTTGATGGAACTTCATTATATAAAGATGGTGAAGAGCCAGAACAGGAAGAACAAGAATTTAGAGAAAAACCACAAAATGGTGGCATTCAATTTATTGATGCTGAAGAGGAAGAAGATGATCCAACTAAGTTAAAATTGAAACCTGCAACATCAGCTTCTCCTATTATCTTTATGGAGGTAGAGGATGAAGAGGAAGTGCAACCTATTCAAACAGCTCCTGCTAAAAAAGAAGAAACTGCAAAACCGACAACAAAGTCAACTCAAAATAGTACGCAGAAGACTGCAACAAAAAAACAATCGCAAGAAGACTTAAAGAAATACGAAGGCGACGCTATTTTTAAAGCAAAATAGTCATGAAACGCATTCTATTCATAGTTTTTCTTTTGTTAGGATATTTCTCTTTTGCACAATATTCCAACGATTGGATTGACTTTTCTCAAAAGTATTATCGTATTCCTGTAACTTCGGAAGGTGTGTATAAGGTTACGTACGCCGACCTTGTAGCAAATGGTATTTCTGTTGGTGACTTTGATCATAGAAATCTTCAGATTGTACATAATGGAAAAGTATTACCACTGTTTGTGTCGGCTCAGGCCGATGGTATTTTCCGCTCTACAGACTATTTTGAGTTTTATGCCGAAGGTGGTAATACCGGTTGGTTGGATTCTCGTGTTTATACCAATAGACGTTCTATAAATGAAGCCTATAGTTTATACAACGATACGGCTTCGTATTTCCTGACATTTGCGAATACATTGTCAAGTCCTCGCTACGATACAACTCGAGCGACAAACTATAGTAGTTATTCTCCAACTTCTTATTGGTTCCGTACGGTTCGTCAGAATTATCATTCCACATTTAATGCGACGAATAATTCTCCATATATCTTACCATCTGAAGGGTGGACCGATGCGTATTTTGATATGGGTGGAAATGTACAAAAGACACTTGCGACACCAAATTATGCTTCGGTAGGCTTGCCTGCAAAAATTTCCTATGGGTTAGGTGGATGGTCGGAAACACAACACGATGTAATTGTAACATTGAGTTCTGATGCATCAATTCGTATTGATACAACATACTATGAATATAATGCAATACACTATTCTTTTGAAACAAAACAACCGTTGGCAAATACGACAACGGTAACAGTTCAAAGTATTGGTGGTGACAAGACTGCCGACAAAAATGCACTTTCGTATGTTGAAATTACCTATCCGTCAAAGACAAGTTGCAGCAATCTTTCGATGTATTCATTCTTAATGCCTGTGGTAGAAAGCGATGCTGAATATATTTTGTTGGATATTACAAATTGTAATGCAGGAACGCAGGCTCCAATAGTATATTGTCCTGATTTGGGCTTGCGACTTTTGACAACAAAGGTTGATGATGTGTATAAAGTGCTGATTCCCAATATTGGAAAGTCTTTCAAGTGTATAGTGTTGTCGCAAAAAGCATATTCAAGAATTTCGGAAATACAGTCAATACAAACAAAGTCTACCACAGAGAGTAAGTTTGTTGATTATTCGCTTGAAGAGAACCAAGGAGATTATATCATTATTGCGGAAAAGTCATTATGGAGTCAAGCTCGTTTGTATAAACAATATAGAGAGCAAACAGGGAAAAAGGTTGTTTTGGTTGATATAGATGAATTGTACAATGAATTTGCCTATGGTGTATGGAAACATCCGTATGCAATTATTGGTTTCTTGAACTATGCGAGCACTCATTGGAAAACAAGACCAGAAAACGTGTTCCTTATAGGAAAAGGTTTTCATGTAAGTAATTTTAGAAATAGTGAATCTTTATATGCCCGAACGTTGATTCCACCAATGGGAAATCCAGGTGGAGATTTACTATATACTGTCGATGCAAGAGCAAATTCAATTTACACTTCTATTGGTATTGGTCGTTTGGCCGCGGAAACGGAGGAGGAAGTTTCCATCTATCGAAAGAAAGTGATAGATTATGAATCACAAGTTCCTAGTCCATGGATGAAAAATGTTCTTCATTTTGGTGGTGGTTCAACTTTGTATGAACAATCATTGTTTCGCTACTATTTGTCTCAGTATGAATCAATTTTAAAAAAGGAATATTTTGGAGCCGATGTACATTCTTTCTTCAAAGAAAGTTCGGATGTATATGAAACAACAGAGCCAGAAGCAATACGAAAATATATGAACGAAGGTACTACATTGATGACATTCTTCGGGCATGCGTCGGGTAGTGGTTTTGATCAAAGTGTTGACCATCCTTCTCAATTTGACAATCAAGGGAAGTATCCACTTGTGTTGGCAAATTCGTGTTATTCAGGAGATATTTTTGCCGACAACGATTACAATGTAAGTAAGATTTGGGTGTTTGCTGAGAATCGTGGTGCTATTGGTTTCTTGGCGAATGTAGGTGCAGGTGTTCCGTCATATTTGAATATTTTTTCTTCTGCATTAATGCGAAACATTGCTTACTCTAATTATGGCAAATCAATCGGAACCTGTATAGCAAAAACATTAAGTGATATCTCAAATCGTTCTCTTATATATGAAGACTTGTATGACGGAATTATGGGGTTTACGTTAAATGGTGACCCTGCGATTTCACTTCATTCTTTTAAATTGCCTGATTTAGAGGTGAATGAGTCTTCAATTATTGTATCTCCAACAGTGGTTACTACTGATTTAGAACGCTTTACCATTTCTGTTGCCGTTACGAATAACGGTCGAGCATACGGCTCTGATTTTGGAATGAAGTTAGTTTTGACTTCTTCTTCAGGTGAAGAATACACGATAGATACAACAGTAACAGGTGCGTATTGTCATGATATATTTGATTTTGTGATAGATATGAATATGGTTTCATCTGGAGAATATACAATTCAGGTGGAAGTTGATTATGACAATACGATAGAAGAACTTTCGGAATCGAATAATACAGCATCACATTCTTTCTTTATTAGTACGCGTGATGTTTCACCTATATATCCACCTAAGTTTGCGATTATTCCAACCGATACAGTGACATTGCAAATGTCGTCGGTTGATGCGTTTAATCCACCATCGGCAGTATTGGTTGAAATTGATACTACTGCAGAATTTAGTTCTTCATTAAAACAAAGTGCAACAATTGCTTTGGAAGGGAAAGCATTGATTTCGTGGAAACCAGAAATGAAGTTTATAGATGGTACAACTTATTTTTGGCGTGTTACTACGATTGATTCGGTTAAATGGAATACGTCATCGTTTACGTACGAAAATGGTCAAACAGGATGGGGACAAATTCATAGAAAACAATTTAGTGACAATGCGTTAACACGCTTATCATATAATGACACAACAAAGAAATATTCATTCTTGTCTACTCCGCACGAGGTGTTATTGCAAACTCGTGGAAATTGTAGCACGGAAAAAGAATATTTTGAGTGTTTGTTTGTAGAGGATGCAACCTTGCGCGAAAATAGTGGTTTCCCGTTATCAAGCCCTGCGTTACATGTGATTGTGATGGATTCAACATCGTTGGATATTTGGATGTCGAATAAGGCAAGTTATGGACAACGAAATTACCCGTCAGCCAATGGGCGTGTTCGATACCATTTGGCATTTACTTCAAATAGTGCTGCTTCGCAAAAGGCATTGGCGAAATTCTTGTTGGATACAGTCCCTTCAGGAGTATATATTATGTGTTATAGCTTTAAGCAACCGTATTGCCAATCATGGGATGTTTCGTTGAAAAATGCTATGGATTCGTTGGGATTCAGTGCGTATAAAACGACTCCAGATGATTATCCATATATTTTCTACACTCAAAAAGGTCATCCAGAAGTTTCGGAGGAAGTTGTTGGAACATCGCCAACAGATTTGATTCGTTTTACAAAAAAATTATCTGCAAATCACGATGATGGTTATGTAGTAAGTCCGTTTATAGGTCCTGCGAAATCGTATCGTTCGGTGCAATGGAATGCGACTAAAACCGATAAGGATTATTCGTATTTGTCGGTTTTCGGTGTAATGTACAATGATGAATCCTATGTTATTCGAAATATGTTCGATGACGTTTGGAACGGTTTGGATACTATAATCAAACCTGAATATTTCCCACGTATGCAGTTGTCTTGTTATATGCAGGATACCAGTCGTACACCGATTGATTTGAATTCTTGGAAAGTTTATTTTGATCCACAAATTGAACTTGCAGTTACTCCTGAATTTGCCTATTCCTTCCGTTCTCCAGAAGTTGAGCAAGGTGATTCTATTCATGTGATTGTATCTGCCCAAAATGTAACAGCCGCGAAAGGTGATAGCATATTGGTTATGTATGAAATTAGAAATGAGCAAAATGAACTTTCATATTTACTCTACAAACGCATCGGAACAGTTGGTGCGTATGAGCATATTGTAGATTCAGTTTCGATTGCAACATCTGCTTTTAAAGGCAATTATACGATGAAGATAGAGTTTAATCCGATTAATCCAGAAACAGGAGAATACGATATGCCGGAGCAAACTCATTTTAACAACGTGTACCATACAACATTTACGGTCTTAATAGATGAAAAGGCGCCAGTTATGGATGTACAGATAGATGGTCGCCATATTTTAAATGGCGATAATGTTTCTGCAGCTCCAACGATTCTTGTTACATTGTTTGACGAAAACGAATATTTTTCGGTGAGCGATACCAGTTTGTATACGGTATATGTTGAGAATGTTGCCACTGGAGAACGAATGTCCTATAACTTCTCGGACAGCACATTAGTCTTAATTCCGAGTGGTGACGATAGAAATGTTTGTCAGGTAATTTGTAGACCGTTATTTACGAGCAATGGTGTATATGAATTGCATGTGCAGGCTCGCGATGTAACGGGAAATGTGGCTGCTTCTCAAGAGTATGTTGTTCAATTTGAAATCGTACAGGAACGAAAAGTTTCTATATTGTATAACTATCCAAATCCATGTAAAGAATTTACGACATTCCGTTTTGTATTGACAGGCGATGATGTTCCTGAACATGCCCAAATCTTGATTTGTGATAGCGAAGGCCGACGAGTTAAATCATTGCCATTGCAAAACATTCATATCGGAACAAATACTATTGATATGTATTGGGATGGTCGTGATGAAAGAGGTGTTGCTTTGCCGAACGGAGTGTATTTGTATTATCTTGATTTTGACAATAAAGCAGATTGGGAGACAATGTCGTTGCCGGAAAATATGCGTTTAAGAAAGAAATACGGCAAGTTATTGTTGGAGAGATAGTTGACTTTATTCTAGCAATCCAAGTTCATTATTAACAAGATTTTTAATTTGAGGTTCAAAGATTTCAAGTAGGACTATATCTGGTTTTTCTTGTGAAATTAAATCATAATTTGCAGCATAGTGCCATTTATCCCATATACAAATTGTTTCACTAAAGTGTGGACATATAAATTCTTGTAAATAACTCCAATAGGAATCACGTATTACAAATAGTTTCGGGGCGTTTGTTTTGTTTGTAACAAATTCACATTCGTATGTATATGGAAATTCAGCAGGTTTGGTATAATTTCTCGAAATACCTCTCCTGATTTTATTACTGGTGTCAGTATAGGTAATGTTATAGAGCGTATCAGGTTCAAAGTATTTGCTTGTTCCACCATTAAATAAAGGATCAAGAAAACTTTTTCCTGTTAGTAATGGGTCTACCAAGTCACCTTTGGTTTGAAGTTCGTATTTGAAAATGAAATCATGTAAGCCAAGAATAGACAGATTTTTAAAATCGTTATGTATGAGTGAAAGGATTTCTTTGGCTCCAATGTAACCTCCTTTGGAATTCCAATGAGTGTCATATTTTCTATATAGTTGTCCCCATTTTTTGTTGGCTATCAATTCTTCCTTAGGGTATATGAAATTAACATCAGGGGCAATTTCTTGCATAGCTTTGCATACCAAATCTATTTGTGTAGTATCGGCGCGAACGATATGTTCAGGTAGATATTCTGGATAAATTTGATAATTGGTAGGGACTACGACTACATAGAGTTTGATGCCCATTGCTTGCAAACTGTCTTTTCTTTCTTTTAAAATATTTGCAAATTGCTGTGCAATGGTGTCATTTTGGGGTTTTGAAGTATAGGAGTTCTTGTAGTATCCTGCGTACATAAAATTATTTTTCCCAATAATTGTTGAGGTCGTTGGACTTATGCCAAGAGCTAATTTTATGTTATGTGAGACCGCGAGAAATAAGCCACGAAGAGGGAAATGGTCATTAAAAAATTGATCGAATTTAGTTGGAAACTCATTTATCGTTTTTAGTTCAAATGAAGGCATTGGTGTCAGTGCACGATTCTCTTTGTTCATTTCTGGTTCAGGAATGAAATGTGTAATTACCTGAATTGTTGGAAGTGCAAGGATTAAGGCAAATAGAAGAATTACAAAGAGTTTGAATATATTTTTGCCCATAGCTTAGAATCTAAAATAAATAAATGGGTTGTATCCACCATTGATTAGATGGTTGGTTGTTAGAATCATAATTACTATCATAAAAATGATGATAGCAGCGTTTCTTGTAATTTGTAAGCATAGATTGCTTTGTGATTTTAACTTAAACCAATCGTTTACTTTTGCAATGAATGGTGTAGCACAAACAATGGCAATAATGCCTATGAGATAGTTATATGCTGTGGCAAATTCATAGAGAAAAGAGTTTGTTGTGTTTGTGTGTGGAATGAACATGCTGCAAATATATTGTAATGCAAGTTCCAGATTCTCTGCTCTAAAGAATACCCAAGCGATAATCACAATTAACAATGTGTATAGATGTTGCAAAAAAGGAAATAGTTTTTCTAGTTTTTCACCAAATCCACTTCGTTCTATTACTAGAAAAGTGCCATGAAGTAGTCCCCATACAATAAAGTTCCAACTTGCACCGTGCCAAAATCCAGTGCAAAAAAATACAACATATAGGTTAAAGTATAGTCTTCTTTTTGAGCATCTGTTTCCGCCAAGTGGTATGTATAAATAATCTTTAAACCACGAAGAAAGAGTAATGTGCCATCGTCTCCAAAATTCTTTTATAGATTTGGAAATGTATGGAAAATTGAAATTTTCGGGAAATGTAAATCCAAACATTTTTCCTAAGCCTATGGCCATATCAGAATAACCTGCAAAATCATAATAAATTTGTAGTGTATAGCATAAAATTCCTATCCATGCGGCTAAAGGAGAAAGCGTTTCTGGGGAACGAGCGAAAATAGCATCTGCGATTATAGCTAATTGATTGGCTATAAATACTTTTCGTGCAAGTCCTAATAAAAATCTTTTAATTCCTTTATAGATATTGTCAAAGGAGAATTTTCTTTCTGTAAATTGAGATTGTATCTCATTGTATCGAATGATGGGACCGGCAATAAGTTGTGGGAAAAGAGAAATGTATGCGCCTAAGGTTATGAGATTGCGTTGCGCTGGCACTGTTTTACGATAGACATCGATGACATAGGATACTCCTTGGAATGTGTAGAATGAAATGCCGATAGGTAATGCTATTTTCTCGATTGTAATTGGATTACAATTGAAAATTGAAACAAAAGCATTCCAATTGTCGATAAAGAAGTTAGTGTATTTATACAATATCAATATCGAAAGGTTTAATATTATGCTTGCGGCAAGAATAGATTTTTTTTGATTTTCCCATTTTTCGATGGCAATACCTAGAAACCAGTTAAGTAGTATAGAGCAAAGAAATACTATTGCGAATTTTGGTCCTCCCCAAGAATAAAAAAGTACACTTGCTAGAAATAGAAATGCATTTTGATAGTTCGTTTTTCTACATATGGAAAGTCCAATAAGAACAAAAGGAAGAAAAATGTATAGGAATACTAATGAACTAAATACCATTTGTAATTAATTTATTTTCAGTTTTAGCAAGCTGTCCATATGTATAGAAGTCTTCGGAGCCCTTTTGCTAAAAATGTGGGTAAAGATACTATTTTTAAGACTTATTTATCGGCTAATAGTAAAATATCAACTAATGTGTCTTGTTTTAGAATAGTCAATCCTTTTTCTTGTTGTAATTCCTCAAAACTGGTTACCCATAATAATTTCCGTAATGAAGGAAAATGTTTTTTCATAAATTCGTATTGATAATCGTATCCGGAAATTGTTGTTATGCCAGTTTGATGTATAGCCTGATTTATTTCTGTTGCAATCCTATTTTCTTTTATGCTATCTAATGGTAAAGAAAAATAAGGAATATAATAACTTACAGCAAAATCTTCGTCTACGAAAATAGGTAGACAATTAAAGTTGTTTGATTCCACATATATTTTGCCTTTCAGATTATACTGTTTTCTTAATTCTATAAGCTTTTTTAGGGCAGCGTTTTTATTAGAATCTGATAAATTTTTGAAATCAAGCCATAGTCCTATGTTTTCAATATTCGATAAGCTATCTGCCCATTGAGATATTTCGTAACCAGGATTTGTTGCATCTTTTTGAGGATTCCCGAAATCGTGTTTTATAATAAAAGAATGTAGTGAATCATCAAAATAGACATCGATTTCTAGACCTTCATACTTATATTGAAATTTTTGAGCTTTTGCAATATCATTAGCTCTATGCAACCATACTTTATGTGTATATATTTGTTTTGTATCTATTGTTTTTTGACAAGAGATACATAAAAAACATCCAAGTATTATTATAAAGATTCTATTCATATTCGTCTTTAAATCCCCCATTTACTGATCTTTTAAAGGGCGGCGTTTCAAATTATTATGTTCTATTGCGTATTGACTTAAAATTTGGTATGTATTTAAGTTTGATTGGATATCCTCTAATAGGGAATCGTTTTCAAGTCTTTTGGCCGAAAGGTTATCTTGAACTACAAACAATCGTTTATTGCTTACAAGAAGTGTATCTTGTATATAATCAATCACATCGCGGTTATTTAACATAAATGCTTGTTTTTTAGAACAATGAAAATTTGAGGAAGTATCAAATGAAGAACCTATCCAATGACATGTTTTATTTGTCTTATATTGATATCTTTTTGAAAGGAAAGCCGATAATGATGGAGTAATATCGTAATGCGAAACAACTCCTTTCATTTTTTTTGACACCTTTAACATTGGGGAATATATGATTAATGGAACATGGTATTTGGTTATAGGATTAGAAAAGCCTAATGGACAAATTCTATGGTCGCCTGTAATGATAAAGATTGTATTATTAAAGTCAGAACGAGATTTATAGTACTCCATTAATTTTTGAATGCTTTCGTCCATATAGCTAAAGCAAGAGAATATGTTTATGTTTTTTCTAATATTTTTCTTTTCAATAGCATTTTCACAATTTGTAATTTTTTGTAAGACAATATGATTGTATTTATCCATATCGTCAAGTTCAAATGGCTCGTGAGTGGTTAGGGTCAAATAGACATCGGCAAATGGTCTATTGGTGCATTCTTCTTTATGTTGAATTGCGTGGTCAAACATTTCTGCATCATCTAATCCCCAGCGATGATTTTCAATAAAACTCTTTTTTATCTGTGTAGAATCTAATTTGATATGTTGTATGTATGAGACTTTGTTTGTTTGCATAAACAAATCTTGCCCATCAAACGAAGGGCTTCCGCCATAAAAGAATGATGTTGTATAGCCGTTTGTGTAAAGTTCTTTTAATAGTGTATTGTGGTCTGGAATTGGATGCCAAACATTAGCAAAACCGTGAGCTCCATGTGGTGCAGATGCAAAAATAGCTGGTAATGCGCCAAAGGTTCTTTCTGCCGATGACAAGCAGTTTTCCCAATATAATTCTTGTGAACTTAAACTGTCAATAAATGGAGTAAAAGAAACAGATGGATTTTCAACCCCGGTCAATTTTTTCCCAAATCCTTCTACTATGATGAAAACAAAATTGGGTAAGAGTGTGTCTGAATTAGTTTGAAAAAAATCACCTAATACATCATTGTCATTAAACACTCTCTCAAACGGATATTTTGTATTCGGATATGAATAGCTTTTATATGATTCTTGATATTTCTTTGCATAATTTTCAATGTCGCTTAACGAGACAACCTCCAATTTTTCTTTCTTATAGTTGGTTATAGATGCAACGGTGTAGTATAATTGATTCGTTGCTAGGTATAAATCGGAGTGGGAATCATACCATCTTTCATATTTGTTGATAGATTTACAAGGAAGACAGATTACCGTTGTAATACAACAGGCTAATAATCCGGAAGTCAGCCATTTTTTTATTCTTATTTTTCTTCCAATGAAAATAGAAAGTTGAGTAGCAGTAATGTGAAGAAATAAAAATAGGATAGTATCCCATTTTATAGAAGTGGAGGAAAGTAATATTTCTTTTATTTCTTCAGGTGTATACGCAAAAATTATATAATCTAAAGGTTTTGACATGACACAATAGTATTCGCACAATCCCCACGAAACTAGAGTATATATAAATAGAAAAAGTTTTCCTATGATAGATGTGAAGCGGGGAAAAATATGAGAAAGTGCACTTAATGGAAGTGCTATCAAAACTATAAAACTACAGAATATGCAATCAAAACATACGCCTGATAATACAACGGTTAATTCTTGTAATCCTATTTCAAATGTGTATAGAAGTTTTATAAAGAAAAGTATTCTAATAAAAAACATTAACAGCAGTAACGACAGGGTAAATTGTGTCCATTTAGAGAATACTTTATAAAGCATTTCACTTTTTATGGTAATGTTTTTTAACTTATTAAACATCGCTGTTTGGGGACCGTAGGTAAGTTTGACCAAAAATAAAAAATTTAGAATAATTTGATTCTTATGCAATATGTTTATTTTTGCGGTAAAATAATGTACATGAAAGTATATTCTCTCTCAAAAGATGACACTCTATTGATAAAAGGAATGGCGATTTTCTCCATTATCTTGCATAATTTTTTTCACAAGTTAGAGCCGTCGCCAGGAGAGAATGAATTTAGTTTTGACTTAGAACGAATTTTATTGTTCTTTCAACAAATATGCGAACAACCATTTGATTGTATCAACCTTTTGTTTAGCTATTTAGGACATTATGGTGTGCAAATCTTCATTTTTATTAGTGGTTTTGGTTTAACCTTATCCATGCTTAGGACTCCACGAACTTGGGGAGATTTTGTGGGTGCTAGATTGAAAAAATTATTTCCGTTGTTGTTAACGGGGATTATTGTTTATTTGTTGAGTTATGGCTTGTTTCATTCAAATATACCTTCTTCAAATACGTATGGTCAAATTTTGCATAAGCTATTGTTTGTTCATACCTTATTGCCTTTCGAAGGTACGGAATTAGTAGGCCCATGGTGGTTTTTTGGATTAATATTCCAATTATATATTCTATTCCCTTTATTGTTAAAATGTATACAAAGGTTTGGACTAAAGGCTTTATTTACCATTGCATTAGTGGCCTATGTTTGGATTTATGTTTCACAAAATTATTTCCGCGTATTATGGAGTTTGCCTTTGTTGCAAAATGCTCCTGGACATATGTTAGAGTTTAGTTTTGGTATTTGGTTTGCTCTTAACAAAGACAAGAATTTACATTGGATTTGGTGTTTGTTAGCTTTTGTCTTATTCGTTTTAGGTAATATTTATCCGTTATTCTTCCCTGCTACATTTATTTCGATTACAATCATATTTTTGTTTTTGTTTCCAGCTATAAAATTTTTGTTTACGCGTATTCCCTTGTGTTCTCGTTTTTTTACCTATTTAGGTGGAATTTCAATGTTGCTGTTTGCTACCCATGCAATCTTTAGAGAACCTTTTGTTACATTAGGAAACCATTTAGATAAAGCTTATTGGGGATTATTGCTTGCTGCCATTTTCATGACTGTAAGTATCGGAGTTGCATTGGCTTCACAAGGGGTATATGTATGGTTATGTCGTGGATTTGAAAAAATCCGTGTTTCGCAGAGTATAAGTGTTCCATTGGAACGATTTTGTAAAACATTTGCTGTTTTGTTTTTTGCTTATGTTGTATTGTTTTATGCAATATCAGGCTTAACACCTTTTGATGAAAGAGGCATTGAACCTAAAACATTCAATGCCAATATCAAAATTCATACAGATGATTTATATTCTCCTATTGCAAACTATAAAATTGAAACTTTTTCTAATGGTTTGTATGTTCATTTAGCATTTGATTTCCCGAATAACAACGCTCCTTCTGTTGTTTTAGATATACCATCGCTGCATTGGAAGGATTTATCGTTGCGTACTATGCCGGCAGATAGCGGATGGGTCCATTACGAATGTAATTATCTGTATTATAGCTCATGTTTTCACACGTTAAAAAACGACAAACTTAAATTGTATTTTTGGAATACGGATAAGGTAAAAGGGGAAGTCAAGAATATATATGTGAAGGTAACTACTAAATAGTTATTCTACCTCGGAGATTCCTACATGTAAGTCAGTTATTTTAAATGGAATTTGCTTTGGATTCCAGATAAATAGATCTAACACATTACCTTTTTTATTGTATTGTTGTAAACTAATCATAGCGTTGCTAAAGTCGAATGTTTGCCATGTTCCATATTCCATTTTGATAGGGTATGCTTCCCAGAAAATTTGTGTGGAACTTGTATCGGTAACTTTTATGACTAGCATAGGATCTTGTACAATGGTATCATTTGCTAGCGTATATTGACAGGTAAAAAATGGACCTAGTAGCTTGTGACCAGATTTTAGTTTAAAGGATAGTAAATTAAAATATTCGTCTTGAATATTAGCAGTATCTAATTTCCCTTGTGGAAAGTAATCCCTAAAATTTCTGAAATCTTTATGTACAAGTTCTTTTCGACTAGTATAGATGTTTGTTGAATCAATTAAAGCATTACATGAGCAAACATATAAGTCAAGATATTTATATGTGTTAAGTAGGTTTTTTATGCTATCGTTTAAGGCCTTTTCTTTGACTTTATGTAATTGTAGTCTGTTCTTGTTGTAACGAATGTTGTAACAAGTGTTTTCATATACATAGTATTGATTATAAATCATACTGACAACATTGCGGGAAACATCAATTTGAGGTGCAAATGTTGTACTTCTAAAAGTAGAAGAGGTGTCAAGTTGTGAATTTATCCATGAAACAGATTCTGGTTGTTTCATGTTGTATTGTTTTGATAGCATTGTTGTAATTGATGCAGGAATATCTCTATGGCTTACAACTGCAGGAATTTCTTTTACTCTATTAAGCATTGGAGACCATATTATTAGAGGAACATGGTATCGTTCTAGAATAAATGTATTTATATTGAAATTATGATCTCCAGTGATAATAAATATAGTATTCTCAAAACCTTCGTGAGTACTATAGTCTTGTATGAGTTGTTGTATTGACTCATCAACATAGAGATATGATGCTGCTGCAATTTTATCTGGATTTTGTTTGGCCTTTTGCTCGTTTGTTTTTTCTATATATTGGCTTACATACTGTTCTTTTTGGGGATATTCCCATGGATCGTGGCTCGTTAGCGTCATATAAACTTCGAAGCGTGGTTTTTCTGAAGAAAAATCGATGTTGTTAATTGCTTCTTTAAAAAGGAATTTATCAAGTAGTCCCCAGTTGTTTCTTTGTGATGTTGTGTCATAGTTTTTTTCAAAGCATTGTTTCCCGTCTTGCAAATCAATAAAATGACTCATATCATCAAAACCACACCAACCACCATAGTAAAATGAAAAGTCGTATCCGTTTTCTTTTAGAAATTTAGGTAGGGAATAAAAGTCTGGTGCATCTTTCTTATAAGCCATGAAACCGCCTCGCCCAAATGGTAATGCTCCTAAGGTACCAGGTAAAACTCCCGCTGTGCGTTGTGAAACCGAAAGGCAATTGTTCCATGTTAATGCGTGTTCGGATAGAGAATCAAGGAAAGGGGTCGCAGTTGTGTAAGTACTATATTTCCCACTATTTTCTTTGGCCAATCCTTCTACAATAATAAGAACAATATTGGGCTTTTTCTCTTGTAAATCAAAGAAAGGTAATAAGTTACTTGTCGTGTCTTTTTCATGTAAAAATGGACATTTTTGTGATTTGAAAATTCTTTCAGGAAAGTATGAATGAAATGTTTTGGCGTTTTTATAAATGGTTTCTTTGTCGAAATTATTGAGAGTATTACCTTCAATGATACTAGAAACGAAATAACAGGCTTTGTTGCATTGTTCCGGATATGATAGATTCTCAATTGAATTGTCATAACAAGTTATTCGTATTGTGCCACATAGGGCAATGATACTGATGACAGGTATTAGAACAAATTTCTTTAGTTCAATTTGAATCTTTGTTGCATAGAAAAATACGATAGGGTAGAGTATGTAGATAAGATACATCCACCAAGGCGCTAATCCGGAATTAATAATGGTTTCTTTTATTTCACTTAAAGAATATAGAAATAGTATACGATCGAGTGGAAATTGTGCTTTTGCATAAAAAGAAACTAGAGTTAATCCAATGTATAGTGATATGCAAAGTAAAATCCGAAAAATCGTATTGGTTGCTTTGGGAAATATTTTTGATGATAGTAAATAGAGTGGTAACACTAGTAACGCACCTGGAATAGTATAGGTGGTGTCAAAGCAAAATCCTAAGAGGTTATTTTTTATATGGGTGAAAAAATCTCCTACATAGAAAGTGGAAAATAGTGCTTCTATAAAACGAATATCAAATATGGCTACTATGAACCATATACAAAGGCTGCTATAGGCAAGTATCCTATTCTTCATTGTTATTCGTTTTCGTTGGCAAATATAGAAAGTTTCACATTATATAATGAAACTGAATGTTTGGGATTCCATACATCGTCTTTGTGGGTTGTCATCATATATATTGACAACATAGGATTACTGGAATTGTTAAGAGCTAATGTTTTTGTAATTTGTATAGGATACTTTTTATTTGCTTGATAGCTACTTGATTGTATATATTTTGAAATATAATCTTCGTTATATATTTTAGAAATGCTATCGCCTTCGCAGTTAAAAACAATAGAGATAAATTGGTCTTGATATACATTGCCTGTATACGATATTTCACCGGTTATTGTTACTTTCAATTCGGAGAACTGTCCTGGAATGTTATCTTTTAATAAATCTGCATATATCCGTCCGGATATACTTGGTTTTTCTTGGGGACTATTACACGTAATGGAGTCTATTTGAATTGTTTTAATTAGTTTGTATTGTTTCTCTTGTAATAGGGGCGAGAATGTTATGCTATTATTGGTATATACATAGTTATCTATATATACTAAAGATTGTAGTTTTTTTACAATAGATTGTTGTAGTTTAGAATTCTTCTTCTCTTGTTTACCAATTCTTAGATTTTCTTGAATCTTGTATATGGTATTTTGTCCATCTTCTGCGGAAAAATAGTAATCTCCAATAATTCCATCTACGATTTCACGACTATATCGTAGGAAATATTGATTTATGTTTGAACGAAAGTGTACAGCCGTATCTAAACCTTCGCCAACCCATTGTACAGTTTCTGTTTTGGGTAGTGAAAAATTCCCAGAAAGTAATGCTGATAGAGAAGGTGCAATGTCATTATGTGAGACTACGGAATTATATGTTTTTGCTTGTTTTAGCAATGGAGACCAAATGATAAGGGGAACATGATAGGGATCTAATGGATTTGTTTTGTCTAGATTCATGCTATGATCGCCAGTTATGACAAAAATGGTGTTTTTGTCAAGGCCTGATTTTGAATAGGCAGTCAAAAAATGTTGTATAGCATCATCCGCATATAATGTTGATGCGAGAACGCCAATGTTATCTTGTAGAATGTTTTGTGATTTTTTTGAAAGTGATTTATATAGTTTTTGTGCTTTTGTGTAATAGCTTTCTTGCAGTTTTTTGTCTTTTAAATTCAAATTTTCATGTTGGCTTATTGTTACATATAAATCACAATATGGTTTTGTTGAATCTCTTTGACAGACTTGTTCAAGGCTTTTTTGAAATAAGACATCATCGTTATAGCCCCAATATGTGCCGTCTTTTTCGCTATCGTTATCCTTGCAGAATTCGTCATAGTAGGGTGACATGTAGTCGATATCTTGTGCGATAAGATAGTCATAGATTCTATCAAAAGAGAAATTTCCAGCATAAAAAGCATTGGTATTGTAACCGTTTGATTTCAAGAGAGAAAGTAAACTGTTGTGCTTAGGTATGTCACCAAATTGAAACCCTTTTAACCCATGAGGAACCGAACCGGTAACAGCAGGAACTGCTCCAAAACTTCGTGGAGTTGTTGATAGGCAATTTTTCCAATATAACGATTTTTTTGTAAGTGATTTTAGAAAGGGCATAAAACAGACTTTGTCTGGATTTTCACCCATTAAATCTGCTCCGAGCGATTCTACGATAATAATAACAACATTAGGTTGTGTCGAATCGGTTTTGAAATATGGTTTTAATACATTAGGAATGGTATTTTTTCGTTCTAAAACAAAGGTAGAATCCAATAATCCCCGGTCTGAATATATGTCTGAATATGATTGGAGATAGAGACTATCGATTTTGGGTGATTTTAGTCGTTGCTCGTCTTTCGTCAAGGTGGAGGTGTCAAGGCTAGCATGTATGCATCTCCATATTTTGTTGCCAAATTGTTGACAAGAGTTGGGAGTTATGGTGAAAAATAACGGTGCGGAAATAAGTGAAAAAGCTGTTATTACGGCCAAGAGTATGTTACTTTTAGTAAATTTTTTTTTTGCAAGTTGTAACGAAGCATATATGTATAGGCCAATAAATAGTATGCATTCCAGGTAGTTTATGAAATGTATTGCGCTATGGGTTGTGCTTACAATTTCCCATATTGGTCGTAGAAATAATTCTCGTCCCATTACGATGCCAGTTTTGCCTGTATAGATGGACAGACAAATTTCCAAGAAGGAAAGAATGCAAAATAGAGTGGAGCATGTGATAATTGCAGCTTTTTTAGAAAAAGATGCAATTACGATGAAGAGGATAAAGGTAACGAGTACTTGTATACCGATGGAACTAAGGTCTTCTACAAGTAAACTGCAATACTGTTCGCATTCAATGCCACGGGAAATTGTCCAAAGACAATCTGTTATGCGTATTACAATGGTTGTTAGTAGAAAACAAATAACTAATCCGATAAATGCCGATAATTTGTTTTTCATAGTTGAAGACCTGGGAATTTTAAAATAAAAAGAGACAATGTTATCATTGCCTCTTTTATGTTACCATTTTTTGATTTCTTCGTTGAATACCAACGATTTAAAATCAGAAAGAAGGTGTAGATGTTCTATTTGACCAGTGAATGTGTATATATTTCCAACTGTTAGCTTATCGTCAGTTGGGCCTTGGATACCACCGCCAAAATCATGTTCTTCGCGTTGTTTATCTTTTACGACTAAACCAGCATGAGGTCCCATAAATGTATTGTTGTCCATTGCTTCAACACGGGCCTCAATCATAATTTTGTCGTACTTGATATCGGTAATCCAAACGCTGAGGATTTTAATCTTTTCTTCGTTTTTTGTTTGTTCGAATGGTAAGAAAACAGTGTCTTTGTTTTCTGCAAAAAGACTTTCTAAAACAACGTCAGCTTGTTTTTTCAACACCATTGCCGAGTCTTGCATTTTCAAGAATAAGTCAATGTCGCTCATGTCTTGTTGTGATTCAATATCAGCAATCTTTCTTGCGAAATAGTTTGCCGTATCGGCGTATTTTTGTAGAGAAACAGTGTTTTTCTTTTTACCACATGAAGTTACACATATTGCAAATGATGCAATAATAAATAATCCTATAATTTTTTTCATTCTAATCTTCTTTATTAGCGGCTTTGTCGTATGATTTTACAATACCTTTTATTAATGCTGAACTTAATCCGTTGTGTTCCATTTCGTTAAGCCCGGCAATTGTAATTCCTCGTGGAGTTGTTACTTTGTCGATTTCGTCTTCTGGGTGAGAATTTAACTGTAAAAGTAATTCTGCAGCACCTTTTGCTGTTTGGGCGGCAATAAGTTGTGCTTCATCAGCATGGAAACCAATTTGTGTTCCACCTTGCGAAGCAGCACGGATTGTTCTCAAGAAATATGCAATACCGCAAGAGCCAAGTGCTGTTGCTGATAGCATAAGATCTTCGTCTAAAACTAAAGTTTTTCCTAACATGTCGAATATCTCTACAACTTCAGCAAATTCTGACGAATTGCGTTTGTTTGTCGCAATACACGTCATTGACTGACGAATTTTGATTGCTGTATTGGGAATTGCACGAGCAATACAAATGTCTTTATTTACTAAAGTTTGAATTTGTGCAATGTCAACACCTGTAACAACATTGATAAGCGTATGTTTTTCAGTGAAGGAATCTTTAATGCCAGTCATAATCATATTGAAAATATGTGGCACAACCGACAATACAACGATTCTTGCTCGCGATACAGCATCAGCATTGTCGTCTTGGAAATTGTATCCACCTTCGTGTAGATCCTTTGGCAAATCCGATTTCTTACGAGTAATAATTATTTGTTCTGGTTTGTATTTACCAGCATTCACCAATCCTTCGGCAATAGACATACCTATGTTTCCACCACCGATTATTGCTATTGTTTCGTTAAAATCCATATATGATTTTTTTGTGCTTCAAAAGTACAACCTTTTTTCTGAATACGCATTTCCAATAGCTATCTTTTTCTTCTATATCCAATCAGCAAAAATCTGCATTATGCCTTGTTCTTTTGTAATTTGTTGAATATGAATACCCAATGTAGCAGCAGCTTCGACATTCACCAACAAATCATCTACAAACATTGTTTCTTCAGCCTTTAAACCTGCATCGTTTAGTACATATTGGTAGATTTTGGTATCGGGTTTACGTAGTTTCAATTCATTTGAATAATACACTTTCTCGAACAAATCCTCATTTGATTGTATTGGTAAGTTTTGACGTTTGGCAATGTTGCCAAATTCTTTGGTATGCAGTTCGTTAGTGTTGCTTAACAAAAATGTGCGATATTTTTTCTTCAATGCTAATAGCAATGGAATATGTTCAGCTGGATAGCCAACAAGAATTGCATTCCATGCAGATAGAAATTGTTCTTCTGTAAAATTCACGGATGAGATATTTCTAAGATGTTGCATAAAATCTTGTGGAGAAATTTTCCCACATTCAAATTGAAGAAATGCATCGTCGGTGAACAGATGTTTTAGAACTTCTTGTGCACTGCAATGAAACAAATCGGCGAATGCGTTTACTGTGCGTTGTTCCTCTATTTGAAAAACTACGCCGCCGAAGTCGAAAATGATGTTTTTGATTGTATTTTTCATTGAAATAAATTTATTCGCTTGCAAAATACCACAATTTAATTATTTTTGCACACGAAAACTTTTAGAAATAAAAGTTGGACCCTTAGCTCAGCTGGTTAGAGCACCTGACTCATAATCAGGTGGTCGTTGGTTCAAGCCCAACAGGGTCCACCACCAAAAGCATCTACAGAAATGTAGATGCTTTTTTTATGCCGTTTTTGTAAAAATAAGTGTTGAAATATTACTCTTTACGAAACTCTTGACCGCATTTACTGCAAGCCCAATTAGGGTCGTTATCCGATATGATACAACCATAAAAAATATAATGTTTTCCAGTTCTTTTAAACATTTCTTTTTCGCTACATATTGGTTCCCCAAAGAGGATTTCGTAAACGTCTCCTTTACATTTGGGACATTTACGAGGTTTACGTTTTACTATAATTTGTTCCATATTTTTTTATTAAGTTTCTTAAATATACCTTCATATTTGATTTTGTAAATCGTTCTTTGGCGTTTTTTACATGTAAAAATGTGGAAATGATATACATCCTGGCAGTATACCTTATTGCACGTTTATTCGTTAGATTTTTGATGTGTGTTCTTGTTCTTTCTTGCAACAGGTCAAGAAAGAACCAAAGAACCCCGCCGAGCACCTGCTTCGCTAAAAATCACCTTCGTACGGCTAAAAAAGACTATGAGTTGCTCCGTAAACTCCGCAACAATCGTCTTTTTCTTTACGCCGACCTACGGCGATTTTCTTAACGCGCGCAGCTGAATCGGCTTTGTTGTTCTTACATAGATGAAAACCTAAAAATAAAACGTATTGCTTGTCGTATACAGTAATCATCCCAAGATTGAACCTCTCGACTTCACGAATGAGCGTTAAGAAAAACGACGGAATGAAGCGTTAAAAAGGATTTGATGCCTCCGGCAATGCCATTGGGAAATCCAACCACGTGGCATTCCAAATCCTTTAGCGGAATGCAGTCGTTTTTTAGCGAAGGCGTGGGTCGATGGCGTTCTTTTGGTTACTTTTCTTTCGCTATAGAAAGAAAAGTAACATAATTTCATTTTTTATGCATTGTCAACTAGTATATCATTCCCCAATGTAGTATATTTTCTTTCATCTTTTTCGTCAATATTGCATTTAAATCCAATAGATTGGAAGCGTGTTGACTGCTCATTACATTTACTCTGTTTTAAATCCTATACGGCTAAGTGTTTTAAAAAAGTAGTATTATGAAAAAGATGGTAATGAGTTTACTTTGTGGAGTGTCGATATTTGGTTGCTCTGCATGTCGTTCAACTATTGATACAACGACGGTTCCCGAGCTTGATTTGGAACAATTTATGGGAAAATGGTACGAAATAGCTCGTTTTGACCATAGTTTTGAACGTGGCTTGGTCGGTTGTACAGCTGATTATTCTATTCAGCCCGATAATACAGTGAAGGTTGTGAATTCTGGCTACAAGAACGATTTCAATGGCAAATTTAAACAGTCTGTAGGCAAGGCACGTCGTCCGAACGATGCGGTGCCTGGGCAGTTGGAAGTGTCGTTTTTCCTTTGGTTTTATTCCGATTACAATGTGTTGTATTTGGCACCCGATTACGAATATGTTCTAATTGGAAGTAGTAGCGATAAGTATTTATGGATATTAAGCCGTACCGCACAAATGGAACCAGAGGCAAAGAATAAGGTTTTGACCGTAGCTAAGGAACGCGGTTACGATACGGATAAATTAATATGGGTTTCTCAAAAGTAACACAAATGCCGTATAGGATTTAAATTTCCCATTATATTTCATGTTCTTTAAAAGAAACATTTCCTATGTTACTCGGCTTTTTTCTGAAAAAATGCTCCGGTCAAGCTTTCTGTATCAACGGTATTTATGAATGCGTCAGGAACCTGTTCTTTTATGGTCTTTACTACCGAAATATATTGGTCTTTTGCAACAACAGAATAGACGATATTGGATTCTGAGAGTGTATGTGATCCTTCACAATTGATAATGGTAGCACCGTGACGGCTCTTTTCGTAAATAATTTTACTCACTTTGTCTGGTTCAGAAGTGACAACAAATATAGTTTCTTTCTGGTAGTGCTTGAACAGCATGTGTATCATCTGGGTTGATGCGTATTGGAATATGATAGAGTAGAGAGCCTTGTCCCATCCAAAAAGCAGACCTGCGGAAATAAGGATGACGGAGTTGATTCCCAGCACAAGGTTCCATGAATCAACTTGTTTCTTTTCAGACATGTAGATGGCAATGAAGTCTGTTCCTCCAGCAGTAGCTTCTACAGAAAGACAAATACTGATAGCTGCACCGTTGATAATTCCACCAAAAATGGAAATCAACAGAGTGTCGTTTGTAATGGTGTAGCTCGGCAATAAGTCTGCGAAAAATCCAGTGAGGAAAATCATCACGCAAGAGTAGATTGTAAACTTTTTGCCTATGAATTTAAAACCAATAAAAACAGGAATGGCGTTGATTAGGATGTTGATGTAAGAGAACGGAAGGTTTATATTGAAAAAAAATTCAGCTATACGTTGTATAAGCAGGGTCAGACCATTTGCGCCTCCGGGCAATAGACCTCCGGCCTGGATGAATGTTTTGATGTTGGCAGCCATCAGTAGGGCTGCTCCTGTGATGAATAGGATTCTTTTCGAATCTTTTTTAAAATTGAATAATTCAGTTGCCATTTTATTATGTTTTGCCGGTGCAAAAGTAATTTTTTTAATGCAATTGCTTATATTTTTCTACCTTTGTGAGGTATGGAATATATGAAAAGGGTGAAATTACAATTGTTAGTTAGTTTGTTTGTTTGCCTACAGATGGTTACTCCTGTTGTTGCACAAACTGATTCAAGTAATGTAAAGCACAACTTGACCAAAGAAAAATATCAGTTTTCTGCGAAACGAGTGATTCTCCCTGTATCTTTGGGCGTTGTAGGTGCTACAGGATTGATACCGAACTCTCCTTTGAATAAATTGTCGAATTCTGTTCATGAGGAAATAAGCGTCCATTCATATCATACTAACGTTGACGATTGGCTGCAATATATGCCTCTTACTATGTATTGGGGACTAAATTGGGCATATTTACATAATGGCCAGCATACAATAAAGGAAAGTGTCTCAAAAACGGCTATTGCTTGTTTAAGTACAATGATTATTTCGACAGGTTTAAAATATAGCATCCGGGAGAAGCGTCCGGATAGCAATAAACAAAATTCTTTTCCTTCGGGCCATACGGCAGTTGTATTTACAGGCGCGGAATTGGTACGCTTGGAATATGGAAATGTGTACGGTTCAATTGCATATACTATGGCACTGATGGTTGGTTCTATGCGTGTGTATAATGACCGTCATTGGGTACATGATGTTGTGTCGGGCGCGGGAATCGGTATATTGAGTGCACGAATAGGAAATTGGCTTTGCCCGGATTTTAAGAAATCAGAAAAGAATAGGTCTGTTAGTTTTAGTCCTTATTTTTCCGTTGAAAAAGATGGCTGTTTGCTGTCTGCCTCGTTGCGATTTTAATTGATATTTTCTTGGTCGGACTTTAATTTCGAACAAAATTACAGAATGGTTTTGCTATAAAACAAAAAACCACGACAGTTTGCCGTGGTTTTCGTGATCCAGATGGGGCTCGAACCCATGACCCCATCCTTAAAAGGGATGTGCTCTACCTGCTGAGCTACTGAATCGATCCGTCTCTCAAAAAAGACGATGCAAAAGTAGTCATTTTTTTATATCTCCCAAATAAAAGCGAACTTTTTTTTGAAAAATGTTTAGATTTATCTACTTCTGTCTTGTAGTAAGTCGAAAATCTTTTCGAAGAATCTTGTTAGTTTTCTTTCTTGACCTATGCAGGAAAGAATAAATAATCATATAAAAAAGGAATTAAAAATATGTTTTTGTTGTTTGTAAGATAAATCGGACTTTTTGATTATAAACGTATACGAAAAACGCGTATTTGTACTACGATTTATTCTAAAATTTTAATAAAAACTTATATTTTATTACTTAATTTTATTGTTTTGCTTACAATTTTTATACTTTTGTCTCGCAAACAAACAAAAAGTATAACTTATCTAAAATTTAAACGGTATGGAAAAACGATGGTACATTTTTATGGCGATTCTTTTAGCAATCACGGTAATTGGTTGCTTTGTGCCAAATCAACCAGAAATCTGGACTCTTAGTGACAACATTAACCTTGCAGATGTTGCTTGGCTGTTGACCGCTACAATCTTTGTGTTAATGATGACTCCTGGTCTTTCTTTGTTCTATGGTGGTATGGTTCGTAAGAAAAATATCATTTCTACCATTTTACAAAGTATAATTGCTATGGGTTTGATTAGTGTGATTTGGGTGTTCTGTGGGTTCAGTCTTGCATTTGGAGACGATGTAGCGGGAATTATTGGTAGTCCTAAAACATATTTCTTTATGTATAATGTAGGTGGCCAAGCAACTGATGAACTTTCTACGAAATTAGGATTGACAATTCCTCTTGCATTATATGCATTATTTCAAATGAAATTTGCCATAATCACTCCTTCTTTGATTACGGGTTCGTTCGCAGAACGTGTTCGTTTCTCTGGCTATCTTGTGTTTATGGCTTTGTTCTGCATCTTGATTTATTGTCCACTTGCTCACTGTACTTGGCATCCAGATGGATTGTTCGCACAAATGCATGTAAAAGACTTTGCTGGTGGAATCGTGGTGCATGCATCTTCGGGTGTTGCTGCTCTTGTAGGTGCGTTATTTTTAGGAAGAAGACGTAACCAAGCATCTCAACCTGCTAATATCCCGTATGTTGTGCTTGGTGCCTCAATGCTTTGGTTAGGTTGGTTCGGTTTTAACGCTGGATCTAGTTTGGCAGCAAACGAAGTAGCAGTAAAGGCATTCTTGAACACAAACACGGCGGCTGCAACAGCAATGTTGACTTGGTTGTTCTTGGATGGCATTCTTGGTAGAAAACCATCAGCAATGGGCGCTTCTGTTGGTGGTGTTGTTGGTTTGGTTGCCATTACTCCTTCGGCAGGATGGGTTAGTACATCGGAAAGTGTTCTCATTGCATTCGTAACAACATTGATTTGCAATATGGCTTGTTACATTAAAAACAAGAAAACTGCTGTTGACGATGCTTTGGACGTATTCCCAACACATGGACTTGGTGGTATTGTTGGTACAATCTTAACAGGTATATTCGTATACAAATACGAACCAGGATTGGCTGAAGAAGGTGTTACACATTTCCAATTCTTCTTCAACCACATTATTGCCTTAATTATCGTTGTAGTTTACACTGCCGGAATGTCATACGCACTATATTGGTTGACAAACAAAATGATTCCTATGCGTGTTGGTGCTGATTGTGAAGAAATCGGTCTTGACCGTAGCCAACACGATGAACATTATGGAAGACTTCGCGAAATCGCAGAATACGACGAAACAAATCTTGAAGTTTCTGAAAAGAAATAGCCATTTCATTCAAACAAAAAATCCCGATAGAATTTTCTATCGGGATTTTTTATTTTCTATAGGAAGAGTTGTTAGCGTCTTTGACGACAAACTTCGTACACGCACATTGCCGTTGCTGCTGCTACATTCAAGGAGGAAATTTCTCCTGTCATTGGAATTTTAATGCAACTATTTGCCATATCAATAATGCTTGCTTCTATGCCATCTTCTTCTGCACCAAAAACGAGTGCCAATGGTTGTGTTAAGTCTGCATCATAACAGTTTGCTGAGAATTTTTCGGCAGCACAAATCACCTGTAAACCAGATTCTTGCAAATATGAAATGGCTCCTTTTAATGAATGAACCTTACAAACAGGAATCTTAAATAGAGCTCCGGCTGAAGTTTTTACCGCGTCGGCACCGATTTGTGCAGAACCTTTTTGTGGAATAATTATCGCATCTACGCCCATGCATTCGCAAGTACGGGTGATCGCTCCGAAATTGCGCACGTCACATACTTGGTCAAGAATAACTAAAAATGGATTTTTACCTTGCTCGAATAATTCAGGAACGATTTTATCTATTTCATGAAATTCAATAGGCGACATGAAAGCGATAATGCCCTGATGTGCTTTACGGGTGATTTTATTCAATTTCTCGATAGGCACAGTCTTTATTGTAACGTTTTGTTTACGTGCAAGATAAATAATCTCACGTATTTGCTCGTTGTCGGACTGTTTCTTTATGAGAATTTGATCAATAGGCTTGCAATCTTGTAAAGCTTCAAGTATTGCGTGTGTGCCGTATATCATTCCTGTCTGTTCCATACTATGCTTGTGCGTTTCCGCCTATGTTAGGAAGCGGGAAGTTGTTAGTTGTTTGTTTTATTGGTCCGTTATGTTGTTCGTATTTTTGAACATTTTCTTGCAAAGCAAAAAGAAGTTTTTTTGCGTGTTCTGGTGTAAGAATCACACGAGACATAACTTTTGCCTTTGGCATACCTGGCATCATTCGAATGAAATCAAGAATAAATTCTGTATTTGAATGAGATATAACGGCAAGATTGGAATAAATACCGTCTGCAACGTCAGCAGGTAGGTCTATACTGATTTGTTGTTCTTTTTTTTCTTCCATGATTATTTTACTAATGTTTCTAATTGTTTCGCAACTTGTTCGAAAGGAAATTCGTTGTAAACGCTATCGAATTTTGCTTTGATTTTGTCGTTGCAAAGGTTGCCGATACTTCCTTCGTGAGTGTGGTTCGCTTTTCTTTCAGCTTTGAATTCACCATGTTTAATATCCAATCCGACTTTTTTATAGGCGTCGCGGAAAGGCATACCTTCATATGTAAGGCGGTTTACTTCGTCCACACTGAAAATGTAGTCGTACATTGGATCGTCAAGAATGTTGTCGGCAATCTTTATGTTGTTCAACATAAGCATCATCATATCAATACAACTTTGAACTTCGGTAAATCCTGGGATGATACATTCTTTAATTATTTGTAAATCACGATTATATCCGAATGGTAGATTTGTCGTAATGAATGTAATTTCGGTTGGTAATGCTTGAATTTTATTTGATTTTGCACGGATAATTTCGAACACATCAGGGTTCTTTTTGTGAGGCATAATGCTTGAACCAGTCGTCAATTCTTCTGGAAAAGAAACAAAATGGAAATTTTGGTTCATAAACAAACACATTTCCATTGCCATTTTCGACAATGTAGAAGAAATGCTTGCTAATGCGTAACTCGTGATTTTTTCAACTTTACCGCGTCCCATTTGGGCATACATAACATTGTAATTCAATGTCTCGAAACCAAGCAATTCGGTTGTCATTGTTCTATTCAATGGGAACGACGAACCATATCCAGCAGCAGAACCAAGAGGGTTTTGGTTCGCTATTTTGTATGCAGCCAAAAGTAGTTGTAAATCGTCAACAAGACTTTCTGCGTAGCAACCAAACCACAAACCAAATGACGAAGGCATAGCAATTTGTAGATGTGTGTAGCCCGGCATCAAAACAGCTTTGTATTGTTCGCTAAGTTTTTGCAAAAGTGTGAATAAATCTTGAACACTTTTTGCTGTGTCTTGAATTGCATCGCGAAGATACAATTTCATATCAAGAAGAACTTGGTCGTTACGAGAGCGGCCGCTATGAATTTTCTTTCCGACGTCGCCTAATTTCTCTGTTAGTAAAAATTCTACTTGTGAGTGAACATCTTCAACATGGTCTTCTATCTTGAAGTTTCCTGCCAAGACATCCTTATATATGTTTTTTAATTCAGCTTGAACTTGTGCAAGTTCTTCTTTTGTAAGCAAACCAATTGACTCCAGCATTCGTGTATGTGCAAGATTTCCAAGCACATCAGCCTTAGCCAAATACACATCAAATTCTTTGTCTTTTCCAACTGTAAAAGTTGATACTTTTTCATTTGGGGCAACATCTTTTTGCCAAAGAGTTGTAGAATGTTTTTCTGCCATTACTTTCTTATTTAAGTCTTCGCAAAGATATTGTTTTGTATTGAATAACGAAGAAAAGAATGTGCACAAAAAGGATAAACTCATTTTGTCGTTAGAATAATGTTGTAATGTTTTTTACTTTCGTTTCCTATACTTCTTTTGGGGCTCAGCAACCATTGTTGTGCCACGTTCGTCTTGTGAATATTGACGAGGTTCTTGTTTTTGAGTAAAAGTAGTGACAATAATGTCGTCATTCAAAACGATAGACATCTTTGCTATCGTTGCAATGGTTAAGTTATGTGTGCCACAAAGCCATCGACTTACTTCAGTCTCAGTTTTGCCAAGAGCACGGGCAAAGTCTCGCTGTGTCATTCCTCGTTCTTCTAATAAATCATAAACTCTGTTGGCAATACTAACGCACAAATCAACCTGCTTTTGAATTTCGGGAGTTATAAGTTTACGGCATTCTTCCATTATTGGATTAACTTTGTGTGTATTCATTTGTTATCCTCCTCTTTTATATAAAACTTCAATTCACCTTCTAATTGCGAACCTTTAATAACTATCATCTTTCGGTTCTCTCGCATTTTTATTTCAAAATCAATTTTCTGGAGTCGTTCTACACATTTTTTCATATATGGGTCTTCTTCATATGTAGATGTTGTTTTTACGCCTCCATTACCAAGTATCACAACTTTACGACTTATTACAATACAATAAACTCTTAAACGAGAAGAGTCAAGAAATTTTGCAGGTAAGGCTTGCACTCTATCCGAGCGATTACCTTCATAACGGAAATAGCGGTCTTCAGCAAAATTTTCTTTTATCACATTCAGTCGTGCAAATATCACTCCTAAATCAGTTGCAAACTCTTCCTTGTTTTTATATTCAATTAAAAACTTTTCAAATTCTGTATACTCTTCTCCTTCAAAGCGTGGAGAGTATAAACTAACTTTTTCTCCTGTTTCTAGTAGCTCTATCAATAAATTTCTTTCCATAATTATGTTATATGTGTGTATTGCAAAATTAACATAAAAGTTTAATTGTGCAATAAAATTAACATAAAAGTTGATTTTTCTACGGACGTATAAAAAAAAGCAACCCGTTTGGGTTGCCGTTTTTGTAATGATATAATAATTTTATAATTATCTATAATTTAATATTTTCAAGTAATTTTATATATGTATTAATACCATCTTGTAATTCCGATTCGTAGATAAATTCATTTGCTGTGTGTGAACGAAGTGTATCGCCAGGACCGATTTTTACAGAAGGAAATTTTGTCATGAACACTTGATCAGAAAGTGTTGGCGAACCAAACATTTCCAATCCTAATGCTTTCCCACTTTCTACTATTGGGTGTGTAGTGGAAATGCACGATGAATTGAGACGGAATGAACGTGCCGTTACTTCTGATTCAATAGATTGATTGATAATTTCGAATAATTCTTGATTGCTGTAGTGTTCGTTGCTGCGTACATCAACTACGAACGAACATTCTCCAGGAACAACATTGTGTTGTGTGCCTGCTTGAATGACAGTAACCGACATTTTTACTTCACCTAAAAATTCAGATACTTTCGGGAATTGATAGGTTCGGAACCATTCAATGTCGGACATTGCTTTATATATGGCATTTATGCCATTGGAATGTGCTGCGTGTCCGGATTTTCCGTGTGCTTTGCAGTCTAACACCATTAAACCTTTTTCGGCAACAGCCATTCGGAGACTGGTTGGCTCACCAACGATTCCGAATGAGATTTCTGGTAAAGTTGGCATTACGCATTCTAATCCATTTTTCCCCGAAACTTCTTCTTCTGCCGAAGCAACCAAAATTAGGTTAAATGGTTTGTCTTCGACTTTTTCGAAATGAAGGAATGTGAATATGAGTGACACAAGTGATGCTCCCGCATCGTTACTGCCAAGTCCGTAGATTTTACCATCCACGCTTACCGCATTGAAAGGGTCGTGGTTCCATCCGTCAGATGGTTTTACCGTATCGTGGTGGGAATTAAGCAAAATAGTTGGCTTATTTGAATCGAATTTTGATGATTTTACAATCACATTGTTTACAATTCGTTCTGCTACAATGCCTTGCTTCTTGAAAAACTTTACAAGAAGTTCTGCCGTGCCATCCTCGCTACGACTGACAGAGAATGTTTCTATCAACGATGTAAGTAATCGTTTTGCTTGTTGAAATAGTTCTTGTTCCATAATTATAGATAACCAAAGTCTTCTAACGCACGACGATCTTTTTTCGTTGGTCGACCGGCACCTTTATCACGATATACGGTGAAGACCATTTTTACATCTTCTAACTTTTGTAACTCGGATTGCGGAGTTACATCTTTTACAAAATCAACGACAACCTTTGCGGACTCTCGTTGTGCCAATAATCCGAGGACTTCATACGAGCGCACAATAGGAGGTCGTTTGACGCAAACAACATCGCCAATCTTTACAATATGCGATGGCTTTACATTGACGCCACCGATTGAAACCTGGTTATTTTTGCATGCCGAAGTAGCAAGACTACGCGTCTTGTATAAGCGAACTGCCCATAACCATTTGTCGATACGAAGATTTTCTTCTGTTTTTGGCATTATAGTTCAATGAAGTTTTTAAGTATCTGTGCACCAACAGTTCCACTTTTTTCAGGGTGGAATTGGAATGCAAAGAAATTGTCTTTTTCAATGCCAGCACTGAAATCAAGTACATAGTTACAAGTTGCCGTAGAATGAGGATTCATTTCAGCATAATAACTATGTACGAAATATACATAACTATCTGGATTTATATTCTTTAGCAACGTTCCAGAATAATTTCCAATGGTATTCCAGCCCATGTGAGGAATCTTTTCTGTTCCCGAAGGGAAGCGTTTTACATTCACATCGAAAATACCGAGACAGTCAACATCGCCTTCTTCTGAGTGTTTGCACATGAGTTGCATACCGAAGCAAATGCCAAGAAATGGTTGCTTTAATGAAACCAAAACTTCGTCTAAATGTCGTTCGCGAAGGTATGGCATTGCTGTTCCCGCATCGCCTACGCCTGGGAAAATAATCTTGTCGGCTTTATATAATTCGTCAGGATTGTTCGTAACAATAGGGTCTATTCCTAAACGGTTCAATGCATATCGTACCGACTGTATGTTTCCGGCATTATATTTAACAATTGCAACTTGCATAATACTATATTTCGTAGGGTCAAAGATAAGAATTATTTGCTAAAACATTTGTTCTGTAATCATGAGATTTTGGGATAGGTGAAAAATGATGGGCTTTATTAGATAGACTAAGGTTTCAATCTGTTTGATGTTAGAATTTTGTTAGGCATGGAGTCAATATTTTATGAAAAATCCGTATATTCGTGCGAATGGAAAAAATTTTCACAAATGCATGCAATTATTCCTAAAATAATTGAGATAGGACAAAAGGGGAATACTGTACATACTATGCTCCCTGATATTTGCAACAGTATCTCAATATTTCCTGATACTATTGGTGTTCTTATAGCCTATAAAGGCTTGAATTACTATAGTTCTCATTTTACAATCAGTGGTCGAGTTCAAACACAAGAGTTGAGAATCGGCGGACAACCGATAGGTAGCATCACTATTTATTATAAGGAACCATCTGATTTTAAGATGCTTGAAGAAGAAGATTTGTTTGTGGCATCTACGTTGATTAGTGGTTTTATTTCAGAAAAAGCTTTGGTTGATGTTACGACTGTATGCAATGCCCAAGGAAATGAATTGGCTGCTATTGAACAAGTAAAAAACTTGATAAACGATGGCTTTTCGAACGACGAGCTATTGCAAAAAATTTGCGACATACTTCCACAATATTGGCAAGGTGGTGTTGGTACGTGTTGTCGTATCGTGTTTGATGAGGTTTCATATACATCGTATGGATTTAAGGAAACTTCATATTCTATGCGTGAATCGTTTGTCACTTTTGATAACACGACAGGATTTATAGAGATTTTCTACAATCCTACCGATGATGCTCATTTTGAATTTTCTAAGGAAGAACACGATTTGGCGAATACAATAGGTAATTTGATTTGTCGTTGCTTAAATGATGCAAAGGGCCGTTTGTTATCGAATAATCCAATATTAAATACTAATCCGACAAGCAAAGACAATCTTGCACGTGAGTCGTTGATTAACAATGAACAACCTTTGCAGAAATTGTTGAATGAGCAAACACTCGACAAATACATTTATCTTGATATGATGAAACACAAGGTTACGCAAATATTGTTTGTTGCAACAATGTACGATGCGTTTAACCTTGAAAAAGATGATAGTTTCTTCGAAAAGTTTATGGGGCCAATCTATCAATACAGCATTTTTACTTTGCCTCGTATTATTGGTGTTTCGTCGTATGAGCAAGCACTTGATTTGTTAAAGACGACTCATTTCGATTTGATTGTGCTTATGGTCGGTGCCGATGTGCAGAAGCCTTTAAGCTTTAGTTCTCAAATACGTACGATTACTACAGAAGTACCTATTTATTTGCTGTTAAATCCACGATCAAATATTGCTTATTTTGAGGATATGGTTGCAAAAACGACCTTGTTCAATAAGGTGTTTGTTTGGAATGGCGACTCGCAGATTTTCTTTGCAATGGTGAAGTCGTTGGAGGATTTGGCCAATGTGGAAAATGATACCAAAATCGGTTTGGTGCGTACCATGTTGCTGATTGAAGATTCTTCTCAATATTATTCAAAATATTTACCGGTAATTTTCTCTGTCTTGTTCAATCAAGTAGGTGAACAAATTGCTGACTTTGAGTCTAATGAATTGGAGAAATTGTCGAAAATTCGTTCAAGGCCGAAGTTGCTTTGGGCAAGCAATTATGAGGAAGCTGCATTCTTGTTCAATAAGTATAAGGACTTTATGACATGCGTTATTTCCGATGCAGAGTTTGCTCGCAATGGTAGGTTAGACAAGGAGGCAGGTATTGCATTTTTGGAACATGTACGTGAATACAATAAGAATCTACCAATTCTGATTCAGTCTTCTGAAATGAAATATGCGATGTTTGCAAAGGAAATTCATGCAAAATTCATCAACAAAAAGGCCGATAATTTGTTGGATAAAATTAAGAAATTCGTGATGCACAATTTCGGTTACGGAGACTTTGTATTCCGTAATGGAAAGGGTGAACCAATTGCAAAAGCAAAGAATTTGCGTGAGTTTGAAATGTTGCTTCGCACGATTCCAGATGATTCGCTAAAATATCATGCCGACCAAAACCAATTCTCGGTATGGTTGATGGGTCGTGGGGAAATTGAGTTGGCAAAACAGTTGAATCCAATCAAGTTGTCGGATTTGAACGAAAGCGTTGAAGAACTTCGCAAGATGAATAACATTATTCTTGACAAATATCGACAGACAAAGAAGCGTGGAAAAATCCTTGCTTTTGAGGAAACTGCCGTACTTGACGAAAAAAATGTTGTGACGCTCGCTTCTGGTTCTCTTGGCGGTAAAGGTCGTGGTCTTGCTTTTGTGAATACGCTTATCAATAGTATAGATTTGAACCCATACGCAGATAGAATTGCTATCCGTACACCAAAAACGGCAATTATCGGAACCGATGAATTTGAACTATTCTTGAAGCATAATTTTGCGAAAAAGAATTTGTTCTCGAAAGACTTGTCTGAGGAACAAATCAAGGATATGTTTATTGCAGCCCGCTTGTCTGATGATTTACGCAAAAAACTTGCGATTTTGTTGGAACAAGTTTCTAAACCGCTTGCTGTTCGTTCGTCAAGTATATTCGAGGATTCTGTAACTCAACCACTTGCTGGTGTATTTAGCACTTATATTATTCCAAACAATAGTCCAGATTTGAATAAGCGTTTGGAAGACTTAGAAGTTGCAATTAAGTTGATTTATGCTTCGGTATATGGTGAACAGGTAAAGGAATTTTATAAATCGACGAACCATAAACTCGAGGAAGAAAAGATGGCTATCGTTATTCAGGAGGTTGTGGGAAATTACTACGATAACTATTTTTATCCACATATCAGTGGTGTGGCACAGTCGTACAACTATTATCCTGTTGCTCACATGAAGCCAGAGGAAGGTTTCTCTGTTTGTGCTGTTGGATTGGGATTTTATATTGTGGATGGAGGAAAGGCATATCGTTTTTCTCCTCACTATCCAAAAGTTGATATAATGAGCCCGAAAGATCAGATAGGTTCTTCGCAAACACAGTTCTATGCGGTTGACTTTACCAAAACAGATGTGAACTACAAACGCGATGGTGAACATGCTGCGTTGACAATGTTGGATATTTCCGATGCAGAAAAACACGGTACTTTAAAACACTGTGCCTCAGTGTATAATCATGAAAATGATAGAATTGAACCAGGATTATCGTGCTATGGCCCAAGAATCATCAATTTTGCCAATATCTTAAAGTATGATTATGCGCCACTTGCCGAAATTCTTACCTTAATGTTAAATACGGTTCAAGAAGCGATGGGTACGCCTGTAGAAATTGAATTTGCCGTTGATTTAAATGAGAATGAAGATGGCGTTCCTTCTTTCTATTTGCTTCAAATAAAACCACTTACAGGTAGTTTATTGACGGAGAACTCGTTCCCTGAAGAATTACACGATATGCCAAAATTGCTCAACACAACTTCTTGTATGGGTAATGGATTTATAGAGAATATTTGCGATGTTGTGTATGTCGATTTGAATAAATTCGATAAACTTCGTACTCAGGAAATGGCTGTGGAGATTGAGAAAATCAATAAATCTATGGTGGAACAAGGAAAGAAATATATTCTTATTGGTCCTGGTCGTTGGGGAACAAGCGACAGATTTCTTGGTATTCCGGTGCTTTGGTCGCAAATATCGAATGCGAAGGTTATTGTGGAAATTAGTATGTCGAACTTCCCTCTTGATGCTTCGTTGGGGTCGCATTTCTTCCATAACATATCAACTATGAATATTGGCTATTTTGCTATCGAAAATCCTGATGAAAGTAACTTCATAGATTGGAGTATCTTGCAGCAACAAGTTGTGGTTGAAAAGACAGAATTTTTCGTACATGTTCGTTTCCCGAAAAATCTTTGTGTTTATATGCAAGGAAAAGAACGAATTGCTACTATCTTTGTAAACGAATCAGAATAACTAATGATAAACGTTGTATTAATTGGAATTCATCGCTTGCAGGACGAAAGTATTGCTATGCTTATAGAGTCTAATCCAGACTTTAAAGTGCTTGATATTCATACTCGTACAAGCGATTTCCTACATAAATCATACGAAGAACCTATTCATGTTGTTGTTAAAAATATCCCTAAAATCACTAGTGAGGATATAGAGGATGTTGAAAATATTCAAAGGCAACATGCGAAGGCTAAGGTGCTGATTATTTCGTATTCCGAAAATGAGGAAACCATTTTCAATATTATAAAGGTTGGTGCCAAAGGTTTTCTTTCTCACGACGCAAGTCGACAGGATTTATTTGAAGCAATCTATTCATTACGAAATGGTTATGATTATTTTAGCAAATGTATCACCAATATCTTGTTGAATAGATATGTGTCTTCGATTCAGAACAATGAAAAACCAGAAAACGAGCAAGTAAACGAATTAAGCTCCCGTGAAATAGAGATTCTTTCGCTGTGGGGAAGTAGTTATACGAATCCGGAAATTGCTGATGCACTACATATTAGTATTCGTACGGTGGAAACACACAAAACGCATATTATGCAAAAACTCAACCTTAAAACTCAGGTTGACTTGATTAAATATGCAATCCGAAATAATATTATCGATTTGTAATTTGGGTTTATGAAAACACAAAAAGGCGATGCATGCATCGCCTTTTTTTATATATTTGCACAACACAATAGCTAATAATTATGAAAGAGACAAAGAAAAACAATGTTGTACAAGAAACTACCGTTTCTTACGAATCCAGATTACAGAAAAATTTCTTCTATTATCTTAAAAATCAAGAATATAACCCCCAAATCAAAAAATCCACTTTTATAAATTAAAAAGTACATTTTTGAACAAAAAACAAAGGCAACTATATTGTAGTTGCCTTTATTCTTTTAACACCCTTTAATCAATGTTCAAATAACGATTAAATTGTCACATTCCAATTTTTCCCCTTTGCTATTGCTATATCATTTGAGGTCAATAGTCCAAACGTGTTCGACGACAATTTCAATGTTGCCGAAGTTCTGCCTGTTTTGTCGGCGAGTGCCTTTATCAATACCAATGCCGAAGCACGCGTAAGTGGTGACTGGTTAACGTGAAATTTATCGGTGTCTATAGTTCCACACTGACTTATCGTAGTTAGAGCGGAACACATTCCGAACGGACTGCTTCCTATGTATGCCGTTGATGGGAACTGAGGCAGTTTCACCGTTTCAAGAGCCGTGCAGCCATACAACATTGTAGCAAATCCGTGGTTCGTCACCGAAGCCATAACGTGACTTGTGTCGAGCATTGACATATCCAAAGAAATTAAAGCCTCACATGAATTAAAAATCTGACCTATGTCAGTTGGTTTTGCATGTTGTAAGCCTTTAAGATTAACTCCATTTAATTCGTTCAAATTCTTGCACATCCACGCCATATTTGTTATACGTGACGAATCTGCTACATGCGAAAAATTAACATATACAATAGCAAAGTTGTTTGAACGCTCGTTGTTGTCGCCTGGATAAAACAATTTCTCCAGTGTTGTAGGTGAATCTTCTAAATCTATACGAAAATAGGCATTGGCGTTCGACTCTACGCCATTGTATGTCACACCTCCGTCAAGCGAGTAGTATATTGTGTGATGAGCCGTGTTGGTATAACCTTCAATATAACTCTCAGTTGGAACTTTTCTCTTGGCCACTTTTGCCAACAACATTCTCCTAAACGTACTCATAGCTATGCCATTTTAACAACAACACCAAAACCGTTACAAATACTAAACTGATACACGCCACCAGCTTCTAAATCTGTATCGCCGTTCATGGTAACGCTTGCCGGGAAAGCAACCGTAAAAGCACCATTTGCGTCAACAATAAACTGGCCATTGAACTCTGGAGCAGTTCCTTCTGTGATTGCCGGCAACGAAAGAACCAGGTCTTCTGTAAGAACGCCAAAATCACTGAATCCTCCAGCGGCAAGTTCTGTCTGCCGTGATTTGGTTGGTGCAATAATGCCAGCCACATCAGCAGCCAACAAACCGATAGAGTTCCCAAACTCTCCTCTCAACGTGCCAGACATTGAGCCAACAGCAGCGGCGATTTCACCAGCCACGGCGGCAGACAAATCTATAACACCATCCTCATTTGCCGAAATAGTTCCATTGGTAACTTTAACATCCGGGGCATAAATCTGAATAATATCGTCTGGTGACGAGTAATAGCCTGCTTCATGTGGCTCGTTCCAAATATTTAGAACACCCATACACCAACCCGAGTTCTTGGTAAAACCAGAACCACGATTTATTTTTGTTGCACCGTGTACAATTCCATCAAGCTTTGTCTTATCATGGGAACTCATCATTCCATTGGAAGTTCGAGTGGCAAGATCTATATTTACCTTTCCGCTTTCAAGTCGTGAGACAAAATAGTAACCAATCTGAACACGTCCAGCAGACACTGCCGTATCAAAGTCTTCGTCACTTGTGTATGAATATTGCACATTGTTTGAATCAACAGCAGCAATCCATAAATCCGCAACATTAATAGTATCTATGTACAAATTGTCGCCTACACGGTAAACTTCTACTGATGCTGTGTTCAATGCAGTAACCAAGGCTTGAATGTCGATGAACGATGCCGCCCTCGAAGCACCAAGTGCCATTTGGCGGATGTCGTTGTGGGCATCTTCAGATACATTGTGATTTGCAATCATGGCAGGAGCATCTGGCACTTCTGTTTTTCTTGCTATTGTTTCTGGAATAAATTTTTCGTCTAATTGTTTTATAATTGTGCCACCACTACCAATTTCTTCTATATAAAAATAAACTGTTCCATCTCCACCATTTTCTTGATACTGAATGCCTGTTGAATAGTAGTTAATATACTTATCGCCAAGATTCTTACCAGTTCCCTCTAATAAAATTCCAGGAAGAGGTTGGCCATAGGTAGGTTGGTATCTTATGCATTCTTTATTTTCATAAATAGTATCATCTATTTTTACATTATAAAACTTTCCAATTTCTATAGGAAAATCACCAGCATTACCATTTTTCCTTGCTGTTGGGTTTTCAAAAGATTTAAGTTTTACTGTTTCTTCATAGCAAATTCTATTCTTTATATAATCATCAGCTGTTTCGTCATTTTGAGACCAGTCTGATTGTGGAATAACAATATTCACACTTTTGTCTGTCTTTTCTACAGGAGTTCCGTTTACAGTAACATTTTCAATCGAATTTTCTAATGCTGTTGTAACGCTTTCTTGTAATTGATTAAGCGTTTCTCCCAAATGTTCCACCTTCTCTTGTGGAATCGTTTCATCCTTGTGTACATACGAGTCAAAGACATCTGAAAATTGTTGTTGGGTTGGTTTCGCACCTCGAGTAAACCAACTTTTTATTGTTTGCAGTGTTTGTTTTGCCATAATCGTAAATTATTATATGGTTTTTATAATAAATGCTAATACATAATACGGTGGACGGTTATCAAAAGCATAACGATCGTTAGTAATGCCTGGTAAATAATCATTTTGGTCAATTTCAAATCCATCTGGTAAATTGCCATTATTACGACGAACAGAGTATTTCTCTCCTCCAAATTCCCCAATTTCGTTATAATCATCATCTGATGGATCATATCCAACTATAAATTTCCCTCGCAAATCAGGCGTTCCATTTTCTCCATCACACAAAGCATAACCTGTAGGAATATTATCGATTGAACCGCTCCACATAATAATTGCACCTTTAGGAACTCTTTCTTCGTATGCTGGTTTTATTAACGATGCAATTTCAATACCATCTAATTTGATACAATCGGTATAGGATATTGTCTTTATTGTTCCTGGGTAAGGAGTAGTAACGGTATGATTTGGCGGTGTACCTATGTATGCTTTTCTTGGTACCACATGGTGTAGAATTCTTACATCATTAAAAACCTCGCCTAAAGCGTTAATTGATTCTTTTGTTTCAACTAAATCAAGCTTTGTTATGTTAATATCTGAAAACGCATCAATGCTCACTGCAACTTCAACCAATTCTCCATCAAAAATCATTAAACCATTTTCTGATGGTGCAGAGATGCCATGATATAGAGGCAATTTTATCATCACATTTCGACCGAAAACTGTCGTTATTTTTTCCACAAGCAAAATCTGATTTTGCATAAAATCAACAGTATCTGTTGATAAAGGAAAACTACCTTGGGGATTCTTAAAAAGTTGTTTGTTCATAATTTTATTGTATTGTTGCCACGCGACTTGCAAGGCGATATTTGTTTACAATTGTTTTTACTATCGTTTTATCTGATTCGCTAATTGCACTGGGACATATTACCGTAAATCCGTCATTTACTCTGTTGATAACATCATCGTCATAAATTCTTTTATCTCCATTGTCGATTATTATTGGAATTTCTGTTGCACGAAACCCGTCTTCATCGTATGTCAGCAAGTAATTCCCTTCTATAATTGTGTCGCATATTTCAAAGCCATCATTTGAAGAGCAACCCCAAAAATCGTTCAAATACGCTTTCAAAGAACATACTTGAGGTGTTACTTGAAGAGAGCGTAAATTGTATTTTCTGCATTTCAAAAGACAATCTCTTAATATAGTTAATTGAGAGACTGAAGCATTGAGAAATGCAAAAATGATTTTTTTCCGCAAAGCATGTGGTAATAATAAAAGAACCAATTTTTTAAAATCAATAAGATACGTTTTCATAAGGAATATATTCTATTGTGGTACTTTCTGTGTCAAACTCATAATAACCAGAAAATGGTTTTTCGTAAGCATCGTCAAGGATTTTGTAATACGAGGTGGCAACCGATGTGGAAACCGAAACTAATTCTGGCATAACAACACCTTCTACTTGTTGCAAAGCATCAACTAAATCAACCTTGCGAAATTCTCCATTAAAAGGTAAATTCTCAACATATTGCTGTATAGCATCAATAACTGGCGTTCCGCCTTGTAATGAGTTCCCATTTGACTGTAATATCATAGGGTTGTAAAAAATTCTCAAACTCATTTTTATTTTGTCAGCATTCGCATTGCGTACAACAATTCGTACACCTGCATCTTTAATTTCTGCCAAATATTCTGTCAATGCCTGTTGTTGTTCCTCTGAAATTGGTTTGTGACCACTTCCTGCTACTTTTATATACAATGTTGCATTTTGTTCGCTTGCGGCTGCATATTTTACTATTTGTCTGTCCTCAATTTCCTTTTCTGTCAAACCTTCGTCGCTATATCTGTCAGTATCTTCTATTAGTGACTGACCAAATCGGAAATCCTTTACCTTGTTCACATACCAACGCAACGAGTGAGGTTTCATTTCGTCTATGTAGTTCGTAACTTCTGTTTTGTGGGTGTCGAAAAGTTTCTCAACTGTCCAGGCACAAAATGCAAACACATAAAATAGAATGCTTTCGATGCTTGCTTTTGAAAATTGTTCTTCGAAAGTCTTAGTCGAGTCCAATCCGTATTTTTCAACAACAGTAGAATTTGATATAAATTCTGCTGTCATTTCGTCTTTTATTTCTTTTACTGTTCTTGCCATATCTAACTAATTATAAAATCATACTCAATGCCCCAGAACTCAATGCCTTCGCCTTCAATCGTTTCATTGTACTGTTCTGCAGTTATTGCAGTTGCAGGAAACACGTTGTCTGCTGCATATTGTCGCACAATCTGTTTTTCGGCAACGTCTGGCAGTTCCAGAACCTGACCATTCACGAGCTCGTCACTCAAAGCAAGTCCGTTCATCAACGCCAACTCGAAAGCAGACTCTGCATTGCCACACATCTGCAACGCAATGTCGAATAGCGATTGTCCGTTTTTTACTGTCGTGTTCATTTGTACTGAGCCTCAATTGTTATGTTTCCGTTTATCCTATCTATTCGTGCAGTACGAACATCCATATTGTCGCGTGATAGGTTCACGCGAATTGAGTGTTCCCACTGTGCAATATCGTTGTCGTTCACCATATCTTCTACACCTACGCCAAGCATAGGATTTTCTTTGAACTCGCCAGCGTGCGAAATCAAAATCAATGCTTCGTTTTGATATATTGTGTCACCAATAATCAATCCTTCGGTAATCAAACCAAGAGAATTGCGTTTTGGCTGAACCATTGCATCGTATATCGTACTATCTAAGCAAATTCCTTTCATATCAATGTTTTATTTTTGTGTCTTCCATATCTGAAAAAGAAATTGTTTTTCCTATCATTTTTCTATTAAATTCTTGTGCTCCAACCTCACCACTTGCCGCCGTACTTGCACCAACACTTGTAAGCCCCGTTGCAATAGCAGATTTCAGGGATTCGCAATAATCTTTCAAAGACTTCAGGTTATTCTTCAATTCCTCAATTTTAACCAATCCGCCAAGATTGCCGCCGTTGATTGTAATTGATTCTATTTCAGAAAATGAAACGACCATAAGCTGTGTTTTGTCGCCATATAAATCGGCAACCATAACTTTAGATCCAGCTTTCGGTTTTATGCGAAGTTTATTTGTATTGTCGTCAACAATGGCACCAGTTCTCACGCCAGAAAGTTGCAAACCGTCAATATCAACAACGCATTCGTCGTCTGATGCAGAAACAACATCGGCAACATAAAACATTCCTTGTAGAGTTCCTCCTTCTCTCGCAATCTGCTGAATTGCTTCCTTTATATCACGCTCTTTCGACATACTAAATTCGTTTTCCTAATTGAACAATTCGTTTCCCTCCGTTTTGGCTGAAATCAACCGTCACGGCTGTTACATAGTATGTGCCTTCTTTGTATTCATAGTCGGCATCTTTTATAGTTGCTTTGTAGCCTGCGTCGCAGTATGGGAACAACCAACTCGTAATGTTTCCCTCGTAACCATCGTAGCAATACGATTCATATTCGTTTTTTGCCAACAACTTTAAACTGGCAACATCTGCAGTTCCACCTCGTTTTTTCTTCACGGTTCCGCCCGTGTCGCCGTATTCCACCGTTTTCTTGTGACCTTTTGCGTCGGTGTATTCAATCTTCACCAAGGTCTTTCGGTCGTCTTTCTTCACATATTTCAAATCGTTGCCATCGCGATCGATGTTCTTTTGGAAGTCGTACACCACCGAACCGAATATCTCGGAATACTGCGGATGCACGTGCAGCACATTGTCTTTCATATACACGTTTGGCTTAGCCTCGTCCTGAATCTTTTTAAGCACGTCGAACGCGGTGGCATTGCTGAACACGAACTTGTCGTAGCTGAAACTATAGTTGCAATCTATCTTAATTGCAATGCCTTTCTGCTTGCGAACCTCGTTGACGCACATCTGTAGCAATGTTTTTACCGATGGCGATTGTATTTCCTGGTCTTTCATCGGAACACGGAATAGAAACAGTGCATCCTCGCATTCCAACGTAAGACTTCCGCCATCGGTTTTAACGGTTTTTAAATAGCCTTCAAATTCTTTTTGAAGTTTGTCTCCATAACCAAGAGAAATGCTTACAGCATCGCCTTTTGTCAACTTGCTTTCAACCTCAATAGTCTTATTTATAACAGTAGCAGGAAGAACTATTTCGGCAGTGTCGGCAAGGTTTTCGACTGAACGTACAACCTTAACACTCTCAACCATTGCGAGCTTGTATTTACCTATCGATATGTCCCAAGTCAATCGTTTCATTTTGGGTTCGTTAAAATTGGATAGTCTTCGTCGCTGTAGCCTTTTATTGTAAACTGATAGTTTCCTTCACCTTTCGTAAATGGAAAATCGAAAGTTTCGATTGCCAAATAGTTTATATTGTAAGTATCATTTAGATACGGACAAATTATTTTAACCGCCTCTTCTGACTCGCAAATATCACGGATACTCTTTAATTCTTCTGTATCAGGAAGATTAAGCAGCACACCAGTAATCGTAACGTCAAAATCATCACGGCTCCAAAACTCCTTTATACTTCCATGATTGCGTGATTTAGCAACATAACGACGTACAATGTTGTTCTTACCGCTAACGCTAATCAATGGATCAACAGGAATTTTCCAAGTCGTTTCCTTTGTTGGAGAACTAAGTTCAACAGGATTAACAAAACGATTCCTATCAAGTACAAATTCTGACTCTGTGATGTTCCTTTTCGTTTCAATTCGTATCAATTGATTTGGATCTACTACCTGCTGAAATGGAACAACAGGTTGCAGCACATTGTAACCGAATGCGAACTGATGCGATTGATATGGATTGATTTTATCTGCCATAGAATTAACTCATTTGTGCCGAATACAATACACGCAATAGCATCTCACGGAATTGTTTTTCTATGTCTTGCGAGTTCTCGCTCACACCTCCGTTAAATATCATATTGTCGAAGAATTTACCCATTTGAATGTTTACAACAGTGTTTCGAGTGCCACCAGTGGCAACGGCTTCGGTTTTAGAACCAAGTTCTTTGTTTAGTGATGTATTACTTACACCAGAATTGACACTTGCATTCAAGTTCTCCATTGTAGAACCAGAACTTGGTGTTGTAGATGTAGGTGATTTCTCTTGTTTTACAGGTTTGCCAGTAATCAGTTCTTTGACTTTTCTATATACCCATTCAAATACATTCCAAATAGGTAGAATCACATTCATGAACAAATCACTTAACAATGAAAACACACCAGATAATATGTCAAAGAAGCCTCCGATTATGCTCATAAGTCCAGAGAATATGTCTTTGAGCATTTCAGAATTATTATAAAACTCTACTACCGCACCAATAACTTCCCATAGGCAATTGAACATATTCTGTAATGCTGGAAGAATGGTTGTTGCAAAAAGGTTACCAATAGAACCAAACATTGAATGTAAGTTGCCAGTTTTGTCAGTCATCTGCTTTAATATATTCAAAGCAGGTGCAAACATTTTATGAAGAATTGGAGCAAGCCAGTTTATTTTACCAACAAGCCATTGAATCGCATTGGTTAGTGGTTCTATAAATGTGTCAAGAATAGGCAATACTGATTCTGCTATTCCTGCAAATGTATTCAATAAAGGAAGTGTTGCGACTTTTGTCTTTTCTATGAATTGACCAAAACGTTCCTGTAAGTCTCCAAAATTGTTTGATGCTTGTTTTAACTTTCCAGCATCAGTTTCTGCTAGTGCAGCATTAACACCACCAACTGATTCTGAGACAACTTCGGCAAGTGTTGCAGCTCGTTCCTCTTCGGTACCAAATTTGAGGATTTTTTCTTGTGCCTCATCGAATTTGTAGCCATATCGGCTCAACGCTCCAACCTGACCATCCATAACCTTACCCATCATGGTAGCAATGCTTACAGCACTTTCTTGAGTTGCATTTAAACCGTATTGCTGAGCAAGCATATCGTTCATCACTGGCAATAATTTCTCCAATGAATCCTTCTTTCCAAGATATGTAGAAAGTTCTTGAGCACCTGCCAATTGAACTTCGTCGCCAATAACACCAAGTTTCTGTTGAGCTGCTGCCAAATCAAGAATGCTTTTAACCTCGTCTTGAGTCGCATCCATTGTATTTTTCATTACGGCAGCAAGTTTTGTCTCAACTTCGTTTTGTGCTTGCCATGCAGAATAACATTCGTCTATTTGAGCTGTTAATTTATTGAATAAATCAGAAATTGCCTTTAGACCAAAACCAACAGCACCAATTTTACTCAGTTTATCAGTTAACGAACTGACTTTTTTCGAGGTTGTATCAACAGAGCCTTGCAATTTATCCAAATTAGCAGTACCAGCTTTTGAATCAAAAGAAATAATATATTGTACTTTATTGTCAGCCATTGACTTTTTCTTTTTTATTTTATATATTGCATTACAAAATTTTAGATATGACTTTCTTTGATGCTTGTTGTGATGTTATTCTTATCAAAATCTTATTCAAGATTTTAACATTCCCATTTGTGATGCCTTTTTATGTTTTGTACTACACAGCAATTGGTATTTATAAACTAATATGCTTCATTTGCGTTTGTATGGGTGAAAAAAAAACGATTAGATAATCCTTTTAAGTTTATTCGCTTTTGCTTCTTCTTCTCGAATCCATTTAAGTTCATTCAATCGCATTGCCCATTCTTCGTCTGTCAAGTCTTCTGGGTTTTGAATGTGGAAATAATACCGTAGTTGAGCATCAACTTTTCTAATTACTTCTGAGTCTTTTACGGTTGATGCTGTTACAACTTTCCCAACTCGACATTTTTTATATCAACAAGTTCTGTTAGGACTTTACTGACTCCCATAAAGAATGCATCGTTCTTTTTGAACTCTTCCGAACCACCAATAAAGCAGTCGTCAAATATTGTTTCAACAAATTTTATTTGGTCTTTACCGTTATTGCTGGCAACGCTTGCATAGCTTAACGCTTTTCTGCTTGGTCTCTTTAGATATGCAATGTGCCCATCACACGTTGCAGCCCAAATATCACCATATTGTTTTTTCCATTCGGCTATTTGTTCATCGGTAGCCTGACCGATTAATGTTTTTGTTTCTTTTTCCATGAGGGTTTGTTTTAATGTAGAGACGCAATTAATCGCGTCTCTACCAGTGTTACATTACATTTATTCTTTACGCAAGAAGATGATTGGCAACGACACTTCCATAAATTTGTCGCCTTGTTTCAATTCTTTGCTGTATTCGATGATTTGACAACCTACCAATTTGTCGGTAATCATAACATCACCATTTGACGGATTTCCGTAGCAAACAACAGTGTCGAACTGTAAATCCATAAGGTCGCGTTTTGGAGAATTGGCAATCAATGTTTCCAATTCGCTTTGCAAAACCGTGATTTCTCCTTCATACGATTTGTTTCCTTTTTGAATTGAGTGAGGAAGGTTTCCTTTTCCGTAAATCAATTCTTTATCTTGTTTCACACTGTATTTAATGCCACGAAGTCCTGTAAGGTCTTTTCCTCCTAAATAAACCGTAATATCGGCATATTCATATTCTCTACTGTTGAACATAGTTTTAGTGTTTAATGATTTTTACTCTACTTTAAAGCCAAGGTACACGTCAATGTACTTCAAGTAGCCAAATGGCTTAACACGAAGTTTAACATCTACTTTCGATGTGCTTACAACAACCTGGTCTGTGTCAATGTAACATTGAACACCTTTGTCGGTTTGGTCGTCAGGATCAGTACCAAGGTTTTCGCCCATAGAGGTAACAATGGCACTTTCAACAACTGCTTCCAATGACTTACACAATTGTGCTGGAATCTTGCCGTCTGTTGTCAATGCAATTTCGTCGCTCAACTCACTAATCAAAGTGTCGTATGCAATACGGAACGCTTTGTCGATAGTTCTACGGCGAGGAATAAGAGCATAGTCGTCGCTTGCAGATGTCGCAAGTTTATCGTCGCTCCAAAAATAACCAGCCTTACCAACGAATGTGCGTGGGCAAATGTAGCCTGCATCGTGAATAACATCTGGATTGCCATTTTCGGCAACAACAGAACCGATGTACAATTCTGTTTCGGAAATAGCTCCAGTCTTTACTCTTGCGATTGATCGTTGAACCGGAATAGAAGCAATTCTACCAAGAAGCAATCCTACACAGGCATCACCGCTACCGCTAACCGTGTCGCCAATAAGAATTCCTACACGGTTGTAGCCATATTCGGACAAATCAGCCAATTCCGAAGCAGTTCCAGAATACGATAGTCCGGGAAGAATTGTGAAGAATGGTGCATACTTGTTTTCGCACGCCCATTCTGCCAATGCCTGAGCTTTTGCTGCTGCTGCCAAAACATCGGAATCAAGTTCGTCAACAATGGTTGGTTCGTAGATCTCCGATGCTTTACGAACTATTGTAAGGATTTTAACTTCTCCTTTGGTCGCGTTAATAAAGTCCTTGCCAATTGTTCCGTCTTTATCGAGCATTTGTGCCATTGTGTTTGTGTCGTCAACAACATACAACCAAAGTTTTGAACCTTCTGGTGCTTCAGAGTAGAATTCCTGAACGGCTTTGTAGATGTGTTTGTTTGCATCGCTTTCGCCATTGGTAACTCCAAGAGCCGCCAAACCATCAAGACTGGTTATAAGATATGCAGTTAAAAGTGCAAGTTTGCCTGTAACGGCAGAACCGTTGCAAATCATTCCTGCAACTCCGTCATCAATTGGGTCTGTTGCCCCAATCAATCCGTTTTCAAATGTGATTTTTACACGTGGTAACATATTGTTTTGTTTTAGTAGTTCTTATTATATTTGCTCGTTATTGTGTAACATATTTTTGCGCCGAAAGCAATGCACGCCATCATAAAAATTCCTATTAAAAAGGCATTTAAATCGTCTTGCAACGTCCAGTTTCTTTCTTTCGTATTGCCAATCTTTTGCTCAACCTTCAACGTGTCGTGTACATACTCAGTATTGTTTTTATACACGGTATCGACAATCAATCTGCTATGCCAACGGTCAATCATAACAGTGTCATTGCGATAGATATAGACAACGCTATCGTGTCGGTCGTTAAGTTCCGACATACGAATCGTATCATGTACTTCAACAATCTTCACCGTCTCGTGTATCTGCTGACTGCTTTTGCAACTCAACACGAACAGGACACTGGCTACGATAGTCACAATCGTTAACTTTTTCAACTGCATTTGTCAATTGTTTTACGTTTCTTCTCAATCCTTTTACTTCGGTCTGCAACGGCTTTGCTATATTGTCGCGAAATTCATCGACGTAGTTTTTTGCCAACTGCATATCTTTTTGTGCATTGTCTTTTTTAAGACCTTCGATTTCTTCCGAGTGCTTCTTATGGTCGAACAACCAACCGCAACCTCCAAGAATCGTTATAACAGATAGTATAATTGTTGTCCATTCCATATTAAAACTCTTTTTTTACATCGAAACTTGGACACGCCTTGTTTGCGTATTCGTTGTGTCCGTGAACTGTTACACCAGGAAAGCGTTTCTTCAAATCGTCAACCAACTTTTTTAGTGCTTGTTTCTGTTCTGGAGTTCTTGTGTCTTTTGGTTTGTTATTCCTATCAACACCGCCAACATAGGCTATGCCTATAGAGTTTTGATTTCTGCCAGTACAATGAGCACCGATTTGTTCTATTGGTCTTCCGTTTTGAATTTCCCCTTTTAAACCGATTAAGAAATGATACCCAATGCACTTAAATCCTCGTAACCTGTGCATTTCATCCACTTGTTCAACGGAGACATTTCGCCCTTCGGGCGTTGCAGTGCAGTGGAGTATCAGTTCCTTAATGGTCCTCATGGATCAGATAGCTTTCATGTTATAATTCAGTCGTTAGTAACCAACCCTTCTTTTGCAATTGTTTTAGCTTAATGCGACGAATCCATAGTGGAACACGCTCATTCTTCACAAATGCAAGTGCTTTCTTCTCAACGGCAATTTGAAGTTTTGAAACTTCTCGTGTTAATCTTCTATAACTCTGACGCGACATCATAGTTTAGTGTTAAGAATTAAGAGTTAAAAGCATTCGCTATTAACTCTTAACGTATAACCACACTAGGCTTCTGCCATTGTTTGAGTTACCGTAACTGTCTTGGTTGCTTCGCCTGCACTCACAGTGAATGTTGCTGTACGAGTGTTTTCCTCAGCTTCGGCATCGTAAGCAAATGCTTCTACCGCAATCGTTGCCTTGTTGCCATTAGCCGATACTGTCAACCAAGTAGCAGATTCATCGTCTTTCGCTACCGAGATTGGAGAGCCGTTGCTTACGGCATACGTGCGATTGTATGATTTTGCTGTTGGACCTGCCTCAACTGTGTCCGCACCAGTAATAGTTACTTCTGGAGCGTCAGGATTCGATACCGCGCTATAGATTGCAGCTATACCTTTGCTACGGAATGGCATTGCAACGAATCTCATTTGGAATCCAAGCAACCATCCGCGATAGTCTGCCCAGCGTTTCTCTGGCTCGCCTTCTATTGTTCCCATTGCACGCATTACCTCGCTCTTGCAGAATGCAACCGATGAAGGTTGTGCGTTTGTTGTACCATATTCAGATTTAACACCTGCAGTACTGTAGTTAGGGTTGCCATTGAATGAATATACCTTGAATCCTGCAACTTGACCAGTTGTCATTATACGGTTGTAGCGGTCAACATCTTCGGCAAGCAAATCTTCCTCGTGTTCAGGGCAAAGCAATAAGATTCGTCCTTCCATAGGATAGTTTTGTTTGTTGAATGCCGTGCGGAGACGAAGAATGTCTTTGTACGTCAATGCCTTGTTGCCGTCGCCTCTGTCTTTACCTGTCGTTTCAAGAACTGGAGTTGCAGCCGTATGGCTTGCTGGTGCAATGTTATGTGCCGCGCTCAATGCTGCCATTGTTGATAATGCGCTGGCGTGTTGACGGACTACCGACTCACATTTGTTGTAGTTCGTTTCCATTTCCTCCACGTTGGTTACGTGTGTCGGTTTGGTGTCGAACGTGGCAAGCACAATCTCAATACCTGTATCGGTGCGTTGAGTTGGCGTTAATGGCCATACGCTGTTGTTTTTTACTACTTCTGGATCGGCACCTACTTCGGCAAGGTTGATTTTGTTTGCTGATACCATGTGGTCCATTGACGTAAGTTCTTTCAACCATGAAAATTCAGGGTAGAACAACGCCAAGATGATGTTTACGAAAATTTGTTTTAACATGACTTTTTGTCTTTTAAAGGTTTATACTACTGTTTAAAGTGTCTTTTGAAGACGTTCAAATTCACTTGGATTTTCTGCTTTCAAACGAGCCAATCCTTCAGGATCTTCCTTCATCCATTGAATATAGTTCCAATTGTCGCGTCCGGAAGTGTTTTGCTTTCCAGAGCTTTGCAAGCTTGCCAACGACAATGTTTGTTTTGGCTTGCGACCGTCAACAATTGATTTAACTGTCTCGAAGTCGTTTACTGCCAATTTGGCGAAACCTTCTTTTTCCGACTCGTCGATTTTCCCTTCAGCAATCTTTGCCGCAAGGAATGATTCAACTTCATTTTTCTTAGCAGTTGCAATCTGAGATTTCAACTCAGTGTTTTCTTTTTGCAACTCGGCAATCTTCGTGTCTTTTTCCGACACACTTGCCTGTAACTGTTTAATTTCTTGTTCAGTCATAATGCTATTTTTATGGTTAATACTTAAACACATTTGTTTCACTTCGTCAATCGAAAGGCGTTTACGATTTTTATCGTATAGAACAATAGCGTTTGCATCGGAAGGTATCGCACAAATTGAAGCTTCCAACAGCTCTGCCTTTAATGCGGTAACCACTCCGTTTTCGTCAACGTCCATATATTCCACATACATACCGATTGAGCAACCTTTGAGGAAACCTCTCTTTACTTTCCCGGCTATTTTCTTTCCGTCTTCGTCTTCCTCATCGAACACGGCTTCAGCAGTAAGTTTTCCGTCTTCAATCTTAATGTCCTCCCAGCGGCCAATAACTTTTTCGCTGTCGTGCGAGAAAAGCATTACAGGATTAGAGTTGAACCGTTCAAGGTTCAAGCCGTTCAGGTTCGTGCGGAACCCGTAACTGTTTATGTTGTTGCCATCGCAAAGTATAAATCTCATTTTGTGTACTCCTCCAGTTTTTCGTTAATGTATATGCCTTGGTAGTAGTCGAATTTTTGGAGCAATTCTGGCGTTATATTAGTGTCAAATTCCATTCGCTGACGCAACCATTCGTTGAGCGATGTAAATATCTCTATCACGGTTACTACATTTGTAGATTTGTCGAGTTTTTCTATCGATGCCGACAATTTGCAGATTTGGTCAACAGTGCGACCAAGTTCTTTCGCATCCTGCATATTCTTAATGTTCTCAAGCAATACGTTGATTACTTCGAGATTTTTTATAACCAATTCTTTGCGAGTCACGCCCGATGCTGTTTTTCTCGTCTTCCAGTTGCCAAGCTTTGCCCATCTGCTAAGAGTATTGTCGCTCACATTTATGCTTTCGGCAATCTCTTTCAGTGTGCGGCCATTCATATACAGGTCACACGCAATCTGTTTCTTTTTATCAATTTCTTGCTTTGTTGCCATTTCGTTTTTATTTCGACAAAGCAAAAATTCAACAGAAAAAACACCTTTGGAAAAATCACTATCAATTTGAACGACATTTTTTTATAGCCGTGCCAAAAGCGGGAATTTTGGACTTGTAAAAACGGCTATAAAATGGCAAATCCATACAAAACTGAAATATATAAAGAGTGGCGAAGACAGCACGAAGCAACGCAAAGTGGCGAAATCTTTAAGAAAAAAGAAGACGACTCTTCCAAGCATAGAAGAATAGAACGTGCCAGGAAAGACTATAGTTTTTTCGTAAAGACATATTTCCCAGACATAGCACGATGTGATTGCGGGAAATTCCAAACAGATGCAGCCAACTATATATTGAACAATCCAAATACACGTGCCGTGTTTGAGTGGGCTCGCGGTCATGCTAAATCTACACACTTTGGCGTGTTTGTTCCCCTGTGGCTCAAAATCCAGGAAGAAAAGCAGTTCCATACACTTGTATTGGTAAGCAAAAGTGAAGATTCTGCCGACAGATTGTTGGCTGATCTGCAAGCACAACTCGAATTCAACGAGTTATACAAAAATGATTTTGGCGACCAAATGAAAGACGGCAACTGGGCCGAAGGTGAATTTACAACATCCGACGGATGCTACTTTGTTTCGCTTGGTCGCGGTCAATCGCCACGTGGAATCAAGTCGAACGGTCGCCGCCCCGACTACATTATTATCGACGATATTGACGACGACGAAATGGTTCGCAATGATCAGCGTGTGAATAAGGCAACGGAATGGGTTCTTTCGGCTTTGTTCGGTACTATGGAAGCTGGGCGTGGTCGTTTTATTATGGTTGGCAATAAGATTGCTCAGACTTCAATATTGTCGAAGATAATTGAAAGACCAGGCGTGCATCACACCAAGGTGAACATTCTCGACAAAAACGGAAATCCAACTTGGAAGGAAAACTACACACCTGCCGAAGTTGCAGAAATGCGTGCCATGATGGGTGAACGCAACTTTCAGAAGGAATATATGAACAATCCTTTGACCGAAGGTGCCATATTCCAACAAAAACACATCCACTATGGCAAGATGCTGCCACTTAAAGAATACCGACAACTTATTTGCTACACCGACCCATCGTTCAAGAACTCGGCAACTGCCGATTACAAGGCTACAATGTTGGTAGGAAAAACACCAGACGGACATTTTCATTTACTCAAAGCATTTGCCGGACAAACAAGTGTGAGCGAAATGGTGAACTGGCATTACGAAGTAATGGATTTTGTTGACGGCAAGGTTCCGGTTATGTACTACATGGAGTCAAACTTTATGCAGGACTTGATGCTTGATGAGTTCAAAAAAGTTGGCGAGTCGGTTGGTCTGCACGTCCCAATTCGTGGAGACTCACGCAAAAAGCCCGACAAATTTGCTCGTATCGAGGCAATGCAGCCATTGTTTGAACGTGGTCTTGTGGTGTTCAACGAAAAAGAGAAGAATACACCGGGAATGCAGGTTCTCGAAGAGCAGCTACTGATGTTCGAGCGTGGAAGCCGTTCGCACGACGATGCTCCCGATGCACTCGAATCCGCAATATGGATGTTGAGCCAACGAACCAGAACAAGCGATGCAAAATATGTATCGATTAAACGTGTGTCACGAAGATTTTAACCAGTAGAGATGCGATTAAGCATGTCTCTACGCAAAATATAAAACTATGTTTATATCAGCAGATGAAATGAAATCGGTTCTCTACGAGTACCAGATTGAAGAAATTACCGAAGAGAACGACGATATTGTTACCGAAGGAATAGAAGCTGCTATTTCGGAGGTTAAAAGCTATTTCCATGCAGCGAACAACCGCAGAGAAATGGCAGGGCTCAATTCACAACAATACAACGCATGGAAGCTTTACGACGTCGATGCTATTTTCAATGCAACAGGCAACGCACGCAACAAGTTTGTTATGCGGATTGTTCAGCGTGTAGCTGCTTGGAACATCTGTGAACTTGCAAATCCCGATGTAATCTACGAACGTGTGAAGACACACTACGACAATGCAATTACAACGCTTGAAAAGATAGCCGGAATGGGCGAATATGCCAACAGTCAAATGGTGCTTACCGACTTGCCGTCGCCAACACCTGTAACGCCAAGCGAAGGCACAACGGAAAAGAAACCGTTCCGAATGATTTCACGACCTAAGTTTCAACACGAATAAACTCTACTATCATGGCAAAGAAGAAAACTATAACTCCAACTTTATCGAACAGAGTAGTCAAAAAAAGCGTCTATCAGACACGGAAGGACATAGCCGACTGGAATTACGCACAACGAATGGCGTTGCGTGCGGAACAACCTAAGTCATACTTGTTGCAGGACATTTACACTGCAATAAGCAACGACGCACTGCTAACATCGCAAATCAACAACCGACATGAATCAACCATTGCACGCCAGTTTGAATTAGTTGACAAAAACGGCAATGTTCTTGACGACATAACATCACAACTTCGTGCAATTCCTATTCTTCAGGACTTGATAAAGGCAATTCTCGACAGTGAAATGTTCGGTTATTCGTTGGTGGAACTCTCATCCGTGAACGACGTGGCGCAAATTGTCGTAATCAACCGAAGAAACATCGACCATGTGAACGGATTATTCTACCCGGACACAAGTTTCGACAACGCCATACCATATCGCGAACTCAATGAATATGGCAAATATATTCTCGAATTCAATAGTGGAAACTTAGGTTTGCTAAACAAGACTGTGCCACACGTATTGTTCAAGAAGTTTGCCCAAAGCTGTTGGAGCGAATTGTGCGAAATCTATGGCATTCCGCCACGCTATGTTAAAACAAACACGCAAGACGAAGCAATGCTTTCGCGTGCCGAAGAAATGCTTCGTGATATGGGAGCAGCTGCCGCATTCGTGATTGACACTACCGAAGAATTCCAGTTTGCACAAGGCGTAAGCACAAACGGCGATGTGTATGCCAATCTGATTCGCCTGTGCAACAACGAAATGTCGTTGCTTATAAGCGGCGCAATCATGGGACAGGACACGGAAAACGGCAACTATTCTAAGGAACAAGCAGCTATTTCAATCCTGGACAAACTAATTGCTTCCGATCAGCGAATGGTCGAAGTGTATTTCAACTCGGTTGTGTTGCCGGCATTCCGCAAACTTGAATGGTTGCCTGCAACTGAATGCACATTCCGATTCTCTAATGTGGAAGACAGCGAAAAACTGTGGACCATGGTAAAAGACATTCTTCC
>DCIX01000031.1 GCA_002317135.1 Bacteroidales bacterium UBA1715
TCTTCTGGAGCAACGCAAGGACAATCTTGTTTAATATCATATCTTACGACATCACAGAAACCTTGTTCTGTTGAGAATTTAATATCATAGAAGTTACCAGTACTACTTTGATTTCCATTACCATAACCACTTACACCAGCAAATCCAAGGTATGTACCATCTATATCATCTTTTAAAGCTCCTAATTTAGTATTCGCTCTTGTCGCTTTTATTGCTTGGAATGCTTTAGATGAAGCTGCTCCCATACTTAATGTCAAGAAGTATGTTCCTGGCTGTAATACTATATCGCCACCATCAATAACGATAGATTCATATGTATTACCTTCTTTATTCATGGTAGCATAGTTTTCCCAAGTCCAAGTTATCGTTTTTGTAATTGTTCCATATTTTACCGTATTTGGGATAAATGCACTATTATTAAGTTGTGCACCATAAATTGTAATAGTCATAGGAACTGAACAAGTAATTTCACCAGTTGCATTTTGGAAGTTATATGCTGCCAATTCCTTCTTAGCTTGGAATGTTGCACTATTCAAAACAACTGTTTGTTTTACCTCAAAACCTGTAGAGAAAGAAGATGTTGCACCTAATGCATTGTCACCATCCCAAGATGTTGTTGGCTTCACTTGTGCACTACTCATAAATGTACCACTTGCTTGTGCAGTTTCTTGAACCCAAATAGTTTTTGTTCCATCCGCATTTGCAACGATATCAGAAACATCAATTTTGATTTCTTCTGAACCGACAGATTCTCCAAGTTTAGTTGTAGCACCTTGTGTTTGCCACCAAGAATAAACAGCCGTTGGTCCTGAAGGAGTTACTTTTATTGTTGCTTCATCACCACAATAGAAACCATCTGGTGTGAATTCTTGAGTATAAGCAGAGATTTCTATTTCATCAATAGCATCCTTATATTCTTGACAACCGTTATTTTTTGCACCATCCTCTATAGCATAATGAACCACAACTTTATACTTACCTATACCAGCTGCACCATTTGCAGTTTTATAGGTAGTATTAGAACCATTTCCTGTAGAAACTTGCTTGCCATCTTTATACCATGTAATTTTATAACTTGGTTGCAAGTTTGCAGCAACTGCAAAACCACAATCCAATGTATATCCTTTAAAAGAAGATGCACAAACCTTAGATGTTCCAGGCATAATAGTTGCCGTTGGAGTCGGATCGCGGAAACCACAACCTGTAGGAGGATTAATCTTCGTAGCCAACATTTGGTTAGTTGTTGAACCTATACCTAACTGACCAGAAGAGTTACAACCCCACGCATACATAGAGCCATCTGAACGAGCATAGAAGCCCCAAGAGTCACCACGGTTGATAAGGATAACATCATCATGTACCTTTCCTGTAGCATAATTAATATATACAGGAGCTTTCGCTGTTTGTTCAGTACCGTTACCTACATAACCACCAGAGCAACCGCCACCACCCCAAGCGACAGGTCGACCATTAATCGTTACCGCCATACCAAATGCCTGACCAGCACCAACTGCTTTAGCTAACAAATATGTACCATCGTTATCTTCATCTTCAGTATTACCTGCCAACACACGACCAGGAGTTGTACCACCAACACCTTGACCATTTGATCCTGTACCACCACAGCTATTCCAACCATCGTTACCCCAAGACCAAATATAACCATCCGCATCAAGTGCTAAATACGCACCATCACCACAGGCAATCTCTTTAATTCCACTCAACATAACGCCCTCAGACACATATACTGCACCAAAAGCATTACTTGCGCCACCGTTACCAGTATAATATCCACCATTTTTATTACGTCCCAAGAATGTTCCATGAGCAGAGTCACCACAAGTCCATACTGTTCCATCTGATTTCAAAATCATTGTAATATGGTCACCAGAGAAGATACGAATAGCATCTGTCATAAAATTACCAGCTAAATCCTTACAGAATGTAGGATACAATGCTTGTGCATCTGAACCTGTTCCCAAGGAAGATGTGTAATTGTCATTAGCAATATTACCACCCCATGCAACAACTCTACCTTTATAAGGGCCTTCTCCAAGAATAGCGAAAGAGTTGGCATTACCTGCATACACGACTTCAACATTTGCAAGATTACCATGACCATCATCGTAAGCGGTACCTTTTAATGGAGAAGTACCTAATTTGACCTGCACTGGTTTTGTAACGACCTTAGTAGAAGCATCACCATTACCAGTTTGACCATAGTCATTTACACCCCATCCCCAAACTTGGCCATAACAGTCAAGAGCAACGAACGAAGCTCCCGAACCAGAGTTTACCTGAGAAATGTTTATACTTGGATTTCCCGATGCATCAGCAGGGAAATCAACTTTTTTCCAAGTGTCTTCTTTTTCTGCAGAAGATCCTACACCAAGCACACCTGTACCATTTTGTGTTTTGTTTCCACCAGTAGTATAAACAATACTATTACTACACACCAAACTTGACACGGTGTTACCACCTGAAATCAACAAGTCTTTCTGTGCATACGAGAAGGTACTTACCGCAAGAGCGGCTACCATTACCGAGATTTTGTGAAATCTATTCATTGTCGTGTATTTTGCAAAATATAATTATAGACTAATCAGGTTTCAAAAAAGTTACACGAAATGTGAACTTTTTATAATTATCCAATTAGACTTAATCGCAAAAATACATATTTATTTGTTTTGAACAAGATTTGAACAAGGTTTTTTATTGGGAGACAATGGATTTACGAATTTTTATAAATAAAAAAAGGGCGGAGTTGAACCCCGCCCCTACGCTAAATCAATTTTTAATTGATTAGAATGACATTACGATTGTGTTGAAATCTTCAGCTTTCAAAGAAGCACCACCGATCAAACCACCATCGATATTTGGTTTTGCGAACAATTCTTTTGCGTTTTTAGCATTGCAACTACCACCATAAAGAATAGAAGTTTCGTCAGCGATTGCTTGGCCATATTTAGCAGCGATAGCTTCACGGATTGTTTTCAACATATCTTCAGCTTGGTCAGAAGTAGCTGTTTTACCTGTACCAATAGCCCAAATTGGTTCGTATGCGATAACTAATTTTTTGAAGTCATCAGCAGAAAGTTGGAAAATAGTTTCTTCCAATTGGTTAATTACAAATTCGTTTTGTTTACCAGCTTCACGAACATCAAGAGCTTCACCACAACAGTAGATTGGAGTCAAACCGTTTTCAAGAGCCAAAGCTAATTTTTTATTAAGAATTTCGCTTGTTTCACCATAGTAACCACGACGTTCGCTGTGACCAAGGATTACATATTCTGCACCTGTTGATTTTACCATAGCTGCAGAAACTTCACCTGTGAAAGCACCTTTAGCTTCAGCTGCACAGTTCTGTGCTGAAACTGCGATAGCTTTGTTGTCAACTAATTTAACAACTTCAGTCAAGTGAATGAATGGAGTTCCTAAGATTACTTGAACATCAGAAGTTTTTACGATAGCGTTTACTTCTTTTGCCAATGCAACACCTTCTTGCAATGTTGTATTGCATTTCCAGTTACCTGCTACAATTTTTTTTCTCATTGTTTTATTTATTGAAATTAGTACTAATTATTTTATTTACAGTTTTTCTCAAATTCCTCTACTGAAGGAATGTCATTGTGATGCCACTTCGCAAGAATCTTTCCATTCTTCAATAGGACAAGACCTGGGTTTGAACGAACTATTGTTTTCAATAAAATATCATCCGCTGCCAAGAATTGATATTCTGTTTTAGTCAAATCTCTATAATATTGTATAGCATCATCTAGACTCGAAGTGATTCCATAAAAGGCAAATCCTTTTTCTTTTGCCCAATCATATACATTATTAATATGTATTTGATTTTTCGGATTTGATTGATTTATGTCATAATGAATAGCAAGAAGCACATACGAAGTATCGGTAATGACATCACAAGTAGCATCGTCATCACCATTCATAAACAACAAACTTTCAACTTCATATATGTTTTGATTTAAAACAGAATCATTTTGCTCTGTTTCAATCTTTTCGCGAACTTCACGAATAGGAACGTCTGGATTATATTCCCAAATTGTATAATCAGGATAATTATTCACAATGTCAAACTCTTTGTGTTCTCCTGTCTGCATATTTTTAAAGTCAGCATATTGGTACACTTTTTCGTTTGCTTTTGCGATTTCTGCTCCACATTTTTCACACACCAAAGTTGTTCCAACTTTATATGGACGAAAATCAATTGGTGGCAAATGACGAAGTGCATAAACCGATATACCGACAATCATTACTGTAAGCAAACCAATTGCAAGCAGAGATTTATTTTTTGTGATTGTTTCTTCGAATCTTTTTCTAAAAATAAATGTAATAACTACAGGTATAAGAATTATGACATTCTTAACAAATGTCTGCCAATTGGTAAGAATCAACGCATCACCAAAACAACCACAATCGTGAACCAACTCTTTTCCAGAAATATTTTGTTGCAATGCCAAGTACAATGTTATTGGAGTAAAACCAACCATGAACAACAAAGCACCCAAAGACGACAATTTCGGAAACAATTTGAACAACAATGCCAAACCAACAAGCAATTCTACCGTACTCAAAATTATACCTAAGACCAACGCTGTTGGAGCAAAAATGTCGTCTATCCCCCACGCTTCAAAATAATCTATAAACTTATATTTTGATCCAAGTGGGTCATCTGCTTTTACAAAACCTGAGAAAATAAACAAAATACCAGAGAAATAGCGGCAAACATTCAACCAAAATTGCTGCGGATTAAATATGAACGACAATCCTACCGAAGCAGAAAAAATCATTCCAATCAGTACACCAAGTTTTGTCCACGAAGCATCTTCAAACGAACCAAACCCCGCATATAAACTTAAAGCAAAGAATAATGCAATCAAGCCTGTCCAAAAGTAAATTCTTCGTTTTTCCATATTAGTTTCCCTTTTCTATTTCCAATTTAATTAATGCAAAAATAGCATAGTTAATCATATCCTGATAATTCGCATCAACGCCTTCGGAAATTTTCGTGATACCTTTATTGTCCTCAATTTGTTTTGTGCGATATAGCTTTTGCAAAATCACATCTGTGAAAGAACTCACACGCATTTCACGCCACGCTTCTCCATAATCGTGATTTTTCTTCAACATAAGGTCGCGTGTGTCGTCATAGTACTTATTATACAACGCCATAGCCATATCCTTAGGCAATTCTATTGGAGCATCCGTACCCTTCAATTCCAACTGAATCAATGCCATAATGCCATAATTTACAATAGCAATAAACTCCGGAACAATTCCTTCTCCAACTTTTGAAACACCTTTCTCTTCAATACTACGAATACGACTTGCTTTTATGTAAATCTGGTCAGTTACAGATTCTGGACGCATAATTCGCCAGGCTGTACCATAGTCATCATATTTTTTTTCAAAAACATCCAGACAAATCTTCTTTACCAATTCGAATTCTTCGTTTGTATTAGCCATTTTTTCACGAATTATTTGCACAAAGATACAAGAATAATTGAAAGAATACATTACAAGCGAATTTAGAATATTATATTTGTGAAAATTTACAACTATGAGTTTCGATTGGCAATCAATAGATTATACAAAACCACTTGTAATGGGCATTCTAAATGTAACCCCAGATTCATTTTTCGACGGTGGCTCATACACAACAAAAGAAACCATTCTTCGCAGATTCGAAGCAATGATACAAGATGGAGCTGATATTATTGACATAGGTGCATATTCATCGCGTCCTGGAGCTGAAGATATTTCGGCAGAGGAAGAATTTGAGCGCTTAAAATTTGCACTAACAATCGCAAAAGAAAAATTCCCACAAATACCAATTTCTATTGACACATTTAGACTTGCCGTCATCAAAAATGTTCTTGATTTTTATGGCCCAGTTATGGTTAACGACATTTCTGGAGGGAACTATGATGCTGAAATGATGCGTTTTTGTGCCGATAATAATTTACCATTTGTTTGTATGCACATGCAAGGAACGCCACAAACAATGCAAATTAAACCACAATACATCAATGTCGTTTCTGAAGTATTGGATTTTTTCAAGAAGAAGATTGAAGAAGCAGAATCGCTCGGTCTTACACAATTTATAATCGATCCTGGATTTGGATTTGGGAAAACAGTAGAACAAAACTATGAACTTTTGAATAATCTTGAAAAGTTTGTAGAATTAGGTTATCCTGTGTTTGTGGGAGTCTCACGCAAATCAATGATACAAAGAGTTATTGATTGTACGGCAAAAGAAGCCCTAAATGGAACGACCGTTCTGAACACAATTTCGCTACTCAAAGGGGCAAAAATTATTCGAGTTCACGATGTGCGCGAAGCAAAAGAAGCGGTAATGATTGTGAGAGCAACAACAAAATAACTTATTCATCTTCCTCTTCTTCTCGTGTTTTTCTGTAGACTTCAGATAGTCGAAACAACACAATCATAAAGAAAGGTAGAAGAATAATCCTATAACGAACCAATGCACCAAAGTTGGCTATTGTTAGACCAATAAAGAAACCGAAAATTAGAACAAAGAAGCAAAGACTCATTAGAAATGGATCTTCCTTAAATGTTCGTATTACTCGCATTCTCATCTTTATAACAACGTATAAAGTCAGCAATAGGATAGCAAGATTTTCTAGTCCCGAAAGTAACATAAACGGCGTTCTTGCTTCCCATAAAAATGGTCGGTACAGTCCTGCAGACAACGCTTGAGGAAGTTTTTTCAACATACCTGACAACGAAGCATCGAATGTCCCAATATCAAAACTGTTATCTCCATAATAGTCACGTTTCAAGTCATCTTGAATAATTACAGCCTGTTCCATCATAGAACCAACCGAAGCATATTTACCCTCGGCTAGATCACCCATATTATCAAGAAAAACCAGAAATACAGCAAATAAACCAATCATCATCATTGGAAAAAAGGCAACACGAATGAACTTATTCTCTATATGTCGGAATTTCATCAAGCCTATCCAAGCAATACAAGTCGCAAAAACAGTATAAAATGCGTATGGTCGTATAGAAGTTAAGACATACGCCCAAAATAAAAACCGAAAGATATTTCCCCAAACGAACCGTTCTCTCTTAAAAATCATGTAACACGATGTGTATATGGCAAATACACCAACCATACACCAAATATCTTTTAACAATCCAGATCCCCAAAAACACACCGATGGGATATAAAACAAAGCAATTGCAATATTTTTGGACATGTGTGGATAGATACGCACCATCATTTTATAAAACCGCCAAATAGGAATGAATAAAAGTGCATTCATTACTATAGTCGTACCAATATAAGAGCCAAAACCAAGTATATAGAACGGTACCGAAAAACGACAAACCGCCCAAGAATTGGCGTCCTTAAAATAAGTTGGCCACCCCGTTGTTCCATCAAACAAAGAACGAAGTTCTGGCGTACGAACACCGAACATTAATTGTACAAACGCAGAAATATTCTTTTCTGCCATTCTCACTATACAACGAGAACCAGTAAAATAATACTGCGTATCGCCACCATCGTAATAGAAAATGTACACACAAGCGAAGAGCAACCCAGAAAAAATACGAAGGAACAATGCTCTTGTAAAATGAGAATAGTATTCATAGGTTTCTATCCTATCATCTTGTATTTTTCGGGCATAACAAAATATAATGGTGAGAAGCACAAGCATCACCAATAAATCTGTTCCCGAAACTAATTCTCTCATACAAATGTGTTAGAAAACAAGTTCAAAGATAGTATTTTTCAAAAAACTACTGATTATCTTCTGCAAACCATTCAGCAAAAGAAGTAGGAGTTTCGTACAAACGAATACTGTGTAAAGAAACTTGTGAAGGCAACTTTGCTTTTATTAATTCAACAAAATATATCGTTAAATTCTCACAAGTTGGTTGAAATGGAACTTCTATAAATTTCCCTTCTGACTGAAATTGTCGTAGAGCATCGAATCCGCCATTTTTAGGGACAACCAAGGCATGGTCAAACGTGTCTACTATAGGAATTTTCACAACATTTTTCAATACACTAAAATCAAGAACCATCCCATATTTAGGAGAGTTGACATCATCACAAGGAGAGCCAATAAGTGTCACCTGTAATTTATAGGTATGACCATGAATATTTTGGCACAAGCCATCATAATTATGAAGAGCATGAGCCATGTCAAAAACAAATTCTTTGGTAATTCTAATTTTAGTCATTTGTAGTAAAAAAGTAGAGACGCGATTACTCGCATCTCTACAAAGTATCATTATTATTCAACAAAAGAAATCCAACCAAATGGATCTTCCACATCACCATATTGGATTCCTACTAATGTTTCATATAATTTAACGCAAGTCTTTCCTGGATTTACTTGGTCACCAAATGTATATGTTTTATTTTCATCTGGATCTACCACAGCAGAAATAGGTGAAATTACAGCAGCAGTTCCACATTCTGCAGCTTCGTCACATTCTGCTAATTCAGTCAATGGAAATTGACGTTTTTCTACAGTTAAGCCAATTTTTTCTGCCAATGCTTGCAAACTCATATTTGTAATAGAAGGCAAAATTGAAGAAGATTTTGGTGTGATATATTTGTCTCCTTTAATAGCGAAGAAGTTTGCAGGACCACATTCGTCAATATATTTCTTTTCCTTTGGATCCAAGTACAATGCTGCACCATAACCCATTTCATGACATTTAATTGACATATTCAATGCAGCAGCATAGTTTCCACCGATTTTAACTGTACCTGTTCCAAGTGGGGCAGCACGGTCAGAACCACGTTCAACAATAACCTTGATAGGTTTGAAACCACCTTTATAGTAAGGACCAACAGGACTACAGAATAGAATAAGAATGTATTCTGTTGAAGCACTGATACCCAAACGAGGACTTACACCAATTAACAATGGGCGAATGTATAAAGACGCACCTGTTCCGTATGGTGGAACAAAGTCAGAGTTCTTTTTAACCAAAGTAAACAACATTTCCTTGAAGATTTCCTTTGGAACTTCTGGCATTCCAACACGAGCTGCAGAACTATTTAAACGTTTTGCATTTTCTTCCCAACGGAATACACGAATTTTTCCATCTTTTCCGCGATATGCCTTCAAACCTTCAAAACATTCTTGTCCATAGTGTAAACAAGTAGCAGACATGTGCATTGTAACTGTTTCGTCTGTTGTTACCTCAACTGAACCCCACTTACCATCCTTGTAGTAGCATCGGGTATTTGCATTAGTCTTCTCGTATCCAAACGGAAGATTTCCCCAATCAATATCTATCATACTAGTATCTTTTAAATTTTTATACAATTATATTAAATTTTGTTATTTGTTCCTGCAATTTTTTAATATGTCTTACTTTTTCTGGATTTCTATTGCTTCTTGAATAGTTTGTATAATATGTATGTTCTTGCAAAAATTTTATCTGACCAAGTAACCATTCATATTCATTTTTCTTCACAATTTTCATTTCTAAGAATTCCTTGTACAGTTCTCGAGATACACTTTCGTAGTCGCTTCTTCCCAAATAATCAAGGTCAGCATCGCGGATAATTTGTTCTAACAAATTACGTGGTTCCTCAGAAATAATCGTACATTCAATCAAACGGCAAATACGAGCAATTTGTTCCGAAGAATAGCCTTCGTTAGGCAAAATTTCTTTTGCTATTTTAATACTTTCATGCTCATGATTACAATACGAATGCATAAAACCAGAATCGTGGAACAAGGCTGCAGTCTTAAGAATATACATATCTTCATCATTCACATTCTCTGCCTGACCAATAATCTCAACCTGAGCAACAACATCTATTGTATGTTTTATGCTATGATAAAAATAAATAGAAGGTAGATTTTGCTCTAACATCGAATAAATCTGCTCTTGTAAACCATCGAATCTAAATAAAGCAAGTTTGTGAGCAAATTCCTTATTTGGCAAAGACCTTAATGGATTTTCGGCATACATTGCCTTAAAACCATTTACAAAATACATATCCATTTTCTCGTCTTTACCCTTTACCGGAACCTTTCCACGATATTCACAATCAAAAATATCGCGTATCAGCAAATAGGTACTTTCCGACACATTTACTCTTCCTACTTCACCAGAAGATTCCATACGATTCGCCACATTTACACTATCCCCCCAAATATCGTAAGAATATTTCTTGCTACCGACAACACCGGCTATTACTGGACCTGTATGTACGCCAATACGAACTCCCCACAATTCCGATTTGTCAGGTAATTCTTTCTGCAATTCCGAAAGACGATGTTGCATTTCCAAAGCAACGGCAACAACTTCTATTGGATTGGTTGTATTCTTTTTCGGGATACCACCTGCACACATATACGCATCGCCAATTGTCTTGATTTTCTCGACATTATACTTGCCAACAATTTTATCGAATTCTGAAAAATATTTGTCTAATTCTTGAATCAAAGCATCGGCTGAAATTCGGTCTGCAATTTTTGTAAATCCCTTAAAATCAGAGAATAGTACCGTTACCATCTCGAAATTCATAGAACGTACACGACCAGTTTCCTTTAACTCCCTAGCAGCCTCATCAGGCAACATATTGGTAAGTAAATTATCAGATTTCTCCTTATCTTCTTGCAAATCTTTTGTTTTCGTTTCCACAATTTTCGTTACCACCTTGTGTTCACGCGCTAAACCTTTTGAGCGGATTCTCATAAGCCATAATAGTAAAGCGACAAATAAAACTGCATAAAATGCCATTGCCCATATCGATAGTAATGGATGCTGCTTTATTTCAAAAGAGAATGTCGTTTCCTTTGAAGAGGCTCCATTTGCACGCTTTGCAACGACATGGAACGTGTATTTCCCCGACGGCAAATCCCTATATTCCTTTACATGTAATGCTACTGGCTGAGACCAATCTGGATCAAATCCTTCCAAATAATATGAATATAAAATATCATCGTGATTTTCATATTCAATTGACACAAAATCAAATAGAATAGAATTTGTGTTATACGACAAAACCGTACGTTCTGCTGTTTGCGATAACAACGAATCATTGTCAACCAAAACTCGTGAAAGTTCCACATTACCCAAAACCTTTCGTGCAATCAATTTATTAAAATCCATACGGATCATACCATTCTTTCCACCTAACCAAAATACTGAGTTATCATCAGAAAGAATATGATCAATATGGCTACCACGAAGTTTTGCAAATGGAGCAGTGATAAGTGTATATCGTTCTCTATTATTTGTATTCCAAGCAACTGCGACCTGTGTTTCAAAAGTTCCGACTTTCTGAAAAGCCATCCAAAGATTTTGATCGGCATCCTCAATAATAGGAGAAACTATCGTATTTCCTTGTAAATCAGGAAGTACTATTCTACTATCACGATAAAAGAATTTATTTATGGTATCACAACGATACAATCCATCATAGGTCGAAAAAATAGTTCCCGAAGAAGTCTCAAACACGCACACCGTCTGTATATCCTTTGGTAGCCCTTGCCAATCACAAGGAACCAAATTCAAACTTTTCGTTGAATCTGAGTTAATCACCTTCTTAATCATCCACAAACCACTTTGTTTCGTACCACAAAATGCAAAACAATCATTTGCTCCTTTGGCAATAGATGTAATGTCTAATTCAGAAACAGGAAATGAAACAGTTGGCAAATATTTCGGATATGTTTGTGGCGAGCCATTCCATACCGACAATCGTTCCTTTGAAACAGAAATGATATAGTTGCCTACACAAGTAACATACTGAAAATCACCGGCAGACAATGTTTGTTCTAACTGAGATTGAGAAGGAATCAACAACTGTAATCCATTGTTCGTAGCAGCAATAATTTCACCCTTAGAAGTCTTTGTTACAGCATTACATTGTGCCTCACAGACCTTTTTACAACCCTTGCCGTCTATTTTGAACACTCCACAATCGGTGCCAACAATAAGTTCATTCTTTCCATATCGTACTACCGATAACACATTGCCACGCAACCCATTATATTTATTGTAATACGAAATTGCAGAATGAATTTCTACACGAGAAATTCCATTACGAGTAGTCGTCCAAACATTGCTGTTCTTATCGACCATCATACCTAAAATCCTATCATCTAACAAGCCAACAGATTCAGAAAACGAATGTAACACCGTGCCATTTTCATTTAGACAAAACAAACCGTGATTGTAAGTTCCAACGCAAATAGAATTAGCAGAAACCCTCACAAGACAAGAGAAATCAGATTGTATAGAATCAATGTCTGTTTGTAACCAATCAGAACTATTATTTGAGCAACGAATAATTCCATTGCTTGTCAAAAGATATAAATAGTTGTCGGTACGCTGTGCCGCAATAATTGCCAATGAATTATTTTGACATACCGTTTTTCCATTATAAAAATAGACGCTTTTATCTGTAGCAATCAATAATCGATCTCTGTCAACAAATAATTTTTGAACACCTGGAATTTGTTCCAGCAAAGTTGGCATACCATTATTCAATTCATATAATGTTGATTTCATAACAAAATACACATGTCCTTTTATAGACACAACACTTTGTATTTCATTAAGTTGTACAGTGTCATCTACTATCGAAACAACTTGTAATTGATTTTGGCTATTTCGAATTATTTTTCCAATAAACTTTGAGGTCGAAACCAAAATTTCACCTTGCCTATCCACGTACAATGTAGGAAATCCTTTACACGAAAGAACATTCCAAGAAGCTCCATTGAAAAATAAGATACCATTATCTGTTTCAGCGAAAATAATGCCTTCATCACTTTGGACAATATTTCCTAATCCACCGCTATATCCAATTTTAGAGAAAGGAATATTCTCAAAATATGGAATACCAACTTTGTTTTGTTGCGCCTGTGCTAGCGTAGCAAACAAAATAGAAATAAAAAATACTATGCGTTTAATTGAAACCAAATTATTTTTATTACTTTTATCACGCTTTTTTAGAATAAAAATGAAAAAGCATTCAAAGGTATTAAAATATTAAAACTATGGAACATTTACAGAAAACTATTTTAGTCGCTTGGGATTTTTCTAATGTTGCAGAATATGCAATGCAACATGCAATTCGCTTTGCGCAAACGATTGGAAGCACAACGGTTACGCTATTGAATATCGTAAATGACGAAAAAGATATAGAAAAAGCAACTGCTCAACTTAAAATAGTTGCCGATGATGCTCAAAAGAAATACAGTTTTAAACCAGACTATCTTGCTGTTGAAGGTGACATTTTTACAACAATTAAAGAAGTTGCACATAAATTGAACTGTCCTTTCGTATTTATGGGAACTCATGGTATGAAGGGTTTACAAAAGATTACTGGTAGTTGGGCTCTTAAAGTTATCGAAGGGTCTGATTGTCCTTTTATCGTTGTTCAACGTCCTCCACGCGACGAGCACTTCGAAGACATTGTTTGTCCTATCGACTACAAAAAAGAAGATAAACAAAAAGTTTCATGGGCAGTTTACATGAATAAATTCTTTAAATCGAAATTCTACTTATATATTCAAAAAAGTAACGATGCTAGCCTAAAACGCCAAATCTATTCTAACCTAGTACATGTTAAATCAGTATTAGATCAAAACAATATTGAATATATCGAAGTAGAAGGTGCTGGAAAAGATGATTTCGCCGATGAAGTTATAGAATATGCTAACGGAATGAACGCCAACGCAATTCTTGTAACAACTTCAAAAGAATTAGACTTGGCTGACTATATGTTTGGCGCCAATGAACAAAAAATCATCGGCAACAAATATGGAATCTCTGCAATTACAGTATTGCCAAATGCTGGTAAACTAAAAGGATTCAACTAAATAAATTAGATTCTCTTACAAAAAGACCACCAATACAGTGGTCTTTTTTTATATACATAACCTATGAAAAAACTTGTAACACTTTGTATCTCTTTTATTTTTGCACTAAGTTCTTTCTCGCAAAATTTTACCGAAGGTCGATATAGAATAACATTCAAAGACAAGAAGAATTCTCCGTATTCTATCGAAAATCCACAAGGCTTTTTAAGCGCGAAAGCAATTGAAAGAAGAGAGAAATTCAATATTGAGATTACAGAACAAGACATTCCGGTAAACCCACAATATATTGCTTCCGTAACAGAACTTGGAGCCGTATTTTGCAATAGTTCAAAATGGTTTAACTCAGTCATATTCTACATTAAAAATCAAGAAACGTTCGATATAATTAAGAAGTTGTATTTCATAAAAAATATGGAATATGTTGCTCCAATACCAAAATGGATTTGCGACAAACGCAAACTTACAGAAAAAGACTCACTACATTTTGATGACAATTTTAAATCACTCTTTGAATCAGCAAGATCAATTCAAGAAATCTATGGAAATTCAGGAAAACAATGCGATATGTTAGGTGTTCTTCAATCACATTTCTCAGAACATTGGGGACAAGGTATGACTATTGCGATTGCTGATGCGGGCTTCCTTCATGTTGATTCAGCAAACGTTTTCCAAAAGATGCGAGACGATAACCGTATCCTATTCACCCGCGATGTAACTGGAACAGCCGCATGTTTAGACACAACCATAGATATTTTTTCAAAAGGAGGCCATGGTATGCAGGTTCTATCCCTCATTGGCGGAGTGTATCCTGGAAAACTTATTGGAACTGCTCCTATGGCAAGCTTTATTTTATTTAGAACCGAAGAAGAAGATACCGAATACACCGTTGAAGAAGACAACTGGGTTGCCGCAGCAGAAATTGCCGACAGTGCCGGAGCAGACATAATGTCAACTTCGTTGGGTTACAGCGATTTTGACGACAAAAGTCAAAGTTATACCTATGCCGACATGAATGGTAATACTACAAGGATTACCATTGCAGCAGATATTGCAGCATCAAAAGGAATGCTATTGCTCAATAGTGCTGGAAATTCCGGCGACGAACCTTGGAAATATATTACTGCGCCTGCCGATGCAGATAGTATTATAACTGTTGGTGCCTGCAACTACAACCAGAAAAAAACGGCATTTAGTTCTTTTGGCCCTACTTCCGACAAACGTATTAAACCTGATGTAATGGCTCTTGGACTATATCCAGCAATAGTGACAGCAAATGGTACTGTACGCAATGCAAGTGGTGGTACATCTTTCTCCTGCCCACTTATGGCTGGCGCATGCGCAACTTTATGGTCAGAATTCCCAGACTCATCTGCCCAAACAATAAAGAAATTTATCCTAAAATGTGCTGACAGAAGCAATAAACCAAACAATAAATACGGCTATGGCTTACCAAACATCAATAAAGTTCGTAACTATTTCTATGCAAGACAATTATATAATGTTTTAAGCGCACACTATAATCTACCTCCTTTTGAGAAATTCTTTGAAAAACTCTTTAATGAAAAAGTATACACAACATTTGACCTTCTTATTGAAATAGCATGCAAAGAGACAACGACTACATCTATCATTAAAGACCATGATTATTCCTCATTAGAAATGCCGACATTGTCAAATAAAGGTACAATTACAATAACTACTCGGAATACTAAAAAAGTATCATTCAAAATTACCAGTAAATAATGAGCATTCTCGAAATTATCCTTTTATCAATAGGCTTGGCTATGGACTGCTTTGCAGTTTCAACAGCCACAGGTATTGCTTGTAAAGACTTGCAAATTCGCAAAGCAAGCAAAATGCCTATTTTATTCGGGTTATTTCAAGGTGGAATGCCTTTAATTGGATTTGTTCTTTCTATTTCATTTGCTGAATTTATTGCCTCTTTTAGCCATTGGATTGCACTTGTAATCTTATGCTTTTTAGGAGGAAAAATGATTCTTGAAGAGCTACGCGATGTTGAAGAAGACGAGGAAAATGAATGCACTGCAAATCACTTTAGTTGGAAAAATGTTATCCTACTTGCGATTGCAACAAGTATCGACGCATTAGCTACTGGCATACTCTTCGTTACAACACCTGAAATCATTGGCTTTGCTGTGATAATTATAGCATTAGGAAGCTTTTTGTTCTCCTGCCTTGGCCTCTACCTTGGACATACTTTTGATAAAAGGATGAATATTAAAGCTGGCATTCTCGGCGGAATCATTCTTATTGCTATCGGCGTAAAAATTGTTTTGGAACATTATCTATAGAAGAATTACTATATTCAATACAAATTTATAGGCTCAAAGAGTTCTAATTCCAAAAAAACTCTATATTTGCAACAGATATGAAAAGATTACACACAATATTGCTCTGTTCGCTCATTAGCCTACGCTAAGGGGTTGAGCACATATTGTATTAACAATAAGCCCCTTTGCATTTTGCATAGGGGTTTTTTATTAAATTTATGACTATGAACGATAAAGTTTACATTTTCGACACGACATTGCGTGATGGAGAACAAGCTCCTGGTAATCAGTTAAATATGTTAGAAAAATTAGAAGTTGCCAGAGCATTGGAAGAACTTGGCGTAGACATTATTGAAGCTGGTTTCCCAATTTCAAGTCCAGGTGATTTTGAGTCTGTTGTTCAAATTTCGAAAGTAGTGACAAACCCAACTGTCTGCGGTTTAACTCGTGCCGTGCAAAAAGATATTGATGTTGCTGCTGAAGCTCTTCGCTACGCAAAACATCCTCGTATTCATACTGGTATAGGTACTTCTTACAATCATATTTACCACAAATTAAAATCTACTCCAGAGGAAATTATCCGCCGCGGTGTTGATGCTGTTAAATATGCGAAGAAATATGTGGAAGATGTGGAATTCTACTGCGAAGATGCTGGTCGTACCGACAACGAATATTTAGCACGCGTTGTTGAGGCCGTTATTGCTGCTGGTGCTACTGTAGTGAATATCCCAGACACAACTGGTTATTGCTTACCATCAGAATTTGGTGAAAAAATCAAATACTTGATGGAACATGTTTCCAATATTGATAAGGCAATCATCTCAACTCACTGCCACAACGACTTAGGAATGGCAACAGCTAACACTATTTCTGGTGTGTTAAACGGTGCTCGTCAGGTTGAAGTTGCTATCAATGGCGTAGGAGAACGTGCTGGTAATACTGCTCTTGAAGAAGTTGTTATGGCAATTAAGAGCCACAACAATCTTGGTATTCACACCGACATCGTGACTCCCAACATTATGCGTTCAAGTAAAATGATTCAACGCTTAATGAAAAGCCCTGTACAAGCAAATAAAGCAATCGTTGGTAAAAATGCTTTCGCACATTCTTCTGGTATTCACCAAGATGGCGTATTAAAACAACGCGAAACATACGAAATTATTGATCCTAAAGATGTTGGTGTTGATGAATCATCAATTATCTTAACTGCTCGTAGTGGTCACGCTGCTTTAAAATACCGTCTTCAATTATTAGGTTACACTATCGAAGGTGACGAACTTGACAAGACATACAAGGATTTCTTAAAAATGGCTGACGAGAAAAAAATCGTTAATGATGACGATTTGTTAATCTTAGTTGGCAAAGAAAAAATTAAAAGAGAACGCTCAATTTCTATTGAACAATTACAAGTTGTTTGCGGAAATTCTATGATTCCAACGGCAACTGTTTCTCTTAACATTAAGGGTGAAATCAAGACTGAAACAGCAACTGGAAATGGCCCTGTAGATGCTGCTTATACAGCTGTAAAGAAGATTTTTGTTGACAACAATATTCACTTACAAGAATTCCTTATTCAAGGTTTCAATGGTGGTTGCGACGACAGCGGACGTGTATCTGTTCAAGTTGAATTCAACAAACATTTCTACCAAGGTCTTGGTGTAAATACCGACATTGTAACAGCATCGGTTGACGCATTGATTGATGCAATTAGCAAAGCATTAGAATAAAAGTTTTTTTTAATTGAATATATTATGCAAGATTTATTCATTTACAATACTTTAACGAGACAAAAAGAGTTGTTCAAACCACTTCACGCACCACATGTAGGAATGTATGTATGTGGTCCAACGGTCTATGGCGATGGTCATCTTGGACACGCCAGACCTGCAATCACATTTGATGTGCTGTTTCGTTATTTGACTCATCTTGGTTACAAGGTTCGCTATGTACGCAATATTACCGATGTTGGTCACTTAGAACACGATGCAGATGAAGGAGAAGATAAAATTGCAAAAAAAGCTCGTTTAGAGCAAAAAGAACCTATGGAAGTGGCTCAATACTACACAAACCGTTTCCGTAATGCAATGGCTGCTCTTAATGTGCTTCCACCAAGCATTGAACCACAAGCATCTGGACATATTATAGAACAAATTAATTTTGTAAAGAAAATCTTGGATGCCGGTTATGCCTACGAAAGCCAAGGTTCAGTTTATTTCGATGTACGCAAATACAATAAGGATTTTCGCTATGGAAAACTTTCTGGCCGTAATATCGATGAACTATTAGCAACAACACGCGAACTTGACGGACAAGACGAAAAACAATGCTCACTTGATTTTGCGTTGTGGAAGAAAGCACAACCTGAACATATTATGCGTTGGCCTTCTCCTTGGAGCGACGGTTTCCCTGGATGGCACATGGAATGTTCTGCAATGGGCACAAAATATTTAGGTGAAACTTTCGATATTCACGGTGGTGGAATGGACCTCATCTTCCCTCATCACGAATGCGAAATTGCGCAATCAACTGCAGCATTAGGTCATGAATCGGTACAATATTGGATTCACAACAATATGATTACCATCAACGGACAAAAGATGGGTAAGAGTTATAATAACTTCATTACTCTTGACCAATTCTTTACTGGTACACACGAAAAATTGGAACGCGCATATTCACCTATGACTATCCGTTTCTTTATTTTGCAAGCACACTACCGAAGCACTGTTGACTTCAGCAATGATGCCCTACAAGCAGCAGAAAAAGGTCTTGCCCGCTTAATTGATGCCTACAATCGTCTTCAAAAAATATCTGCTGGGGCAACAACTACTGTTGATGTAAAAGGTTTACGAGAACATTGCGAAGAAGCAATGAGCGATGACTTGAATACGCCTATTGTTATTTCAAATCTATTTGAAGCAACAAAAGCAATCAATACAATTACCGATGGTAAAGGAACTATCTCTAAAGAGGATTTAGATGAGCTAAAAGATGTGTTTGAAGTTTTCGTAAAAGACATTCTTGGTCTTCGTATAGAAGAAAGCAACAACGCTCACGACAAAGCATACAAAGGTGCTATTGATTTACTACTTGAAATCCGTAAACAAGCTAAAGCAAATAAAGATTGGGCTACAAGCGATAAAATTCGTGACGAGTTGGCAAACCTTGGTTTCTCTGTAAAAGATACCAAAGACGGTTTTGAATGGAGCTTGTAATATACTACATTGAATAGGGAACAAGAGACGCAAAATCTTGCGTCTCTTTTTTTATCTAAAATTCAAAGTTAAATCTAATATACAAACCACGTTTTGTAATATCTGGATGATCCAAATAATTCAAACGCCATATATATTCTAAACGAACAAACTTCAGCAAATTGGTAACACCAATGCCCGCTTCCATATATGGTTTATCAAGTTCGAATGTATTTTGAGGCAATTTAAAAATGGCATTCTGATCGTGTAACAATTGGCCATAACAAGCCTTGAACGTGAACAATTCGCGTAATTGTAACTTTCTGATTCCCCATATTTTATTAAAGAAGAAACCATTCAATCCATATTCTGCATACAAATTCACATAGGCATCACTAGCAAATTCCAAATATCGCATGTGGTTAAAGTAATATTCCCCACTACTACCAGTTTGATTTCCACGATGTATTTCTAACAAAGGAAACGGGACGGATTTATCTATCATTCCCGCTTCAACAACATATTTCATTCGTCCTACACCAAGCAAAATCTCCTGACGAGCAACAAGACGCAATTGCGTATACCAATCGGATGCACCATCCATTATATACTTGCCGCGTAACACATTTATATGGCATACAGGATAACGAGAATCTATGTAGATTCTACGAAAATGATTTGTGGAAACCTGTTCCTTATGAGACAAACGAATGTTTAAACTAAAGTCGTGAGTAACAAATTCTTTTAATGTATCTGACGATGATGTTTCAAATGGAACATACGGTGGATTATAATGATTTGCGTATGTATATGCTGGCTTTATAGTAATATCTGGAGCCAACTGTTGTTCGTATGAAACAACACCTCGTTTCACCAAATAAACAGCCTCATTTTCGCTTTTTGTCAGTAATGCAGAAAATAGGTTATCGTCCGATTGAACCAACACATTTTCACGAATAAAATCCAAATTCTGACGGAAATCCCCTATTCTATAAATATTCTGATCATACTTCACATTCAATGCTCCATAATATTTTGAAGGCATCTTCAAAGAATACTGTAAACCATACTTAAACTTTTGATTTCTACAACCATAGCCCAAATATCCACCAAACATCATCTTGTCGTGGAACTTTTCGGAAGTACGAGCACATAAATTTAGACGAACACCTTCAATTTTATTGTTTTGAATAAAATACAAGTATGGACCTAAATCAATATAACCTAACGGGAAATAGCCATACATAAGCATATTCATCACCTTGTTCGCTGCCTTTACTGTTGGGATATTATTGCTTGTTTCAATAGCCTTTTGCGTAACCAAATCCAAACTTGAAAGTGTATCTGGACGATATTGCGAAAGAAACGAAGTATCTTTTTCGAAATGTTCCTTTCTTCGTAGATTGAATTTTCCTGGAACTACACGATTTACCAAATAATCCTGAATTTGTGTTGAATCAATAATATAAGATGTTGATTTTATTGCAGTTAACGGCGTATTTATGGCATGATATGCAGAATCCTTCGAAAATTCTGGTACAAATTCAACCTGCATTTTCTGTTGTTTTCGAAACCACTCACCTTTGTCGGTCAACTGCAGTTTTTCAAACAAGCGCATATTGCGTACAAAGTTCAAAATAGAAGTTTTCTGTAAGGTTGCATCAATTTCGGTGAGAGTACCTGTTTCTTTTTCAATAATCATGTAGCCATAAAAGGCAAGATCTTGGCTATTTCGTGGTTTAAATCGTATTCTATAAAATGTCAAACCATTACTCGTAACAGAATCAGTTAAATAGTAACGGTAGTAAACCATTGCCTGCGAAGAAATTGGACTAATAAAGTCCTTTTGCAAAAAGCGTAAGTTCCCATAAAAGGTCATATCCTGATTCAAACTGGCAATGTAATCAGTTACAATTTCGCTCTCAATAAAACTACTGCCATGCTGATTCTTCACAATCTCTTTTATCTCTGGAGGTCGATTTTCACGTCGTTTTTCATACGACATATATTCAGAAAAATACAATGGGACATTCCACGTATCATCATAGTCATTGGTTTTAACAAGAATATCGGCATGTTTTCTCATAAAACCTAACTTAAAGATTGTGCTGTCAATACCACTTAAACTGAAATTCAGTTTGTTGTATTGAATCAATTCAATATCCTTTACACCATCAGGACGATTCTGGTGACGATTTCGTATAGCCTTCTTTACAATCGGAATGGCAGGGTTTTTGCCAGGACTTACAACAACAGCATCGATTTGTATTGCGTCAGGCAACAATTCAACGGTTGTTTTAGTTGCAATCTCTCGTCCTAAAACAACCAAATCCTTATACCCTAACGCCGAAAATAAGACACTATCTGTTGCTTTTACGGGAGAAATTTCAAATGAACCATCCAACTGCGTAATTACCGCATTGTTTGTACCTTTTACCCATACGCTGGCAAAAGAAAGAGGCTCCTTATTTTCTATATCAACGACGACACCACGAAATGTTTGTGCCGTACAACATATTGGAAAAAGTAATACAAATACTATTCTAATGAACGATAATTTTTCTGCTTGTAATAATCTCATCATCAATTATTTGCACGATATATTCACCAGCCTTCAATTGTCCTGTTTCTACAACAGTTTCAGGACCATTCACAGAGACCGTTTTTACTATTTTTCCATGCAAATCTCGTACCAAAATTTCACCTTTACCGCTTGTAGAACGGACTGTAACGGCAGTTACAGAAATGGAAGGAAAAACAATGTCTGTATTACTTTCTTTTATTTGATTAATCGCTGTGTTTTCTTCCTCTTTGTAAACGCAAATTTTTACAAGGAATTGTATTGTAATGCTTGCTCCTGTCGATTCTCCATCAGTAACATTAAACGTTACATTCGATGTACCAAGACGCTTTGTACCATGACCAGAAATAGTTCCTGTTTCGGCATCATAATTTACCCAAGTTGGTTTTGAAACTAATGTTAACTGAATATCGTCTTCTACATCTGTAACACAATTTTCTGGCAAAACAAACTCAAAATCAGTATCTTGCTTTACGAAAACAGTATCCGTAAACTGAACTTTAGGACTTTCATTTACAAATCTGCACGCTTGTCCATTCCACAATTCAAACATAGATTGCCCAATCTCTGAATTGTTCAAATACTTACCACGAACATAATCCCATTCATCAGCGTAAGAGTAAAAGATTTCAGAGCCAACTCCTTTTGCAAAAAAAGGAACCAACTGATTAGTATGATCTACTGAATAGTATCCTATTCCTGGCATATTACCTACACCATTATCAATTATTTGCCAATGGTTCAACATGATAGAATCTTCCTTAAATGTTGGATCTGCCATAAAACCTGTTTCATGGTCAGCAGTTATAATCAACAATGTTTCATCCCAACTACTTTCTTTTTCAATCCATGCAATAACAGAATCTACCGTTCTATTAAACTCTATTTGCTCTTCTATTTGTCTTCCAGGACGATTTTTGTGACCCGCATTGTCGACCATATCATTTTCTATCATTAAGAAGAAGCCATTCTCATTTTTTGACAAACAATTTATAGCAACACGACCTATTTGCCATAACTGTGGCATTCCTTTATTCCAATCATCATAATGAACCGTATTCACATCTTTACCATCACGATAGAATTGCATAGAACCTTCAACAGGAACCAATCCAAACAATCGTTTTGGAGTTTCGCCAACCATATATTGAACTAGACTTGCACTATCTTCCACAAATGTCCATGGATCAGGTTCACCATCACCATCAATATCCTGTACAGTAGTCCAGCCTGAGTTTGATGCTATCGAATATGTTGTTGCTCCTTCACGCAAACCTTGCAAAATTTCCTCTCCACCAACATTCTTATAATTCGGTTTTGCTTTTTTCTGCCCATTATTATCATATTCAGGATGATCACAACCTATCACAACATCTGCATTAGATTCTATTACTAATTGACGTGAAAGATCATTATAACTCAAGCGAGATGGATTATTTGTAAAAAATGCTCCTGGAGTCGCATCATAATACGGAGAATTCGTAGCTACCCCTGCAGACTTTCCCATTTCCTTTGCATGTCGAGCAATTGACTTCATCGAATTTCGTTCCACATCAACACCTAAAGAGAAATAATATGTCTTTTTACCGCTTGACATTGCTGTTGCCGATGCTCCAGAACAAGTTGCATTATTTTTATTCCAGAGATAACTTTTACCTATCCATGCTAAACGAGATTCATATGAATTATCCCAAGTTGCAACAGTTGCTGTTGCACTAGATATTGCAGTAGGATGCGTACAATTCCATAATCGTACAGGAAAGCTTTCAAAAGGAGCCTGATTTCCTGTATAATACTCTGCAGCTTTTATTGGAGAAATACCGCAACCATCATTTATCATAAAAATGATGTTTTTTGGCGTTTTTCGTTCTTGTGGCATTACACGAAAACATACTTGAGCAACTTCAGTATTATTAATATAACTGCCTAATACAAAGTCGGTTTCGTCAATGTAATTTGAAAACAATTCACTACCATTTCCTTTAGCAAACATCGGAGTAAGTAAATTAGTGTTATTCAAGCTATTATATTGAAAATCATCTGGTGACTTTGAAAGGAATGTTTTCGGCATAGCTGTTTTGTCAAACGATTTACTTGTGGCATACCCTTTTTCGTATGAGCCAACAACTATCATAAGCGTTTCATCCCAATTACTGTTTTTTTCTACCCAAGAATAAATGGTCGAAATATACGCATCCACATTAGCCATAGTTTCTTGAACGCGAACATCTTCATTGTCAAAATCCATTTCGATATTTGCACATTCAGAAACAAACACAAAACCGTTTTCATTTGTAGCAAGCAAATCTAAACTAGCCGCTGTCAATTCTCCGAACTCTTTACTTTGTAAGGTTTCCTTATCTATCATAACCTGTTTTACCAAATTTGCAGGCATATTTTTCTGATCAGCAACAAATACCCAATTTTCATTTTCGACACTATATAATTCCGAAGAAATAACAAGATTCACCTTACTTTTCAATAAATCGAAAAACAAATCATCGAAATCATCTGTTGATTGAGCCACTTTTTTATGACACACGAATGGAAGAATTGCACTATTATCCCAAACCGAACCATTCGTTGCTATAGCAGTTGCTTTCCCTTTACTGATAGCACGTTCAATAATAGTTTCGAGCTCTCTATCATCCATGTCATAACTTACAGCATCAAGAGCCGGTTTTACACCTGTAGCAAGAGCGGAACCTGCCGTGAGTGGGTCTATTGGCAACGAGTCAGCATAACTAAATTCCTGCCAAACACGACGAACATGATAATCACCACGATAGTAGTTCACATCATATTCTTTATCTAATGTATTCCAATATGTCGGATAATTTGACACTGCATAATTCACATCAAAATTATTCAAGACACAATTTTTTTCAGCCGTAATTATTTGGCTATGATTATAACCCATACCATCAACCATAACAAGAATGATATTTTTCGGTTGAGCACTCACCACAAAAGCCCAAAGGCTAAAACTTAAGAATATAAGTAATTTTTTCATATCTATACATTTATTGCAAAGATAAGAAAACATTGAAATGAAAAAGATAAAATGCCTCAAAACATTGCCATAAAAGAAAAAGTCCAACCCATAAATGATTGGACTCTTTCTTTAACTATAAAGGAAACTTCAATGTTACACTTTCCTATATTTTACTCTTTGTTTATATAATCATCATTAATCTTTTAAAGAATAAACCAAACCAACAGAACAATTAAATAAAAAGTTCTCTCCATCAATATTATAGATTGGCTCTGCTTCCATACAAAATCTTAAATTTCGCATATTTTCAAAAGGTTTAATGTAGATTCCCATTGGAAGAACAGGACCAGTTATATAGTTTATTACCATCCCAGCCCCAACATAAGCATTATGTGTTTCTTTTTTACAAAAATTAAACAACACAACTGGCTCTGCTGTAAAATTCTTAAATGACAAACCTCCATATAACCTTATTTCTGCAAAAACTTTATCATCAAAAGAATATCCTACACCTATTTTCGATGATGATACTGACTGGTAAGATGACATTGTAAATTGAGAATATACGGATATAGACATTAATACAACTACAAATAAAGAAAT
>DCIX01000013.1 GCA_002317135.1 Bacteroidales bacterium UBA1715
TCTTTATCACTGCCTTCATCGTCATTTCTGCTGGCTCTGTTACCGTGAATGTCTTTGTTAGCTCACAACCCTCTGCATCTGCAATACTTACCGTATAGTTGCCTGCCTTGATTCCATGGATTGTGTCTGTCGTTGCTGTTTCGCCTGTCCATTGAGTCGTGTAAGGTATTGCGGCGTTCTTTACCGCCAAGGCAATTTCCGCATCGCTTTCACCGAAGCAGGAAACATTCTTGATTGTTTCGGCCACTTGGATGTTACATGCAAGTACAACCGAAGCCGTCGCCTTAACGCTGTTCTTCTCGCCGTTCGGCAATGTCGCTGTTACCGTAATTTCCGCCTCGCCTTCGTATTCGTATACCGTCAAGAACAATTTGCCGTCGCTTACCGTCGCAGCCACTACATTTGGCATAGAGCTGCTTGCCGTATAGGCAACCTCGCCGCCTTCCGTTGTCGAGAACAAGCCGCTCAAATCTATTGCCTGTGCTTCGCGTTCTGTCTTCAATGTTGGGATTGTAAGTTCGCCTGCTACGGTCACTTTTTCCTTCTCCTTGAAGTTTGCTACCAAAGCTGTATCCTTGGTAACGACAAACTGGATTTTGCTGTCTGTCAAGCCGTTGTTCCAGCCGATGAATTCATAGCCTTCGTTCGCCGTTGCCTTCAATGTCGCAGTCGACTTGTATTCGTAGCTTCCTGCTCCCTCAACCGTTCCGTTTTCTGCAACGGCATCTACAACGTACTCGTTTATGCTCCACTTAGCCCAGAACTGTTTGTCGCCCGCGTCGTTCTTTTCTATAGAGCTTACTGAACCGCCTGCATAGCTTGAGTTAGAATACCAGCCGCCGAATGTGTAGCCAGTCTTCGTCACGTCGATTGGTAGCGTCGCACCCTCGCCGTACACATACGATTCAACATTGCCGGCGTTGACAGTTCCTTCGTTTACAACCAATACCACCTTATATGTATTAGCCGACCATTTTGCGAAGAACTTCTGGTCGCCGGTTGTATATTCGTCTACTCGCACAACTTGTTTTGTTGAATCTAGAACATTATACCAACCTGCAAATGTGTAGCCTGATTTAGTCACATCGCTTGGAAGATTTGCTCCTATTCCGTAAGTATAGAATGATATGTTACCGCTATTTATCACTCCATCATTAGCGTTCAATGAAACCATATATGTATTTACCGTCCATTTTGCCCAATATGATTTCACACCGCTTGCTGTCGCTGATATTTCTGTAACAACCTCACCTGTACAGCTAGATGTCTCATACCAACCACCGAATGTATAACCTACACGTTCTATTTGTTCTGCAGTAGGAAGAGTTACTGGAGTCCCAAAAGTATAACTTACAACATTACCCTCAAGTACGATTCCGTCGTTTGTATTCAATGTAACCGCAAATGCCGAATTTGACCAACCGGCATAGAATATTTGTTTGCCTGTTGACACAGACGAAATTATACTTACAACTTCACTTGTACATTCCGCATCGCTATACCAACCGGTGAATATATAACCATCTTTGGTAACATTCGTAGGAAGACTTGTCGTTACTCCAAAAGTGTATGAAGTTATATTTCCGCTATTGATTGAACCGCCTTGTGCATCCAATACCACATCGTAGTTATTTGCCTCCCATTTTGCATAGAAAGTCTTATCACCAACCTCAGTTTCTTCAATTGCAGAAACGGGTTCACCAATTAGATTCACATTATCGTACCAAGCGACGAATGTACATCCATCTTTTGTAACATTTTCAGGCAATGTGATTTCTGTACCCAATTGATAGTTACCAACATATACCTCATTTATTTCTCCTCCGTTTGCATTATAAGTAATCGTATACGTTGCTAATTTCCATTGAGCAGTGAATGACTTATTGCCAAAATCAGTTGCTGAAATTGCAAGGGCATCGTTGTTTTCTGAATCTTTCCAACCAAGGAATTGATAACCTTTTTTTGTTACATCGGTTGGAAGAACAACACCCGCACCGTATGTATATGAATCTACATTGTTGGAGTTGATAGTTCCACCATTAGTATTTAATGTAACTGTGTATGAACTATTTTTCCATTTTGCCCAGTAGTTTTTATTACCCAAATCTGTAGTACCGATTGTTGTTACAGCACCACCTTCGTAGCTTGAATTATCGAACCAACCAACAAATTCGTAACCACTTTTCGTTACATTGCTTGGCAAAGTTGCACCTACACCATACGTATAAGAGGCAACATTACCTGTATTAATGGTTCCATTATTTGTCTGCAATGTGATTGTATATGTCTTTGGAGACCATTTCGCTGTATATTCCACATTGCCGGTTGTACCCTTTGAAATTTGTGTTACCCTATTGTCGTCTGCATCATACCAACCTTCAAATTCATATCCTACACGAGTTACATCCGATGGAAGAATTGCTAAAACATCGTATGTATATTTTTCAATATTTCCACTATTAATTTCACCTTCATTAGCATTTAAAACAACATCATACACATTCACGTCCCATTTTGCCCAGAAATCTTTATCTCCAGTTTCTGTTGCGCCAATTTCAGTGAACTGAGTTCCAACAAGATTTGAGTTATTGTACCAACCGGCAAAAGTATAACCTATTCGACTTGGTATTGCCAATGGAATTACATCACCATAATTATAGGTTTTTGTAGGAGTTGTTTCGAAACTTCCCTCATTTGCATTTAATGTAATTTTATAATTATCCTGACGCCATTTTGCAACTAGAGCAGTATCTCCTACCGCAATATTAGTAATGTTTCTTACTTCATCATCTGCACTATTGTACCATCCCAAGAACGTATAACCAACCTTAGTCACATTAGTTGGAAGAGAAGCTCCAACACCGTAAGTATATGATTCTACATTTCCAGAATTAATTGTTCCACCGTCAGCATCTAAAGTAATGACGTATGAATTGACATCCCATCGTACATAATATGACTTATCACCATAAAAATCTGGTCTAATTATAACAACTGGCGAACCCGTAAAAGTTGGTGTCTCAAACCAACCACCAAAAGTATATCCTTCTCGAACTATAGAACCAGGCAATGGAAGAATATGAGATTCTCCATAATAATACGACGTTATATTGTTTGACAATATTTTTCCTTCATTAGGATATAACGTAACATGATATTCTATTGGGGCCCATATTGCCTTAAATAATTTATCTCCAAAATCAGTTACGCGTATAGCAGTTGTTGAAGAATTTACAACCTGATTCTTCAATGATGCTGTACAACCTGCAGCAACTAATTCATCAACAAAATTTTGAGCTGTAGCATAATCTAACTCTCTAATTAGATATGTCGGTGCAAGTTCAACAAGATCCTTTGTCTCTTTTAAACCAAAACCAGTATACGCCTTTACAATTTTTATACATGCTAATTTCACAGCGCCAAAAGATTCCAAATACACGTCAACGACATCGGCACCTAATGTTTCGCCTTCACCAGAAACTTCATACCAACCTTTAAATTCATAACCTGTACGAGTAACATTAGTTGGCAATGGCGTATATGTTCCGTATGTATAGCTACTTACATCTGCAGAATTAATTTTTCCACCATCAACATCAAGTTCAACAGTATATTCATTTGCAGTCCATTTTGCATAGAAAACTTGGTCACCAGTTGCTGTTACTGAAATTTCTGTGAAGTCTTCGCTTGTACAACTTGAGTTTGTGTACCAACCACCAAAAGTATAACCTGTTTTTTCCACATCAACAGGAAGTTCCACACCTTCACGCTCTATATATGAGGTAACATTTGTACAAGATCCACCTTCTGTATTCAACACAACCTTACAGATTTTTCTTATAGAACCAACTGTTACTGTTTGTTCACCAAAACATTTCAAATAAGGTAGATACAAATTTTTCTTTGAGTCTGCATTTGAAATAACAGGTTCTTTTAATCCCCAAACCTCTGTAGAAAATCCCTCTTGAAGAGAAAGACATAACTCATCTGCAGAAAGAGGTTCTCCTTGACCTTCTGTGTCTACCCCCTGTACACCACCATAGGCACTACCCTCTACATAATAGTTATTTTGAATTGTGCCCAATGATATGTTTGTAATACCACTAGGTTCACTTGTTCCACTAATTTTTCCTACACTATAGCAATTCTTAACATCTGCTAAAGTTGCACGTCCTGTTATTCCAGCTGCATATGGTCCTGAAATAGTACCTAAGTTATAGCAATTTACAGCTCCTCCATCACCATTTATACCACCAACGACATCGTTTCCAGAAACAGTTCCAGTATTGTAGCACATCATGTTATTAGAATAACTTAAACCTGCGATACCACCAGCATATTTCCCACCATTTATTGTACCGAAATTTCGACAATAACGAACCGAACTATATGCTAAACCTGCGATACCACCAGCACCATATTCTGAAGAAACTGCAGCATCACTAGTACAATATTGTATTGTACCACCATTATATCCCATATACCCAACAATACTTCCAGCATAACCAGATTTATGTGAAGTTTCAAAACTGCTGTTTTTTACCGTTAAATGTGTGATTTTTCCACCTGAAAGTTCACCAAACAAACCAACATATTGTTTGTCAGAATTTACATAAAAGCCGGAAATACTATGATTATTTCCGTAGAAGTAACCTTTAAAAGCACCAAGCGGAACCCATTCTACCGAAGGTTCATTCTTCATTTGGCCATTAACCAAGTTCGTTGATTCAATAAGATTGTTCATTAAAACATACGTTGCTGTCAAATCATTATTGATAGCTTTTAGATCATTTATATTATATATAGTATAAAAATCTGTAGTCCAATCTGGAGTTTCAACTGTTCCTTTATTGAAATACATAACCTTAGCAACTTGAGCTTCACCCACATTTTTTAAAGACCAATATGTACCTAATATCTTTTCTCCCAACATCTTATCTTCAGATACAATCGAAGAAGATGAATTTATAGTATTTCCTGCTGCCCATAATGAAGAAGAAAAGTTTGTCGGTAAAGAAGAGCACAATTGAGCTATTGTTTTTGAAGTAACATTATTTGCTTCATCATCCACAGAATTGCCTTTAGAATCAACTACAGCTTTATAATTCCCATTCCCTGCATTGTAATAACAATTTTTAACTGTAGTTGTATAATATTGCGAAGTGCGTCCAACTATGGCACCAATTTTATTACCATTTAATACTCCAACACTAAAACAATTTGATATATCCGCCTCATAAGCCTCACATACTATACCACCAACATAACTAGTCGCTCCTAAAGCCGTGATTGTACCAACATTATAGCAATCATGTAAAACCAACGTACCATTAGGAGCTCCTCCTAATACACCTCCTACAACACTACTTGCCGAAATTGTTGCAGTATTATAACATTCTGTCATCGTTAAGTTATCACTATAGTAACCAACAACTCCTGCAACATACGACCCTGAATTTAGGTCTATCTTTCCATTATTCGCACACTGTTTCACAATACAATTTCCTGTTGCACCACCTAATATTCCAGCAACACCAATTCCACCACTTACAATTTTTGCGTTATTCACACAATTAGTAGCGACAACATTTTTGGCAAGTGCACAAACACATCCAGCGTATAAACCTCCTCCCGACAACACACCATTTAATATTGTACAGTTAGATATAGTCGTATTTGTTGGCAATGAACAGATAATCGCGCTTGCCATACCAGCTTTTACATACACATCGTCGAAAACGATATTCTTTATTGTTGCAGCATCTGCACCAGCAATAAACGCATTACCTATTCCTGATGATTGAATATATAAACCAGAAATTGAGTGATTTGCACCATCGAAAACACCTGCATATTTTACATGAGAATCATCAGAAGCTATTGGAACCCATTGCTTTAATCCAACTGTTCTATAATCGCTTCTCAATTCTCCATCTTCATCTAAAACTTTTTCGTTTATAACAATATCAGCAGTTAATTTTGCACAAGCTATGTTAAAACCTGCGTTTACAATATCTCGGAATTTAATCAAAGATGCATAATCTGGTATTAGATAAGGAGATGTTGGTGTTCCTTCTCCTGCAAGACTTTGCAATAATTCTTTTTGTTCATCTGTCAAACTTTTCTCTTCGTTCGCGTAATATTGAGTTTCATCTATTCTATAAACCTGTTTAAAAGTACTTGTAAAGTTCGGATATGTATCTGAACCTATATATTGATACCAAGTAGTTCCTGCATTTACCGAACCATTAAGCAGGTAACACACTTCACCTCCAGATAATTGACCATTTGATTTACTAACAACTCCTGCAACATCAGTAATTGTACTTCCCGATGTTCCTGTGCCAACTCCATTTTGCACTTTACCACTACCATCTTGTGCACAGCCCTCAAGATAATAGTTGTTTAATAATGTAGCAGTACTATTTTCACCACAAATACCTCCAACAGAAACTCCAATTCCACTTACAGAACCGACATTATATGAATAACTTAATGAACCCGTAATAGACCCAACTATACCACCAACATATGACGAACCTGTTACCGAACCGGTATTATAAACATTTGTAATATTTCCTTTTAAAGCATTATAACCGGCAATACCTCCAACATATCCTTTGCCTGTAACTGTACAGTCAAAATAACATTTTGAAATTTGTCCAGTATTATAACCAACTATTCCACCGGTATAATTCTTACCAGAGATTGTAGCGTATGAATCAATGCTACAATTTGTTATTTTTCCCGTTTCGGCATTATATCCACATATTCCACCAACATATTCTCCAGAACCAGAAAATGTTTGTGCTCCATAATTAGTTCTTACATAGCAATCTTGTATTGTTCCTTTATTATAACCTGCTATAGGCCCGCATAGCTACCTGCACTTAAAGATGTAGAAGACATGCTCATTGCTACATTTTTCACAATACCAGCACCAGCTATATATCCAAATATACCATTGTACGATGCAGTTGAGAAAATCGAGTTATAAAACTGTAGGGTATAATTTGCTCCATCAAAAGTTCCCGCAAACGGATTAGTTGATGTTCCTATTGGCATATATGACATATCGCTGATATATATGTTTTTAGTTAATTTTGCCTTTAGCGTCGTACTACCTGTATTTACTTTATTTGCAAACCAACGTAACTCATAAACATCTGAAATTTGATAGACACCTGCTGATAAAGAAGGTGTTGTATTAGCAAGTTTTATAATAGGTTTTTTAGAAAATAAAGTATATGAAATAGTTGTATTTGTTGCATCTCCATAATCTGCATTACCATCACTACGTCTATACAAACCAGTGTTTGTAGAAGATTGTGCTACATAATACAAATTTGAAGAAAAGCTACTACTTGTTCGAGCTATTACAATCACAACATTACTTGAACCGTCATAGGTAAAAGGAGTTGAAAAATCAATATACTCCCAACCTTCTTGGGCTCCTAAAGTCAATACACCATCAAAAACTTCTGTTAAAGACGAAACATTTACAGCATCCGAAGGACTAGAGAACTGATCCTTCGTTGTATTTCCCATATAAATCTTTACATTCTGATTAGATAACTTTCCTATCTTATGAACCTCGAATCCCATAATAGTTATATTCGTCACGCTAGAAGGAAGCCCTAATTCTTTTTTGGTATATATCATTTGAGTTGTAGAATTCTTATAATACGTACCAAATGGCAAATCACGTAATGAATCATTGCCATAACTATAAGAAGGATAAAAGTTTACAGCAAGGGCACTGCTACACACAAAAAACAACAACACAAGTGAACATGCAATTCTGTGAAATATTTTTTTCATAATACATTATTTTTCGTAAGACAATAATCCCCCTTACCCAAAAGGGATATTTTAGGAAACAAATGTATGTTTTTCCTCTGAAATGAAAGAAAAAAACAACGAAAATTAATCAACATGATATTGTATCTATAACACTAAGTGGCATAGTAAACAGATATATTTCAATATCTTATCGGATAAATGATATTCAAACAAAAAAGAGGCATTCTATGGAATGCCTCTTCAATTTTTTCTATAGTCAAAATATTATTTAGAAACCAATTTCTTTTAAGTCATACATACCTGTTCCTTTAAAGAAAAGATATAATGCTTGTTTACCATTTGCGAATGGAACGGCAACTTCTGCAGCTTTCCATGTATTTGTTTCCGACAAATCTATTTGTGCCAACACCGGACCATTCATTTCCTGTCTTACCACAAAAGAACCTTTTCCTGTACCACGGTACAAAAGCTGAAGTTTTTTTGTATTTGCAAAATCAAAATACTTGTAACCTATCAGAGTATTATCAGAAATCTGATGAATAAATCTATCTTCTCCTTCATTGTTCACATTTGGAAATGCTTCGGAATAGATTTTATTTGATCCATGAGGCATGTGTCCATTAGTTATATTACATGCAATTGTAGCTGGATATGTACCAGCAGCCACAAGCGGACCTTCATTCAATCCACATGATGTAATTTCTACTTGCGGAATTGAACCATCTTCTAAGATTTGTACTGACTCAGCACATGCTTGACGGCTATAATCCGAACGATGAGTCAATCTATGATAGAAAACGAACCATTTCCCATTAATGTTTTCTATACTTCCATGGGTCGTTCCTGTCATATTCAAGCGGTCTGCTTCTGTTCTGCCATTCAAACCAACATCACCATTGGAAACTATAGTTCCTCCAAACACAAAACCTGTGTTTGGCAACTTGCTTGTTGCATAACAAAGCTCGTGATTTTGTTTAGAAGAATATATAAAGTAATAAGTATCAACAACTTTACGAATTGAGCATGCTTCAAAAAATGGATGTTCCTCAAATGAAGTTCCCTTAACTCTATATGGAATTATATGTTTTGGAGCAACTTTAACTGTAAGCATATCGTCTTCCAAAACAGCCATAACAGGTCCCATCACACTTTCCTTTTTAGCCATTTCTAAAATGACTTCCAAAGACTTGTTGAACATACCCGCTTCACATGGAATATGTTCAGTATCATTGTCTTCCTCGTAAGAATATTGTGTTCCGTAATACAAACGAATAACACCGCCATCGTTCATTACAGCAGGATCAAAAGGCACATAATCCAAAAGTGGACTACCATCTGGATTTTTCACAAAACCTAAATATTGATATTCGCCCGCTGGTGTATCGCAAACGGCAACACTGATTGGTCCATGATAACCACCAACGCCAAAATCGCCTGACATACAGTAATATAGATAGTATCTACCGTCATTCCCACGGACAACATCTGGTGCATACATGTATTTACGATTCGCATAATCAGGATCCTGACATGCCTTATAAATAACGCCCTCGTAACGCCAATCTTTCAAATCATAGATTGAAGCAGAATATGAGACATAGTCAAGCATACAGAATGTTTCACCGCCCTCTTTATCGTGAGAACCAAATAAATAGACTCTGTCGCCAAATACATGAGGTTCGCCATCTGGCACATGTTCATGTAAAGGTAAAAATGGATTGAAAATTTGTTTTGGTTGCATATAAAATAGTTTTGTATCAAAGATATAAAAACTACAAAACATTATATGTTACACAACAAATAAACTTACCGAAAGGGGGAAATTTGGAGACGAAATTATTGTGACGAAATTGTATGAGACGCGATGTATCGTGTATCTACAGTGGTAATTTTATTTATTTCCACCGACAATTCTATCACTATTCTGAGCGATAAACTGTGCCCATGTTTGTTTTGTCTTTCGTGGCGTTTTTGCTTTTGTCTTGGATTCAGATTCAGGAATCTGCGGCTTGGATATCTGATAATAATGACAAACCGCTACTGCTAACGCATCGGTTGCATCCAAATACTTTTGATGCTCATACGTCATCATTTTCGATAAAATTGCATCAACTTGTTCCTTTGATGCCGCACCATTGCCAGTAATTGCCATTTTAATTTTTCGGGGAGCATATTCGTGAATTACAATATCACGTTGTAAACCAACTGTCATCGCCACTCCCTGTGCCCGTCCCAATTTGAGCATAGACTGCACATTTTTCCCAAAGAACGGTGCTTCCAAAGCCATCTCATCTGGACAATATTTCTCAACGACTTCTGTCAGTACCTGGTAAATTTTCTGCAATTTAACATAGGTATCGTTGATTTTCTGTAACTCAACAACTCCTAAGTCTATCACTGACAACTTGTTACCTTCTACTTTCAGCAAACCATACCCAAGCACATTCGTTCCTGGGTCAATGCCGAGAATTACTTTCTCCATTGATAGCGTTTGTCAAGATATTCTTTAAAGGCAGGATAATTTCCTTCGATAGAGTCAAAATGTTCTTCCTGGCCTTCCAAACCGCTCAAACTTTCTGGCAATTCTGGATCAACACCGATAGCATCGATAATTGCATTTGGAAATTTTGCTGGGTGAGCTGTTTCCAAAGAAATCAATAATTGATCTTGGTCTATATCATTTTCAGACAAATATTGTTCTACACAATACCATCCAACGGCACCATGAGGTTCCAACATTACATGATATGCATCCCATGCTTGTTTAATTGTAGCACGAGTTTCTGCATCGGTAACGCTCATTGCATAGAACATCTTATCCATTGCCGCGAAGTCTGGTTCTTTAAGGATATTACCTTTTTCATCCATATTTCCGCCATATAATTCAATAAGACGAGCCAAGTTACTTGGATGACCAACATTCATCGCACTTGACAAACAGTTTCTTGAAGGTTCTATTTTCGCATATTTGTGTGAATTCATCAATGTTGTGAATTCGTCGTTTTCGTTTGTAGCAACAAGGATTTTCTTCACTGGCAATCCCATTTTTGTTGCCAAAACACAACCCATCATGTCACCGAAGTTTCCTGAAGGGATACAGAAAACTGCTTCTTCTAAGTCGTTAGAATCTTGCTTGCGAAGTCTTGTGTATGAATAAATATAGTACACAATCTGTGGAATCAAACGACCAATGTTGATTGAGTTTGCACTTGTAAAATTCAAACATGCCAAATCAGGATCAGAGAATGCTTGTTTAACCATTGCCTGAGCATCATCAAACTTACCATCAATAGCGATTATTTGCACATTTTTCTGCAATGTAGTCATTTGCTTGCGTTGACGGTCGCTAACTTCATCTTTTGGGAAAAGTACAGCGATTTGAATGTTATTCAAGCCATAGAAAGCATGTGCCATTGCACTACCTGTATCACCCGAAGTAGCAGTAAGTATCAATTTATTGACATTCTGTTTCTTCAAGAAATATTGCATCATTCTACCCATCATTCTACCAGCAAAATCTTTGAACGATGCTGTTGGACCTTGGTCAAGTCGCATAACATATTTTCTGTCAATCACTTGTTCCAAAGGCACATCAAAATTGTATGCATCCTTTGTCATTGCCAACAAATCTGACATTGGAACTTCTTCTCCCAAGAATTTAGAGAAAACTATCGCTGCAATTTCGTAGTATGCCTTGCCTTTCAACGCATTCAATTCATCTTTTGAAAATGTTGGGATTGCATTTGGCATAAACAATCCTTTATCTGGAGCCAATCCTTTCAACAAAGCTTCGCCAAAAGTAACTTCAGCAGCCTTGTGATTTGTTGAGAAATATGTTATCTGTGACATGTTATATTTTTTTGCAAAATAAACGATTTTTGAGCAAGAAACACAAGATTTCTTTTGATTTATCTGTTTTGAGCAAGAAAACGAAGTTGTTTTTCAACGACTTCAGTTTTTTTCATAGCAAAACCATGTTGTGCAGCAATTTGTATAGGATTCGTATACATTGCCTGAATTTCCATAGGACGGTGAGCATCATAATCCACACGCATACTTGGAGAATAGGGTGTCATTTTTTCCGTCATTTCAATCATTTTGGAAACGAATGTATCGGAAATTTTGGCTCCGCAAGCTTTTCCCGCAGCAACAACCTCCTCCATCAAATCTATCACCAACTGACGACTATCTGGATTAAACGTCAAATCATTTGTTGCAGCATTCATCACCACAGTAAGACCGTTATACGGAATATTCCACACAAGTTTTTTCCAACGAATTGAATTCAAATCATCACCAATATGAACTTCCACACCTGCTTCAACAAAATCTTCCGCAACTTGTTGCATAATTGACTCACATTCACCACAATACTTCGCCATTGTCAACGAACCATATTCCGCGTGATGAATATGTCCGGGAGCAATTTTCGTCGTACAAATAAACGCCGTTGCACCAACAACAGACACATTTGGCATTTCATCGGATAACTGTTTTTCTATGCCAAGACCATTTTGAATTAGCACCACAACTGTGTTTTTGTGTACGATTGGACTCAATAAGTCTTTCAACAAATGATTGTTTGTCGTCTTCATACAAACTAAAACAACATCACATTGCGGCATTTCGTTTGAATTGCCATAGGCCTGTATTTGCTGAAGATGAAAATCACCTCGGACAGAATCTACCTGTAAGCCGTTTTGCTTTACAAATTCATAATCAGTATGAAAAAGAAAGTGGACGTCTTTGCCAGATTTGGCAAGACATCCACCATAATATCCACCGATACCGCCAGTACCGATTATTGCATACGAAAGTGCCATTATTGTATCATAATTTGTTGTGCAATAGTACCAACTTTTACAATATATACACCGTTTTTCGCAAGATAAATTTCAGCATAATCACTTGCTGATTCTTTATCAAGAAGAGTAATCAAACGTCCTTTAATATCGTACACAGCAATAGCATCAGTTGCATTTTCAACTACCACGATATGTGATTTTGTGTAAATCTGAACAGCGTTGGCATCTATTGTATCGGCAGCAAGAACTTGCGAAGCTCGATATGCATCAATAGCTTTTTGTAGAATCACAACTTGATCATTTACATCGCGTTGTGTCGTTTTGCTGTCTGCAATCATTCGTTCAGCAGTTTGTTTTGCACGTGACAACTCCATGCATTCCAACAAGCCATATTGACCACTATTTTCGCCCACACTTGTTGTACTTAACAACTCAGTTGCTTCGGCAACCAATGTTGATAATTCTGCAAAGTCAACAGTGATAGGATTTACAGACGACAAGAATGCCTGAACGGCAGCATTAAGGACTTGCGTTTTTGTATCGATTATCGATTGTTCTGTTGCATTCTTATAAATTTCTTGAGCCGAAGCTATTTCGTTTTCCAATGTAGTTACAGCAACCAAAGGATATTGACCGGAACCACTTCCAGTATTACCATCAGCCTTAGCCAAAGCTGTAGTAGCATTACTTATTGCCATAGCCAAGAAACTCTTGTCTGCCGTAATAATAGAAGCCTTAAATTGTTCCATAGCAGCAAGTAATTCTGCATTCGCTTTATCCAATTCCGATTGAGAAACAGAAACCTTCTCATAAACCGTATTTGCTTTAGCAATTGCTTCAGCCAAAGTTGCTTTTGAGCCAACAGGATATTGACCTCTATTATAACCTTCCGAAGCATTATTTACTAACAAATTCGCTTTCGAAATTGTTCCAGCCAAAACTGTTCTATCAACAATTATCAAATCAGAAATAGCGTTATTTAATGCCATAGCAGCATTATCTACAACAGATTGAGATTCTTCAAGTAGATTTCTGTCAACTGACTGAGCATCAGCTAAAGCAGATTCAACTGCTTTCCAACTATCAGCAGAATACAACGATTCTTTCAACTTACTAGCAGATGCAATTGCCTTATCCAATTCTGTATAGTCTGCCATTGCTTTAGCTTCATAATTCGCTTGAATTGTAACATCGGCAGTTACATTTTCAAATGAACCAATCCAACCAACAAATTCATATCCCTCGCGAGTAGGATTTTTAGCAGGTTCAACTGCAGACTCACCATAAGAAACCGTCTGCTTGTCGATTGTTTTACCATTGTAGTCAACAAATATAACCGTAAATGTTTGTACCGTAAGAGCATTTATTGCATCTGTCAATGCTTTTGTCGCAGCATCAATAGTTGCTTGATCTTCTGCATACAAGTTTTTATCGATTGCTTTTGCTGAGTTTAATGCAGTTTGCAATTTTGAAATTGTAGCAGCAGTATAACCAGTTGTTTCAATTGCTTCCGCATCTGCAATAGCTTTATTCAATGCGGTATAATCAGCCTTAGTCTTTTCTGTATACGTTGCCGTAATAGTTGCATCAGCCGTTACATTTTCGTAAGAGCCGTCCCAACCAGCAAATACAAAACCTTCACGAACAGGGCTATCAGGTTCATTTGCATTCTCACCGTATTCAATAGTTTGTTTACTGATAGTTCTACCATCGTAGTCAACGAATGTGACTGTGAATGTTTGTACCGTAAGAGCTGCCATAGCATCGTTCAACGCTTTAGTCGCTGCATCGACAATAGCTTGATCTTCTTCCAACAAGTTTTTGTCGATTGCTTTAGCAGCAGTCAACGCATTTGATAATGCAACAAACGTTTCAGTTGTATAGCTTACAGTTTCAAGTGATTCTGCTCTTACAATTGCATTATTCAAAGCTGTATAGTCAGCCTTACCTTTTTCTGTGTAACTTGCTGTTATTGTAGCATCAGCAGTAACATTTTCATAAACACCTACCCAACCAGAGAATGTATATCCATCGCGTGTTGGTTCTTCTGGAGCAACGGCTGACTCACCGTATTCAATTGTTTGTTCGTCTATTGTAGTTCCATCGTAGTCAACGAATGTTACTGTAAATGTTTGAACTGCCAATGCCGACATTGCCTCTGTCAATGCTTTTGTTGCAGCGTCAACTGTTGCTTGATCTTCTGCTAACAAATCTGTATCAACAGCCTTTGCAGCAGTTAATGCATTTTGCAATGCCGCAACTGTCGCAGCTGTGAAACGTGTTGTTTCAAGAGCTTCCGCTTCGGCTATTGCTTTGTTCAATGCTGTGTAGTCAGCTTTATCTTTTGCCGTATATGTTGCTGTAATAGTTACATCTTCTGTCACATTTTCGTAAGAACCTTCCCAAGCAGAGAAAGTGTAGCCTTCACGAGTAGGTTCTTTTGGAGCTACTGCTGATTCGCCATAGTCAATAGTTTGTTCATCTATTATAGTTCCATCGTAGTCAACGAATGTTACCGTGAATGTTTGAACTGCCAATGCCGACATTGCATCAGTCAATGCTTTTGTTGCAGCGTCAACAGTTGCTTGATCTTCGGCTAACAAATCTGTATCGACAGCTTTTGCAGCAGTTAACGCATTTTGCAATGCTGCAACTGTCGCAGCGGTGAAACTTGTTGTTTCAAGAGCTTCCGCTTCGGCTATTGCTTTGTTCAATGCTGTGTAATCAGCTTTGTCTTTTTCTGAATATGTTGCTGTAATAACCACGTCTTCAGTCACATTTTCGTAAGAACCTTCCCAAGCAGAGAACGTATATCCTTCACGAGTAGGTTCTTTTGGAGCTACAGCCGATTTGCCATAGTCAATAGTTTGTTCATCTATTGTTGTTCCATCGTAGTCAACGAATGTAACTGTGAATGTTTGTACGGCAAGATTTGCCATTGCATCAGTCAAAGCTTTTGTTGCAGCGTCAACAGTTGCTTGATCCTCGGCATACAAATCTGTATCAACAGCCTTTGCAGCAGTTAAAGCTTCTTGTAAAGCTTTTATTGTCGCAGCAGTATAGCTATCTGTTTCAAGTGCTTCTGCATCTGCAATTGCTTTATTCAAAGCTGTGTAGTCAGCTTTATCTTTTTCAGCGTATGTTGCTTTTACAGTAATATCAGCACTCACATTTGTAAAGTCTGTATCCCATTCAACGAACACATACCCTTCGCGAGTAGGTTCTGTTGGAGCAACAGCTGATTCTCCTTCTTCTATAGTTTGTTCGTCTATCACAGTTCCATCGTAGTCGACAAAAGTAACCGTATATGTTGGAGTAACAACAACAGTTCCCCAACCTGGCATATCTTCCAAAGTGATGACTCTGTCGTCATTCATAATAAGGTTCCAATCCGACGCCTTATTGTGATCATCTGAAGAAACATATTTAGTTGTACCTTCGTCATACCAAGGCATAAACCAAGACCACATAGCACCATCATCTTCCATATTTTGTGGATAAGGAACAGCACCACACTCTGCCAAAGTCACAATTTTCTTGCCGGAGACAACTTTAGCAACAGCCTCAAATTCAGTTACTAACGAAGAATGATTATAGGTATTTGGTGCTTGATAATAGAAATCGCGACCAGCAATATCTACATAATTATCACCAGGATACCAATCTGCATCAGTACCATCTGAATTCCAAACCCATATTAAGTTATGAAGACCATATTCGTTGGTCAACTTGTCGAACAACAAATAGTACAATTGTTTGTATGGCTCAGCACCTTGAGCACCCCACCAGAACCATTTTCCGCTTGCTTCGTGCAATGGACGCCATAACACAGCAACGCCTGCTTCTTGTAAATCCAACAAGTGTTTTGCAACAACATCAAGGTCAGAAATAATACCTTTATACAGTGTTGAATTTGTATTCCATTTAGTACAACTTGCATCAGTAAACGCATCTTTCAAACTAAATGAAACTTCACTTGTATTAAATGATGTAGTACTCTTCGTCGGGTCGCGCCAATGCCAAGTATAGTATGGAATACCACCTTCGTTCCATAATTCCTTAGTTATGTCAATCATAGTCTTTGTGTAACCTGTTGCCCAATCAGTTCCTTTTCCTACCGATTGCATAAAGTCAAAACCAACTAATGCTGTGTATTTACCCGACTTATCGTGGATATACGAAACATCATATTGTCCCTTGAACGAATTATCACTTGGCATATCCAATGTCATTACACCACTAATGGTTTTCTTTCCGAAGTTTTTCTTCAAGAAATCATATAGTGCAATCGCACCCGAAGTAGTTGCTACCACAGGATTTGCAGTAACATCGAATTTCACTGCCTCGTGAGTTGACAATTCAATATAGTCTATATCAACCCAGCCCCAACTTTTCGTGATTGCTATTGTATTCGCACCTGCTTCTAAAGCTGCAGCTGCAACAATAGTGGCAAATGTTGGGTTTGTACTACCTGATTTATCAAAAGCTAATGTACCAGCTTGTACACCATTTACTACTAAATTCTGAGCCTTGTAGTCTTCAGTTAAAGAGTAGGCAACAGTAATATCATATACTCCAGCCTTTTCTACATTCACATTAAATGTCAAATCACCAGATTGCATTTTTACATACTTACCGCCAGAAGCAGCAGATGAATTTGCGGTTGTAGTTCCACTACCAGTTGCATTTTCTGCCTCATATTTCAATGTACTTTGAGCAACTTTTTCTGTATATGTTGCAGTAACAGTCAAATCTTTTGTGATAGACGTAAATGCAACATCCCAACCATCGAAATCGTAGCCTTCGCGAGTTGGTTCCGTTGGAGCAACTGCATCACTACCATATTCAATAGTTTGTTCGTCTATAGTTGTACCATCGAAATCAACAAAAGTGACTGTGTATGTATTAATTTCATAGACAGCTTTTACTGTCAAATCTTCAGTTACATTAGAAAAATCAGTATCCCATTCCTTGAATGTATAACCTGTACGTGTTGGTTCTTCTGGAGCTGTCGCACTTGCGCCAGATTCAACAATTTCTGTTTTTAATTCAGTGCCATCATAGTCTTCGAAGATTACATTGAAAGAACTTGAAGATTCTTCGATAGTGATAGTTACATCATAAATCTTACAGTCAACCAATTTTTTGAACGCTGTATCTTTTGAATATTCAATGCCATCGAATTCTATAGGAGCAGGACCGGTAAGTTTCTCTTCTACAACCTCAGGAGTTGGCTTGAAAATTCGAAAGTTACCTGTTGCATGAAGCATAGAAAGCATATATACCATACCGTTGTAATAACGCCATTGACCAGTTGGTGGAGTTACATCCCACAATTTTTGAAGGTTTTCTTTTGCTAATGCCTCATTTCCTGCAGTCAAACCAAATACACCTACACCATTTCCTCCCTTTTGACCTTCAGAATAATATCCATCTGCGCCAGTACCGTCAATATTAAAATATGCATGTGAATATCCATCTTTCTTAAAGAAACTTAAAATGTTATACATCATTGTTTCCTGACGAGAATCTGCCGCAAACCAATGGTAGTCCATACCAACATTCATAGGACAACGAATTGCATCGTATTTATACTGTTCAGTATTGTAACTATTTTGCCAACTTGGATGATATGGAGTTCCATCAAATTGACAATAGTCAGGATACAAACCTGTTGTCTTATGTGCAGAGTTATATAGCAAATCACGAGCTGCCTTTGGGGTTTTTTCCCAGAAGTCTGTGTTTGTATTTACCCAACGAGCCCACAATTCCAAGAAACCTGGCAAGTTGTATGAAGGATCAGAAAAATCATACGAAGTTTCACCAAATGTTACAAGATAGTTACTCTTGTTAAACAAGGGACTAACCTGTCCATTACCTCTACCACTCTTATTCAAAAGACATTTTGCCAAATATTGTGCTTCTTCCTCATAATTGATAGCACCATCATTACCCCAACGGTGAGAGGCAAAGAATAATGCTGTCAAGAAATACATTTCACCATCAGGAGCCGAAGAAGCACCTTTTATGGTTCCATTGGTTTCACATTGCCAAGCAAATAAACCCTCACGAGCGTCACCGGCCTTGTATTGCATATATTTTTTTGCCCAACGCCACAATCTATCAAATTTTTCTCTGTCGCCCATTTGAACACAGATCATCAAACCATACGACTGACCTTCGGTACGAACATCTTGGTTTCCGGTATCATAGATGTAAGCCATATCCGATCCTACTTCATAATACACAGTATTTGCACCACCTGGTGTATAGAAGTGATCCCAAACACTCTTCATTTTAGCCTGAACCTGTGCTTCTGTTTTACCAAGATATTTCACAAACAAGTTGGTGTATTCTCCTGTATAATATGCACCATTTGTTACTTCCTCACCAGGAAGTACATCGCAACTTGGACCAATATAGGCTTTGTCTACGAAATATTTCGAAATATCACCAGTTACCTCAACATCGTATGATGGTCTATCACCACCTTCACCAGAGCTAGATTGATTTTCATAACCAAAGAACACATTATCAATTGTTACACAACCGTCAGAACCACCAATACAAAATGTTACCTTTGAATCCATAGCTACATCGGATGGAGCAACCATTGTAAATTCAAAGTCTTTAGCAGTTGTAGTTAAATCACATTCTTGATACAAATAGGTGTCATAATCTGCAGCGATTTTTTGCACCATCACATACACCTTTCGAGCCGTTGAAGCTTTTGCGGTAAACGACAATGTATATTCTCTGTCTGCCTCCAATTCAACTGTTTGAAAAACTTGTATATGCCAGTTTTCTGTTCCATAATTTCCGTCAGGACAAAGTTGAATTGCATTATTTCCAGAAAGACCTGCAGTAGTTGTTGCAGATAATGTACATTTTGCATCACCACCTTCTTGTATTTGCCAAGAACTTGTTCCTTCGTCAAATTCACCATTTTCGATAAGATTCTTCATCTTTGATTCTGCAACAGTCTCGCCTTCGGATGTATATTCACTTTCACGATCTTCCAATAAATATGTTTTTCCCGGAACAACATCAAATTGTGCATATACAGTAGAACCAACCGTAACAGTTTTAACTTCAATATCCTTGCCGCCAGTAGCAACAGCAATATTCTTCCAAGATGCAGGCATTACACGACGAACTGTAATTGGATAATCGTATGTAGCAACAGTACTTGAGATATTTACACTAGCTGTTAATTGATAACTTGTTGAACTAACCGTTTTTTCCGACAACGACAACGCGTCACGCTCTTTTGCATATAGAATTGCATCACGGAAAGTTGCCACCCATATTTTAGAATCATTTTGTTTCGCCCAATCAAGAGCACCAGTAATAGCGTCAATAGGTGTAGGTGAGTAGGTAGCGTTTCCATTTGTTTCGCCAGTGATTCCGTGTGTTAAAAACACAACCCAACCTCCTTTACTTATTGCAGACTGCATTGAACTTGTAAAATTCGAAGCACTTGCAAAACCTGCTTCACTACCAGTTGTAATTGCTGATATTCTAAAATAGTCACTTGGAGTTTTACCCATAACCTGACCATCGCAGATACGACCACCAATATAATTTGCAGCCAATGCTGCCGCATCACTTGGAACATTGCAATATGGATAAGCTATGGTATTACAATCCTGTCCTGTAATCTTTTGATTGATAGTTGTCTTTGAACTACTTAGTTCACTCGATGGAGTATTTTCCGAGTGAGTAACCGTATGACTCGCTATTTCGTGACCTTTCGCAGCTAATTTTTGAAATGCTGTCCACTGGTTCGCTTGGTTCATCCAGTTAACAACGACATTAAATGTAGCATTATATCCACGACTATCAAATTCTGGTGCAACAACCGAAATATGACTTGGAGCATCATCGTCAAAGGTGAATGTCGCCGCAGCGGTGCGGAATCCCGACCACGTACCTACCGTATATCCCGTTGCAATTGATTGCGCAAACGCTTGTGAAGCAATAAAAAAAGCAATCAACAATGAAAATAAACCATTCTTTCGCATAGTGTATATCTTACTATTTTTTATTTCATTTTTCTATAAACCGACCAAAAATAACGCATATTTTCAGAATAAACAAACTTAATTTACCGAGTTATAAGTGTTTGTTTTACACCAAGTACGATATTTTATCCATAAGACAAAATAAAAATGCAGAACCCTATGGTAAGGATTCTGCATTACATCACAAAAAAGGCAAGGTTTCCCTTGCCCTTTAGTTAGTTTAATATTGAAAGAATCTATTTCACATATTTTGCTGTTCCTTCAGCAGTTTGAATAACATATACACCAGCTTGTAATGCTGCCATATTCAATTCGCCATTAGCTTCAGCAACCTTTGCTCCTGCAAGATTGTAAACAGCGATTTTACCAGCTGAATAAACAACACCATTAGCTATTTGTACATCTTTAGAAACTTCTTCAACAGCTGTTTCTTTAGGATATGTCATATATGCTTTTGTTACAACAATATCTGCTGCATCAGCAGTTTGTAGGAAAATAGCACGAACACCTGTCCAATCGCCTACATAGCAATCATCAAAATTGATAGTTGCAGAAGTAGCACCTGCTTCTATAGAAATAGGATTGTTTTCGCCATCTTCAGTACCATTATCGATTTGTACAACCAACTGTACCATACATGGAACTGGTTCAAATTCTACAGTTACGCTTGCATAGCTTGTTACATCAAGGTAACCAGACCACCAAGCCCATCCAGCACCACAGTCCCAAGCTTTTGGGAATGAAATTGTTGTAGATTCAAGGCCAGTAGCAACAACACAATCGCCCCACATACTTGAGATACCAGAAATAGGAAGTACAGATTCATCTGTAGTCACATTCGGATCTTTGTAATTAGGATCGCTTACCGTACAAGTTACTTTTGTGAATTCAATAGCGACATCGTCGTATGAATTATCGCCATCAGTTGTAGACAACACTAATGTTGGTCCAGCAATAGCGTCTGTTGCTGTAAATGCAACAGTTCCCACAATAACACCAGCATTTACCGATGTACTTCCCCAAGAACTTACTACATTCCATCCTCCCGCAGTTGTATCAACTACGATAGATGAAAAAGTTACGTCAGCACCACTCGTTGTTCCCTGAAATTCAACGACAACCTTATACCCTGCCTGAATATCCATTGATGGAGTAACAGCAAGCATACCTTGTGAGTTTTGATGGTCACCGTCTTCTCCAGACCATTCATTGTGACTTAATGTCATTACTTGTGCAGACAAAGACATTGTCAATAATGCACTTCCTAAGAATAATAAAACTTTCTTCATAATTAAATTTTTTAAAATTAGTAACCACAAATATAGCAAAGAAAAAAGGGAAATCAACAAATTGACTTCCCTTTTTACATATTCAGAGTGTTTTTTCTACACTAAATGACGAATCAATTGTTCTTTATCGCCTGGCAACAAATCGATTACTGGAACTTCTGGCATAGTGTAACAACCTGGAGCTTGTTTGAATGTTGCACGAGCAACACCAACTAAGATTTGTGCTGTCAAAGCTGGGTTATTGATAGTCATTTCGAATTTAAAGCGTTGGTTTTGAGTTTTACCAGAAACACCTTTTCTTTCCAAAAGAACACCGTGACCCATATCGCGACAATCATCAACGCTTGCAACAGGAATTACATGTAATTCATCGTGAGCGAAATAATCATCTGCCTTTAGTTCATCATATACTTGTTGAGCAGTAAAACCTTCTTCTAATTCAACGTAAACCATACGGCTATGAACACCAGCACCTTGTGGCATAGTCATAGACAACGCATTTTTTACGCCTTTTTTAGAACGAGCAACAACCGAGTGTCCCATACTCATACCAGGTCCGAAGTTTGTCCAAGTAAGACCTTTAGGAGCAGCTGCTTCCATCAATGTACGAACAACTGAATCACTTCCGGGATCCCAACCAGCAGAAATGATTGCAACGGTACCGTTTTCTTTTGCAACTTTTCCTAGAGATTCATGTAAATCCCAAATACCACCATGAATATCGAAACTATCTACAGTATTGATACCCATTGCCAAGTATTTCTTTGCGTTTTCTTCTACGCTACGAGTTGGAGTTGCAAGAACAGCAACATCAACTTTTCCTAATTCTTTAATGTCAGTTACAACTTTGTATGGAGTCAATTCCAATGGCATTTCGCCAGAAGTTGAACGACGAACAACTCCTGCGATTTCGAAATCAGGAGCTACTTCCAATGCTTCAAGTACGTATTTTCCAATATTTCCGTACCCTACGATTGCTACTCTTTTCATATCTTTCAAATATTTAAGTTTTTTGTCTTTTGCATTGACAAATGTAAGAGTTTTTTGCGAATTCTTTACTTATTGTTAGTATTTTTCAACACTTCAGCAATTTTTTCACTTAATTCAAATCCACGAAGCCCCTTTGCAACAATCTTTCCTTCTGCATCAATTAAGATTGTAAATGGTATTGCATTTACACTAAACATATTGCTATACTCTTTATTGATATCGCGAACATTTGCCCACGGCATTTGCTCTTGCGATAAGGCTTTTATCCACGCATTCACATCGTTATCGACTGAGATTGAGTAAATTTCGAAACCTTTTTCGTGATAATCCGAATACATTTTCTTGAAATTTGGAATCTCCATTCGGCATGGACGACACCAACTTGCCCAAAAATCAATTAACACAACATTGCCACGCAACGATGACAGATTTATTGTTTCCAACTTCTGGTTTGGAAGTGAAATCTCGTTTATTTTCGTGCCAACACGCAACATCAATTGACGCATAACATCAGCATGAAATTCAAGCACCATAGCATCATTTGGATACGTTGCCATCAACGAAGAATCCAACAATTGGTATAAATCCGAATATTCTTCTATCGAAAGCGAACGACAAAGTATCAAATTACAATAGTTTGACGGATTTGCAATGATTGCCTCTGCTACTTCTCGTCTCATTTGTATGCCCAAAGAATCCATTGTCTTCTCGTATGCCTTTTGCACACGCATAGCCTCTTTCTGTTTAGTAAGCATCTTCTGTGATGTAACTTGCATTGCTTTTGCTTGTTCCGATCCTGCCACAGTGTATGTCGTTCCCAACTGGCGAAATTCTCCGGCAAACGAGATGTTTTCTCCTGGAGAAACAACCAATGTAACAACATCATTTTTAGTAAAATACAAGTTTACAAAATGAGTTGCCGAGGCACTATAATTATAGAAAAAGTCTCCTTTTTTAGAAATAGGTAATTTCTTTTCGATTGGAGTTTGTTGTGTATATATCTCCACCGTGATTGAGTCGGTTCCAGAATATTTTATAATTTTACCCTTGATGCTGATTTGTTGAGCCGAAAGGCCTAACACCAACAACAGTAAACATAAACAAGAAGTTATTCGTTTCATATTTTTTGAAATTATGCACGAAAGATACAACAATATCATTGAATTAAAAGAAATTTCTTCGACGAACGACTACGCAATGGAACTTGCAAGAACAGAATCTGTACCAGATTTTACAACAATATGTACGGATTTTCAGAGCAAAGGTCGTGGTCAATTAGGGAATTTTTGGGAATCAAACAGAGGAGAAAACCTACTGTTTTCGGTTATCGTTCACCCACGAGAAATCGCACTGAAAGAACAATTTATTCTCTCACAATGTGTTGCACTTTCTGTACGCGATATTGTTGCGCTTTTTTGCGAAAATGTTACCGTTAAATGGCCAAACGATATTTATGTCGGTAACAACAAAGTAGCTGGAATCCTTATTGAAAACCAATTGTCTCAAAAACATATTGAATTTTCAGTAATTGGAATCGGATTAAACGTAAATCAAACAACTTTTACAAGTGCACCAAATCCAACCTCGCTTTCCTTAGAAAACGATAAGTTACACTTTGACAAAGAAGAGGTCCTACAACTATTTCTAAATCGTCTTACAGAAAATTATAATTTGATTTGCAACAATCCAGAACAGATTCGAACTCGTTATCTTGATTTTCTATATCTTAAAAATGTTCCTCACATTTACTCCGATGCAGATGGATTTTTCGAAGGGAAAATCACCAATGTTGAAGCAGACGGAAGATTAGTCATAACCGACACCTACGGCAACGAAAAAAAATATTATTTCAAAGAAGTACAATATATTTTGATGTAAAAAAGAGTTGTACATTTCTGCACAACTCTTTCGTTAAAAAAGGTAGTTAGTTAATATTTATTTTTTAACAAATGTTTTTGTAATAGAACCATTTACTGTTTCTATTTGAAGATAGTAAACACCTACAGATAATTGCGAAACCGGAACTGCCGCAGTCATCGCATTAACAGCAACGACAGAAACTACGGCGTTCAAATTACGGATAGTAATCGTAACGATTTCCTCGTCTGAAGCAACATTTACAACATCAACACAAGGATTAGGAAATACATTCATACCAATTTCATTATCTTGAATAGCTGTTTGTATTACCGATGCTTTAAATGCACTCACCGCTGTTTGTAATGTTGCAATAGCATCTGTAATTTCATCAGCAAACAAACCGAATGTTTCATATTTTGCTTGTGCAGCTGCAATTGCCTCTTCAAATGTAGCTTTAGCATCAGCAGGGTACATACCCTTGTCTGATCCAATAACAGCAGACGAAAGCACCGTATTTGCCTCTTTAATAGCCTTTTCTAATGTTTTTTTGTCACCGTATGCCTTTGCATTAAATTCAGCAATTGCTTCATTCAAAACAGTTGTAGCCGTATCAATTGCACCACGAGTTGCTGAATTAGTCATATTAACTTCGGCCGCAGCACTAATTGCATCAATCAAAGCATCTATTGCCGATTGTGGATATTTCTCAGTTGATGATTTTGAGTATAATGTATTTGCTTCAACAAGTGCAGCCTCTAAATATACTCTATCCATTACAGATGTTGAGATGCTACGACCAACAAGTACCACTTCGTCTATAGAGAAACTTCCAGAACCAGTTACTTCTTTCCATTGGAAACCTGTAACTTCAGTAACATATCCACTTGTAACAAAATCCTCTGCAATAGTTTCCCAAGGTAATTCAATCAAAGTCCAATCTTCGTGGGCCTCAATTGCGTATGTTTGATATGAGTAATTCGCATTTCGTTTTGTTACCGATTTTGCTTCCAACGTACATGCATCACCTTTGTGATAGAATGAAATTCCTGTAGAACCAGAACAATTCAATGGATTTTCGGAAGGAAGAACATTAAATCCAACACCAACATAACTTTTCACGTCTTCATAGGTAAAACTAGCCGATGTAGCTGTTTCATTTGCTCCACCTGCAACCAATTCATACGATTGTGTTGAACCATCGGAATATGAATACCAGCCACCACCAAGAGTTGTTGTATTGCCACTTTCACAATCTGCAAGAATAGTATTGCCACCTACAACAAATACATCATTCTTAACTGGATATTTTACAATTCCTCCTAAAACACCACCTTGCTTGCTTGTAATTCCCGTACCAGAATAAGACAATGCAAGTCCTGTCTTTTCGGATATTGCTATTTCATTTAAAACCAACGATATTGTAGAACCAGAAATCGTCATTTCTGTAAATGGATTTTCATATTCTTTTCCATCAACATACAATGTAAATCCTGAAAAATCTTTATTAGATTCATTCATTTCTTTTGTACACGCAATTTGAAGTGTCGTACCATCAGTAGAAACCGATGAAATTATAGGATTTACAATAATTTGTGGAGCACAACCTTCTATGTTGTAGAAATTAGCTGCATTTCCAGAAATTGTCAATAAATACAAAACTTGTAATGTTGGAGAATAATATGGACTTTCCAAGTTGTTTTTCAAACGATTATAGAACAAATCAAGACTTTCTTTCTTTGACTCATCAATCATAAGTGCACAAGCATACGCTCCAAGAAATGCAGACATACCTCCATTACTTTCAAGAACCAAATCAGCAGGATCATCAGCATCCAAATTTGAATAGAAACCTGCACGTATAGGAGAATCCATCATATTTTGAGCCTCCATCATGGTAAGAGTATTCTGTAACATTGCTTTACTGCTTTCTGTACCATACCACAAATAGTCCATACCTACACGCCAAGGTGTACGACAAGCATCCCATCCAAAATCCATAGAAGATGGATCATACGAACCTCTATTGCATGGCGTACCATCCCAGTTACTCCAGTTTGGCCACAAACCATTTCGTTGAGACTTTTGCAAAAACACATGACTATCGTCATATACTTTTGTCCAATCGTTTTGTTTTGAGAAAGAGAAATATTTTTGAGTTTGATCATACACACCAACCGATGCAATTGTGAAATAACAAGGATTGGCAATGCTTACCCAACTATCTCCTGGATTAATCAAGGTTAATAAGTCACCATCAACCATGTGAGTTCCTACTTCCTTGTTATAAATTGCACTTAATAGAGTTTCTGCTTCGTCAGCATACGAAAAATTTGAAGAATAGCCCCATTGTTTTGCGGCAAGACACAAAGCCAAAGCAACATCTAAATCAGCATCTGTAGCACCATTATAGCCATTCACCTTCTCAAATCCCTCGATTTTCCAGTTCATAACGCCATTACCGTTGCTCCATTTTTTATAATACGCATACAACTTATCGAAATGATCTTGACAAAAATCATTTGTCTCATTAGCCATATATACATAAATCAACATTCCATAGCCAATACCTTCCGAAACCGTATATTTTTTGTCATCAAAACGAATACGTCCCATTTGCCCATCGGCACTTTCTATATACATATTCTTATTCCATGTCACAAACTTTGATTGTATTTTTTCGTTATCAACATTTGATGGCAAAGTTCCATACGAGTACGTATAAGAATGTTCATTCATAGGAAATGGAAATTGTTGTGAAAAACAACAAATACTTATTACTGTTCCCAAAAGGAATAACAAAGATTTTTTCATAAACTCCATAATTTTTCGTGCTACAAAAAAACAATAAAACCTTCGATTTGGCAAAGGGTTTTACAGGTATTTTTTAATATTGTAAACTCTACACTAATAGCCTTTAACGCAGTATTAATGGGTATATACCGAAAAAAATTTTTTCAGCATATAAATTACTTACCAAAAGACTTTTTAAAATAAACAAGGCCGGCAAACATCCCTGTTTATCGGCCTTGTAGAAGTGTACGAAGTACACAAAGTGCTATTTTTTCACAAATTTCGTTTTTTCTACTGCTCCATTTGCAAATACAACTTGTAATAGATATGTTCCTTTTGCAAGGTGAGCAACTTCTAATTGTGCACTTGTTTGTCCTATTTCAAATGTTGTTTTTACACCTGATAAAGCAATAACATATACATACGCTATTTCCTCGCTAGAAACAATGTTTACTATGCTACTACAAGGATTTGGGAATACTTGTATTGCAAACGCAACATCCTCAACAGCTGTTATTACTTTTGAATCTACATAACTATTGTATGCAAGTTTTAGTGATTGCGTAGCGGCATCAACATTTGCTTGCTTTGCAGTTTCTAAGTTGTATTGTTTATTTGCAGCTGTCAATTTTGACTCTAACGAAGCTCGTTTGTCTGCAGAATATTGACCAGCCGATGTACCTGCAGTTGTTGAGGCAAGAATTTCTGTCGCCATATCAATATATGTTTTCAATTCTCCCTTATCGGCAAAAACATTTACACTTTTCTTAAATGTTGTAATTGCAGTATTTAAATCAGAAACAGCTGAAGCTATTTGCTCACTAGACAATGATGCTTCTTGACTTTTTTGTTCAGCTGTTGCAATTGCAGCAGCTAAGGCATCAACAACAGATTGTTTGTATTCACCATTGCCGTTACCAACTACAACAGATTCTTTTACAAACACTGCTTTTGCAATCACTGTTTTCAACGTTTCTTTTTCATCTGTTGCAGTAACAGCATAGAAATTTGCCGCATTACCTGACAATGTTAACAAGTACAATACCTGTAATGTTTGTGCATAATATGGTCCAGCGTATCTGGTTGAAACTTGACTGTAATATGTATCAAGGCTATTTTGTCTGTCATTGTCCGTCAAAAATGAGCAAGCTACACTACCTGTCCATGCAACATTACCTGCACTATAACCTTGGCTTGAAGGTACTTTTATGTTTTCATAACCTTCTTTATCCAAGCCTTCAAGATATCCAACAGAATTTGGACTGTTTACCCAACCTTTTGCATCTAACATTGCAAGTGTTTTAGCGGCCAACGCTTTACTATCCTCTGTTCCAAACCATACATAATCCCATGCAATACGCCATGGAACACGACAAGCATCCCAACCAAATTGTTGTTCATCCCATTGAGTTTTTGCATCTGTTAACCAAGGACGCCATGATGGAGTTCCGTCCCATTTGCTCCAGTTTGGCCACACCCCATTTCTTTCTGAAATTCTTAAGTATTCAAAACAATCAGTGTGAACTTTTGCCCAATTCATTTTTGCTCCAAATCCCAAAGCAGATTGTGCTTGATCATACACGCCAATTGAAGCAACAGTAAAATAGCAAGGATTACCTACATCGTTCCAAGTATCACCAGACTTTAACCAACGTTTGTTATTAGAAACAAATGTTTCATAACTATATACGCTTGTTAGAATTTGTTCTGCCTCCAAAGAATAGTTGAATTTTGCAGAAGATCCCCATTGTTTTGCGGCAAGACATAGTGCCAATCCAACATCTAAGTCTGCATCGGTTGCACCACCATTTCCACCATCAGCAACAGAAGAAAAACCAGTAATTTTCCAGTTCATCAAACCGTTTTTATTTGACCAGTTTTTATAGTAGGAATACAATTTATCAAAATGGTCTTGACATTGTGTGTTTGTCTCATTCGCCATATACACATAAATCAACATACCATATGCAATACCTTCACTTACAGTATATTTATCATTTCCATTCGTAGGATCATACTTAATTCGACCAAACTCTCCACTATCCTCCCACATAGCCTTTTCCCAAGCTTCGAATTTGCTCTGGATATTTTCATTATTAGGCGTAGTTGGAGTAATACCATACGGATATTTATATCCTTTCTCATTCATCGGGAAAGGGAAGTTTTGTGCCAAACCGCACAAAACTAATGAGATTCCCGTAAATAGTGAAACTAATTTCTTCATTATGTTATTTTTTTATGAACTTCGTTGTTTTAACTGTTCCATCAGCAAATACAACTTGTACAGAATACAAGCCATTTGCAAAGCGATTTACATCGATTTGTGCAGATGTTTGACCAACTTCAGCAACAGTTTTTACACCAGAAACACTAATGAAACGAACATATTGAATTTCTTCTGTTGCCGAAATATTCAATACATCAGAACAAGGATTTGGATAAACATTCATAGCAAATTCTACATCATCAACAGCTGTTTCTGTAACTTTAGAAGCTACATACGCATTGTATGCAGCTATCAAAGACTTGGTCTGAGTATCAACAGTTGACTGAGTTGCTGAAGCATTGCTATATGTTGTATTAGCGGTCTTTAAAGCCGACTCAAGACTTGAACGGCTTGATGCAGAATATTGTCCAGCAGAAGTTCCCGCAGTTGTTGTAGCAAGAATATCTGTTGATCTATCTATAATGTCTTTCAAGCCTGCTTTGTCAACAACACTAGTGCTGATTTTCGAATTGTTGAATGCAGTAACTGCCGCATTCAATTTTGTTACCGCAGCACTCACTTCAGTTGCAGTCAAACCAACAGTGTTATATGTAGTTTGAGCAGCAGCAATAGCAGCATCCAATTCATCTTTTGCAGATTGAGGATACTGACCATTAGCAGTTCCAATCACCGCATTCTTGCTTACAGTTGTAGCCGAAGCAATTGCCTTTTGTAGAGAAGACTTATCGGCATAAGCAGCAGCTTTGAATGTTGTAATTGCTTTTGTTAATGTTGTATTTGCATTATCAACTTCTGTTTGAGTTGCTTTAGCATTCATATTCACAGTTGCAGCAGCATCAATTGCTTTATAGAAAGTAGTAATAGCCGATTGAGGATACATATCGGTTGCAGCTGCACCATACAATGAGTTAGCCGAAGCAAGTGTTTTTTCTAAAGCAGATTTGTCTGCCGAGGAAACTGCAATAGTTTTTCCTATCAATGTCACTTCATCAATATAGAATTCGCCAGAACCTGTAACTTTCCATTGGAATTTAATTACTTCCGAATACAACTTTCCTTCATTAAAATCTGTGCTATTTCCTGCACCCCATCCAGGTCCAGTCAAATCATCCCAATTTACAGTAACTAAAGTCCAGTTAGCATGAGAAGGAACACTATAAATATGGTGACTATAATCACTTGTAGTTGGAGTTGCAACCTCTAATGTAGCTGCACTACCTTTATGATAGAATGTAATACCTGTAGAACCTGTCAAATCATACTGGTCGCCTTCTTCCAAGATATTGAATCCCATACCAGCATAATCTGTTACACCACTATATGTGAAATGAGCAGAATGAGCAGTTGAATTTGCTCCAACTGGTTCAATCTTATATGATTGTGTTCCTTTACCAACATATGAATACCAGGTTCCACCAAGCAAAGTTACTTCACCATTTTCACAATCAGCCAAGATAGTATTTCCCCCAGGAACATTGTTCTTTACTGTCATTTTTACAACAGAACCAAGTGCAGCATCTTGATCGCTTGTCAAATATGTACCATTATATGAAACAGCAACTGCATCACCCGACTCTACTGTGATGTTTTTCAAATTCAATGTAATTGTACTACCAGAAACGTTCATAGAACTAATTACATTCGATTGAGCTGCACCATTCAAATACACTGTAAAACCACTATAGTTTGTTGATGAAGCCATTTTCTTAGAGCAAGTCAATGTAATAGACTTTCCATCTGTTGTTGCAGCAGAAACAACTGGAGGAGTAACTACAGCATTACCGCCATCACAATCATAGAAGTTTGCTGCATTGCCAGACATTGTCAACATATACAAAATCTGAATTGTTTGAGCGTAATATGGACCACCTGTAGCAGTAACATTTTGAGTATAATATGAGTCTAAGTTCGACTGACGAGTAGCATCTGTCATAAATGCACAACCAACACTACCTGTCCAAGAAACATTGCCTGCCATGCTTGTTGTTGAGATACTACTATAACCACTTCCATTCAAGCCAGTCATGAATCCAACTGATGTAGGACTTTTAGCCCAACCCTTTGCATCTAACAAAGCAATTGTTTTAGCCATCATATTTTTACTACTTTCGTTACCAAACCATACATAATCCCAAGCTACACGCCAAGGAACACGGCAAGCATCCCAACCGAAATCATCAGCATCGCCACTATTGCCAGTACCTAGAGAACCATCCCATTTAGCCCAGTTTGGCCATATACCGTTCTTTTGTGATTTTTCCAAATAAGTATGTGAACCAGTATAAACAGAAGCCCAATCTTTTGTCGTTGTAAATCCTAATTCATCTTGTGCTTGTTGGAACACACCAACCGAAGCAACAGTAAAATAACAAGGGTTTCCATAGTTATCCCACGCATCACCTGGTTTGAAAACTTTTATGCCATTTTTAGTTGTAACCTCATTGTTATAAATGTTTTTCAAAATAGTTTCAGCTTCTTTTGCATAATCATAGTTTGAAGATTTTTCCCATTGTTTTGCAGCCAAACACAACGCCAAAGCAACATCCACATCGGCATCTGTTGCAGCATTTTGACCTTCCACGGAATTAAAACCATTTATCTTCCAGTGCATTAACCCTCTGCTATCGCTAAATTTTTTATAATACGCATACAACTTATCGAAACGATCTTGACATTTGGTATTTGTCTCATTTGCCATATACACATAAATCAACATACCATACGCAATACCTTCAGAAACAGTGTATTGAGTTTGGTCAAATTTAATACGGCCAAGATTACCGCTTTCCTCATACAATGCTTTATCCCATGCCACAAATTTGCTTTGAATACTCGTATTTCTTGGAGATGTAGCCGAAATTCCATACGGATACGAATATCCTTTTTCATTCATTGGGAACGGATAGTTTTGCGATATACCTGCAAATGCCGTTACAATACAAAGAGTTAAGATTAGTAGTTTTTTCATTTTCTTGTTTTTAGTTAAATTCTTCTTTTATATGACAGGCAAAGATATAAAAACCCGATGTTTTAACGAGTTTTTATCAATGGTTTTATTCAAAAAATCAAAGAGGCTATTCCAAATAAATGAAATAGCCTCTCGACAAATTTATGTGTGTAATCTTATTTATCGGAGTTTAAAATCAATGGAAGACCATTTCCACCACCACCGACAATAACTGTTTTTGAATTTGGCGACTTGCTCAATTCCAAAGTTGCCTCAATACCACGCATCTTCAACAAACTTGGTGTCAAACTATTGTTGATGATATTGTTTGCACGAGCCTCACCTTCTGCTGCAATTCTCTTTCTTTCTGCTTCAGATTTTTCCTTGTCCAAGCGGAATTGATATGCAAGAGCTTCTTGTTCTTGTTTCAATTTGTTTTCAATAGCTTGACGAATATCTTGTGGCAAGTTAATAGAACGAATAAGCAATGCTTTCATTTCTATATGGTTGTCACGTAATTTCTTACCTGCTTCGTCAATAATTGTTTGTTCTACTTCGGAACGTTTTGTAGAATAAATTTCTTCGGCAGAATAACGACCTGCAACTTGCCGAACAGACGAACGAACTTCTGGAATCACCAAAAGATTTGCATAGTCGGTACGGAATTGTTCGTACAAGAAACCGACACTATTATAGATTGGATAAAAACGAACAGTGATTTCAATATTGATTGAAAGTCCATTTTTATCAAGCACATCCATAGTTTCTTCTATCTTTTGTTCTGCTACATTGAACACATACATATCGTTCCAAGGAGCAATAATGTGGAAACCTGGTTCGTACACATTTTCTTTATCCAAACCTGTTGTAAACTGACGGAAAATCACACCACGTTCTGTTGCTTCCAACTTAATAAACATACTATTGCCGAATGCAATAAGAAAGAATACTGCGATAATTCCGATAACGATTAGTTTTTGGTATTTACCTTTCATAATTTCTATTTTATATTTTCACAAAGATAACAATATCTTTATAACATTTTTATTTAAATCTACAATTATACAAAAACACAAGACAAGCATTAAAATGTCTCCTTATGTATTCTTTCTAATTGCAGACGAGTCAAATCAAATGGTTTACGTTCTTCTTCTTTGTAACCAATGGCAATAACAGAAAGTACTTCCATATTTTCAGGAATATTCAAGGCTTTTTTAAGCACATCGCCAGCAGGTTCTCCATCTTCTTTACCACGACGACGGATTTGTACCCAACAACTACCCAAGCCAAGGTCTTCTGCCGCCAAATGCAAATATGTTGATGCAATCGAAGCATCTTCAATCCACACATCACTTTTTTGTGGATCAGCTATAACAACAACAGCCAATGGTGCATCCTTTACAAAGGCAGCGCCCATTTGTTTACAAGTAGAAATCGTTTCCAACATAGCTTTATCTTCAACGAAGATAAATTCCCACGGATTTGCACGCTTACTTGCTGGACTCATAAGAACAATTTTCTGCAATTGTTCTTGAATTTCCTGTGGAACGGCATCAGTCTTGAACTTTCTCGTGCTTCGACGAGTTTGTGCTAATTCAAAAAATGTTTTCATACTTCTCTTATTTATTCTTCTTTTTCAAAATTCTATAATACAAATAAACAGTTACAAGTGTTACAACAACTTGTACCGAAATCATTATGCTAAGCGCTATTGTTGACATTCTGTTTTCTCCTCAAAATTATGTGGTTTTGCTTTATAAATCAAGACACAAAGTAATCCTAAAAATATAAGCAAACCAATTCTACACATATCGACATAAAATACGGAATTTACCACTTTTGCCTTATACAAAGGTGCAGCAAACGAGACTTCCTCATCAACAGATACAAGAACTTCAGCACCTTCTGGAAGTGCATATTCCTTACCTTCAATTTCAATTATTGATTCGGAAATCTGTTTTACAACGCCTTCATTTTCCGCATAAAACTCATCGGCAAACCAAGTTTTATTTGGACCGACATTCTGATGGCGCAATTCACCAATTATACTTGAATTATCAAGTTCCCATCCCTTAAAGCTCAATAATGACCAATCATCATCTTTGGGTTTAATAAGCGATGCTACAAATATGATTATCAACATTGTAGGAGTAACGAATCGCAAGATGAAACGGAAAACTCTTGGCAATTGCATATCTGCATTCTGATGAATCATCTCCCAACCTTTATCTACACCCATAACCCACGAAAAGGCAATAGCTTCGAGCATAGCAAAGAAGAACAACGAAACTGTTCCACCCCAAAAATCATATTGATCAAAGACTCCTTTATCGAAGAATAAAATACATGGTAAAGACATAGCAAGTATCACTATTCCAAGAAAATACGATGTTTTCTTTTGTGACCAATCATAATTATTTGAAAGAAATGCCACAAACGGTTGTGCGATAGAAAGTGTAGATGTGATTGCCGCAAAAAACAATAATCCAAAGAACGAAAACCCTGCCAAAGCAGACAAAACTGGTCCCCATTGTCCGAATAAATATGGCATAGTTCTAAATCCAAGACCAAACCCGCCAAATTGTGTCAATTCTATAACTCTATCTATACCAAAGTAACCTATTGCAATTGGGATGATAATGGCACTTCCGAGTACGATTTCCGTAAATTCATTCGTAAATGCCGCAGTCATTGAACTCAACGCAATGTCATCTTTCTCTTTCAAATACGAAGCATATGTTTGAATTGCACCCATTCCCAACGAAAGCGTAAAGAACACTTGACCAGCTGCCGAAAGCCATACTTTCGGGTTCAACAAAGAATCGAAGTCTGGTGTCCATAAGAAATTAAGGGCAACAACGCTGTCAAACGAAGCACCTTGTACGCCCGCTTTCATTGTATAGGCCTTGTATACCAAGAAAAGACCAAAGAACAACAATAATGGCATTGTTACCTTTGCCGCACGCTCAATACCTTTTGCAATTCCGTGACTTAGAATAAAAACATTCAAGAAAAGACAAAGGATAAAACACAAGAATGTATCGTATGGAATACCCGATGTTGATGTTCCTAAATCCAAATATGAATCAAAGAACGATGAGATTTCCATTTCCGTTAGATCGTTAAAAGTTCCAACAACAGAATGGATTGCATACGAAAGTATCCAACTTTCTATATAACAATAATATGAACATATTATGATACTAGAAAACAATCCCAAAGAACCTGCATAACGCCAAAATTTATTTTTGTTTAATGTCTGCATAATTGTTGGCGGAGAATGTCTGCCGAACTTTCCACCAAATTTTCCTGTTGACCATTCTATCATTACCAATGGAAGACCAAGAAGGACGAATGATATCAAATATGGAATAATAAATGCACCGCCACCATTTTGGACAGCTTGTATAGGGAATCGCAAGAAATTACCAAGGCCCACGGCACTACCAGCCATTGCCAAAATCAAACCAATTCTTGAACCCCACACTTGTTCTGTTTGAGCCATAAATCAATAATTCTTGCCAAAAATACAAATTTTTCTTTTGCAATTTATTGTATTCCAGTTAGGCAAACCTATTCCACTACAATCGCATACGATTGATTACCGACTTTTACAAAATATATTCCGTCAACTGGAATATCGTAGCTCAATATACCATCCGTATTGTTTGCAGATGTGTGCGAGATGACTTTACCAGTATTGTCATAAATAGCAACATCTCTTCCATCGGCATTCTTTACATAAATTGTATGTCCAATTGCATAAACAATAACATTTTCTTCAATATCAAACACCGCAACAGTTTGATTTTCTGCCTCAGCAATATTTGAAATAGCAAGAGTAAATGGACCAGATTCGGCTTTCATAAACTGTGTTTGGGGATCAACCTCTTCTGGCAATTTAATTGCTACAAAATACGACAATGTATGTTCAGCAGGATTCTTATCTGTGTACGATGTTACATTTGCTGGTAATGTTGCAATTGTGTCTATTACTATTCTATCAAGAACTTTGTATTTTCTATACACAATAAACGTTGAGAAGTCTAAACCTTCGTATTTATCCCAGATTAAGTTATTTTCACCGGAACCTTCAATTCCCGCATTTTTAGTCAAATGCATTGTTTTATGATGATTACTTTTTTCTGTTTCGTTACCACAAATATCGGTTGCAGAGATTTTATATCTCCATGCTCGCACCATAGGATCTGCATCTTCATCTTCGAAAATACTTATATCATCGTACGATACCGTTGCAATTGAATCATAGACATTTACTTGGTCATACTCTCTATAAATAGTATAGTAATCAATCAAATCTGTGTCTTGCTTTAACCATACAACTAGATTTTTCCCAGTTTCCTCGCTTACCGTTACTAACGAGATTTCAGGTCGTTTCGGTACAATATTTCTAACTTCTGCTTCTACCTCAGTACTACAGTTATTTTCATCTGTTACTGTCAATGTATACACACCATTGGAAACAGCAAGCAAATCCTCTGTCTCTGCATCAGTATTCCATTTATACGAAACATTTTCCTTATCCACACTGACAAATATTGCCCCAGTTGGTTGATTACAACGAGAATCACGAACAGAATCAATAGTAACTTTCATTGCAAGTTTATTCTTTACTGTATCTGCAATTGTTATAGAACAACCATTTGGCTTTGTCACGACCACAGAATAGACTCCTGCAAATATATTTTCAAGATATGAAGTTGTTTCTCCCGTATTCCATTCGTACGAGTAGTCTATTTCATCACTATTGGCAACATTTACACGAATTGAGCCATCTGCATTGCCAACACAACTTGCTTCAATTTTTTCAAACAGTGGTTCCATACCACATTGATTACATGTATCACAGAACCAAGCTGCAATAAGCTTTATTTCACCATATTCTGTATTTCCAATCTCCGTTATGTACTCCTTAAAACCTTCTTTTGTCCAAGCAAGAAGATAATATCCATCAAGAAATACATCGGCATTTGTCAATAAAGATGTTGGGTATCCATACACATAATAGCCTGTCGTTGATGAATAATTGCTGTTATTCATATAACCACCAGCAAGATTATATACAATTGGATACTTGTTGTTGATTACAAATGTATTGTTAGAAAAACTAGTTGATGACACTGCATTCGCTACATTTCCATTGATATCTGTAACATATTTATTGTCAAAACTTTGAAGTGATATTCCTGTAAGTTGTTTCTGAGATTCATTCAAATCAACTTTACCCTTAAACATAAGGGTATTCGTACCACTTCCATCAAAATAAGCCAACGAATATTCATTATTAGCAATTCGTACCTTTGCATATAACTTTTCAGCATCAGAAGAAGAAACTTTCACCAACTCATCAAACTTCATAGAAATACAAATTTCTTCCCCAGATATATATGGTTGTTCTGTATTTACATACATATTCTTTACACTTGGCGATGTTACATCATACGCACTCACATTTGCACTAAGTGTTCCGACCCAATAGTCATTACTTCCACTTCCATGACAATTAAATCCAAAAGTTATATCGGTATAGTTTGAATAAAATGTATACGATTTCCCATCAAAAACATATTGTGCCCAACCCGAACCAGGCAAGTCTATGTCACGATCGTAATATTCAGTATAAGAAGAACCAATATGATATCCCATCCAAACATCACACCAACCATCATTAATTTCCTTCATATCTATGGTAAAATACACCGACAACTTTGTCTTTTGACCGGTTGCACTAATATACTCATACCCATTTGATGGAAGCGTTGTTCTCATAAAACTAGGTAGATCATAGTTAAATGTTCTATGACCAGAAATTCTAGTATCGCCAGAATTGATTTTCACATATCCACTAGAATAAAAAGATGTAGACGAATATGACCTTGCATAATCCACTGCTATTGGCGAAAATGTATGCTCCGATTCATATCTATATGTGTCTTTTTTCCAGGATTCCACATAGAATTTACGATTGGTTGACCTATATACCCACGAATCCATTCCTTTGGCAGTATACACCGGAATCTCTATCTGATGCTCAGTTTCCCCCTCGGCGAATGTGTATTCACCCGACACATTGGAAAAATGTATCCCCGCAATAGCAGAACCAGAAACAGTACGATATGCGTATGTTTCCTGACCTTCTCCCGATGGTCGAGAAAGGGTAAAAGTAATACTGTCAGCAAATAAATTTACTGAAAAACAAACACTTACAAAAAGAAAAAACAGATTTCTTAAAATATTTCCCATTATCTGTAAATTAAAATAGAGACGCAACAAATCGCGTCTCTACACTATTAAAATCTATGAAAAAGGATTTTTACAATGTTCTTGCTACTTCTTTTTCTTCGAATGCTTCAATCATATCGCCTTCCTGAATATCGTTGTAGTTATTGATATTCAAACCACATTCGTGGCCTTTTGTCATTTCCTTCACATCTTCTTTTTCCTTACGCAAAGATGCCAAAGAACCTGTAAAGATTACGATACCATCACGGATTAAGCGGATTTTAGACGAACGCATGATTTTACCATCTGTAACGAAGCAACCAGCGATTGTACCAACCTTCGAAATCTTGAATACTTGACGCACTTCGCAGCTACCTGTAACTTCTTCCTTAATTTCAGGAGAAAGCATACCTGCCATAGCGTCCTTAACTTCGTTAATCGCATCGTAGATGATAGAGTACAAACGAATTTCAATACCAAGTTTTTCTGCAATTCTACGTGCTTCTGCCGAAGGACGAACTTGGAAACCAACGATGATAGCCTTTGATGCTGATGCCAAAAGCACATCGGATTCCGAAATTTGACCCACCGCTTTATGTTTGATAACAATTTGAATTTCTTCTGTAGAAAGTTTCAACAATGAATCAGACAATGCTTCAATAGAACCACCAACGTCACCTTTCACAATCAAGTTCAATTCTTGAACATTACCAATCTTTATCTTACGAGCAATATCTTCAAGAGTTTCTGGTTTCATTGCACGCAATTCTTGTTCGCGTTGTAGACGTTCACGTTTTGCTGCGATATCACGAGCTTCGCGTTCCGACTCCATCACGTGAATCTTATCACCAGCTTGTGGAGCACCGTCAAGACCAAGAATCATAACTGGAGTTGATGGACCAGCTTCGTTAATTCTTTGTTCACGTTCGTTGAACATTGCCTTGATTTTACCAGCATGCATACCAGCCAAAATCACATCACCAACATGTAATGTACCTGTGCTGATAAGCAAGTTAGTTGTGTAACCACGCCCTTTATCAAGTTTTGCTTCGATAACAGTTCCTTGAGCCGCCTTATTTGGATTGGCTTTCAATTCCAACATATCGGCTTCCAAAAGAACTTTTTCCATCAATTCGTCAACATTCTTACCGAATTTAGCAGCAATTTCTTGGCACTGGTATTTACCACCCCATTCTTCCACCAAATAATTCATATTAGCAAGTTGTTCACGAACACGATCAGGATTTGCACCTGGCTTATCAATCTTATTGATTGCGAACACAATAGGAACACCAGCAGCTGCAGCGTGGTTGATTGCTTCAACTGTTTGAGGCATTACTTGGTCGTCGGCTGCAACCACGATGATTGCAATATCTGTAACCTGAGCACCACGAGCACGCATAGCTGTAAATGCTTCGTGACCTGGAGTATCAAGGAATGTTATTTGACGGCCATTCGCCAATGTAACACTATAAGAGCCAATATGTTGTGTAATACCACCCGCTTCACCAGCGATTACATTCGTTTTACGAATATAGTCAAGCAATGAAGTTTTACCGTGGTCAACGTGACCCATAACAGTTACAATTGGAGGACGAGGCAACAAATCTTCTGGCTTATCAACATCATCTTCGATTGCTTCTTGAATATCAGCACTTACGAATTGAACCTCGAAACCGAAGTTTTCTGCAATCATTTGAATTGTGTCGGCTTCCAAACGTTGGTTTAACGATACCATCAAACCGATTTCAAAACAAGCCTTGATAATGTCCATTGCAGGAACATTCATCATTGCAGAAAGGTCGTTTGCAGAAACAACATCGGTAACTTTAAGGATTTTTTCTTGTTCTTGTTGTTCTAGTTCGGCAAGTTCCATTTCTTGACGAATCTTCTCTTTCTTTTCACGAGTATGTTTAGAAGTGTTTGTCTTCTTACCCATACTGTCGAGTTTCGAACGAACATCCTTAATATTACGAACTACATCGTCGTTATCGACTTCTTCACGGAACCCATATTTTCCGTGTTTGTTGTTTTTGCCACCTTTACCTGATCTATTATCTCTTTCTCTGTCTCTATCTTGGCGAGAGAAATCTTTATCTTTCTTTCCAGAATTTCCAGAGTTGAATGATTCAGATTCGTAGTTTACTTTTACTCCTGGTAGACGTTCACGTTTACCTTTCGCATTCTTTTTATCGCCAAAGTTATCATTGCTTGGCAAGTTAATCTTGTCAACAATCTTAGGATTATTAAGCGTAGGAGTTTCTGTTTTCAAGAAATCTTCCTTCGGTCTCTTTGATTGTTGGTTTTGATCCTTTTGTTTATTTTGAGAATTGTTGAACTGTTGTTTTGCTTGTGCTTGTTGCTTTTCCTTCTCTTTGCGTTCTTGTTCTCTTTCCTTTTTAGATTTTTTGTCAGGACGAGTTTTTTGATTAATCGAAGACAAATCAATAGAGCCAAGAACTTTTGGAGTTGCGACTGCGACTTTCGTCAATCGGAATACTTCTTCTTCCGATTGTGCTTCTGTTTTTTCTTCAGAAACAACTTCTTCTACTGATGCAGGTTCAGCAACAGGTTCTTCAACAACTTCTTCTACAACAGGAGCAACAACTTCTGGAACTTCTTCTTGCACTGGTTCTTCAATAACAACTTCTTCTTTTGGAGCAACCTTTTTATTATTTTCCTCGATTGTACCAACAATTTTTGGACCCGAAAGTTTTGGTTTTGAAGTCGTGAACACTTCTGGTTCACGAACAGGCATAGGTTCCGGTTCTGGCAACGAAACAGTTTCCTTTGGACCGCGACTAGTGTCGGCCACAGTTTCTTCTTTTACATCCTCAGGTTTGAATTCGCGTTTAAGCAATTCATACATTTCATCAGGAATCTTTGCGTTTGGATCACGGTCAACCGTGCAATTGTTCTTTTCGAGGAAATCCACGATAGTGTCCAATCCCAAGTTTAACTCTTTTGTTATCTTACTTAATCTTGCCATAGTACTAAATTGCTTTTTTCGTTAATAAAAGAAGGTTTGTTTCGTTCCAGTTTGATTTATCTCAAATTAGTTTTCAAATTCTTCGCGAAGAATTCGTAACACATCGTCAATAGTTTCTTCTTCCAAATCAGTTCTTCTCAACAACTCTTCTTTACTCAAGCGCAATACGCTTTTAGCTGTATCGCAACCGATTTTTTGGAATTCTTCGATAACCCATTCGTCGATTTCGTCTGTAAATTCTTCTAGATCAACATCTTCTTCACCGTCTTGTTCCGCACCATCACGGTAAACTTCAATGTTGTAACCAGTTAATTGGATAGCCAATTTAATGTTTGTTCCACCTTTACCAATTGCCAAAGACACTTGATCTTGTTGCATAAATACATTCGCTGTTTTCTTTTCTTCGTTAACAGTGATTGATGTGATTTTAGCAGGACTCAATGCACGTTGAATGTACAATTGAATATTGCTTGTAAATGGAATAACATCGATGTTTTCGTTTCTCAATTCACGAACGATACCGTGGATACGAGAACCTTTCATACCAACACAAGCACCTACTGGATCAATACGGTCATCGTATGATTCAACAGCAACTTTTGCTTTTTCACCTGGGATACGAACGATTTTTTTGATTGTAATCAAACCATCCATAATTTCAGGAACATCGAATTCGAACAATCTTTCCAAGAAATAAGGAGATGTTCTTGATACGATTACGATTGGAGAACCATTCTTCATTTCAACACGAGCAACTACACCACGAACAGTTTCACCTTTCTTGAAGTAGTCAGAAGGAATTTGTTCTGACTTAGGCAAATACAATTCGTTTCCGGCATCGTCAACAATAAGAACTTCTTTTTTCCATACTTGGTACACTTCACCGCTAACAATTTCGCCAACCTTTTCTTTGTATTGATTGTAGATATTGTTTTTCTCCAAATCCATCGTTCTTGAAATCAAGTTTTGGCGAATAGAAAGAACCTCACGACGACCGAAATCGTTGATGCTGATTTTATCAGTTACGTCTTCACCAATCTCGAAATCTTCGTCAATCTTGCGAGCATCCGAAAGAGAAATTTGACTCAAAGCATCTTCGAAATCTTCGTCAGCAACAACTTCTCTGTTGTGCCAAATTTCGAAATCTCCTTTGTCCGCATTTATAATAATGTTAAAGCTCTTTTCAATAGCTTCATCGTCTTCTATATTGAATTTACGCTTTAACAAGTTGCATACAACTTCTTCTAGAATTTTCTGCATCGTTGGACGATTGATATTTTTGTCCGCCTTAAACTCTGCAAACGCATCCATTAAGTTTTGATGTTGTTCTACTTTCATCGCTCTAATTGTTACTTTGACATTAAAAATTTAAATTATCTTATTTTTAAATAGAATTACACATTCTGTTTTTTGGATATCCGAAAATGGTATAACCGTTTCGAATTCCATTTCTTTCTTTTTATTTTTTGGTGGAACTTTCACTACATCAATGTGTTTTACTGTTACAGACTCTTCGCACACCGACAATAATTCTCCCACATATTTTCTTTCGGCTGTAGTTACACGAACTTGCTTACCTACATTTTTAAGATACTGACGATAGATTTTGAATGGCTCCGACAAACTTACCGAAGACACTGTCAATTCAAAGTCTTCTTTATCGCGGTCCAAACCGTCTTCAATATGATGACTTAAATCTACACAAGCATCAATATCTACTGAAGAATCAGCATCAAGTTCTACCATTATTACATTATCAGCAGAAATTTCTATTGAAACCAAAAACATATCAGTTCCTTCTATAAACTCCGCTACCAATGTTTCTATTTTCGCCTTTTCTATTGCCATTATTCCAATGTTTGTGCAAAAAAAGAGGGGACTTACTCGTCCCCTCATTCAATGAATTCACGATGCAAATATAACTAAATTTCATATAATCACAAGTTTTTGATAGTTTTTGTTTATTTTCGTCACATATTTTGAATTGTACAATATGAAGATTCTGAATGTTTTTGCCTGCATACTACTTTCTTTGCACGCATTGGCTACAAATTACACTATCTCATTAGGAGTCAACGGATTCGGTGGACAGATAGCATATCTTACAAAAGTTGAAGGCGATCTTTCTATTTTAACCGATACACTTACTGCCGACCGCTATGGTTTATTTAAAACAACATTAAGCGACGAGGACGAAACAGGTTTCTACAAATTTATTTTCCCTCAATTAAATAATGCAGAAGTTCCATTTATTTTCAATAAGGAACATGTGACAATGACCACCGAAGCAATCAACCCGAATGCCTATATTCAGGTTCAGTCTTCGAAGGAGAATGACTTATACTACACATTTTTAGCAAAAGACGCCATTTTCAATAATCAAGTTGAAATGTTGGAAACAATCTATAACAATTACATCGGTGATGAATTCCGTGGACAAGCGGAAGCGGAATACAGTCGTTTGTTGAAAATTTATTACGAAGATCTTGCGAATTTGCAAAGACAAGGGAAAGACACATACGCTTGGAAAGTTATTAAATCATCACAAACACCTGCTGCACCTATGTTGCTCTCGCAATCCGAAAAAAATGCATTTCTTAAAGCACATAATTTTGATGATGTTGATTTTTCGGACGCAACATTGATTAACTCCGAAGTATTTACATCTGCTGCAATACGCTATTTATCAATCTATTCGCAACAAATACAACAGTCAAACAAGAATGCGATTTTTATGGCTGCAGTCGATACTATTTTGGCAAAAGCATCGGTAAATACAGAATCGTACAATTTCGTTGTAAACTACTTACTTGGCGGTTTTGAATCGATGAGTGCTACAGAGATTGTTACCTACATTTCGCAAAAATATCTTTCGGAAAATACCTGTAGCAGTGAGGACGAATCAACGCTTCGTCGTAAGGCTATGAACAACACAGCATTAGCCGTAGGGAAACAAGCTCCACTTGATATTTTGACTGCAATGAACCCTCAAAAAGACATCAATTTCGCAAATGAAAATATTGCACTCATATTTTGGGCAACTTGGTGTGGACATTGCACACAAGCAATGCCAACGATTTTGAATCATTATGCAAAATTGAATAATCCAAAATATAAATTAGTGACCTTATCATTGGATACTACTACAACTGATTGGGAAAAATTCATTGACGCACACCCGAATTTCCAAAAAGCAAAAAATCTAATCGACACCAACGGTTGGGATGGAGAAGCAGCAGATGCTTACTATATCTACGGCACGCCAACAATCTTTCTTATCCAACAAGGAAAAATCGTAGGCAAACCTATCGAAGCCGAGGAACTTTTCGAATCACTTAAACGCCTAAAATGGGAATGAAATTCTTACGCTACACTCCAACGATTCTTTGGCTTGCCGCAATTTTGTTCGCAAGTTTTATGCCTTCGCAACACATAAAAACCAGTTGGCTATTGTTTCCAAATGAAGACAAGGTCATACATATTTGTATGTATTTAGGTTTGTCTGTTCTATTCCTCATAAACAGCAGACATTTCTTTGCAATCACCACTAAGAAAGTAATCATAACAATTGTTGCTATTTGTATTTTGAGTGGAGCAATTGAAGTTCTGCAACCAATCTTGAGCAATCGCACTTGCGATTTAGACGATTTTATTGCAAATAGTTTTGGGGCAATTTTGGGAGGAATTTGTGGGAAAATATCAAATAATCTTTTCACGCAAAAACAATAAACATAGTATTGTCCAAAGTTCCTCTTAATTTAATAAACAAAAATCTCTCTTTTTCATATATTTGCAAATAAGCATTTGTTTGCTTTTAAAATATAGTTACATACTTAAATATTCATTTTATGCAAATTACAGTTGGTATTGACATTGGTGGAACAAATACTGCCATCGGTTTTGTTGACAAAGAAGGAAATTGTTTAGCAGACATTGTAACCCCTACAAAAGAATATACAGAGATTGAACCATATATGAAGAATCTTTGTGGTTTAATTGCTGACGAACTTAAAAAACACAATGATTGGGAATTGATGGGTATCGGTATTGGTGCACCTAATGCAAACTATCACCGTGGCACTATTGAAGAAGCTCCTAATCTTAGTTGGAAAGGAACTGTTCATTTCTGTAAACTAATGGGTGAATATTTCCCTAACATAAAAATTGCCATCACCAACGATGCCAATGCTGCGGCAATGGGAGAAATGATTTTTGGTGCGGCAAAAGGCATGAAAGATTTTGTTGTCATCACTTTGGGAACAGGTCTTGGTAGCGGTATTGTTGTAAATGGTGATTTAGTATACGGTCACGATGGATTTGCTGGGGAAGTTGGTCACACGACTGTATTTATGGATGGTCGTCAATGCGGTTGCGGCAAAAAAGGTTGTCTGGAAACATACGCTTCGGCTACTGGTATAGTTCGTACTATTTCAGAATTGCTATGCAACTCTCGCAAACCTTCAACATTACGAGAAATTCCTAACGACAAACTTACTTCGTACGATGTGTTCAAAGCATATCAACAAGGCGATGAAATCGCAAAAGAATGTTTTGACTACACTGGTAAGATTCTTGGTATGAAACTCGCTGATGTTGTATGCCATACAAGTCCTGCAACAATTTTCTTGTTCGGTGGACCAGCAAAAGCTGGTGATGCAATCATTAAACCTACAAAAGCCTCTATGGAAGAATACTTACTTCCAATTTTCAAGAACAAAGTTGACATTAAACTAAGTGGTTTAATGGATAAAAATGCTGCTGTACTTGGTGCTAGTGCATTGGCTTGGAAAGAATTAGAAAAATAAATTCTATACACAAACGGGAATAAGCAATGAATCGTATTCATTCAATAGGATTACTCATACTTATTCCCGTTTTTTTTATCCTTGACTTATTATTCGGTACAGTACAAATCCCCTTAGAGGCTTATACCGACATTATCTTGGGAAACGATACCTCATCGTTGTGGTATTCCATAGTTTTTGATATGCGTCTTCCACGCGCAATTGCCGCCCTATTAACCGGTATTGCATTACCCGTTTCGGGCCTACTAATGCAGACATTATTCCGGAATCCATTGGCTGATCCGTATGTGTTAGGTGTCAGTACAGGTGGAAGTTTAGGCGTCGCTCTATTCTCGCTTGCAGGCGGCGTTTCAGCTGGATTATTTTCATCATTTTCTGGAACTATTGGATTAGCAGTATCGGCACTTGTTGGCTCAACTATTGTAATCCTTATTATTGTTGCATTAGCCCCAAAAGTCAAAGATACCGCATCGTTACTAATAATTGGCATTATGTTCGGAAGCATTACATCTGCCATTGTTAGCGTTTTACAATACTACTCAAATCCGGACGAAGTAAACGCTTTTGTACTTTGGACTATGGGTAGTTTTTCAAAAATTACCACCACCGAATTGATGGTTATGGCTGCATGCATTATACCAACAATAATCGCTACACTACTCATTCACAAGCCATTGAATGCGTTATTGCTCGGAGAAAATTACGCACAAGGATTAGGGGTACAAACAAGTCGTATGAGACTTATTATGATAATCCTCTCAGCAATTTTAGCAGGCATTGTCACAGCATTTGCCGGCCCAATTGGATTTATTGGAATGACCGTACCACACATTGCACGATTTGTATTCCGTACATCTGAACATAAAAGTCTTATAGTCTACTCATTACTTATTGGAGCAAATCTTACATTGCTCTGCGATTTACTTTCGCAAATGCCAGGATTCCACACAACATTACCAATAAATACGGTTACGGCATTATTTGGAGCGCCAATCGTTATTCTTGTAATTTATACAGGACAGAAACAGAATCGTTTCTAAAGGGATATAACATCCAAATCATTCGGAACATATACCATTCCCGAAAATGCTGCTCGTGCCTCCTGTAAGTAGCGTTTTTGACGCAATTCTATTGGAGTTTTACCTTCGGTATGAAACAAGATTGTTGCCTTTGCATTAAGAGAATCTGCATTTCTACAAGAATCTACCACCGTCCCATGATGCTTTGTATATGGTCTATACAATTCCACTTCGGAATACAAACAATACGCTTCCTGAAGTAAATAATCTGAGTTCTCAACATATTGCCGTTCACATTCGTGGAATGGTTCGTCGCCCAAAAACGAGAGTTTTTTCCCATTCAACAAACGACAAGTAAAACCGTGCTGCAATTCTTTTACACTCTGTATGTCAAAAAAGGTAAATTCCCTATCTAATATGATTGTTTGTGCTCCATTTTCTATTGGGTGTAAAATGATTTTATCTCCAAAGAAAGCTTGTAGTCGTGGTTGCATTACAATTCCGCAGATAGTTTTTACCGCATCTAACGATTTCTGATGTGCATAGATATGTAAGCAACCCAAATATCTATCCTTACGAATATGTTGTGCGATTGCACGCACCAACCAAACAATTCCCAACAAATGGTCGGAATGATTATGCGAAATAAATACATTATGAATATTCAACGGACTCAAATGTGCCAACTCCAACTGACGCAATAAGCCATTGCCTCCTCCACCATCAACAAGGAATAATTCCCCATCTTCACGAGAAATCGTAAAGCAAGTGTTGTACATATTGGTAACCATTGCGGCACCTGTTCCAAGCATAGTTAGTTGTTCCATGAATAGATTTTAATTTATAAACACGATTTTTGTTACCCGCGTATATTTTCCCGATTCATCAGAAGCATACACTAAATATACACCTGTTTTTGCACGCTTTCCATACAAATTTGTTCCGTCCCAAACGGCTGTACCACCATTCGCTTGCAAATGATTGACAAGATTACCGGTAATGTCCGTAATTTTCACATACGCATCGGTCACCAAGCCTTTAATAAAGATATTACCATTATATGTTTCGCGAACAGGATTCGGAATGACTTTCACTGATTCCATTTCTGGTTCGCCAGTAGTAGCATCACCCCAATAAGTAATCAATCCGCGTTCCGTTCCAATTGCAACTTCACCAGTCACACCATCAATTGCAATTGCATTTACCTTATTTGATGGTAGCGGACTATTCTTTTCCGTAAAATGCAACAATTGTTCAGTACCATTTTCAGAAATCAAATACACACCTGAATTATATGTTCCCACCCATTTTCTGTTTGCACCATCAACCGTAATACAGGTAATTGATTCTGAACTTAATAAATAACCAACTTCACCGTCAATTTCTATTTTTATACGAGAAATGGACTTTCTATCATTAAATACGCGAGCAGGTGAAGAATGAACTGCTATACCCGACGATGTGCCTATCCAAATTTGACCATTCAAATCCTCCGTTACGCAAGTCGTTTTTTCTGCGATATTTCCTTCGGAATCTTTCAATTCTATCTGAGTCAACAAATCATCAGAAGTGTCATCTAATGTTCCATTTTCATAAAAAACACTTAACAAACTTGTTCCCGAAAGCCACTTATAACCACGCTTGTCAACCAAGATATGATTAAACAAATTTGTACTTGTAAGAGTTGATTCACGAGGAATTGCATACGAATACCAATCGTTATCTTTTGTACGAGCAACTAACGGTTTGTCGGCACTGGCATTAATCAACCATAATGTCATTTTTGAGTCACTACTCATATCATTTACAACAGTCCAATCTTCATTAAGGTAGTATGGTTGTAAAATTGTATTGTCCTTATTGAAAACCTTTTCTGTTTTCCAAGCCTCAGTTGATTCCGAAAATCCAGAAGCATACGAACCTATATAGTAATTCTTAGTATGTGGAATTTTATAGATTGAAGTAGCATTTACAATATGCCAATTATCGTGTCCATACCAATCTCCATTTCTTGTTTTTAGGCTATAATATGCCATTTCCCACTTCAATTCCCGACCACCAACTATATGTAAAAATGCGCCGTCAGAACAAAGTGCACGAATATGGTTAGAGCGGGTTCCGTCAGGTAGTATACTCTGACGAGTATCCGCATTTATCAATCCACCGCGATTATTGGCAACCCAAGTTGAACCATCTTCGGAACGAAGCACATCGTAAAATTTATTGTTAGAAGAAAGCGAATCAAAAGAGAAAATCAATTTTTCATTTTCATCATACATCTTTGCAACATACGAACTTGCAAGACAAACAATAGAATTTCTCACACGAATAGAATTGATGTTTTCACATTGCACCTTAAATGGAGCGACAATCGAACCTGTAACCGAAAACAACGAATCACGGGAAACATAGTACAATCGGTTCTTTACCAATGCAATATGTTCTATTGTATCGTGAGTGATTTCATCTTTTTTGTGCCATAAACCAAAGTCGGAAAATGAAGGACAGGTATTCTCTACATAATACAATCCTTTGTTTGTTGCAGCATACATTTCGTTTCCATTTGATGCTATGTCATTTACCGCAACATAGCCACCATCAGTACTTAAAATTGTTGTTGATATAAAGTTCCGTGTTGTCATTGAAAACAACACAACACCAAAATCGGTAGCAATCATAGCCGTATCATTACGCATTGCAATAGCATTGATTGCCTTAGAACCATACATATTCTTCTTCTGAATAGTGGAAATATTCGTAATCTTCAATGACGGATACGCAACTATGTCCAGACTGCCGTCTTCATAGCCAACCAAAAAAGACGAAGTTGAATCACAATAGGCCATACAAGTAAGTCCAATGGAACTTAAACCTGTTAATTTGGTGATTTTGGTAATTTCTTTTGTAGAAATTGTATAGACAAATATTCCATTGTCGCAGAGTGCGAACACATTGTCGTCAATAGTTTCCAATTGTGTTATATCACCGTAGTAGAAATGCTCTACCCAACGGCCAGGAACTTGAGAGCATACTCCCAAGTAAAATAGAACACTGAACACAAAAAAAATGAATCGCTTCATTAGAACGAATATTTATCTTTCCACAATACTTGCATATACTGTTTGGTATCTTGCTCTCTCTTATTGTCGGCTGCCTTCCAAAATGTCGTTTGTGAAAGCTCTTTTGGCAAGAACTCTTGTTTTACAAAATGTCCAGGGAAATCATGTGAATATTTGTATCCATCGCCATAGTTCAATTGTTCCATCAACTTTGTAGGCGCATTGCGCAAATGTAATGGAACAGGCAACATTCCCGTTTGCTTTACCGTAGCAAGTGCTTCGTTAATCGCCATATATGCAGAGTTACTTTTAGGAGATGTAGCCAAATAAACTGCTGTTTCTGAAAGAATTATGCGTGCCTCTGGCATACCAATAACCGATATGGCATTAAAACAACTTTGTGCCAATAATAACGCATTCGGATTTGCCAAACCGACATCCTCGGCAGCAGAAATCAAAAGTCTGCGGGCAATAAATTTTATGTCCTCTCCACCTTCCAACATACGAGCAAGCCAATATACAGCAGCATTTGGATCGCTTCCACGTATAGATTTTATAAATGCAGAAATAATATCGTAATGTTGCTCACCACCTTTGTCATATAAAGCAATATTTTCTTGTAATGTGCTGGTAACAACGTCATTTGTAATGATAATCTTCTCATTTGCAATTTGAGAATTTACCACTATCTCCAACACATTCATCAACTTGCGGGCATCACCGCCAGAGAATCGCATTAAAGCATCGTCTTCGAGTATCGTAATGTCTAGTTTTTTCAACACAACATCTTCGGACAATGCCTTTTGTAACAAGAATTGCAAATCTTCTTTATCTAAAGACTTTAGCACATACACTTGGCAACGTGACAACAATGGTGAAATGACCTCGAACGAAGGATTTTCCGTTGTTGCACCAATTAAAGTGACCGTACCATTTTCCACTGCAGCCAACAAAGAATCTTGTTGCGATTTATTGAAGCGATGAATTTCGTCGATAAACAATAGTGGATTTGGAGTGTCGAAAAATTGCGATTGTTTTGCCTTTTCTAACACATCACGCACATCCTTTACGCCTGAATTTACCGCACTTAACGTAAAAAATGGTCGTTCCAAACTCTTCGAAATTATCTGAGCAAGCGTAGTTTTTCCAACTCCCGGAGGTCCCCATAGAATCATTGACGAAATTCGTCCTGATTCTATTGACTTACGGAGAACCGCACCTGGAGCGACCAAGTGTTTCTGTCCCATATAGTCGTCGAGCGACTTTGGACGCATTCGTTCTGCTAATGGTTGTTGTATGCTCATTAATTCGCTTGTCTTTGTTTTATTATTTCTTCCAATTCTTCGCGAGATTGTAATTTAAAATGCTCTCCTTGCAAAAAGTAAGACACATCACCTGTTTGTTCCGAAACAACCAACACTAACGTATCAGTTTCTTCACTCATGCCCATTGCCGAGCGATGTCGCATGCCAAATCCCATTGGTAATTCAGTTGTTTTGGACATTGGAAGCACGCATTTTGCTGCCAAAATCTTTCTACCGATAATAATTACCGCACCATCATGTAGCGGTGTGTTTTTATAGAAAATATTCTGCAACAATGCCGATGAAATACGTGAATCTATCAATTCACCAGTTTGCAAATGTGAAAGGATTGGTTCTTTTGCCTTTGCAATAACGATTAACGCACCTGTTTTTGATGCCGACATGGTAAAAATAGCATCACTAATTTCAGAAATAGACTCCACAGGAATAGACTCTTGGTTGATATTCAAGAATTTAGATAATCTCTTTCGACCCTGTGAATGCAAATATCGATTACCAACAATCGTAAGGAAACGGCGTATTTCCGTTTGAAACAAGATTACCAACGCAAGTCCACCAATACTGATGAACTGACCTAAAATTCGTGTAAGCATCTCCATGTGCAATGCACGAACAATCAGCCAAATAACATAAAAGGCAATAATTCCCAAGAAGACATTCATTCCCGCTGTTCCACGAATCAGTTTGTACACTTCGTACATTAGTAGTGCAACAAGGAAAATATCAACAACGTCAACAAAATCGAATGATATAAACAATGGAATCATACTTTTCTTTGAATCGTTCCAAAGATATAAAACTTACCTGAATGTCAGACTTTTTGTAACGGTAGTTTTACGAAAAATGTACTTCCTTCTCCCACGGTCGATTCATACCAAATGCTTCCATTCGAAGACTCAACAATATTTTTGCATATTGCCAAACCAAATCCACTACCTGTTTCTTTGGTGGTAAAATGCAGTTCAAATATATGCTTACGAGTCTCCTCATCAATTCCCCGACCATTATCTTGAATTGCTATGGTGACATTGCTTTCGTCGGTAATAAGGCGTACATTTACATACCCCTGCTTTGTAGTAGGAATTGCTTGTATTGCGTTCTTTATCAGATTATTAAACATACGAGTTGTTTTATCCTTATCACCCATTACAATAACTTGATGTTGTGGCAATTGCGATTCTACAATCACATTCTCTTCTTGTGCAAACAATGTTACGCTATTTTGCAGAACTTCAACAATATCAATTGGTTCCAAAACCACTGTCGACAATTTTGCGAAATCAGAAAAAGATGTTGCCGTTTCAGCTAACGTATCAATTTGTTCTATCATTGTTTTAGAGATAGACTTTAGGCGTTTTTCAAATTTTTCATCTTTTTCGTCCCACGAGCGATTCAGTAATTGCATACTCAATTTCATTGGCGTTAACGGATTTTTAATCTCGTGTGCAATCTGACGAGCCATCTCTTTCCAGGCACTTTCTCGTTCTGCTTTTGCCAATTTGTTCGCACTCACACTCAATTGGTCAATCATAATGTTGTAATTCGCAACCAATCCCTCCAATTCTTCTGGAGCATTGATTGTAATCTTCTCGTTCTCACTTCCTACAGTGACTTGTTTCATACGAGTTTGAATAACTTTTAACGGAACAGCAATACGTTGAGCAATGAAAACCGACAACAATGTCGCCAACAAAATCAAAATGACTGCCACATTTATCAAACTCACAATCAAACCTGCAAACTGCTGATGAATATCTTCATTGTTTGAAAAATTCGGCAAATTTACATAACCAAGCACCTTATTCTGACCATTATACAAAGTCACATAAGCAGACATATATGTTAAATCTCCGATTTTTTCCTCGTGCGTATATTGAGGAAAACTTCTGTTTATCAAAAAATTATACGAAGCTGGATCCATTTTTTTGTCCTGCAATCTGTATTGGAAAATTTCTGGTCGGGAAGACGCAAATAATTCTCCTTCAAGATTATAGAAGTTTATATCGGCAGAATATATCTCTGCAAGTTTCGACAACAAAATATCCAATTCTTGACTATCGGAAATAGCTTCATCGTCCATAAAATCCATTGAGAGAGATGTAACCAAGGAGTTAACTTTTTCCTGTAAAAACGCACGCTGTTGCTGCTCCATTCTCGTATTCATAAACGACAATCCAAAAATGCCAAGAAGCAAAAACGAACTCAATAATAAAGTAACAAAAGAATGCTTTATCTTTGCTGATAATGAATGACTTACATTCCTCTTCTCGTAAAAGAAAACCTTATTAAAAACAACATTCAACAATAAGAAATACAAAAAGATATATGGGAACCAAATCAAATAATTATCCCATCGTAACATTCGCGCACTAACAACAACCGTAAATTGCTCATTAATGCGATACGCTACATGCTTTGTTGCATGTTCTACATCATCAGTCACATAAAAATTACTGTCAATCAAATTGGCTGGTCTATCAAGCAAAGACAACTTCTGAGAATATGGACATTTCCCTCGCTTCGAAATCAATAAGCCATTTTTGTACTTTGCGGAAGAAAATGTTAAATTTTCATGCGGAATTGTTCCATTCAACAAAATGGTAGGATATCCGAAATTTTGAGAATTTTCTTCGGAATGAAGTTCTATATACAACTTCTTTTTTCTTGCATCAGAGAACTTGTATTCTATTGAATCAAAATAAGTTATAGTTCCGTCTTGATTATTTATGTAATAGTAATTTGAATCCGAAACTATTTCCCCACTCGTCAACAAGAGTTGACTGAAAAAGCGCTCGCAATTCGTCAATTGGTTATTTGCATCGAAACTGGAATCCGTGCCACAAACCGTACATTCCAAATTATATTGTTCAAGAACACCATTGAAATATTTTTTTTGCAAATAGTTTCGTATCTCAACATCTTTATTTTCAGGGTGTTGAACTAATTCTCGCAACGCATCGTCGGTTCTAGATTCTTTATATACATACGTCAAAAATGATTCTGCAATAGGATCTTGTTCCGTTGCCAATTCCTTGGCAAATTGCTTTTGTGCCTCAATATCTTTTTGTTTGACAAAATGAGCAATACAGACCTCAACAAAGAACACGGAAAGCAGTAATAACGCGTACTTTAAAGACTGTTCACGACTGGAATTGCTATACACAAACACGCCAAAAACAATCACCGAAAGAATAAAAAATAGCGTCAAAATCCAATAAATTCCAACTATCCACGACAATACTGACGAAAACAATGCCAACAAACCAATTGCTACAATGCCATCTTGTCGTGATAATTGTAAACGATGACTGACAAAAAACGCATTCAACAATACAAAATTCAAGAAAAGAATTAAGGCTATTTCTCCATAAACAACAAAACTTAAACCATTAGTTGTTAGAATGTTGAATAGCTTAAGATTGCAGTCGGTATGTTGCATTACATTCTGAATAACACCGGCACTTATTATCCAACAAATAGTTGCCGAAAAACAGAAAAGAAGAATCAACTTTTTCTTTTTTTCTTCAAATTGCTGATTCGCAAAAAATCGTGCAACTTGCACAATAGCAAAGGCGAACAACATAGTGTCAATCAACAAGTCACCTAATGACGAAAAGAATGGCGTAGAGAAAAATGCCGAATCGAACAACACCGTAGTATAGCCAATATACGGAATCTTCTCAGCAATCATATACAAACGAAACGCAATCAAACCAACGAGCGTACAGCACAAGACAACACGCCTTGTCACAATACGAGTAATAGACTGAATAATGCCATCGCAGAAAAGCAAGAAGAACAAAATTCCGAAGAAATACAGCACAATTATTACATAACATAAAACAAGGCTATCGCTGCGATGTGCCGTGGTAGCAAGCGAGAAAAGCAATTGCTGATTTTCATCGTAAATCGGATAAGTATCTTCGCAAGCATCGGTAAAAATTTCAACGGAATGATGTATAGAAAAATCTGACTGAAATTCATTTTTAATATATTCATTTTCAAATGAATACTGGCTTTTTATAAAAGATAAGACAAATACATCGCATCGATTCTTTTTTGTATGCGAGACCAAATACCAGGCATTTCCAGAAAACAACAAATTCCCCGCATTTGAAAGCGACTGAAAGTCTTTTATCAATGAGTTGTCCGACCAATACGCCAACGTTTCATCATAAAAAACATAAAACAACACATTACGGCTATTGCATACCGACGTATTTGCCCTACGATACCGTTCATACATTTGAAAATCAGCACTATCGCATAAATTTACGACCTCGCGACCAATCGTTTCTGCTTTGGAAATCTTATTGTGTATTGTCTTTTGAAATGAATTCAGGCTATGTTGCGAAATCGACGAGTCAAAATAAATTGTCTCCATTGCAATTGCAACAATAATACAGGCAATTGCACAAAACAAATATTTATATCGTACCAAAACTTGTTTCAAATTCTAATTTTTACAAATGTAAGAGTTATTTACCTAATGTTTTCGTATACAACTGTTTATCTACTATATATTTTGTAGATTCTCGTATATATTCATCGTCTTGGATAAGGAACTCTGCTTGACCTTGTTCTGCATATAAATTTCGAATCACAAGCGACTCCAACTCTCTGCAAATTTGCTTCTTTTCCTTCTCAAACAATTTTTCTTGTTCCAAATTCATTTGATTTTGTATAACAGCAATCTGTTGTGAGAAATCAAACTGTTCCTTCTTAGCCTCGTCGGCAAAAGCAAGCAATTGTTTTTCGCCTTCTGAAATAAATTTATAACCAACAGATTTACAATATGATACAAATTTTTGATATTCTTTATCGCTCATACGGAACGACTGTGGTTTAATTGTAGTCGTATCTTGTACCGAATAGGCAGAATTCACATAATCAAACAACACAAATTTAGCTTGTAAGTCAGGCAACAAAATTGTGTTCTCCACAGATTGCACGGTCACATCTGGAATAATTCCCCCACCATCTTTCACTGGACGATGATTGCGAGTATAGAATGTTCTTTGCAAAGAGTCGGGAATTTCTGTTGGATTACCATCTTTGTCGCGGTTGGAATAATCCAATCTTTGAATACATCTACCACTTGGAATATAATATTTTGCTGTCGTGATTTTTAGCAAACAATTATGTGCCAACTCCTTACGATTCTGTACTAATCCTTTCCCAAATGTTTTATTTCCAATAACTACTGCCCTATCTAAATCCTGCAATGCACCCGAAACAATTTCGGCGGCAGAAGCAGAATGGTCGTTAACCAACACAACCAAAGGCGTTTGTGTATCAAACGCATCGGAAATGGTAGAAAACTTATTGTTTTCGGTCTTATTTTGGCCTTTTATGTAGACAACCCGTTCTCCTTTATCAACAAACAGATTCACAATCTTTACCGCCTCAATTAGCAACCCACCAGGATTGTCGCGCAAATCAAGTACATATCCCGTAGCCCCTTGACTTTTCAGACTTGTAAACGCTTTTGCCACATCGTTGCCACAATTCTGCGAAAATTCATTCAATTTCACATACCCAATATTCGATGGCAACATACCAAAATACGGAACACTACCGACTGTGATTTTTTCGCGTTCAAATGAAAAAGAATATCGTTTACCATTTCTAACAACCACCATAGACAACGAGGAACCAACTTGACCTTGAAGCAATTGCATGCAGTCATCAAAAGGTTTCCCAATAATAGAACGACCATCAACCTCAACAATTCTATCTCCCAACAACAATCCTGATTTTTGTGCAGGAGAGTCTTTACGAATATCGGAAATCATAAGAACACTATCCCGAGGCACAACCAAAGCACCAATACCTCCGTATTCGCCCTTATTCATAATTGTATAGCGTTCTACATCCGATTCTGGAATAAAATTCGTGTACGGATCGAGTGTTTTCAGCATACTCTGTATGGTTCGCTCCATTACATCACCTGGTGCAAGTTCATCGACATAGGAAGTAGAAACTTCCGAGAACAAACTATAAAATATGTCAAGGTTCTTTGCTGTTTCAAAATCCTTATTTCCATCAAAATTCATAAGGCACACTGATGCAACAAGCAAACCAAGAAGAACAAAAATATGAGTTACATGTTTCATACCAATTTCGTTTTATGGAACAGGATCATATCCGTGTCCGCCCCACGGATGACAACGCAATAACCGTTTCAAAAGCAACCATCCACCTTTTAGCACGCCATACTTTTGAATTGCCTCCACACCATATTGCGAACACGTAGGCGTGTATCGACAAGAAGGCGGTAATAACGGAGAAATGCACCGTTGGTAAATACGAATAGGAAAGATGAAGAGTTTTTTACACAGTTCTCGCATATTGCTCTAATTTTCTAAATCCATCGGCAATACAACCTTCCAGTGTTTGTTGTGATGCGATGGAATTGTCGCAATATACGATTAAAGTTTTTATTGCCAAAGAGTTAAAGTCTTTTTGTGGGTAAATGTGGCGTACGCCTTCACGAATGCGTCGTTTAAGGAGATTACGGTCTACCGCATTATGAAATCGTTTTTTCGGCACACTAATAGCAACCTGAAAAGACGCTGTTTCTGCCTTTGTAACTACACACAAAAACTTAAGGGGGTAATTCATAAATGTTTTACCCCCTTGTAATAGTGAATGAAAATCTTTCTCACTCGATAACTTATGTTCGTGAAGAAAACCCACGTTATTTTTGTTTCTTAACGAAATCTTCTAGTGCCGATGTCATTGATGTACATTTGATTGTAGGTGCAGGAATATCCAATCGTAAACCTGCATCAACAACGGCTTTACCTGTTGTTGGACCAAATGCACCAATATATGTATCACCTTGTTCGAAATTAGGAAAATTCTTCTTCAACGAAGCAATTCCTGCTGGACTGAAAAAAACAAGAATATCGAAATCCTTAATATTGATATCCGACAAATTACTACTTACCGTACGATATAAAATTGCTTTTGTATAATTGAATTTTGCCGCAGTAAGTTTTTCAGGAATTTCTTGTTTGTGAATATCAGAAAGTGGAACAAGAATCTTTTCGTTGATATATTTCTTAGAAACTTCAATCAAATCGTCGAATTTTCCATTTGCGAAAATGATTTTGCGTTTTCTATATTGCACATATTTTTGAAGATACACAGCCGTTGATTCCGAAATGCACAAATATTTCATTGTATCAGGCATTGTTATACGAAGTTCTTCGCACATACGGAAGAAATGGTCAATGGCAATACGGCTCGTAAACATTACTGCAGTATGGTCCAAAATGCTGATTTTCTGTTCACGAAAATCTTTAGCCGACACATCTTCTACATGAATAAAAGGTCTGAATTCAATTTGAATATTGTACTTCTTTGCAAAATCTAAATATGGAGATTTCTCGCCTTCTGGTTTCGGTTGCGAAACTAATATCTTCTTTATCTTCATATAATATTTATATCAGAACTTATTATGCCCGAAACAATCTTTGCGATAACGAACAACGGCAATATTTCGAGCGCACAAAAATACAAAAAAATGTAAATAAACGATATGCTATTCTTGGCACTTATCTGGAACTCTCTATATAAGCGCAACAAATAGATTATGCCCACCACAACATATCCGATAATCAACAACGTTTTAGGCTGCATTACCGTTGGATTTACATACGCCAACAAAAGCACTATTGGGAATAGACAAACCCCAAGCGCGTGATTAAATAAATACACAGTGAACACACACTCTCGAGCATATTTTATTCTATCAAATATAGATGCAAGCGTATAAAAAGTCAACTTTTTCAAAAGATATAGCAGCAATACGCAGACAGTGAATATCGCAAACAGCAGGATATCTTGCAACGTGGTGGTTGTACCGTGCATATAGGTTTTCACCGCAAATAGCACGAACAATCCTGCATTTACAGCAAATAGAAATTGAAATACAACAGTGGTCAGTTGGGATTTATCCCACGATTTCGAGAACTCTTTTTCTCCAAGGTTATAGTTTGTTATAAGAGAAAATATTTGTCTCGTCTTCTTGTGGAAGACCAACTTCATAATGCAATACAATATTAGACAAGGTAACAATGTCCAAAACACCCATCCATTTTCAATATCGCCGATTTTCATATAATTTATGCGAAGAACATGTTCGTCGAACTCCGCAAACGCAGAAGTTTCCTCGACCATAGTCGAATCTGTGTCGGAAACCGCAAGGCTATCTGACAAAACAAGGGTGTTGTTTTTTGCCGGATTCACAATTACAGAGTCATCATAATCGTCGGCGACAAACTGCAACGAAGACTGACCCTTCTGCATAGGGAACTCTACAAGAGTCACCGTATCAGCAGCGTCAGAAATCGTTATACTACCGAAAGTATTCGTCGTCATCGTATCCAACGACATTGTATTGATGTTTGTCTCTGTTGGCAAAACAATGCAAATTAAGTCAATGCAAAGGTAGCATTCATACTCATCATACCGTCAGTTATGTTACACACTTTATTAAATAGTTTTTAACAAGCGACAATAGTGGCAAATTTTAGGAAAAAATGTTATCTTTGTAGGCAACTTTAGAATCAAGCGATTATGCAAATAGACGACACAGATAAAAAGATTCTCAATCTTTTGGCAACAAATGCTCGTATTCCATTCCTAGAAATAGCCCGTATTTGTGGCGTTTCGGGTGCGGCAATTCACCAACGAGTAAATAAACTTGAAGAAGCAGGATTATTTAAAGGATCGTGCTACTTAGTCGATGAAAAAACATTGGGATACGCTACTTGTGCCTATATTGGTGTACACTTCGAAAAAGGTGGTGTATATCAAAGCGTTATGGAAAGTCTTAAATCCATTCCTGAAGTTGTTGAATGTCATTACACAACAGGAACCTACGGATTAATGCTAAAAATTTATGCAAAAGACAATAGTCACCTTATGCACATTCTTAGCCAACAAATCCAAGCAATTCCTGGCATCGCAAGCACAGAGACATTTATTTCCCTTGACCAGTCAATTCAACGCCAAGTTAAGGTAGATTAATATGGTAGAACCTATCTCAACAGAAATACAACCGGAAACGGCCATAATCGTTGGCGTACAACTGCCAAGCCAAACGGAATTACAAGTCAAGGAATATCTCGACGAACTTGCATTTCTTGCAGAAACTGCGGGAATCATAGTACAAAAGTCTTTTATGCAGAAATTGCCACAAGCTATTTCGAAGACATTCATTGGTTCTGGTAAAATCGAAGAAATTAAAGCCTATCTCGATGAAAACGAGGCTGATATGGTTATCTTCGACGATGAACTTGCTCCTACGCAATTGAGAAACCTGGAGAAAGAACTTAACCATCCTATCGTAGATAGAACAAAACTAATACTCGATATTTTTGCACAACGCGCACAGTCGGCATACGCAAAAACCCAGGTGGAAATGGCTCGTCTCCAATATATGCTTCCACGCTTGTCGCGTATGTGGACCCACCTCGACCGTCAACATGGTGGAGGAACAACTTCGCGTGGTATGGGTGAATCGCAGATTGAAGTTGACCGTCGTATCATTCAGTCGCGTATCGCTTTTTTAAAGGATGAACTTGCAAAAATCGACAGACAAATGATTACTCAACGCAAGAATCGCCAAAGTTTGATTCGCTTAGCCTTGGTTGGCTACACCAACGTGGGTAAATCAACTATAATGAATATGATAAGCAAGTCGGAAGTGCTTGCCGAAAACAAACTATTCGCAACGTTGGACACTACCGTACGAAAAGTGGTAATAGACAATCTGCCATTCCTCCTTTCCGACACGGTTGGTTTCATCCGCAAACTTCCAACTACTTTGGTGGAATCGTTCAAATCTACTCTCGACGAAGTTCGCGAAGCCGATTTATTACTTCATGTGGTAGATGTATCGCACAAAAACTTCCAGGAACAAATTCAAGTGGTAAGCCAAACTATTGCCGACATTGGTGCCGGCGACAAACCGGTAATTCTTGTGTTCAACAAAATCGATGCTTTCACCTATGTAGAAAAAGACGAAGACGACCTCAGTCCAAAAACACAAGAGAACTATTCCCTCGAAGATTTCAAAAATATGTATTTCGCCCAAGAAGGTCCTTGCATCTTTATCTCGGCAAAGCAGAAAGAAAATATTGAGGAATTCCGCACGATGGTGTACGACAGAGTGAAGGAAATGCACGCTATCCGATATCCGTATAATAACTTCTTGTATTAAAAAAGGGGGACTCTAATCCTGAGACTGCGTCGCAGGTTACTCAAATAATGGCTTACAGCCATTACTTTTTTATGTGCAATATGAATCAAAATATACTATTGCCTGGCAAGGCAATAATTAAGTTACCCGTGACGAAGTCTCGGGAGAACATAATCTCCAGCACCCAATGGCTGAAAGCCATTACAACAAAGATGGAAATGATATACATCTTGGCAGTAAGCCTTGTTACACGTTTATTCGTCATCTATTGGATTAATGTTATTGTTCTTTCTTGCTACAGGTCAAGAAAGAACCAAAGAACCCCGCCGAACACCTGCTTCGCTAAAAATCACCTGCGGACGGCTAAAAAAGACTATGAGTTGCTCCGTAAACTCCGCAACAATCGTCTTTTTCTTTACGCCTCCCTACGGTGATTTTCTTAACGCGCGCAGCTAGATCGGCTTGGTTGGCTTTACATAGATGATAGTTTGAAAAAATAAGGTAATGTCTGTCGCATAGAAAAACATACAAAGAAAGACCTTTCTCGACTTCACAAATGAGCGTTAAAATTTTATGAAAAATTCCGTAGAAACGAATCTTTTTGGTTCATTCCTACGGAATGTATGGTGGCAGCTACCAAGTGAGTATGCCTAACGGCATACACTATTATTTTCATGGTTTACTTAATTTATATTCTATTCCTACTGTTATTCCAAATGAAAACCTATCTTGGGGTATTGTTTTATCGAATACAGGGGGACAATCAAGGATATCATAATGAACATGACTATAATCATCAATTGAATCTACAATTATCTTATATTCTACAAAAGGCGAACAACTCACATTAACTAAATTAAATTTCCTAGAATAAGAAAAACCGAACCTACACGAAGATGAAATACCTTGTCCAGCAGACGGGTTCTTTACTGTTGTATCATGATTCCAAATCTTATAACCAATAACAGTATGTATACCTAAGCCTCCAAATACAGAAAAGTTATAGTCACTTGTCTCCTTTAATTTCACATGAATTAATGCAGGAACGAACGAAAGATACTGTAATTGGTAATTTGTTTTTACTTCTCGGAATCCATCAAAATTATTCTTGGTAAAATTCTTTGATTGATATCCCATTCCTATCTGGACTTTATTCCTATTTATATCCTTGGAGAGGAATATTTCTCCTCCCAAATTATAACAACTAACAGTTTCTGCAATCACATTATATCTGTAATTTCCACATAGTTCTATTCCAACCTGAGACCTTACTTTTATTGGAATAATAAAAATAAATAAGACTAAAACATAGCGAATTGATTGCATAATTATCTAACTTTAGCAGTAATTAAAGAACCCTTTTGAGCATGAAATCCTTTATTAAAAGTGATACAATTTGTTGCGACAAAAGCTATTTGTTGAGAATTTTTTATTTCAAAATCCTCAATTGTTACATTTATGCCTGTAATAGAGTTA
>DCIX01000041.1 GCA_002317135.1 Bacteroidales bacterium UBA1715
GTAACGCTATTTTAGGACTAGACAACCATCACAAAAAAACGATAATAAACAAACTTTACTACCTCCTATTTTTCATCTAACATTTGGTATTGAAAATAAGAATTTTCAGTGCATAAAACATGCACAATACTATACTTAAACAAACTAAAATTTAATCAAAAACATAATAAATCCAACATATTGCATATTTATTGCATTTTATATACTATTGATTTTTAAATAATTAACAATATATAAACATTTTTACTAACAATAATGTGCATTTTGCTTGCATTTTATATTTTAACACCCTATTTTTGTCATGGTATTAATTTTAGGTTATCCGTATGAAGACACGTGTAAACAAAAATGCAAAACATTTGCTCACAATCGGTGCTTGTTTTGCGATGATGATTGGTGCTTTAAACCTATATCTTGCAAATGTAGTTACTGTTTCTGCCGATATACCAGAAACTATGCAATATGGATCAAATGTTCCTGTAACTATTACAATAGAAAAAGGAAACATCGATGGTTTTGGCCGATTTTCTTGTACCCTACCAAAAGAATTCACCGCTACTTCGGACGATCAGAATTTCTCTTTCGAAAACAACACAGTTACACTTATCTGGGTTATGCTTCCTGAAAGTGACGCATTCTCATTCACATTCAACATACAAGTTCCAGAAAAAGCCAAAAGTTCATTTACTCTAACAGGTAAATTCGGTTATGTACAAGACAACGAAAAACACTATGCAGAACTTACACCTCGTACAATAAAATTAAAAGACAACACCGGTGCCATTGTAGCAACGACAGAAAAAGTTCGCTACAACGACATAACTTGTTCACGTACAATTGAATTTATGAATAACGAAGCTATCGTTTCCATAACTACAGATAGAGCAAATGCAACAGCAATGTGCAAAATCGAAGAAATGCTTCCTGCAGGATTCGTTGCAAAAGCAATGGAAACACAAGGTAGCGAAGTTTCTACCATACAAAATGTAACTCGTTTTATGTGGACAAACGCTCCTGCAAACGAAACATTCACTGTAACATATAAAGTTACTGCCGAAAAAGGATACAATATAAACGACCTATTTATAAATGGTGCCTTCTCTGTTTTCGATAACGGAACTACAAAAAGTTTCGCTATTGCCGACAACTATAATGCAATAAACGAAAGCAATGGCAAAGTCAACACGAACACAGGCAACCACCCTATCACAATTGCCGATGGAGCAACTAACGGATATTATTCAAGTGCTGATGTACAGAAGAATCTTTCCAACAAAAATTACACTGCCGCACAAACTCAATTCTTCTCAAACACAGCTGCAATAAACTCAATCTACCAACCTAGTACAGAAGAAATTGCACAATTCGAAGAAGATTTGAATATCCCTATGCCAACGGCAGAAGAAAAAGAATACGAAATCAGTCAAACAACAGAAACTACAACAACAAGCGAAATCGTTTCTACAAAAGATAATCCTGCTTTGATTCAAAATATTTTATCACAAGGTCAAACTGTACGACCAACTATTTCGACAATCGAAGCCGAACAACAAATAACTCAAACAACGACACAAAAAACAACACAAATAACAACAACGACAACCACAATCACTCCGGTTGCAAAACAAGAAAAACAAGCCGAAAAGAAATTAGAAGCAAAATCTGCTCCTGCAACAAAAACAACGAGCGTTGCCGCTACAAAAACAACTTCAAAGAATGCGACATTGTCTAACAAAAACAACACAGCACAAAAAGAAACTAAAGTAAGTTCTGGAGCAAACAATGTTTCTTACCGCGTTCAAGTTGCTGCTTCTCACACGCCAATAAAGAATACCAAAGCATTCTTTGCTAAAAAGAATGTACACGATGTTATTGTATCTGAAAAAATAGATACTTGGTACAAATACACTATCAAGAACTTCGATTCATACGTAAATGCCCGCAACTTACGAAATGCCGTTTGGGAACAAACTCCAATAAAGGGGGCTTTTGTGGTTGCATATAATGGCAAAAAACGTATCACTGTACAAGAAGCGCTTATGCTCACAAACCAAAAATGGGTTAAATAAGCATTGGAAATCAAAGAAAATAGCGTATGTTTGTACTAAATCTATCGAAAAATGAAAAACAGGATATTGACAGTTCTATTGTTCGTATCTCCTTTTTTAGGGTATTCCCAAGAAAAGCAGCCTGTTAGTTATTCGACATTCGATAAGATTCTCCAGGTAGATAAAGCACCACTGACAAGTAATTTGAAGATGCCCGTGTTCACTATAGGCACTGGTGTTGTTTCGTTTCACGGTAATATACAAAACAATGAACCGGCAAATTTCTCAGTCGGTTGTAACGCTATCCACTTCGAAATGCTACAAACACTCTCCCCTACACTCCGTTTGGGAATCAGATATGTGCGAAGCGAAGTTCGCGGAAGTAACTACTACCCAAACATCAATACATTCTATAATTTTAAAACAGAAGTAAATTCGTTTGGTGCATTTGGTCAATATAAATTGGCAAGAAAAGCAAGCGAACTTTCCAATAGAAAAGTACTTACACCTTTTGTAAGTGCTGGTATTTCTATTCTACAACGACCTGAAGCCCGTGGAGATTGGAAATCTAATGGTGAAAATATGTATTTGTGGTCCGACGGTTCTTTCAGAGATATGGAGGAAAGTCAAACAAATGCGTCGAAAGCGAAAATCCTCTATCGCGATTACGATTACGAGACATCGTTACAAGTAGAAAATAACGAGCAACGAGGCTATTATACACCAATCATTTTTAGTGCACCGTTGGAATTAGGACTCACCTATAATTTCTCAAAAGCATGCAAAATGAACATCGGCTACCAATATCATTTTACGGCAACAAACACGCTTGACGATGTTTCTGGACAAGGCACATACAATAAAAAAGTATCAAAATGGCCTGATGGTTTTTCATACGCTTATGTTAGTGTAACGACTGATTTGTCAAAAATTGCACGCAAATCCAACTTTGAATCGTATTACAACGAAAGCTACTATATTCCTTGGGATGCCGACAACGACGGTATAGATGAGACTGAAGACGATTGCCCATACACACCAGAAGGTATCGATGTATTCGCAAATGGTTGTCCATTTGATGACGATAACGATGGTATTCCAAACTACTGCGATGTTGAACCAGAAACAAACGCGTTCTTCCACGACGAAAAAGGTCGAGGTCTTACAGAAGAACAATTGGTTGCCATTATGCAGAAAAATGAACGCCTAACACAAGATGAGTTGTATGTGTATTATCCTGATTTACTACAAGGTAAGTCTGGGAAACAAGGCATTTACAAAAGAATTCCTAAGAAATTCAAAGACTGTGATTTAGACTTAAACGAATTCATAGATCTTGACGAATTACTGGCGGCAATCAATGCGTTTTTTGATTCAAGTCGTTCAAAAATGACAAGTAAAGATTTATCGGAACTTATTGAGTTCTTCTTCCTACAATAATATGGCAATAATAGTAAATCCAACGCATTCGCAATTTCCCGTTGTCGTTATGTGCGATAGAAATATGGTTGTCACGCAAAACGATACATTACTGTCACTCAAAGACATAGAAACGTTACAACAATATTGTGAAATTATTGATCGTATTGAAGAAAAAGAGTTTTCAATTTGTGCAATAGAAATTGCAGATACAACTTCCCTACCCGATACATTTAAAATAAAAACAATCCGTCAGTTTTTTGCAGAAAATGACGAACAAACAACATTGTTAGTCTCTCGTGCCAAAGCACTCATAAATTGGCGAAAAAACACTCGATTTTGCAGCATTTGTGGTTCAAAACTGAAAAATAGTCTGCAATTTACAGCAATGGAATGTCCGAATTGCAAGAAGATACATTTTCCACGCATAGAACCATGCATTATTGTGCTTGTAAATAAAGGAGACAAAATCCTCCTTGCACGACATACGCAACGAAATCAAGACATTTATGCCTGTTTAGCGGGATTTATGGAAGCCGGAGAAACAGCAGAACACGCCGTAGCACGAGAAATTTTTGAAGAAACAGGAATACAAGTCAAAAATATACAATATAGAGGAAGTCAAAGCTGGCCTTTCCCATCACAACTAATGCTTGGATTTACTGCAGAATACAAAAGTGGCGAAATTCGTACCCAAGCAGAAGAAATCAGCGATGCACAATGGTTTGACCGAGATAATTGTCCTGCTACTCCACAACCTGGTTCAATTGCGTATAGACTAATACACCAAGAGTATTAATAACTATTTCAAATTATTCTTTGCTGCCTTATTAGAACTATGAACGGCGGAAACTATGGCACATGTTTCCATTTCCGCACAATCTCCACAAGTATTATAGTCTTTGGCAACAACACACTTACGGATTTCGCACATATAGTCGCAAAAGGCAAATTTAACGCCAGCGGCACGACAGCCCATGCAATTAATTGTTTCGGGAGTTATTTGTGGCGCATTATTCATTTTTGCCCACTTTTTAGCCGTTTTTTCACGCAGTTTGTCATCATTATTCACTGTAGCAATACGAGCGTCGCATTGGGCACAATTTAAGCCACAGCAAGCTATCATCTGTAAACGTACAAATGAAACTGTTTGATTCTTGAGAGAGATAGCATCTACTGTATAGCCATACTCTTTTAGTTCTTTCTTGTAACGTAAGAAAGAATGATCAATAGTAAAGCCACAAATGTCCTTTACCTCATCAAAAGTAAGCGTACAAACATCTAACGCTTTGCCTTGGATTGCTTTCCATAATGGTTCATATTTACTACTCATATTCGATTTATATAGAAGGGATTTTTCGCATAATTTCCTCAAATGCCCTCACCTGTTCACGAACTTCGTTTATACAAGGTCCCATTTCATTATCAAATGAAATAGATTGATCTAGCAAATACACGAACGCATTGTCATAGATTACAACATCTAATATATGTATGACTTCATAACAATTATCCGACGGTAATTCAAAAAAAATCTTCATTTGGTGTCCGTCGTCATAATTTATATTCCCTTGTAGATAATCGACGATAAAACTAATTCGCTCATAAATTTCCGAATGATTCAATTTTGGACAGGAAACGCGTGTCCAATCCTGCGTTGGTTCAGAATACAACTGAACAGAAACCAACAAACAAATAATCGTCAAAAGTTTTTTCATTGCGACCCAAATTTTAGTTATGAAATTTCACAAATATAAGAAATGTTTTGAATCGGCAACAAACAAAAAAGGCCATCCCGAAGGACAGCCTTATACCTATTTAGTTGGTTGATATTAGAATTTGTAAACGAAACCAACTCTAATGCTACCTAAAGTTGTAACATTGTTTGCGTTAGCTGACAAACCGATTCTGTTAGAAACGTTTTTGTTATCTTTTTCATCTGGGTCTTTAGTTATGCTTGTAGAAGCACCTAAACTGCAGAAGTTCAAACCAGCTTCAAGTTCGAAGTGTTCGTTCAATTCATAAGTTACAAGAGGAGTTACATTCAAAGCGATTGTAGTTGTTCTCCAACCTTTTGTTTTTGTAGAAGATACATTTACAACAGGAGTTGATTGACCGAAAGAAGCAACAGCTTCAGCCTTCAATGCGAAATCACCGAAAGTTACGAATGTGTAACGAACAAATGGAGCGATAGACCAAGCATTTGTTTTTGTCCAAGTTTTTTTATCAACTTCTTTATCTGTAACTGATTTTGAAGTAGAAAGAGAAAGCATACCTCCAACAGCCAATTTATCAGATAATTCATAACCAACAACTGGAGAAAATGCCAATGTTGATGCAGCTGGTTTTGATTCAACAACTGTAGAACCTACAACCATACTTGAAGGAGTTGAAGAACCATTAGCAGAAAGACTTCCGCCAATGAACAATTGAGCGTTTGCTGATACTGCGAATGCGATAGCAGCCAATGAGATTAATACTTTTTTCATATCTATTAATTTTAAAGTTTAACGACGCAAAAATATACATCTTTGCATTCCGTTATTTATTGTTAATCTATATCATTAAAGACTTTATCTATTTCTGACTCAATTCCATGAAGTTTTTGCTTGCATTTTGCAATAAGTTCCGCTGCTTTTTTGACTTCTGCAGTCAAATCATCAAGTTTACATTCACCTGACTCAACTTTCGCCACAATACTTTCCAATTCCTCCATTGCTGCGTCATACGAAAATTCTTCTTGCTCCATATTGTATGTATTTTATACAAAGGTATGTTTTTTCATAGTATACACCAAATATTTCATTTATTGTGCGATAAAAGAATACGATCGTTTGAAACGATTTTCATTCCTATAAAATATACAAACAATCATCGTATTTTTTAGCACGTTATATACCTTTGCACTATCTTTATGTCATATTAGTAACTAATTCAATTTAAAATAAATATGAAAGTTCTTCTTATAAACGGAAGCCCTCGCAAAAATGGAAACACAAGTGTTGCTCTTAACGAGGCGGCTAAACAATTAATAAAAAACAACATAGAAGCTGAAGTATTATGGATAGGAAACAAGCCTGTCCGTGGTTGCATAGCTTGTAATCAATGTAAAGCAAATGGCAACAATCAATGTGTATTCAACGACGACATAACAAACGAAGTAATCGCCAAAATGGCCGAATGCGATGCTATTATTATTGGCGCACCTGTTTATTGGGGCCAACCTGCCGCACAAGCGCAAGCATTACAACAAAGAATGTTATACGCCGGCGGTAGCAACTTCAAAGGTAAACCTGCTGCGGCAGTATGTGTTTGCCGTAGAGGTGGCGCATCGGCAGCATTCCAAACACTACAGATGCCATTCCAAATGTGTAACATGCCTATCGTTACATCGCAATATTGGAACATTGCCTACGGACGTGAAGAAGGACAAGCAGCATTCGATACCGAAGGCCTACAAACTATGCGTACATTAGCCAATAACATGGCCGTGATGTTACAAATGTATGCTACCGGTACAGCTCAAAAGCCAGAAGCAGAAGCATGGCAACCTATGAATTTTATTAGATAGCAATTGCAATGATTCTACGAATAAAAAATATGGTTTGCCCACGCTGTATTATGGTGGTACGTTCTATTTTCGACAAACTATCCATAAACATCGTCCGCATATCGTTAGGAGAAGTAGAATTAGATCAAGTTCCAACTGCAGAACAAATGCAAGTAATTCAAGACCAACTTATAGAGGTTGGTTTTGAACTACTTGAAGAACCTCGTAGTATCCTTATAGAACAAATACGCCTTGCTGTTATAGATTGGGCACGAATGGAAGGTGAACATCCACGACTTTCCGATTATCTGCAAGATAAGTTAGGATACGACTACAACACAATAAGCAAAACATTTAGCGAATCACAGAGTATTACAATTGAACGCTACGCAATACTGCAAAGAATAGAATATGCGAAAGAACTACTTTGCTATAGCCAAATGACTATGAGCGAAATAGCTTATCAGTTAGGATACAGTTCACCGGCACATCTTTCCGCACAATTTAAACAAGTGATAGGTATGTCACCGAAAGCTTTCAGGGAACAAAAAGTAAAAAAACGACAATTTCTGACCGAGATATAAACATTTAGCGGAATTTTATAAAAACACTTATTTTTTTGTTCGTAGTATTGCTTTCAAAAAAAAGAAAATGACAACATATTTAAACGCATTATGGCACATTACAAGCGAAATGGCGCCATATTTATTACTTGGATTTCTTGTTGCTGGCGTACTTCATGTACTTGTACCACGCAATTTTTATTCTAAATATTTATCAAAAGATAATTTTGGTTCAGTTTTAACCGCCGCCCTACTTGGTATTCCCCTACCACTTTGTTCATGTGGGGTAATTCCAACCGCCATAGGTTTACGTAACGAAAAAGCTTCGAAAGGTGCCGTTGCTTCATTTCTGATTGCAACTCCACAAACAGGTATAGACTCAATTATTGCAACGTTCTCGCTTATGGGAATTGCATTTGCCGTTGTACGCCCTATTGCCGCTTTAGTAACCGGTATCTGCGGAGGTATGCTCGTAACATGGCTTTGCGCAAAAGACAAATTTGATACAACAGAAGAAAATAACACTGCGACTCAAAAGAAACAAAAGAATGCATTGTTAGCAATTCTACAATATTCTTTTGTGGATATGATACAAAGCATAGGCGGACGTTTGTTTTTAGGCTTATTATTGGCTGCACTAATACAAATAGGTATTTCCGACGACTTCTTCCTAACCTACGGCAATGCTCCTCTTCTACAAATGCTTGTAATGTTGGTTATTGCCATTCCTATGTATATATGTTCAACCGGTAGTATTCCTATTGCTGCAGCATTGTTAGCCAAAGGATTAACACCTGGTGCCGCATTGGTTTTACTTATGGCTGGTCCTGCCGTAAACCTTGCTTCTATTATGGTTGTGAAAAAAGCCATGGGTATGAAATTCACCTTGATTTACGTAGGTAGCGTTGTACTTGGAGCTATATTATTCGGTTTGACCTTAAATAACTTCAACGGTTTGCTATCGTTCACACAGACAACAGCAGAGCACTGTTGCGAGGTTCATGAAGAACAAACATCATGGTTTACAATTATTTGCACAATTTTTCTTTTATTACTAATATTAAACGTATTTATCATGGGTATTTTTAGTCGATTCAAAAAACAACAAGTTGAAGCTTCTGAAGTATTGTATTCAGTTGAAGGTATAGATTGTAAACACTGTAAAGCCGCTGCCGAAGCCGCATTAGAAAAAGTTGCCGGCATAGAAGCAATAGAAATCAACCTTGAACAAAAAACTGTAAAAATAAAAGGAACAGCTTCTGAATCAGATATTTCTGCTGCTATCGAAAAGGCTGGATTTACATTTAAAGGTAAAAAATAATCAGCGTTATGTTTACAATCCATGAAACATGTACGCCGACAAAAGTCGACGAGAACAAGAAACTAAAACTATCCACCGCCATCAAAATGATGCACGACAGCGATGATTTATGGATAGATTCTGAGCCAGTTGCAAAGAATTGTTTTGAAACAGAACATCGCGCACAAGTTTTAGCCTATCGTCAGGTTGATATTATTCGTGTACCGGAACTGAGAGAGAAATTAACCATATCTACAGCCATATACGAATGTAAGCCACTCTTCGGATTCAGAAACGACATAATACGTGACGAAGCCGGAAATCCCTGTTATGTAAGTTACGGAATGGGAGCATTTATCGACAAGGAAGCCGGTAAACTCAACCCTCTTCCACAGGCAATATTGGATTCGTTGACATACGATCCTAAATATGAGATGGAATATACTGATCGTAAAATACGCTTGCCAAAAATTGCTCCGCAAGAATGCGCCAAAGTATTGGTAACCCGCGATGATATTGATTACAACCATCACATGAACAACAGCCAATACATTCGTATAGCAATGGAACTACTCCCTGCCGATTTCACAGTAAAACGTATGCGCGTTGAGTACAAAATTGCGGCAAGACAAGGCGAAGAATTAACTCCATTCCTCTACATAGATAACAATGTTTACTATATAGAACTAAAATGCGAACGAGGTACATGTGCAATTATGTCATTTGAATAGTCTATTATTTCTAAAAGAAACTTTTATAGTCTTTTTTAGAAAAGAAATCTTACATTTGCACAGTATTAAGCGAGAGTAGCTCAGTTGGTAGAGCACAAGCTTCCCAAGCTTGGGGTCGCGGGTTCGAGCCCCGTTTCTCGCTCTTATCCCCCAACACTTACAAAACCAAGAAACAACTACGTCCTTATCGTGCGGCGATAGCTCAATGCATAACTTTTACACTGCGGACAAAACAGATAATTTTCGTTTAATCTACAAAAGTCCGTATCTTCTTTCTTTGCAAACAAGTTTCCACATTCCGGGCAGAAGACATCTTCTTTTCTTTCACCAAACATTGGTCACCACATGTAGAGACGGTGTGCACACCGTCTCTACAAACAACGTTCACGTTCAATATACACTGCCATTATATTGACAACACAGGGCATGTGACAATGACGCATGGGCGGAATTTTACCGCATGTAGAGGCGGTGTGCACACCGTCTCTACCATTACGATGCTATTCAGTGTTTAATTCATCATTCTGCCAGGTTACAACATTTTTTTCAATATATTCCGATATGCGTTTGATTTCATCCTGATTGCGTATAATATGGTCGTGGAAACGGGTTTGCCAAACGAATGGAATGTTGTTTTGGTTGGCATAATTGGTAATGGCACGTTTCAGGCCACCTATAACAACAGATAAATGCCCCTTGTTTTTAGAAATAGTTTGCATTTTATCATTCACCACATCCGATTTCCTACGTTCACCCGTAGAGACGGTGTGCACACCGTCTCTACTCATTTTTATTCTAACAATACCTCTTAAAATTCTCAGCCTGTTCTATCACTTTGTCATACACATCTTCAGGATGGTCCTCGGCTGGCGGATACTTATGTTTAGCCATAATCACGATTAAATCGAACTGCATTTCCGACATGATATCAGCACGCTTAAAGCAGTCGGTATAATGGGTTTTGTCGGCTATAATCGCTTTCATTTCCTTAGCAATCTCAATCATATTTTCATCTGGATAATCAAAACCTCGTTCATCACGAACAGATTTTAGAATATCGAAAAATGCTTTTTCCTCATAATCTATACCAAGATCTTCATGAGACTTGCGTTCTTTGTCTAATTCCTCCATCATCTTCTTAATGTCGTCAACCACTTTTTTCATTACTTCAGTTACGTTGGCAACATCGTCGCTGCGGTCGTTATACGTGCGAATGATTTCGTTTAAACGCTCGCCAAACACAATAGACTTGACTTTGTTCACTTTTCCGAATTCTGAAATCTGCTGTTTCACCAAGCGTTCCAACATGCGAAGTCTAATGTTTGGCAGATTTATCTTTTCTATACAATCGAGATGTTTCTTGTCGAAAATATCAAGGTCACCTTTTGTATCTTCCACTATCTTCACAACTTCTTCCACACCGCTACTAACAAGAGCATCGGCTACTAATTTTCGAACACGTTCGTTCATCTCGGCTACATCGGGTGCATCGCCTTTGGTCATTTTGAATACAATGGAACGAACTGCGGTGAAGAACAACACTTTCTCTCTATGTATTTTATGCAAATTCTCGCTTGACGAACACATATTAAATGCCTGACGCATACGTTTCGCATGACCCATAAACAAATTCTTACGTTCCTCTTCTTCCAATACAAAGTTTGCTCCTCCATTTAAGCATTGTAACTGTTTTAGAGCACTTTTTGCAAAGAAATCTTTATAATCGTACTTGTGCATAATGCCGTCGAGCACTTCGATTTCGTCTTTAACTATAGTAACAAGTTCGTCTATGCCTTCGGTTGGATCATCTCCACCATCGCCTTTATCTGTACCATATTGTTTGAGGGCCTTGTTCATATTGCGTTTAATGCCGAGATAATCGACAACAAGACCTTTTTCTTTTCCCTCGCACACACGGTTTACACGACTGATGGTTTGAATAAGCGTATGTCGTTGCAATGGTTTGTCAACATACATAGTGTCGAGACTCGGAACATCGAAACCGGTGAGCCACATATCAACAACTATCACTATTTTAAAGTTTGAATGTGGTTCTTTGAACTGACGTGCCCACTCTTGACGGTCGGCTTTATTGCCAAGCAATTTCGATAATTCCGGAACATCGTCTTTGTTGGTAGTCATCACCATTTTTACACGTTCCATTGGCAGAAGTTTGTCTTTTTCGTCTTCGGCAAGTTCAAACTCTGATGCACATGGTAGTTTCTTTGCCCATTCAGGACGAAGTGCTATGATATTTTTATATAAGTCGAAAGCTATTTCACGCGACGAACACACCACCATTGCTTTTCCGCACACGGTTGCTCCTTCGGCTATGCGTTGTTCGTAATGCGCAACAAGGTCTTCTGCAACTTTTTGCAAACGTTTTGGATCACCAATAATAGCATCCATCGTGGCACTTTGCTGCTTGCTTTTGTTTATCTGTTCCTCGGTGCTTCCTGCATCCTCACATTCTTCATAATACTTGTCTATTGCTTCCAATTTTTCGTTGTCGGCAAAAACTTTGGCAGCACGACCTTCATAAACAATTCGCACAGTGATTCCATCGTTTACCGAATCGACCATAGTATATTTATCTACCACACCGCCAAACACGGCAATGGTTTCGTCGATTGGTGTTCCTGTAAAACCGACATAGATTGCATTCGGCAACGAATTGTGCAGATATTGTGCAAAACCATACGTAGTTTTCATTGCGGTTGCCATACCATCTTTATCGAATGAAATCCGGGTTGATTCCTCCAAATTGGTTTGGGTACGATGTGCCTCGTCGCTTATGCAGATAATGTTTTTGCGATCGCTCAGCAGATTAATATCTTCCGAAAATTTCTGTATCGTGGTTAGAAACACGCCTCCACTTTTTCGACCGTTCAGTTTCTTGCGTAATTCTTCACGGCTGTCTATTTGTTCGATGGTTTCGTCGCCAATAAATTTTTTAGCACGGATAAACTGACTTGAAAGCTGGTCGTCGAGATCGGTTCTATCAGTTATAAGCAAAATAGTCGGTGACTCCAGTTCGGTTGAACGCATCAACATTCTGCTCAAGAAAAGCATAGCCAAACTTTTACCACAACCTGTAGCGCCAAAATACGTTCCTCCTTTTCCATCGCCAATCTTATGATGTTCCAAAATGTTTTGGTACAACATAGTAGCAGCAAAATATTGCGGATAGCGGCATACTATCTTCTCTTCTTTGGTACTTGAATCAGGGAAATAGATAAAGTTGCGCACAACTTCGAGCAAGCGTTCTTTGCGAAACAAACCGTGTACCATTGTAAAGAGGGAATCAAGTCCGTTACTTGGCTTGTCCTCCGGTTCGATACGATTCCATGCATAGAAATATTCATATGGAGTAAACAACGAACCAAATTTATTTTGTGCTCCGTCGCTTATCACGACAAATGCATTGTACCGGAACAAACTTGGAATATCTTTACGATACCGAACAGTGATTTGCGTAAAAGCATCTTTTATAGTACAATGTTCCTTTACAGCTGTTTTGAATTCCATCACCACCAACGGCAAACCGTTTACATACACAATAGCGTCAGGACGACGGTTACACACCTCAACAATCTCAACCTGATTCACAATTTTGAAATCGTTGTTTTGGGGATGGTCGAAATCTATCAATCGAATCCATAATGGTTCCTTCGTAGAGACGGTGTGCACACCGTCTCTACCATCATCCAAACCTGCGACCTCCCTACGCAACGGGAAACCCTCGACAATCATCTGCATTACACGGCGGTTTTCGTCGTATAGATTTTGCGACTGTTGTGCCTTGAGCATAAGGATTACCTGCTGAATTTCTTCCTCGGTTATATCAGCATAGTGTGCACGCAAATAAGCCTCTATATCCTCAACAAGAAGAACCTCGGCCAAGTTTTTATGTAACTGTTCACCTAATTTATGTGTATAGTGCTCTTCGTCTCTGAAGAGCTCCATTATTGCATTTTCAAGTGTGGATTCGTTAAACATTTACCTACATGTACATTTGATACAACAAAGGTAAAAAAATAATTCAGATAATAGATTGCGTTAATCGTAGAGACGGTGTGCACACCGTCTCTACAGACGATATTCATCCAATTGCCATTGTGCAACATTATTTTCGATATATGTGGCAATACGATTCAATTCATCCTGATTACGAACAATATGGTCGTGAAACCGTGGTTGCCAGGCGAATGGAATATTGTTGGTATTGGCAAAATGGGTAATGGCACGTTTCAAACCACCGATAACAACAGACAATTGGCCCTTGTATTTAGAAATGTTTTGCATTTGTTCGTTCACGACATCCGATTTCCATCGTTCATCCGTAGAGACGGTGTGCACACCGTCTCTACACGTACCGCCATCGTTTTCGTTTACCATATTGAATACCCCATCAATAACAACAATTGCATGAATATGGTTGGGCATTACCACAAACAATGGTATTTCGGCGTACGGATAATGCGATTGTACGTTTACAAATTGTTTGTGGGCGTATTGACCAATTGGGGATAATTGCATCTGTGATTCAGGTATTACCATTCCCGTAGAGACGGTGTGCACACCGTCTCTACAATCGGTTGTTATTTCCCCGAAATAATGTTCACGATTTTTGGTGCATATCGTTATAAAATATACGCCGCCGTTGTATCCGTGCCACGGCGCACGTGCCGATGATACACGGTATTTGTTTTGAAATTTTTCTGCCATTGCGGTTGGCTGTTATTGGTTATAATTGAATATGTCATGCACATATAACGGATTTTTTGGATATTTATTTTCCAACGGCATTTTTTTGACATGTAAAAACGCAGCGTACCATAGTTGGTTTCGTTCCTGTCATCGTTCCCGTAGAGACGGTGTGCACACCGTCTCTACAATGCGGTGCAAATGGTTACGAAATATATTCCCCCATTATAATTATGCCAATTGGCACGGGCCGACGGTACGCGATATGTATTTTTGAATGTATCCATTGTTTCGTTTATTTTATTGTTAACACATTGTGCGATTTGCCATGACCGTTATCGTTTTCCAGCCCCCCGTAGAGACGCGATTAATCGCGTCTCTACAACATTTCCAATTTTTGTTCTGCACGTAGAGACGGTGTGCACACCGTCTCTACAATGCGTCAAAACAATGCAACAACGCCACCGATTACACCAGCTACCAATCCAAATTTAATCCATTTTATTCACACATTTTTGTTTCTGTATAAATTCGTTGAAAATAACATTATATCTTTAGGTAATCCATAAATAAAGAATCTATACTCCATGAATCTGGGACCAATACTTTTTCATCTGGTTGAATTTGCATATTCTTACATATGGTTATATACTGCTTTGGTATATGAAACCATTGGTAAATTTTATTCTGTAGTTCTTTAAATGATATCCTTTCGCAATCATTATATGATGGTGTTACCTCCAATAATTTTTTACCTTCTTTCGATATACTACTCATTGCGATAATCTCTTCTTCTTCATTGAGCCAATTTTTAATTTTCGTTTTCTTAAAAACAAAATCCAGTGGTATAGCAACAGGATTAAACTTAGGTACAAAAAGTAAATAATTAGAAAACGGTTTCAAAACTTCATTGATAAAGTCAAAAGACATTTTGTATTTTTCATTTTCAGACAAAGAGCATATTTGTTCTAAATAAAACGCCTTTAAACCCGACATTCCACGAAAAGTAGAATCATGATTAAAAAACATTTCAAACAAAATACCATTCAATAGATGATTTTCTTTATCAATTATCCAGTTATTCAAAAATCTCTCTAATTTACACTGTGAATTGAATATTTCGCCAATCGTTCTTTCGCCTCCCACTGCCACTTGCAAAATGTTTCTTCCTAAAAGAAACTGTTCATTCCTATCTGGAAAATCTGTAGGTGTTTTATCAAGTATTACTTTGATAGCTGGTTCTTGAGTATACCAATTACAAGACTTCAAACTATATATGATTTCCGAGAAATCGCTCCCATTATTTGTATACAAAATGTCTTTGACAACATTCTCTTTATAAGGAATAGTTTTAGAAACATTTATATTACTACCATTATTAAAGCAATATTTTCCAATTAAAGATGTATGTTCCCATGACAGCTGTTTTTCATTAGTCAAACTATACACAGACTCTCTAACTCTTTTGAAACAATCTTCAATAGTGATATTCGGAACTCCAATATGCGTCAATAAAGCCTGTGTATATATACTATTTTCTCCAGGAATTCCATCCGTGGCAGTTTCTCCCGGAGATGTCGAAAAGGCAATTAAAGAACCTTTAGGAGCATATATTGGCGCCAATCCATTAGACACAACACTTCTATTACCTTTAAAAGGATTATCTCTACATGCATCTAGCACAAATATTTTTACCCTTACATTAACTTGACAGATATCTTTTATTATTTCGTCAAATGATATAGCAGTGTATTTCGCAGAAGATTCATCTTCAACCGAAGCATCTATTGGCAATAAATAATTTTTACCATCTACTTGTATTCCATGTCCAGAATAAAAGAATAAAGAAACAACATCTTCCTCTGTTGATGTAATTTTACTCTTATATTCAGATATTATCTTGCTGAATTCAGATTGCTTGAAATCTGTAGATAACAATACGTCAAATCCTAAATTCTCCAACTTTGATTTGATATCTTGCGCATCTTTAACCGCATTGTTAAGTTTTGTTGTACATTCATAATTGTTATTGCCAATAACAAGAGCATAAGACCTCATCTTTTCCTTTCTTTTTTACCCCGCCATCACCAACGATAGCAGTTCTGTTAATTTATTAATTTCGTTATCTAATATTTTTATATCTTCATCGATGATTTTTGCTTTTGACTCAAAGTCAACGACTAATTTTTCATCTGGAATAACTACAGACAATCCAAACAAATCATCTTTCGTTATGCTTCCAAAAACAGTTCCATCTTCATTTGAAACATTGAAATCGTGTTCTTTGGTTTGCAATAGATAATAAATGAAAGAGTTGCAACCGATTTTGCTACGCAATGCCGCTAAACCTCTACCAATGCAACAATCATGCGGTGCAATGTTCAAATCACCAACAGGAGCACGAACACTCAACAAGACATCTCCTAATTTAGCTATTCTTGTTGGTGCTGTTGTGTACATACGAATACTAGGGAATCTGTAACCATAATCAGTTCGCCCTTGATAGAAAATCATTCCTTCGCTTTTTTCATTGTATGTTGAACCATCCGGAGATTGTCCCATCGTTATCTCTGCCACTTCTCCCAGTGTTCCCATTCTCCACCCTTCCGGCAGATTCTCCACATCCACATCATCCACAAACATTTTTCTATATAATGCTTGAGCGGCCTCTTCGAGTTTGGCTATGGTTTGTTTGTTGGTGGCAATGCGGTTTTGAATGGATTGGTAACGCAACACAATGCGGCGCTGTTCTTCGATGGAGGGAACGGGCAACTGTACATTACACATTTCTTCCCAATCAAAAACCTCACGAGCACTGCCGTGCGAATGAAAACGTGCATAACGATCAAATTCTGCACGACGAAACCACATCATCAGATATTCTGGTAATAATTGTAGAGACGGTGTGCACACCGTCTCTACGGAATCACACATATCTACAATTTCAAACACAACGTATGCCTGCGAAATAATGGCAGGTTCATCGCCTGTATATAATGCAACGGTTATCTTTTCACCATTACGTGATGTTACTGGTACATAAGCGAATTGGTTATGCTTTACAATCTTGTATGGGCGAAGATCTGTTCCAACCATATTGGCTATGGAAGGAATAAAAACTTTAGCATTGCTTAATCCCAAAAGATTGGTGCATCGCAAATCACTATTCCTCACGTCCACTTCACGGATATAATCCCCCAGACGTTTATATGTAGAGTTGTTGTTTGTCATCGCAAAGAAATTACAATTTATACCCCAATTCCTCAAACACTTTCTTCACGGCCTTTTTGCTTTCTTCCTCTTGGGCAAAAAGTTCACGTAATTCTGTTTGAAGTCTGCTCATTGTTTCTTCGTAGCCGGCGTAATCGTCGCGGTTCACAAACTCAATGTATTTGCTTGGCACAAGCGAACTATCTTTCAAATCGGTTGTCTTTACTGATTTGCAGAATTCTGGCACATCGGTGTATTCGCCCAAATCGGTGCGTTGCCATTGGTGGAACTTCTTGGCTGCGTTTGTAATATCGTCCGTGCTGAATGTGGTATATTTCTTTTCGAATGGTTCGCCCCATGTACGTAAATCCATAAACAGTATCTCGTTTGCACGCTCACGGTATTGGCGTTGCTCGCCGTTTACCGTTGTTGTACGGGCATGTTTGTTACGGTTTAGTATCCACAACGTTACCGAAATGTCGGTAGTATAGAACATATTTCGTGGAAGAATCACAATAGCCTCCACTGCATCGTGTTCTTCAATCAAAGCCTTACGAATTGCTTTTTCGTCACCATCGCCACTCAATGCGCCATTGGCAAGCAAAAAGCCGGCAATACCATCGGTAGAAAGCTTTGAGAAAATATTGAGTATCCACGCATAGTTGGCATTGCTTGTAGGTGGTACGGCAAAACCTTTCCAACGAGGATCGTCGAGCAGTTCGCTTGATTCGCGCCAATCTTTTTGGTTAAAAGGAGGATTTGCCATAATGTAGTCGAACTTCTCTCCTTTATGCTGATCGTTTTGGAAAGTACTGGCAGCTTTTTCTCCCAAATTGGCCGAAATACCACGAATGGCAAGGTTCATCTTCGCCAGCTTATAGGTTGTGAGCGTGAACTCTTGTCCGTAAACCGAAATATCGCGTTTGTTTCCGTTGTGGTTTTCAATAAAACGGCTACTTTGCACAAACATACCACCAGAACCACAGGCAGGATCGTACACTTTCCCTTTATACGGTTCTATCATTTCGGCAATGAGATTTACAATAGCCTTAGGCGTATAGTATTCTCCCTTACCCTTACCTTCCTGCAAAGCGAAGTTCGAAAGACAGTATTCATACACACGGCCAAAGAAATCATTATCTTCGTCCATGTGTTTTTCCATATCGTTCACTACATCGAGCAACGAGCCCAATTTAGCGGCATCTATACCCAGACTGCTATAATAGTTCGAAGGCAATGCGCCCGCAAGTTGTTTATTGTCTTTTTCTATATCGGCAAGCGCTTTGTCTATAATCTGCGCAATATTTGGCTGCTTAGCGTTTTGCATAATATAGTTCCAACGACAATGTTCCTGCAAATAGAATACATTATCCTTGCCGTAGGAAACAGGCATTTCGCAGAGCATATTGCCTCCACCAAATTGTTCTTCAAGTTTTTGGTATTGTTTTTCGAAACGAACACCTGCGTATTTCAAGAAAATCAAACTCAATACAACATGCTTGTATTCAGATGCTTCTATATTTCCACGTAGTTTATTAGCCGCATCCCATAGTTGTGCTTCAATGGATTTTTCAGTTTTTTTTGCTGTAGTGCTTTTTTTCGCCATTTATATCAAATTTATAGTGGTTAAATATACGAAAGAAAACAACACCAAATGAGAAAAAACAGGGAACAGTTATTAACAAATAACAATAGTTATGATATAACTACGAAACCATTTGCTTTGTTGTTAAGAAATAGATAATTCTTGCTAATTTTGCAATAATTAGCAAGAATTATTTTATTTTTATTTTATTTTCAAAATGTTCGCTTTTAAGGTATCCACGTTTTACCTTATTGATAGCCACCTCGTTAAGATATTTTTTCTCAACCAAATCCGTCAAATCTCTTCTTGCAGTCATTTGTGTTATCATAAATCTGTCCATTACATCCTTAACGGTGATAACAGATTCAGGATTTTTTTGAAAATGATGAATAATCTGAGCCTGACGCTCGTTTATACCACCAATCATAATAAAGCTGTTTGCGGCCTCTTTTTCTTTTTGTTTCCTTTCAATATAGTTCTTGAGTTGCTCAAACGAGATTTTCAATGTTCTTAAGTTGTACGATACAAAATAGCTTACATCAAGTCCGTCGTTCTCAACATAGAGAAACGATTTTTCGTATGTTACTTTTGAACCAGAAATGATTCTGGAAATAGACATATATTCCGTCAACCAATATTTCTCTTTAAGCATGTACCAATAAAACAAAGCCCTGGCAGTACGGCCGTTTCCGTCTATGAATGGGTGCATGTACGCTATCATAAAATGGACTATGATTCCACAAATGATAGGATGAATAAACACTTGCCCATTACCTTCGTTAAAAAACACACATAAATCATCCAAAAACTGTGGTAGTTCGCTGGCTGGAGGCGGCGTGTGAACCACTTCGTGGGTTATCTTGTTTTCTACAACCACGTCGTCATCTGCGGTTCTAAGTCTTCCTGCATCGTTGGCGTTCTCCAGCGTCTTTTCCGTCATTAGCCGATGAATGTAAAGAAGATTCTCTTTTGTGAGAGGTTCGTCTTTATGCTCCGTAATATATTGAATCGTCCGATAGTTGTTCACTATCATTTGCTGTGATTTATCCTTTGGAGCAATGTTCTTTCTTAGCATTTCTTTTGCAACCATGCGTGTGGTTGAAGCACCTTCCATTTTGCTGGAATAGATAGCTTCCTCCATGAGCGAACTTGCCAGATAATGCATTTTCTCTTTCCCAGATTCTTCGTTTGATTCCCAAAAAGAACCGAACATCATGTCGAACTCGTGACACAACTTCTGCATTTGGTTTGTTACGCACAGTGTCATGCCATATCTCTTCCACGCAGGTATGGCGTTTTTCATACGGTTTATTTTAACGTATGTCCACAAGTCCTCTGCCGAAACACCAGGCACTTGACCAGCCTTGTACTTTACCTTGTCCCAATAATCGTACGTTTCGTTTATCTTGTTTACAAGTGCATCAATGTTGACATCTGTTTTTTCAAACAGCGCCTTCCGCATTATTTTGTCGTTAAGTTTTGGAGCGTTTTCCATAGCCGATTCTTTTCAATCGTAAAAATAGATAATTCTTGCTAATTTAGCAACAATTAGCAAGAATTTTACAGTTTATACAACAACGCCTTACAATGTCAAAAAACTGACATTTTCCCAAAAGTTAATCGAATACAGGTTTATATCTTCCCGTCCTCTTTCAGCATATCGTACAATTTGCCGGCTGTTTCGGCCAAAACCTTGGTGCAAATCATTTGATGATGTTGGCGTTTTTCTACCGCCTCGCGTGTGGCAAATTTCTGTAGTAATTCTCCACAAGATGTTGTTCCATACACTTCTATAAGTGATTTATTGAGTTCGCGAACTTTTCGGTAGGCAAGCAATTTATTGTCCATATCTTTGGGATCGATTGGAGAATATGCCAAACCCATAACCATAAAACTACCTGTTACTGCCCCACATTTTTCACGCAAGCGTCCCATTCCGCCACCGAATGTAGCCGACAACAAACTTGCACTTCGTTCATCTACTTGAAACGCTGGTCCAAATGCCAATAAAATTGATTGAGAACAAGCGTAACCTTCCGAAAATAAAGACAAAACTTTATCTATTGCTTCCTGACGAGTCATAATTCACTGTTTATTTAAGAACAACTATCTGTTGCGAGAAAATTCCCGTATCTGTTTTTACAACAACAATGTAGGTTCCGTTTTCCAAATGAGAAACGGATATATTTGTTTGATTTGTTTGCTCTACAATTGTGCCTTGCATTGTAACAATAGAAACAGATTCTATTTGTGCATCTGATTGAATTTCAATATTGCTCGTAGCAACTGTCGGTACAACCTTTACCGAAGTTGCACCTGTTTCTTCTATGCTTGTTTGTGATTCATAATTGCCAACAATAGGTCGCATCAACAAAGCACCGTTTTGCACCGAACTCTCCCATTCAAATCCTAAATTATAATATAAACGGCGAGTTACGCTGGTATTCAAATCGATTCCTATATTCAACAAAACATCGTTTGGCTGTTCCCAACCAATAAAATACGATTTCGGCAAAACCAATTCATCAGCGCCGGAAACGACACAAGATGGTTTTATCTCATAATCAACAAATTGGAACATGCCATCGGCGTATGCAACCTTTTCACTTGGCGAATAATACAACAACTCACCAGGTTTACCACTTTCGTTTTCCCATATACATAAATTAAAAGTGGTTGCGGTAGACAATTTCGTAGGATTGAAATACATGGAAACGGCCTTGATTGTATCTGGCTGCAACATATCGAATCTATAGGCAACCCTACCCATTGGCGCCTCGCGAAGTCCATATCCAGCCTCTGGCGTGCCGTCGTCGTACGCATAATAATTCGACAATGTCAACGAAACACGACAGGTGTCGTTCCATCTATATTGTGAATTCAAAGAATTATTGATGTCGGTAAAATAATACGTAAAATCATATACTCCAGCATCATATACTGCCACATCTTCTGCAAGAAAATCATAAAATTCAATATCAAAATCCGTCAATATATCTCGCTCTGTTACAGTCGTTTGCGGAGGCATATCGGTTTCGTATGTATCAAATGCCATCACATCGCCAGTATGTTGTTTCTGAATAGAAAAATGAAATTTTAACTTGCGATATTCCGAGTCAAAATTGGTAAACGTAGCAGGAATAACCATACGAAAATCCGAGTTTGTAACACTGGCAAAATGCTTCATTGGCAATGCTTTATAACGCGAATACAATGGTGTAAATTCAGTTGCAAAAGCAACATCGGGAACAGTATTTTGTTGTATGGTGCGATTTGCGTCAAGCCAAATCATATCCAAATGCCAAAAATCCTCGTTACGAGCATGACTTTCGTCATTGCTAAGACTTGCGTAATTTTTAAATCGGAAACGAACACCTTGAACCAAAAACTTATTGTCGTTCAACGGAATATACACCGATTCAAAGTTTTCGCCCGTCTTCTTGCTTGTTGACCAAGCCCACTGCCACGATGGATTACACTCACCCAATGTTGGCGATGCAGTAAAAGACCATTGTGGATTACCGTCAGGAAGGCGTGCATACGAAATATCTTCCGACAATGATTGATTCAAATCTATACTATCGACCAAAACTTGTTCTGGCGAATACAAATATGCGTATGCTTTATTGAAAGACTTACGTCCAAATAAATTAGGTTCAATTACAATATGACCAAATGCAGGAACAAGTAGTTCCGGCAATGTAAAATATGCTACGGAATCAACAGAAATAACCGTTTCCAAAGCATCAAACACAAGAATATAGCCTTCCAATGAAATTGGTTTCACTGTCGCATTATACACTTCCACTCCAGTTGACGCAATTTCGTTTAAAAAGATACCAGTAGTATCGTACGGAATATACCATTCCAACACCAAACTATCGTTTGCTTCCGGAACATCCACAACACCACCTGCCTGATAATAAAAACTTAACGCAAGCGAGTCTTGTACCGTATATGCACTCAATTGATGTTCATACGAATACGAGCCAACAATATATTTTTTTGATTCGTTGTACAAAGAATCCATAACTGGTACATACGACTCCGACGATTTCTTATAAATCGTATCGCCAGCAACATACGCAACTCGTTGTTTTACAGAAACATAATTATTTTGTTCTGCATCAAACAAATAATACGAGTCGTCAAGCAAATTGAACGACTTTCCTTGTTTTACATACAATTTATCGCTGAAATACACTTTCTCATAATACTTCAAATTCAACGGAAGTGATGTCAAATAATCTGCAACAGAAGCCGTTGTACCAACAGATTCATACAATTTGCCATCTGAATCCATTGCATCAAGCGTTACGACACCAATTGTCGGCATATTTTTAGCAAAAGCCGTATTTACAAAAGCATGATTATCTGCCCATAACGATGGCAATGGTTGAGAATACGGATATGCGAAATCATCAAAAAACGGAAGACCCTTTAAAGAAGCAGGAACAGCATCAGACTTCAAAGTGTTTTTACTACACAAAGGTAATACATTCAAGACCTCCGATTGTGCATACAAGGCAATTTGTGAACAAATACAGCAAACAGCAAGGAGAAGTCTTTTCATATTTTTAATTCAAATCTGTTGAAATAGCATCATAAATAGGATCTGTGCCAAGCCAAACATCTATAGTTTGGCTTGCCTGCATAGTCTGTCCTTCGGAATAAATAGGACTTTGTCGTTGAACACGAGCTCGTAAAGAATCGGACAAAGTCTTAACATTTTCCGAGAAAATTGCATTTACACTTAGTCCTCTCGATACCAATGAATCGGTAATAGCTGTCCATGAAAGACCAATCAAAGAAGGAACAGGTATTTGCACATCGTTTCCACCCTTTCCTACCAATAAATCAATTGCAGAACCTTTCGAAATCTTCGTTCCTGGTTCTATAATCTTAGATTGATATCGCTGTTCAAACACATAATTATCGGCAAAATCTGGTTTATATTCAATATTTCCGACACGAAGTCCACGGTTTTCCAACATTTGAATAGCCTGACGCAAAGAACCTTCAGTAACTTTAGGCATTTTCACCAAAATCGGTGTCATAGAATTTACCGAAAGATAAATCGTGCGACCTTTTTTTACTTTTGAACCAGCCGATGGGAAATAATCAACAATCGCACCTGGAGCAATTTTTTCAGAAATCAATGTATCGCTCACTTTTAAAACAAGATCGTTTTTAGCTGCGATAATTTCTGCAGCCTCAACATCAAGGTTTACAAAATCAGGAACTATAACATCCTCACCATGAGAAGTATACGATTCCAACCAATATACAAAGCAAACAAAAACAGCAATTACAACTGCTACAATACAACCAAGGTTGATAAAAAGAACGGTATGTTTTTTTAAGTCCATAACATTATAATAAACGCATGAACAAAATTAAAATTATAAATGAAAGTAAAAAATAAAATGAGAAGAAAAAAACGGGTAACCTGAGAAGAAGAAATTAACTAAAAACTACCTTACATTAACCTCAAACACCACATAACCAATCATGAAAAAGCCGCAACACCATGAAAAAAAGAGAAGACCAGGCTACCCGTTATAGTGATTATGTTTATCTCAATGAACAATGTTAACCATTTATTTGTGATTGATTAACAAGGCAAAAATAATCTTTTTTTTTCTCATTACAAGTTTTTCTTCAAAAAAAAGTGTAAAATCTACAATTTATTTACAAAAGACTTTTTAACTCACCTAAAAAAAAGAATAAAACACGGATTAAAACCTAATAAACAGATATAAAGCAAAGCATAACAAGAGTTCCTTACATGTACTGATTTTCAAGTTTTTCGAGTGGTCTTGCCACTATTTCCCCGACAGTGCACCCTACTTCTTGTAAATTTAACACTATCAAATCTTTATATGCAGATGCTAAAGAACCAACAAATGACAGTTTTTTCGTATTAAATTGATTCATTAATGGTACAACATACACATTACAAAAGTCAGAAAACGTAGAATTTACTATAGAACGAACCGTTTCGTCATCTAAATGGTGCGATAAAAATGGTGCAAAACTTGCCAAATATGCATTTGCACGAGGTTGTTTATACACGCGATCCAACACTTCACCTATAGTAATCGGATACTGTTCAAAAAATGCTTGTTCAACTTGCTTCGACAGTTGCTTCTTAAACAAAGCCGAAAGTAATCGTTTTCCTAAATCGGCTCCACTGCCCTCATCTCCTAAAATATAACCAAGAGATGGCATTGGTGTTTCTACCGTCTTACCATTCCAAAAACCGATATTCATTCCTGTGCCTAAAATAGCAACCAATCCCGACTGCGTTCCATAACACGCTTTAGCAGCTCCAACCAAATCGCTATCAACAATAATTGTTGCATTACCAAACAAATCGTGCAACGCATTTTCTACGAGCATCCTTGACTCTAGCCTACCACAACCGGTACCATAAAAATATACAGATTGAACCGATTCAGAATCGACTGCAGTTGGCAAATGAGCAGACACTTCTTTTATTATTACCTCTTGTGTAACAAAATATGGACTCAATCCAATAGTCTGGAAATGATAGACATTCGTACCATCAATACACGCCCAATCGGTTTTAGTAGAACCACTATCTGCTATAAGTATCATAACGATGTCAAGACAGTCTTAAACATTCCAAACTGATTTGTAAACTTTGCAAATAACGCAGCTTCAAAATCATATTCATATTTTTCTTTATATATTCCGTATTGTTTTGAATCTACAAATTGTATTTGCAATGCAAAACAATCGTCCGCACCTTGTTGTGCTTCAACCGAAAACAAAGCCGTATCCTTTACCGAAGGACAACTTTTCAATAACGGCATATATTCTTTCTGCAACCATTCGATAGCCGATTTCTGAATCTGATCGGCAAACGACAATGTAATATTTACGATTATCATGATTGTAAATTTTGATTTGCTAAACTATAATATAAAAACACAAATGGAATCATTGTTGTTTCTGACAGAACACTCACAACCGACGCTTGAACAATATCAAACACGGTATTTGGAATTGGAATCATTGAAAACAACGACGACAACACCAATACACCAACACAACAAATCAATGCAACACCATAACTTTGAAGCGGATTCGTTCGTGTTAAATTAAAACAACGCGAGAAACTTGCCATAATTGGCTGATGAGCAAAAAGCACATCGTATGTAAGCATAGTAAGAGCAGGATACATAATAATTGCAGGAATAATAAACAAAAACATCCCCAATGCTTCCATACCTATATAAAATAAGACAGACAATAAAGCAACAACCAACACATCTGCTATATAATTTTTTACAGTTTCAATCGTTGGTTTTACATTTTGAAGATAAAAATGTATGTAAGCACAAGAAACCGTTATTGCTAAAAACTTAGCTATAAAAGAAAGTCCCAAAGCAAGAAAAAAATTTCGAAATGAAACTTCCCCCACTGCTCCTACCAAAAGAATTTCATACCCACTTTGCAAAAGAAAATAAGAGCCGCACAAAGAAAACGGCAAAGTAAAAACAGCTAACAATAAACAATACTGCTTCCACTCACTCTTCATAAAATCAATATAATCGACAAAGATTTCTTTAGTGGAACGAATTTTATTGAATTCTATCATAAGCAATTACGTTTTTCGTTAGGCAAAAATACTCTTTTTATTTATAAATATTAATATCCAAACAGATATGATACCAACAACAGCACCAATCACAAACCATTAATCATTAATCTTCTCCATTTCGTCTATTTTTACAATACAGAACAAACCAAACATCTACATTTGGCAACAAAAAAAGAAAGAAAATGAAAAAACTACTTACAATTTGTATTGCCTTTTTCGCAAGCATTACGCTATTTGCACAAACAGAAGAAGGCATTTGGGAAACACACGACAGCAAAACAAACAAAGCAATGAGTTATGTACAAGTTTACAAGAAAGACGGTAAATTGTACGGTAAAGTCATCAAAAACCTTGACGGCAAAGAAACAACTTGTTCAAAATGCTCTGGTGCAGACAAAAACAAGCCAATTATCGGCCTTATGGTGATTCGTGGCTTAGAGAAAAAAGGTTCAAAATGGGTAAAAGACGATGGTATTCTTGACCCAGTAACAGGTTTTGTTTGTGATGGAGAAGTTTGGCAAGAAAGCGCCGATGTTCTTATGGTAAAAGGTTCTGTCCTATTTTTTAAGGAAACACAAAAATGGACACGAGTAAAACAAAACAAATAAATCCCCCAAATTTATAGTAAAAAGACGATGCACGCATCGTCTCTTTTTATTTTATAACAATGTTATTGGTACCCGTGTTTCTTCTATAACTCCCGACGCAAGACAATCCGAAGCCTGCATAAGCGAACACAATGGAGTCATTTCTTTTGCAGTTGAATAATTTGATTTAGATTCTGGACTTTGCATAGCCAAATCCCAAGCCGACATGTGCCAACGGATAGCCAAAATCTCATCTGTAGATAAATCCAAACCTAAACGAAGAAGCATAATCACAGATTTTTCGCCGTGACCAACAGGAAATTTTGAATAATCAACAGTATAACCTCTGTATTTTTCCCACAGGCCCTTATCATTTTTTCTATTTTTTATCTCCTCTTTATAAATATTTGCCTTACAAATATCATGAAGCAAGGTTACAACAATAATGCTTTCTTCTGGCAACTTATCCGCTAGTTCTGGTTTTTGTGCAATTAAAACTTCACGCAATTGCAGCCCCAACTTACAGCAGTTTAAGGAGTGCTCCAACAAACCTCCTACATAATTTCCGTGAAAATTCGTTGATGCTGGTGCAACAAAGAAATCCGATTTTTCGAGATACTCAATCACGTTGTCCATACCTCTGCGGTTTACGGAACGCAAATATGTCAATACTGTATTTTTCATAGTTAAATATTTTCTACAAAAATAACATAAATTTACTCATACATAATAGTATACAGTAACTTTCACTTTTGTCAACTATTTTTTTGCAATTCATATTATGCAACACGAGAATAATCGTATTTTTGTAAAAAAAATTTACGAAAAATGATAGAAAGTCCACTTATTGATGCTACAATAGACATCGCTTTTAAAGAAGATATTGGTGACGGCGACCATACAACATTATCTTGTATACCTCACGATTTAGAAGGCCGTGCTCGTTTGTTGGTAAAACAAGACGGTATTTTGTGCGGTGTAGAACTTGCAAAAAAAATCTTTGCAAAATTCGACCCAACACTAAAGGTAACTCAATACCTTCACGATGGTGATGTAATTAAAAAAGGTGACATTGCTTTTGTTGTTGAAGGAAAAACAATCTCTATCCTACAGACAGAGCGTCTTGTGCTTAACTTTATGCAACGTTTAAGTGGAATTGCCACACAAACAAACGAATATGTACAACTACTAGAAGGCACAAACACCAAAATCCTTGATACTCGTAAAACAACTCCAGGATTACGTTTATTGGAAAAATATGCCGTAAATGTTGGTGGTGGCGAAAATCATCGTATTGGTTTGTACGATATGATTCTTATAAAAGATAACCATATTGACTATGCTGGTGGCGTAACTGCAGCTATCACAAAAACGAAAGAATATCTAAAAGCAAAAGGGAAAAACCTTAAAATTGAAGTTGAAGCACGTACGCTTGACGAAATTCGCGAAATTCTCCAATTTGATGATATTGAAAGAATTTTGATAGACAATTTCACTCCAGAAGAAACAAAAGTTGCCGTTGCACTTATCAATGGTAAATGTAAGACTGAATCTTCTGGTGGTATCACAAAAGAATCTATCAAAGCATACGCTCAAGCTGGTGTAGACTACATTTCTGTTGGTGCATTAACTCACCATATCAGCAGCCTTGACTTAAGTCTTAAAGCATTCTAATGTTCAGAACAACACTGAACAAATGTATTGCTTACCTTGTTTGTACTTGTAGTTTTCTGCAAGTATTTGCTCAAACTACACCTCCATCAAAACCCAAATTGGTTGTGATGGTCGTAGTTGAACAAATGCGTTACGAATATTTAGAACGATTCAGTGCACATTTTTCTAGTGGCGGTTTCAAAAAACTCATGTCACAAGGAACGCAATGTGCAAATGCAAATGTTGATTTTTCATACGGACAAAGTGCGAACACTTTTGCCTCATTATCGACTGGCGCACATCCGGCACAACATGGAATCGTAGGAAATTATTGGTACAACAGGCTTACGAAAAGCAAAGAAAACTGCGTCATAAGCGATAAATATATGTGCGTAGGTGGCGACGACCACGACGAATATATTGTATCGGCAGACAAACTCATCGCTTCCACCTATGGTGACGAACTAATTGCACAATCGTTGGGGCAATCACGCTCATTCACAATTAGTTTAGACCAACAAGCGGCTGTTTTGTGCTCTGGACATACGTCAAATGGAACCTATTGGTTAGATGAATACACCGGGAATTGGATTAGTAACTCATACTATACCAAAGTATTACCCTCGTGGATACATACATTCAACAATAAAAATCTTGCTGATTTATACATAAATAGAACTTGGAATACGTTCCTCCCTATTGATAAATATAAAGAATCAACCAAGGACGATGCCAAATACGAAATCGGCATACGAAACCAACACACATTCCCATACTTTTTGGCAAAACTAAAAGATAATTTTAAGCCATATAAGATTCTAAAACAAACTCCGTTTGGGAATACATACACCAAAGATTTCGCAATAGATTTAATTGAAAATGAGCATCTTGGTAAAGGAGATGGTATAGATTTTTTGACAATTGCCTACACCGCTACCGAAGAAATCGGAAACCGATTCGGATGCCTTTCGAAAGAAGTTGAAGACACCTACATTCGCCTTGATTTCGAGTTAATGTTTCTATTAAACTATTTGGAAACACGTATTGGCAAAGAAAATTTCCTTTTAGTTTTTACATCAAATCACGGCATTTCAATTTCACCAAAATGCGATAGCCAAAAGTCAATGAAATTAGGTACATTCAAACCGAACGAAACAATGTATCTACTTGACAAACATTTAGATGTAACATTTGGCGAAGCTGATTGGATAGAATATTACCAAGATTTACAAATTTATCTCTCTTTGCCAGCATTGAAAAAACACAACGTAACTTTGGCTGAAGTCGAAGACGATTGTAGCGAATTTCTTTCACAACTAAGTGGAATACAGTCTGCTGTTGGTTCTACTTGGCTCGAAAACCATGACTTTTGTTCCAACGAAATTTTCAAAATGGTAGATCATTCATACAACAAACAACGTTCTGGTAATCTGTTTCTTACACTCAAACCTGGTTGGGGAGAACAAACAGTAGAATCTGTAGGTGCACATCTATCGCCATACAACTACGACACCCATATACCACTTATTTGGTATGGCTGGAAAATGGAAGCAAAAACACTACCACGACGAGTTACAATGAGCGATATAATCGTAAGTTTATGCGAAATCACCAAGACACAAAAGCCGAATATGGCAACAGGATCAATAATAGAAAACCTTGTTCAATGAAAAAAAATTTACTAACCATACTATTTATTTGTTGTTCAATATTCTCCATTGGTCAAAACGACAAAAAAATCTATTTTACCAATGCACCAGAATTAACATTTCAAATTCCTGAAATGACTATTATAAACAATAGCGCAGACAAAGGCATACGAACAACATATCTACTCAATATTCCATACACAATACACATTAATTGTGGGAAATATTTTGGTTTCATGCCAAGTTTGAACATAAAAAATATAGGTTTCAAGACAAAAAATGAACAAATAGACTCCATAGAATATGCAAAAGTTAAACGAAGTTTAATTACAGCGGGAGCATCATTAGCCATTAAATTCGGATTACTTCAAAAAGGACTTTGGGGATACATAGGAGGAGGAATTGACCTTTCGTTATTGTATCGTCAAAAAAAGTATGAGCCTTCAAAAAACAACAAAGTGATAAAAGAAAGTGCTTGGCTCAGCGATGCAACAGAAACCTGGATACCATCATTGTATGTCGGAATCCAATTACCCGAAGGTTTGAACATTAAATTTGCCTATTACTACCAAGATTTATTAAACAAGCAGTATAATGGAAGTTTAGGAGATTTCACCAACATTACCAAGTCACAATTATTCACAATTTCCGCCTCTATTGTCATACCAGATTTCAAACTATCCGACATAGAACGAAACCACAATCACACACAAACAACCGAGTTATAAAATTTTATACAAAATTCTATCTCTTGGTCAATTATTTTACTACCTTCGGTGAAATTTTTGACCTATGAATTTCAAGAAAATAATACCTTTTGCTATACTCGGCTTATCGGGACTTTTTTTAGGAGCCTGTCTTGTTCACGAACACAATGAGCCAAAAGAAAAATTGATTGTTCGTTCTACATACGAATTGCTTCAATCGTTCCATTATAGCCCACAAGCGTTGGATGACAACTACTCTCAACGCATATTTGATTTATATATTAAGTCATTGGATTACAATAAAATGTATTTCACAAAAGACCAAATCGATATGCTTTCGAGCTATAAGACAAAGATTGACGACGAGATTCGAGCCTCTTCGTTGGACTTTTTCAATTTATCGATAGAATTAATCGAAAAACAACTCCAACGAATTCAACAATTATATCCTGTTTTTCTTGAAAAACCATTTGACTACACGCAATCAGAAACAATAAATCTTAACAGCGAGAAAAAAGATTATTGCAAAAATCAAGAAGAATTAGAAGATTATTGGCGTAGATATATAAAATATCAAGTGCTTTCTGAAATAATTGACATAGAAAACGAGCAAAAGAAAAAAGCTGAAAAATCTGATACTGTTACAATTAAAACAGCAGAAGAAATCGAGAAAATTGCTCGAGAAAACATCTTAAAACGCTACGATACTCGTTTTAAACGCATCAACAAAATTTCGAGAAACGACAGATTTTCTTCGTTTGTAAATGCTGCAGCTGGAGCATTCGATCCACACACAAACTACTTCCCTCCTACAGAAAAAGAAGATTTCGACATTTCTATGTCTGGTAAATTGGAAGGTATTGGTGCAACTCTTTCAGAGAAAGATGGTTACATAAAAGTCGTTGAAATTATGCCTGGTAGCCCTTCTTGGAAACAAGGCGAACTAAAAGCCGAAGACATCATCTTAAAAGTTGCCCAAGGAGACAAAGAACCTGTAGAAATCATAGATATGCGATTAGACGAGGCCGTTCGTCTTATCCGTGGTCCGAAAGGAACAAAAGTCGTTCTTACTGTTAAGAAAATTGATGGTTCCATTGTCACAATCCCTATCATTCGCGATGTAATCGTATTGGAAGAAAAATATGCTAAGTCAACCGTTATTACAACAAAAGATAAAAAAGCATACAAAATCGGCTACATCTATCTACCTCAATTCTATACTGATATGAACGATAGCCGTGGAAGACGTTGTTCAAAAGATATTGCCAACGAAGTAACAAAACTAAAAGAAGCCAATGTTGACGGTATCATTATTGACCTTAGAAATAATGGTGGTGGCTCCCTTAACGATGTAGTAGAAATTGGCGGTCTTTTTATAGACAAAGGTCCTATCGTCCAAGTAAAATCTATGAGAGAACCTGCACGTGCCTATAACGACACAGACGGCAAAACTTTGTACGACGGTCCTTTAGCTATTATGGTAAACACATTTAGTGCTTCTGCATCGGAAATTCTTGCCGCAGCAATGCAAGACTACAAGCGTGCTATTATTATCGGTACTGAATCTACATACGGAAAAGGAACCGTACAACGCATTGTGGACATTGATAGAATGGTTTCTAACGAATATCGTTCACAAATGCCATTAGGAGCAGTTAAAATCACCATCCAAAAATTCTATAGAATCAATGGTGGCACAACCCAATTCCAAGGTGTAAAACCAGACATTATTTTGCCTGACCTATACGATAAACTTGACATTGGAGAGAAAGAGCTTGACTACCCTCTTCCTTGGTCAGAAATAAAAGCTGCTCCATATCAAACTTGGAACGCACAACCAAACTACAAAGAATTAGCGAAGATGAGTGCTGCCCGCACAAAAAAAGACTCTTCGTTCATTTTAATAAAAGAAGCTGCACAATGGTTGTACGACACGAAAAACGAGACATCTGTTTCTTTGGAAATCAATCAATTTAGAAAGAAAGACGAAACAGACCAACAATTATCAAAGAAGTACAAAAATGCAGGAACGAAAGATGTTCCATTCGAGATTGTAGGTCTACAAACTACAAGCAAGGAAAATGCGACACTTGATTCGGTAGCAAACAAACGAGCCGAAGACTGGTATAAAACAATCAAGCAAGATGTTACGCTTTACGAATCGTATCAAATCCTTTCCGACTACATTCGAATGCAAAAAAAATAGATTATGAAAAACATTATTGCAATAATAGCATGTTTAGTAGGTTTTATTGGTTGTAATGCCCAAACAAAATTCCAAAGCATGAACACAGACGAATTCGAAAAAATCATTACCAAGGCTAATGTGATTTGCTTGGATGTACGTACAAAGCCCGAATATGAAGAAGGTCATATTGCAAACAGTACACTAATCGACATTAGAAATCCTGAATTTGAACAATTAGCCTTACAAACATTACCGAAAGATAAAACTATAGCCGTTTATTGTAGAAGTGGCAAGCGTAGCAAAGTTGCCGCAGATATACTTTCAAAAAACGGCTATACAGTTGTTGAACTAAACACGGGAATTATAGGTTGGACGCAATCAGGGAAGCCTCTTACCAAAGAATAACACATAGATTTTTCCCTGCCATTTTAGGACAAAAAAGTACGATTACAAGGAAAACGCCATAATTTTTCTTGCAAACATTATATTATTACAAAAATTTTATCATTTTTGCCCTAAATACAAATACAATGAGTCTTATTAAATCTATTTCTGGTATACGAGGAACTATTGGTGGTACACCAAATGACAACCTCACTCCTGTCGACATAGTTGCGTTTGCATCGGCATACGGAACTTGGGTTAAAGAAAACATTTCTTCTAAAAATGGTTCAAACAAGATTGTTGTCGGTCGCGATGCACGACTTTCGGGAGATATGGTAAGCAGTTTAGTAATGCAAACATTGGTAGCATTAGGATTCAAGGTTGTAAACATTGGCCTTGCCACTACTCCAACTACAGAAATAGCTGTAACAGAAGAGCACGCTGATGGTGGCGTAATCATTACCGCAAGTCATAATCCAAAACAATGGAACGCTCTCAAACTATTGAATAACCAAGGCGAATTTCTAAATGATGCACAAGGAAAAGAAATCTTAGCACTTGCTGCAAAAAACGAATTCACCTATTCCGACATTGACTCAATTGGTTCAATTGAAACAACTGACAAATACAATACTGTACATATAAATAAAGTGCTTGCCCTACCACTTGTAGATGTAGAAGCAATCAAAAAAGCAAATTTCACTATTGCTGTTGATTGCGTAAACTCTGTTGGTGGTGTAATTCTTCCTGATTTACTACAAGCATTAGGCGTAAAAAATAGCATTATATTGAATGGTGAACCAACAGGTAAGTTTGCCCATACGCCAGAACCAATTCCAGAAAATTTGGTAGAAACAGCTGCTGCAGTACAACAAAACAAAGCTGATGTTTGTTTCGTTGTTGATCCAGATGTTGACCGTTTAGCAATCATTAATGAAGACGGAACAATGTTTGGCGAAGAATATACATTGGTGTCGGTTGCCGACTATGTTCTTCAACATACACCAGGAAATACTGTAAGCAACCTATCTTCTACGCGTGCACTTGCCGATGTTACCGCAAAATACGGTAAAACATATAATGCGGCAGCTGTTGGTGAAGTGAATGTTGTAACGAAAATGAAAGACACCAATGCTGTAATTGGCGGTGAAGGGAACGGTGGTGTAATATATCCAGAAATCCACTACGGCCGTGACGCACTTGTTGGTATAGCATTGTTTTTGAGTTTATTGGCAAAATCAGGAAAGAAATGTAGCGAACTACGCAAGACATTCCCTGAATATGTTATTTCAAAAAACAAAGTACAACTTACTCCAGAAACAGATGTAGATGCAATTCTAAAAAAAGTTGCTGAAACATATAAAAATGAGAAAGTTAACACAATCGATGGCGTTAAGATAGATTTTGCAGAAGGTTGGGTACATTTACGCAAGTCAAATACAGAACCTATCATCCGTATTTATGCAGAAAGTTCCACTTTGGAAAAGGCAAATGAGTTTGCAAAACAAATAATGGAGCAAATTACAAGATAAAATTGCATCAAACATTTGTTTTTTAAGACTATTTTATATTTTTGAGCACAATTTGAAATATATACTATTATGCAATCGAAACCTTCTAAATCTAAACCTCGCGTTATAAAGGATTTCTTAAAATTAGATGAAGAACTTCAGTTACAAGTTTTGGCATTCTATAATCTTGCCGATGTAGAAGAACTTGCTAAAAAACTACAATCGTACACCGAAGAAGCCGAAGAACTTCAAAAGAAAGTGCAATCATATACAGACCCAAAGACTGGTCAAGAACGATTCGCATTGCCTTACGAAACCGAAGACAGATTCTATATGGTACGCGTTGATGACTTTATCAACACCCAAGTTGACGGAGGTTCAGAAAACGATGACGATGACGATTTGTTAAAGAACATCGAAGAAGTAAAAGTTGAAAAAGAAGACCAAGATTCATCTGACGACGAAGACGAAGAAAAATACGATAGACCTGAAGATATTCTTGATGAAGACGACGAGGAAGATGATGATGTAGCTTCTGACGACGAAGAAGATGATGATGATAACGAATAATTAATTAGATAAATTTACTATGGGAAGAGCTTTTGAATACAGACGAGCAGCTAAAGAAAAAAGATGGGGAACAATGTCGCGTGTATTTCCACGTTTGGCAAAGAGTATTACTATTGCAGCAAAAGAAGGTGGTGCAGACCCTGCAATGAACCCTAAACTTCGTACAGCAATTATGTCTGCCAAGGCTCAAAATATGCCAAAAGCAAACATTGATGCAGCTATCAAGCGTGCAACGAGCAAAGATGTTGAAAATTTCGCAGAAATCGTATACGAAGGTAAAGGTCCTCACGGTGTACTTGTAGTGGTTGAATGTGCAACAGATAACAACACAAGAACTGTTGCCAACGTAAAATCATACTTCAACAAAGCTGGTGGTTCTCTTGCTCCTTCAGGATCTTTTGAATATATGTTTTCTCGTAAAGCAGTATTCCAAATCAAAAAGACAGAAAACATCAACATCGAAGAATTGGAATTCAACCTAATTGATGCAGGTTTGGAATCAATCGAAACAGAAGAAGATATGTACGTAATCTACGCTGATTTCAAAGATTTCGGTAATCTTGCCAAAGCTTTGGAAGATAGTGGCGTAGAATTGCTAAAAGCAGAATTGCAACGCATTCCTAACGATGTACAAGAATTCACAGAAGAACAACTTGCCGACATCGACAAACTTATCGACAAATTGGAAGAAGACGACGATGTTCAAGCAGTTTTCACTAATATTGCCTAAGCAATTAAAAACATATAGCTATAAAAAATCCCGATGAGAATCTCATCGGGATTTTTTGTTTTGTTACATTCATATTGATATGTAATAAATCATTGTTTTACCATGCCATTGCAAGTAACCACAATGGAATAATTTTATCCGATCCAAAATCAATAGTATCACGGATTACATAATCAGCATGTTTCATCTTCTTTTCCGCCCCCCCAACCTCTATTGTAATATTCTTCGAACTAAAACGCCGTGAGGCAACAAAATCGGCATCTCTTTCATTTCTTGAAGCACAGACATCATATCCCATTTCCAACAAACATCTGGATACAAAAGCCTCTCGTTTGGTTCCTACTAAGCCTCTCAAAACCGAATACAAACAAGCATCCGCAAAGAATATTTTCGCTCCAGCAGACTTTGCTTTCGTATCTTTTTCATAGCGAACAATTTGTATTACTCCCAATGCTTCCATTACCTCAAGCAATTGATATAATTTATCAGCACCAATAGCCCAATCCGCACACAAAGATCGCACTTGTATTCTTGGTATTGCAGACTGGGCAAGAGTACCAACTACTGCATTCATCACACGTAAATTATCATCTGTAATATGAGGTACAAAGTAAGTAACATCGGTATTCATTGTTTTTTCCAATATGGCAAGCGAACGTTCCTCGTAATTCCCTTCTACATAAAATGGTCGCGTTCCATATTCTTTATACCTTTCAAATAAAGATAACACCTCACCGGTAGGCTGAACAGGCAAAAAAGTTGGATTCTCAAAAGGTTGCGATATTGAATATTTTTCTCCTGTCTCTAAATACAAGAATTCTCTAAAAGACATCTGAGGCATTTTAATAAAGACATATCTTCTTGACAAATCAGCAACGCCATTACGTAGGATTAAAGAAGAAGAATCACTTACCCAAATCGTTTTATCTGGAAAATCATCATACAAGGCTTTTAAACAATTACTCCAATTGCGAGCATAATGAACTTCATCAACCACAATTCCATCATACCCAAGAAAGAAGACATATTTTCCTAATTCATACAGATTTTCGGTAAACAGTAATGGATTATCAACAGAAAAATAGAGCATACGCTTTCCTGACTTTTGAGCATGATATAATAGAAAAGTAGATTTCCCAACTCCACGCAAACCAGTTAAAACCAAATTTTTCGGCAATACATGTTTCTCAGTATATTCCAAAGTAAACAAACGAACCCGTTTAGAAATAGCTTGTAGCTTTCTATCCATTGTTGCCTGTAAATCTCTTATTTTTGTTTCCACAGTATATTATTCCTACAACAAGAACAAAAATATAAAAATATTCCTATTAAATAAACATTATTCTATATTTTATTCCTACAACAGGAATAAAATATGAAAAATTTTCCTACGGTAGGAATATTTGCAAGATAAAAAAAAGAAAAAAATAATACTCCCATTTTTTCGACTACTGTTGATACTAATAAATATATAATACTACCAATTTTTACTTTGTTTTACACAAGATATCGTTTATGCACCTTTATTGTTGTTCAAAAATTAGAGAGTATTATAATTCGAACTTACGAACAAATTCAAAATTATAAGTTTTTCAATAAAAACGGAAGCAAATAAAATGGCTTATTTTGTAACATGCCTTCATTCATGACATCTTTTTGAGAAATCAAAAACTGTTCCCCTACAATCTGCGAATATTTTATGGCAAATTGCGTAATTGAATCAGTGTTTTATAAATAATTCATACTGCAAATATATAAAAGTACCGATATTTCAAGTAACAGTATCTACTTCACCTCACACTCTCCACTAACTGTGCAGCCAAATAGTGTGTTATCGTACATACATTCTGCGGTAACTGCTGGCATATAATATATACCTGCGTATGTTGCAGAAAGGCTTGCACGAATTGTTACTTGCTCATTTCTTCCTAATGTGTTTATATACAATAGTATTCTATCGTCACGAATATCTTTGTAATCGACGGCACTATTGTCCTGAACAGCCAATGTTTCAAAGCCTGCAGGCAAAATGCTTGTAACGGCTATGTTTTTCAATTGGCTTCCTGATGTATTCGTAATCGTGTACACAACGCAACAAGTTTCTCCTTGGGCTATAGATGTAACATCTTTATCATATGAAACAGTAACCGAAAGCCCATTTGAAACGGCTGTAACTGGTTCCTGTACTGCTGTTCCTTCCGAAATTGTCGTTACATACAATGTACCTTTTCCTTTGTTGTTTACAGACAAATCTACCGAAGGTTTTCCGTTAACCAAAACATTGCTCCACGACATCATATTCGTAGAAACGTTCGCAAACTCTTTATTGTTCGTATTCACAACAAAATTCATATCGCTTGTGGTACCATTTTTCTGGTAATACATATTCATTGCATACAATGACAACGCTATTTCACTTGTCGAAAGCCATTTATTCGAGGCTAATCTATTACGAACGGTTGTGGCTGTTTTTCCAGCATTCGCATCGTCTAACAAAGACTGAACTAACAAATCCGTTACGGAATTGTCGCACCACTGCCAAGCGAGTCCTTTTTGTTGACTACGTAATTCGTTCGCCACCTTTTTCTGACCAATCATCGCATACGCTGCGGCTAAATAACCTAAAGTTGTCGAAGACAATGATTTTGCAGACTCTTTCATTCTGTTCATTGTACTTTTTTCTGGGGAACCGTACGCTGCCAACACATACAACGAGTATGCAACAGTCTGACATTCATATTCGTATCCGCTTGATTTCCAATTACGAACTTGTAAACTTACATATCTCTTTAAGTCGGATTTCATAGCATTATTCACGAAATATCCTTTCTTCGATGCTCTATCCAAAAACATTAGAACATAAGCAGAAACCCATTGATCCGCGAAAGCACTTCCTGGCCAATATGCCATCCCGCCATCGTGCGTCTGATATTTTGACAATTTCTGAAGAACATCGTTCACATTCTTATGTATCTCGTTTTTCTGGCTCAAAGTAACTTCGGTAAAATCCTTTAAATACATTTGTGCCATAGCCTTCGATGTAATTTGTTCTGCACAGCCGTGTGGATATTGAATCAACTGCGAAGTACGTCCAGCAAGATTCATAGATGGAACATTCGACACTTCCATACGAATTTGTTGATTGCTACTGCCTGGTGCAATTACTTTTGCGGAATAATTAGATCCTGCCTTCACGACTTGCTGGTCAATTTTTGTAATATTCTGACTAACAGCACGAATCGTAATATCTGTTGAATAGACAGATTTCTCAGAAGCCGATGTGCTTGTTATTGTAATATTGCCAACACCTGCTTTTGATCCTGCCTTAATTCTAAATTGCACTGTCTTGTCACCCATACCATTAAAGTTAGTTGTAACGGTATTTGAACCAACGACTTGCAATCCTCCCGAGCAAGATATTGTTGTTTGCACATCTTTTATGTTTTTATCTGTCACAAAAACTGTTGCCGATACCGTCATTTCGTCGTTTACACCTATTTGTCGTGGCATTGTTCCCGCAACCATCAAGGATTTTCGTACAAATACAGACTTTTCCGAAGAACCGTATGCCGCTCCATCCGAAGCAACAACCATTACACGAACACGACCATTATAGTTTGGAACATCTATATTATGTGTATTCTTCTTTCCTTTTTCCAAATAATATGGTCCGCTAAAATAAACCATTGGTTTAAAACGATTTACTACAGCTTTTGGACCATCATACAAACTTTCATCACCACCGATGCTGAACAATTGATCAATTGTTCCACCATAAGCACCACAAATCAATCCATACAAATCCCACATACGCAACCCCAACGATTCTTTTGCATTGAATACCGACCACGCATCAGGAGTTTTGAAACGAGTTAAATCCAACAAACCTTCATCTACTATTGCCAAGGTGTAAGCCATTGGTTTTCCGTCTTTTTCGCTTACCGTTACCGTAAACGGCGCCATTGGTTTAACCTCATCTTGTGATTGAATTTGTGGAGTTAAATGACTTGCAGCAGAGTTTACATTGATAGATTTCACACCATACAAACGAATAGGAACATCATTGTCCATCGTATGATTATATGGTTGAATTACCGTTACCGCAACATACGCGTTCGGCATCATTTCCTCTGTTGCCTTACAACTCACCGTTGTCTGTGCATCATGACATTCCACAAATTTCATATCGAGTATTTTTGCACTATTGCATACGCTTACTATCGCACGGCTACCTTTTGTCGACGGAAATGTTACATTCACTGTTTCTCCCGGTTTATATTCGTCTTTATCAATTTGCAAAGACAATGTCACCGAAGTTTCGCCGCCTTCAACAGAACGAGATTCCGAACCATCATAGTCAAAATAAGCCAACACACTTGTAGAATGTTTATATACAGGATCGACAACACGAATCAAGTATGTTCCCCACTCTTCATTTTTCATATTCAAATCAAACGAAGTCTTTCCCGATGCATTTGTTGTTACATTAAGCGTTTTAAATGGTTTATTATAACTTGAATTAGTGTAATTTGCCAACTCGTCGGCTGAGCAATTCCACCACCAATACCATTGAACCTTATACACCTCAATTTGAATAGGCACAGAACTTATACCCGAACCAGACGCATCAACAACAGCTACGTCGAATTTTTGGGTAGTATTCGTCAACAAATAATCTTGTTTTGAATTTGGAGCTTTTATACCGACATAGCGCACATACGGCGAATATTCAACAAGTTGCACATCAGTACTAAATTCGCCACTTGATTCGTACACTCGTGTTGTCACATTACAAGAAAGTTTTCCTGGAGCTTCTGAATACTTCGGCATATCAAAAACTACAGTTGCTTTACCTTCTGTATTGGTAACACCATGAGCAACTTCCTCTTCTCGTGGATCAAACGACTTCGATTTGTCCTCAAAAGTATAACCATCCCAAGATTTGAACGAGGTCTTGCCATTCACAAATTTCGCCGAAACATCATATTTCAAATCATGCGTTTTTCCACCAGTCAACCATTCGCTACTTAATGATACAGTTTGAGTGCCCGCTACCAATTGTTTCGGTAACTCAAGGTTTATTTTTAAGCGATTTGGCTTGATTGTTTCCACACGAAGTCGTTTGCTAAAAGTTGAACCACCCACTTGTATTGTCGCCAACCAACTTCCTGTCTGAGCACTTTCGTCCGTAGGGATTTCAAATGTGTATAATCCACAAATGCCTTTGGTTTTAGTTTGCTTCATACATTTTTGTCCGAGTGGATTGCTCACTTCCAAAACAACAGGGTGATTTTCCGGCAATGTTTTTTCTCTATCATTCAACATAAACGATAGGTAAATCGTATCGCCCGGACGCCAAACGCCACGCTCACCATAAATATATCCTTTCAATCCATTTTGCACCTCACTACCCGACACGTCAAATGTACTGGTTGAAAGTTCCTCGCCCCTACGAACTTTTACCGTAGAAATATCCGTTCCTTTCTTGGCAATCACAAAATATGGAGCACCTTGATTCTCCTTAATAGCAACATCTACACGACCTTCTTTGTCTGTTTTGCCTTCGGCAATCACTTGCGACTGTTTATTGTATACCGAAACCTCAACATCCGACATTGGCTTCGCATCAAGTATGTTTGTTGTAACTATCGTCATTTTATTTGCAGAAGGTGCAAGAGCAAGCAATCCTATATTTGTTGACAACACATTCTTACCAACATTTTTATAGCAATAGTATGCTTTCTTTTCAGGATTTCGTTCGTCTTCCCAACTGTAATAATAATCGTCACCATCGCTATAACTGCAACTACTTGACATATAATACCAATTATAATCGCCATCAAATTCGTTGCTTAGGTTCGCCATTTCAACCTTATCTTCTTTTTCTATATCTTCCTTGTTGAACGAAGCGTCCACTCCCGGCCAAGCTGAAAGTCTATAATCCATATATAATTCTACACGATATACGCAACCTGGATCAACTTTAACCAAATCAGACAAATCAATCGCACACGTCTGCCATTTGGTAAAATCAGAAGTTTCATCCAAGAAGAAAGTTTTTACCGCAACTGGTCGTCCTAACAGTTTTAAATTATCATAATCAGCAAGAGAACCTTGTTGCATTAGCAATGGTATATTGTTCTTATAAATTTTGAACACTTTCGCCTTCACGCCACGCATATAAATAGACCTGAACGGAATCACAAATGTGTTGGTTTGCGGTATAATGTTGCCGTTGTCCAAGAACACGATTTCGGGAAGAACTTGCTTTAATTCAATTTTACGAGTCACATCGGTATTCAACAACAACCCAGACTTACTACGGATATTCTTAGAAAGGAACAATGTAACTTCTTCGTTTGCACGACTTTCAGGATACAATTTCAGTGTATTACCCGATGCTTCAACAGCAACTGATTCATTATTTATAAGATATGCCAATCCTTTTTTACTTTGCTTTGGATCCAAATTTTTATTGAATGTCACCAATATATATTTCGTATTTTCCGAAACATAGCGAACATCAAACACACTCAAAGTTTTTGGATCAGGAACAGCAACACGAACTAAATCTTTTGCATCCAACTGATAGTCTTTATGTGCCTTAGTAGAAAGCGAAATTGTCTGTTCCTTTGTCGGTGTGAACGATACTTTCACCGAATACAATTGTGGTGATTGCGAAGTCCAATCGGCTTTTACATTCTGTAGACCATCTGTTATAGAAACAACCGACTTCACAACATCGAGCGTCTCAACATCCAATGAACGAACAGTAAATTCATATACATAGTCGCCATTTTCCGCCTCGGTAAATGTCTCAAAATTAGCAGTTAAACGGAACGGCAATGTTTGAAACGTGAATGTAAATTTCTTAGAATCATCATCGAACAATTCATCTAAATCCGCCGTAATCGTATAAGTTGTATTATAAGCCATATCCTCCCCTGGCGTAAATACAATTGTATGCGAATCGAAATACGAAAATTCACCTTTTACCGCAGGAGAAATCGACATAAATTTATTCGGTTTACGCTTTTCTATAATCGAAGAATCCAAATCTTCCGATAAAATCAAAAACACAGACGCTTTTCGCGATATGTTTCCCGAAGTAAAACCAACAACATGTTCATTAAATGCAATTTCTGCTTCATCTTTTGATGAACACTGGCAGAAAAACAACGCCATACAGGCAATCCACAACAACAATAAGAACTTTTTCATAGATATATTTTTATTGATTGAATTTTACAAATAAACGAATTTTTGTCAAGATAAAGTTATTCATTTTTATAGAGTTATCAACATTTTCATACTTGTACAACACTCTATAACGCTAGAAGAAATAATATTCTGTTACTTTTCTTCCAATAGCGGAAGAAAAGTAACCAAAAGAACGCCATCGACGCCACGACTTCGCTAAAAAATGACTGCATTCCGCTAAAAATCTTGGGATTTGCCCCTACGCACAAGGCCGCGCCGCAAAAGCAATCTTTTTGGACGCTTCATTCCGTCATTTTTCTTAACGCTCATTCGTGAAGTCGATTTGTTTTTTGCCTTGAAATCGCAACTAACTCTGGAAGCAGATTTTTCCCGATTCAGCTGCGCGCGTTAAGCATTTTTGCGAAGTGAAGCGTTAAAAATGATTTGCTGCCTCCGGCAATGCCATATACGAATCTAACCACGCGACATTCAAATCATTTAGCGGAACGAAGCAAAAATGTAGCGAAGCAGGTGATCGGCGGGGTTCTTTGGTTCTTTCTTGACCTGATGCAAGTAGAGACGGTGTGCACACCGTCTCTACAACTAAATCACATGTATCAAAATCGCTCTTCTATTTCCTTTTTCATCTACAATAGACAACACATGGTCTCCTTTGGGAGGAATGATTCCCAACTTATGAGAACCTTCTGTCTTACCAATATATTCAGTATCTAAATGCCAAAATAACACAGTATTTGGTTTGCGATTAACCGCTTCAAACACAACATGTTCCAACGAACCATCAAATCCTCGTGGAACGAATATCGTTGCATTATGTTCCGGATAAATAAAATCTATTTGATCGGCATTTCCATAGTCACAATCCTCACGGAATGGCGGCAACACATGATAATCGGCATGTTTGGTTTTATAATAATACTCCTGTGCCGCAGGAAGAACAAACCATTGCTTTGTTTGAAATTCGTCGACAGTGACACATTGGGAATTTACTTGCCACAAACCATCTGTACTTATATGAACTATACGACAATACGGACACTGTGTTGTTTGTGCAGATACAGAAGGTAAAAAAACAGTATCCGTAAAAGCACAATTTTCTGTTGCTAAACAGCCACTTTGACGACATACGACCATTGTTTCCATATCGGTTGTCGGTTTAACAAACCATTCCGAGTTTTCCAATAAGGCAAATACATCAAACATAACTGGTGACGCATAGCCAACGCCTGTCATTCCGGCACGACCCTCGCCTGTTGCATTTCCCGTCCATACCCCAACAACATATTTCGGCGTTACGCCAACCGACCACGCATCACGACTACCCCAACTCGTTCCCGTTTTCCATGCTATATTTTTCATAGAACGAAATTGCGACCATTCAGCTTCTTCCTCTGGCCTATTTAATTTCGACATAGCATCAATTGCATACCAAATTGCCGGCTTTGTTAAACGACACTCTTCTGTATCTTTTTCTTTTGACTGTAGCTGAACCGACAATTTACGATACATCTGGCATAAATCCCACAGTTTTACTTCCACACCACCCAAAATCAACGAAGCACCATAATGGTCTTCATTATAATGCAATGTGTTCATTCCCAACCACTTTAAATCCTCCATAAACCGTCCGGGACCATGCTGCATAAGCATACGAACCAAAGGTACATTCAATGATTGCACAATAGCATCGTCGGCGTGTACTGCACCACTAAATGTATGGCTGAAGTTCGACGGCGTAAAACCATTGATAGACAACGGCGTATCGGAAATCAACTGACGTGGAGTAATCTCGCCACTACTTATCATTGCGGCGTACAAAAACGGTTTGAGCGTACTTCCAGGACTACGTTCACTTTGCACAATATCGACTTGCCAAGCTTCAACGGACATATCGGTTGTATTACCGACATAGGCAATTGGATTTCCCGTTTCTACATCAAGAACAAGAATGGCAATATTATCTATATGGTTTGAATTATGATACGAGCGAGCATAGTCGTTCGCCAACCGTTGTACCATAGTTTGCAAGCGAGAATCTATATCGGTTTTTATCTGTTTACCATTATTCTTCTTAGACAAAAAATCTAAATAATGCATTGCATTATTCGGTATGGCATACGGTTTATCGGGAAGCGGTTCCTCTAAAGCCAAAGTGAGTTCTTCTTCGGTAATAAATCCATTCTCGTGCAAAGTACGCAACAATCCATCGCGTTTCTTTTGTAATTCCGAACGATTTCGAGATAGATGTATCAATGATGGCGAATTTGGCAAAACCGCAAGGCAACACATTTCCGCCCACGAAAGACGTGAAATCTCACGATTACAATAACGCCATGTGGCAGCATCGAGCCCGACAATATTGCCACCAAACGGAGCATGCGATAAATATAAACGAAGAATTTCCTCCTTGGAATGCGTCAATTCTATATCTATTGCCCAGAAAATTTCTACAATCTTATTCCAAACTGTTCGTGGTTGATTTCCTCTAGCCATACGAGCCACTTGCATAGTCAGCGTACTGCCACCCTCACGACGACCATTTCCGCTCATATTATGCTTACAAGCACGCAGAATAGCAATTGGATCTACACCCAAATGTCTATAAAAACGTTTGTCTTCATACTGAATAAGACAAGTTATAAACTTTTCGTTCAAAGAATCTGTTTCCGGAAAACGCCACTGTCCGTCAGCCGCAATGCGTGCACCAAGCAGTGCACCATTTTTATCCAACAACACCGTCGAGGTTGAATCGCGGAACAATTGCCGTGGCATTACAAGCCAATGAAACAAGGTAAAAAACAATATGCAACCACATATCAGGATAAGAAAAAAGGACATTAGCGCATGTCCTTTCATTTTTACAAATATCTGATTAGCAAACTGTTTCATTATAAATTACATTTTCAAAGCCAAGGGCACAAGTTTATCATAATTATAATTTGCCCAAATATTCAAGAAACGCTGATCAATGTCATTTAAGTACCCATAACTCTTACGCAATTCCTTTTGAAATAATTTGATATCAAAACTCATTGCTCTCAAAATTTTCTTACAGTATTCCAACATAGCAGTTCGTTTTAAAATTATATTAGTAGAACTGCAATGCTATCTAAATTATTGTAAGAAGATAGACGAACTATTGAAAATCTGATACGAATTATTTTTCAATCACCAAAGCTTCATACATTTGGCGAACTTTTTCCTTAGCCTCTTCTACCGATTCACCACGAGCAAGAAGAACCGCCATACGTCTATGTCCGTGTACTTCTGGTTTACCGAAAATACGCATTTGTGTATCTGGTATTGCAAGCACTGTATCCAAATTGCTAAACGACACATTCGAACTATCACCAGAAACCACAACAGCCTTCGAAGCCGATGGACCATGGAATGCAATATTAGGAATTGGAAGACCAAGAATTGCGCGAACGTGAAGGGCAAATTCCGACAAATCTTGCGAAATCATTGTTACCATACCTGTATCGTGTGGACGAGGAGACACTTCGCTAAAGATTACATTATCACCTTTAATGAACATTTCCACACCAAAAATTCCCCAACCCCCAAGTGCGTCAGTGATTTTCTTTGCAATTTCCTGTGCTTTTTCCAAAGCAACAGAAGACATTGGTTGTGGTTGCCAAGATTCTTGATAATCACCATCTTTTTGCCAATGACCAACCGGAGCCAAGAAACTAGTACCATTTTTATGACGAACAGTCAACAACGTAATTTCATAGTCAAAATCAACAAAACCTTCAACTATAACTTTGCCAGCTCCAGCTCTACCACCTTCCTGAGAAATGTTCCATGAATTATCTATATCTGCTTCGGTTTTCACCACACTTTGACCGTGACCAGAAGAACTCATAATCGGCTTTACAACACAAGGAATACCAACCTCACGAACAGCAGCAACATACTCTTCGTAATTTGCAGCAAAACGATATTTTGACGTAGGCAAACCTAATTCTTCGGCAGCCAAACGACGAATACCTTCACGGTTCATTGTCAAGAATGTTGCATTGGCAGTAGGAATTACATTAAACCCTTCTTTTTCCAATTCAACCAATGTACTTGTTGCAATCGCTTCTACTTCAGGAATGATGTAATCTGGTTTTTCTGCATAGATAATTTCACGCAACTTTTCGCTATCCAACATTGAAAGCACATACGATTTATGTGCAACCTGCATAGCTGGTGCATTTTCATACTTATCAACTGCAATTACCTGAATTCCATATCGTTGCAATTCAATCGCAACCTCTTTTCCTAACTCTCCGGAACCACAAATCAATGCTTTTTTTCCGCCTTCTGTAAATACAGTACCAAATTTTGTCATACTCCTTGTATTTTTTTTCAAAAGTAGAAATTCATTTTACTTTCGCGACCATCAAACAGAATAAGATATTGACAAAGCAAAAAAATATTGTGAATAACTTTATGTGCAGCATCAATATGAAAAATCACATAATAGTCTCTCAAAATCCTCGTTTTTTTCATACCTTTGCAAACATTTAAGACAAAACGTACATAAAAAATATATATGAGTCTAATAAACAACATTTTACGCAAAATATTCGGTGGAACACAATCCGAAAAAAATATACGCGAAATTCTTCCATTGGTTACAAAAATCAATGAATTCGAAGAAAAATTGAACAATGGCACTGCCGATGAACTTCGTGCTGCAACAAAAGACTTGCAAAATCGTATAGCAACTGCCATTAAACCTCAAGAAGATAAAATCGCTGAACTACAAGCAAAACTCGAAGACGAAGACATCACTTCTGTAGAGGAACGTGAGGCTATGTACGACACTATCGATGATTTGAAAAAGGAAATTGATGATGTTATCGCACAAAAACTTGACGAAATTCTTCCTGAAGCATTCGCTATCGTAAAAAATACAGCTCGTCGTTTCGCAAACAATTCAACTATTGCAGTTACTGCTTCGGAATACGATAGAGATTTGGCAGCAATCTACCCACACATCACAATCGAAGGCGATAAAGCCATTTGGAGCAACACTTGGATTGCCGGTGGAAACCCTATTACATGGGATATGATTCACTACGATGTACAGTTGATTGGTGGTACTATTCTTCACCAAGGTAAGATTGCAGAAATGGCTACTGGTGAAGGTAAAACACTTGTGGCTACTCTACCAGTGTTCTTAAACGCACTTCCTTGCCGTGGCGTACATGTTGTTACTGTGAACGACTACTTGGCAAAACGTGATGCTGAATGGATGGGGCCTATCTTCCAATTCCACGGATTGAAAGTTGACTGCATTGACAAGCACCAACCAAACTCAGAATCTCGCCGTCAGGCATACGCTGCCGATATTACATACGGTACAAACAATGAATTCGGTTTCGACTACTTGCGCGACAATATGGCAATTCGTCCAGATGAATTAGTACAACGACCTCACAACTATGCAATTGTCGACGAGGTTGACTCGGTTCTTATCGACGACGCGAGAACTCCGTTAATTATTTCTGGTCCTGTTTCGAAAAAAACTAACGGCGACGAACTATTCGTAGAATACCGTCCTGCAGTTGAGCGATTGTATAATGCACAAAAAGCTTTGTTTACAAAGACTTTCGCCGAAGCAAAAACGTTGATTAATTCTCCAAAGAAAGAAGAAGCCGAAGAAGGTGCTAAATTGTTACTTCGTGCTTACAAGGCATTGCCAAAGACAAATTCACTTATCAAATTCTTGAGCGAACAAGGTATGAAAACTCTGTTGACTAAAACAGAGAATGTCTATATGGCTGAAAATAACAAATATATGCACATCATTACAGATGACTTATTCTTTGTTATTGATGAAAAGAACAACATTATTGAATTAACCGAAAAAGGTATTGACTTCCTTTCTTCTGACCGTGAAGACAAGAACTTCTTCGTACTTCCTGACATTGGAGACAAGATTGCTGAAATTGAAAAATCAGCAAAAACTGCCGAAGAAAAACTAGAAGAAAAAGAACAGTTGATTCAAGACTACGCAATCAAATCGGAACGCGTACACACTATCAACCAATTATTAAAAGCATACGCCCTATTCACTATCGACCAAGAATATGTTGTAATCGACAATCAAGTTAAGATTGTTGACGAACAAACAGGTCGTATTATGGAAGGTCGCCGTTATTCCGACGGTCTTCACCAAGCAATCGAAGCAAAAGAGCGCGTAAAAGTTGAAGCTGCTACACAAACGCACGCAACTATTACTTTGCAGAACTACTTCCGTATGTATAAAAAGCTTGCCGGTATGACCGGTACAGCCGAAACAGAAGCGAAAGAGTTTTGGGACATTTACAAAATGGAAGTTGTTGCCGCTCCTACAAATAAACCTGTTGCTCGTCTTGACCATGACGATTTAATCTACAAAACTCGTCGTGAGAAATTCAATGCGGTTATCGACCATGTGGAAGAATTGATAAAAGAAGGTCGTCCTGTATTGGTTGGTACGACTTCCGTTGAAATTTCGGAATTGCTTTCTCGTATGTTGAAAATCAGAAAGTTACCACATACTGTATTGAATGCGAAGTTGCACCAAAAAGAAGCGGAAATCGTTGCTCTTGCTGGTCAACCTGGACATATTACTATTGCAACAAATATGGCTGGTCGTGGTACCGATATCAAACTTTCGGAAGATGTAAAAGCTGCTGGTGGTCTTGCAATTATTGGTACAGAACGTCACGATTCTCGTCGTGTTGACCGTCAGTTGCGTGGTCGTGCCGGTCGTCAAGGAGACCCTGGAAGTTCACAATTCTTCGTATCGTTGGAAGACGACTTGATGCGTAAGTTCGGCTCCGAAAGAATTGCCCGCATTATGGACAAGATGGGATTGGAAGAAGGCGAAGTAATACAACATTCAATGATTTCGAAATCAATAGAACGTGCGCAACAAAAAGTTGAAGAGAACTTCTTCGGTATTCGTAAACGTTTGTTGGAATACGATGATGTAATGAACTCACAACGCGAAGTTATCTACACCAAACGTCGTCATGCCCTATTCGGCGACCGTATCGGTATAGACTTTGCGAATATGATGTACGACACTTGCGTAAGTCTTGTTTCGTCTTCGCAAGGAGCAATAGAATTTGAAGAATTCAAGTTTGAATTGCTTCGTATTTTGTCATTGGAATGTCCAGTAAGTGAACAAGAATATCTTAAATTAAGTCAAGAAGAACTTACAGAACGAATTTATCAGGCTGTGCTTGAAATCTACAACAACAGAGTTCAAACTATCGCAAAACAAGCAAATCCTGTTATTCAACAAGTATTTACTACACAAAGTGCGACATACAAGAACATAGTTGTTCCTATTTCAGAAGGCAGACGCATTTTCCAAGTTGTTACTAACCTTGAAAAAGCAGCCAAAACAGAAGGCCGCGAACTTGTTCGTTCATTCTTGAAGACAATCATTCTTGTAAGCATTGACGAAGCATGGAAAGAACACCTTCGTGAACTTGACGAGTTGAAACAATCGGTACAAAACGCTTCTTACGAGCACAAAGATCCATTGTTGATTTACAAGTTCGAATCTTTCGACTTATTCCAAGCTATGCTAGAAAAAGTAAACAAAGAAGTTGTTTCGAGTGTATTGAAAGCACATATTCCACTACAAGCAAAAGCTGAGGAAGCACAAGAACGCCGTAATTCTTCTATGAACAATATGCAAACGAAGAAAGAAGACACTACTCCATCGAATGCTCCACAAGACACAAGACAACAACAAAAAACTATGCCAGTTCACAATGAATTGAAAATAGGAAGAAACGATCCTTGTCCATGCGGTAGCGGTAAGAAATACAAGAACTGCCACGGACGCAGCGGTGCAGATTCGTTAGAATAGAATTTGATACTTTATCTATACCAAAAAAGCCGTTCAAATGAACGGCTTTTTTGGTTACTATGCCACAATATTATCTAAACGAAAGGCTATCGTAGTGAGTACAATATGAAACAAAGTGACAATAACAACCATATTCGCCACCTTTTTTTAACACTTCACTTAACTGAACTCTTAACACACTAAACTTGTAAGACTATTATGCTATCGTGCTATCAATGATGTAATTATTATGTATATTACGTATGGTTCTTTGAAATGTTTGCCATACATGGAAAATATCATACTCCTTTTTATTACAGCCCGCAGTAAAAATAACGTTTTCCGTATAGCAATCTACAATTACATTTCCTTCCTTTGTGAAATTTGCTACCAATGATGGTTGACCAGGTTTTCTTATTGCAATATCAGTACGACATGAATCAACAACACAAAGTGGCAATAACAAATTTACAGCCTCATATTCATTAGACTTAAACAAATCCATTATTATTCTATAAAATTCATCTGCACTACATCCGATTTTATGAAAATACACGTATAATTTGAATATTGGAAGACTCATTGATAATTCTACATTTATACGAGGGACTTGAATAGTTTTAACTTTAAACTCCGACATAACATCCATTTCGTAAATACGCTTTACATCTCGAATAGATAGCATTGAAAATTTATCTGCTAACATTTTATTTTCAATTACAACCGCAGATACGCAATTATATAGCAACAATGTGTTTCTTATTTCTGAATACAATTGAAATTGTGCTCTTTCTGCTATTGAAAATTCAAATGGCAAGTCGGTATGGAACTTTCGCATATATCCTTCGAAATTTGCTTTTTCACCATAAAAATGATGAAAGATATGTTCCGTTGCAGTATAATCCATAACTGAAATTATATGCGAAAAACCGAATTTGTTTGTAGATTTTTCTTGTGGTTGGTCTATATGAGCACCTAAAACATTGAGTATGCGAAATAAATGTGCAGGGTCTAGTCTATCCAAATCTTCTATTATCAGAACAGACTTTTCCTTTACATAGCCTAAAATTTTTTGTATAGTTTGGGTATAAACATCATTTTCATAAATACTACCTTTTGTATTCTTGAATGAGGCAAGATATTTATCTACTGTTTGGGATTTTTCGGCATATTTTTTTGCAGACTTTAGAATATGTTTTGCTATAGGTAAAACAGAACAAGTCCCAGCCAATAAGTATAGTACATCAAATGCGTTTTCTAGTGTTATAATAGATTCACAAAAGGCTTTCCAATCTGCTTTATCAAAAGTATATTTTTTTTGTGATAACTGAACGAGAATATCACGTTTTATGTATTCAAATATATCCTCATTGGTTGCTACAGAATAATTTACTGGATATATAGTTAGGAAGAACAAATCATCCTTGTGCTTTTCCTTAAATTGTTTTAGGAAAAACGTTTTACCATCACCAAAACGTGCAGACAAAATCACACGTGGATTTTGAGAAAGATGTTTTTCAAACTTCTCAAGTTCTGAACCTATAGATATTTCTAGTTCTTTTGACATTCTATCTCAAATTATCTATTTTTTCAAATATTTCTTCTATATTTCTCACTATCTCTTTTTGCTCTGCTAGTGGCGGAAGAGGAACTAGAAAGTCACTGATTACTCCCAAACTGATATTTGCCCTTGCTGTATCTACTGTTCCTTTTGTCATTTGCTCAAAAGCAAATGGAGTATTAAGCATTTTTACTATAAATTGCCCCATCTGAAGATGCGAGAGTCGAATTATAGCGACTGCTTGATTTGTGTTTGCATCATTTATTTCAAGGTTAAAAAGTGCTGTTCTACCTATTGAACCACCGACAATGTTTGTCAATACATCTCCTTGTTTTAAGATTGAACGAGGTTGTATTTCATTGAATTTTCGTTCTACAAATTTCTTATTTTCCCAAAGCAATTTTTCTTTTCCTACATTTTCGCTTGTAACAAATAAAATACCTTTGTTTTCATCAACATAGTTAACACCTTGCCATTTAGGAGATGCTCCTTTGGTTATACTATCACTTATTTCCCCCAACCTACACCAACACCACGATTCTGGAATATCAAACGGAATCTCGTCGTCGGTAATTGGTTCAAAGGTTTGTTTTTTGCCTTTGGTTGCAGGTCGGTGCTTTTGTATTTCGGCAAGCAGTTGCGCACCTGATTGAGTTGGTTTATTTTTCTTTCGCCATTCGGCAGTAAGATTACCACAAATGGCTTCTTGGAGTATGCTGTTGCGTAGTTGTTGTGCGTTCATCTGTGGCTATTTAGTTATTTGATTTTGTTTTGCAATAGCAATTGCACGTTGCAAACGTTGTGCAAGTACTTGCTTGTCGGGTAATTGTGTATAATACTGAGCCACTTTTACTGGCGATGTCTCGTCAAGCATCAAATATTCAATATGTTCGGTATTTCCTTCGGAGCAAAGTATTAAGCCTATTGGGCTTTCTTCTCCTTCTTTGCGTTCGTGTTTGTCCAGGTACCGTAAATAGAGTCGCATTTGTCCTTCGTGTTCGGGCTTGAATTTGCCAATTTTTAGATCAATAGCAATCATTCTGCGTAATGATCTATGTAAGAAAAGCAAGTCTAAATGGTAGTCAACACCATCAACAGGAATACGTTTTTGGCGAGCCAGAAATGCGAAATCAGTCCCTAATTCTTGTAAAAAGGTCTCCATTTGTGTCACTATGGATTTCTCTAAATCTGATTCAGAGAAAACGTCTGGTAAGCCAAGCATATCAAGAAAGTAAGAACTCTTAAACACCATATCGGGAACTATCTGATTGGTTTGTTCAACCTTTTCTAGTTCTTGTTTTATAAGTTCGTCGGGCCTACGACTCAATGCTGTACGTTCGTATAGCTGGCTGTCAATTTTCTGATCAAGTGTGCGAGTATTCCAATGTTCAAGCGCACACATTTCCATATAAAATTTACGAGCAAGTTCATTCTCAATATACATAAACGAACGTATGTGCGTCCAACTGAATTGTCTACGCACCGCGTAGGCAATTTGCTCTTCCGAAAAAGTCTCCGCACTGCGTAGACAATGAAGCAACTGCTTATCGCTCCAACCTTTTCCATATTTTTCGGTAAGTTTTACCGAAAGATTTTTTATAACTTGCTTACCATAGTCAGCTCGTTTGTTTTGCAACACATCTTCTTTTATGCGTTTGCCCACATACCAATAAGTCATTACCACTTGCGTGTTGGCATATAAAGCAATATTGGTTCGTGCATTATTTATTATTGTACAAACATCGCTTAAAAGTTTTTGATCGTTATGTTGTATATTCAATTCATCCATAAATAATGTGCGATTTATTCTATTGTTATACCCAACAGCTCTTGTATTTTATTGAGTGTGCTATCTATTTTAGCATCAAGTGCTGCACGTTGTTCGTGATATTCTGCTAGCAATTCCTTAGGTTCAAGTATTATTTCTTCTTCTTTTGGATATTTGCAAAGATCAAAGTTGTAGCCTAGTTCAGCAAGTTCTTGTGCAGTGTAGCACTTTGATTTATAACCAACAACCTCGCCGTCTTCGTTGCATTCAGGCATTTCAACACGATTTTCCCACCAATCTTTCACCACTTGCATATGCTCGTCTTTTATTGGCTTTGTCTTGCTAAAATGCTTCTGGTTTGCTGGCATATCCATACGATAAAACCACACATCTTTTGTATTGTAACTATTAGGAGCACCTTCTGCTTTTTTATTATCAAAGAAAAGGACATTGGTTGTAATACTTGTATATGGAGCAAAAACCGATTGTGGCAAACGAATAATTGTGTGCAAATTGAATTGAGAGAGCAGAATCTTTTTCACTTCAATAGAAGCATTGTCGGTGCCAAACAGAAATCCGTCGGGAATAATAACCCCAGCTCTACCATTTGCTTTCAATCGTTTTGTTATATACGCAAGGAATAAAACTGCCGTTTCCGAAGTTCGTACACTCTCAGGAAAGTTTGTCAATTCTCCAGCCGTTGTCATACCGCCGTATGGAGGGTTCATACCGATTACATCTACTTTTTCTTTTTCCTCGTAATCGTTTATATTTTTGACAAATGCTGTCCCGCTCGTTAAGTCAGGATTATCAATACCGTGAACCAACATATTTGTGGCACAAAGCAAATAAGGAATTGCCTTTAATTCACAACCAACAACAGCATTTTGGAATTGAGCTACCTGTTTTTCGGTTTTTACACCTTGTTTATTCAAATGATCTATAGCGGCAGTAAGAAAACCACCTGTACCACACGCAAAGTCACCAAACTTTTCACCAAGTACAGGATTGAGTTGTTCAACTATAAAATTGGTAACTGCACGAGGAGTGTAGTATTCTCCTGTTTCCTTGCTACTTTGCATTATGCGAAGCATTTCTTCATACATCTGCCCAAATAAATGGCGTTGTTTTGCATCGTGGTAGTTTAGTTCGTTAACTAAATTTACCAATTCACGCAACTGATAGCCATTACGCATATGTTGCGTAAGCCCACTAAACACCTTACGAACAATTCTTTGGCGTGGTTCCAACCCCGAAACATCCATTGTCGCACAATGTTGGTAAATTTCGTTCAATCGTTGTACCAAAGCATCACCAGTCATAGATTTTCCATCAGAACCAGGCATAGCCCACGCATTCCATTGGTATTCTTGCTTTAACGCAGAATGAAAGTCTTTGCCTTCGCTATCGGCCTCGTCCGCCCATTCTTCTTCAAGAGCATTGTATATGCGTAAAAACACTAATGAAACAAATTGTTCCAATCGTTGGTACTCTGTGCTTACGCTAGTATCTGGGCGCATAATGTCACGTGCGCTTTTCCAAGTAAATGCCATAGTTTAATTGTATTATGCGATTTGGTAAAATGTATCTTCTATTTCTTTAATTGCTTGTTTGTATTTATCTATACCACCAAACACAGTATTTTTTATGTAAACAGGCGAACCTATTGCTGCAATTTCATCAACCTTTAGCGCATCTTGTTTTTCAAATGCAAGAATGCCAAATTGAGCATACGTATCAACAAGTATTTCTAAAACTCTACGAGCATCCTCATTGTATTTGTCAAGTAGCTTGCGTTCTTTCACTCTTCGTGCACGTTCCGCACGAAATAACATAGGTTGTTTGAAAGCAATATTACAAATAATGTCAAAAATATCCCGACCATTATAATTTTCTGGATATAGTTTACGTAATTCGGCAAAATTTATACCCTCGTTTTCTATAATGTCAACAATCTTCTGCTTACGTTCTTCCGCGTTCCATTTTTGTAGAAAATCGTCAAGAGACGAGAATATATTGGCAAAACGTTGATGGGTATAATCGCTATATTCAGTCGCAATAGGTTTACCATCTTTGCCAAGTACCATTCTTGTTTCACTATCAATTTTAATTTCTTGACCATTCCCATCAATTATAGGCTTTAATACAGGAGTGCCACTTGTCTTCTTCTTTTTCTTGCTACCACTCCCTTTTCTTGTTGGAGGCTCTGGTTCACCATCAAAATCTTTTTCAAAAAATAGATTTGTAGCACCACGGAAATCAAGAATATCAAAATAGTACTTATGGTCTTCCACAATTCGTGTACCTCTACCGATTATTTGTTTGAATTCCGTCATACTTGTAATCTGACGATACAACACAATCAAGCCAACAGTTTTCGTGTCAACCCCAGTAGAAAGTAATTGCGATGTAGTAACCACTGTAGGAACAGGGACAAGTTTAGAAATAAAGTTGGTTATTTCCTTTTTCCCTTCAGCATCACTTGCTGTAATACGCATAATATACTTATTCTGATTTTCAACCTGACGTTGTTCGTTAAAATGAATAAGAGCCTTGCGCATTTCAAACGCATCGATTTCTTCGTCACAAAAGACAATAGTTTTTGTCATAGGACCAATATCTTCCAAAAAATCAGTAATACGTTTTGCTGCAACTAAATAATGTTGCTTAATACCAAGTTTTCGAGGTAAATCGCTTTGATAAACAAAATCACCTTCTATCTTTTCTTCAACACAAGAGGCTTCAACCTTATTTAATTTGTAGCCCTGTGAATCAATATTTATATTTACTTTGGTAACTCTATAAGGAGCAAGAAAACCATCATCAATACCTTGTTTTAAAGAATATGTATAAAGAGCTTTTCCAAAATATTCAATATTACTATTATTAGCATCTTTATCATCCCTTGGCGTTGCCGTCATACCAATGTGTGTTGCAGAGCTAAAATAGTCAAGGATTTTTCTCCATTCCGAATTCGCCTTTGCCGAACCTCTATGACACTCATCTATCATTATTATATCAAAGAAGTCTCTATTGAATTGTTCATAAGGTTGTGGAGCTCCTTCTGGCAAATTATATTGCACCAATTGATGGTACAAACTCATAAAAATCTCGTGACTTTGTGAGGCTGTACGTTGTTCAATCTTAACCATTTTTTTACCAAACGGCTTAAAATCTTGTGCCATTGTTTGGTCAATCAAGATATTTCTGTCGGCAAGATAAAGGATACGCAAATTTCCATTACTTGATTGCAACAAACGATATAATATTTGAAAGGCAGTGTATGTTTTTCCTGTTCCTGTCGCCATTACAAACATCATTCGCTTTTGCCCTTGTGCAATAGCCTCTATAACTTTATCTATAACAATACGTTGATAATAGCGAGGTTCTTTTTTACCTTCAATATCGTAGTAATACTCTTTATTGATAATTTCAAGTTGTTGCGGAGTATAACTTTTGTTAAGACAGAATCTTTCCCATAATTCTTTTTGCGTAGGGAAAGCATCCATTCCAATAGTTTTTTCTCCCGCATTGGACATATCATAAAACTCGAAATTCTTTCCATTTGAGCTAAATGCAAAAGGAACATTTAACAAGTTAGCATAGTTTATGGCTTGTTGAATACCTGTTCCATCGCTAGCACTATTACGCTTGGCTTCTACAACAGCCAACGGAGAGCCATTAGGAGCAAACAACAAATAGTCCGCAAATAATGCCTTATCACGGTAATGTTCATCATCTTCATCAATATGAACACGTCCATCAGTAATTTTATATTCAAGTCGCATATTCTTAGGAAATTCCCAACCAGCCTTTGACAAAGCCTGATTTATGAACATACGAGTTTCCGTTTCGTTGTAATCAGCGATTTTTATATCCACGACTAAGATAGTTTGAATTACAACAAAGATAATAAATTTTCTAATGAAAGACCATTAGGTTAACTGTAGATAAATCAAAAATTTATGAGGTTAGTCTTTACTTTTTAGTATGGAGATTGTTCGCTGCGTCCACAGTACCGAACCGTCGTATCCCCTTTTGTCTTTCGCCTTTAGCCTTTTGCCCTTCAACTTTCAATCACAACTCTACCAGCAACTACCGATACCATCTTATCTTTTTGCAACGCATCAATAAGTTCTTGTACAAGGCTCAAATCGTAGCCTATAAACTCTGATATTTCAGAAACGTCCAATGGACCTTTTTGTAACAAACAACGCAATACAGCGGCTCTTTTTTGTCTAAACGAGCCTTCAAACTTCGATTGTGTAGTATGCTTTTTCGACATTTTATTGAAATTGCCTTCAGTCTTCTTCAAATAAGTGCCATAATCCATCAACGCCCAATACCATTGGCGTGGATTTTCGGCATACAATGTCTGTTTGGCTAAATCGTGTAACACCGATTCATCAATTTTTTCGGTTTGGTTATGCAAGAAAGTGTAGATAAGAACCGTGCGCACATTTGTTTCCAAAAAGATCAACGGCTGATTAAATGCATATACCAAGATTGAAGCTGCGGTATTTTCTCCTATTCCCGGGCAAGAGCGAAGAAAGGCTTCGTCGGTTGGAAAACTGCCATTCTCAACTATTTTTTGTGCCGTCTGGTGCAAAAAACGGGCTCTTCGGTTGTAACCCAATCCCGACCAATGTGCTAAAACTTCCTGGAAATCAGCGTGAGCTAAGTCTTCCAAAATCGGAAACGCTTCGATAAATTCAGCAAACTTCTGCATTACGCGTGGCACCTGCGTTTGTTGCAGCATAATTTCCGAAAGTAAAATAAAATAAGGAGTTGTATCGGAACGCCAAGGCATTTCACGATACAACTCCTTTCCTTTTGCTAAAACAGTTTGCTGAAATTCAGCTATTTGTTCAGCCGACAACTGAATGTTATTCATTATTGCCGGATTGTTTCTTCTTGCTAATTATAATAGATGCAATAATGCCAACAGTAAGAATTACTGCTATTACAAGCAAAGATATTCCGATTGGAATGTGTACAACTTCCATCAACAACATCTTTACAGCAATGAAAAGTAATAACACTACCAAACTATATTTAATGTACTCAAATTTCGACATTGCCGAAGCAAGAACAAAATACAACGAGCGTAATCCTAATATTGCACAAATATTCGATGTAAAGACAATAAAAGGATCCGTTGTGATTGAAAATATTGCAGGAATAGAATCAACGGCAAACAAAACATCGGTAGTTTCAATTACAACCAAAACGACAAGCAAAGGCGTTACCGCCTTTACGCCGTTTGGTAATTTTGTAAAGAAATTTCCTCCATCAAGTTCAGAACTTACTGGATAGAATTTACGTATCATTCGAATAAAAAAGTTCTTGTCCGCATCGAATTCGTCGTCTTTTCCAAACAACATTTTTAACGCAGAAACAAGCAACAATGCACCGAACACATACATAATCCAAGAGAAACGGTTTACCAAAGCTGCTCCTAACACTATCATAATGCCACGGAAAACCAAGGCTCCAAGTATTCCCCAGAACAACACTTCGTGTTGATATTTTGCTGGAATCTTGAAATAGGCAAACAACATAGCCATAACAAATATATTGTCGAGACTAAGCGCTTTCTCAATCAAATAACCAGTAAGGAATTTTAATCCTGCATCAGCACCATCTTTAATAGCTGCATCCGGACTTTCTGACAACAAGTTACAGAAATCAGCATCGTAGGCAAAATAAAGAACTACATTGAACGCCAACGAGCATCCAATCCATAAACAAGTCATTTTTAATGCTTCCGACATAGAGATTTCGTGTTTTTCCCTATTAAAAACACCTAAATCTAGTGCCAAAAGCACAAAAACAAAAATCAAAAACAGTATCCAGACTAGATAGTGCATATAGTATTAATTAAAATTTGTAACGAGCTGATAATGTTGGCCACAAAGCGTGCAAAAGAACATCACCGTTCAAAGAAACGCCATCACCAAAATAAGGACCTACAACTGGACGGAAGTCAGCAGAAAGTTGTAGTGGGAACCAGAATGTATATTCCAAACCTACCATACCTGCAACACCTACAAATACGCCAAGTTCATCTCTATCTTTTTCAACATTGTAACGATTCCAATCAATACCAGCAGCACCACCAACACCAAGGTACCAGTTCCATTCACCTTTTGGAGACCAATCTGGAGAAGCGATAATCCAGTTATAAACAGCAGAAACTTGAGTTCCTTTTAAGTTATTCCATACACCAGCATCAAATTCCCAGAAGTTAGAAGAACCAGCTTCACGTTGGTAAGAAACTTCTAAAATGTTTGAAAGACGAGCACCAATAGCTCTGTGTTGTGCCATAGCACCCATTGTAAACATGCTTAATAATGCAACTACTAATAATTTTTTCATTTTTTTATAAAATTTAATAATTAATGATTTACTATTTCGAATAAGGAACAACCCCTTTGTTCTTGTTTTTCTTATCGTCTAACAATGAAGCACCACGATTACTCTTATCGTCACGGCTTCCGTTCTTTTGAACGCATCCTAATACAATATTGCATCCCATACGCATACTTACCGAACGAGCACCGGCAGGGAACAACAACGCACCAATCAAGTTATCGGAAACAAAATACCATTGGAATGGTCCAGGATGTACGGTAAATCCAACACCAATGTTATTGTAGTTTCCATTTATGAATGAATAACTCAATGTCGCCGCAGTAAATTTGAACGGTTTAAAGTTCGCAGTAACCGTAGCAGACGAGCGTACTTTATTAGGCAAAATCTCGAACTTACCCAACAAACCTAACGACAAGCGTTTTGTTGCTCTATAACGAACTCCGGCATATATTTTCGTTGGCAGTTTTGTTGTGTATGCACCTTCTTTATAATTGATTTCCTTAAAATTAGCCACAATTGAATCTAAATCAATTGTTTCGGCAAAATCATTGAACTGCAAATTATAAATGTTCACACCTTCAAAGCGCATAGAATCTTCGTCGTACAAGGCAAATTGACTTGCATTTGTTTTCCAACGAATCATACCCAAATCTTCAACACTTGCAAAAGCTGCCAAAGAACTTGTAATATCTTTTGTAAAACCGAAATCAAATGCAGCACCATAATTACCTGTCATCAAGGCATAATCTTTCACAATTGTACCAACCGATTCTTCACTAAAATCAGTGAAATTCATTTCATCTACATAGCCATCATCATTAAGCGTAACTTCCAAAGGAAGGTTTGTATTTATGGTATATTCAGACTTTATATTAATGTAGTTTGTCCGTTCTTGCGTATTTAACTCTATCTTCGACGAAGTTGTTGCCAAGTTAGCCACACCAACAAGCAATTTCGCACGGAAACCAGCAGCGAATGTCTTTGTAACTTGACTCGCAAATCCTAACGACAATTGATGGAAATACGTTACATTCACGCCAAGTCCTGTAAAATCAGCATTACGAACTGCATCGTTACCTTTAGCCGCAAATTCAAACAACGACTTAGGCATACCAACATCGGAAATCATTCGTTCCGACAAGTCAAAAGATAAGAAAGACTTCTTCCCTAGTTTGAAACCGAAGTTCAACAAATCCATCTGTAAATCAAGCGATGTATAGTTGACCTTACGCAATTTTTTTAAGAAATCGTCGATGTTTGCCGTTGGATGCAATGGCGTAATCAAAGAATCCTTGTACGCACCTTCACCATGGAAAATAACATCGCTATAATCAACAGGAAGATTTACGGCAACCGTCATAGATGGTGGCAATTGACCAAACAAAGGAATAATAAGACCTCCAATGTAGAACTTGCAGTTTGGAAATTGCGATGGATTTATGAAAGATGATTGAGGAACACGTTCCATCAAATACATCGTATTGTCGATTTGGGCAAATGTTGCGTCAAACAACAACAAAGAAAGCAATATGGTAAGTAATTTTTTCTTCATAGTTATTTGCTAGTATAAATAAATTTACAATCAGCCGCCAAATTTAATTTGAGGCCATAATATGAATAGAAAATAACTGGCACATCGCCATTCTTATCTGTTTCCAATAGAATTTCTACTAGTAATTTATTGGCTTGCTTAAAGTTATCCAACATAGGATTACCTTTTTCCAATGTTATTTCTTCTTCAGATGTTCTCTTTGCATCGCGAGCGACTTTACCATTTGTTGTTGGAGCAGATTCCAATACTACCATATCGAGCGTTCCCAAATATTGTTTATCTGCCGCCAATGTCGTATCCATCAACGAAAGTTTCATTGTGGCACTAACCGGAAGTTGATGTTCCGTATTGATATACAAACGAACTCGCTCAATAGCCGACAAATCACCTAAATCAGACATATCCAACGGAACTTCTTGTTGAATAACAAGATTCTTGGCAGACATATTTAATGGCAACTCAATTTCTACACCCAAGCGAGCACTACCTTTATTGGAGATGCAGTTAAAAATTGGTTCGCCATAAGGAATATCGGCATTCACATGGAATGTTCCCGCATAATTAATCTTGCTTGGCAACATATTGATAAAATCAACAATGTTCGAAGTGTTTTTGTTTATATTATATTGATTCTTACGAGCATATCCGTTAGAAACCGAGTCGCAAGTTGGACGATGAACTGTCCATAAATTCGCATAACCAGCAAAAGCATCTATCGCATTACCTTTATCGTCCTTACCAACGATATTTAATTCCAAATTTCCACCAATTCCCACCGGATTTTCGAAATTGATACGGATTTTAGGATCATAAAATTTCAAATCGCCAGTAACATAGTCAGACACAAATTCTTTTAAGTCAAAATCCAACTCTTCGTTGAATAAATCTTGGTCGAATCGTGCCAAATCACCTTCGGCGTATGCAAACACAATGCTATCAGGGTTAGTAATTTCCACCTTTATATATTGTTCTGGACCGAAATACAACATTCCACCAGTAGTATTTACCTTATATCCTACCTTAATAGGAATTGAATTATATGCTTGATTAGGATTTTGTGTCAAATCAATATTGTTGTTATCCAAATACCAATCATCGGAATATGTTGGATGTTCGTTTGTCATTTTTGCATGTTTACGAATAGGAGTTTTTCCTAGTGAATCAACCGAAGGAAATTCTACGATAAATTCAGTAGCCAAACCAATTGTAGAAGTTATATCGTAATGGAAACGGCCTTTTTCAACCAATACACGATATAATTTTCGGTCTAAGTCCTCGTCACGCATTGTCATGTATGTAATAGTATCCATACTTAACTCTTGCACTGGCACATAAGCTTTACCAGCGTATGCAACCAAATTCTTCATATCAATATTCAAAAGAATACCCATATTATCAAAATCTGTCACTACACTCGAAGCTTGAGCAATGCGAAGATTTTTGAAACTAAAATAGAATTCGCTATTTAAATATGAGGAATCAATGTCGTTATAGATTCGTTTTTGTGGTCCACCTTGCGAAATCCAGCTTGGGTAGTTCGAGTAATCGAAAGTGGCAAATTCCACATATTCACCTTTGTCATTGTAAGAACCAATCACAACATCGCAATAGAAATTGAAACCACAGGAATTCGTACAAGACAATGTTATGGAACCTGATTTAAGCACGATGAACTCAAACACATCCTTTACATTTATTTCCTTGCCAAAGTTTGCAATAATATAATCTTTTACTGCATCAGGAATCATACCGCCAACAGGATATCTATGTTCTGTTGTTGCTGAATGTTCAGCCATAGTTACAAGCGGACCTGCAGCAATATATTCATCGTACACACTGCTACTAAAATTATCCTTAATCAAATCATTTATAGACACATAGCCAATTGGGAACGACACATCCGAAATTTCTACAGGATCAAGTGTCAAAGTTGTATCGTATGGTTCTACCAAAGGCAAATGCATAACATCAATTAAGCGAGCAGTATCCATAATGTAATTAAATTGGATAACCTTATCATCGCTATTTGAGCCATATCCCAAAGTCGATTCGCTCACATGCTCAAGCGTATCCTTGCGTTCTTTAGCTATATTTACCAAAGTTAAATCAGCCTTTGCAATAGGCAAAGCAAGCGAAGGATTCCATTCGATTTCGTCAGAGAATTTCTCTTTCAAATCAAAATTATCCTTAACACACGATGACAACGCAACGCCAATTATAGCCACAAAAAGTACTTGTATATATCTCTTCATGTTCTATTTTTATTTTACGGTGTAATAATACAACATTTTTTGTTCCCCACCAACCACAACATCAAAACTGTTAGTTGAACCATCTCCTACTCCTATGTCAAAATTCGACTGTCCCTCCATTGGGAAGCCTTTTTCCATAGAACCATTTGATTTGAGAACATACATTTTATTTTTTTCATCCAACAAGCAGATGTATTTTTTCTCACCAACAGTCTTCACACGCAACGATGTAATGATATTTGAAGCGGAATACGAGAACATTTTCTTACCAGATTGCTGATATACAACCAATTTACTTTCGTCTGCGAACAAGTAATCAAGATTACCATCGTCGTCTATATCTTCTGCTATAAAGATATGATGTTCAGATCGTTTGCCAAATTCATCAATAGATTTCACTGTCCCATCAAGATAGATTTCCTTTACAATTCCGTCAACATCTGTCGTCACAAATCTCGACAAAGTTGCATCGGCACCTTGGTCAAACACCATTGCAGAATGGTGACCGCGCTCAATAATTTCGGATACAGAAACACGCTCCTCACCTTTTCTGTTTACTATATATATATGGTATCTATCACTATAAACTATATAATCCATTCCTTCGGAAGCTGCATGAACCAATTCATTACGAACAACGCCTTCGGCCTTTGCATTCCATTGCAAAGAACTACACAAACCATTTTCAAGCGAATACAAGCGTATAGTAGAATCAGCACAAGGAACAGCAATTCTATACTTTTTATTCTTATCGTAATCAAACACAGCAATATCTGCCGTAGCCGGAGCATCCAAAGTAATCGGGAAATTTAAAGGTTTCTCACCGTTTACATAATATAAATAGATACTTTTCGCCGTATTAAACAAATACTGTTGTTTATGATTCTTCATAATATCAACCGGATGAATATCGCCAATTATTGGACCATCCAATTGTGCAGACCAAAGTACACGATTTTCTTTCTTATTGTTTTGAATCATATAGATACGATACGATTCATCCTGAACAAGCGTCACAAATTCACTTCGATGAGTAACAAACATAGATGGTTTTCCAATTACCAAAGAATCTAACGGAAAGCACCACGAGAATGTTGGTTTATTGCTTTTTGTTTTTTCAAACGAACATAAGAAATCTGAATAATATTGACTATCGGAATCAGCAATCAATTGGAATGACACTGAATTCATTGCCTGCAAAGTATCTGAGCAAGCATCTATCACAGAATTCACAGCCGAACCAAAGAAATCTTTAACAACATCGATAGCCTGAGGCATATATATATATGCATACAACGAATAACTTGATTTCACCTTATCGTTGAAATCCCTGAAATTATCGTTCTTAGTCAACACTTGATCTTTGTCCTTATCGATAATGAATGTAGTCAAAGCCATTTCCGAGTTTGCAAAAACAATATAGGAATCTACCACAGCAGCATAGGTTCCAGAAACACGATAGAACAAGTTTCCGAATAACTTTTGAGGAATATTCGACAATGTATCTACCAAAGTAAAGATGCGATACTCATTACCCATTGTCGATTGAAATGCGGAACTAGTCCCTACTCTTTCCTGCAACAAAGCTTCGGCATCGCTTGCAGAAGAAACCTTACAAATAGCATAGGCATTTTCATACTTATTGCTGCCAACATAGGCAGGCGTCATCGCAAATGCTAACTCACTATCTATCAATTTATAAAACGATTTCACGAACGACTCATTCAAATCGCGAATAGTATTTTCGTAGTTTTTATAGTAGTTATTCTTCTGTAGATACAATTTATAATTATCAAGAAAAAGTTCCTTGTTGCTTATGTGAACCGAAACAAAATACGACGTCGTGTACGGCAACACTGACAAAATTTCCCCCTTTTTTGCAGATTGTCCAGAAAATAAATGCAAGTAATCTTTTTCTGTTTCAAGACTATCAAGTGTTATAAGCCCATTTGCACGTATATTTTTTTCGGATGTAGCAATATCAAGAACAGACCAATTGGCAATTTGTGGAAATTTCGAAATCCTAGCCTTAAAGTCATTCGATGCATACAATTGAAATACTTCCGCCAATTTATTGTAATTCATAAATATACGAGCAGAAATACGAGATTGATTTGGTTTAATTTTCTCAAAATTATGATCGTTTTTCAAACTATTACCGTCCTTGTAACAACGAATAGAAGCCTCAACCGAAACCTTTGATTCGCCTAAAATCAACAAACCATCGCATACGGCAAATGCCAAACTTCTTCTTACTGTAGATGAATCGTCATACACATAGACCGTTTCTTCCTTATATTCATATTCCGAAGCATTAGAAATATGGAAAGCCTTCTCAACAACACCTTTCACTAAATTCGCTTTCAAATGTTCTTTAGAAGAAAGAATAAAGACAAAATCTAATTTATTAATTCCCAGCTTATTAACAACAAAGAACAACTCATTTTTACGAAATTCAACAAAGCGTTCGTCATTTCGCAATACAGAATCAATATTGTAAATAAAGTGACGGCATTGCTCAATCATTTCTAGCTTGGAAAATCTGTCCCAAAAATCTATATCAGACCCCAAAACATCGGCAGCATTGCCAATATTTTTTATCTGAACAACCAAGGCAACATCAGAAGGAATAGCACCAACGGCATCAATTTCCTCCTTGGGACCACTTTTAACGAAAATTACAGTTAGTATAGAAATGCCTAACAGACAAGCAATTACTATAGACCAAATCAATTTCCGTTGCATACATTCAAATTTTGCCAAAGATAACAAATCATTATTATTAAGAAAAGATATTCTAGAAAATTCGAAATTTCTTAACAGGTATGTTACTTTTCTGTATAAAATTTGACTATTTACGAAATGGAAGTACATAATCTCGAAGTTTTTTCAAAGAAAACCACCACAACCTTTTGTAAATAGAGAAATTAGAATATCTTTGCAGCGAATTATTAACAATTTTAAAAACAAATACAATGGCTGTAAAGATTAGATTATCAAGACACGGTCGAAAGGCGAGTCCTTTCTATCACATTGTAGCTGCTGATAGCAGACGCTCACGTGATGGCAAATTTATCGAGAAAATCGGTACGTACAATCCAACTACAAATCCTGCAACTGTAGAATTGAAATTCGACAGAGCATTATATTGGTTGGAAGTTGGTGCAGAAACTACTGATACTGCACGTTCAATCTTGCAAAAAGAAGGTGTTCTTTACATGAAACACTTAAAAGGTGGTGTAAAGAAAGGTGCTTTTGACGAAGCTACTTTGGAAAAGAAATTCCAAGCTTTCATGGATGCAAAACAAAAGAAAGCAGATGCTTTCACTTCTAAATTGAACTCTGAAGCTGCTTCTGCTGCTAAGAAAAAATTAGAAGAAGAAATTGAAATCAACAAACAACGCGAAGCTAAGATTGCAGAAAAGAACGCTGCTCTTGCTGCCGCTGAAGCTGAAAAAGCTGCAGAAGCTGCTGCTGAAGAAGCACCTGCTGCTGAAGCAACTGAAACTCCAGCTGAATAAGATTTTCAACTCGAAACAAATGAGGGTGTTCAATTTTTGGACACCCTTTCTTTTATACCATTACAATGAAATATAAAGACATACCTGAAATCGACAATTGCCTAGAAATTGGTTCCATTTCACGTCCTCACGGAAAAGACGGCGAAGTTCTTCTTTCTATAAAAAATGTTGACTACGAAGACATTCAAGATATGCCTTACCTATTTCTTTGTAGACAAGAACGATTAGTTCCTTTTTTTATTGAAAAAGCAACTATCAAAAGCAACTCTTTCTTTGTTAAGTTCGAAGATATCAACTCTTTAGAAAAAGCAGAACAATATTGTGGTACAAAAATTTACATAGAAAGTGCCGAATCTGAAGAAGACGAATTACAAGAAGACGAACTTGTAGGCTATGCAGTTATAAATAGTACCACAAACGAAACAATTGGAACCATCCAAGAGGTTATTGCCTACTCTATTAATGTTGTGTTTGATGTTAAGAAAAAAGACGGATCATCTATCCTTCTACCATTCGCCGAAGATTTACTCAAAGAAATCAACGACGAACAAAAAACTATCACATTGATAATTCCTGACGGAATTTTAGAAGCATAAAAAAAGCAGTAAGCCTATAAGCCGGATTCTGTTCCCTCTCGGGATTCTATCATTTATCTAACGCAACCTACCCTCCAACTCAGACGAGCAGCCCTCAAACGTTGGTTTACATGGTCTTGCAACTTGCCGGTGGCACATCTGCACAAATCGCTTTGCACAATGGTGGTCTCTTACACCGCCTTCTCACCCTTACCGAATTGCTTCGGCGGTTATTTTCTTCTACCATACCATACGCTCACGCACATCTGTTCTTTCAACAGGCGCAATGCTCTATGTTGTCCGGACTTTCCTCCCTCTTTCGAGAGCGATAGAACGACCTACTGCACGACAAAAATACATTTTTTATATAACAAGACAAAAAACTTGTCCGTTTGATTTTATTTCCATTGAAAAACAACAACTTACATTTTTTTCTACAAAAAAACATTGACAAAGAAATTTTCTATAGTACAATTCAACAAATAAATCACTAAAAATTTACAGCAATGGAAAATTCATCATTCAACACTCTTTCTACATTCACCTATTTATCAAAATACCTACAAAATTCTGGCACTCAAATACTTGAAAAAATCGACAATAGATTCGTATTTAACGAAAAATTTGAAGAAGAAGAACTTCCATTCCCAAAAAGAAAGAAAGGATATTATAACGAAGACGAGATTAATGAAATCATTATTGGCCTAACATCCTTTGCAAACTATCTCCAACTAACAAAATTGCAAGCTGCTATTTTCATTGCATTATATACAATAGAATTAGAAGATTCATATCGTTCTGGCATAGAATCCGTGTCACGATTCTTCAACCTAAGCACACTTGATGTACTTCCAATTAAGGCCGAACATCAAGTTTTAGTGGATAAAGGTTACATAAAAACAATTATCACTATGCGTGGAAGAAGGAACTATCAGACCAAGATTGATCCAGAATTGGAGAAAGCAATTCTCAACAACGAGCCATTCAAACTTTCCGAAGAAAAAGAAATTGATCGTTATCAATTTTGCATGCTTGTTTCCAACGAAATAAACAATCGTTCCGAAAATGAATTTTCTACCCAAGATTTATTCCGTAAAGTTGCGGATTTAGAAGAAAAGCACAAAAACATACAATTCGTAAAAAAAATAACAAGAAAACTCAAAAACATAGAAGATAGAACTTTGTTTTATGAAATCTGCGACGATTACATCTGTTATGGAGAAACTAGCATTGACTGCACATTAAGCGACATATACGAAAGTACAAACAAAAAATTCAAAGTTGCTGCAACAATTATGGGAGACACTCATGTTCTGATAAAGAATAGTTGGGTTGAGAAAAAACCTGCAACGTTCTTTTCACGAGCAAGTATGGTGTTAACAAAGGAAGGACAAGAGTTATTCCTTGAAAAAGATTTTAAAATAATTGAAAACACACAAAAAAACGAAAAAAATTTGATTATTCCAGAAAAGATTGATGAGAAGCAGTTATTTTTCAGTGAAGATCTTGCGAACCAAGTTGCATTCCTACAAAAATCGTTAAACAATCAAAGATTCAATGAATTACAGAAAAAGCTAAAAGAAAAATCTATGCCGAAAGGTGTTTGTGCAATATTCTACGGAACACCAGGAACAGGTAAGACAGAAACAGTTATGCAGTTGGCAAAATCCACAGGAAGAAAAGTTATGCATATCGATATTAGTGCAACCAAAAGTTGTTGGTATGGCGAAAGCGAAAAAATTGTAAAAAAAATATTTACATCCTACGCCTCTCTCTGCAAAAACGAAAAAGAGAAGCCTATCCTACTCTTCAACGAAGCCGATGCACTATTTGGTAAACGACGCGAAGATATTCGTGGTTCCGTTGACCAAACCGACAACACAATCCAAAACATTCTGCTCGAAGAAATGGAAAAACTCGACGGCATTATGATTGCTACAACAAACCTTGCCGACAATCTTGACGATGCTTTTGAAAGACGATTCTTATTCAAAATAAAATTCGAAAAGCCAACCATTGAAGCAAAACGCAATATCTGGAAAAACAGGCTACCAAGTCTTTCCGATGACGCATGCGACAAACTTGCCACAAAGTTCGACTTCTCTGGCGGTGAAATCGAGAACATCGTACGCAAATTCACAATGAAAGAAATCTTGGAAGATGCTGTTCCAACCTACGAAATAATTGAAGACATCTGCAAAAACGAACGACTAAATAAAAAAAGCAGAACAAAAGTCGGATTTTAACCTCCAACACTATCCAATAACAAATCCCCAACCTATTCCATTAGGCTGGGGATTTCCATTTACACATAAACTATTTTTTACAACAAGGATTATCTGTTTTCCACAAACCATGAATATTACAATATGCATACACGGCAATTGGATCACTCTTACAACTAATGCGAATATGCGGTTTTGAAGTAGCTGTAAGTTTTTTAAATCGTCCCCCATTCTTTGTCTCGACATAAATCCATTCAATATAATGTTCCGGAAGCATTGGGTGTTCATACGAACTTACATCAACAACAATTGTATGTTCATCGATACGAGTAACTACCGGAAGATGCTTTTCCATATACACATCTTTTGTAATAGGTTCCAATTCTTCCATTTCCCTTCCGCAACAATGTGGAGTTACACCAGAGTCGGTAAGTTTTAGAATTACATTGCCACAAATTTTGCAGCGATAAAATTTCGTTTCCATTTCTTTTACAATTAATTAACACTAAAAAAAAGACTGCAGTCAATTTGTTATAACTGCACAAATGTATATACGAAAACACATACAATGATAATTGATTTTGTTCCTCTTTCTATTGAGAAAATCAATAGAGAAATATTTCTTTATTCAATAAACAAATTCTAATTTGCACAAAAAAATTAAATACTATGACTCTACAACAATTAGAATACATTGTTGCCCTTGACGAACAAAGGCACTTTGTGAAAGCAGCTGAATTTTGTGGAATTACTCAATCAACCTTGAGTACAATGGTTATTAAATTGGAAGAAGAGCTCGATCTAAAACTATTCAATCGGGATTCGCACCCTTTAAAACCGACAAAAGCAGGAGAAAAAATTTTAAAACAAGCACGGATTGTTTTGTTTCACGCAAATCAGCTCAAAGAAATGTCAATGAATGAACACAAAGGTGTATCTGGAACAATTCGTCTTGCAATTATTCCAACAATTGCACCATACATTATTCCAAAACTGTTCCATTACATAGCAACTATCCCGAATGTAACTCTACTCGCCCAAGAATTACAATGCGAGAAAATATTGGAACAACTAAAAAGTGCCGAAATAGATATGGCAATTATGCCTGAACTTCCTCCAGATGACAAATTATTAGAAATCCCACTATATACAGAACGATTTTTCGCTTTCGTATCTCCGAAAGATCCATTGTATAAAGAAAAAGAAATCAACATAAATACAATGCCACGCGAAAGACTATGGTCTTTAAAGAAAGAAATCTATCAACAGACAAACATAGCAAATCAATGTAAATATGAATCTGAACGAAATTCACTATACGAATCTGGGAATGTGCCAACATTGTTACACATAATCGAGGAAAATGCCGGCTTCACCATTATTCCAGAACTTCATCGTGCTCTAATAAGGGAAAATGACTTAGACAAAATCCGTCCTTTTGCCGAACCTGCACCACACAGAACCGTATCACTATTTATTCGCACGGACTATGTAAGAGAAAGCTTGCTAAACATCGTAGTTGACGGAATAAAACAAATTATTCCTGAAGATACAATAGACGAGCGATTAAAGAAATTCAAAGTAAAATTATAGAGATACGCATTACCTCTATAAGCACGGATTATTTTCGTGTAAAATATTTTGCCTTGTATTTTCTTTCTGATCGTGGCATTTGTACGCGGTATGAAACATATAGCAATAAACACGCACCAACCCAAGCCAACACATCAACCAATATAACGCCCTGATAGCCAAAATAATTTGGCAAAATAAGCGATGCAACAACTCGAATAACAAGTTCCGCAACACCAGCCATAAGTGGCATAAATGTAATGCCCACACCTTGCAACGCATTTCTATAAATGAATAGCAAAAACAAGAACGGGAAAAACAAAGCGGAAACATATAAATATTGTGTTGATGCAGCATATATTTCAGATGTATCTCCCACAATATCAGGATCTAGGAACAAAGACGTAAGCGGATTTGCAAAGACTGCAACCGTAATACTCACCACAAAACATACCACAATAGACATTAACAATGCCGAAGTCACTCCCACTCGCATACGGACAAGATTACCTGCCCCATAATTTTGTCCCACATAGTTAGCAATGGCAACACCAAGAGAAATTGGCACCAACATACCCAAACTTTGAATCTTGCTTGCAGTTGTAAAGCCAGCAATGTATGTTGTTGGAAATTTATTCAATGCAGAATATAACACAATAACGCCAAACGCTGTAATACTAAATTGCAATGCCATAGGAATACCTACGCGCAAATGTTCCCAAATAAAACTCCAACTTGTACGAAAGTCTTCTTTTTTCAATCGTAAATCTTTGTATTTCGAAAACACATACACAAAACAGAAAATTGCAGAAATCAACTGAGCCACAACCGTTGCCCATGCAGCACCTTGTACACCCCAACCAAACGATTTCACGAACAAGAAATCTAATCCGATATTTACAACAGACGAGAATATCAAAAAATACAATGGTGTTTTACTATCGCCCAAAGCCCGTAAAATACAAGCAACCATATTGTAGGCAATTTGCGACAGCAAACCAATATAAGTAATCAATAAATAATCATGCGAATATTCATAAATTTCCTCTGTTGCTCCAATAAACTCTAACGAAATATCTATAGAAGCAATGGCCAGTGCAGTTAGAATTAGAGACAAAGCAATACAAATAATGAATCCAGTACCCAATGACCTTCGCATAGTGTCGTAATTTTTTGCACCAAAAAATTGGGCGGTCATAATACCAATACCACTGGTAATTCCAAGCACAAAACCGAACACAAAAAAGGTCAAACCGTTGGTAATACCAACGCCTGCAAGTGCTTGATAGCTAACATATCGACCTACAATTATAGAATCGACAACACTATAAATCTGTTGGAATATATTTCCAAGAATAATTGGGAACGCAAACAGTAAGATTACATTTGCGGGGCGGCCTTTCGTTAAATCGTGTATCATAGTGCGGCAAAAGTATATAAATTCATAATACATTCACCACACAAAATGTAAAATCAGAGCAAAAAAATTTCAAAAAAATCACGAAAATTTAACGCTTTATCAGTAACTTTGAAAGATTAATTTTTGCGATATGAAAGAGACATTAAAAGGACAAAAATCCCATCTTACCCTATATATAATTTTATGGAGTTGTGTACTAGTACCAATAGTATGTGCATTCGTACTTTTCTCACTCATTTCTTCTGGGAAATTAGGTTTTATGCCAACATTCGAAGAGTTGGAAAATCCAAAGACAAAACTTGCAACCAACATCATTTCTGCCGATGGTGTTACTATGGGTACCTACTTCAAAGAAAACCGTATTGAATGTAAATACGAAGACATTCCACAATATTTAGTTGACGCCTTAGTTTCGACAGAAGACGCCCGTTTTTACGAACATAGCGGTATTGACTACAGAGGATTGTTCCGTGTTGCCGTTAAAACAGTGTTAGGTGGAGATAAAAATTCTGGTGGTGGTAGTACCATCACGCAACAGTTGGCAAAAATGCTTTTCCCACGCGAGAAATTAGAAAGCAAATCCGACTTGGTTTTTAGAAAATTACGCGAATGGGTTATTGCTGTTAAATTAGAGAAATCATACACTAAAGAAGAGATTATTATGCTCTATCTCAACAAGTTTGACTTCCTACATAATGCAAACGGTATAAAAATGGCTTCACAGGTTTACTTTAGTAAAGAGCCTAAAGATTTAACTATAGAAGAAGCAGCAATGTTGGTAGGTCAACTTAAAAACCCAGCATTGTTCAATCCTGTTCGTCACATCGATACCGTAACAGTACGTAGAAATGTTGTTTTGAGTCAAATGGTTCATTATGACAAACTTACAAAAGAAGAATATGATTCTATCAAGCAAATTCCAATAACATTAAATTTCCACAGAATCGACCATACAAACGGTATAGCTCCATATTTTAGAGAATGGTTGCGTACAACTATGACGGCAAAGAAACCAGAAAAGAAGAACTATTATAGCGAAGAAATGTACCAAAGAGATTCATTGCTTTGGGAAACAAGTGCTTTATACGGTTGGTGTAACAAAAATGAAAAAGCACCTGGCGTTTATTACAACCTATACAGCGATGGTTTACGCATACATACAACCATAGATTCGCGTATGCAGAAATATGGTGAAGATGCAATGAAAAAACACATGTCGGAAAATGTTCAACCAGCTTTCTTTAACGAAAACAAAAACAATCCTAAAAAACCTTTTACTTCAAGCTTGACTAACGACGAATACAACAGCCGTTTAAAAGCTGCCATCAAACAAAGTGAACGTTACAACTCAATGGGTGGAAAATCTATGGATTGGGACGATGTTATGGAAGTGTTCAACACTCCTATTCCAACAACAGTATTTTCTTGGGATGGTCCAATCGACACAGTTCTTTCTCCACTCGATTCATTGAAATGGATGAAAAGTTTCTTGCAATGTGGTATGCTTTCTATGGAAGCAGCAACTGGTTATGTAAAAGCATTTGTCGGCGGTATCGACTTTGAATTCTTCCAATATGACCACATTATGCAACAAAAACGACAAGTGGGTTCTACTTTCAAACCATTCTTGTACACACTTGCTATGCAAGAAGGTATTTCTCCTTGTAAGGAATTTGCAAATGTGCCAACTTCGTTCTATGTAAACGACAAAATGTGGACACCAAGTAACTCCGACAAGGCAAGAAACGGCGAAATGGTTTCGTTGGCATGGGGATTGGCAACATCTAACAACTGGATTTCGGCAAAACTTATGCAACTATTAAATCCAGGTCCTGTTGTTGACCTTGCACACAAAATGGGACTTTATAGCCATATCGATCCTGTTCCATCAATCTGTCTTGGTGTAGCCGACCTTACCCTACACGAAATGGTTGGGGCCTACAGCACATTCCCTAACAAAGGTATGCACGTAGAACCATTGTTCGTAACAAAGATTGAAGACAAATACGGAAACATTTTGGCAAGCTTCACTAGTCAAAAAGAAGAAGCTGTAAGCGAAGCGGTTGCATATCAGATGGTGGAATTATTACAAAATGTTGTTAATATGGTTGACCGTGATGCAAAAGCATACGGAACCGCCATATCTCTTCGTACACGATATGATATTCGCGTTCCTCTTGCAGGAAAAACAGGAACAACAAACGATCACGCTGATGGTTGGTTTATGGGATTCACTCCTGAATTGGTAACTGGCGTATGGGTCGGCGGTGACGAAAGAAACATTCGCTTCCGTAGTTTCGCACACGGACAAGGAGCCAGAATGGCAATGCCTGTATTCGCATACTATATGAAAGACTGTATCGCACATAAAAATGAATTAGGATATACATTTGGCAACTTCGAAAAACCTGAAAATTGGGAAGGTTCTTGCTACGGAAGTAATCCTGCTCCCAAACGCGGTACTACTCAAACAAACAACGATGACTACGATGAATTTCTATAATGGGAAAACAATCGTCGTTTCAATTTAAACAATTTACAATACAGCAGGAACACGCTGCCTTGAAAGTCGGAACCGATGCTGTTATTTTAGGATCACTGACATCATTCAAGAATCCGAAAAATATTCTTGACATTGGAACAGGTACAGGTATTTTAGCTTTAATGATGGCTCAAAAATACAATAGTATCATCACAGCCATCGACATAGATGAAGGTGCAATTGCAGATGCTGTAACAAACTGCAACAATAGTCCTTGGAAAGACAGAATAACAACGCAGTGTTGTTCTTTACAAGAATTCACCAAAGGACAAAATGACACATTTGACGGAATAATCTGTAACCCACCATTCTTTACTAATTGTTTGAAAAACAATAACGAAAGCAAAACCAATGCAAGACATACGACGCAACTATCGCCACAGGACCTATTTTCAAATATAGAAAAGCTACTCTCACCTAACGGAGTATTTTCATTTATAATTCCATACAACGAGAAAATACTATTTGCCTCGTGTGCACAAGATGCCAATCTGTATCTAACCGACGAATGTGACATATATCCATTTGCTGATAGCAATGAGCCAAACAGATGCGTACTAACCTATTCGCGAATTTGGAGCAATTTCAATAAAAAACACCTACACATACGAGAAGACAAAACAACATATACACAAGAATTCAAAAATATAACTCAAGACTTTTATATAAAAATATAATTATGGCACTTATAAAATCTGTTCGCGGATATACACCTAAGATTGGTGAAAATTGTTTTTTAGCAGAAAATGCAACCATCATCGGTGATGTGGAGATGGGAAAAGATTGCAGTATTTGGTTCAACACAGTACTTCGTGGAGATGTAAATTCTATCAAGATAGGAAACCTTGTAAACATACAAGACGGTTCCGTTCTTCATACTCTTTTCGAAAAATCAACAATAGAGATTGGTGACAATGTATCTGTTGGTCATAATGTCACCATTCACGGAGCAAAAATCTGTAACAATGTTCTAATTGGAATGGGTTCGGTAATTCTCGACAATGCCGTTATTGGAGAAAATTCTATTATTGCAGCGGGTGCAGTTGTAACCAAAGGAACTATCGTGGAACCAAACAGTTTGTACGCCGGTGTTCCTGCAAAAAAAATAAAGGAAGTTTCACCTGAACAAACAAAAGAACTAATTCAAGGTATTTCCACAAACTACAAAATGTACGCAAGTTGGTACGCCGGAGAGTAATGAACAGTGTTTGTTTATAAAAACAATAAACAAATTGAAACCTTTTTCAAATTCTCAAGTCTTATGTATAAGATAAGACAAAATGAGAAAATACATAATTGCAACAATTTTATCAATCGCAGCAGTTCTTACCAGCTGCGGTCCATCGGAACAAGATGTACAAGAGGCTTATAACCGAGGTAAAGAGTCTGGTTATAACCAAGGTTATATAGAAGGTTTAGAAAAAGGTAAAGAAGAAGGTTACCAAGAAGGATACAATTCTGGATTATTACAAGCGAATTTGTAAAAAAAGTAGCCTATTCTTTTCTATTAGGAATAGGCAACTATTTTAATTTTCTTTTGAAGGAAATAAAGCTTGATATTTACGCGAATAAAATGCCTGAAAAAGAAAAGCCAAGGAAAATAACAATCCTACAACGTATGGTCCCGTTGTGCTTGGTATAAATGTAGCCAGCGTTGATACTATCAGAGGAGATGTAAACTGACCTAAATACAATGCCGCTGAAATCAACGGCATAACCGTAGTAGCTGCATCCTTTCCTCCTTTAATTGAAGCTATCGTATTTAGGTAAGGCATACCAACCCCATTAGCTATTCCAATAAAAAAGGTCGTAACTCATCGAGCCACGACCTTTTGTTTATGATAAACTATTAAGATTTATCCCTAATTATTTTACCTCCTCAAAGTCAACATCTGTAACTTCGTCGTCACCTTTTGAACCACCTTGTTGGCCTGCATTAGGGTTACCTTGTGGACCTTGTTGTGCTTGTGCATTGTACATATCTTGAGAAGCTGCTTGGAAAACAGTATTCAATTCGTTCATAGCTGCATCGCAACCTGCAACGTCTTGTTTGCTGTGTGCTTCTTTCAATTTTGCTAACGCACCTTCGATTTGAGACTTCTTGTCTGCTGGCAATTTATCGCCAAGTTCTTTCAATTGTTTTTCTGTTTGGAAAATCATTGAATCTGCTTGGTTCAATTTGTCTATTCTTTCTTTTTCAGCCTTATCTGCAGCTTCGTTAGCTTTAGCTTCTTCGCGCATTCTCTTGATTTCATCGTCGCTCAAACCTGATGAAGCTTCAATTCTAATGCTTTGTTCTTTACCTGTACCTTTGTCTTTTGCAGATACATTCAAGATACCGTTTGCATCAATATCGAATGTTACTTCAATTTGAGGAACGCCGCGTTGTGCTGCTGGAATACCATCCAAGTGGAATTTACCAATTGTCTTGTTATCCTTAGCCATTGAACGTTCACCTTGTAATACGTGGATTTCAACTGAAGGTTGGTTATCTACGGCTGTAGTGAATGTTTCAGACTTCTTAGTTGGAATTGTTGTGTTTGCTTCGATAAGTTTTGTCATCACACCACCCATAGTTTCGATACCTAATGAAAGTGGAGTTACGTCCAACAACAACACGTCTTTTACTTCACCTGTCAACACACCACCTTGAATAGCGGCACCAATAGCAACAACTTCGTCTGGGTTAACACCTTTTGAAGGAGCTTTACCGAAGAATTTTTCTACAGCAGCTTGGATTGCTGGAATACGAGTAGAACCACCTACCAAGATAACTTCGTCGATGTCGCTTGTAGAAAGACCAGCGTTCTTCAAAGCTGATTGACAAGGAGCAATTGTTCTTTGAATCAAATCATCAACCAATTGTTCGAATTTAGCACGAGTCAATGTACGTACCAAGTGTTTTGGAACACCGTCAACTGGCATAATGTATGGCAAGTTGATTTCTGAAGAAGTTGTGTTAGACAATTCGATTTTTGCCTTTTCTGCAGCTTCTTTCAAACGTTGCAATGCCATTGAATCTTTACTCAAATCAATACCACCATTTTCGTTTTTGAATTCTTGTACCAACCAGTCAATGATTCGTTGATCGAAGTCATCACCACCAAGGTGAGTATCACCGTCAGTTGATTTTACTTCGAATACACCGTCACCCAATTCCAATACAGATACATCGTGCGTACCACCACCACAGTCGAACACAACAATCTTCATATCTTTGTTTGTCTTGTCCAAACCGTATGCAAGAGCTGCAGCAGTTGGTTCGTTTACAATACGTTTTACTGTCAAACCAGCGATTTCACCAGCTTCTTTAGTTGCTTGACGTTGTGCATCGTTAAAGTAAGCTGGAACAGTGATAACTGCTTCTGTTACATCTTGACCAAGATATTCCTCTGCTGTTTTCTTCATTTTTTGAAGAACCATTGCTGAAATTTCTTGTGGAGTGTACAAACGACCATCAATATCAACACGTGGAGTGTTATTATCACCTCTTACAACTTTATATGGTACACGAGAAATTTCATTTGACAAACGATCGTAAGTTTCACCCATGAAACGTTTGATTGAATATACAGTCTTAGTTGGGTTTGTAATTGCCTGACGTTTTGCAGGATCACCAACTTTTCTTTCACCATTTTCGATGAAACCAATCACAGAAGGTGTAGTTCTTTTACCTTCGCTGTTTGCGATAACGATTGGTTCGTTACCTTCCATTACAGAAACACAAGAGTTTGTTGTTCCTAAATCGATTCCTATTATTTTTCCCATTGTAGTAAATGTTTAGTTTCTAAATTTTTCAATTCATTATTCAATGATTATGCCACGCAGAAAATGCATATTTTTTACGAAAATATGGCAGAAAAGAATTACAAAAAGATTATTTCTGTCAGTTTTTACTGACAATTAGGCACGAATACGAGAAAACTATCCACGTTTTCTTTTGAAAAGTGGTTCATCTTGTATTTGTAAAATTGAACCACACAAATAAAAAGTAAATAATGCTATGCTAAAACCTAAAATAGCACCACAGTAAATATCAACAAAATAATGTTGCAACAAGTATAATCGAGAAAAAGCCGCTCCTATCGCCACCAAAAAGAATACAACACAACACCATTGTTTCTTAGTCAACAGCGAACAAATACTCATAACGGCAAACGCAAATGTTGTATGTCCAGACGGAAACGAATAATTCTCCTTATACACTGTTTTATCTTCCAAAATATGACTAAAGGTTTCTATCGGCAATAACTTTGTTGGTCGTGGCACATTTCCAAAAACAAAATCCTTTAATACATAGATAAAAATCCCTGCTAATACCGCAGAAATTGTAAAATATGCCATTTTTCGTTTTGAGAAGAAAGCCAAAGCAATGACCACAAAAATGATTGCCCAACCTTCAAATATTTGAGAGTATAAAATAAAAAACGGATCAAGCGTGTAGTTTGCAATATGTTCGTTTATAAAAACATTTATGTGATACTTTGTCAGCAATAGCAAAGGAAAAATCCCGACCAATAGAAATGCATAAAATAAATATGCAAAATAGTTTTTCGTCAAGAAATCCTTTATGTTATGCTGCACTAATTGATTCACTAATATTCTTTTATAACATTATATACGGTATCTCGTTCTACAGGAATTTTATTACTTTCTTTTATCAACGTAATCATTTCATCCTGTGTTAAAATAGGCTTTGTTTCAACCGAACCAGCCATTGAATAAATTTTCGTTGAATCATTGATTGTACCATCAAAATCATCAACACCATAATCCAAAGTAATTTGAGAAAAATCTTTTCCCAACATTGGCCAATACACCTTTAAATGAGGAATATTATCAAGAAACAAACGAGTTATGGAGAAATTACGCAAATCTTCTGTCCATGGTAATTCGCGTTCTATTCCAAGTACATTGTTTTCTTTCTTGTATTTTAATGGAATAAAAGCATTAAACCCATTCGTTTCGTCTTGTAATGTACGTAATCGATTCAAATGGTCAACCCTGTGAGCAAATGTTTCTCTATGTCCATACAAAATCGTCGCATTTGTTTCTATTCCTAACAAATGGGCTTGTTTATGTATTGCCAACCAGTCTTGGCTCAAAGTTTTTGATGGACAGATTTCGGCACGCAATTTTTCATCAAAAATTTCCGCCCCACCACCTGGCATTGCATTCAATCCGCTTTTCTTCAACAAAGCAAGAACTTCTTCTGTTGAAATGCCGTTCAGGTGAGACATATATTCAATCTCAACAGCGGTAAATGCTTTAATATAAACATGTGGCAAGATTGCTTTTACCGTTTGTAGCAAGTTACAATAGTAGTCAATCTTTCTATTTGGATGACAACCTCCAACTATATGTACCTCAGTAAGAGCACCTTGTGGAATTTTCTTTAAACTTTCCGAAATTTCATCAATCGAATACTCCCAACTTCCCTCCGACTTTTCTTCGCGATAATACGAACAGAATTTACACTTATGTACGCATACATTCGAAGGCTCAACATGAATATTTTTGTTGAAGAAAACCTTATCACCAAATTTTTGTGTCTTTACATAATGTGCCAACATTCCTACGAAATTCAAATCTGCCTTTTCATATAAAAGCAAAGCATCTTCGCAAGAAATGCGTTCATTTTCAAGAACTTTCGAAGCAATTTTCCGTAAATCTGGATTTACAGAAACACGAGAAACTATATCTTTTATTTCGTTGGAAGTCATCAACTATTAAAATGAATATTTCAACATACATTGAAGACGATGGTTTGTAATCCAATGAAGATTATCTTTAGCCATACCATTGTCTGCACTTACATAATTAACGGTTCCTACTTTATGGAATGTACCATATTCAACCGATGTAATTTGCCATTCAAATGACATTGACAATTTACCCCAGTTGCGAATTACCGAAGGAGCTAATCTCCACATACTGTTTACGTTAGCGTATGTATTTTTTGCGAGATAATTATTTGCTACATTAGCATATTCTGTTCCGTCTGTTTCAACAAAGTCAGCCAACAAAGCATCTTTTGTACCAAGATTCTTTGCATAACCAGCAAACAACAAACATTGCCAAGTTTTTCCATAACATAAACTCATCCATGAAGATGAATAGCGTGTTGGTGTATATTCCCAATGACCATCTTCGCCAAATTGTTCGTATTTTGCAGTCACACCATAACCACCATTAAGATTCATGTGTTCACCAGCTTCAGCATAAATACTTTTTGCTTTCAAAGAGAATTTATCTTTCGTATATTGAACATACACAAAAGGAGAAACTGTTGTCAATCTATCTGAAACTAATGTTGAATACTTTGTTGTATCACCGTCAAATACATTTGTTGCAGTACCTTTATAACGAGGTTTTAGGCTCAAAATGTCAACACCCAAACGACCAACAAATCCATTATCATCTTTAAAAGAAATTCCTAAATATGCCTCAGGAGTTTTTCCATATTTAATATAATTGGCAGAAGCACCTTCTGGACCGCCAGAAGTATATTGCATTTGCCAAATAGCAGATGCTGTTAATGTCAAATTTTTTGATGCATTAAAATCAAATGTAATTTGTGGAGTTCTGCTAAAAGGACCAAATGGGACACCAATTTCCAATGCAGTTGTATGTGGCATATCTGCTGCCATTGGATGCCAAGCCTGACCAACCTTTAATGTATGTTTCGTATTACGAACGCTATCCGACCAAGTAATAGTTGAATACGCTTGACGCAAACGGAATGAAGCAACACCAGTTACCCCACTTAATCCATTATAGAAATCGGCTTCGATTTTTCCGCCCATAGCCATTTTTCCATACGAATATCCTTTAATATCCAAACCAAGACGAGAAGTAATGGCAGTCCATTTCATTGTAGAATGCTCATTGATATCTGTTCCATCAGGTTGAATTGATTCATCAAGAGGAAGATAGTAATACAATTCATCTGTTCCCGATTTGCTTTCGCGTGAATCGTATGTAAAATAATTACGAACAAAGCCATACCATTTTAATTGAGCTTCGTTCTGAGCGAATGTAGCCATAGCAACTACAATCGAAGATACAATCAAAAATAATCGTTTCATAAGAATACTATAAAAAGAAAAAAGGGGACTATGTGAGTCCCCCTTTTGTTATGTCATTCAATTATAATGTTGATGCAACTGTTTGAGCTACTTGTTCAACCACTTCTTTCGATTCAAATGGGAACAACATTGTTAGCCAGAAATAACCTAAGATAAAGCCAACAATACCAATTATCAAACCAACTTTAGTCATTTCTTTTGTTTCAACCAAACCTGTCGATGCAGCGATTGCATTTGGAGGTGTTGAAATTGGGAATAGCATTGCAATTGAAGCACAAACTGCTATGAATGAAATCATTGCGTGAGTTCCACCAAGAGCAACGAATGCATCGTGACTTGCTGCTGTTGGAGCAGACATTGCTTCGGCAACAACAATCAAGATAGGAATCAACAAGGCTGCGGTAGCAGAGTTACTGATGAAGTTTGACAAGAAGTAACAAACAACACCGGCAATAATGAATACGGCAACAACACCCATTGTTCCGAAAGGAATTGATTCAATCAATACTTTTGCCAAACCTGTTCCTTGTAAGTCTGTACCCAATGCAAAACCACCAGCAACTAACCAAAGAACTGTCCAGTTAATTTCTTTAATATCGTCTTTTGTGAAGATTCCGCAGCAAGTAAGAACTGCAAGTGGAATTAAAGCAACCACATTCGAGTTGATTTTTGTCCATTGTTCTGTAGCCCAAAGAATAATTGTACCAATGAAAGTAATCCAAACAACATACGTTTTCCAGTCTGTTTTTCTTTCACTTGCCTTAATTTCAAGAACGATTTCTTTCGATTTGAATGGGAATAAAATTTGTAAAAGAACCCATGCGAACAAAATCATAATGATTACGAATGGAATCATTCTCAAAGCCCATTCACCGAATGTTACTTCGCAACCTGCTTCTGCAAGGAATTTCACAGCAGTTGCGTTTGGAGGTGTTCCAATTGGAGTACCAATACCACCTAAGTTAGCAGCAACTGGAATTGCCAAAGAAAGTCCGATTTTACCTTTATCATCGCTAGGCAAAACAGCCAACACAGGAGCCAAGAATGCAAGCATCATAGCAGCAGTAGCTGTGTTACTCATAAACATTGAGAATACAGCAATTACGATTAAGAAACCAAGTAAAACCATCTTAGGATTTTTACCGAACGGTTTCAAAAGAAGTCTTGCTAATGTTACATCCAAGCCATATTTTGATGCCATAATCGCCAACACAAATCCACCCAAGAATAGCATGACAACAGGATCGGCAAATGCAGACATAATCTTTGTATACAATACCAACTCCCCTGCTTCTGGCGTACAAAATAGACCAATACCTTTATTGGAAACTGTCAAAAGAGATAATACAATTACAAGTAAAGAAGTTGTCCAGTTCGGAATCGGTTCAAATATCCACAGTAACGCTGCCATTACAAATAATGCGATTACGCGCTGTTGAACTGGAGTTAGGGCTTCAATTCCGAAGAATGATGTTGGAACTGCCCAGATAAAGATTGTGACTGCTAATGTAACGCACAATCCGATGATTTTTTTTAAATCCATAGATTAATAAATTCGTTATTTTCTTTCAATAAAAAACTTTTGTTAAAGCACGCAAATGTATAAAATTGTATTAAGCGAATGCAGTATCATCTTCTTTTTTTTACGAGTAACTCGTATTTTTTTTCAACACTACTCTGTTATTATCTTATACATCGGATTTTCATTAGGATGCAATTCCAATATATGGCGTTCACAAGCCAATCTTTCCGTAGGATCATGCGTAACATGCAACATTGTTGTTGTTCCTTTTTCTGCAATTAAATCCAATAAATTCAAGATTTTTGTTCGATATTCCTCATCAAGACCGTGACATGGTTCGTCAAGAATGAGCACTGGAGGACATTTTACAACTGAACGAAGTATCAAAATTGCTCGTTGTTCACCATAACTCAAATCACGGAACAATTCTCGTTCTCTTCCTGCAAAACCTCCTAATGCCAACCATTTGTCGGCAATAGCTGTTTCTACACCTGTAGGAGCTCCATATAAGCCTATAGAATCGCGGAAGCCTGAAATTATGAGATTACGTAAATTCGTACCTCCTACCATTCTATATTCCACATGTAAACGATACGAAACTACGCCAAGTTTTTTCTTGAT
>DCIX01000016.1 GCA_002317135.1 Bacteroidales bacterium UBA1715
GGGGCTGGATTCGGTTCCAAGGGTTCGGCTGTTCGCCGATTAAAGTGGCACGCGAGCTGGGTTCAGAACGTCGTGAGACAGTTCGGTCCCTATCTGTCGTGGGCGCAGGATTTTTGAGCGGAACTGATTCTAGTACGAGAGGACCGAATTGGACGTACCGCTGGTGTACCGGTTGTGCCGCCAGGCGCATCGCCGGGTAACTATGTACGGGCAGGATAAGCGCTGAAAGCATCTAAGCGCGAAGCCGTCCGCGAGATGAGAAATCCCTAGAGGGCCGTCGAAGACGACGACGTTGATAGGCTGCAGGTGCAAAGCCGGTGACGGCAAAGCCGAGCAGTACTAATTGCCCGAAAGATTTCCTTTGATGGTATTTCCAACAGTTGCGTAAGTTTGTTTACCCCCTGGGTCGATGAAAGAAACATAAGACTTGGGTGGCTATAGCTCCGGGGTTCCACCTCTTCCCATACCGAACAGAGAAGTTAAGACCGGAAGCGCCGATGGTACTGGGCCAAAACCGGGAGAGTAGGTGCCGCCTCTTTTTTTTGAAACGCCTATCATGAACATGGTAGGCGTTTTTTTTTGTTTGGGCGTATCGCATACACCTCCCCCCGAATAGTATTCCTCTATTAACCATTAGACCGTGTTATGGTGTTACATCATTATCATAATCATAAATTTACATTCTAAATCAGTTAATTCAACAATTCATTTTTTGATTGAGATTTTCTTTAGTTCGTTGTTCATCGTTGAAGATGAAAACTCCCTCGCATAATAAACCACCGTTGCTTTTCTGCTCGGTTGGTGTCCTTCTCAATCAGAAGGAACTCTGTATGCAGTAGTTTTTCTCTGAAGACTGACGATCTAATCACTGAGAATCATTAGATCCGAAATTTGCCGAAGCAAAACATATTGGCTAGTTAGGTTAATTTCAAATGGAATCACCAATATGTGTGAAGTTCGTTTCAAAGAACGTGTTGCAAATGTATACACGTGAAATACCGAAAGTCAAGAAAAAGGGAAAAAAATTTTTTGTAAAGAGAAACTCTATGGAAAAATAATCTGACAATCTTAATCTATAACATCATTTATATAATAATTAGTTGATTAAAGTATTGAATATCAATGTGTTATAAATAAATTTCAAAAAAGTGTGTTTAAATGGGGTTACCTTTTTGTTTTCTGGGTATAAAAATATGAAAAATGATTACAAACATTAAAAAATACAATAATGGAAACAAAAACAATTTACCAGGAAATGCGTAAAACAAAGCATGCAATCAATCGTCAGTATGATCGTGGTATTAATGATTTCTTATTAGAACGAATAGGATGGAAAATACCATTTTTTCAAAAAGGGAAAAACATTTATGTCGTGAAATTGTCAACACTAAGGCAATGTGGATATGATGGTCTTAGAAAATTTTTGGTGTTAGTTATGAAGCATAATGTTTTAATCACAATCTATTTTGAAGATAATTTTCAGGCTATTCATTCAAAGAAAGAAAATAATACAAAATATCATCTAATCTAAAAAGTTATTTGTTATGAAAAACTTGTTATATGTGTCAAATTGTTTACGAGTAAAAAAGATTGAAATAGTTTCTTTTTGTAATTCTGTTGGTTATGAAATAAAAAATGATAATGAGGCAAAAATCTCTGAAGAAATGTTTGAAAAAATCAAGGGCCATTATGGAGAGAGTAAACGGAAAGAATCTACGAAATCTATAGTAAATAGTTCATCTATTATTATAGATAAAGAAATAGAAAAGAAAGCAACAAATGCTGTACAAGAAGCTTGTGATAAGAATTGTAATACATTTAAAAAGACCTTGGACTCAATGCAAAATAGCTTGAATTCAAATGAGAAGAGATTCTTCTCTATCGAAAAATATATTAAAAATGAGGTGTGTGACTTAAATCGTATTCAGCAGAAACACGAAAATGATCATAAAAAAATGTTGGATCAAATCAAATCTGTTGAGTTGGAAAATATGCGGGTGAAAAAAGAGTTGACTGATTTAAAGACTAAAAATACATTTAATTTACAAGTTGTAAATAATAAAAAAACAATTGATGTTGGATTGGTTCATAAGCAATTCAAAGATTTATTAAAAATAGTTTCAACAAAATTAAATGTGTATATATCAGGTCCTGCAGGCTCGGGAAAAACAACGGCGGCGGAGAAGTGTGCGAAGGCATTGGATGTTCCATTTTATTTTACGGGGGCTATAGAAAACGGATATAAACTTACCGGGTATATGGATGCTCAAGGTAAATACGTGACAACTGAATTCCGAAAAGCATATGAAAATGGAGGTTTGTTTTTATTTGATGAAATTGATGCTAGTTTTCCTCAAGCAATACTTACTTTCAATGCGGCACTATCAAATGGATATATGGATTTTCCAGATAAACAAGTTAAACAGCATAATGATTTTTATTGCATTGCGGCAGCAAATACAATTGGTTTGGGTGCAGATAGACAATATGTGGGAAGAAACCAATTGGATGCAGCAACTTTGGATCGGTTTGTTTTTGTGAATTGGGAATATGATGAGGAATTGGAGCAAAAAAGGTCTGAAAATAAAGATTGGTGTATTTATGTTCAAAAAGTAAGAACTGTGATATCTGATTTGAGTATAAGACATATTGTTAGTTCGAGAGCTATTATATTTGGAGCAAAGTTGCTTTCTGTGGGAATAAATAGAAAAGATGTGGAGAATATGGTGTTATGGAAAGGTTTAGATGATTCAACCATTACAAAAATAAAAGAGAGGGTATAAGAGAAGAAAATAGGTATGCATAAGATATGCGTGCCTATTTTTAGTAATAAAAGTACTTAATGATTAATAATCATGGTAAATAAAGAATTGTATTTTGATGATTTAGAAAAGTTCTGGAATTATGCGATGCGTGATAGTAGTTCGAGACACAAGGATTCTCGAAATGTAGCTTGTGATTGGAATGGGAAAATAAGTTGGGAGGAAACAAAAAAAATGGCACGGAAAGGTTGGGTGGACGGTATGAAGGAAATTCAAAAATACACGGCTTGTATAGAACCTCAAATATGTCAGCAAGTAATGCGTCCTAATCCTATCAATGCAATCAATGGTTATTCGGTTGACGTTGGAGCATACCTGTCTAATATTCCGGAATGTTTTCATAATCGAGAAATGGTTATACAAAAATCACCTGGGAAAATCATTAAGATAGTTTGTTCTATCTCTGCGTCATGTGCAATAAAACCTGAGATTATTATACAAAAAGGAGCTTTGGTTTGTGCGTTAATCGATGCAATAGAATATGCTGGATATAGAGCAGAGGTGATATGCAATGAAAGTACATCCTATGGTTCAGATGCGGCGTCAAGAAGAGGTGAGTGTAAGACGAATGGATGGATGGAGATATCTGTCGTTGTAAAAAAAGCGAATCAATCGTTGGATATGTGTGATTTAGCGTTTTGTTTGGCACATCCTGCAATGCTTAGACGAATCATGTTTTCTGTCATGGAATTGAATGGATGGGCTGATTTCGCAATAGCGTATGGTTATCCGGCAGAAGCGACGAATAAAGGTGATTTATATATTCGAGAAATATTTTCCGAAACTGTCTCGAATTCTGAAGCCATTGCGTGGGTAATACAGCAACTTTCTGATTTGGGTATAATGATAGATAAGAAATCGGATTAATCGTATATGTTACAATTTGGATTTTAATAATTTTGTAAATCTATAAAAAGGAGTGATTGGTCAATATGAAAAGAGCTATTCTATCAGTGTTGTTAGTGCTAATTGTCGCATTTGATATGTCTGCTAGACCTATAGGCCATTATGCGATGGATGTGACAAACAAATGTATTCCTGTTTCACAGGTTGATACATATTTTAATCAATGGTTTTCGGTTGATGATAATGTGTCTTTTGAAAAAATCCGCACAGTTGTTGATGGTTTTGGAGTTGAACATATTTCGTATCAGCAATTTTATCGGAATGAGATTGTTGATGGAGGTATGGTTATAGTGCATGCTAGAGATGGTTTTGTACAATTGGTTACTGCGTCGGTGATGGAGAAAAATCAGCAGGCTTTTGTTGATTCGGAGATACAATTGAAAAGAGAAGACTTATGTTCTGAAAATATCTTATGTGTACCTGTGACAACTTCTAATGGCATTTGTTATAGAAGGGCTATAAAACATATTGATGAATCAAATCGCAGGATTAGTTATATTGATATTGAGACAGGAGAAATAGTGAAGATTGAAGATCAAATATATTATGGAATGGTTAGTGATTCGGTATTTACTCGATATAATGGATGGCAATTGATGGATAGTTATTATGATAAGAAGTTGTATTATTTATATGATACAAAGCGAAATATCTATACATACAATGCTTCATCTGCTGTTTTTTCTGGAGAGGTTGTTGATTATAGAAACGAAAGTGATTCTATAACATCTGTTTCTTCAAAGTGGTCGGCAATGTTATCTAATATAAATGTTTCGTGTACGGATAATTCTGATTGGTATCATGAGATAGGGGAAGGTGATCCCGATTTGTTTGTGAGGGTGTTTTCTTCTGGAGGTGTTGAACTTTGTAAAACACAACATGAAAATGGTTTTTTAGAACGAGAATTTTCTGATTTACAAGTTCAGGTAGATAAGGGAAGTTATATTGTTGTTTATGATCACGATACGTTTAAGGATGACATAGGTGATACTATATACATTGAAAGTCTTAGTAGTGGAACATATAGTTGGAACGGCGAAAATACGTACGGACAAATAGTATTAGAAGGGAATCCTGCTGTTAGTGCTCATTGGGGGATGCAAAAGGTCTATGACTTCTATAAGGAAAATTTTGACTTGACTGGATATAATAATTTAGGAACCTATATATATCAGTTTGTTGATCCTTATGGTATTTCTAATACTCATAACCTTGCTAATGCGTATTCTTCGAATGATAATAATGGGGTTGGGTTTATGTGTTATGGTTTGGGTAATCAAGAGTTTGATGCATTCGTTTCTTTGGATATTATTGCTCATGAGTATACGCATTTGGTTATAAGCTTTAATGGTAATGGAGGGTTGACATATTCGGGGGAATCAGGCGCGTTGAATGAATCTTTTGCAGATATTATGGCTTGTGCAATAGAACATTATGCAATTGGTGATTCTTCAAATTATGAGATTGGAGAAAATATAGATAAAAATTATTCAAATATACGTTCTCTAAAATATCCCAAAGAGGGAAGGAATGGATTGATGCAACAACCCGATACATACAAGGGAGATTATTGGGTTGATGTTTCAAGTCGTGAATTAGACAATGGCGGGGTTCATAGTAATAGTGGAGTTCAAAATAAGTGGTTTTATTTGTTGTGTGAAGGTGGTTCGGGAGAGAATGACAATGGATATAATTATAATGTAGAGGGTATTGGAATAGAAAAGGCTCATAAGATAGCATTTTACACTTTAAGGTATTATTTGACGAAAAACTCACTTTATTGGGATGCGTATGAAGGATCTTTGTTTTCGGCTCAAAACTTGTATGGTAAAAATTCGGTGGAATATCAATCTGTGTTGAATGCGTGGCATGCAGTTGGTCTTGGAATTGATTATACTGAAACCAAACCTGTTTACGTTGTTGTAGGAACTCCTCAATTAGACTCGACGGGGTATGTGTTGGGAAGTTCGTTATATGCAAAGGGGGATATTGCAAAATTAGAGGCTGTCCCTAAGGATGGTTATGTGTTTAAGCAGTGGAACGATGGGAATATGGACAATCCACGTGAATTCGTTGTGAACGACACTGTTTCAATATTTGCGGTTTTTGTTCTTGAGCATATTGATAGATCGTCTTTAGAAGATGTTTATATGGATGTTCGAGAACCTGTTGTAAAAGTTCAGAATGGGAAAATTATGATTGATGGGGATGGAAATAATACAATAGCAATTTACTCTATGGCAGGCCAATGTGTATATAGGAAGAAAAATATGCAGATGGCAGAGATTGATGTGTTCCCAGGTGTTTATATCGTACAATATGGCGATTGTACAAAAAAAATGGTTGTAAGATAAAATTGAACTATGTTGATAGGATATACAGATGTTGAATATGTAAATGGATTTATGAATTCTGACAATAAGGTGATTAGTCACTTTAAAAAAAAATATCAGAAGAAGTTTGCAAATTTTATAAAACATAAATATCTCAATACCCCAGATGTGGATATTGACGATATTTTTCAGGAATCGTTAGATTCACTTTGGGAAAATATTAGGAATGGTAAGTATGTACATAAAAATAGTTTGGAAACATATTTCTTTTCTATTGGACTAAACAACAGAAGAAAAAAATATAGAATCTCCCAAAAAGTTGATTGTTCTATGTATGAAGAAAATGAAGGATGGGAGAATTGGGAGGAACAAGCAGATGATTTCGAGTCAAAGGAATTATGCCTACAAGTTATAAATGAAGTTTTGGATACTTTTTTTCAAGTTTCCTCTCCATGTTTGCAAATTATACGTAATTATTTTTTTGAAGGTCTAAAAGGACAAGCATCAGCAAAATTACTTGGGTTTTTAAATACAGATGTGTTAAAAACAGAAAAATATAAATGTATGAAACGATTAGAAATCAAGATCAGAGAAGAAATAAAATTGCGAGATCCTAGTAATGTCTATATAGTGAGTTAGTTATGGAACCCAAAAGTGAATTAGAAGAAATAGAGTTGTTTGATGCTTACATGGACAATTCGTTATCTATGCAAGATCAAATGGATTTTGAAAAACGTATGGCATCAGATGTGTCGTTCAAAAGACGATATCAGTTGCATGTTATGCTTGTTGAAGAAATTCGGAAAAGATTATTTCGAGAACAATTAAAAGAATATGAGTTGCAGCAAAAAACGTTTAGAGTACATTTGATTTCATATGTTGCTGCAGCGTGTGTTTGTATGGTTATGGGCGGAGGGGCGTATTATCAGAATTATACAGTTTTGGATTCTCAGTCAATGGAGCAGGTTAATTTTTCTCATTTTTCATATGAAGGAGCTTTGTTTGATGGAAAGACTGTAGAAGATGCGTTAGTTTCTGGAAATACAAAATCATTACAAAATATAGTCGATAAATTGCAAAAGCAAAATCAGTTAGTGCCTCGAGACGGGCTCCAGGATGATTTGGATTGGACACAGGTAATGATATATGCAAAGGAGCATAAGGTTATAAAAGCTCGAAAACTTTTGCGAAAGATTAAAAAATCGGACAGTAAATATAGATATGAGGCTCAAAAATTAATGGAAAGTTTGTGGTTCTAAGCACAGTTTATATTCTGTTTTTAGTGTGACAGATTTTGAGGGGAAAACTTTCAATGGTGTTTTTCCTTTCAAAGGTGGGAATCTTACGGCTACTTTGTGTTCATTTTTCTCTTGAAAAGAAAAACTAACCATCTCCATATAAATGTTATCCTCCAATAGAGATGGAGTGTACGCCATCTCTACAAATTGCTGACAATATGTGAATACATCAAATAATGTCATCTTTAATTTCCCCAAAATCAGTTTCGATTCTCGTTGGAGCATTTTAGCACGATGAACCACGCGTGAGCTCATCAGTGAAAATATTTCGCAAGACGGAAGTACAGGATTCCGTAAAATTTTGCGTTGGCTAGATTGACAAAAAAAAGATTGGTCGGTAATATTTAGTAGAACTCTCATTTTTAAAATAATCGTAAACATGGAACAAAAGAAGGCTTTTATCCCGGTAGATTTTTCGCAATACGAAAATTCGGCTTAATGGTCAAAACGGTACCTAAAATTTGAATGTTTTTATTTAATGGTCAAAAAAGTACCTATTTTTTATTGTAAAAGTATTGGTCAATAAATTTCATTTTATTTAGCTTAGACAATCCATTATGAACTCGGATTTTGGTTTTTAGATCCGTAAATAGAGCTTCTATTCCGTTGTTCGTATTGGGTAAGGTTGTATCAGGATAATCGTAAAATGTCCACAATAAAGCCATATTTCGTTTTATGCTTAAATAGGCACTACGTAAGCGTTGATGCATAAAACGAGTTTTTCCTGTTTTGGGTTCAACACTCCTTTCTTTTAAGAAGTCTTTCCATCGCAAGTACCACTCTTCAAACATTCCTACGAACGACTCTTTATCCGTATGACAAAGTTGTAATGCTATATGTAGAAGTTCCTTTGATGCTTGTAGTTCAGGCTTACTTGTAAGATAAAATTTCACTGTCTTTACTTGATGAAACTGACAATACTGAACCTTGTACTTGGATAGTGCCGTAGCGAGACCAATCCATCACAAACGAGTCCTAATATGTTAAAACCATTATTTTCGAGCCATTCTACGCCTTCTATGTAATCAGCGACAGTTTCTTTCTTGGACAGGAACTTTCTCCATAAGATTTTATTCCTATGCGCATCTTTAAACACCAAGACACCGAATCTGTGTCCCCAATACGTGGCGTCCATCAAGACAACCACATCTTTCTCTTTTGAAACCAAACGCTTGTGGTGTATTGTTTTAAAACGACGTTGGATTGTACTTATTGATATCTGATGGGATTCTGAAAGTTGTTTTAACGTTTGTTTTCCCTTTGTGTATTCTTCATATAGGAGTTCATTTGATATTTGCTCTGTCCTTGTGAAGAATCGGCTACAATCCTTACAAAACCAACGTTGTAATCCTCTTTGAACACCTTTCTTGATTACATTTTGCCCCTTACAATAAAAGCAGATTTTTACTCATTTTCTTAAAAATACTGTAAATATATAAAATTCAATTTATTAGAAGGTTTTCTTTTTTGACCATTAGACCTTGAGTTATTACCTATCGTCCGACTCTTAGCAAGATTACATTCTGAGAAGTGTTATTGCCAAAAGTCAGGCATTTTTGTGTCGCAAAATAGAAGTTATTCAAGAATATCCGGCAATATTTGCACAAAAAAGGATATTTTTCTTCTTTTTCTATGCAAAAATTGGTAATTTTACACGCAAAACGTGGAAACATGCAGAAGAATCCATTACTTCAGTTCGCAGGCATACCCGTTTCGGGTTCCGACATCAAGACTTGTTATCCTCATCTTGCTTCTCCTGAGAAGAAACTCTGTACATTGGAGCAAAGCGGAGAGATAATTCGGCTGAAACGCAACCTGTATATAATAAATAAGGAGTTGACAGGCAGAATGACTGATGCACGCCTTTGTGCTAATCATCTTTACGGTCCGTCATACGTCTCCTTGCAATGGGCTTTGCGTTTCTATGGCATAATTCCCGAGCAAGTCTTTACTATGACATGTGTTACGACCAAGCGTAGCCGGACATTCAATACTCCTATAGGAGTTTTTAGCTATACTCAAGTTCCTCCTTCCTACTTCCCGATAGGCGTGAGTAGTATTGAGGAAAACGCTGTTTGCTTTCTGATGGCAAGCCGAGAAAAAGCATTGTGCGACACCATTCTATATGATAATTTTGTGCCACACAAATCCATCAAATCTCTTCTCACATACCTTGAAGAAGACATGCGACTTGACATGGACATCTTGTCTGAGTTAAACACAGATATCATTGAGGAGTGTGCAAACGCTGGTCGCAAGACACAGATACTTAACAACCTGATTAAAATCATTAAGCAATGACAACATACGAATCAATGCTCTCCGCCTACCGAGATGCAAACGGGACAGCAACACCTAATGCCGAGCAGGAGGTCTGCCAGATGATTACTCTCGCTGGGCTTCGCCGAGGCGGTTTCTTTGACCATGCCGCCTTCTATGGTGGAACATGCCTGCGTATTTTCCACGGTCTTCCTCGTTTTTCGGAAGATATGGATTTCTCTCTGACGACAAAACGCGATGACATTCATCTGGAGAACTATTTCGATGCCATACGCGAAGAATTTCGCATAGCAGGTTTCGAAGTAGAGATTACTAAAAAGGAAAAGAAATTTTTCGGACGCGTGGAATCGGCTTTTCTTAAGGAGAATACCGAAGCCTACGACATTAAGTTCCAGACACGCAAGATAGTCAAGGTAAAGATAGAGTTGGACACGAATCCTCCTTTGTTGTTCCAGACAGAGCAGAAACTTCTTATGCGTCCTCATTCTTTCATGACACGATGTTTCACCCTACCCGACCTTTATGCAGGCAAGATGCACGCACTCGTTTATCGTGCCTGGCAGCGTCGTATCAAGGGGCGCGATTGGTATGACTTTGAGTGGTATGTCCGCAATGGTATTGCACTCAACTTCAATCACCTGCAAGCAAGAATAAAGGAATTCAGCAGTGAGGATGTCGACCGCAAACAATTCATGGAACAACTTCGCCATAAACTCGCAACCTCAGACATAGAAAACGTGAAGCAGGACGTGCTGCCCTATATAAGCATGCACCAACAATCGGATCTTGATATTTGGTCGAACGACTACTTCCTGCAGTTGGCTGATTTGATAAAATTTGAATAAACAAATATGAGAGAAAAAAAAAAGACAGATGCCCACCGAATGAGCTCTTGCGGTGCTGGACAATGCTCCATACTTGACCTTCAGCATAGCTGATAAAGAGGAATACTCAAAAAAAAGAAGGTTATACTCAAACAAAACAGGAAATACAATAACACCAAAATGATAAAACAATACATAGTAGATGCATTCACAGACAAGGTATTCCAAGGTAATCCTGCAGCTGTCTGTGTTCTTGATAAGTGGCCTGAGGAGCAACTTATGATGAACATAGCTGCAGAAAACAACCTTTCGGAAACAGCATTCATAGTAAAGGAAGAGGAAAACTATAGACTCAGGTGGTTCACTCCTACCTGTGAAGTTGGTTTATGCGGTCATGCTACTCTCGCGTCAGGATTCGTGGTGCTCAATTATTACGAGGCGGGTACGACAAGCGTTACTTTCAATACCCAAGGAGGTATATTGACAGTAACCAGGAAGTGCAATATGTATGAGATGCTTTTCCCAAATGTTGCTCTTGAAAGAGTAAAAGTGACAGAGGACATGCTTGAAGCCCTCGGAACGGTTCCAGTTGAAATTCTGATGGGAAAAGACCTTGACCTTATCTGCGTTCTGCAAGATAAAGAACAAGTAAAAGACTTTGTGCCTTATGCTGCTACGCTGAAGAAGCTGCCAGGCAGAATGGTTCACATCACAGCACTAGGAACGAATGGCTACGACTGCGTGTCAAGATGCTTCGGTCCGAAGATAGGCATACTGGAAGATCCTGTCTGCGGAAGTGCACACTGTCAGATAGTACCTTACTGGGCAAAAAGACTTGGTAAAAACGTCATAAATGCTTGGGAAGCTTCACATCGTGGAGGAGAATTACAGGGAGAAGTTATTGACGACAAGCACTTATACCTAAGAGGTAAAGCAGTATTGTTTTCGCAATCCGACATTAATCTGTAAGAATCCAATAATCAGAAATCCTACAAAAATCATATATAAAAAAATGAAAAGTTTACTCATAAAAGATACAACACTTATACACAATTTTGCAATTTCATAAATTATAACCTATGGATTCAATATTAGTAAATGATATATTCGAACTATTTCCATTTGTCGATGAAGAAACAAATGAAGTAATGTATGAAGTACTTGATGCTGACAAAGCAATTGAAGAGTTCGGAATTCTTAGTAAATCATTGGTAGATATGTATTACAATGTGAATACTAATCAATATGACGAAGACGGATTAGAAAAGGAAATCTACAAAATAATGAAATAATGGAAAAATCACTTTTGATAAAGGACCGCAAGGAGGTAGATAAGGCAATGAAGCAGCTCAAGGAGGAAGGTGCGATCGTTTCGCCTGTACGTTGCAAGTGGGCACCTGCAGAGTAAGATTATGACACACGGACATGAAGTATTAGAGATGATGTTTGGCAATAGCTACTCATCTCGCGAAGATTTGGTAAATGCCATCATCAATAAGTTTGGTGCAGACGAACGTTTCTACACCTGTAGTGCAGAGAACATGACGGCTGCTGAGCTTGTGGCTTTCCTTGAGGCAAAGGGCAAGTTCATGCCAGCTGGAGGCGACGGCTTTACGGCCGACAAATCAAAGATGTGCAATCACTAAAGGCATTGAATATGAACGAAAACTTGAGACCTGTTTGTCCGCATAATCCGGACTTCGAGTGTACTTGTCCCAAAGAGTGTCCACGTCACGGCAAATGCTGTGGGTGTGTGGCTCATCATCGTGAACATGGCAAACTACCACATTGTTTACGAACTCCAAAGAACGAAGGTAAAGCATGACACGGATAGAGGAAGAAAAGAAAACTGTCAGTCAGATGGTAGAAATTTACTGCCATAGGAAGAAGCACGTAAGCAAAGTCCTTTGCGAAGAGTGCTCCGCCCTACTCGACTACGCCTACCAGCGTCTGGATCATTGTAAGTTTGGCGAGAAGAAACCAACTTGCAAGAAATGTCCTATCCATTGCTATAAGCCGGACATGAAGGAGCGGATGCGTCAAGCCATGCGCTATGCAGGTCCTCGCATGATGTGGTATCATCCTATTGCAGCCATCAAACATTTAATCAGAGAATTATAAAAAAATGACTCCTCCAAGTATCGAGACATCAACAAAAGAAGAGCGAATGAACTACGTTCGCGATGAATGGGAATGCATACACAACTGCGAGCTTTGTGGAAAATGCCACATACTCAAAGGGCGTGATGCAGAGGAATTGTATATAGACTACATCGAATGGAAACGGTCATATATTGATATTACATTGGAGATTAGAAAATGAACACAACAATCATAAAACCTCATGAAGGTATTCCTTCAACACTAATGTGGATGTTAGCCATAATGGCTGGCATATCGGTGGCAAATCTATACTACTGCCAACCGTTACTAAACATGATACGACAAGATATGCAACTTACAGAGTTTCAAGTAAATCTGATGCCTGTATGCACCCAAGTCGGTTATGCTTTCGGTCTACTCTTTATTATACCCATGGGCGATTTATACAACCGAAGAAAAACCATGCTAATATGTGCAACAGTACTTACCTGTTCTCTCCTTTGTATTAGCCTATCCAACAATATTTGGCTGCTACTCGGAGCATCATTTGTCACAGGGTTCTTTTCTGTCATACCACAAATGTTTATGCCTTTTGCATCACTTTATTCCCGACCAGAAGAAAAAGAACATAAAGTCGGGATGATACTTTCTGGACTACTCATTGGTATTCTCGGTTCGCGCGTAGCAAGCGGTTACATTGGACATATATTGGGCTGGAGAACGATGTATAGTATAGCAGCTGTTGCAATACTAATAATGGCACGATTAGTCTATTCTCGTTTCCCCGAAGTCGCTCCAACATACACAGGACGATTCAAAGAATTATTAAAAAGCGTACGTACCCTTGCAATCCAATATCCCCAATCCCTACTCTACTCAATTCGTTCCGCTTTTGCCTTTGGCTCTTTCCTCGGTCTTTGGGGATGCTTAGCCTTCCGCATGAAAGAAGCTCCTTTTTTTGTCGGCAGTGACATTGTTGGAATGCTCGGCATTTGTGGAATAGCTGGAGCATTAACTGCATCAAATGTAGGGAAATATGTACCACGTTTTGGCATTGAACGTATTAATGCAGCAGGAATTCTATTGCAAATAATTGCATGGACTATCCTCGGTATATACCACAACACATACATCGGTATAATATTGAGTATCATACTTATAGACATTGGAATGCAATGTATACAATTAAGCAACCAAAGTGCGACAATGAAACTCTGTCCAGAAGCCTCTTCACGTATGAACACCATTTATATGGTGACGTATTTCATAGGCGGATCATTGGGCACATTTCTTGCCGGTACACTTTGGAGTTTCTATGGTTGGATGGGAACAGTCTCATCAGGATTCCTCATGCTCTTCTGTTCTATTCTATCTATATTCGTTATAAATAGGATTATTCAGAAAAAATAGCAATTTATTCTAAAATTCCGCCATTCTTTCGTGCATCTTCAAACTTTGCAGCCATTGTAGGATTATCACGAGTAAGCTTTTTAATTGTAAGAGCTTCCGCCTTATCATTCGCCAAACGAAGATTATTCTCACTTCCTATAAGTGCTTCTTTTATCTTTTGAAGATGTTGGATAGATTTATCAATCTCATCAATTGCACTCTTAAACTTTTCACTAGCAAGACGATAATTTCTACCAAACTTATCCTGAAAATCAAGCAATTGAGCCTCAAAATTAGTAACATCAACAGATTGACTCTGTGCAATAGCCAACTGTTTTTTATATTCCAAGCTCTTTTTAGAAGCTTGTACCAATAAATTTATAAAAGGCACAAAGAATTGCGGACGAATCACGTACATTTTAGGATACAAATGGCTTTTGTTTACAATTCCATTATTGTACAAGTCGTTATCAGCTTCCAAAAGACTTACAAGAACTGCAAACTCACATCCTTTTTTCTTACGATCTTCATCCAATTTCTTTAGAAAATCATCATTCTTGTGTTTAGTAGCAGTTGTATCCATTTCGTTTTTCATTTCAAACATTATGGAAATATACTCAACCTCATCTTCAAAATCACGGAATATAAAATCACCCTTGGTTCCATCTGCAGCATCGTTATCTTTTTCAAAATACGCGTTTGGCATCATTGGACGAATATATTGTTCAAACTCTATACTGCAGTGTTGTTCCAATGTTTCGCCAACCATTTTAGTTGACATTTTCGTTTTCAAATCCTTGTAATAGTCAACCAATTCCTGCTTCATGCGAAGTTCTTCTTCATGACGTTTTTTTAATTCATCCTCATGAATTTTCGCCTCACTTTTTCCCAATTCAACAGCATTACGCAATTGAAGTATTTCTGTGTCTTTTGCCTGGACTGCCTGTTGTGCTTTATTACGTTCTTCCATAATAGCCAATTGTACTTGGTTATTATTTTGTGAAATAGTAGCATTCAATTGATCTATCTCACGATTTTTCTCAGCAATAGCAACAGCTAATTCATTTTTCTTTTGGGTTTCGATAGATTGTAACTGCATTTTCAGTCTCTCAATCTCTGTAGCCAATGCACTTTTTAATTGAGTTGATTCGCTTTCCTTCTCTTTTTTCAAACGTTCTATTTCTGCATTTTTTGTCGTTATTTCCATTTCCTTTTGCGACAATCTATTTTGAAATGCTTGTTCTGCCTTAGCTGACATCAATTCTTGTTCAGCCTTTTTGCGTTCATCTAATTCAAAAATTCTACGACTAAGTTCTGCCTCAAATTCCGCATTTTTAACTTGGTTCACGATAGAAGCATAGTCAGCTTCATCTACTTGGAATACGTTTCCACAGTTTGGACATTTTAATTCTTTCATACTATAATAATTATGTACTGTTTTTTCTACCTAAATTTGTTTATAAATATACGACTTTTTCCATTGTCATGCAACAATGAAACTGTTCACAACAAAACTATCTTTCATTTAAAACAATTTATCCTTTTTTAATATTATACCCTCATTCATGTTATCTGTCAAGCATACGACAATACAAAAACAACAATTCAAATAATAAATATGTATATATTTCACCGAAAAACCTATCACATCGCTCAACTCTTAATTTATTTTCTATCTTTGCACGCTTAATTTTAGTTCGGTTATGGAAAACAGCGAAAAAAAATTCGGTCGTGATGATCGAAATTCATGGAAAAACAAGAGAGACAATCGTTCTCACAGAAGTTTCAATTCAAGAGAACGCTCTTTTAGTAAAGGTGAAAAATCGTTCGGCCGAGATGGTGACAACGATAATGCAAAACCACATTTTAACAACGGAGAACGTCGTTCATTCAAACAATTTGACGACAGAAATTCCGAAAACAGAGAATTCAGACCTCGCCGTTCGTTTGGAGACAAACCTCGTTTTAACGATGGAGGACGTCGTCCGTTCAAACGCTTTGATGACGAGCAAACTGAAAACAGAGAATTCAAACCACGTAGAGAATTTAATAGCGAAGATAGACCACGTCGTTCTTTCGGTGACAAACCTCGTTTCAATGATGGAGAACATCGTCCATTCAAACGCTTTGACGATGAACGATCAGAAAACAGAGAATTCAAGCCACGCAGAGAATTCGACGGAGAAGAAAGACCACGTCGTTCTTTTGGAAACAAACCACGCTTCAACAAAGGATTCAGAAAATCAGAAAAGACATACGAAAACCCTATGGAATATACTTCCATAGACAAAAATCTTATTTCCCGTAACTACGATGACGAATGGAATGACAGCGTTGTTCTTGAAGATTTCGAAAGACCAGAAGAAGAATATATTGAACCAAAAGCAGCAGCAACAGAAGCAGAAGGTTATCGTTTGAACCGTTTCATTTCCGTTGCAGGTGTTTGCTCTCGTAGAGCAGCCGACGACTATATCGCAGCAGGAAAAATTACGGTAAATGGCAAGGTTGTCACAGACTTCTCTACACGAGTATTTCCTGGTGACGAAGTTTGCCTAAACGGCAAAAAACTTGTTTCTCAAAAACGTGTATATATCGTATTCAACAAGCCAAAAGATTGTATCTCTACAAAATCAGACGAACTTGGAAGAAAAACAATTTTCGACTATGTAAAAACAGATGTAGAAGTTAAGAATGTTGGTCGTCTTGACCGTGACACAACAGGCGTTATGTTGCTGACTAACGATGGTGACTTAATGGAAAGATTAACTCACCCACGATACAACAAAATGAAAATCTACCACGTTTTCCTTGACAAAAATCTATCAGCAGAACATTTTGCAGAAATCACAGAAGGTGTCGATTTAGATCCAATAAAATCAGAAGACGGCAGCGAAATCAAGGGCGGACATATTGAAATTGATGACCTACAATATGTAGAAGGTGAAAAAAATCAAATTGGCATACAACTACACTCAGGAATGTATCACGTAGTTAGACGTATTTTCGAGAAATATGGCTACACAGTTGAAAAACTTGACCGTGTATATTTCGCTGGGTTGACAAAGAAAGACCTTCCACGCGGACACTGGCGTTATTTGTCACAAAAAGAAGTTGCAATGATTAAAAGAGGAGCATACGCATAATGGCTTTCAAATCAGGATTTGTAAATATTGTTGGAAACCCTAATGTAGGGAAATCAACACTAATGAACGAGTTGGTTGGCGAACGCTTGTCTATAGTTACAGCAAAATCACAAACAACACGACATAGAATACTTGGTATTGTTAACGGCGAAGACCACCAAATCGTTTTTTCCGATACGCCAGGTGTACTAAAACCTGCATACAAATTACAAGAATCTATGTTAAAATTCTCGGAATCAGCATTAGTTGATGCCGATGTGATTTTATACATTACAGACACAGAAGAAACGGCAGAAAAAAATGCTGAATTCTTATCTAAAATAAAAAAAATCGACCATATTCCTATCCTATTGGTTATAAACAAAATCGACCTTATTAATCAAGAAAGATTAGTTGAATTAGTTACATTTTGGGAAAACCTACTACCAAAAGCAGAAATAGTACCTTGTTCCGCACAAAACAAATTCAACGTGGAATATATAATGAAACGCATCGTGGCGCTTCTTCCTGAAGGAGAACCATATTATGACTTAGACGCTTTAACAGATAAGCCAATGCGTTTCTTCGTATCCGAAATCATACGCGAAAAAATTTTAAAACTATATAGCAAAGAAATTCCTTATTCGTGCGAAGTTGTTGTAGAACAATACGAAGAAGGTCCTAAAAATGTACATATTCGTGCTGTCATCAATGTTTCGAGAGATTCACAAAAGGGAATTATCATCGGAAAGAAAGGCGAAGGAATAAAACGTCTTGGTATTGAATCACGAAAAGATATAGAAACATTCGTAGGAAAAGGTATTTATCTAGATTTGTATGTAAAGGTTGAAAAAGATTGGCGTAACAACGATAAAAACCTAAAACAATTCGGTTATTTACAAGACGAAAAATAACCAATACAAACAAAGTAAACAAGGGCGTACAAAATACGCCCTTGTTCTTTCATACAAGTTCCATCTATTTTCAGTCATTAACAAAATTGTTAATAACTTTTCAATACTTTACACCAATAAACACATCTGCAACGAAGTCTTTTTCGTACATTCGCTTGCATTTCCTAGAAAAGGAAAGCAATTATTTCACAAGATTCGTAAAATATTGAATTAAAACAATATACAATGGCAGAAGAAAATAACAAAGCGTACACTGGTGACAGTATCCAAGTGTTAGAAGGACTAGAAGCAGTAAGAAAGCGTCCGGCAATGTACATTGGCGATGTTGGCGAGCGTGGTCTTCACCATTTGGTGTACGAAGTTGTAGACAACTCTATCGACGAAGCATTGGCTGGTTATTGTTCGAATGTAGAGGTCACAATACACGAAGACAATTCAATAACAGTTGTCGATAATGGTCGTGGTATACCTGTTGACTGGCATAAGAAAGAAAACAAATCAGCTTTGGAAGTTGTAATGACCGTACTTCACGCTGGTGGTAAGTTCGACAAGTCGTCATACAAAGTTTCTGGTGGTCTTCACGGTGTGGGTGTGTCTTGTGTGAACGCTCTTTCAACAAAATGTGTTGTTACAGTTTGTAGAGATGGTAAAAAATATCGTCAAGAATATACTTGTGGTAAACCAGTTACTGCTGTTGAAGAAATTGGAACAGCAGACAAAACAGGAACAGAAGTTGCGTTCTGGCCAGACGGATCAATTTTCACAACTACAGAATACCAATTCTATATTTTGGAAAACCGTTTAAGAGAGTTGGCTTACCTTAACAAAGGCGTAAGACTACAACTTACCGACCTTCGTTCTATTGACGAAAACGGAAATGCAAAATCTGTTAGTTTTTACTCTGAAGAAGGTTTGAAACAATTCGCAACCTATTTGGACGAATCTCGTGAAGCTTTGTTTGGTGATGTAATGTACATTGACACAGAGAAAAACGGTATTCCTGTAGAGATTGCATTGCGTTACAATACATCATATACGGAAAACGTACATTCGTATGTAAACAACATCAACACGATTGAAGGTGGTACACACTTGGAAGGTTTCCGTCGTGGTTTGACTCGTTCTCTAAAGAAATATGCGGACGGTCTTGGTGTATTGGAAAAACAAAAAATAGAAATCAGTGGTGATGACTTCCGCGAAGGTTTAACTGCTGTTGTTTCGGTAAAAGTACAAGAACCTCTTTTCGAAGGTCAAACAAAAACAAAACTTGGTAACTCTGAAGTTTCAAGTGCTGTTGACCAAGCTGTAAGCGAAATGTTAGGTTACTATTTGGAAGAACATCCAAAAGAAGCTAAAACGATTGTAGACAAAGTTTTGTTGGCTGCTCGTGCTCGTATTGCTGCAAGAAAAGCACGCGATGTACAACGTAAGAATGCAATGTCAGGTGGTGGTCTTCCTGGTAAATTGGCAGACTGTTCAGATAGAAATCCAGAAAAGTGCGAACTATTCCTTGTCGAAGGTGACTCTGCAGGTGGATCTGCTAAACAAGGTCGCGATAGACATACACAAGCAATCCTTCCACTTCGTGGTAAGATTTTGAATGTGGAAAAAGCAATGTTGCATAGAATCTACGAAAGTGACGAAATTAGCAACATTATGAAAGCACTTGGTATTACAATCGGAACAGATGAAGATAGCAAGGCGGTAAATATTGACAAAATTCGTTATCACAAGATTATCATCATGTGTGATGCCGACGTGGATGGTAGCCATATTGAGACATTGGTAATGACATTGTTCTTCCGCTATATGAAGGAAGTAATCGAAAAAGGATATTTGTATGTTGCCTGCCCTCCACTATATCTTGTAAAATCACAAAGAAAGAAAGACTTGCAACGCTATTGTTGGACAGAAGAACAACGCATTGCCGCAATAGAAGAATTCTCTAATGGAGAAAACGACAAATCAATTGTTGTAACACGATACAAAGGTCTTGGTGAAATGAACCCTGAACAATTGTGGGAAACAACAATGTGTCCAGAAAACCGTATGTTACGACAAGTAACTATTGAGAATAGTGTTGCAGCAGATGCAGCTATCGCAATGCTTATGGGCGACGAAGTTCCACCACGCCGTCAATTCATTGAAGAAAATGCAAAATTTGCAAACATCGACGCTTAGTAAACTATTTTTAACCATAATAATAAAACGATATGGAATTTATCATTTCAAAATCTGAATTACAAAGCCAACTAAATGCAATTAAAGGCGTTATAAATTCAAAAAACACTTTGCCTATTTTGGATAATTTCCTTTTTACTTTGGAAGGAAACACCTTAAAAATTGAGGCTTCGGATTTGGAAACATGCATGGAAGCAAACATCCCTCTTGAAAACACAAAAGGTGGCGGATCGATTGCTATTGATGCTAAAAAAATAATTGATTGGATTAGTGCTACAACAGCAGATATACCTCTTACATTCAAAATTGATTTAACAAACAATCAATTGAATATTGATGGTCCTGGTATTGAATTCAAAACTGTTGGTGTTAATGGTGACGAGTTCCCAAAAACACAACCACTTACAGATGCAAAATCATTCACTATCGCTGCTGAATCTTTGAAAAAAGGTTTAACAAGTACTGCATTTGCAACTGCTGAGGACGGTATTAAACCAACTTTGACAGGTATCCTTTTTGAATTAACAAGCGAACACCTACGCTTTGTTGCCACAGATTCACACAAACTTGCCCGTTACACAAGAACAGATGTAAAATCAGATAGCGAAGCATCTTTCATTTTCCCTAAAAAACCTGCAACAATCTTGCGTAACATTCTTGCAAAAGAAAAAGGTGATGTTCAAGTTGAATTCGATGCACAACAAGTTGTTATTACTATCGGTCAATTTGTATTGAACTGTCGTTTAATCGACGGAAAATATCCTAACTACGCAGCTGTAATTCCTTCGGAAAACCCAAATACATTATTTATCAATAAAATTGATTTCCACCAAAAACTTCGTCAAGTTGCTTGCTGTTCTGATGCATCACAACTTACTCGTTTTGATTTGTCACCAAACATCCTCACTATTTCAGCAACAAATATGGAAAATCAATCAAGTGGTAAAGCAACTATCACTTGTAGATACGAAGGCGAAGATATGGCAATCGGATTCAAGTCTAAATTATTGCTAAATATTATCGAAAACATCGAAAGCGAAGAAATCTCTATTGAAATGTCTGACCCTGCTCGTGCTGGTCTTATTATTCCAGTTGACAAAGAAGATGAAAACGAAGATGTTCTTATGCTTTTAATGCCAATGATGATTTAATAACTCAACAAAATATCGGTAAAGAGTGACGAGCAATCGCCACTCTTTTTTTTACATACATCTATGAACTTAAAACTAACTAGACCAATCGCTTTTTTCGACCTTGAAACAACAGGGTTAAATATTGTTACCGACCGCATTATTGAAATCTCAATATTGAAAGTAATGCCAAACGGAGACGAGACATCAATCACTCGCCGTCTTAATCCGGAAATGCCAATTCCAGCAGAATCTACGGCTGTGCATCACATTACTAACGAGGATGTAAAAGACTGCCCTACATTCAAAGAAAAAGCAAAAGAATTCGCACAACTACTAGAAGACTGCGATATTGCTGGATATAATTCCAACAAATTTGATGTACCTCTACTTGCCGAAGAATTTGCCAGAGCAGATGTTCAATTTGACTGGTCAAAACGCAAGTTTGTAGATGTACAAGTTCTGTTTTTGAAAAAAGAACCACGCACGCTTTCTGCAGCCTATAAATTCTACTGCGATAAAGATTTAGAAGGTGCACACGCAGCTGATGCAGATACAAATGCAACCTACGAAGTTCTCAAAGCACAATTAGATAAATATCCTGACATTGAAAACAATGTTGAGTTCCTAAGCAAATACACTCACCATACCAACAATGTGGACTTTGCCGGACGAATTATCTACAACGATAAAAAACAAGAAGTCTTTAATTTTGGTAAATATAAAGGACAACTTGTGGAAACCATTCTACAAAAAGATCCAAGCTATTATAGTTGGATGATGCAAGGTGAATTTTCGTCAAATACAAAACAAGTTCTTACAAACATCAAATTACGAAATTTCGGTAAATAAATGAAAATTATTGCTTTAGAACACGGTCATACTGTACAAACAATAGATGAATCACTTGTTTGCTACCCAGATTCTACGCTAATTCGTAATAATGACGATTTCTACATTCCTAATTTTTCAAAGGATATTGTTGCCTATTGTGGTATATATCTGCAAGTTGCAAAAATCGGAAAATGCGTAGAACCACGATTCACAAACAGATATTTTAGTGAAATGGGAACTGCAATAAAATTTTTCGCAAAAGATGTAATTGAACGAAACAAGCAATTTGGTACAAGCACAGACATTGCCAGATGTTTTGATCAATCGCTTGCTATTAGCAATGAGAAAATTCAATTTGCCGAAAACCTTAATATTGTTGCAACAATCAACAACACTCCTATTCCTCTAAACGACAGATGGAAAGACTACGCAACAATAATATCAAAAGCAACACAATATTATACAGTAAAAATTGGAGACCTTATTTTCATTCCTTGTACCGAACAACCAGTTTCTCTGCAAATCGGTGATGTTTTCGATATGAAAATACAAGACAACCAATTACTTACTTGCACAATCAAATAATTATGCAACAATACAATTTACAACGCGTTTGGGATTTTCTTACAGAATTAAGTGTTAACAACAATAAGCCTTGGTTCGATGCACATAAAGCACAATATCAAGAAGCATTGGCAGATTTTCGCTTATTTGTTGAAACATTCATTAGCGGTTTGTCAAAATTCGATACAGATATTTGTAATCTTAGCGTTGCTGATTGTACCTATAGAATTTATAGAGATATTCGTTTTTCACACGACAAAACTCCGTACAAAACACATATGGGCGTATATGTTTGCCACCAAGGAAAGAAAAGCGGATATGCCGGTTACTACATTCACATAGAGCCATGTAGCGAATGTATGATTGTTTCGGGTTTATACATGCCTACTCCAACCGACTTAAAAAGCGTCCGTGAAGAAATTATGTTGAATGGCGAAAACTTTGATAAACTCATACAAAATTGCCAAGGTTTTCAATTAGATTGGAGCACAGCATTAAAACGCATTCCGAATGGTTGGAATACAGAAGACAGATTTTCGGAATATTACAGACTAAAAGAATACAATCTTATACAACCACTCTCAAAAGAACAAATTTTATCAGAAAATTTTCTTGATTTTGCACTTGCAGAATGTAAAAAAACTACGCCACTCAATCAACTTTTGAATCGTTGCGTTTCGTACGGTCGAGAAAACTTTTAGTCTAACATTTATTTTTTATAGACAAACGAAAAATTTACATTTTTTGAATGGATTTTTTCGCTCAATTCATAAGCCAAAATACACATTTCAGTGCGAGAATTAATCATCCTAACTCTCTTTTAATCACCTTATTACATATTATTCTATTATAATTTGAAAATAGAAAAATCAGTTGTTCTTTTGCACTCGAAAAAGGTAGGAATAGATATGAAAATCAGTAAAAAAATCGCAACAATAATCGCACTACTCTGTTCGACGATATTGTCAGTTGCACAACAAAACTTAACATTAGAAGAATGCAGGAATCTTGCCCTTCAAAACAATAAGCAATTAAAAATTGCGCAAGAAGAAATAAACAAGGCTGGCAATGATAAAAAAGCAGCTTTTGCGAATTACCTACCTAAGGTATCGGTTTCTGGCGTATACATGTATAATAGCATTGACGAACTACACCTATTAAGCGACGAACAAGACGAAGCTCTTCGTAACTTAGGAACCAATATCGGACAAGGTTTAGGCGGATCACTACAACAAATGCAACAAAATGCAGCCGCTACCATCCAACAAATTTTAACGAATCCCGCTGCCGATCCTGCTTTGGCAACACTTATTTCACAAAGTCCTACAATACAAAATCTATTACAACAAATATCCACAGCCGACATTGCCACATCATTAGCTCCTGCTATGGGACAAATGAACGGCATCGGAGCTGAAATTGCCGATGGCATGGCATTAGACATTCAAAATGTTTGCGCAGGAATCATTTCCGTACAAGAACCTTTATTCCTTGGTGGAAAAATTATTACTTATAATAAAATTGCCGCAGCAAAAAAGGAATTAGAACAAACCAAATATAATGCGGAAGAACAAGAAACAATGGTAACAACAGATAAGTTGTATTGGCAAATTGTTTCTCTTACCAATAAATTAAAATTGACCGAGAAATATGTCGAACTACTTCGTAGCATGTCTGAAAACGTAGAAAAGATGGCAGGCGAAGGTGTTGCTACTATGTCGGACAAACTTTCGGTAAAAGTAAAATTAAACCAAGCAGAAACGACATTGTTAAAGGTTCAAAACGGATTATCGCTATCAAAGATGTTACTTTGCCAACATTGTGGTTTAGACATCAACACAGAAATCACGTTAGCTGATGAAACATTAGAAGATGTCACAATTTCGGAAACACCTATACAATATAGCGAATCCGAAATTATGGAAAATCGTCCGGAATTAAAGAGCTTACAACTTGCTACTGAGCTTTATAAACAAAACGTAAATCTTACAAGATCAAACTACCTTCCAACGGTAGCAGCATTTGGAAATTACGTAATATCAAACCCATCTTGTTCCGACGGTTTCCAAAACGAATTTCATGGATTTTGGAACGTAGGCGTAATGGCAAAAATACCTCTTCTACAATGGGGAGAAGGCGCAAACAAAATCCGCAAGGCTAAATCAGAAGAAATCATAGCACAATATAAACTCGACGAAGCAAAAGAAAAGATTATGCTTCAAGTAAATCAATACGAAAAACAAATGAATGAAGCTAAATCGCGAGTAAAAATGTCGGAAGAAAAAATGAGCGACGCCGAAGAAAACCTTCGTATGGCGACACTTGGATTCGAAGAAGGTGTCATTCCATCATCTGGTTTGAACGAAGCCCAAACTGCTTGGTTACAAGCTCATTCTGAATATATAGACTCAAAAATTGACTGGATTATGTCGCAAGTCTATTTGAAAAAAGCAATTGGTATGTTAAATAAATAAAATGAAATAGTCATGACAGATAAACAACAGAACATTACAACCTTTCTTGCACTTGCAGTATTAGTGTGCGTACTTGGTGTAGTTTGTGCGATAGGTATTTTAACTTTCGGCAAAACAGACGAAATCATCCAAGGTCAAGCAGAAGTTGCAGAATATCGTGTATCAAGTAAAGTACCTGGCCGTATCCTTGAATTCCGTGTTCACGAAGGACAATTCGTAAAAGCCGGCGACACACTTGCTATTATAGAAGCGCCTGAAGTTGAAGCTAAAAAAGCACAAGCAGAAGCTGTGAAAACTGCAGCAGAAGCTCAAAACACAAAAGCAGAAAAAGGTGCGCGCAAGGAACAAATCCAAGCAGCATACGAAATGTGGCAAAAAGCCAAAACTGGTCGTGAAATAATGGAAAAATCCTATAATCGTATTAACAATCTTTACAAAGAAGGTGTTGTTAGCGAACAAAAATACGACGAAGTTAAAGCACAATACGATGCTGCTGTTTCTACAGAAAATGCGGCAAAAGCACAATATACATTGGCTGTAAAAGGTGCACAGGAAGAAGATAAAGAAATGGCAGCTGCACAAGTAAAACAAGCCGAAGGTGTTGTTGCCGAAGTCAATTCATACATAAACGAAACTATTCTTACCGCATACGCAGATGGTGAAGTAACCGACATTTATCCACATATTGGAGAATTAGTCGGAACAGGTGCGCCAATTATGTCTGTTGCAATTATGAATGATGTGTGGGCAACATTCAATGTTCGCGAAGATTACTTAAAGAAAATGGAAATCGGAACAGAATTCGACGCATACATTCCTGCACTTGAAACTACTGCAAAAATGAAAGTCAACTATATGAAAGATATGGGGGACTTCGCAGCTTGGAAAGCGACAAAACAAACTGGTCAATACGATTTAAAAACATTTGAAGTTCGTGCCGTTCCTATGGAAGAAATCAATGGTCTTCGCCCTGGAATGACTGTGTTATACAACATCAACAAATAGTTTCTATGATTTGGACTGTTATAAAACGAGAAATTAAGCGTATGCTTACGCGTCCACTATACATTTTTTGTATGGTGTTGGCACCTGCATTCGCCTACATTTTCTTCACAAGTCTTATGTCTAACGGACTACCGGTAGATCTTCCTGCAGGCGTTGTTGACGAAGACAATTCAACAGTCACGAGACAACTTATTCGAAACCTTGACGCATTCCAACAAACAAAAATTGTAGCTCAATATCACAATTTTGCAGAAGCACGCGAAGCAATGCAACAAGGAAAAATCTACTCTATCTACTATATACCTAAAGGTACAACAAAACTTGCCCTTGCAAGCAAACAACCTACTATTTCATTTTATACATCGGCATCGTACATTGTGCCAGCCTCGTTGGAATATAGAGATATGAAAATGATGTCGGAATTGGCTTCCGGAGCAATCGCGCGCTCAACATTATATGCAAAAGGTTATACCGAAGACCAAGCAATGGCAATGCTTCAACCAATAAAAATGGAAATGCACGCCATAAACAACCCATTGATAAACTATTCGATTTACCTTTCCAACACCATGTTGCCAGGAATTTTGATGCTTCTTATCTTCCAATTAACGATTTATTCAATCTATTCGGAATTAAAAGAAGAAACATCGAAAGAATGGTTGGCACTTACCGGAAATAATATTTACAAAGCATTGATTGGCAAATTATTACCTCAGTTAGTAATTTGGATACTAATGGGTTTATTCTGCCTTGTATGGCTATACGGATATTGGGGATTTCCACTACATAGCGGATTCTTACCAATGTTTGGTTTGATGGTTTTGTTCATCATTGTCAGTCAAGCTTTTGGAGTATTCCTTTGTGGTGCAGTTCCATCACTTCGCTGGGCATTGAGCCTTGCGACATTATGGGGGGTACTTTCATTCCCTATTTGCGGTTTTTCATTCCCACAAATGGCATTTCCTGCCGCATTACGAGGTCTATCGTATTTATTCCCTTTGCGTTACTATTACCTCATATATGTAGACCAAGCTCTTAACGGATTACCGTTTGAATATTCGTGGTTATACTATGTATGCTTAGCCGCATTCCTCGCTCTTCCATTCCTTGTAATCGGAAGATTAAAGAAATTCTTACTTGAATACCATTACCAAATATAGAAATGAAATGGCTTCTTAACATATTAGATGTGTGGAGACACGAACTTGTACGTTCTTTAACAGACATTGGTTCACTCGTATTCTTCATTATTGTTCCTCTACTCTATCCGTTATTATACGCATATTTATATGGAAATGAAACGGTTAAAGAAGTACCAACAGTAGTTGTAGATGATTCCCACACAAACCTCAGCCGAGAATTTTTACGAAAAGCTGACGCCAGCAGCGATATAAAAATTATTGGCCACTGTGCAAATCTCAAAGAAGCAGAGGAATTGATTCATCGTCACGAAGCGTATTGCTTAGTTTACATTCCTGCTGAATTTCAGAAAAATATAGTAGAAGGGAAACAAGCAGTTGTCGAGCTATATAGCGATATGAGCGGCTTGCTTTACTATAAAGCCGTTTTAAGTGCGTGTACCGAAGTTTCTTTGGAAATGAACCAAGATATTAAAACAGAACGACTTATAGGAGCGACGAAAGAACAAGCAGAAACATTTGCATATCCTATTAAGTATGAATATGTTCCAATGTTCAATACACAAAGCGGTTTTGCTACATTCCTCATTCCTGCAGTTCTAATGCTAATCATTCAACAAACAATGTTGCTCGGCATAGGTATGCTTCAAGGAGACGAAAGAGAACGCCGACGTAAAGGCTTCATTGACGAACATTTACAAGGGAAACGCCCTCTTGAAATTATGCTCGGTAAAGCAACGAGTTATATGAACATTTACATTGTAGTGGCAGCATATTTAGTCTGTATCATTCCACCTTTGTTTGGTTTAATCCACATTTGGCAATGGAAAGATATGATTGCATTTATGATTCCATTCCTTTCGTCTTGTATATTCTTTTGTATGTTCATCTCCGCTTTCTCATACGACAGAGAATCATTCATAGTACTATTTGTATTTATGTCTGTTCCACTCCTATTTATATCTGGAATTTCGTGGCCAGCATCGGCAATTCCTGCAGTATGGAAAACGATTTCCCAAGCATTCCCATCTACATTCGGCATAAACGGATTTGTCCGTCTAAGCGAAATGGGTGCATTGCTTAAAGATCTTCGTCCTGAATTTGTAGGATTGTGGATTCAAACCATTGTTTACTTTTTCCTAACTTGGGGAGCATACAGAAGAATGTACAAAAGACAATAATCCCTACTTAACCAAATCTATATCAATTAAATTGTTTACAATCGCATAGATTGTAAGGCCTGCAAGGGAATGAATTTGTAGTTTGCGAACAATATTTCTACGGTGAGTTATAACGGTATGAATCGAAATACACAAATGATCGGCTATTTCCTTATTTGCCATTCCTTGTACCAGACAAATAATCACGTCTTTTTCGCGATCGGAAATTGCTTCGTTAGTAGATGTGTTACCTATCATTGAAGAAAGTTTTAACGACACATCCTCGTTTTGTATTTTTTGTTCAAGCACACGAATTGCAGGAATAAAAATCTCATCTTCCACATTACTATGGTTATTCAACCATTCTTCGTTATTATACAAATCGTATAGTGTAGCCGTAAGTTTATTGTTTGTAAGCGAATCGGCAGGAAGATACTTTATAATAATGTGCTTCAATTCCAACAACTTACTGGTTGTTTCGCTATGATGTTTCGAGAAAATCTCCACATTATAATTATTCATCTGCACCCCTTGCAACAAGGCTTCTACATACGGGAAGAATGTCTTTTCTTCGTATTTCATATGCAATTGAATAGAACGAGCATATTCGTCATAAATACGAAGAATTAAAATTGCAAGATTGTCTTTTAAATCAAGTGCATCTTCAAGATTTTTTCGAATAGATGGCAATTGAAAATCCAAGAAATACTTATGCGATGCACGAAGGTACGACATCAATGTTTGCACCGATAATTTTTCGTATTCCTTTTGATTATACCCATTAATAATGTAATTCACGACAGATAAAAATGTATAACAATCAACGCCTTGCTGGTCGCAAACTTCTTGTACGGTTTTATCTCCAAAACCAAGGTTTATACCGAAAGCACCAAGTCCTTGTAAGACACTATAATTGTCGCGAATAAGTTCTATCATCTTATCATTCGCTTCGTACAATTTCATCCGTTTCATTTGACTTACTTTTTACAATACAAAGGTCTTTGTTTTTGTGGAATGTACAATCATCATTTGTAGGTATTTGTACAAAATCCACAATAAACCATAACAAAAATAAGGTAGAACAATACTCACTTGTAATTAGTATCTGAATTTTTCAATTTTTCTTTTTACCAAAATTTTGGGATTTCACACCACAAAAATCACTCGTTTTTTTGCACTGTAAAATTCTGAATAATGAAATGCACGAGTTACATATACATTCTTTTCTTGCTCATTGCAGACATTGCAACTGCCCAAGATGTTGACGGCATAAGTGGAGCAACAAGACATATTTCTACCGATACTGTACAAGCAAAAAAGACCTCAACGATAGATTCGTTTGAAAAATTTCGTTTTGGAGGATACGGCGAAATGCTAGCAAGCCGTAAAGATTACGGAATCAATAGATTTTATGGCGGCAACGATGGAAACTCTAAAACAAGCCGTAGCACAATTGCAATACCTCGATTTGTTCTCGCTTTTGACTACAAGTTTAACGAAAAATGGACTTTATCTTCCGAAATTGAGTTTGAAGCAGGTGGAACAGGACAAGCAATCGAGTTAGAAAACACCGAAAATGGTGAATACGAAACGGAAATAGAAAAAGGTGGCGAAGTTGCTTTGGAACAATTCCATATCACTCGTAACATCTGCCCCGCTTTCAATGTACGCTTTGGACATATTATTGTTCCTGTTGGTCTTACCAATGCCCACCACGAACCGATAAACTTCTTTGGCACCGTTCGTCCCGAAGGCGAAACAACACTCATACCATCGACTTGGCACGAAACAGGTATGGAAGTATTCGGTTCTTTCGGAAAAGGAATCGCTACGTTCGACTATGAGGCCTTGCTTGTTGCCGGTCTAAACGCCAATGGATTTGACAGAAATAATTGGGTTGCAAAAGGCAAACAAGGCTTCTTCGAACAAGATTGTTTTAATTCACCTGCATTTGTTGGAAGAATAAACTGGAAAGGTGTAACTGGCTTACGCATAGGAACAAGTATATATTATTGTCAAAATACTGGTGCTAATTCAGACAAAGAACAAACCTACTCTTCCATTGATGACATTTCGTTATTGATTTGTACGGCCGATGCTCAATACAAGAGTAAATTTATAACAACTCGTGGGAACATTCTCATCGGAAATCTTTCTGAATCAGAAGCACTTACAGGAAAGAACACAAAACTTTCGAATAAATCGCCATATTCCCGCACTGGCGCAATTGCAGCAAAAGCGGTTTCGTATGCAGGTGAAGTAGGCATACATCTAAATTCATTTTTCAAGAATGAAAAATGTCCTGCACTAACGCCTTTTGTTCGCTACGAATACTATAATCCACAAGAAAAAGGTGAAGGGAAAATGACCATGGATAACCGTTGTCAAGTAAGTATGTGGACATTCGGTCTAAACTGGAACGTGCTTCCTAACTTAGTGTTCAAAGCCGACTATACCACACGACAAATAGGAACAAAGAAACCTTTTAGTCAAGGCTCATATAATAGCGAGAATGAAATTTCTCTCGGTCTTGCCTACGTTGCCTGGTTTCAAAAAGAATAATTAGTAAACATAAAATTTTTAATATATGAAAAAATCTTATCTATCAACATGTGTAATAGCAGGTCTAACTGCTTTAATATTTGTTTCTTGCGGAGACGACAAGAAAAAAAATGGTGAAACAACAACAATTGAAATTTCTGACGAAACTATGGATGCAATTGTTGCAAACTATGTGGATGCTGTTGTTTTGCCAACATACAAAGAACTTGCAGAAAAGAATGCTGCACTATATGACAAAGTCATTGCCTTAAAAAACAATCCTTCGGATGCTGCATTTGCCGATGCCTGCGATGCTTGGTTAGATGCTCGTCAACCTTGGGAAACAAGCGAAGCGTTCTTGTTCGGCCCTGTTGACGAACTTGGTCTTGATCCAAATATGGACTCGTGGCCTCTTGACCAAGATGCAATCGAAAACATTTTGACCTCTGGTAACTTTGCAGACTTAAACTGGACAGACAACGATTCTGACGATGCTATTGAAGCGGCTCAAGGTGTTCGTGGTTTCCACACGTTGGAATTCCTTTTATTCAAAGATGGTCAACCTCGTACTATCGCAGACGAGCAATATGCTGCAAACAAAGAGAGTTGGGGTAATTATCTATACAACGTGGCAGCATTATTAAAAAATGACTCGCAAACATTGTACGAAGCGTGGAGCAAAGACTATCAAAATAAAGGCGCTTTTGCAACAACTTTTAAATCACACAACAACGCAACTTATTCATCTGTAATAAATTGTATTCAAGAAATTCTTGAAGGTTGCCAAGACATTGCTGGCGAAGTTGGTACAGCAAAAATCGGCGATCCATACGATTTGTATCAAAGTGGGAAAAAAACTGAAGCTTTATATGCAGTAGAATCTTGGTATAGTTGGCACTCTCGCGACGATTACACGAACAACATCTATTCTGTTCGTAACTCATATTTCGGAACAACGGATGGAACAATTGCCAATAACTCTTTATCGAGAGCTGTTGCTGCTGCCGATATTGACGAAGACACAAAAGTTAAAACTGCTATTACAACTGCGGCAAATGCCATTCAAGCAATTCCGCAACCATTTAGAAATAACATAAATAGCAAGGAAGCCGAAATTGCAATGCAAGCATGTGCAGACTTGGTAAAAGTCCTTGAAAGCCTTGAAAGTAAAATAGTCGAATAGGGTTTGACATAGTAGTATAATTGTTAATTGGAATTAACGGTGGAATGTATTCTGCCGTTAATTTTTGGATTTTGAAATGAATCGTTTTATAACACTTACAGCAATACCTCTCCTATTCCTTTCGTGCACAAAAGAAGGAATTGATATGGACGATGTAGTTGTTCCCAAAGGCTACTCTCTTTCTGCAGGAACATCTACAATTTTTATGAACTCGTCAAAAGCATACGACAATCCTGCCGATTGGGTTAGCGGTTCGTATGAGACTCGTTTTTATCGTGGAGACCGTTTATATGATGATGCTCGCACAAGTAGCAACAACTACGGCGGCGGACTTGGTCCTGTTTATGCTGGATATTCTTGTGGCAGTTGCCACCGAAGTGCCGGTAGAACTAAACCTGGCGTTTGGACCGAAAATGGCGTCGATGAGAATGGCAATCCAACATACGGTTCCGGGCAATATGGATTTTCCGCAATGTTAATTTATATAACTCGGAAAAACGGCGTATTTTTTCAAGATTACGGTCGCGTTGTTCACGATCAGGCAATTTATGGTGTAGAACCTGAAGGGAAAGTCAAAGTTGACTGGCACTATCAATCGTTCACATTTCCCGATGGCGAACCGTATGAACTCTGCTATCCGCAATTCACTATAACTGATTGGTATAAAAAGATGTGGGACGGCGTAAAAGGCGATTCAGTGGAAATTAAACCAGAAGAGTTGTTTTGTACCGTGCGTATTCCACTTCGTCACGTGGGAATGGGACAAATGATGGCTCTTGACCCTGCCGAAATCGAAGCACTGGCAGCAAAAAGCAACTATCCAGAATACGGCATAAGCGGACGATGCAACTATATCACAGAACGAGGCGTTCGTTCTGTTGGTCTATCGGGGAACAAAGCACAACATTTAGATTTGACGGTAGAACTTGGATTTTCAAGCGATATGGGTGCTACCAATAGTCGCTATCCAGAAGAAATATGCGAAGGACAATTACAAATGTCTCAAGGAAGTATGATGGGACTTTCGTATGACCAACTGGATGTTTCTACCGAAGATATGGAAGATGTTGATTTATATATGCAATCGCTCGGTGTTCCTGCTCGAAGAAATGTAAACGACCCAACAGTAATTCGTGGCGAACAAATGTTTTACCAAGCCAAATGTCACCTTTGTCACGTTACAACATTACATACAAAAGTCGGTGGTTCTGTTTTATTAAATGGAACAAGACTACCTTGGTTGGGAAATCAAACTATTCATCCATATTCTGATTTTCTGCTTCACGATATGGGTTCAGAAATTATGGGTGTTGGTTTGAACGACAATTTCGTAAGCGGACTTGCCCGTGGAAACGAATGGCGTACAACACCACTCTGGGGCGTTGGTTTACAAGAAAAAGTTAATGCACATACCTATTTCCTTCACGACGGACGTGCACGCAATTTTACCGAAGCAATTATGTGGCACGGCGGCGAAGGCGAAGCCTCTAAAAATCTATTTAAGAATATGAATAAAACTGATCGCAATGCTCTCATTGCTTTTCTACAATCGCTATAACATTTTATACTATGAAACAAAATTTTATTTCTCTCGTATCTCTTGCCTTACTCCCATTTTTTGGATTAGCACAAGAATCTCAAGAACAATCAACAATCGACATACAAAAAACTGCTATTTCTGACGACTTCGAAAATGGCGTTGTTTCTATGAATGGTAAAAACGGACTAAAAATCGCCACTGCATCTGGAGATTTTGTATTCAAACCATTTATGTTAGTACAAACTGCCGCAAAATTCAATTATTATGACGACGAAGGACTTGACAAAGCCTACAATCAAGATAATGTTGCAAATAGCGGCTTTGCCATACCGTATGCAGTTCTTGGATTTACCGGAAAAGCTTTCGGGAAAGTCACATTTAACTTATCATTAAACGCTGCTGCAAGCGGTGGGGCTTTATTGCAACAAGCCTGGTTCGACATTCAAACAAACAAGTCGGTGGCATTTCGTATAGGAAAATTCAAAACACCATTCACCCACGCATATCTTACTACTCTCGGTGAAACACTCTTACCTGTTTTACCAACATCATTAACATCAACCGTCATTCTTCCATATTCGTTGAATGCCGTTACTCCAAGCATTGGAACTGGATTCGATTTAGGAGCTGAAATCCACGGTTCTTTTGCAAAAGCATTCGCTTACGAAGTCGGTATTTTTAACGGTAGCGGAGCTGGTTCTAATTCTGCAGGAAAAACTTTCAGCGACGATTGGCACATTCCTTCTCTACTCTATGCCGGTCGTCTTACTTTTGCTCCGAAAGGTGCTGTTCCTACGATTCAAGGTTCAGCAAATCGATTAGACGAAAACAAGTGGATGATTGGTGTTTCAACTTCGTTGAATGTTGAAAGCGAAAACGAAAGCACTAACGATTTTCGTGCTGGACTTGAGTTTGCATATTTATATCACAAACTATATGTAGCCGCTGAATGCTACTATATGAATGTTGGATTTACCAAACGACAAAAAATTGATGAATCATACAATTTTATGGGTGGCTACGCACAAGTCGGCTATTTCTTGACAAACCAATTACAAGCTGCCGCTCGCTACGAATTATACGAACGAAATGGCTTAAAAACTGGCGGACTATTGAATATGCCAGCTATTGGCTGTAACTACTTTATGCCGAATTGCAACCTAAAATTACAAGCAATGTATCAATATACAGGCCGCATTGGACACGAAACACAAATTGACCGCGATAACGACGACTTAGGAATGACCGTTCATAGTGCGACAATATTGCTTCAATACACATTCTAAATTACACAAAATGAAAGCACACTCTTTAATCATTGCCTGTTTTTCTGCACTATTACTATCGTCGTGCGACGAAGGTGATATAAACGAAAAAATTGTTCTTTCCACTACTGGGAAAACAGCAAAAATCACAACAAATATTTTGGGTGTAGAAAGTTGGCCTTCGGGATACAATGTGGTTATCGCTGGATTTACCACAAACAACACTTACGCAAATATCTCTAAAAATATTCCTGCAAGTATGAATGGAGAAATTGTTCTTTCGGGAATCAGCGACAATGTTACTTCATTGGAAATCTGCGTAATAAATCGCCTTCGAGAAAGAATTGTCACTTTATATCAATACGATTGTTCAAAAGACAACACCGATACGATTGTAAAAAACGCAGGAACAATCAATGCAGGAATGTTTCCGTCAATACAAAAAAACATTTTCACGACAACGTGTGCTCGTTGTCATGGATTGGGAAAATCTGCGGCGGCAAATCTCAATCTCACAAGCGACAGCAGTTACATTTCGTTAGTACAACACGAATCAACAAAATCTCCAGGAAAGACTCGAGTTGTTCCTAATAATGTAGAAAACAGTTACTTATACGATGTCATTTCTGGCAATGACACCATCTTGTCGTTTAATCATACCAATATGATTGCAAACTACAACGACATACGACTTATTGAAAAATGGATATCTAACGGTGCGGAGGAATAATTATGGAATATAAAACATATTCATACCCTGAATTTGGGGTTTATGCAGAAGTTTCAACTTGCAAACCAACAAACGGCATTGCCGAACATTCAATTATGTTGCATAGCACACGCTATGGCGAATCTTTCAAAGAACAATTAGATGGCATAAACCAAGCCGCGTTGGCTATGGAAGAATCGTTGTGGAACTATCACGCGAAAGCAGTACTGAAACGCTATTTTCTCAGTGACGCGTCCAATCAAACTGCCACTGTTGAAGAAATGCTTTCGGAATTTTCTCCGTGCGCCGTTTCCATTGTCCAACAACCGCCATTTGACGGTTCCAAAGTCGCGTTATGGATTTATCTGCAAGAAGGTATTCCCGTACCACAACGAAACGGCAACGGAACTTTTTCATACAAAAGAAATGATTTAACTCATTACTGGACTGCCTACCGACATACATCAGGAGGTAATTCCGAGCAACAAACTCGTTCATTATTAGAAGGATACGAAGAAGATTTAACTTCACACAAATGTAATATTGTCGACAATTGCGTCCGCACGTGGTTCTTCGTTCGCGATGTTGACACAAACTACGCAGGTGTTGTTCGTGGTCGTCGTGATAATTTCGATCAAGTCGGTCTAACACAAGACACACACTATATTGCAAGTACAGGAATACAAGGAGCCCACGCCGACGGAACGGTAAAAGTTCTTCTTGATGCATACGCGGTCAAAGGACTCAAAAAAGGACAAATGTCGTATCTCTACGCTCCTACTCATTTGAACCCAACCTACGAATATGGTGTCACTTTTGAACGCGGCGTTTGTATGGAATACGGAGACCGCAGACAGTTGTACATTAGCGGCACGGCAAGTATCGACAATAAAGGAAATGTTCTACATGTAGGAGACATTGAAAAACAAACATTGCGTATGTGGGAAAATGTTGCTACCTTGCTCGAGGAACGCGAACATACAATGAACGACATTGCTCAAATGATTGTATATCTTCGCGATGTGGCTGATTATCCTTTAGTAAAGAAAATGTTTGACGAACAATTCCCTCAAACTCCGAAAGTGATTGTACTTGCTCCTGTTTGCCGACCTACATGGCTAATAGAAATGGAATGCATCAGCATTAAAGAATTTTCAAACCCTGAATATAACGCTTTGTAAATGAAGAAAATAATCGTTTTTCTCTACATATTACTTACCATTATTCTTGCCATTGCAACTATTCTTGAAGCACTGTACGGAACAGGATTTATTCAAGAATATTGCTATGGTTCATCTTGCTTTTTCGCACTTTGGTCGGTTATTGGTATATGGGGATTGCTATATATTTTGCAACGAAAATTATGGGAAAGACCTGCGGCACTACTATTACACACGGCATTTATTGTTATGTTGATTGGTGCTGGAATAACCTGGATTTGGGGTGAAAAAGGCATCGTCCATATTCGCGAAGGAGAAATACAGGAAACATTTGTGCAAACTTCTGACACAATGGTGCGCAAACTTCCTTTTCAAATGCAGTTACAGAAATTCGAGACATCCTATTATCCAGGAACACAGACGCCTGCAAACTACATTAGCCACATTTCTATTACAGAAAACGGCAAAGAAATACAAAAGGCAACCATCTCAATGAACAATATTCTTTCCTACAAAGGATATCGTTTCTATCAGTCGTCATTTGACGATGACAACAAAGGTACTTGGTTGAGCGTTAACCACGACCCTATCGGCATTGGCGTTACTTACGCCGGCTATTTTCTTATGCTTATATCAATGATTTTCATTCTGTTATCAAAAAAATGTGGATTCAGAAAATTACTCAAAAATCCATTGTTACAGAAAGGCTTTATATCATTACTTATCGCTTTTTCTCTTACGCCAAATAATCTTTCTGCTCAAGAAACGGAGAAAACAAAACCAATATGGCCTAAAGAATATGCCGATTCCGCCGCAAGCATACAAGTGCTGTATAACGACAGAATCGCACCATTCAACACACTGGCACGCGATTTTACACTAAAATTGTACGGAAAACCATCATACAAAGGTTTAACAGCCGAACAAGTTGTTGGCAGTTGGCTACTTTTTCCCGATGTGTGGGCAAAAGAACCTATGATTCTCATTAAAAACGATGAAATTAGACAAGAATTAGGACTAACCAACAAATACGCACGCTACATCGATTTCTTTGACGAAAATGGCATATATAAACTAAAAACATTGTGGGAAAAGTCGCACAATACACACACAAACGAAGCACCTTCGGCATTACAAAAAGCAATATCGCAAGTAGATGAAAAAGTGGCACTTATAACGATGCTACAACAAGGTGAACTCATTCAAAAATTGCCACCAAACATACAAGCATTACCAGAACAAAAAATCACAGCAGAAATTTGGTACAATAAGATTCCGTTTTGCAAAATCCTATTTATGTTCAACCTGACAATAGGAATTGTATCACTCATTACTTTCATTCTGCAATTCATTGGAAATCAAAAGATAGAAAATCTGAAAAAGCTATCGTTCGCCTATCATATTTTGCTATTAGTAGCATTTTTGTTCCATACCGTAGGAATCGCTCTTTGTTGGTACATTAGTGGACGAATTCCTATTAGCAATGGCTACGAAACAATGATGTTCGTTGCTTGGTGTATTTTATTGGTTTCCTTTATATTACGAAACAAAGTCCGTCTTTTTGTTCCATTCGGATTTTTACTTTCAGGTTTCACATTGTTAGTTGCATATTTAGGACAAAGCAATCCGCAAATAACCGTTCTCATGCCAGTTTTGCATTCACCAATATTAAGCATACATGTATCAATTTTAATGTTCGCATACGCATTATATGGATTTACAACATTGAATGGAATTGCCTGTTTGTGTCTGTTCCGCAACAAAGAGAAGTATGAACAACATATTCAAAAAATAACAATAGTAAGCAAACTAATTCTCTATCCTGCAACATTTTGCATGGGCATTGGAATCTTTATTGGAGCAATTTGGGCAAACATTTCGTGGGGAACATATTGGTCGTGGGACCCAAAAGAAACCTGGGCACTAATCACATTTTTAGTGTATGGTGCGGCATTTCACACTGAATCAGTAGGAAAATTCAATAAACCACAGTTTTTCCATATCTATATTGTGCTTGCATTTGCAACCGTTTTAATGACATATTTCGGAGTAAACGAACTACTTGGAGGAATGCATTCGTATAAATAACGAAGATTTCTGATTTTTTCTTGCAAAAACCGTTGTTTGTCTATTTTTTCTCATATTTTTTATGTTTTTTTGCAAAAAAATTAATCACAAAGTATGAAAACCTCGAATGATGATGTAATCCTTTTAAGTATTTCTGGAAAGGACAAGTCCGGTGTGACTGCCGCCCTCACAACAATACTTTCTCAATACAATGCCGACATTCTCGACATTGGTCAGGCTGTTATCCACGATACACTTTCGTTGGGTATTTTATTCCGTTTACCAAAAACAGGAAAAAGCGGTCCTGTTTTGAAAGAATTACTTTTCAAAGCATACGAGTTCGACATCAGTGCGCGCTTCACTCCTATTGACAACGCAACCTACGAAGAATGGGTGGAAAACCAAGGAAAAAAACGATACATTCTTACTATCTTCGGTCGTCACATCGAAGCACGCTATTTGTCGGAAATCACAACAGTGTTGTACGAACAACACCTAAACATCGATAACATTACTCGCTTGAGTGGTCGTGTTTCATTCAAACAAGAACAAGAATCAAAAAACCGTGCCTGCGTTGAACTTTCGGTTCGTGGTACTCCTACTGACGAAAAGAAAATGAAGGCTGCATTTATGGAAATATCAAAACGAATTGGTTTTGACCTTGCATTCCAAGAAGACAACGCCTTCCGTAGAAATAGACGATTAATCTGCTTCGATATGGATTCTACGCTAATCCAAACAGAAGTGATTGTCGAATTGGCTAAATACGCAAATGTCGAAAAAGAAGTTTCCGAAATCACCGAATCGGCTATGCGTGGTGAAATCGATTTCAAAGAAAGTTTCCGCCGTCGCATCAAGTTGTTGAAAGGTATTGACGAAAGCGTTCTCGAAGACATTGCTCGAAAACTGCCAATGACAGAAGGCGCCGACCGCCTAATCCGTACATTAAAACGATTCGGTTACAAAGTTGCCATTCTTTCGGGTGGATTCACATTCTTTGGCCGTTACCTACAAACAAAACTTGGCATCGACTATGTGTTCGCCAACGAACTTGAAATTAAGGACGGGAAACTAACCGGAAACTATGTTGGTGATATTGTTGACGGACAAATGAAAGCTGAATTGCTTAAGAAGATTGCTTTCAAGGAAGATATTCATTTAGAACAAGTTATAGCCGTTGGCGATGGAGCGAACGATCTTCCTATGATTAACATTGCCGGTCTAGGTATCGCATTCCATGCAAAACCAAAAGTACAAGAACGAGCAGATAATAAAATCTGTACCATCGGCCTTGACGCTGTATTGTATATGCTTGGCTTTAGAGACCGCGAAGTTGACGAAGATAATAACTAACAATAACGATTCTTAAAAAAGGCTGTTCTAAATTGAACAGCCTTTTTTGTACAATTCCAAAAATAAATCGTATATTTCGGTACTTAAATTACAGATGAAAAAATTCATATATTTCATACTATACTGCTCTCTTTCTCTCATCTTCTCCGCCTGTAATTCCAGCGAAGAAGAAACAACGACTACCGAAGATACTGTCGATATTGAAATACCAAGCAAAAGTCTTGTAGGTATGATAAACGGAACCATCTATTGCATTCCTTCTCCATACGAGATAATGAACCACATAAACAGCCTTAACCTACAATACGACAGATCATTACCAAATTCAGTATTAAGTTATAACACATACGAATCTTCGTTCAAAAAACTGCTCAACATGGGCGTATACGGCATAGACATTTCGTATATGGCAATGTACAACCAAACCTCCGATGCACTCAATTATTTTGCAACCTTAAAATCACTTGCAAACCAAATTGAATTAGCTGAGATTTTTGACGCAGAAACTATGGAACGACTCGAAAACAATATGGGCGAACAAGATTCTCTCATACGAATTTTAACAAGCAAATTCCAAGAATCCGACCAATATCTAAAAAACGAAAAGCAAAAAGCAGAAGCCTCGCTTATTCTGACAGGATGCTGGATAGAAAGCCTCTATCTGCTTACAAGAATCCAGAAAATCGCACCAAACAATGCTACTGTCGAGAAAATCGCAGAACATAAACTTGCTGCCGAAGCCATACTAAATATACTTCGACCATACGCAGAAAAGTCAAACGACTACGCAAAACTTATACAGTCTATCGTTGATCTTTGCTATGAATTCGACGGCATCGACTACAAATACACATATAAAGCACCAACAACCTACGAGAAAAAACATCTTACAGTCATAAATAGCGAAACAGAACTCATTATCCATACCGAGCATATCAATCTCATTTCCGATAAGATTGAAAAACTCAGAAATTATGTTGTACAATGAAAATCTCATTTCCAATTTGTATATTATTTTCACTATTTCTGTCTTTGGAAACAATGGCACAAACGCCGTGTGCGACTCTATTAACAGAAGAGTATATTTCTGACGGTCAGCACTATACCGCAACAATGCTTTCGGGCGAAACGAAAAATTGCGAAATAACACTTATCGCAGGAAACGAGTATCGAATAATCGTTTGTCCAAAAAATGCCGAAAAAATCAGAATGCAACTTGTTGACCAACAAAACAATGTAATTTTCGACAACAAAAAACACGCATACACGAACTATTGGAACTTTACTATACCACACACTTTTTCTTGCACAATAAAACTCACATTAGACGACAAAAACATTCAATCTGACGATGTTGTTTTATTGGTAGGTTTCAAAAAATAAGTACTTTTGTAAAAATATATTTACACAATGAGCGAACGAATAATATTAGCACTTTTAAAACTTTTCGCCGTATTCGCAAAATCAGACGGCAACAAAAACGACAAAATTAAAATCGTTGAACTTTTCCTTGCAAATCAGTTAAATAAAGAACTTGCAAAAAAATATCTACCTGACTTCGAACAAGAATACGACGAAGTTATGGCGGATATCAATCGTATTACAGAAAAAGCAAGTGCAAAAGGTGCTGTCGATTCTGAAAAATTAAAATTCAAAATCGAAGCTAAACTTTCTGCCCGTATCCACAAAATCGGAAACAGCATCAACCAGGAGTTGACACAACGTCAAAAACTGTACATCGTTATCAGTTTGTTGGAATTCGTTTCTACCGACAACGAAATCTCTGATTCCGAAAAAGAATTCTTGAACGCTCTTGTTGACGACTTGAACATCGACAACGAAGAATACAAACAATTATGTGAATTTATTCTTCACGATTTCGAGGAAATTCCTGACTCAGAAAACTTGTTGATTATCAACAACAAACAAGAAACTGGCGAGGAGTTGGCAAAACACATCTACTCTCCTCATCTTGCAGGAACAATCAAAGTTTTCTACCTTCGTGCATCTAACTTATTGATTTTCCGTTCATTCCAAGTTGGTGAAATTTCATTAAACAGCCAACCTGTTTACGAAGACAAGGTGACTATCCTCAACATTGGTACGGCAATCAGAAGTAAACAAATCACTCCGATTTACTATAGTCAAATTTTGAACACATTCAACGCCGGCAGTTCAAACGAAGGTGTTGTATTCAAAGTTGATGAAATCACCTACAAATTCAAAGGTGGAAATATCGGTCTTCACGAATTTTCTATCGAAGAACCTTCTGGCAGTTTGGTCGGAATTATGGGTGCGTCGGGTGCCGGTAAATCTACATTGTTGAACGTATTGAATGGTAACTACACTCCTTCTACTGGTAAAGTTACTATCAACAATATTGACCTTCACCACGATACAGAAGGAAAATTGAATGGTCTTATCGGTTTCGTGCCACAAGATGACCTTTTGATTAAGGAATTGACTGTGTACGAAAACTTGTTCTATAGTGCAAAATTATGCTTCGACAACTTAACTGACGAAGAAATTGCTGAACGCGCCGATAGAGTTCTCCAAAGTTTAGGTTTGTACGAACGTAAGAACAATGTTGTTGGTGACGAATTGCGTAAGGAAATCTCTGGTGGTCAACGTAAACGTTTGAACATCGCATTGGAGTTAATCCGCGAACCAGCAATTTTGTTCCTTGATGAACCAACTTCTGGTCTTTCTTCTAAAGACTCCGAAAACATTATGGACCTTTTGAAGGAACTTGCGTTGAAAGGCAAATTGGTTTTTGTCGTTATTCACCAACCTTCATCTGATATTTTCAAAACATTCGATCGTTTGGTAATTTTGGATACTGGTGGTTACCAAATCTACTACGGTGCTCCAGTAGATTCTATTATGTACTTCAAAGAATGTACACACCAAGCCGACTCAAACATTAGCGAATGTCCTACTTGCGGTAACGTAAACCCAGAACAAATATTCAACATAACCGAAGCGAAAGTCTTGAACGAAGACGGTACGCCTATGTTGAATGAAAAACGTCAGGAAATACGAAAACTTGCTCCTACCGACTGGTTCGAAATGTACCAGCAAAAAAAGAAAACAGGAGAAGCTAAACCTATACCTGAAAAATTACCGGAAATCACATTCAAAATTCCTAACTGGTTCCGCCAATTACGCGTATTTATAAAACGTGACCTTTTGTCAAAAGTTTCGAATATGCAATATATGCTTATCAACACATTGGAAGCACCTATCATTGCAATATTCCTTGCCTTCATTATTAAATATTGGGAAGTTGACGAAAGTGGAAGCGTTGGTTATACGCTAATGAACAACGTGAACATTCCTGTTTACATTTTCATGTTGGTAATCTGCGGTTTCTTCGTCGGACTTTCTGCAAGTGCCGAGGAAATCTTCCGTGACCAAAAAATCCGTAGCCGTGAATCATTCCTACATTTAAGTTGGTCTAGTTACCTTATCTCTAAGATTATCATATTGTTAGGTATTTCCGCAATTCAATCGTTCTTGTTTGTTTTGTTCGGCAACTGGATTTTGGAAATCCACGGATTATTCTTCAAATACTGGTTTATGGCATTCAGCGTATGGAGTTTTGCCAACCTAACTGGTTTGATTATTTCCGACTCTTTCAACGATATCAAGACTATCTACATTTTGATTCCATTCTTGGTTATCCCACAAATCATTTTGAGTGGTATTATCGTTAGTTTCGACAAATTGAACCCAACAATCTCTAACCCACAAGATATTCCATTCTACGGTGAAGTTATCGCTTCTCGTTGGGCATACGAAGGTCTTGCAGTTGAACAATATGCGCACAACGACTACGAAGCTCCTTTCTTCCAACTAGATATGAAGATTAGCGAATGTAGTTACCGCAAAGGTGGCTGGTCAAATCAATTAATGAACAAATTGAACGAAAGTCTTCGTTTAATTGACGACAACAATACAAAAGATGAACAATTCACAAAGAATAACGTATTGATTGCCAACGAAATCGAAAAAGAACTAAAACGCACAAGCGACGTTGTTACTATCAGCGATAAAGTTCTTGACGAACTTCGCAAGACAAACACATCAAAAGATGCTTTAGAAGCTGCCAAAGACTATCTTTCTAAGGTTAAGAGATTCTATATTGCTCAATCAAAAATCTATAGCAAGAAAAGAGATGAACTTACAAAGAGACTTAAAATCGAATACGGAACTGAAGCATGCGAAGAATTGAATATTCCTGAAATTGAACGTACAGAACATCTAAAAGACAGTTTAGGAAACGCTACACTTCTTGAAATGAAGAAACGTTACTACAACGAAAGTTTGGAAGATTTCTGTAGAAACCAAAACGATTTGACTGTTCTTATTGAATACAAAGGAAACTTCGTTCAAAAGACAGACCCTGTGTTCATTACACCAACATCACAATTCCTTCGTGCTCACTTCTATGCACCAACAAAACCTGTATTTGGAACACAATTCCCTACATATTGGGTAAATGTAATTATCATCTGGATTATGTCTATTCTATGCTACGTAGCATTATATCTACGATTGTTACGTAGAGGTATAGAAGCTTTAGGTAACATTAACTTCTCATTCAAGAAATAATGACTACAACAAGACAAAATAAAGTTGCCCGACTTCTCCAAAAAGAGTTGGGCGACATTTTTCAAAAAGAAGCTATGAACATGTTCCGAGGTGCCCTCATCTCGGTTACCATTGTACGCGTTGCTCCTGATTTATCGTTCGCAAAAGTGTACCTCAGCATATTCGCTCCTTCTAAAGACGAAAAAGAGTTGTACCAAGCCGTACAAGACAAGGCAAAAACCATTCGCCAAATGCTAGCTCAAAAGGCTGCAAAACAACTACGCATTGTTCCAGAATTAGCATTCTTCGTTGACGATTCTATTGAATATCAAGAAAATATAGAACGACTACTTAACTCAAGCAACGAACAAGAGAAAGAAAAAACACAGCAAGCAAAAGACACAAAGAAATGAACTACGATCCAATTAAATTTTCACTTGGCACCGTTTTTAACAAAACCCCGTTTCTACGAAAAGTTTTCTATCTGTTATTAGATATTCTTCTTCTTCGTGCGTGGCATATAAAAAAGGCTGTCGCCAATTGGAAAAAACAACAAAACAAACCTACTTATATACTTGACGCAGGTTGTGGATTTGGTCAGTATTCATATTATTTAGCACGACAAAATGCAGCATGGAATGTTTTGGGAATCGATGTAAAACAAGAACAAGTTGCCGATTGCAACTCATTCGCAAAACAAATTGGTTTTGAAAATCGTTTGTCGTTTGCAGAAGGTGATTTAACCACATTCGTAACAGAAAAACCTGCCGATATGATTCTTTCGGTTGACGTTATGGAGCATATTCTCGACGATGTGCAAGTGTTCAAAAACTTCGCTGCGTCACTCAAACAAAATGGATTGTTACTCATCTCTACTCCATCGAATCTTGGCGGATCGGACGTTCACGAAGAAGATGGAGAATCGTTTATAGGCGAACATGTACGTGACGGCTATAGTATAGAAGATATTACTGCGAAGCTACAAATGGCTGGTTTTACTAATATTGAAGCAGCATATTCGTATGGTACTGCTGGACATATTTCTTGGATTTTATCTATGAAATTGCCAATTAGCGTACTTAACATTTCGAAGTTATTCTTCATTTTGTTGCCTTTCTACTACCTTGCAATATTCTGGTTCTGCCTTATTCTCAATGCAATAGATGTTCTTTTCGAACAAAAACAAGGTAGCGGTCTTATTGTAAAAGCATACAAAGCATAAGAACTATGTCCGTATCTCTTTTTTTTGCACGAAGATATTTGTTCTCAAAAAAGAGCAAGAACGCCATAAACTATATCACCACCGTTTCGGTTATTCTTATCACATTAGTTACTATTGCGATGATCATAACCATGTCGGTTTTTAACGGATTGTCGGATGTAATAACTTCAATGTTCAACACTTTTGATCCAGAAATAAAAATCACGGCAAAAACGGGACGAGTATTTTCTTTGGATTCGGTAGAGAACAAACTACAACAAACTTCCGGAATACAAGCATATACGCCAATTCTTGAAGATGACGCTCTTTTTACCTATGGTGATAAACAATTAATTGGAAAACTAAAAGGTGTAGGCGAATCATATACAAAGACGTGTAATGTAGATTCTATACTTGTTGCAGGTGAATTTGTGTTGGAACAAAACGATGTTCACTATGCGTGCGTCGGACAAGGCGTTGCTCATAAACTATCGGTCGGACTTATGTTCCGCGATGTATTACATATTTATGCTCCAGAACGTTCGAAACGCTCGTCTTTTGTTCCTACCGAAGAATACAACAAAACATACGCATACGCACGCGGCGTTTTCTCCGTACAAATGGACATCGACAACGAGTACATCATAACATCATTAGCATTGGCACAAGAACTATGGAAATATACCAACAACGAAGTATCTTCCATAGAAATAAAAATTACCGAAAATGCTGATATTCACTCTGTTGTGCAAAATCTACAACAAACATTAGGCAATAGTTTCTCTATAAAAGATAGAGAAAAACAACACGAATTTATGTACAAAGTAACTCAAGGCGAAAAATTCGTGACATTCCTTATCATAACCTTAATTTTAATCATAGCCTCCTTCAGCATAATTGGCTCACTTTCAATGCTAATAATAGACAAGCAAAGAGACATTGCCGTATTGCGAAGTATGGGTGCAAATTCCCAAACAATTAAACGGATATTTATTTTGGAAGGATGGCTCATCGCCGTATTAGGAGCCTTTATTGGAGTATTTTTAGGCGTTGCAATCTGTGGCATACAAGAATATTTTGGCATAGTAAAACTTCCTGGTGCATCGGCAAACTTTATAGTGCAGGCATACCCGGTAAAAGTTCTTTTTACAGATGTAATTTCAATTTTATTTGTAGTTTTACTCGTGGGATTTGTAACAGCATACTATCCTGTACAAAAAATTTCTAAAACACAACAACAATGAATTTTCTTGATATAATTGTACTCATCCCTGTATTATGGGGAGCATTCAAAGGATTTAAGAATGGACTTATTTCCGAAGCTGGCTCTATTGCCTCACTCATTTTAGGCATTTGGGCAGCCCTTACCCTATCCGACAAAATTGCTCCATTTGTAGCAAAATTCACAGCCGTTTCCGAAGGTTACCAACAAATAACGGCATTTGCAATCACCTTTGTTTTAGTCCTTATATTATGCTACATCATCACACGCATAATCATAGGCTTTTGTAAGGCGATAAACATCCTGTGGCTCGATAAATTACTTGGCGTATTATTCGGTATGTCTAAATACCTCATCATTTTGTCATTCATATTTTATTTGGCCAATACATTGGTAAAAAGTTATGCGACAAAACCTGTTGAAGTTATAGAAAATTCAGTTTTATTTAAACCTATGGCTGAAACAGCCGAATCGTTCGCCGCTGGTTCTATTACTATTCCAACCATAGAAAAACCATCATTCTTTGACCCTTTTAAACAGAATAACGATGAAGATTAACAAAACAAACGCTGCCCGTTTTCTTGATAAATTAAAGATGTCGTATGAATTAGTGCCATACGAAGTGGACGAAAACGACCTTGGTGCAGAACATATTGCAAATCAATTAAACGAACCTATCGAACAGGTATTCAAGACATTAGTGCTTCGTGGCGACAAAATAGGCATATTTGTATGCGTTATTCCTGGAAATTTGGAAGTTGACTTAAAACTTGCTGCAAAAATTTCGGGAAACAAAAACTGCGATATGATTCATCTCAAAGAATTACAACCTCTTACAGGCTACATTCGTGGTGGTTGCTCTCCACTTGCCATGAAAAAGAAATATCCTGTTTTCTTTCATAAATCTGCATTGGAGCAAGATATAATCTATGTAAGCGCTGGCGTTCGTGGACTACAAATAAAAATTGCACCACAAGATTTAATTACCGCAGCAGAAGCAACAGTTGGTGAAATTGTACGATAACAACACTACTATGGGATTTCTTTCTACACTTGGGAAACCATTCAAAAACTTAAAAAACAAAGTTTTAGCATTCTTTCACAATAATTATTTGAAAGAAAAGCTGAACACTATCATCTTCGGTTCCGATACACCTGCAGGAAAATTCTTCGATGTATTACTTTTTGGGATGATTTTATTGAGCGTGGTTATTATCATACTTGAAAGCATGAGCTTTTTCCCTCCATCTATGCGCCTTTTCCTTCGTGTATTGGAATGGATATTTACCGCATTCTTCACATTTGAATATTTGGCACGAATTTACTGCATGGAACGTCCACGAGAATACATATTCAGTTTCTGGGGAATAATCGACCTACTTGCAACCATACCAAGTTATTTAGGAATCTTCTTTTCTGGCGCCCAAAGCCTTTTAGCTATTCGAGTATTCCGCCTACTCCGTATCTTCCGCATATTCAAATTATTTTCTTTCCTAAATGAGGGAAATCTACTACTACAATCATTGAAAGAAAGTAAACGAAAAATCATCATTTTCTTTTTGTTTGCGTTAATTCTTGTAATTTCCATCGGTACCATTATGTATATCGTAGAAAACGGACGCAATCCGAACGGTTTCGAGGATATTCCTAATAGCATCTATTGGGCAATTGTAACCATGACTACTGTTGGTTATGGCGACATTGCACCATGTACCAGTGTAGGACGTTTTCTTTCAGCACTGATTATGTTACTTGGCTACACTGTTTTGGCTGTTCCTACCGGTATTTTCTCGGTTTCATTGATGAATGAAGACAAGAAACGAAGACAGAAAATCTGCCCTCATTGCCATGAACATATTGAAGCAGAAAATGCAAAATACTGTACTCACTGCGGTAACCGACTCGACAGCCTACAAATCAGCGAATCGCAAACCGAAGACAATGAGATTAGGTAAAAAGAAAGATTTCTACATTTGTATTCCTTTACGAGAGACAATTTTTTGTTCAAGCAAATAAAAACAGAATGCACAAACGCATCCTAATAATGCACCACAAAAGATATCGGCTGGATAATGCACGCCTAAATACATTCTTGTGTAACATACTATCATTGTCCACGACATAAACAAAAACGTGCACCACTTGTTTTTCAACAATAGCGATACAAATGTCGCAAATGCAAACATATTAGCCGCATGAGAAGATACAAATCCATACATTCCTCCTTTGTATCCACGAACTATATGTACCATTTGTTCAATCTCAAGATTATGCGAAGGTCTATAGCGACAAATAACCTTCTTAAAACATTCTGTTGAAATAATGTCTGCACACCCTATTGCCAAAGCAATACAAAGCATAGAAAACAAGGATAACTTCCAACCATATTTTCGTTGCAGTAAATAAAAAGCAAATAGAAAAACAGGAATAGAAGCCCAGGTTTGAGTTATAACATAAAAAAGTGTATCGAAGAACTCGGAATTACAACCATTGATGGCAAGCAACAACTGTCTATCGAACAATTCAAGCGATTCGAACATTATTGTAGCAATTTCCAAAGTTTATCTTTCAATTCCTGGATATTCGTCTGCGCTACCGACGAAATAAAAATATGATCTATCGATGTTGGCAAATGTTTTTCCAACATAGATTTTAATTCATCATCCAACATATCGCTTTTGGTAATAGCAAGCATACGAGGTTTGTCGAGCAACTCCGGATTATAGAGTTTTAGTTCATTTAAAAGAACTTCGTATTCATCTGCAATATCTTTACTATCAGCAGGAATCATAAATAAAAGTACAGCATTTCGTTCAATATGACGAAGGAAACGCAATCCTAAACCTTTACCTTCGTGGGCACCTTCGATAATTCCCGGAATATCGGCCATAGCAAACGAAGCATTATCTCTATAAGGAACAATACCAAGTTGTGGAACAAGCGTTGTAAACGGATAATTCGCAATCTTTGGTTTTGCCGCCGAAACAACACTCAACAATGTTGATTTTCCTGCATTTGGGAAGCCAACAAGTCCGACATCGGCAAGGACTTTTAGTTCAAGTATAAACCAACCTTCCGTTCCCATCTCGCCAGGTTGAGCATAACGTGGAGTTTGATTTGTTGCCGATTTGAAGTTTAAATTTCCCAAACCACCACGGCCACCTTTTAAAAGAATTTTTTGTTCACCGTCTTCGGTTATTTCACAGAGAATTTCTTCTGTTTCTGCATCTTTCGCAACCGTTCCAAGTGGAACTTCAATAATAATATCCTTACCATTGGCACCAGTACTTCCTGCACTACCGCCACTGCCACCATCACCGGCAGACAAATGTTTTTGATAGCGTAAAGCCAACAAGGTCCACACATTACGGCTACCTTTCAAAATGATATGTCCACCACGACCACCATCACCACCATCAGGTCCACCCTTGGCAACAAATTTTTCACGATGAAGATGAGCAGAACCTGCACCACCCTTTCCTGAGTGAAGGAATATTTTTACATAGTCGACAAAACTTGAAGATGCCATGAGAAAAGTGATTAATGATTAATAAAAAAAAGAGGTGATTAAATAAAAATTGGCAACAGACACTAAGCCCATTGCCAATCATTTTATTGTAGATTAAAATTTGTCGCAAACGCCACAAATAGTACCAAAAATTTCGTCGATAGTACCTACTCCTTTGATTTCTTGTAATTTACCTTGTTTACCATAGAAATCTTTTACAGGAGCTGTTTCTGAATTGTAAACTTTGATACGGTTCATGATAACTTCTTCGTTTTGATCGTCAGCACGGCCAGAAGATTTACCACGTTCCAACAAACGTTTTACCAATTCTGGAGTATCTACTTCCAAAGAAATCATGCAAGAAACTGCGATATTGTGTTTTGCCATCAATTCGTCCAATGCAACTGCTTGAGCAGTAGTACGTGGGAAACCATCGAAAATAAAACCGTTACCTTTTGCATTTTCAGCGATTTTGTTTGCCATCATACCAATTACGATATCATCAGAAACCAATTCGCCTTTTTCGATTTTAGCTTTTGCTTGTTTACCAAGTTCAGTTTCTGCTTTCATTTCAGCACGCAACAAGTCACCTGTTGAGATGTGGCACAAGTTGTATTTTGCAACGATTTTGTCTGATTGAGTTCCTTTTCCTGCTCCCGGAGGGCCGAATAACACTAAATTTAGCATAGTATTTACTTTTTAATTAATAATTCATTTCTAAACGCTTGCGAATGTACTATTTTTTTTCGTGTTTTTATGCAACATCTCTTTTATTTTGAACAAAATGCATATATTTACAAATGGAAAAAACTGAACTCAAATGAAAATAATCGGCAAACTCAAAAAGTTCTCTCCAAAAGAGTTATTGCAAATCGGTAAGGAAACCTTCAAAAGATTCCCAATTTCTTGCATCGCAACAATTGTAGTAACCATATTTTGCCTATTACCTATATATACATACCCACCGATAAAAGACAACCCCTCTCTACTCTTTTTCTTATTCTTCTACCCTGCTACAACATACTTCTTAAATATACTCACAAATTTGTTGGCTGAAAATTATGCAAACCGTAAATTACTGATAATCGGCGGCTTAAACATCTTTTGGTTAGTATTTTCCATAATTGCAAGCATTTATTGGTGGACAAATTGGAATGCCCTAGGCCTTATTGCCGCTTGTTTTCTTATGCTAGTGTTACTTTTTTGCTATCCCACTCTCATACAAAAGGACAATCTTGCAAGTTGGAAATTTGCAACTCAAAATATAGCAAATTTGACTGTTAGTGGCTTTATGCTACTGATATTTTATGGCGCACTTGCTATTCTCTATTTGGGTACTGGAGAATTATTTAGCATAAAAATTAACGGTCAACTTTACTTAGACACACTAATCATCTGCTTTTGTGCAATTATGCCTTTTCTGTTTCTCACCCAAATTTCAAAACAAGAAAAAGCAACCAATCTCCTAGAAAATGTTTCTTATTTGCTCATTCCTGTACAATTGCTATATGTAATTATTCTCTACATATACGCCGCTAAAATACTATTTACCTGGACTTTACCGTGCGGAGCTGTCTCGTGGATGGTAATCATTTCTATGATAGGAATGATTCTACTACAATGGATTTTATATCCAAAAATGCTTGATGAAAATAAGACGGCAAAACAAACAATCCTACGCTATCTTCCTATACTGATGATTCCTCTCCTTATCTTAATGAGCGTGGGAATCTTCCGTAGAATTTCCGACTATGGCATTACTATTTCAAGACTCTATGTATTAGCGGCAAATATCTGGTTTTATGGTATTTGCATTTATTTAGCCATACATAAATCGAAAAAAATTGTTGGTATTCCACTATCATTCGCAATCGTATTTTTACTTATTTCCTTTGGTCCACAAAGCATTCCAAATGTAACTCTACGCATACTTACAAACGAAATTAAAACATTGCTTGATGACGAAAACATTAGTTACCCAATAACAAACGTACAAACAATAACCAACACGAAGATAAAAGACAAAATACTATACCTACAAAGCAAATACAAAGGCGAAGACTACCAAGACATTATAGATGAATATATTTATTTTGGCATAGTTGATACAACTTACAGTGCAGATTCACAAAAAACAGAAACAATTATTACTAATTCAAGCAAAAAACTTTCAAACATAAATTATTATCATACTATGTATGATTGGGAAACCGACCTACCACTAGAACAATACAATAAGTTACTAAAAATCACCAATAAGTACTTCACCATAAGCGACAACCTATTAAAAACAGATTCAATTAGATTCACAGTGGGGAATACACCTGTTACCTTCCCTATTGAAGCAATAGAAAAACAGAAAGACAGCGATATTTTTACATATAAAACAGATTCTGTTTTTCTCATACTTACAACTTTTTACTTAACAATAAGAGGGAACGACAACAATGAGATACGATTCAACGGTATCCTATTAACAAAATAACATATACACTATGAAAAAATTCATTCTTTCACTTATACTAACTATGGGACTATTTTCATTTTTCATCCAACATAATTGTACTGTTTACAAAGGTAATTCGTCGTATTCTAACGACATTATTTGCAACATAAAAGACGGCAAAGTATACAAAAGAAACTCCTCATACTCAAGCGACATTCTTTTAAACATTAAAGATGGGAAAATCTACAAAGGTAATTCAACCTATAGTAGCGATGTAATCTATACTATTAAAGATGGCAAAGTGTACAAGGGTAATTCCAGCTACTCAAGCGATGTTATTTACACCATAAAAGACCGAAAAATGTATAAAGGAAACTCAACATACAGCAATGACATTATTTGCAACCTCAACAACAAAAAAATCTATAAAGGGACATCAAGTTACAGTAATGATATCATCTGCAATGTAAACAACGACATTACCATAGAAAGTTTTGTAGCAATTTGCCACACCATAAGTTTTATTTGGTAAAAAACTATAAAACAATATTATAGAAGAACCCTAGGATCATTATAAAAAGCGTGATTATTCCAAAAAAGATACAAATCAATTGAAGAGACATAACCTTCTTCAATAATGTTGCTTCTGGTAAAGAAAGACCAACAACAGCCATCATAAAAGCAAGAGCAGTCCCTATACTTACACCTTTGGCAACAAATACCTCAACAACAGGAACTATTCCTGCTGCATTTGCATACATTGGAACAGCACAAATTACGGCCAAAGGAACTGCATACCATTTATCAGAAGATAAATATTCCTCAAAAAATCCTTCTGGAACATAACCGTGCATACACGCACCTATACCTATACCAAGAATCACATAAACAATAACCCCTTTTACAATATTCCACGATTCACAAACAATATGCGGAAATCGTTGCATAAACGAAAGATTATCCAACTCCCATTGTTCGTTTTCACCAATAGATTGCTTTTGCATTTCCAACACCCAGGGAGACAACAAACGCTCTAATTGTAACTTACCAAGTATATACCCTCCAAACATACCGAGTAAAACTCCACTAACGATATAAACTAATGTTACCTTAAGCCCAAACACGCCTAAAAACATTGCAACAGCAACTTCGTTAACCAATGGAGAGGTAATCAAATACGAAAATGTCACTCCTAATGGAATACCACCTTTCACAAATCCTATAAAAAGTGGAATGGAAGAACATGAGCAAAAAGGCGTTATAGCCCCAAACAACGAAGCTAACAGATATTGCGTTCCATACAGTTTCTTGTTTGTAAGAAAATTACGAAGACGTTCTATCGGAAAATATGCATTCACAAATCCCATAACTATACTGATAACAAAAAGTAACAGTAAAATTTTAAGTGAATCATATACAAAAAAACTTAAAGCTTCTCCTATACGAGAATATAACTCTATTCCAACGACATCATACACGAGCCAATTTGCAAAATTTTCTAACATATCATTTCTATAAAAAAAACTGTAATTCTTTCTTATACCAATCTGTTATATCCGTAATGATTCTATCTCGAACACTGCGGAATTGTTGAATCTGTTCTTCTGTTGTACCAACAAAAGCATCAGGATCTTCAAAACCTATATGTAATTGCTGTTTTACCTTACCTCTAAAAATCGGACAAGATTCTTTTGCTGAACCACAAACAGTCAAAACATAATCCCATGATTGATCGAGATATTGATTCACCGATTTTGGATAATGAGACGATATATCTATACCTATCTCTTTCATAACTGATATTGCAAGCGGATGAACTGCTTCCGCCGGTTTTACACCTGCAGAACAAACTTCAAATAAAGGATTCAAATGTTTCAAAACACCCTGCACCATTTGACTTCGACAACGGTTTCCCGTACATAAAACTAAAATTCTCATACTATCAACATTATGGTATAATACAATCCAACTATCATAAAAATTAGCGAAACTACAGAATTAAGCCATTTCTGAAATTTCTGTACATTTCCAACCCAAGAAGAAAGATTTGTCACACAAAAAGCTAAAATCCATGCAACAATTAAAACTGGAAGTGCAGTAGCTATTGCAAAAAATATCGGCAAGAAATATCCTGTTTCAGTTCCTACCGACAATGGGATCAACATGCCGAAATAAAACATCACACTTGTAGGACAAAATGCCATTGCAAAAAAGAACCCCAGCAAAAAAGAGCCTGCAACTCCATGAAAACGGCTATCCACAACATTTCCTGAAAAGCCAAACTTAGGTAAATGCAACAAATGCCCAAACAACATAAACAATCCAATGAGAATAAGTATAGGACCTATAACATATTCACCGATAACATGTATTGCATTTTGTAGTCCAAAAATTTCTCCTCCTTTTTTTAGAACATAAATGAGCAAAACACCTAAACAAGTATAGGCAACAATTCTTCCCAAACAATAACATATTCCTTTATTAAATACAGCATTTTTATCTACATCCTTACAAATAAAACTAACAGCTGTTATGTTTGTAAACAAAGGACATGGACTAATTGCCGTAAGCAGCCCTAACACGATTGCCGTCAACACAGGAACTGTACTACTATATAAAAGTGTATGTAAATATTCTATCATTGCTGTATAGACTCAATCTCAAGTTTTAACAATCTCTTAAACTCTTCGGGCTGATTTTTAGCATAACGAAACGCCAACTGTGTAATATCCTTACGAACATCGCCGTTTTCAATAAATAATGTCGACCAGGCAACTTTATATTCTTGTGCAATGCTATTTCCTTCCTCTGTTGAAAAATCAACAGCCTCAAAACGAACATGTCCCTTCGTCTGCTTATCAGTACATATTTCTTGCACAGCTTCTTTTGCATACTTTTCTATGCTCAAACAAGTTACACATCTTTGTTTACCATGAAAATAAACAACATCAACATTTTGACTGTATCCTATAAGATACAAACACAAAAAAATAATTAAAGACAATAGTTTTTTCATATTCTTTTACTTTAATAGTTCAACCAATTCTTTTTCTGTTTTAGCCCCACGAGCAACAACTTGTTCATCTACAACTAGAGCAGGTAGCGACATGACATTATAGCGCATAACCTCTTCTATATCTGTAACACGAGTAACAGACACATCCAAAGATTGTTCACTTACTACTTTTTCCACCAAATCTGCAAATTTGCTATTACAAGCACATCCACTAATCAACACTTTTACTTTTTTCATAATACATATTTATTTGTTAGTAATTCGCAAAACAACGAACAATAAAATTAAATAAAAACCCTCGAAACAAGGGTTCTTAAAAATCATTCACAACAAGAATCTTTCTTATCACATATATTCAAGGCAAAGAAGTCTGAAAACAACTGTTTCGCATATTCCCAATTTTCACGATTAATACAATACTTAACTTTTGGAGCTTCTATTTCACCTTGAATAAGTCCTGCTTCTTTTAAAGCAGACAAATGCTGACTTACCGTTGCTTTAGCTATAGGTAGTTCTTCGTGAATGTCACCAAAATAACAAGTTTCTTGACTCGCCAAAAATTTCATAATAGCTATACGTGCAGGATGTCCTAACGCTTTCGCCATACGAGCCAATGTTTCTGTTTTTATGCAATAATTCTTTTCAGCCATACCATTTTATTTTCTGTTCGCAAACATACGAACAGTTTTCACAAAAACAAAATTTTTTAACATTATTCGCAAAACAACGAACAATATTACAATAAAAAAAGACCAGCAAAAGCCAGTCTTTTCTATTAAATTTCTCCTGCTTTTAGTCGTTCTGCATTTTCAGCTACGATCAAGCCATCTATAATTTCCTGGATATCGCCACCAACAATTGCTTGCAAATTATACAATGTTAAATTGATACGGTGATCAGTAACACGACCTTGTGGATAGTTATATGTTCTAATCTTTGCCGAACGGTCACCTGTCGAAACCATAGTTTTACGTTTCGAAGCAATATTGTCCAAATATTTTTGGTACTCCATATTGTAAATACGAGTACGCAATTCTATCATAGCCTTTGCCTTATTTTTCAACTGTGACTTTTCGTCCTGACATTGAACTGTGATACCAGTTGGAATGTGCACCAAACGAATTGCCGAATAAGTAGTGTTGACACTCTGTCCACCGTGACCTGATGCACAGAATATATCGGTACGGATATCCGTTTCCTTCAAATCAATATCGAATTCCTCTGCTTCTGGCAAAACAGCAACTGTTGCAGCCGAAGTATGTACACGTCCTTGTGTTTCCGTTGCAGGAACACGTTGTACACGGTGTACACCTGATTCATATTTCAATGTACCATATACATTGTCACCAGTAACTTCAAAAACAATTTCCTTATAACCGCCAGAAGTACCTTCGTTAAAAGAAGTAACCTGTATCTTCCAACCTTTAGATTCACAATATTTCGAATACATGCGGAACAAATCACCAGCAAAAATTGCAGCTTCATCACCACCTGTTCCACCACGAATTTCAACAATGGCATTCTTTCCATCTTCAGGATCGGCAGGAATCAACAACAGACGAATCTCCTCCTCCATTTTTTCAATTTTCGGTTCTGTTTCGTCTATTTCCATCTTCGCCATATCACGCATTTCTTCGTCGTTTTCGTTTTCCAAAATCGACTTTGCTTCCTGCAAGTTTCCTAACAAGTTTTTGTACTCCTTACGAGCATTCATAAGCAATTCCAACTCGTGATATTCCTTATTCAATTTAACGAAACGCTTCATATCGGCAATTACCGCAGGGTCCGTTATCATTGTAGAAATTTCTTCGAATTTGAATTGTAAACCGTCAAGTCTTTCTAATAGAGATTGTTCTGCCATTTGTTGATATTTGGTTGCAAAAGTAGAAATTAATTTTGTGAGAGCAAACGATAAACTATAAAACTTATGTTTAGAAATTCATACCTTTGTTCCAACGACAATAAATTTTGAATAACATCGTTTTCTAATTGAGTTTTCTATACAAATTATGCGACAAATACATATTCTATGGGCCGATGACGAAATTGAACTTCTCAAGCCTCACATCATGTTCCTTGAAGCCAAAGGATACCAGGTTACACCGGTAAACAACGGGAACGATGCTATAACTGAAGTCTCAAAACAAAAATTCGACATCGTTTTTCTTGACGAACAAATGCCTGGTTTAAGCGGAATTGAAGTTTTAGAAGCCATAAAGACAAAACTTCCCGAACTTCCTGTCATTATGATCACAAAAAGCGAGGAAGAAAACATCATGGACAAAGCAATCGGTTCACGCATAAACGATTATCTTATCAAACCGATAAATCCAAATCAGATAATTCTTGCGCTAAAGAAAAATCTGGATAAAAACGACTTACTTACCCAAAACACGACAAGCAAGTACCAAAAAGATTTTTCACAATTAGGAATGGAAATCGCAAACGCAAATTCATACCAAGATTGGATCGAAGTATTTCAACATTTAGTTTATTGGGAAATGCAATTAGTTCAGTCGAAAGACCATAGTATGAACGAATTGCTACTAATGCAAAAGAATGATGCAAATGTAAACTTCGCGAAATTCATCAAGAAAAACTATCTTTCATGGTTTAAGCCTAACAGCAACAATAAACCATTACTTTCGCCAAGCATAATTAAAGAAAAAGTCTTTCCTGAAATACAAAAAGACTCGCAAACACTTTTGCTCGTAATCGACAACCTACGCTACGACCATTGGGTTGCACTTCGACCTTTATTAAGCGAATATTTCACTATCGAAGAAGATTCTCTGTACTACAGCATTTTGCCAACAACAACGCAATATGCACGCAATGCGCTATTCTCCGGTTATATGCCAGCCGATCTCGAAAAACTATATCCCGACCTTTGGGTTGATGACGAAGATGACGAAATGAAGAATTTACATGAAGAAGAAATGCTCATTTCCCAATTAAAACGTCTCGGATATACCGACAAGATTTTCTTCGACAAAATTACATCCATCAATACAGGAAAGAAAAACAACGACAGATTTTATAAAATAACTCAACATCATTTTTCTGTATTGGTACACAATTTCATAGACATTCTTTCGCATGCCCGGACAGAAATGAATATGATAAAAGAACTTGCCAACGACGAGGCTGCCTATCGTTCCCTTACGGTTTCATGGTTCAGCCATTCTCCTCTATTTGAGCTTTTACAAGATTTGGCAAAGAAAAAAATCAACGTTATGATTACAACCGACCACGGTTCGGTAAACATACAAAATCCTATAAAAGTTTTAGGAGACAAAAACGTTACTACCAACCTTCGCTACAAACAAGGCAAAGCGTTACAATATAATCCCAAAGAAGTATTTGAAATCACTAAACCTATCGAAGCCCGACTTCCACAATGTCACATAAGTTCTTCATACATTTTTGCAACAAATCAAGATTTCTTCGCATACCCAAACAATTTCAACTATTATGCGAACTATTATAAAGACACGTTTCAACATGGTGGAATTTCACTCGAAGAAATGATTATCCCATTTATTTCACTAAAAGCAATCTAAAAATCATCAATTACCAATCACTATTTCAAATAATTATCAATTATCAATTGTCAATTATCAATTATTTTCTATCTTCGCAACCATAAAAATAATGTAATTATTAAATAAATTAAGTATATGGCTATTAGTGCATTACAAAAAGCAAGAGCTGCTTACCAACCAAAATTGCCAAAAGCATTTAAAGGTGGTGTTGCTCTAAAAGAAGGTAAAGCAACTCAATCTGTTGCAGACCAAGAAGAAATCAAGAAATTGTTCCCTAACACTTACGGAATGCCAGTTGTAACTTTTGAAGAAGCTGCTTCAAAATTGTCTATGAACGAATTCAACGTTGGTGTTATTCTTTCAGGTGGTCAAGCTCCTGGTGGACACAATGTAATTTCTGGTTTGTTCGATGGTATTAAATCTTTGAACAAAAACGCTAAATTATATGGTTTCTTAGGTGGACCTAGCGGATTGATCGACCATAAATATATCGAATTAACTTCTGAAATTATTGACGCTTACCGTAACACTGGTGGTTTCGATATCATCGGTTCTGGTCGTACAAAATTGGAAGAAACTTCTCAATTCGACAGCGGAATCGAAATCTGCAACAAACTTGGCATTAAAGCATTAGTTATCATCGGTGGTGATGATTCTAACACAAATGCTTGCGTTTTGGCAGAATACTACCTACAAAAAAATACTGGTATCCAAGTAATCGGTTGTCCTAAGACTATCGACGGTGACTTAAAGAACGATCAAATTGAAACTTCTTTCGGTTTCGATACTGCTTGTAAAGTTTACTCTGAAGTTATCGGTAACATCATGCGTGATGCTAACTCTGCAAAAAAATACTGGCACTTCATCAAATTGATGGGTCGTTCTGCTTCTCACATCGCTCTTGAATGTGGTTTGCAAACTCAACCTAATATTTGTATCGTTTCAGAAGAAGTTGAAGCAAAGAAAATGACTTTGGCTCAAATCGTTGGTAACATCGCTGACACAGTTGCTGCTCGCGCTGCTGCTGGTAACAACTTCGGTGTTGTTCTTATCCCAGAAGGTTTGATCGAATTCATTCCAGAAATGAAAGTTCTTATCAAAGAATTGAACGACTTGTTGGCTGAAACTAACGGTGACGTTGCTGCTGCTGTTAAGAAACTTTCTGCTAACTCTGCTTCAGTTTACGCTTCTCTTCCAGATTTCGTACAAAAACAATTAACTCTTGAACGTGACCCTCACGGAAACGTACAAGTTTCTTTGATCGAAACTGAAAAACTTCTTATCGAAATGGTAAGAACAGAATTGGCTAAGAGAAAAGCTGCTGGTTCATACACTGGTAAATTCTCAGGTCTTGGTCACTTCTTCGGTTACGAAGGTCGTTGTGCAGCTCCATCTAACTTCGATGCTGACTACTGCTATTCATTAGGTTACAATGCAGCTAACTTGATTGCTTCTGGTAAATCTGGTTACATGTCATTGATTAAGAACACAACTAAACCTGCTGACCAATGGATTGCTGCTGGTGTTCCTATCACAATGATGATGAACATGGAAAAACGTCACGGTGCAATGAAACCAGTTATCCGTAAAGCTTTAGTTGAATTGGAAGGCGCTCCTTTCAAAGCTCTTGCTGCTAACCGCGAAACTTGGGCTAAAGAAACTTGTTACGTATATCCAGGTCCAATCCAATACTTCGGTCCATCTGAAGTTTGCGACTTGCCAACAAAAACATTGGCTTTGGAACAAGCAAAATAATTAATTCTCACAACGAGAAACTGAAAGGGATTGCTTAACGGCAATCCCTTTTTTGTTTCAAATATGTCAAAACGACAACACAATTAATCGTCTTTTTGAGCGAAAAACTCAAAAAAACATAATTTTATCTTATTTCTCCCCGAAAAATTCTTTCTTAAAATTCACTAAATAAATTTTCTCTGTCGCACGAGTAAATGCGGTATACAGCCATCGAAGAAAATCCTTATTTACCATTTCTTCTGTAATAAAGCCATGGTCTATATACACGTGTTTCCACTGTCCACCTTGGGCCTTATGACAAGTAATGGCATACGCGAACTTTATTTGCAATGCATTAAAATGTGGATTCTGTTTTATTTTACTATACAGCGTTTTCTTATTGGTTACCTCCGGATAATCGGCACAAACTTCCTGATACAATGTATTATTTTCTTCCGAAGTCAACGAGGCTGACTCTGATGTCAATGTGTTAAGAAGCACTTTACAATCAAGCTCAAAATCCTGATAATCAGGAAAACGAAGCGTTACTTCTGCAAAATCAAAGCCATACAAAGATTCATATTTCTTTATACGAACTATCTCGGCAATATCACCATTGGCAATAAATGGAACCTCATTATTTTTTTCTGTCCAAAAATAGTTGTTCTTCACAACCATAATATAGTCGCCAACACAAATTGCCGAATCTTTCCACAAAATCATACGACGAATACCTTCATTATACCGATTCGCCAACTTATTCGTGCGAGTTACAACAATTGTATCATCTATGCCAACCTTAGAATGTGAGTTTTCCAACGCCTCTAAAAGCATACTGCCGTCTATACATTCCACATCGGGTAAAACCTGTAATTGAGGGAACACATCCTTATCATTTTCAATAAGAGAACGAATTATCGTAGCATTTTGCAAAATTCCCGATTGTTCCGACTGTCTCACTACTTGCGTAAGACTCGCCATTGCAATTTTTTTCCAGAAATGATCTTCTAAATATTTTCCATCAAGTGCCGGAGAATCCGACAAGCCTATAGGCGGAAGTTGGGCTATATCGCCTATTAACAGCAACTTACAATTATGCTCATTAAAAACAAAACGGAATAAATCATCAAGAACAGAACCTGAGCCAAAAATCGAGCGTTCACCTGTATCTATCGATAACATCGACGCTTCATCGACTATATACACGGCATTCACAACAGCATTGAAGGACATTCCAAACGAATGAAAACCATCGCCCACGTTTTTCTGACGATATATTTTTTTATGGACAGTAAAAGCCGGTTTTGCCGTATAATTCGACAAAACTTTTGCCGCCCGACCAGTTGGAGCAAGTAAAACAACCGGTGTTTCCAATGCCTGCAATGTATCCACTATCGCCTTTACCAACGTCGTTTTACCCGTTCCGGCAAAACCTTTCATAACAAACACCTCCTGATCACCAGTCAAAAATTTCGCCAATTCGGTAAACGTCAATCGCTGATCGTCAGTCGGTTGAAACGAGAATTTCGAAAGAAGCTGTTTTTCTAAGTAATCGTGGAGCATTCAGTTGAAAAATATTTTGCAATAGTAACAATAAAACGGACAAAAAGTTTTATGTTTGTAAACGAAATTTTACAAAACTAAAGGATATAAAAATGAACAAAAGTTTAAAAATTGGTATTGAAGTTGTTTTGGCATTTGTAATCGTAGCCATTGCCTACCTAATCTACAACACAATTAATGTAGATATCACATTTGGAGAAGAAAAAGCAAAAAGACAAGCATTAGTAGTTGAAAAGCTTACAAATGCACGCGAGCTACAAAATGCATACGAAACAAAATATAACAAATATGCAGACAACTGGGCTGAACTAATTCGTTTTGCAAAAGAAGATTCTTTGGAATTCACTAAAACTATCGGTGACATAGAAGATTCAGCAGAAGTTGCTGCTGGTCGTGCATGGCAAGAAAAAGTTAAAGTTCCTGTATTCGAAAAATTAATGTCTGACTCTTTGTTGTCTGCGAATTTCAACTTAGACGACATACCAAATGTTCCTGGAACAGACAAACAATTTGAAATTGCTGCAAGTTCTATCACATCTGGTGGTGCAAAAATCGCAACTTTCCAAATGGGCGTTCTTTGGGACGATTTACTATTCGACCTTGATCGTCAATTAGTTGTAAATGCAAAAGAATATTCTCGTAAAGTGAGCGGATACGAAGGTTTGCGTATTGGTAAACTAGACGAAGCAACAACTGAAGGTAACTGGCAATAATATGCAAGATTTCTCTTTTGTTTCGGAATCATATTCTAAACGAAAGCCAAAGGATTGTCGTTTATCCATTTCGATTCGTCGAGATGGATTTTCTTTTTTGATTTTGTACAAACAAAACATCGAAGCATTCGCCTATAAAACGGTTGCTCCCAACAAAAAAGATGACGAATTCAAAACATTTTTGGAACAAGAAATCTTACAATCGGTATTTGCTTCGGTAACAATCATTATCGTTTCACAAAAATTCACTTTTGTTCCAAAGAAATTCTACGACGATACAATGATTGAAAAATACGCCGAACTTAATTTCAGCGTCAGCGAGCAGGAATCCATTATTAACTACGAATCGCAAAATAGCGATGTTGTTGTCCTATTCCCTATAGAACAAACAATATGGACACTTTGTAGAAGTGCTTTTAAGGAACATAATTACATTTCGTATGTGCCACAAATGGCGCCAATGCTCGAAGCCAACATAAAAACACGTAAAGAAAAATTGTGCATTTCCATAGAAAACAATTTCTTCACAGCAATGTTCATAAAAGGAAAAGAATTGCGTTTCTGTAATACATTCCGCTTTGCAAATGTGAACGATTTCACATTCTATGTAATGAACATTTTCGACAAGCTTCATTTAGACACGCTCAATACACCAGTGGAATTGTCTGGAATAATTGGCGAAAAATCACCTTATTTTTCTGCCCTACAAGTATTTATCAAAAACTTAGAAATTGCTAAGAATACTGATTTTCCAGAAAAATTCCCATATATGCTATTCTATAACCATTGCAATGTTGACCTATGCGAATAATTAGTGGAGACTTGCGTGGTCGAATAATTAACGCACCTAAAGAATTTGAATTACGCCCGACTACCGATATGGCTAAAGAAGGGTTATTCAACATTCTCAACAACGAATTTGATTTTTCTGAAATAAGCGTATTAGATTTATTCTCTGGCATTGGCAGCATTTCATACGAATGTGCATCGCGAGGTTGCACGGACATTGTCAGCATTGAAATGAACGCGAAACACGCGAATTTCATAAAACAAACAACAAAGAAACTCAACATCAACGGAATGAAAGTGTTGATTTCCGAAGTACGAGATTTCTTAAAAATCGCCAATCGTTCCTTCGACATCGTATTTGCCGACCCTCCATACAATTTGCCTTGGATTGCAGAGGTTCCGAATTTTATCTATGCCAGCAAAGCGGTAAAAAAAGAAACGTTGGTAATTGTTGAACATCCTGCCGAAGTCGATTTTAGCAAACACGAACATTTCAGTCGACTATGCACATACGGGAAAGTACATTTTAGTTTCTTCAGAACTGGCGAAGAATAGTTCGAAGAAATTCGTACATTTGAGCAAAAGATTTGCCTGTGGACCCATCTGTAAGAAATTGGTTACCGTTATTTATTGATGCTTTTACGAAAGATTCACAAGCAAATGTTGTATCATTTCCCGCACAAACAAGCTGTGCAGATTTTGCACACAGCCTAATTCATACTAGTGGATTGTTCTATGGCACAATTACCGACGATACCATAATCTCCTATAAACAAAACGCCACTTGGTCGTACGCCGATTCGTTTAAAATCGCCCTTACAAAAGGTCTTTTTCTCACATATTTCCGATGGAAACGCACAACTATCAATAGCGAAACAACAGAAGAGTGTATACAATACATATACAAATTCTACACCTTGTTTACATTAAGCGAAGCTGACAATAAGAAATACCGCTCTATCTTTTCAAAAGAAGAAACAACGAATGAAATTATTGAACGCATAATAGACCTCAGAATAAGTGCTCCAACCGTTCTTAGTAAAACATTTTGGGAAGGAATAAAATTCAATCTATTCGCAAGTTTAGACATACTGTATTTCGCCCTTTGGTTAGAAGGAATCTACGATTACGACAAACGAAAAGAGATAGAAAAAGATAGCATTTCATTAGTTCAACAAGCCGCAAATATAACAAAAGACAAGAATGCCAAAGCTATAGCAACATACCTGTCCGCATCGGCAGGACTTGAAGAAAACGACGAGCAAACAAATCTCGCCACACTTCATTTAGAACGCTATCAAACGAGTTCTGTGCACGTCAGAAAAATTTTGTATGACTATGCTGCATTTGCGTGCTTCTCCGACAACGATATGCAAAAGGCCGAGGCATTGTTTCTAGAAGATGTAGCACAAAAACTATCTTTAGAAGAAAACGATATAGAACATAGTTCAATATACATTGAAAATTTTCTCCAATTGGAAGGAGACAAAATTTTCTACATACATTACAACGAAGGATTAGATAGAATTCGCCAAGCATTACTTGATCGAACACAAAATATCATTCAAAAGAACAAACAAAAAATAACGACAGAAATACTCGAAAGCAAAGAACTTGTCGAATTAATACGCAAGTCAATAAACGAAGATCTTTCGACATCAGAGAAAGATAAAGTTCGGGAGCAAATTTTCGACCTTCTGAAGACCATTCCTTCCCTTGCTATATTTATGATTCCGGGGGGAGCGTTTATTTTGCCTATTATACTAAAAATACTTCCTGAAGAAGTACTAATGCCTAGTTCATTTATAAACAAAAAGAAAGAACAATAAAAAACGGAAACATTCCTAAGAATATTTCCGCAATTAACTTTAATGAAAGTTATACTTATTCTTTAGTTGCCTTCTCTATTTCTTCAGAAATAACATCTGTAAATCCTTTCATAAAACCTTGACTAGCATCAATAGCATCGTTAAGTATAGAGCCTGCACCTTTAATCATTTGCTTTGTCATACCTGCAGCTATACGTCCTTGAATCTCAACAAGTTGTTTTCTTTGTTCATCGGAAAAATTACATTCTTTTGAAGCAGTCAAAATTGCATCATACTGTTTTTTGATTTCGTCAAGTTTATATATCTGAAAATCTTCTGAAGAAACTAATTTTTCAATTTTCTCCATTTGAGAGATAACCTTTTCTTCTTTCGATTGACAAGATGACATTACCAATGCTGAAGCAAGTACAACAGCAAACAAAAACATTTTTCTCAAATTTTTCATAGTATCAACTTTTTAATTTGTCGATAAAGATAACAAAAAATGTTTACAATTTCAACACGAAATCGGTAATCCAGTTTTTGAAGAATATATCACGATTGGTTTGCCAACTATAATTCACTCCTTTGGTTTCATCGTCGTCAACAAAATAATTAAATGGAAACATAGGATTCTTTCCATTGGCAAGGTCTCGTCTATATTCATTACCAATTCTATCACGTCCATATTCTGGGTGACAGATTGTATAAATCTGCCGACCTTCGAAAGCCGTTATAATTCCAGGACCTGTAACCGGAGATTCTGCAACAATTTTCATCTCTGGCACAGCCGCAACCTCATCATGCGAAAGATACCACGGACGACTCACCGGCATTCCTACCTCATCCAAGTTGCCATCAACCAACGAAACTGATTTATCAAAAATTGTGTGTGGAAATACCCCACTCCACTGAAACGAATTACGCTTAAAATGTACCCCCCAATTATAGTAAATACGGGCAAAAGCAGCCCAACAAATATGCACGGTTGATTTTACATGTTTGTCAGCCCAACGAAAGAATACACACAATTGATTCCAGTACACAATTTCTTCATATTCAAATCGTTCAAACGGAGCGCCATTAATTACCATTGCGTCATAGTCTTGATTTTGTTCCATTATTTCTGCCACATCCACATAAAATGTATTCATATAGTCCTGTGGAGTATGCTTATACATAAGATTACTCATCTTGATTAGCGTAATCTCTATTGGCACTTCAACTGACTGTAAAGCTCGATACAAATCAGCCTCAGAATCTTCTTTATCGGGCATTAGATTAAGAAACAACATTTTTACAGACTTACCAACCGGTTTTTGATCTGTCAAACACAAACCTTCTGCATTTAATTTCTCAATCAAAGGATGATTCTTAGGAACAACAATCATTATAAAGCATTTTTATTTGGGTGCAAAACTACAATTTCTACAGAGAGGAACAAATTCTATGTATCATTTGTTTACTTATTTCATGCCATTTGTTTGCTGCCCCACAAATAGTTTTTAAATTCTATAATTTCTTATATGTTAAAAAAAACATCTTAACTATACCAACTTGCAGTTGCGTTACAAAAAGTGTCGGATAAACAGAAAGAAGAAGGCAAATAGTCGTTACTATATTTTTGTATTGGCTTCCAGCCAAATGCATTCTACACATTTTAATCCTGAGACTACGTCACAGGGTACTCAAATTATGGCTTACAGCCATTACTTTTTTAAGGTACAATATGAATCAAAAAAAAACTATTGCCTGGCAAGGCAATATTCAAGTAACCCGTGACGAAGTCTCGGGAGAACATCCACCCATCATTCAATGGATGAAAGCCATTACAAAAAAGATTTGCATTGTGTTTTTAAGTTCTATAATTTCTTATATGTTTAAAAAAACAAAAAAAACATCTTGACTAGACCGACTTGTAGTTGCGTTACAAAAAGTGTCGGATAAACAGAAAGAAGAAGGCAAATAGTCGTTACTATATTTTTGTATTGGCTTCCAGCCAAATGCATTCTACACTTTTTAATCCTGAGACTACGTCACAGGGTACTCAAATTATGGCTTACAGCCATTACTTTTTTAAGGTGCAATATGAATCAAAAAAAAACTATTGCCTGGCAAGGCAATATTCAAGTAACCCGTGACGAAGTCTCGGGAGAACATCCACCCATCATTCAATGGCTGGAAGCCATTACAAAAAAAATTTGCATTCTGTTTTTAAATCCTATAAATTTCCGCATATTAAAAACTTCCCGTGCCTGAAATGGCTGCCAAGCATATTTTTAAGCGAAGCTTCGTAAACTTCTATTTGATTGCTCGCATTTACACTTTCTTTCCCAAAACCAAATGCTTTACCAACTGCATTTCCTGCAACTTTAAGCAAACCAATAGTTTTAATAGACTTAAGCAACGAACTATCAAGAGAGTCAAAGCTTTTATTCGCTGATTCTATATCATCAGTGAATAATTTCATTGGCTTATCAAATTGATCAACCACCGTTATCGCATATTCTACATCTCTTCTTGACATTGTTGTTTGAATTTTGTATATTGCAACACTAGAAGAAAGTGAGTATGGTTTCTTTATTGTTTTGTATATGGTTTGTTGTTGCGTTTCCTAAACTTGCCGATGCTCTTTCAAAACTTGCATTGGTTGTGTTTTCAATCGCATTTGTAGCCATTATACTGTTCTTTCTTTCTTTTTAGTTATTCTTCACCTTCCATCGGATTTTTTCTTTTTCTCACAAACGAAACATCGAGGAATGCTTCAACGAGTTGTTTCGTTGTGTTTTTAAGTCCTATAAATTTCCGC